>JAJBTZ010000090.1:457440-521313 GCA_020860605.1 Ruminococcus sp. | reverse complement strand
TCGCCTACGATACTTGGATGGCGACGTCCTGGGAAAATTGGTGTTGCCGACACTTTTTGCACCATTAGCTCAGTTGGTAGAGCAACTGACTCTTAATCAGTGGGTCCTGGGTTCGAGTCCCCGATGGTGCACCATTGGCCCGTTGGTCAAGCGGCTAAGACACCGGCCTCTCACGCCGGTAACGCGAGTTCGATTCTCGCACGGGTCACCATGGCTCTTCACGAGGAATGCCTTGAGTTTCCCTCGTGAGGGCTTTTTGCTTTATATACGGTGTCAACAATTGGGTTTATCCTAAGGGCCAATAGCTCAGTTGGTTAGAGCTACCGGCTCATAACCGGTCGGTCCGGGGTTCGAGTCCCTGTTGGCCCACCACCTTAGGGGTATAGCTCAGATGGTAGAGCAGCGGTCTCCAAAACCGCGTGCCGAGGGTTCAAGTCCTTCTGCCCCTGCCAGACGAAAGAAGAGCGACTTTTTACAGTCGCTCTTTTTTGTTTTGTCAAAACATTTATCACTCTTCTGAATCTGGGACATACTCAAGAATATCTCCAGGTTGGCAATTCAAGGCTTCGCAGATGGCCTCTAATGTGGAAAAACGGATAGCGCTGATTTTTCCTGTCTTAATCTTGGACAGGTTTACGTTGCTTCTTCCTACTTTTTCCGATAATTCTTTTAAAGAAATCTTCCGATCCGCCATTACGCGGTCAAGTCTCAAAACAATTTTCCCCATGGCAGGCATCTCCATCACAAAGTTTCGTCCGACTCTTGCTGCAACATTGCACCATACTCAAATACAAGTGCGATGAGCCACAGAAGAATTGCAAATACTATATAGACAGCATTAAAGTTCACATCCACTTTGACGTTCTCCACATATTCGTTCAAAAGAATCTCCGTGATGTTGAGCGAGTTGGTCAGATATGTTATGAGTATATTTTTCAGAATCTCACATACGGTACCGCCACACAAAACGAGCAAGGCGATTTTCTTGATATTTGACGGCACACTTTTCTCAAAAGGCCGTCCCTTACGCATTGGGTCAAAGATTTTGCAAAGCAATTGCAGTACCATGAAGATAACACTCAGTATAATAATGCTCGTAACAAGTACGACCATTAAGAACATCTGAGAATTCAGCATTGTTGGCACTATTTTGTCCGCTACATCAAGTGACACATATCCCAGATCTACTGATACTCTTGTGCTTAATGAATTACTGACTAATCCGATGGTAAGCACAACTGCACACAAAATTGCAATCACCACGCTTACAACCTGTAAAGCTCTCAGGATTACAAAAATTACATTTGAAATTTTCTCGATTTTCTTCATAAGACCATACCTTTCTTCTGTTAAAATGTTACTTCCATATGCTTGTAATCTATTTTCTTGTACACCAGGCACATTGTAATCAGTGCGACAAGAATAATAGATTGATATACTATAACCAGCGGCATATTTTCACTATCAACTGTGTACTCCATGTTGTAGGCTAATGTCCCAGGAATTATCTTCCAGTTTTCTATATAGGATATATTGCTCAGCAAAAAGTGCCCGATAATGACTATCACCAGTGTGATGATAGGTTTCACCTTCGACGAAATGGAATATATCAAGCTTACAACAAGTAGCAAGATCAAAAATCCAGTCCACAGTTGAACAATTTCCTCATGGGATATAACGTCACTCGGATTATAGTGTTCTGTTCTTGTTATAAAGGCCAAGAATCCTGCGGTTGCCGACACAAAAAATGCAATTATGTACCCGACAACCATTATCATAATGGACATAAGCCGTCCCAAGACCAAGGAGCCTCTGTCTGGAATCCTGCTGAACTCATAAAGAATCTGCCCTTGAGCCTCGTCCTCGGTTACACAGGAGATCAGGTATACAACCAATATGTGTGGAATGAACATAGACCACATTGACTGCCACATAACAACCATATAAGACAGATATCCGAATTCGCCGTCCATTTCCAGGAAAGAAGGCTCTGCATAAATCAGAAACGAAAATGCAAAGGGAATAACAGCAACAAGGGCAATTATGATAATGCTCTTTTTCTTTAACTGCTTATACATCTCTCCGATAATAACATTACTCATTGCTAATCCTCCTGTATATGCTTCTGTCAATTACTGCTTTCTCTTTAATTTGATGGTCGGATATGTATAGATACCTATCGCATAGCGGTTCAATCGCTTCCAGTTGATGACTTGACAATAGTACGCTGACATCCTTTTCCGCTACCATCTCTTTGATGATATCGACAAACTCATCCACAGCCTGAGGGTCCAAACCAACCGTCGGTTCATCAAGGATCAGAAGCTTGCGACTATACATGAACGCAATCGCCAGCCTTAGCTTCTGACACATGCCGAACGAATACTCTTTGACCTTTTTCTTGCTTGCTTTTAACCTCACTTTTTTCAGGAGCTCGTCGATCTGAGCATCTGTGATGCTTTGCCCGCTATAATATGACATCAGCTTCAGCGTATCGTGTGCATCCAGATAACCATATAATGGCGTTTCCATCAAATATCCGATTGAATTGAGCGAATCCGCCTTTTCGAGGTAATGAGGGTCGCCAAGATACTGAACTTGTCCCGAAGAATAGGGGGTCAGACCAAGAATTATTTTCATCATAGTGGTTTTGCCAGTGCCGTTATTGCCCAGAAATCCCACAACTTCACCTTCTTGGATTTCAAAATTAACATCCTGGAATATCAATTCTTCTCCATAGGACTTGTTCATGCCACTTACCTTCAGTATTTCTTTTTCCATTTAGTAACCTTCCTTCAGCGTTTCTGACTGAATTATATCACCTTCTTTCACCCGTGTCAATAGGAAATTATCGATTATCGTTAATTTTTATTCGCTATTCGTGTATTTATTATCGAAATGCATTCATCTCGGAAACAACAAAAAGAGCGTATGTCATCCCAGCCATACGCTCTTTTTTAATTCAATTACTCCTTTTCTCTCACAACTTAAATCTCATTTATACATCTCCGCCTGCGTCTCAAAGAAGGTATAATACAGCCCATGCAGGTCCATGAGTTCCTCAAACGTCCCATACTCCTTAATCTGACCGTGGTCGAACACGGCTATCTTGTCGCAGAAGCGGGTGCTGTTGATTCTGTGGGAGATATACACCGTGAGCTTGCCGTCGGATATGTCGGCGAAGTTGCGGTATATCTCACATTCGGCGATGGGATCCAATGCGGCTGTCGGTTCGTCAAGGATGAGAACAGGAGAGTCTTTATAAAGAGACCGCAAAATCGCAATCTTCTGCCTTTCTCCGCCTGACAAGTCTATTCCTGCGGCAAACAGCTCTTTCGTGATAGGCGTGTCCAAGCCACGGTACATCCTCCCGATTCTTTCTTCCATTCCAACGCTCCGGCACAGCTCCATGAGCTTTTCTTTTTCCTCATCTGTAACCTCGCTCTTTCCGGCAACGTTTTCGAGAATAGTGAACGGGAACAGGAAGAAATCCTGATTTACTGCCGAAAAGATTTTCAGATAATCCCGGTAGTTTATCTTCTGGATATTGATTCCGTTGAGGAGAATTTCGCCCTCTGTCGGTTCATACATTCTGGTCAGGAGCAGCGTGAAAGTCGTTTTTCCAGCTCCATTATACCCAACAACCGCTAACTTTTCCTTACTGCTGAGCTTCAGGTTGATGTTCTTGAGAACATAGGAAGTGCTGTTAGGATAGCGGAACGACACATTCTTGAACTCAATTTCAATATCGTCAAGGTTGAGGTCTTCCAGCTTCAGTCCCTTATCATCATCAAACTTGCTTTCATATGTAAGGAAGGATTTATACATGTGGATATAGCTCAGACTGTTGTTGAAGTTCAGCATATTCGTCGCCACATATGAGAATGCCGACATAAAGCTGATAAGCGACGCCACACCCATCGTGAACTCACCGACTGAGATTGTGCCTTGCAGCGCATCAATTCCAATCAGCAGATAAGCAGAAATCTGGAATATCGTGGTGAAGAGGAAGGTAGCAAGATTTATCACACCGTCTTTCTTAATCCTACGAAGGTTGAGGCTCAGTATATTCTTCTGAAAATGCTCAATCTTGCTGAAAACATAGCTCCGAAGGTCGAACATATCAATGTCTTTCTTCGCAGGAATGTTTTTCGGAATCTGAGACACATAGCCGAGCCGTCGTTGTTCTCTTGAAGAGTCACTCTGAAACTGGAGGTTGTATTTCTGCCTTACGATTTGCAAAACCGACTGCAACCCAATCAGAACCACAGCAATCAGAAACAGCCACTTGTTCAGCATCGTCATGATGGCAACTATACCTATCAGCGAGATGATATTAGACAACGTATCAAATACCGTTGTGATACTGGTAAAGTAATTGTTGCCCTGAGCAATCTGATTCGTGAGCTGTATGCTGTCCTGAAAAGAAGTATCGTTGAACTGCTCATAATCCATGTTCAGGCACTTCTGGCTGATGTCATTATTAAGCTTGTTGGTAAACTTCAAAAAGAGATATTCTTTTATCTTCCCTAAGTAGATGCTGATAGCTTCGAGGACAAATATCGACCCGAACATCAGAAGAACATAGAAGACAATCTGTGAATATGCCTCTTTCTGAGAAATGCTGTCTATAATCAGTCCTGACAATATGATATTCGGAAACGGTCTTAAAGCATTGATAAAGACAGTAACAAGCAGTATGAGAAACAGCCTCTTATCATACCTCCATATTTCCCGGAACGAGCTTATCATATCATCTAACTGTACTCGTCTTTTTTCTTTCATATTCCCACCTCGCTTATTCCATATTAAGGGAGACAAACATATCGTGAATCAGCGAATCAACCGACAGCTGGGAAGTATAGCATTTGTAAACTCCCATCTCAGTAAGCCCGTCCATCATCTCACGCTCGGAGCCCAAATTGGTGTATACCATCGCCAGAATCACAATCTCGGAGTCAAGCTCTTTAATCTTTTGGACGAGGTCGAAGATGTCATAAGCCTTGCTGTTAGAGACGAAAACGATCTGCGGATGGAACCCCGCCACTTTGCCAATAATATCTTCTTTCGCACTGACATGCTCAAACTCATAAGTGTCCGGCACCTCGTTCTCAATCAGGTCGCTTAAGCTTATTGCTCCCTTCTTGATCTTCTTCTCCTGAATAAATAATACTTTTATTTTGGCCATGCTTTACTCCTCCTCTACTATTATAGATACCAAAACAGGCGAAAATAGCTTGGCAAGGTGGCTTCAGCCACCGCAGCCAATAAAAGCATGGTGGAGGGGTCAGCTCCTCATCAAATCCTTAATCGTAAACCCATCGAGATACTCCGAAATCATCTTGTCGAGACCTTGCCACATGGGGTAGGACCGGCACTCGTAGCGCCTCTCACATTGCTCAACCGACTTGTCGACGCAAGAAACAGGCGCTAATTCGCCTTCGGTGAGCCTTAAGATCTCGCCGACAGTGCACTGGTCAGGAGAACGGCTCAGGCGGTAGCCTCCGCCTTTTCCTCGCTGGCCTTCAAGAACTCCGCCGGTGACAAGGCTCTTGACTATTGCTTCGAGGTATTTTTCCGAGAGATGCTGGCCGTCGGCAATCTCCTGAAGCGGGATATAATCCTCCGTCTCCCTTTCAGCTATATCAACAACAACTCTCAGGGCATATCTGCCCTTTGATGAGATAAACATTACATTCACTCCAATCTGATAATAGTATACACCAGCCACGGTAAAATTTCAAGTCCCCGCCAAAAATCTTGATTTGTGACGTCCAAAATGGGGCATATTCCCTTGACAAGAGGCTTCAAGTGTGTTACTATATCTTTAACCTACTTTTGCGGTTGGTTTTTATAATGTAGATAAAAACGGAGTGTGAAATATAGTGTCCAAGTCTACACTTTTGAGTGTTAACAACCTAAACGTCTCTATCGACGACAAACATATCCTGCATGATGTCAACATGCAGATTAATGAGGGTGAGGCTCATGTCCTCATGGGCCCTAACGGTGCTGGCAAGTCGACCCTCGGCTACGCCCTGATGGGCAACCCCCAGTATACAATAAATTCTGGCGAAATTATCTTTGACGGAAATGACATCACTTCCGAATCTCCCGACAAGCGCGCCAAGGCTGGAATGTTCCTCTCGTTCCAGACGCCACTCGAGGTCCCTGGCCTCACAGTCGAAAGCTTCCTAAGAAGCGCTCTCGAGCAGAGAACCGGCAAGAGAATCAAACTTTTTGATTTCAAGAAGAAGTTAGAAGCTGCCATGGAGCTCCTCCAGCTCGATCCCTCTTATGCCAAGAGAGACCTTAACGTCGGATTCTCAGGCGGCGAGAAAAAGAAAACGGAAATCTTGCAGCTTCTCATGTTCCGCCCGAAGCTCGCAATTTTAGATGAAACCGACTCCGGCCTCGATGTCGATGCCGTAAGGCTCGTTTCCAACGGCATCAAGACCTATCTCGAGGAGGAGAACGGCGCTCTCCTCGTCATCACTCACTCGACAAGAATCCTTGACGCCTTCGATATCGACAAGACCCACGTAATCGTCGATGGCCACATCGTCGCCGATGGCGACGCCTCAGTGGTCGATGATATCAACGAAAACGGCTACGAAAAGTATATCGAGCTGGCGGGAAAGTGAGCGAAGAATGAAAGAAAAAAGTCAGGTCGAGAGTATCGACCGCAACATGTACGATTTCCGAAACGAGGACACTGATAACTATAAGCTCAATGCTGGTCTGACAGAGGAAATCGTCGACAAAATCTCAAAAGAGAAGAACGACCCCGCCTGGATGAACCTGTTCAGGCTTCAGTCGCTTCAGATATATAACCAGATGCAGGTTCCAAACTGGGGCCCGCCAATCGATGGCCTCGATATGGACAATATCGTCACCTATGTCCGGCCAAACACCAAGATGAGTGCCAAGTGGAGCGACGTCCCTGACGAAATCAAGGATACATTTGAGCGCCTCGGAATCCCTCAGGCTGAGAGAAAGTCGCTGGCAGGAGTCGGCGCTCAGTACGACTCTGAGCTCGTCTATCATAACGTCAGGGAAGAAGTCGCAGCCATGGGTGTCGTCTACACCGACCTCGAAAGCGCAATGCATGGTGAATACGCCGACATGATTCGGAGCCACTTCATGAAGCTCGTCAAGCCTACTGACCATAAATTTGCAGCCCTTCATGGTGCTGTCTGGTCTGGTGGCTCGTTCGTCTATGTCCCGCCACACGTCAAGGTCGAGATCCCTCTTCAGTCCTATTTCAGGCTGAACGCTCCCGGTGCAGGACAGTTCGAACATACTCTCATAATCGTCGACGAAGGCGCAGACCTCCACTTTATCGAGGGCTGCTCAGCTCCAAAGTATAACGTCGCAAACCTTCATGCCGGCTGTGTTGAGCTCTTTGTCGGAAAGAACGCGAGACTCAGATATTCGACGATCGAAAACTGGTCGAAGAACATGTATAACCTCAACACCAAGCGTGCAACCGTCGAGGAAGGCGGAACTATGGAATGGGTTTCCGGCTCGTTCGGCTCCCATGTCTCTTACCTTTATCCGATGACAACCTTAAAGGGCAAGAACTCCCGCATGGAATTCACCGGCATTACATTTGCCGGCAAGGGCCAGAACCTCGACACTGGCGCCAAGGTCGTCCATATCGGCGAGAACACGTCCTCATATATCAACACAAAATCCATCTCGAAAGATGGCGGTGTAAGCACTTTCAGAAGTTCCGTAATCGTCGGCAAGAACGCCCACAAGAGCAAGGCTGTCGTTTCCTGCCAGTCATTAATGCTCGACGACATCTCCCGCTCCGACACGATTCCCGCAATGGACATCCGCACCGGCGATGCCGATGTCGGCCACGAAGCCAGAATCGGCAGAATCAGCGACGATGCAGTCTTCTATCTCATGTCCCGTGGCATTTCGGAAGAGGACGCGAGAGCGATGATCGTCGGAGGCTTCGCCGACAACGTCTCGAAGGAGCTTCCGCTCGAGTACGCCGTCGAAATGAATAACTTAATCCGCCTCGAGATGAAGGGCGCAATAGGCTAAGGAGGGGAAGATATGACAACTGAAACTGAAAATATACTTTTAAATCCGCTTCCCGTCAGAACCTGGAATAGCCTCAAGATGAACGAGGCAAGTTATCAAGGAGAAATCCCGACAGCCTTCTGCACCCCTGAAATCAAAAAGCTTCCCGATTCGCTTAAGCTCATTCAGAATGAGACTTTAGATAACGTAAAATCCGCAGCAGGGGACAAGCTAGGTGAACTCCTCCAAGGCGACAGCCTTCTCATCGAATCCGACAGCGAAGCAACTCCAGCTATTTTAAGCTACGATTTCACTGGCGGAAAGTCCGCAAGGCTCTTCCTTCACGCAAAAGAAAACGCCGTTCTCCCTGTTTCTGTTATTATGACAGGCGAGGGGACAGCAGTCCTTGAAATAAAGATTTCAGCCGAAGCTGGCTCGACTGTCGACCTGACCGTAATCCAGACAGTCGGCAGCGATTGTGACGTGATAACCGACATCGGCTGCACCTGCGATAAAAACGCTAACTTCAATCTCACCAAGCTCGAGCTCGGTGGAGCTCATGAATATGTCGCTGTCTCAGCAGATTTATCTGGCGAGCACAGTTCATTCACTGCAAACGCTGGTTACAGAGTAAAGACAAATCAGAGCCTCGATATGAACTATGTCGTCCGCCACACCGGCAGGAAAACCGAATCGAATATCTTCGCTTCGGGAATACTCGAGAACGACTCCACGAAGACCTTCCGTGGCACTATCGACCTCATCAAGGGCTGTGCTGGCGCGAAGGGCACCGAGAATGAGGACATTCTCCTCCTCGGTGACAATCAGGTCAACCAGACGATCCCTCTGATTCTTTGCGACGAGGAGGACGTCGAGGGCAACCATGGTGCCTCGATCGGCAGACTTGACGACAATATCATCTTCTACCTCGGCTCACGTGGAATTTCTGCCGAAGCTGCCGAGGACATCATCGCTCACGCCAAGCTCGACGCCATTATCTCCCACATTCCCGACGAAGAAGTCAGAACGCTTGCCCACAGCCTCATCACTCCTGAGGCAGATGGAGGCGAAGATGCGTAATTATAAAGACGATTTCCCACTTCTCAAGAGCACCGACATAGCTTACCTCGACAACGCTGCTACCGAGCAGAGGCCTTCCGTGGTTCTGGACGCTGTCCGGGATTTCTATGAGTACTCGAATGCGAACCCTCTGAGAGGCCTCTATTCTCTCGCCTATGACGCCACCGAGCACTACGAAAACGCCCGTGAGAAGGTGAGAGACTTCATTGGCGCCAGCAAAACGAGCGAAATCGTGTTCACCCGCAACACCACTGAAAGCATAAATCTCGTCGCCTACAGCTATGGCCTGAACAATCTTCACGAAGGCGACGAAATCCTCATCACGATTTCCGAGCACCACTCAAACATTCTTCCATGGCAGATGGTCGCAAGTAAAACTGGCGCCACTTTGAAGTACCTCGAATGTGAGCCCGACGGCTCCTATCCTCTTGAAAAGCTGAGGGCAGCCGTCACGGAAAAGACCAAGCTTGCAGCCATGGCTCAGGTTTCAAACGTCCTTGGCAGCGAGAATCCCGTCAGGGAGCTAATCCAGCTGGTTCACAAAAACGGCGGAGTAGTCCTCGTAGATGCTGCCCAAAGCGCTCCACACATGGCTATCGATGTAACAGAACTTGATTGCGACTTTCTCGCCTTCTCAGGCCACAAAATGATGGCTCCGATGGGCATCGGAGTTCTCTACGGCAAAGAATCGCTCCTTGAAAAGATGCCCCCGTTCCTCAGCGGTGGCGAGATGATCGAGTATGTCACCCGTGACAGCGCCACCTATGCCGAACTCCCTCACAAGTTCGAGGCTGGAACCGTCAGTGCTGGCGATGCAGTCGGCCTTGCAGCAGCCATCGACTATATCAACAGCATCGGTATGGACGCGATTCACTCGAGAGAGACTGAGCTCACCAAGCTTCTCTTCGAACAAATGCAGGCGATTCCACACGTCAATATCATCGGCAGTAGCGATTATCGCAACCATTCCGGCATCGTCAGCTTCACCGTCGATGGTGTCCATCCTCACGACATCTCGGCAATCTTAGACGAGGACGAGGTCGCAATTCGTGCTGGCCACCACTGCGCTCAACCGCTCCACACATTCTTAGGAGTCCGTTCTTCGGCACGTGCAAGCCTTGCATTCTATAACGACGAAAGTGACATCGACCGCTTCATACAGTCACTGAAAACATTAAGGAGGCGAATGGGCCTTGGCGACTAACACATTCTATAACGAAGTCCTGACCGACCACAATCTCTACCCTCAGTACAAGGGAACACTCGAGGACGCAACCTGTGCTCTCGAAGGCGTGAACCCTTCCTGTGGCGACGACATCGTCCTTCAGCTCAAGGTTGAAAACGGAGTCATCGTCGACGGTTCCTTTGAGGGTGACGGCTGCGCCATCTCTCAGGCATCAGTTGACATCATGCTCGACCTCGTCATCGGAAAGACAAAAGAAGAGGCTCAGCACCTCTCAGACCTGTTCTTAAGGATGATAAAGGGCGAAGCCTCAGACGAAGAAATAGAGGAGCTTGAAGAAGCAGGAGCTCTGAAGGACGTCTCACATATGCCCTCTCGAGTCAAGTGTGCCGTCCTCGGCTGGCGGACAATGAGCGAAATGCTCGACAAAACCGAATAATAATAAAAGCAGGAACCGCATGGCTCCTGCTTCTTTTTTTCGCTATTTTAGGTTCATCCAGACCCTCATCTGGTTCTCTCCACGGTTGCACCAGGCGTAGTAGGGGATCGCTTTCGCAAGTCCTTCCTCATAGGTTGGCTTCTCCATCGTGTAAAGCCCTTTGACTTCACAAGATTTAACAGCCGGAACCCTGAGTGCCACGATATCACTCGGCAATCCTTCCGCCTTTTCCAGGGAAATATCGCTGCTTCCCGTCAGAGATAGTGAGAGAATGTTTCCGTCGCACCAGCCGTTGTCCTTGCCTTCAAAGCAGTAGACAAGTGGACCACGGCAAACTGCAACCGACCCAGTAAGCTCAGGAATCCTGCTTGAAGGATAAACATAGTAGGGGAGCGAATCGAGCTTCAAAGCGATCTCGTCGCCTTTCTTGACATCAAGATAAACGTAGCCGTTTCTCAGTTCTTTGGTCACTTTCTCCCCGTTAACTGTCAAGCTAAACTCCTTGCTCCACTCAGGAATCCTGAGTGCAAGCTCACTCTCGCTGTCAAGGACAGTGTAATTAACATCGAACCCATACGGGTACTCTGTCTTGCAGGAAAGCTTAAGCCCGTTCTCAAAATCGACTTCGCCAGAAGCAAACATGTGGCAGAAAGCTGTCTTCTCGTTCTCACCATAGGCATACTTTCCGAAAGCGCAGACACATCTCGCCAGATTCGGAGGGCAGCAGGCACAAGCGTACCACTTCGGCCTATAGGTCAGGTCGTGCCGATGAGTAGAAGCAACCCCAGAGATTCCCGGAACACACTCAAGCGGATTGACATAGAAGAAGCTCTTCCCGTCAAGTTGAATTCCAGCGAGAACAGTGTTATAAAAAGCCCTCTCCATAACGTCGCCGAACTTGCCGTCAGCATTGCTCTCGAGCATTCTCGAAGCGAAGAACATGAGTCCTATAGAGGCACAGGTTTCGCAGTAAGCCGTATCGTTCGGCAGGTCATAATCGACCGTGAACGCCTCGCCATTGCAGCTTGAGCCGATGCCACCAGTCAGGTACATCCTCTTCCCGGTGATGCTCTCCCAGAGCCTGTTGCAGGCCTCCAAAAGCTCCGCATCGTCAGTCTCGCTTGCCAGGTCAGCCATCGCAGTGTAGAGATAAACCGCTCTCACAGAGTGCCCGACAGCGTCCGACTGCTCTCTCACAGGCTTCGAGCACTGCATATAGTCGTGATCTCTTCCGTCTCCACCCCAGACAACCCAGTCGCGTGACTTCCGCTCCTTTTCGAAGTATTGAGGGTCAACGCCACGGATATCTATGAAATGCTTCGCAAGCTCGAGGCACTTGTGGTTTCCCGTAAGGTGGTACATCTTCATGAGCGCCAGCTCGACCTCCGGGTGTCCGGGATAGCCCTTGTGCCCGCCAGTGATGAACACACTGTAGATATGCTCGGCGTTCTTCTCCATGACCTTCAGGAGCTTGTCCTTCCCGGTGGCCTCATAGTAGGCACAGGCAGCCTCCATCATGTGCCCAGCACAGTAGAGCTCGTGCCCTTCAAGAAGGTTCTGCCAGCGGTGGTCTCTGTCCTTGACGGTGAAAGCGGTGTCGAGGTATCCGTCCTCATCCTGAGCGGAGGCTATAATGTCGATAACCTCGTCAGCCGTGGCCTCAAGCTCTTTATCAGGGTGAATTGCCAACGAATAAGCGACCGTCTCGAGCCACTTTGCAGCGTCGCTGTCCTGGAACACCATTCCGTAAAATCCGTCGCCAACGTCCTCGCCCCGAAGTGCCTTCCCAGCGTTAATAAAGTTCGCAATAACATGGCTCTTCTCAGTGTCTGGTGCCTCGTCCTTCAGCACTGAATACTGATAGGGAATAACCGTCTCCCTGATGAGCCGTTGCTTTTCGCCGATGAACCCATCGTCAGGTTTATATGCCGTCTGTTTGATCTGATGTTGATTCTTCATAACATATGTTCCTTTCACTTTTATAGTATATGGATATAACCTGTTTATTCTAAGGCCTCAACCTCATTTATTATACATGAATTTACGGGATAATGCAATACAATTTGTTATTCCCTTATTGACTTTTGCAGCTCTTTGATGTAGAATTATACCATCATAAGTGGGAGTGAATATTGATGTCTGAAGAGCAAAAATACTTATATGAAGTCAAGAAATCTCTTATTACAAATACGGAGAGAGCGTATTTGAGAGCAATAAAAAAATCTTTACCTGATGGTTATATTGTTCTTCCACAAGTCTCTTTGAGAAGTATTCTGATACGAACTGACAACGCAAAGTTTCAGAATGAGCTTTTCAGAATTGCGGATGGGTTGATTTGCCGAGTAGAGGACTATCACCCTGTAGCGATTATTGAAATCAACGATGCTTCGCATCAGCAATACAGTAGAAAGAATCGAGATAATAAAGTAAAAAATATTTGCGAAGAAGCGGGGCTGCCAATAATTACTCTTTGGACTTCATATGGCATAAATGAGCAATACATAAAACAAAGTGTTCAAAGCGCCATTGAAGAGTCTATGAATCCGCATCGAGTTAAACATAGTGAATCTGTTACAGATGCTCCTCAGCAGGCTGATTTCGAAAATGGACCCATGGATGTTCCTGACAGCAACATTTCAAGCAACAGTAATAACAGTCGGAATGATCCCAAGGCGTATAGCAAAGCCAACACAGTTCTAAAGTATGTGCTTGTTGCACTTATTATAATTTGCATAATTGCAATTGTAATGCGTTCGTGACTTTGTATTTATATATGAATAAATCCCCGAGAAAGTCTCGGGGATTTTATTATTTGGTATCTAATTACTGAATCGAGCAGTCATCCACATAAAGGACTCTCGGACCGTTGTCAGCTGGCTTTGTGACAGCAACCTTCTTTTCCTTCTCGAGTCTGGAAGCAAAGAACTTCGTCGCAACCTGTGGGAACAGGGCATAGCTCAGGACATCCTCTTCAGAACCGTTGAAGCCAGGGATGTTCTTGACCTCTTCGCGGTACTTGTCGAGCTCTGGTTCGAGATTGTCGGCAGGACGGCATGTGATGACCTCGTCATCGCTGATTCCAGCTTTTCTTCTGACATCCTCGTTGACCTCGCCCGGGAGACGACCATATTCGCCTCTCAAGAGTCCCTTAGACTCCTTAGTGAGCATCTTGTAGCGCTCGCCAGAGAGAACGTTCATAACTGCCTGAGTTCCGACGATCTGGCTGGTAGGAGTTACGAGCGGAGGATAGCCGAAGTCTTCTCTGACTCTCGGAACCTCAGCAAGTACCTCATAGTACTTATCCTCAGCGTTGGCCTGCTTGAGCTGCGAAATGAGGTTAGAAAGCATTCCGCCAGGAACCTGATACATAAGGGTCTTTGTGTCGACATTGAGGACCTTCGGATCAAGTGAGCCCTCAGCCTTCAGCCTGTTCGCAACATTTCTGAAGTGAGCAGCTGCATCAGCAAGCTTCATCTGGTCAAGTCCAGTGTCTCTGTCGGTACCAGCAAGTGTAGCGACCAGAGACTCAGTTGCCGGCTGTGAAGTGCCGTTTGCGAGAGGCGAAAGGGCAGTGTCAACAATGTCAACTCCTGCCTGAGCAGCCATGAGGTTGACCATGTCGCCGGTGCCGGTGGTGTTATGAGTGTGAAGGTGAATCGGAATCTTGACGTGAGCCTTAAGCTCCTTGACGAGCTCGGCAGCATCATATGGAAGAAGCAAGTTCGCCATATCCTTGATGCATATGGTGTCAGCACCCATTTCCTCAAGCTCCATAGCGAGCTTGACGAAGTATTCCTTGTTGTGAACAGGGCTGGTAGTGTAGCTGATAGCAGCCTCACACATTCCGCCATACTTCTTCGTGGCGGTGATAGCAGCCTTCAGGTTTCTCGTGTCGTTAAGAGCATCGAAGATTCTGATGACGTCAATGCCGTTCTCGATAGACTTCTTTACAAACGCGTCAACGACGTCGTCGGCATAGTGCTTATACCCCAGGATATTCTGTCCGCGGAAAAGCATCTGAAGCCTTGTGTTCGGAAGAGCCTTTCTCAAGGCTCTCAACCTCTCCCAAGGGTCTTCGTTCAGGAATCTCATGCAGGTGTCGAAGGTAGCGCCTCCCCAGCACTCAAGTGACCAATATCCGATGGAATCAAGTGTAGGGCAAGCTGGAAGCATATCCTCAAGCCTCATTCTCGTGGCAGCCTGAGACTGGTGAGCGTCTCTTAAGATTGTGTCAGTTATATATAACTTATTAGTAGCCATGTAGAACTCCTTTCATATCAGCCCAGAAGCGAGATAAGAACACCCGCAGCGATAGCAGAGCCGATAACTCCCGAAACGTTCGGACCCATGGCATGCATGAGCAGGAAGTTTGAGGGATCCTCCTTCTGGCCTTCCTTCTGAGCAACTCTCGCTGCCATAGGAACTGCGGAAACGCCTGCAGCGCCGATAAGCGGGTTGATCTTGTTCTTCGAGAAGACGTTCATGAGCTTTGCAAGGAGTATGCCACAAGCGGTTCCCAAGCTGAACGCAACGATACCGAGGACAAGAATTTCAAGAGTCTTGAGGTTCAGGAAGGTGTTTGCAGTAGCAGTAGCACCGACGGAAACGCCGAGGAATACAACGCAGATATTCATAAGCTCGTTCTGAACGGTCTTTGAAAGTCTCTCGGTAACTCCGCATTCTCTCATGAGGTTACCAAGCATCAGGCATCCGATAAGTGGAGCAGCAGAAGGAACAAGAAGTGCTACAAAGATAGTAACAACAATCGGGAAGAGGATTCTCTCGGTCTTGGAAACAGGTCTTAATTCCTTCATGACGATTCTGCGCTCTTCCTTAGTTGTAAGAGCTCGCATAATCGGCGGTTGGATAACAGGCACAAGCGCCATGTACGAGTAAGCTGCAATCGCAATCGGGCCCAAGAGGTTTGAAGCCAGAATCTGTGTGGTGTAAATGGCTGTAGGACCGTCAGCACCTCCTATGATGGCGATAGCTCCTGCTTCCTGCGAAGTGAAGCCCATAAGAGTAGCTCCAAGGTATGTAATGAAGATACCAACCTGAGCAGCAGCACCGAGGAGCAAGGTCTTCGGGTTAGCGATCAAGGGGCCGAAGTCGGTCTGTGCACCAACGCCTATAAAGATAAGGCAAGGGTAAATACCGAGCTTAACTCCAAGGTAGAGGACATCCAAAAGTCCGACAGAAATTGTTTCTCCAGCAGTCAGCGTGCTCGCCACAACCGTGTTTTCAATGCTGTCGATAAACTCCTGCGTTATCGCTGCGCCACCGAACAGATCCCAGTGAATATGTCCATCAACGAAGAGAACCTCGTGGAACATTTCGGAGCCAGGAATGTTTGTGAGTAACATTCCGAAGGCAATCGGCAGCAGAAGCAGCGGTTCCATCTTCTTGACTATCGCAAGGTACAGAAGTAAACATGAGATAGCAAGCATAATGATAACCTTCCAGTTATCTGCAATCATTGCAAAGCCGGTGGTTTTCAAAAAATCTAAAATTGCATCCATTTAAGCTTTTTGTCTCCTTTCCGTAAATACGGTTAAAACCGCAATTATTCGATTGCACAAAGGACGTCGCCAGTCTTGACTGAAGCACCCTTTGAAACGTTTACAGAGACAACCTTGCCAGCCTTCGGAGCCATGATTTCGTTCTCCATCTTCATAGCCTCCAAAATCATGAGTACGTCGCCCTTGTTGACAGACTGACCAACTGATGCCTTGACATCAAGAATAGTTCCAGGCATAGGAGCAGAGATGGTCTCAGCACCTGCAGGAGCAGCTGCAGCGGGAGCTGTAGTAGCAGGCATAGGATCAGCGTGACGGGACTTTGCTTCCTCAGCTGAAATTTCCTCGATTTCGATTTCGTAATCGGTTCCGTTTACATTAACGTGATAGTGTTTCATAATGTTACCTTCCTCCATTGTTGTAAAATGCTGCACAAAAGTATTACAGCTTCTTAATAGATTTAATCCTGATTGCTTCTACGTCTTGCCCGAGCTCTTCCGCAATAACGGCGGAAACAGCCGCGATAAGCTCCTGTCTGTTGACGATAGGCTCGTTTGCAGGTGCGCTTACAGCGGGAGTTGTATTTGCAGTAGCAGGCTCTTTATCAGCCTTGCCCTTGTTTACTCTCGTCATGATGAAGCCGAGCAGATAGCAGATTGCGATAAGACAAATCAGTCCGAAGAAAACCGTGCCAATGCCGAGACCGACTACGGTGCCGGTTGACGGGGTTTGCGCTTCTAAAAGTATCATAGCAGTTCTCCTTTCAAATTGCCGAATCAAGATTATTGTAGCACAACAGCCCGATTTTTTCAAGCCCTAATGAGAGTGATTTCGGATATAATTTCACAGATTCGACATTCGCTCAAAAATGTACAAAAAACAGTGGAAATTTTTCTTGCAAAGTGATATACTGTATCATGACAGATTATGTGAACATTAAGGAGCTCAGTATGACTATAGCTGTAAATGGCATAAATATAAATTATAAAATGGCAGGAGAGGGAGAAACTGTCCTCTTCCTTCACGGTTGGGGAGCGAATATCGAGCTTTTTGATAAGCTCATGACCACCGTCTCGGAAAAATATACTGCATTGGCATTGGATTTGCCTGGCTTCGGCGGAAGCGAAGAGCCTCCAGAGCCTTGGAGCGTCGACGATTACGTAAGCTTCGTAAACGCCTTCCTGGATGAGCTTAAGGTTAAGCCAGTCTGCCTCATCGGGCACAGCTTCGGTGGCAGAATAATGATAAAAGAGCTCTCAGGAAATCTCCTCCCAAGCGTTACAAAGGCCATCTTCATCGACTCAGCTGGCATCAAGCCCAAAAAGACCCTGAAGCAAAAGCTCAGCCTTGCCTGTTATAAAGTCGGGAAAGCTGTCCTGAGTCTCAAGCCTGTCAAAGCCCTCTTCCCGAACGCTCTCGATAACCTCAGAAGCAAACGTGGCTCCGCTGACTATAAGAATTCAACTCCGACAATGCGTGCAACTCTCGTGAAAGTCGTAAATGAGGATTTAACAGGGCTTCTGCCAAAAATCAGCGTCCCGTCCCTTCTCATCTGGGGCACTGCCGACACCGCAACGCCCATCTCAGATGGCGAGACCTTCGAGAAGCTCATCCCTGATGCCGGACTCGTCCGAGTAACTGGCGCTGGCCACTATTCCTTCCTTCAGGCCCCAGAGCTATGCGATCGCGCTATCCGTTCCTTCTTAGGAATTCCACTATAAAACCCGGAGGTCATAACCTATGATTTATACATTCATGGTGCTGAGTATACTTGTATATCTATTCGCAGCCAGCTTGTCAGCCCGCCACTTCATCCACATGTTCCAGCTGAATTCCTATAAGCCTCGTGTTCAGGCCAAGTGGCTCTTTTCCCATGCCTCAACTTATATGGTGGTGCATCTTGTAGTACTTGTGATTGCTATCGCATTGAGTGTAATCAGCACAAACTCCCTGATCCCGCTTGTGCTGACAGCAATACTTATCCTGCTGACAGCCCTTCCTCAGCTCCCGAAGGGCAATGATAAAGTCCCACTCAAATATACAGCCAGAGTCAAGAGGCTTATAGTAACTCTTGCGGTGCTCTATATCATCCCGATAATTCTCTTGTGGACTATTCCCATGAAAATCTCCGTGCCACTGATGGCTCTCTGGATATTCTTAGTCCCATGGATGGTTCTCCTTGCGAATCTCATAAACCGTCCGATGGAGCTCGCCATCAACCAGCGCTATATAAATGATGCGAAGCGAATCTTAGCCGATTGTCCCAACCTGACAGTTATCGGCATCACCGGCAGTTTCGGCAAAACCAGCGTCAAATACTTCCTCGATTCACTCCTTAGCGTCAAGTATAATGTCCTGAAAACCCCTGGAAACTTCAATACGCCTCTCGGCGTTGTAAAGACTATCAGAGGCTCTTTGAGAGCCACTCACGACATCTTCCTCTGCGAAATGGGTGCCAAAAACGTCGGTGATATAAAAGAAATCTGCGACATCGTCCATCCTACTCACGGAATCATAACCTCAGTAGGGGAGATGCATCTCGAAAGCTTCGGCTCGATCGAGAACGTAAAAAAGACCAAGTTCGAGCTCGCCGATGCTGTCAAGGGCAAGGGTATGCTTTTCTTGAACATGGATGACGAAAATATCCAGTCGGTGGCACCCAGCTATGATCACATTTCCTATGGCATAGACGACCGCGCTGGCTACTATGTAACCGGTCTCACTATCTCCGAAAAGGGCTCCCAGTTCACTGTTCATGCTCCATCTGGCAAGAGCTGCGAATACAGGACGCCTCTTATCGGCAGGCATAATGTCGTGAATATCTGCGGAGCGATTGCAGTTGCGAATTCTCTCGGGATAACTCTTGACGAGCTTAAGGCACCTGCTCGAAAGCTCGAAAGCGTCCCTCACCGCCTTCAGCTAATCAATAAGGGTGACTATACCGTCATCGATGACGCCTACAACTCGAACCCTTCAGGTGCAAGAGCAGCTCTCGAGGCTCTCTCGATGACTGATGGCATGAAAATCCTAGTCACTCCCGGAATGATCGAGCTCGGCTCCCGTCAGTACGAGCTGAATAAAGAATTCGGCACCGAAGCAGCCTCAGTCTGCGACTTCGTGGCACTCGTTGGTTCAGCTCAGACCAAGCCCATCCACGATGGCCTCACCGAAGCAGGTTATCCTGAGGATAAAATCTACGTTTCGGAATCGTTAAATGAGGCAATGCAGAAAGTTTACTCCTTGACAACCGAGGGAAAACGTAAGATAATACTCTTAGAGAACGACTTACCCGATAATTATTGATATAAGGAAGGAAGACCAATATATGAAAATAAAACTGGCACTGTTATTCGGGGGCAGAAGCACCGAGCATGAGATTTCGATAATCTCTGCTCTTCAGGCTTACTCCTACCTCGACAAGGATAAGTACGACATCATCCCCATCTACATAGCCAAGACTGGCGAAATGTACACTGGCGAGCATGAGGCCGACATCGAGGCTTATAAAGACATTAAGAAGCTTCTTTCGGAGAGCTACCGCGTCACATTTGCCAAAGTAGGCGACAGGGTAGAGCTCCATAGAGTAGAAACCAAGCTCTTCCAGAAGCCCTTTGTCGACTATATCGACATCGCCTTCCCAATAGTTCATGGCACCAATGTCGAGGACGGAACCATCGCTGGATATCTCAATATGTTCGGAATCCCATATGTCGGCTGTGACGTACTTTCGTCAGCTCTCGGCATGGATAAATACGCCATGAAGTGTGTCTTCAAGGACAACGGAATCCCGGTTCTCGACTGTATGCTCTGCTATTCAGACGAATTCGACGAGAACCCGAACCTCGTCATGCTCGGCATTGAAAAGAAGTTTGACTATCCCGTCATCGTCAAGCCTGTCAACTTAGGCTCCAGCATTGGAATCTCAAAGGCGGATAACCGCGAGAAGCTCGAAACTGCCCTCTCAGACGCCTTCAGATACTCAAAGAAGATTTTAGTCGAGCGGGCTATCACGAACCTGACTGAAGTCAATTGCTCGGTTCTGGGGGACGACAGGGAAGCCGAAGCCTCCGTCTGCGAAAGACCCGTCAGTGCCGACGAAATTCTCAGTTTCAACGACAAGTATATGGGAGGATCCAAGTCATCAAAGGGCATGGCCAGCACCAAGCGAGTCATTCCGGCAGACATCTCTCAGGAGAACACCACCGCCATTCAGGAATACGCTGTCAAGGCTTTCAAAGCTCTCGGCTGCAACGGCGTTGCCAGAATCGACTTCATGATCGACAACGACTCTGGCGAGGTCTACTTAAACGAAATCAACACCATCCCAGGCTCGCTTTCCTTCTATCTCTGGGAGCCCAAGGGTGTCAAGTATTCAGTTCTCCTCGAGAGAATGATCTCCCTCTCCCTCAAGCGCTACCGCGAACAGCAAAGCATCACCTATACCTTCGACACCAATGTCCTGAGTGGTGTCCACCTCGGTGGCACCAAAGGCGTTAAAGGCGGAAAGGCATAATTAAGGAGGAATCCGATTTGGATTGGAAAACCGTCAAGAAAATCGATGCTCATGTTCATCTCGCACCCGAAGAAACCCTCGCTTGGATTGATGGAGTGTGGAAGCATGCGGAACGCGAAGAATACATACGCCTCATGGACGAATACAACGTCGAAAAAGCCGTCCTGGTTCCGATAAATGAAGGTGCAACCTACTATCCCGATTGCAGCAGGACAAACCAATGGCTTGCGGAAATGATGAATACATCCGATGGCAGATTCATCTCGTTTGCAGATGTTCTCCCAGCAGGAGGATATTTTTACGACACAGCGCCTCACTTCCTTGAGCAGGCTGTCAATGAATATGGTCTGAAGGGTCTCAAGCTTCACCCCTCAAACCTCGGGATCCCGGTTGATTCTCTCGAGATGGTCCCGGTGATAAGAACGGCATGTGACCTGAAAATTCCGATAATGATTCATTCCTACCCCTTCGGAGGAACCGACTTCGACCTGTGCTCTCCTTCGAGAATCCACAACATCCAGAGAATCTTCCCAGACGGAACCATCATAATCTCCCACATAGGCGGTTCCCGTTGGCAGGATGCCCTTGAGGGCAATGAATATGTCGACATCTCAACCTACCTTCCTGAACTCGTTCGCATCTATGGAATCAAGACCTCCAACCGTATTCTCCGCGAATTTGGAGCCGATCGTCTGATTTTTGCTACAGACTATCCGCAAGTCTATCGCGTAGAGCCAGAAAACATCTACGAAACCTATTGCGAAATCCTCAATCAGATGGACTTCACCGACTCTGAAATCGAAAAGATAGCCTATGGCAACATCTCCGATATCTTAGGATTATAAGAAAAATCCCGTCACAAGCGAATCGTGGCGGGCATTTTTATGCCAATTATTAAGAACTATTAAGATTAGATTAAGATTTCTTAATATTTATTGACTCTCGGGAAATGCGTGGTGTAAACTTTAAGCATCAAACCCGAAAGGAACATGATTATGAAAAGATTATTCGCTTTTATTATTTCACTCACTCTCACAATTTCCCTTGTCGGTTGTGGCTCAGATGACATGATGTACTCCGAAAGCAAGAGCAATTCTGATGAATCCTACTCTATCCCATACTATGTTGCCGAGACCGACAACGCCATCTATGTCGACTGCACTGTGAACTCTGTCAACGTTGAGGAGGGGAAGATAACCTCAGTCTCAGACTTTGACAGAATCAACGACTGGTACTCAGCACTTTCTGACGACGGCACCCTCGCCGACGGCTATGTTTTTGTGACAGTAGAAGTAACTCTCAACAGCCCCGAAACCATCGACTCTCTCAGCCTTTCCTGCTTCTGGCTCTGCTACGGAAAATCGAGCAAGAACTACGACTTCAAGGAACCTAGCTACCTCAGCGACTCCGCAGCTCCCGATGACGTTCACAACGCTTTCACCGTGAATGTGACTGCGAACGAGGACAAAACCGTGACAATAGGCTATCTTATGGCGAAATCAGGTCTCGAAGACGCAAAATACATCGCCTTGGGAGCAGCATTCACCGACTTCGGCGATGACAGCGATTATACCAATCCCCTCATCAAGCTTGCCGACAGTTTAGGTGAGCTTTCATGAAAGTGGCATTGAAACTGGAACTCCGAAGGCTCTTCTCCTCAAAAGAGCTCTATATAGCCATATTGATAGGCCTCGCACTGGTCGTCTGGCTCTTCGTGTATGAGATTGTGGAAGCCAACCTATTTGCCGAGCAATATGCCCTCTATGGCGACAAGGTTTCAGGCTATCTTTATTACCCGAAAACGGTCTTCAACTCCTGCATCGAGCTCGAATACGACGCTCTCCCGCCGATCATCCTATATCTTCTCTTCCCGATAATAGCTGCGTTTCCCTATGCGGGGGCCTATTGCAAGGACAAGAAAACCGGGTATCTGAAGAACCTTCTCACAAGAATTGACCGCCATGACTGCTTCATGGCGAAGTACATAGTCTCCTTCCTCAGCGGCTTTTTGGTAAGCGGAGTAATCCTCCTGTCAAGCCTTATGCTCACCATGCTCGTCTTCCCGATGCTCACTCCCGAAGCCGTCACCCAGAACTACTATGTCCAATCCGGCAACATGTGGGGAGAGCTCTTCTACACGATGCCCATTTTATACACACTCCTGTATATCCTGATCGACATGCTCTGGTGTGGCTGCATGGCGAGCTTCGCGCTGATGCTAAGTATGTTCACCCCATCTCCCTTCCTTGCCGTCACCGGCAGCTTCATCGTCTTCGAAGTCCTCGACTATGTCCTCTCCCTCTTCTCCCTTTCCCAGTTCAGCCCGATCACTTTCCTGAGGCCGATTCAGACTGTCGACGGGATAAGTTTTGGAATAATCCTGACCGAATTTATAGTATTTATGGCAGCAAGTTTTACGGCATTCTACTTTTTGGAGCGCAAAAAAGATGTATTTTAAATATGACCTGAAAGTCGGCTTCCTACGAAATCTCCCGAAGCTCATAGTTCTCGCCGGCATAGTCCTGATCGCGAATGTCTCTCTACGAAGAAACGCCGAGCTCTTGTCCCTGAACCTCAGCAGCTTCGACTACATCCTCTATCTCGTAAAATCCATCCCGCCGTTCCCGCAAAGTGGCGAGGAATTCAGATTTCCTATAGTCTGGTATCTTATCCAGCTATATCTTATGTGGATAATCGGCAGCTATCCGTTCTCGTCGGTATACGACAACCACGGCGTCAGCGTCCTGATTTATGGCGGTTCACGCTCGAGATGGTATCTTTCGAAAGTGGCATGGATAGCATTAACGGTTCTCGCATACTATCTCGTGATGACTATAACATCGCTTCTGTTCTGCATAGTCTTAGGAGTTCCAATCTCGTGGGAAATCAATCTTTTCGCCGTTTCGGAAGAGTTTTCGAGTGCAGCGCTTCTCTTGCCTATCGTAACGTCCTTCGTGACAGGCGTTTTCCAGCTCTTCTTGATGACTCTGACCTCGCCAATCGTCAGCTTCATCGCCGTAGCAGCCCTCTCCGCAGCCTCCACCTACATAACAACTCCACTGCTCTTCCCGAACTGCTCCCAGCTCCTGAAGCTCTCAGCCTTTTCGGAATACGGCATCGGCACCGCTGAGAGCTACCTGACGCTGGGGATAGTATTCGCCTTCAGCCTCACAGCAGGCCTCATCGCCTTCAACAAGCGGGACATCTTAAAAAGCCAAGGAGACGAGGAATAATCATGCAATTAGATCTTAAAAACGTATCAAAAACCATCAAGGGCGTCACCATCCTTGACAACATCAGCCTCACCCTCCAAGGTGGCAAGGTTTATGGATTCCAAGGCAAGAACGGCAGTGGCAAAACGATGCTCATGCGCCTCATCTGTGGCCTCATCAGGCCCACAAGCGGGCAAGTCGTCATTAACGGTGAAATCTTGGGCAAAGACATCTCCTTCCCGAGAAGCGTCGGAGTCCTGATCGAGAACCCGTCCTTCCTCCCTGAATACACAGCCCTCAAGAATCTCAGGCTCTTGAGCGACCTGAGGGAGCATCTTTCGGACGACGAGCTCAAAGCAGTTCTAAGTGATGTTGGCCTCGATCCCGAAGACAAGCGGAAATACCGTAGCTTCTCCCTTGGCATGAAGCAGAAGCTCGGCATCGCAGCTGCCGTCATGGGCGAGCCTGAGCTCGTCATCCTCGACGAGCCCATCAACGCCGTCGACGACGCCGGAGTAGAGAATATCCGCCATATTCTCGCAAAGCTCAAAGCTCACGGCTCCCTCATCATCGTCGCCTGCCACGACAGGGAAGAGCTCGAACTCATCTCCGACGAAGTCCTCAGAATCGACGCTGGGAGGATAGTCCCATGAAGCGAATTATATCAATTATCACCATGCTTGCGATAGCCTTCACCACAAGGGTCGTCTATGTCAACGCTGTCGAGTACCACTTCACCGAAAAAGCCGTTTACTCCACCGGCGAGACCTTCATTTTCCACGACTTAGAACTGATCTGCACCTGCGACGGCATATACTCATCCGAAGAGCTCGCGAAGATTTACGGCGAAGAAGTCCTGAACTGTTCTGATGAATCCGACCTGATTCTGACTCTCGAAATCACCAATCCGACAGACGAGCCCCAGGCCCTCGACCTCTCCTCCTTCTGTATGCAATACGCTTACACCTCTGGCGGAGGCATCAACCCTTATCTCTTCGGCTATCTGAATGGTGGCATCGGCGGCTCTAAATGCACGATAGAATCCGGCAAAACGGTCACCGTCCTCCTCCCATACCCCTACGACTGGGACACCCTCGGCTCACAAAAGCCCAACGACCTCGTCCTGTCCCTCTATCCCGAGAATGTGAGGGTGAGGATAGTAGAGAAGTAGTTAGTATCAATAAAATCTCTCCTATTCAGTATTATTTCCCTAATTCCGGCAAAAATAATGGAAGTATTTTTGAGGAGAAGTTATTATGCGGGAAAGAAGTGTGGCGGTTTCTGTTGCGAAGCGAGTGGTGATATTTGTCGCTGGTGGGCTTACTTATGGGCTCTTGGAAATTATCTGGCGGGGATATTCGCATATTTCGATGTTTCTGGTCGGTGGGGTGTGTCTGGTGATTATCGGGAGCATGGACGAGGGTGGGGAAGCGCCTTGCCTTTTGTGGCAGGCTTGCCTCGGGAGCCTCACGATTACGGTGATGGAGTTTACATCTGGGGTGATTGTGAACCTCGTGATGGGGCTTGATGTCTGGGACTATTCGCAGCTGCCACTCAATGCCATGGGGCAGATATGTCTGCCGTATTCGGTGCTGTGGCTACTCTTGTCGATTCCGGCGATTTACTATGAAGATATCCTGAGGCACTTCCTTTTCAGAGAGAGCATACCTCACCAAAAGTGGCTCCCGGAAGTAATGATTTCTGAAAATTCGCCGAAAAAGGCGAAATAAAGGGCAAAAATATTGACTTTTGGCTTCCGATGTGCTATCCTTTTAATTTAGGCGGGATGAACCGCAATGTAATATGCTGAAAGGAAATGGTACTTACGAAAAAATCAACTATAAAAAAGTACGCCAAGCTCATAGTAAGAGTTGGCGCAAATGTCCAAAAGGGACAGACTGTTCAGGTCTATGCCGATGTCGATCAGGCTGAATTCGCTGCACTCGTCGTCGACGAGGCTTATAAGGCGGGAGCTAAGAAGGTCAATGTCGAGTGGGGCTGCGATTCCATCACCAAGCTCAACTACAGACACGCTTCCGTCAAGACCCTTTCAACCGTACTTCCTTGGCAGGAAGAGAAGATGAAGTGGCAGAGTGAGGAGCTCCCTGTAAGAATCTCGATTGAGTCGAGCGACCCCGATGGCCTCAAGGGCATCAATATGGAGAAGATGCAGAAGGCTTCCCGTGCAAGATACAAGGTTATGAAGCCCTATTCTGATAAGATGGAGAACCGTCACCAGTGGACTATAGCTGCTGTCCCTGGAGAGGCTTGGGCAAAGAAGGTCTTCCCGGGTCTTCGCAAGAGCCAGGCAATGGAAAAGCTTTGGGAAGCAATTTTAGAGACTGTTTATGTCACTGATGACAACGACCCGATCGAGGTCTGGAATCAGGTCAACGAAGACTTCAAGACAAAATGTGCTAAGCTCAACGCTTATCATTTCGAGAGACTTGAATATAAGTCCTCAAACGGCACCGACTTCAAGGTCTGGCTCATGCCCAAGGGCAGATGGTGCGGTGGCGGAGAGACTGACTTAAACGGCAGATACTTCAACCCGAACATGCCCACTATCGAGGTATTCACCACCCCTGAAAAAGGCAAGGCAGAGGGCAAGGTTGTCTCCACAAAGCCTCTTTCCTATCAAGGTCAGCTCATCGAGAACTTCTGGTTTGAGTTCAAGGACGGCAAGGTCGTTGACTTCGGAGCAGAAAAAGGAAGAGAGCTCCTTGAGAAGATGGTCACCATGGACGAAGGTGCTTCCATGATCGGCGAGGTAGCACTGGTTCCCTGCGAGTCTCCCATCAACAAGCAGAACATCCTTTATTATAACACCCTCTTCGATGAGAACGCCAGCTGCCACATCGCTCTCGGCAGAGGTTTCAACGACTGTGTCGAAGGTTTTGAAGAGCTCGAGAAGGAAGATTTCGATGCCATGGGCGTCAACGACTCTATGATCCATGTCGACTTCATGGTCGGAGCACCCGATATGTCGATTGTCGGCTACACTCATGAAGGCCAGGCTGTCCAGATTTTCGAAAACGGCAACTTCACCGCAGAGTTCAACTGATTTTATTCGTAGTAATTCAAAAGCCCGCAGGTTCAAAACCTGCGGGCTTTATTATGTCTGAAATTCAATCAGAACCCCAAGGAAGCCTTAAACTCCTTCGCAATCTTCTGTCCGAGCTCAACTGCATCTTCTCTTACAGCCGCAATAGTGGTGTAATAAGCCTTGATCTTCGGCTCGGTGCCGGAGGGACGGATGATGACGGTTGCCTTGTTCTCGAGGGTGAACTTGAGGACGTCTGACTTCGGGAGGTCGATTCCCTTTGATTCGCCTGTAACAAGGTCGGTGTCGGTCTTCTTGAGGTAATCAGCAAGAGCAACAACCTTGAACCCTGCGATTTCCTTCGGAGGATTCTCGTGGAGGTCGCCCATGATCTTCGCCATCTCAGCCATGCCGGCAGCGCCTTCGCAAACGAAGCTCTCGACAGTGTGGACATAGTTGCCATACTTCTTATACATAGCCTCTCTTGCATCGAGGAGGGAAACTCCGATCGAACGGTAGTAAGCGGCCATCTCGCAAATCATCATAGAGCCGACAACAGCGTCCTTGTCTCTTACATAAGAGCCAGCAAGATAGCCATAGCTCTCCTCAAAGCCGAATATGTATCTGTCAGCTTCGCCAGCAGCCTCGAGGTAGCCGATCTGCTCGCCGATAAACTTGAATCCAGTCAGAACGTTTCTCATCTCAACGCCATAGTCAGCAGCGATAGCGTCTGCAATAGCAGTTGAAACGATTGACTTGACAGCAACAGGATTCTCGGGCATAGTGCCGAGCTTGATTCTTTCCTTGCAGATGTATTCAAGGAGCATAGCTCCGACTTCGTTTCCGCTGAACAGGACGTAGTTTCCGCCCTTGTCAGGAACAGCGATGCCAACTCTGTCGCAGTCGGGGTCTGTAGCGAGAAGAAGGTCAGGCTTTACAGTCTTGCAGAGTTCTAATCCCAGGTGCAAAGCTTCCTTGATTTCGGGATTCGGGAACGGGCAGGTGGGGAAGTTGCCGTCCGGGTTCTCCTGCTCGGGAACAACGGTGACGTCGTTGACGCCGATTCTCTTTAAAATCGCTCTTACAGGCTTGTTGCCAGTTCCGTTAAGAGGAGTGTAGACAACCTTCAAACCGCTTGCAGCGCAGACCTCCGGGTGAATCTGCTGCTTCTGGACCTCATCGAGGTAAGCAGTGATGACATCCTGAGAGATATATTCGATCATTCCACTTGCGAGACCTTCATCGAATCCGACAAGCTTCGCTCCGCCAAACATAGGAGTGGCGTTGATCTTGCCTAAGACTGTGTCAGCAGCCTCAATGGTCATCTGGCAGCCGTCAGAGCCGTAAGCCTTGTAGCCATTGTACTTCGAAGGATTATGAGAAGCGGTGCAGACGATACCAGCCTTGCAGTGAAGCGTTCTTACAGCCCACGAAAGCATAGGAGTCGGCATAAGCTCACTGTAGATGTAAGCCTTGATTCCGTTTCCAGCAAGAACTCTTGCAGCCTCCTTCGAGAAGAGATCCGACTTGATTCTCGAGTCGTAAGCGATGGCGACAGCGTTGTCCTGTCCGGGATAAGCCTCGTTGACGTAGTCAGCAAGTCCCTGGGTAGCTCTTCTGATGGTGTAGATGTTGAGCCTGTAGGTTCCAGCACCAATAACGCCACGAAGTCCTCCAGTTCCGAATTCGAGGTCGCGGTAGAAGCGGTCCTTGATAGCCTCTTCGTCACCCTCAACCGACTTGAGTTCCTCGATTAAATCCGGGTCCTCTGTTGCATTCTCGAGCCAAAGCTTGTAAAGCTCAGCCTCGCTTGGTCTTATTTCACTCATGGTAAAATGTCCCTTTCAATGTATTTATATTTTTCACGGCGATTTAAGCTTGGTCGCCGTTGCGAATCTGGAGAAGCTTAGCCTTAAGGTCATCCTCCATTTTGACCATCTCAGCCTCAGCAGCAAGTCTTGCGGTTCTGCCTTCAGACTGAATCTTCATGACGTCGTCAAGTGTCTGGATGAGCTGCTCGTTGGTCTGCTTAAGGGTTTCGATATCGACAATTCCTCTCTCAGCCTCCTGAGCGGTCTCAACAGAAGCAGTGTGGAGCTTCTCGGCGTTCTGCTTAAGAAGAGCGTTGGTGATGTCGGTAACCTGTCTCTGAGCCTGAGCAGCCTCGGTTGAATGTTCAATTCCGAGCGCCAGAACCATCTGGTTCTTCCAAAGGGGAATAGTGCTCGTGAGAGTCGTCTGAATCTTCTCGACCATGACGTTGTCGTTATTCTGAATCATCCTTATCTGCGGAGCAGTCTGGATGGAGATAGCTCTTGTGAGCTCAAGGTCGTGAATCTTCTTCTCAAACCTGTCGCACTTGTCCGAAAGATCTTTGGCAGCCTGAGCGTCCTCGGCAAGGCCAGTTTCCTTGGCTCTGTTCTGAAGCTCAACAAGCTTGCCGTTTCTGGTCTCCTCAAGCTTCTGCTTGCCAGCCATGATATACATGGTCAGCTCCTTGAAATAAGCTAAGTTCTGGTCATACATCTTGTCAAGAACAGCGGAGTCCTTCAGGAGCCTTACCTGGTGCTCCTGCAAAGCGTCGCCGATCTTCTCGACGTTGACCTCAGCTTTGGCATACTTGGTCTTCATGGTTTCAAGCTTGTTCGACTGCTTGCGGAAGAAGCCACGGATGCCCTTTTCTTCCTCCTCATTGATGCCCTTGAGCTCGTTGACCATGCTGGAAATCAGATCTCCGACTTCGCCCAAATCCTGAGTCCTGACATTTGCCAGAGCAGCATCCGAAAAGTCAGCCATCTTCTTCTGAGTGCTGGCGCCATACTGCAAAATCTGAGCGGTGTTCTCAATGTCAATTTTAGCAGCAAAGTCTGTGACCATCTTCTGCTCCTCAGGCGAAAGCTTCGATTCTACAACCTGCGGAGACTGGGTCTCAGCCTCGACAATCTCAGCCATAGTCTCGGTTTCGAGGACTGGCTCCAGTGTCAGCTCTGGAACGCTGGTGAATTCTTGCTCGTTTACATTGTCCATAGTAACTCTCCTGTTCTTATGATTTTATGAAATAGTGAATTTTGCACTTATTTGAAGTCGTCCTTGAGCCCTTCCTGTGCTAAAAGGATATTGAGGACGGAAATATCGCTCGAAACGTCCATAGCCGTATCGGAGAAAAGCTCATCCAAAAGCTTTTCAAACGCCTGATTGAGAGTGTCAAGCGTCTCCTCGATTTCACGCTTCGAAGCCTGAATGTTCTCTCCCTGAACCGGCTGTTTGTCCATGTCGGCATAAGCATTGAGAAGCTTCACCGTCATCGGAAGGTAATAATCCATCAGCTTCTTGAGGTCAGGAACGATCTCAGGGTTGGTTTCAGCTCTTTCAAAAATCCTCCTGACAATAAGCTCCATTCTCGAAATCTTTTCGGAAATCTCTTCACCCGGGATAGCGTCGTTGCAGGCTCTTATCTGAGCGATAAACGCGTTACCCTTGTCTAAGACTTCCTGAACCTTTGCGTCTTTTGCCTCTTTTTCGGACTGCCTTTCTTTCGCTAAGTTTTTGGCCTTCTCCTCAGCTTGTCTGATAAGACTCTTCTGGTAGTCTTCATATGTCTCGTCGCTCGTGATCAGGATCTTCTGCTCTTCATCGAAGTGACCTTCAAGGAAAAGCCCATCGTCGATCATTCTCTGAAGGTCTTTTCTGACCTTCTTGACGCTTTTTCCAACGCCCTGAGAAAGCTTCTCAATGGCACACTGGGTTTTCTGCCCTAAAATCTGCCTGTAAGTCTTGAACCTGTTCGCAAATCCTACTTGTTTTCCGCCACTGACAATAAGAGGCAAGCCGATAACTATTCCTGCAAGAGCAGGCAAAACAGTCAGCAGCCCAAAATCCATGTAGAACCACCATCCGACGAAGGCTATCAGAGCTGAAAGGCATACAGCGCCACCGGCAAGGATAATTCCGCCGATTATCTTCATGACTCCGCCTGAAGTGATCTTCGAAGGATTCCCATAAAGTGCCGGAAGATTCTTTGCCGAAGGCACAACTCTCGGAGCGGAATTTCTGCCATTTTCAGAGCTACCTCTGTCCGAATCGTCGTAGTAAGAATCAGAATTGCCTCCAGTAGCTCTTCTGAAAAAATCTGTGCCCATATTAACAACATTCCCGACAAGATTGCGGACCGATTCATTCAGCTCGGTGTAATCCTGAGAATAAATTGCTTTATCTATAACATCGCGGATGTCGTTGCCGAGATCATCCCAATTCAAACCATTCTTTGCCATAAGATTCCTCCCATTTCTTCAGTTTCATACCCATTCATCTAATTATACAGCTTTTTTCATCACTTTACAAGTGCCAATGACCAGTTTAACGCAATTTTCAGACGAATTTTTTGTGAATTTTTTGAAGCGACGGCTCAGATTAATTCCTGGGAATGATATATCCGACATGCAACAAATGCGAGAGAAAATATAGGTTGCTACACCACAATTCACTGTGACGCAGCAACCTATTTTTACATGCAGTTATTTCGCTTATCCGTTTTCCCAATACTTCCTGTCAAGGCAACGATATCTGACAGCTTGAGCAACGTGTTTGCGGTCGATTCGCTCCTCGCCGCCCATATCAGCCATGGTTCTTGAGACCTTGAGAATACGGTCGTATGCTCTGGCGGAAAGTCCGAGACGGTCAAAGACTTCGCCCAAGAGTGTATTCGCGTCCTCGGTAAGCGGGCAGACTTCGTGCAGGAGCTCAGAAGTGATTCGGGCGTTGCAGGTGATTCCTGTGCCCTTGTATCTCTCATTCTGGATTTCTCTCGCCTTTTGGACGCGTTCACGGATGGCCTCGTTCGACTCCTCTTTCTTGGTTGAAGAAATATTCTCGTACTCAACGGGAGCGACCTCGATGTGAAGGTCAAACCTGTCAAGAAGCGGTCCAGAAATCTTCGAGAGATACTGTGAGACCTGCTTTCTTGTGCAGGTACACTTTTTCTTAGGATGACCGTAGTAGCCACAGGGGCAGGGATTCATCGCTGCTACGAGCATGATATTTGAAGGATATGTAACCGTGCCAGAGGCTCTCGAAATCGTAACTTTCCCGTCTTCAATCGGCTGGCGGAGAATTTCGAGAGTTGAGCGTGAGAACTCGGCCAGTTCGTCCAGGAACAAGAGCCCATTATGAGCAAGTGAGATTTCACCGGGACGTGGGATTCCTCCACCACCAGCAAGACCAGCTGCCGAGATGGTGTGATGTGGTGAGCGGAAAGGTCTTTCAGTCACGAGAGGAGCGTTCTTGTCAATCAGACCCGCTATTGAATAGATATTTGTGGTTTCTATTGACTCCTCAAAAGTCATCTTCGGGAGAATTGACGGAAGCCGTTTAGCAAGCATACTCTTGCCGGAGCCAGGAGAGCCTATCATCAGAAGATTATGTCCTCCGCAAGCGGCGACTTCAAGAGCTTTCTTTGCGAACTGCTGCCCCTTGACATCGGCGAAATCGAGGAGGTCGCCAGCGCTCTTTTCAACTGGGACATAGGGAGGAGCCTTTTCAAGGATTATGTCCCCATTAAAGAAGGCAACGAGCTCGCTCAGTGAATCGACGCCATAGACATCGATCCCTTCAACAACGGAAGCCTCGTAGGCGTTTTCTTTCGGGACAAACATCTTCTTTATGCCCATTTTCTGGGCAAATATTGTCATTGGAAGGACACCGTTGATAGGACGCAAATCTCCACCGAGGGAAAGCTCTCCCACGAAGCAGGAGTCCTCAGTCTTATCCATCGGAAACTTGCCACATGAGCCGAGGATGGCGACGGCAATCGCGAGGTCATGTGAAGAGCCACTCTTCTTGACGTCAGCGGGAGCGAGATTCACCACGATGCTGACGGCAGGAAAATTGATCTTTGAGGAGCGAAAAGCGGAGCGGATTCTCTCGCGTGATTCCTTGACGGCAATGTCTGCGAGACCTACTATATCAAATCGTTCCATGCCCTTGGAGACTTCTACTTCAACTGTAACCTCAAAAGCATTCATTCCGAATAGCCCTACACTTTTGATTTCTGAAAACATACCGTCAACCCTTCCCAGATGAATTTTGATTCTTATATACTATTCTACATTATTTTTGACCATTATTCAAGAGCTATTATATAATATTTTGCATGGCAAGAGTTGTGGATTAACAGACAAGAAAAGCCTCCGCAGTTGATTTCCGAAAGGTTTCGGAAGTCAGCCAAGGAGGCTTTTTAAGATTTTTGGCCTTTACTCTTTTTTACCTGCACATTTTTTGCAGCAACATTTCTTTGCACACTCCCACAGGAGAGCTACAACGCCAACAACAATAAGTGTTGTGCCTACTGCGATAAACGTGCTGTGTTCCTTCTTGAAGTTCTTGAGTTCCTCTTCGTCCATCTTGCAAATCTTACACATAGTGTTTGCACCTTCTTTCTTTACAAACCATGTATATGGTACTATATTTATAGGCCTTTAAGCTTTCATGTCCATCATCTCGCAGATGATCTTTGCACAGTTCTCATAGCTAACTTCGCCACTGTTCAACATGATGTCGTAATTTCTCCTGTCACCCCATGTTCTGTCGGTAAACATGCTGTAATGGTGAGCACGTTCGCGGTCAGACCGAGCGATCTCCTTGCGTGCTGTCTCCTCATGCATTCCGTATTCCTTCACGCCATGTTCAACGCGCTTGTCCATATCTGCGTAGATGAATACACTAAGAACATCGTCACGATCTCTTAGTACATAGTCTGCACACCTGCCAACGATGACACAGCTACCAGCATCCGCATAGCCTCTGATAATCTCCTGTTGAGCACAGAAAACTGTCGTTGTTAAGGGAAGAGGCTGGTTGCTTGCCTCCTCCAGTAAGCCGTAGCTGTAACAACTACCCATGGCAAGATTGTATAATAAACTGTTAGTGACCTTCTGATCAGATTTTTCGATGTATTCTGATGGAATGCCAGATGCCTTGGCAGCCTCGTCAATTAACTCCCTATCATAGTAGGGAATATTCTTTTGCTTAGCCACCAGCTTTCCTATAGTTCGTCCTCCGCTGCCTAGCTCTCGGCTGATTGCAACAATTCGCTTCATAATAAACCCTCCATTTCACTGTATGACGTATGATTGCATGCTTATTTTTCTGCTATTACTATTTTAGCACTGAACAAAGGCAAATACAAGCACAAATTTGTTCAGAATGTCGTATTGCTTCCTGAAATTCTGATGAAAAATTAGGCAACTTTGATAATCCTGCTTCTGGACAGTAAACTCACAGGCTTTGAACCTCGCTCAGGTGTCAGATATAATAAATCTGGCACCTTTTTATATGGTGACTAAATCAAATGAGGTATTAAAAATGAAGATTTATGGCTATGTGAGAGTTAGCACCCGTGACCAGAACGAGGACAGGCAGATGATCGCTATGCGGGAGCAGAATGTCCCCGAGAAGAACATCCTGCTTGACAAGCAGAGCGGAAAGGACTTCGATCGCCCAAAGTATCAGTTGCTCATTAAAAAAATGAAGCCGGGCGACCTGCTCTACATAAAGAGCATCGACCGACTCGGGCGAAACTATGAGGAAATTCAGGAGCAATGGCGGTTTCTGACGAAAGAAAAGGGGATTGATATATGTGTTATCGACATGCCTCTTCTCGACACAAGACGTGGCAAAGACCTTATCGGCACCTTCGTCTCGGACATTGTGCTTCAGGTTCTCTCGTTTGTTGCAGAGAACGAGAGGACGAATATCCGCCAGCGTCAGGCGGAGGGCATCGCAGCAGCGAAGGCGAGGGGAGTCAGATGCGGAAGGGCTCCTTCTCCACTTCCAGAGAACTTCGACGATTGCTATCGGCGCTGGAAATCGGGAGAAAACTCCTGCACAGGAGCAGCAAAAGAGTGCGGAATGGCGGTTTCAACCTTCAGATACCGTGCCGAAAGATACGAAAGCAGAGCATAAAAAAAGCCACAGTGATGTGGCTTTGTTAGCTTTCGGTTAAATAAAGATTAAATCTACTCAATTGTGCCAAAAAGGTGTACCTTATAGGCGACAGCAAGGTGTACCTTTTTGTCGTACAATTTTTTTGCTACAGATTATCTTGTGCTTGTTATTATAACACACATTCAACACAAATGCAAGTGCAAATTGTGCAAAAATCTCAAAATTTTTTTCGCAGTATTTAGACAATAATTACCGTTAAAAAGGTACACCTTCTTGTCTCGTAGTATAAAAAAATATGAGGGGAGTCAGGATGCCTTCAGGTAATAGAAAGGTTAAGCCATCCATCGCCGAAGGCGATAGATTCGGACGGCTTACAGTGCTGTGTGACTCTGGCGAACGGAAAAACGGCTATATCGTCTGGAAATGCCGGTGCGACTGCGGAAATGAGATACTCGTGGATATGAGAACCCTAAGGCGAGGAACCGCTCTGGACTGCGGATGCGTATCAAAAGTGAATCCCAGACAGAAGGATATAACCGGGAAGCGCTTCGGAAAGCTTACAGCAGTTTATTGCACAAATGCTCGCAGTGCCTATGGCGATACTGTCTGGCACTGCATTTGCGATTGTGGAGGAGAAATCGACGTCAGGCTTCATCAGCTCCAGTCGGGCTATCGCAAGAGCTGTGGATGCCTTTCGCATCCGAGCCTCAAGAACTATGTAGGCAAACGTTTCGGCAGGCTCACAGTCACCGAATACGCCGGAAAAGAAAATGGAGTACACAGATGGAAGTGCAGATGCGATTGTGGCAACGAAGTCATAGTCAGCCAGTCTCACCTCCAGAGCGGTCAGACGAAGAGCTGTGGATGTATGCGTTCCGATGCATGCGAAAGAAATCTGAAGCTTGTCGGAGGAACCTCGATAGCAGCACTTGAATCGAGCAAATTCAGGCTCCGTTCAACCAACACGAGTGGACACACTGGTGTCTACTGGAGCAAAGGCAGCAGTAGATGGTATGCAAGAATAGGCTTCTGTGGCAAGTCGTATTATCTCGGATCATTTGAAAAAAAGGAAGATGCCATCAAAGCACGTGAGTGCGGAGAAGAAGTACACGAAAATTTTATTGGCTGGTATTACAACGAATATCTCCCGTCCGAGAATGGGAAGTCGGCGCCGGAGAAGTAATTCGGATTAAAAAGTCTAGGCGATTATAATCCAATATTTTTGAGTAACACCAAGCTGCTGTGAAAGGCGCGATGGGTATGGGAAGCACGATGCTAAAGTACATAGACAGATTCAGGCACGATCGCCGTCAGCGATTATTGCTTGGGTCTGTTTTGCTTATTTTAGCGCTTGTAGTGTCCCTCATCGTCTATTGGCAGCTCCGCTATACTGGCATCACCATGACCAATGAAACCTATTGCGGTTACGAGGAGCATGTCCACACAGACGAGTGCTACGAATACACACTTATCTGCACCCTGGAGGAAACTGAAGGCCACACTCATGATGACTCCTGCTACGAAGAGCAGCAGGCTCTTGTCTGCGGTTTGAAGGAGTCGGAAGGCCATACTCACGATGAATCCTGCTACGATGAAGAGGGAAACCTCGTCTGCGCTCTGGAAGAGTCTGAAGGCCACACCCATGGCGAGTCCTGTTATGAAACTCAGCTCGTACTGATTTGTGGTCTGGAAGAGGCCGAAGCTCATGCTCATACTGACGAATGTTACGAAAAGACCCTTACCTGTGGCCTTGAAGAGCACACTCACACCGTCGACTGCCTCGTCGACCTGACAGCGGATATTGAAGACGCTTCAGTCTGGGAAGCGACCCTTCCTGTACTCACCAATGACCTGAGAACCGACATCGTCAATATCGCTTATTCACAGCTCGGTTACACCGAATCAACAGCCAACTACACACTTGCCGATGACGGCACAACCCACATGGGCTACACCCGCTATGGCGCGTGGTATGGCGGTACATATTACGGAAGCGAATATTCCGACTGGGATTCGATGTTTGTCGCATTCTGCCTTGATTATGCTGTAATAGCAGATGACTTTACATACAATTCCGGCGCCTACGCCTGGTCTATTGATCTTGCAAACTCAGGCTACTATCAGACCGTTGACAGCTATTCTCCTGTGGTTGGCGACGTTGTTTTCATCGACAACGACCTCGACGGCAGGGCAGACGTGACCGCTATAGTCATTTTCATCGACGAAACCAATCAGACAATCACCGTCATCCAGGGCAACTATACCATCACCAATTCAGAAGGCAGCTCGACCGACACCGTCGCCCTCGTCTCCTACAGCACAGCGACCGAAACCGCCACCGAGCCAGAAATCGTCACCGTTTCTTCCGACCCTGAAAATGCCGAAGCCGAAGTAACACCGGCTATTTTGGGCTACGCCAACGTCACCTACACCGCTGAAATCGAGCCAGAAGAAGTGACTGAAACCGTCGATGAAACGGAGGCCGACCTCGAGGAAGAAGTAATCGTCGAGGAAGAAGCTGTCGAAGTTGAGGATGAACCAACTGAAGAGCTCACTGAAGAAACCGCCTCTGAAGAAGAGACCGAAACTGGCGAAACCGAAGCAGAGGAAACCGAAGCCGAGGAGGAAACCGAAGCCGAGGAGGAAACCGAAGCCGAGGAGGAAACCCTCCTTCTGACCTCCACCGCCACCGACTACGTCACGCAAGTGACCGAGCTTTACACCTACGCTCTGACCCTGACCTCCGCCAACACTGCCACCGCCGAGTCCGTCTGGACCCAGCTGATGGCCATCTGGGAACAAATTTACGCCGAAGAAGAAGCCGGCACCCTGGCCCTCACCACCGAAGAATACGACAAGGTCAACACCTTAACAGACGAAGTCTACTACTATTTCGTGGGAACGGTCGGGTATGATCCGTATGGGGTTTCTACGTTGGAGGATGAGCCAAGCACTACAACGTACTCAGCAGATGTACTTTATTATGAAGATGGCACCAAACTGTCAACTTCTACTGTTACATGGACAGCTTCCAATGTTTCTTATTCTGACGGAAGCCTTTCTCTTGAGCTTGTCACAACTTTTAATCTTGACGGTAGTAATATACAACCAGATAACGGGGTATATGCGACATATTATATCTATCTCCCTGAAGGTGTTGAAGTTGACGATAGTGTTTTGAATGTTGAAAGAAATGGTATGGATGAAAATACCATAGCTTATCACTACTACTATGAGTACGATTCAACCTCAGGACAGTACTACATCAAAGTAGTCTTTGATGTTGAAGATTACTATAGTGCACACAGTACGGGAGATGCCCTAACAGGCAAGATCGACTATACGCAGTATGCTATCCCTGCCGAAGAGGTTGAATCCGATGGCACCGATGTTACTATATCCTATGGCGATAACTTGAAAATTATTATCCCAGTCAGCTCCATCGAAAAAGAGGAGAACGAGTCATGGGTGCAGGACCTCACTGTCACCAAAACCGCAACTAACTATGACTATACCAACAATTCGATAACATACACCGTCACAATCACTTCCGAAAGTGGTACTGGCGTTATTGAGCTGTCTGATATTCTCGAAATCCTCAATAACTACACTTATACGACTGATGTAACCATAGATAGAATTGAGGTCGGCGACGTTACCTATGAATACAGCGTCAGAAATTATTCGAGCGATAATTCTTACTATTGGCTGTCGTGGGTAACGGGTAGTACGGTTACAAGCACTACTGATACCATAACTGGTTCAGAAACCGATTTATACTACAATGCCACCACAGATGCAGATGCAGGTTCTCTTTCGATTACTTTGTCACCCCTTACTGGTTCAGACGCAGTCAATGGTACACAGTACGAACCTGTTGGATCTGACGGCGACCGCTACACCATCCAATACACGGTTTACTTTGATGAACTTACTGGCACCGTAAGCTCGTCTATCAAGAACTCTGCTGAGGCGACATCTAAAAAGGACAACGACACCATCACTGACGGTGCCACCGTAACCAAAACTGTTGAAACTTCCGAGGTTGAGGTAGATAAGTCGTATTCGTATGACTCCGACACCGGCGAGATAACCTGGATCATCAAGTTCAATACCTCTGGCGCAAATATCGCTGGCTATACTCTTTCCGATGATATGTTCTCACAGGCAAGTGACATCACAATTACCTATGATCAGAACACCACCGCTACAGAAGGCACCGACTATACTGTGGTAAAGGACACTAACGGCAACATTACCGGCTATAAGTTCCTGGCGGTTACAGATGAGGATGGTGATAGCACGAATGACGCCAATAGGCTTACTTACACCATTACCTACACCACCGACTCAGGCATAAGCATGGGCAGTAGCACGTGGGTGCATAACGAAGTTGACGTAACCGACGCAAATGGCAACTCCGTCGGCGAAGACTCCAACGAGTTCCAGGTTTACAGCTCCGGCTCCGTCGCCAAGGATATCGACACAGTTGTCGAAAATTCCGACGGCACTCTTACGCTTTCATGGACTTCTGTTATTACAATCCCCTCAACTGGCATTGGCAAGGGCACAATAATTGCGGACTATCTCGGCAACAGCGAGTACGGCGACAACTATTCATACTATACTTTGTCTTCGCTTTATCAGTACTTCACTTATGAGCAGCTGACCGATTTCATGAAAGATATAGCCAGCTCGACTGGTGGAACGATTACTGTTAATGATACTGGCAATGGCAGTGATACCTACTACTATCAAAGTGGCGATTATTCAGTCCAAGTATTCGCTTTTGATGCTAATGGTAATAGGATTGGCTGGATTGACTACCAGACAATACTTAATGATACTGCTACTTATGCTGACTATAAGTTTACTGTCTGGCAGATAACTCTCAATAAGAATATCGCTGGCCCCGGCGCTATTACCTGGAGTTACGAATCTACAGGCACGACCGAAGGCGTGAGCAAGAGTCATACCTATGCCAACACGCTTTATGTCGGCTCGACATATGACCCTGCAAGCTATACCTGGCGCGAGAGTGTTTATAAGACCGATGGCGACGGCAATGCTTCTACCACTTCCAAGACCACAACCTCTTCCGACGGAACTGTTACATGGAAGGTCTATGTTGATATCTCTGATTTAGATGGTACATCAGGCGATCTGGTCATCACCGATACTCTCCCTGCTGAGGTCACTCTCTCATCCGTTAAGGTGCAGATAGGGTATAGTACGCAGACGATGGAAGTTAATGGCAGCGATTTGTCGACAGTTACGTTTAATAATACCAATGTGACAGGAGAGTTAACAACAGGAGCAAATAGTCCAACCGTAGTGACGGTCAACATTCCTAACAACGCTTATATTGATTCAATCGACCGTAACAACGGCTATATCGTTCTGACCTACACTACTACAATTGATGGATGGGGAACAGAACAAGCGGATGTAACCTATGAACTTAAGAATTCTGTTTACGTTGAACTCAACAGCGTCAAATATGGCGAAGATACTCAGGAGCAGGATATCACTCATACCTATGTTGATCAAGGCACGACAACCACTTATGATCATGACCCTGTTGAAAAGAATGTTGATTCTTCAGGCATGAATGCTTCTGATGGCGACAATATACTTGACTATTACGTCGCAGTGAATCTTGATGAAGAAACGCTCAACAACGGCGAGCCTCTGACATTCACTGACTTGTTGATGACATATGAGGAATACAACCAACAGTTGTATGCCAACCTGATCTACAACTCTGTGGCCTTCTATAAGCTTTACAAGGTAACTGTAACTGATTTGGGCGGTGGCGAGTATACCTATACTTATGTGGATGATGATAATAATACTGTAACGCTTTACACTGGCTCAGATTTCACAAGCTGGTCAGGCTACAGCTCATCAATTTATCCATTTACAGAGTCAGATAAATCTATCACCTACTATTACAAGGTGAAGATGAATATAGACTGGGATTATTCGGAATACTTTGCGTCCCAATGGTCTAACGACTACTATCACGAATTAACAGCAGAAGTTCCTGATGAAACTGCCATTTTAGTAGAGTATTCGTATTACATAACTTATGAAAATAACTGGTCAAGCAGTTATGACGGGCAGGGTATATATCTGGTGAATACAGCCACCTTGACAGGCGAGCAAAACATTCCCGTCGATTCTGATTCGGATGGAACCTACACCTACTACGAGCCTAAGATAACCGGCACCATCTCCAATGCCGGTGGCTTGACGATTGTCAAGTCTGGTGCTCACACTTCCACATCCATTCCAGGAGCAGTGTTTGCGCTGTATTGGTATGATTCTACCGCAGGAGAATGGAAACCAGCGACAGAGGACGGCAAAGATACTGGCACAGCCGTAACCTTCACAACCGGCAGTGGTGGTACTATAACAATAAACCCAGTGACTGACAGAGATAACAGCGGAAATGCAACTGCTTATGAAGCCTGGTACAAGCCAAACACTCTTTACTATATCGTAGAGACCTACGTTCCTGGAGACTATCTCCTTGATAGTGAGACGAAGCATTACTTCTATTGGTATGATGACAGTTCAACTGCTTCACCAACTTACGACTCTATGAGTAGTAGATATCCCTATGATTGGGATTCGTCCACCGAAGTCAGCAGGATTACCACGGCGACTGGCTCCAGCTTCTACATCTACAACACACCGATAACCTCATTCGAACTGACCAAAGTCAGCAACACTGACGGTGGCACTATCTCTGGAGCGACGTTTGCCCTCTACTCCTATGAAGGCGTCAACACCTCTGGAGACGAAATCTGGAAGAAAATCGGCACATATAAGACCGACTCGAACGGCGTCATAAAGATAACCTATGACGAGTCAGTCTTCACCACCAACAAAGCCTACAAGCTGACCGAGGTCACCGCTGCCGATGGCTACAACATCGGTTGGGAAGATAACACCGAGTTCTACTTCTGGTGGAGTGCTGACAGTGGCGACGACCACGATCGACCTTCGACCTGGGCCACCACTACTGGAACAACCGACGGCCTCACCTACGCCACCGCCATCGACCTCTCCTCCGGCAGTGCCTCCGTGACCGCCACCAACACCGAGACCTCGACCACGATCGAAGTGACCAAGGTCTGGATCGGCACCGACGGCGAGGAAATCACCAACACTTCCGGCTATTCTGCTGAGGTCCAGCTCTACTACTACCTCACCGACGATCAAGGCAACGTCTACACCGTCACCAATGGCGAAGCCACCCAAACCTCCACCACGTCCACCGCGACGGAGCTGGTGACGTTGACGACGTCAACTGGCGTAGTAGCAGATACTACAGCGACGCTGTACAGTTTTACAACTACTCGTTCGCTCTATAACAATACAGTTGTAGGTGGTATAACATACAATGTCAGTGAATGGAACAGTGTTTCCAATTATAGCACGACTTTTAGGGATAATGTTATAGCTGCGATGTTTGATGAAGACTATGAAGATTCATATATTGAAGTAGTCATTAATAACGCTGTCAGCACGAGTGATATGCAATTGGTATTCCAATCGAAGATTGGAAATAACTATGGCGATGTTGTATTCTATGTTCCTAATTCTGGCTCGGTATCTGATTCTCCTTCGACAGGTTACAACACTGTTACATTTAGCTTGAGCGAGCTCAAAGAGAAGTTTGTGTCCGCCGGTTATGATACAGCCGACGAAATCAGTGCAATTTGGAATGACTTGTTCCTGAGCTTTGGCAACAGCACGCCAGAAGATGCTACTATGGTAAGCTTTGAAATCGTTACACCCGCTAGCTTGATTGCAACGTCAGGTACCATTTCTAAGACAATGGTGTCATCAACATGGACTGGAAACTGGTATAGCAATTACTTTAGTGGTAGTATCGATACTATTGCTGAAGCCTTACAGCAAGACGGTGCTTTGATCTGTGTAACTTATACTGCTACATCTGATGGTGGTACATTGCAGATAGGTTTACAAAGTGAGTATATTGATGGTGGATCTACTATATATCCGCAAAAATACATTCAATTAACTGATATTTCTGCTGGGTCAGGAACTATATCAGTGAGCGTTGATGACTTGACTTTGGAAAATAACGGAGCTTATTTCAGTTATGATGACCTTAATTGTATATGGCTTAATGGCTGTATAGACGCAGAAATAACGGAGATCAAAGTTGTCGTACCTGCAACTGGTACAACGTCAAAGCAGACATACGTATATACCGAAACAAGCGATTATAGTACTGCAATTGCACAATACGGTTGGCCAACCTTCCTCACTCGTGAAGAATATAATTGGGATGCTTCTGATGTGATAAGCGCGCTTGAAACCGAAGGTGCAGTTATATACATCGGTTATACATGTACAAGTGTTCCAACCAGTACACAAGTTGGTATCCAATATACCACGGATTATAGCAGTCCTGACTGGTATAATGTTACATCTCAAATCAAGGTTGGCAGTGGCTACATTTCTGTAGATGCTTCAAAACTTCTAAATGGTAGTACATATGATCTAAATGATTATAATGCAATAATTGTCACAACAAACAGTGCAGATTGTATCACTATAACCTCCGTCTCCATCCTCACCCCCTACACCGTCACCGAATCGATCTCGGGCGTTATTGCCTCGGATGCGAGTTACGCGGTTACGCTGTATCATCCTTACTTGGTGGGTGTGACTGAGGATGGTGGGCAGACTTACAGTGGCAATGGGGATGGCACCATCACCATCAGCCACAGTGGCCAGACCAACAACACCTGGAACGCTATTTCCAATGCGGGGAGCGAGCCTACGTATAACTATTCGGGGACTAATAACACGGAGACAAACACTGACTTCACTGGTTATGCTTTCTTCGACGCTATTTACTCTGATCTCGACTCGAATGTCGTGATAACTTTAACAGGGGTTGACACAGCGGATGAAGTATCAGTTCTCAATAACATCTCGCTGCTGATTCAGGGCGATAAGTCGTTTAATGAATACGGCACGCTGGCGAGTGTTTCGCCGACGGTTTCTTCGGGAACTGATTCGAGTGGCAACACCGTCTACTATCTGACCTACTCCTCCGCCGATATAAGGCAGCAGCTCGCGAATAACTCTTATACCAACGCTGCTGCGGTGTTTGCGGATTATAACGCCCTTGTTCTCGCAATCAGCGGGTCACAGTTCTCTGCCACCGTCACCGACCTTAAGGTCGTCACGACTGCTGAGCTCGTGGCGGAGGACACCTTCCTCAAGTCGAGCCTCATCGGCGTCTCGACAGGCGCGGGAGTGCCCTATACTGACGGCACTGGCACCTCCTATGTCTACACCCTCAACAGTTCTAACAACTTCACCGTTGCCGTGGCGAATCTGCCGTTGACGCTTGATGTCACCTATAACGGCAAGACCGTCACCCTCAACCGCAACTACTACTTCCTCGAAACCAGCTACTCCGGCGGGACGACTGCCTTCACGACGACATATTCTCAGACTGAAGGCGAGAACGGAGGCGGAGAGATTGTCATCTCCAACCTCGCGACCTCCTACGTCCTCCCAGAGACAGGCATCTCGATCGACTACACCCGTATGTACGAATTCGGCGTAATGCTGATTTTGCTGTCGCTTTTCGGAGCGGGAGCTTATAGAAACATTTCACGTCAGAAGAAGAGTCTTGTGGAGGAGCCGACCCGCGAACGGGTCCCTCGCCCCGACCACGAGAGTGTTCCCGACGTGAGAACTCGCAAATTCGAAATTCCAAGAATCGTAAGAAAGGGGGACACAAGGGCAGGACCAGATGAAGCAGGGTGAACCTGCTAACCCTCTCTGTCGCCGATGGCGACATCTCCTAGCGGACCCTCTTTGTCGGCTTCGCCGACATCTCCCCCGAAGGGGGAGACAAGGGAATTCGCGTGGACTCAAGAGTTGTGCAAGAAGCAATTCTTGGCTCCCCCTCCGGGGGAGCTGGCAGCTGCGAAGCAGCTGACTGAGAGGGTCTCAGAAAGCATTTCGGGGGGTAACACCCCCTGCCGGAAGCAGTAAATCCGAGCCTGAGTCTTTGACTCCGAAGCCTCAGGGAGACTGCAAATAATTATTAAGGAGTTCTTAAAATGACAAATTTAAGAAAAATAATGGCCGTTATCTTGGCGATAACGATGATAATGAGCTTGGCGGTAAGTGTGTCGGCAGATGACTACAGCATTGTTGTTAATACACCTGACGGAGCAAACAACGATGGTGAAATCTACTATGCTTATAAGATCTTTGACGCGGAAGCGTCTGGCTCTACATACATCTATACATTGAGCTCAAAAAGCTTCTTTTACAATACAATTTATTATTTGTCTGATGTATACAGCAATACAGGAGCTGTAGTCTCGACTGCATCTTCAACTGCCTACTTCAAGCTTACTGCAACTGATAGTACAAACGCAACTTATATTGTTGAAGTTTTAGATGCAGCTACTGGGTCGGACAGTTATCTTGCATCTGAAGTTGTATCAGCTTTGAAGACCCAAGTGGATACAGATACTTCACATTCTTATGCTACTGCACAAGGAGTAGCAGATAACGGTTCTGCTACGATCAGTATTACAGGTAATACACCTGGCTACTACTTTGTAACAACTACTGTTGGTTCTGCGGTTGCTGTAGGTGGAACGTATCCGACAACTGCTACTCTTAATGACAAAAACGAAAACCCAAGTGTTGATAAGACAGTCTACGATGAAGCTGGTCAGACTTACGATACGAATAGCAAAGAGAACAACGCTCAGATTGGTGACGATGTTTACTTCCAAGTAAAGATTACAAACATCAATGATGCTACAAATCTTGTTATGCATGATCTTGCAGAAGCAGGATTAGACATTTACATTGATTCTATCGTAATAAAGCTCTACAGTGGAACAGACGCAGGAACAGAATCAACGTTGCAGACTAATGATGGTGACTACTCTGTCGAAGACTCTGGTGTATACTACATGGTTGGCAAGCTGACTGCTTTCGGAGACACAACTTACTATACCTATGATGCTACCTCGAATCCTCCATATACAGTGGTTACTGGTGTAGCTACTCCTGATCCTGACACTGATTACTATGTTTTGGGCGATTTCGACATCATTTTCGACCTGACTACATCAGCATACAACTATGTTGATGAAGATTCCTACATGATAGTCAGCTACAAAGCGACTGTTACATCTGACGCCGAGGTTTATGATGAATCAAACGACAACCAGACTTATGTAACATATGGTAACAGCTCTTACACTGCAAAGAGCACAACTATGACCTATGTCTACGAAGTAGAAGCTTATAAGTATTACAATGATGCTTATGCTGGTGTAACTGCTTTGGAGAATGTCGGATTCAAGCTGTATTACCTTGACGGTTCTAATACACCGACTTATGTTGATGTTACATACGATGACGATCTTGATTCGCCAACGCATGGATATTGGGTTGTTAACGGCACAACAGACACTGATCCAGATAATGTTACACAGATAACAACTGCTTCTGATGGTACTTTCAAGATAGCTGGTCTTGATGCTGATGAAACTTACTACCTTAAAGAGACCGATACTCCACAAGGCTTCAACCCTTTGACTGCAGATATTATGTTCAAGATCAACAGTACTACTAAGACACTTGTTGATTACGGTACAAGTTCTATTAGCGATAATGAAGGGCAGAGCAATATCAGAATCTTGAATAGTCAAGGTGCTAACATGCCCGAAACCGGTGGCATTGGTACTACCATCTTCTACGTCGTCGGTGGAATCTTGGTGGTCGGCGCGGTGGTGCTGTTGATTACTAAGAAGAGACTTGGGAATAAGGAAGATTAATTGAGGACCCTCTCCGGCGCTTCGCGCCACCTCTCCCGAAGGGAGAGGCAAGCTCGGCTCCCCCTCCGGGGGAGCTGTCAGCGAAGCTGACTGAGAGGGTTCACTGAGGAGCTGAACCGCAGGCGCGGACCCTCTCCGGCGCTTCGCGCCACCTCTCCCGAAGGGAGAGGCAAGCTCGGCTCCCCCTCCGGGGGAGCTGTCAGCGAAGCTGACTGAGAGGGTCCAATTGACAAACTGGCTTTCATGGTGTACAATGTGAGAAAAATGAATGGAGTATTTTCCATGCCTCAGTACGGACCTGTAAAGAAGAACAATGATATGCTCGACCGAGCGAAGGAACTTCGAAAGAACATGACCCCGCAGGAGAAAAAACTGTGGTATATGTTTTTAAGAGGGTATCCAGTGAAGATATATCGGCAAAGAATTATAGAGTCATTCATAGTTGATTTTTATTGTTCCTCAGCCAGATTGGTTATTGAAGTTGATGGCAATCAGCACTATACAGAAGATGGTTTGGCGTATGACAGAGACAGAAGCGTTATAATTAAGAGATACCATCTGAAAGTTCTTAGGTTTACAAATGCTCAAGTAGATCAGGAATTCAATGCTGTTTGTAAGACTATTGATCGGGTTATTAAACAAAGAATAGAAATGCTCAAAGGTGATGAGTATATCTACGATTAAGATGCTTTGCCTTTACGGACCCTCTCCGGCGCTTCGCGCCACCTCTCCCGGAGGGAGAGGCAAGACTCGGCTCCCCCTCCGGGGGAGCTGTCAGCGGAGCTGACTGAGAGGGTCCACCGGGGAGCTGGGGCACCGAAGGAGTTGATTTCTTGTGGAAGGTAATAACGAAAAAGATTTCACTCCTAAGGTGCTGACCCTTGACGATGTCAAGAACCGCAGGAAGAAGGCCAGGGCTCAGAAGAGAGCGGAGAGACGGCAGGAGGGGAAGAGGTCGCCGGTGACGTTTTTGCTCGTCCTGACTCTGCTCCTTGGGATCGCTATTGTCGTCTATCCGACATTTTCCAACTGGTGGAACGAGAGGGTTTCAACGAAGGTCGTCGCGAGCTATGACGAGGCGGTTTCTTCGCTGTCTGAGACGGACTATTCAGAGCTCTTCGAGGCTGCTAACCAGTATAACGAGGCGGTGGCTTCGCTTGGCTCTGCGATGGCGCTTTCAAACCCGGATTTGCTCGAGGGGTATGACAGCTTGCTGAATGTCTCCGGCACTGGCGTCATGGGCTATATCACGATTGATAAGATAAGCGTCCAGCTCCCCATCTATCATGGAACTTCTGCAAGTGTTTTGCAGATCGCTGCCGGCCACCTTGAGGGCTCGAGCCTGCCTGTCGGCGGGGAGAGCACCCATTGCGTCATTTCTGCTCATAGAGGACTCCCGTCGGCGACCCTCTTCACACACTTAGACCAGATGGAGCTCGGCGACACCTTCACGATAACAATCCTGAACGAGGTTCTGACGTATGAGGTCGATAAGATTAGCATCATCTACCCCTATGAGCTTCAGGATCTCTATATCGAGGACGGTCAGGACTATGTGACGCTGATGACCTGCACGCCCTACGGCATCAACACCCAGAGGCTGCTGGTTCGTGGCCATCGCATCGAGACTGAGGCTGCGAAGACGACAATCCGCGTCACAGCTGAGGCATATAAGATCGACTCGCTCATCGTGTCAATCTGCGTGGCGGTTCCCTTAATAATCCTCCTCTTCATCGTCGTGTCCTTCCCTCGAAAGAAGTGCCATCACGATTTCCAGGACAAATAATCCAAAAAGGCTTTCATAAAATGGAGGCCTTTTTTGATTTTAAGGTGGATTTTTCCCCGCCAGTGTGCTATAATCGAGATACCAAAAAGAAATCGGGTGAAAAAATGAGTATGAATATAGGGGAACTGATGCCGGCGACAAATTCTGCCGAATTAATCCTCGCCTGCGGAGGCAGAAGCACCCGCATGGGTGGCGAGAACAAGCTCCTGATGAATATTTCCAGCAAGCCCTGCATCTATCGCTCCTGTGAGCCCTTCTGCCAGTTCGACGAGATCAAGCGGATAATAATCGCAGCCCCTGATGATCTTGTGGAGGCCTATAAAACAGCGCTTGAGGGAATATCGAAGCCGATTCTCTTCGTCCATTCCGGCGAAACCCGCCAGCAGTCTGTCGCAAACGCCGTTAAGGCAGCGACTGAAGACATAATCATGATCCACGATGGCGCCAGACCGCTTATTTCCCATGAAGAAATCAGAGCCTCTCTCGATGACGCCTTCAACTACGGCAGCTCAATCGTCTCAACCCCCATGATCGAGACGATAAGGTTCATGGATTCAGAGAATTCCTATTCCCCCGACCGCTCGAAATATTATCTCATAAAAACTCCCCAGAGCTTCTCCCGAAAGCTATACTTGTACGCCCTTGAGAATTCAGCAGGGGATTACACCGATGATGCCCAGCTCCTCGATTCAGTCGGCATCACGCCTCACCTGACCATGGGCTCGAGAAACAACCTGAAAATCACCGTCATGGAGGACCTAAAGATGGCAGAAGGCTTACTTGGCACCAACATAAGAATCGGTCACGGCTACGACGTCCACAAGCTCGTCCCCGACAGAAAGCTGATTTTGGGAGGAGTTGAAATCCCCTATGAACGTGGCCTCCTCGGCCACTCTGACGCCGATGTCCTGACCCATGCCCTCATGGATTCGCTCTTAGGAGCAGCAGCCCTCGGTGACATCGGAAAGCTCTTCCCCGACACCGACGACCGCTACAAAGGCGCCGACAGCATTAGACTCCTGAAGGAAGTCTGCCGGATTCTCAGAGAAAACGGCTTCTCAATCGTCAACACCGACATCACCGTCATCGCCCAAAAGCCAAAGCTCTCGCCATATATTCTCACGATGCGAGAAACTCTGGCAAACGCGATGGGAACAGATATAAGCTCCGTCTCAGTAAAAGCCACGACTGAGGAAGGCCTCGGCTTCACCGGCAGTGGAGAGGGGATAGCTGCCCATGCCGTCTCCCTGATAAAAGGCTGATAAATCGCTCTAAAGGCTCTGCTCCGGCAGGGCTTTTTTGTGTCATGCTGACGAATTTACACATATACTATGATAGCCTCCTATATGGAGGCGACCTCAATAATGCGAGGTGCAACAATGTGACATGAAATACACCCTCTTAGCCGTTTCCTCGATCACCTACGCGATGAAGGCGAAGAAGCTTTTAAACAGCATGGGGATATTCTGCGAGGTGTCGAAGACTCCGAAGAATCTCTCCTCTGGCTGTGGCTACTCGGTGAGAATTCGGGATAATCCCGACTATGTTGCGGGAATTCTCGAGAAAAACGGCATTGCGATCAAAGGTCGCGGGACTGTCGAAATGTAAAATATGGTCTTTACGAAAGGATCTGTCAATGTGAAAACAGCCAACACAGTAAACAGTGTTTACTTCGACAATGCAGCCACGACCTACCCAAAGCCTCCGTCAGTCGTCAAGGCCACAGCGGAAGCTCCCGTTAAATATGGCGGAAACCCGGGCAGGTCGGGGCACGCTTATTCATATAATTCAGCAGCGATGGTCTATGACGCAAGGTGCAAGGCTGCCGAGATGTTCGGCTCCAGCCCTGAAAACACGGTCTTCACCAGTAACTGCACCCATGCCCTCAATCTTGCCGTCAAAGGAATAGTCAGGCCTGGGGACAGGCTTGTCATCTCCTCGATGGAGCACAATTCCGTCGCTCGCCCCGCCTATGCCCTCTCAAAAGCCGGTGCGATAGTTGACGTGGCGATGGTAGGGAAGACTGACGAGGAAACCCTCGAAAACTTCTATAGGCTCATAACTCCCGGTACCCGCTGTGTAGTCTGCACAGCTGCCAGCAACGTCACCGGCAGAGTGATGCCGATCCGTGAGATAGCCGAAATCTGCCAGAGCATGGGCGTCTGCTTCATCGTAGATGGCGCTCAGGCCTGTGGAGTCATTCCCTTGAGCCTTGATGATGGCATGAACTTCATCTGCACAGCCGGCCACAAGGGCCTCTATGGCGTGACTGGAACCGGCCTTCTCATCTCTGACGGCAAATATGTCCCGAAAACCATCATCGAAGGCGGAACTGGCGCCACCTCCGCCGAGCTCGAGCAAACCGGCTTCATGCCAGAAAGACTCGAGAGTGGAACCCTCAACACCGTCGGAATCGCCTCCCTGAAGGCCGGAATCGACTATGTTGAGAGCTACGGCATGGATGACATTTTCGAGCACGAGCAGTCCCTCTGCGAGATTTTCTTAGATGGCCTCAAGTGCACCGACAACGTGACAGTCTACAGAACCGGCAACCGCTTTGTGCCGATAGTTTCGTTCAATATAGACGAAATCCCGTCCTCAGCAGTTTCAGGAGCACTTTCCGAGCGAGGCTTCGCTCTCAGAGGAGGACTTCACTGCGCGCCATTAGCTCATATAACCTTGGGAACTCTGCCAGAAGGAACCGTCAGGTTCTCGCCGTCTGTTTTTAATTCTGAGACAGACGTTAAGAGACTCGTGGGAGAAGTAAAAAAAATCGCAAAAGATGGACTTTGACTATTGAAATTTCGCGCGATAGCTGGTAAAATAGAAGAAGTATTAATGCCGTTGTCAGGCGGAAAGGGAAATGGATTTGGAATTTGTCACCTATACCTGGGTAAAGTTCATAAGTATAGTCAGTTCAATATCTTTCAGGGATATTATTGACATTATCATATTGGCGTATATCCTCTATAAGCTTATCAAAATCATTCGTGAGACCAGGGCTCAGCAGCTCCTCACAGGAATCTTAATCATTGTCGGGGTTTATATCGTTGCTTCGTGGCTGCAGCTTAAGGTCATGTCGTATCTTCTTGAGAACTTCTTCCAGATCGGCATCCTGGCTGTCATAATCGTGTTCCAGCCGGAGCTCAGACGAATACTCGAAAAAATGGGCCAGACGAACGTCAAAAGTCTCGGAATCTTCGGTGGAGGAGGCTATAAAGCTGACGACGAGGCCAAGAACTGGGATGACACCATCGAGGTCATCGGTGAAGCCGTAAGTCAGCTATCCGAAACAAGAACAGGTGCCCTCATAGTAATCGAGAGAACCACTCGCCTGGGCGAGCAGATTGACAACGGAACAGTCATGGACTGCATCCCGAGTGTCGCCACACTCGGCAGCATCTTCTTCCCGAAAACTCCTCTGCACGACGGTGCAGTTATTATAAGAAATGCAAGAATCATCGCTGCTGGCTGCTTCCTCCCGACTCCTCAGAAGGAAGAGCGAATCAACAAGCAGCTCGGCTCCCGCCACAGAGCAGCAATCGGCATGAGTGAAAACTCCGATGCTATTATCGTTGTGGTTTCTGAGGAGACAGGAACCATCTCGATTGCTGAAAACGGCGAGCTCACCCGTGGCTACACCAAGGACAGAATCATAAAGTATCTCAAATCCCAGATAATTGATGATAAGCTCCAGTCGGACAAGAGATTGCTCGGCAAGCTGTTCACGAGAAAGGAGAAGAACAATGGCGGAGAAAACGACCGAGAAAACCAAGAAGACTAGTTTCTTCAAGAGCGGTAACTTCTACCTGATGCTCTTTTCCGTATTTCTTGCGTTTGTCATCTGGATAATCATGTCGCTCACCGTCTTTCCCGAGACGACCATCACCTTAAGAGATGTCCCCATCGACTTTTCTCTCGACGGCTCCTATGCCGATGTTGCTGGAATTTCGGTCATGAAGACCTCTGTCGATTCTGTGAATCTCGTAATCTCTGGCGAGAGATATCTTATCGGCGACTATACCGCCGATGACGTCCACGTTGGAATAAACGTTGATGCAGTAAGAGCCACCGGCTCCTATGAGCTTTCCCTCGTTGTAACCAGTGCCAACGGTGATACCATTGAGGTCGTACAGATCGAGCCCTCCACCGTCAAGGTCGACTTCGACTACATGGTCACGAAGACCTATTCAGTCGAGGATGGAACTCTCGTCGCCGATGTCTCGAACTTGACGGCAGCTGATGGCTACATCATCGACGAGGATGAGGTTCTTATTTCTCCGTCTACAATCGAGCTCTATGGCCCTCAGGACTATATCGACCAGATAACCTCTGTGGCTGTCAAGATCGACAACGCAGCCACTATCCAGTCCACCATGACCTCAAACCTCAATTCTGTTGTCTTCTACAGCGGAAATGAAGTTTTCGAAAGCGAGGACGTCACCGCTGACAACGAGAGCTTCGAAGTTACGGTGCCAGTATATCTCCTTAAATCTCTTGATCTTGGAATCACGCTGACCTCGTCGGTAGACTCCTTCGATCTGACGTCGATAGCCTATAACATCAGTCCGTCGAGCATTTCCGTCAGGTCCCAGAACGCCAATGTCAGCAGTATTGAATCCATCAATCTCGACTATATCTCTGTAAACGACATCACTGTCGGAAGCGTCTTCAATATCACGATTGACGAGTCGAGTTACTACGAGAATATTTCTGGAATCGACACCGCAACGGTGACGTTCGACCTTGAAGGCTACACTGAGAAAGTTGTGACGATTAGTAATTCGCAGATTTATATTGTGAACAGCACCGACGACAAGACGGTGACTGTAGAACAAGCTCAGATTCAGAATGTAACACTTGTCGGCCCAGCTGATGTCCTCGAGCAGATAAGCTCGTCTGATGTCATTGCCGAGATAGACATGCTTGATTATGCAAATCTCAACACGAGCTACACCATCATGGACCTCACAATTTATGTCCCAGGCTACGACAATGTCTGGAGCTATGGTAAGTATAGGGTTTATGTGAGCATCGAGAATGTTGAGACAACTGAAGAGTTGGAAGTCGAGGAGTAATCAGAAAATAACAATTATCGGGGCGAAGGCTTCTTCTGCCCCGATTTTTTGAGCGTAAAGGTGGAAAGTAAATGCCGATTATAGTCATGAATATAAAAACCCCGCTTGATGTTGGCGAAGCCGAAATAGTTTCAGCATCACTCCGTGAAATCGGCATAGGCAAGCGTCATGTCCTATCGGCGTCGATATACAAGACTTCTCTGGATGCAAGAAGGCGCGAAAGAGCCCGTGAAGGCATCCGCCTTGTCAGCTCCGTTCTTCTTTCTCTCGACTCAGAAAAGCTCGAGCGAGAGCTTTCGAAGAAGCAGAATGTCAAATATTTCGAGGAGCTTGAGCTCGCTCCAACGATTTCGGATAAGAAATCAGACGGCAGGGTAGTGATCGCTGGTTTTGGGCCTGCCGGAATGTTTGCAGCACTTATTCTCTCGGAATATGGCTATAAGCCGATAGTCCTCGAGCGTGGAGGCTCGGTCGACGAGAGAGTCGAAAAGATTTCCCAGTACTGGTCCGGCGGAGAGCTCGATGAGTCGACTAACGTCCAGTTCGGCGAAGGCGGAGCCGGAACCTTCTCGGACGGCAAACTCACAACCAGAATCAACGACCCATTGTGCCGATATGTCCTCGAGAAATTCGTCGCCTTCGGAGCACCCGAAAGCATCTTAAGAATCGCAAAGCCACACTTAGGCACCGATAATCTTCGTGACATAGTCAGAAATATCCGTGAGCGTATAATCGAAAACGGCGGAGAAGTCCGCCTTCATTCAGAACTTGCAGGCATCACCTTTGATGGCGAGCGAATAACCAAAGTCTCAACTCCGTCAGGCGAAATCGAAGCGAGCGCTTTAATCTTAGCGATTGGCCATTCCGCAAGGGATACATTTGAAATGCTCCTTCAGAACGGCATCAAGCTCGAACCGAAGCCATTTTCAGTCGGTGCCAGAATTGAGCACACTCAGGACAGCGTCGACAGGAGCCTTTATGGCGACTATGCCGGAAACCCGCTTCTCCCGAAAGGGGAGTATCAGCTTTCCCACAGGCGCCCCGATGGCAGAGCCTGCTACACATTCTGCATGTGCCCAGGTGGCATGGTCGTCGCCTCCGCAAGCGAGAAGGGAACCATCGTCACAAACGGCATGAGCATGTACAGTCGTGACGGCGAAAATGCCAACGCTGCAATAGTTGTTTCAGTAAATCCAAGCGACTTTGGCCACGATGCTCTCGACGGAATCGCCTTCGCCTCCGATATCGAGAAAAAAGCGTATCTTTTGAGCGGTGACAGCAGGGCTCCTGCAATGACGGTAGGGGACTTCTTAGGAACTCCCACCAACCGTTCTGTCACACCAAGCTATAAGCCAGGGGTTGTCGACAGAGATTTAAACCAGCTTTTCCCACCGTTCGTCAGCGACATGATGAAGGAAGGCCTCACGAAATTCGCCACCGAAATGGCCTGCTTCGGCGACATGGGAGCAGTTCTCACAGCTCCCGAAACGAGAACCTCTTCGCCAATTCGCATCCCAAGAGACGAGAATATGAGGGCTGTCGGCACCGAAAACCTCATCCCCTGTGGCGAAGGCCCCGGTTATGCCGGAGGAATCATGTCAGCAGCTGTCGACGGCATAAGAGCAGCACTCGAAGTGATGAAAAGCTTCGCTCCGTAACATAAAACCGCTTTCCGGGAAGGGAAGCGGTTTATTAGTTATTCCCGATTAGCTATGAGCCCCAGCAGCCCTGAAGCTATCGGCACAGCAGCTGCAAACATCAGCGACCAGGCCATCTCCGGCAGTATGAGTGGCGTCGTCTCCATAGCAACCGACAAAAACGGCAGGTAAATGCAGAGTGCAGTCACTCCGCCGGAAACCAGCACTGCCAGTATGAGAGCCGGATTTTCGAACGGATTCATTCTGAATACTGACTTATGCTCGCTCCTGCACTCGAAAACATGTATCAGCTGGCTCGCGATCAGCGTCACCAGAGCGCAGGTTCTTGCGGTTTCAAGAGTACATCCAAGCTTCAGCGAATAAGCAAAGCACCCAAGAGTGCAAAGCCCTATAAGAATTCCTCTGACCGAAATCTTTCCCAGCAGCCCTCCGCTGAAAAAGCTTCCTGAGAACTCCGAAGGCTTCATTCGAAGAATATCGCTCTCGCTCTTTTCAAGGCTCAGCGCCATTGCAGGGAGCCCGTCGGTCACAAGGTTCACAAGCAGAATCTGCGTCGGAAGCAGTACCACCGGCATCCCAAGAACTATCGACAGAAACATTACCATTACCTCTCCGATATTGCAGGAGATGAGATACCTGACGAATTTCCTGATATTCATATAGACCGTCCTGCCCTGCCTGACCGCTTCGCAGATTGTCGAGAGGTTGTCATTAAGGAGAATCATGTCAGCTGCCTGCTTGCAGGCCTCAGAGCCGTTCTGCCCGATTGCAATCCCGATGTCAGCCTCCTTCACAGCAGGAGCGTCGTTGACACCGTCACCCGTCATGGCGACGATGTTGCCCTTCCTCTTGAGCGACTGGACGATCCTAAGCTTGTCACTCGGATCGACTCTCGCAAAAACCGCAGCCTTCGAAATAATCCTGTCGAGCTCTTTGTCGCTCATTCTGTCGATCTCGTCTTTCGAGATGACCATATCCCCACGCCTGAGAATTCCAACCTCTTTCGCAACCGCCTCGGCAGTCAGCCTGTGGTCGCCAGTGATCATAACCGTCCTGATTCCAGCTTTTCTAAGCTCCTTGACCGCCTCCTTTGCCTCCGATCTCGGAGCATCTAACATCCCCATGAGTCCTAAGAAGACTTCGCAACCCGTTTTCTCATCCGTAAAGGCAAACGCCATTACACGTAGTGCACCAGCAGCATAGTCATCAACTATCTGGTAGAGCTCCCGCCTTCGTTCACTTGTCATAGCCTCAACACCTGATTCAGTATAAATCATCCTGCAGGTTTTCAGCACCACATCAGGCGCGCCTTTGGAATACGTTTTCACGCCACGATTTCCCGAAACAGTAACGCTCATTCTTTTCGTTTCGCTGTCAAAAGGTATCTCCGAGAGCCTTGTGTAACCACTTTCACTGAAATCAAATCTCTTAGCAACAGCTAAAAGAGCGACTTCAGTCGGGTCGCCAATGTCGCCACTGGCATTATTGCAGAGAACAGCACACCTGAGAAGTTCATCGAGACATTTATCTGTGATCAAATCGCCTGTAAGGCTAAACTCCTTGTCAGCTGTTCTTATCTTCGTGACACTCATTTTGTTTTCGGTAAGAGTTCCAGTCTTGTCGGTGCAGACGACATTGGCGCAGCTTAAAGTCTCGACCGAATGAAGCCTCCTCACAAGAGCGTTCCTCTTCATCATTCTCCTGACAGACAGAGCAAGGGCGATCGTCACCGTTGCCGGAAGACCTTCTGGAATTGCTGCAATTGCAATAGTGATTCCAGTCATCAGCATGTCAAAAATCGGCTCGCCTCTGAGTATTCCAGCAATCACAACCAGAACGCAGACAGCAGCACAGAGTAAGCATAGCGTCTTCCCAAGCGACCCTAATTTCCTCTGAAGAGGCGTCTCCTCGGAACCAGCCTCATCTATGAGCGAAGAAACCTGTCCCATCTTCGTGTTCATTCCCGTCTGCTCACATAGTATAACTGCGTTTCCCCTCGTGACCGAGCTCCCCATGTAAACCGAATTATCCTGACTACCTTTTCTTACCGCCTCTGATTCGCCGGTGAGGATCGATTCGTTGCACCAAAGCCCGTTTGAGCGAAGGATTCTCCCGTCACAAGGGACCTGATCACCCGATTCAATTAGAATTACATCCTCAGGAACAATGAGCGAAGCGTCAATCACCCTTTCGCTCCCATCCCGGATCACTCTTGCAGTTGGAGCCGTCAGCTTCTCAAGAGCCTCCATCGTCCTTTCTGTCCTGTATTCCTGAATAAACCCGAGAATAGCATCCATAAGCACAATCAGAATAATCGTCACAGCATCATAAATCTCTCCCATGGCGACAGAAATCACAGTGGCCGAGAGGAGCACAATCACCATAATATCCTTGAACTGCGACAGAAATATCCCGACAGGATTCTTCTTGTTCTTTGATTTAAGGCGGTTGTGGCCAAATTCTTTGAGCTTCTTTTCAGCATCCTGTTCGCTCAGCCCGCCAAAATTATTTTCCTGCATGATAAAACTCCCTTCCGAAACTCGTCCTAAGATGAGTTTATGAAAGGGAGCCTTGTTTTAGAATGTTTTTCAGTCTGCCTTATAGGCCTTGACTATCTCTCCGATATACATCGTGTGAAGATCCATCTCAGGATAGTTGCGTCTGAGGACTTCCTTGTCGACAAATGAGTCTTCAGTCATCTCCTGAGCATAGAGCTTTCTGCATACCAGAACGAGGTTTGCCTCCTCAAAAGTGACCGTTCCATCGGTGAAGAGGGGAGTGAGCCCTGCTTCTTTCGGCTTGTTGTGGTCTCTTCCTGAAACTCTTCCGCAGAGCCCGAGAGCCTTCTTGTAGCCGTCAGGGAAGAACGTGAGGGTGAAGTAGTCGCTTCCGTCAACAAACTTCTTCGTGTACCTCTGAGGTCTGATGTAGCAGGTCGCAACTTCCTTGCCCCAGAGGACTCCAACTCCGCCCCATGAGGCGGTCATCGTGTTGAAATCTCCTTCAGTCCCAGCTGAGATGAGGCACCAGTCGTTGCCAATTCTCTCAAACGGGTTGAAAGTGAGCTCACCTATATTGAATTCTTTAAGCATTGGGGTCTCCTTTCTGATATATTCAAGATACTTTATTCTGAATTACTTTCCTCTATGCTCCTTGAGAAGCGTCTGGATCTTCTCGTGGGGATCGATAATCGAGCTTACAGACATATCATGGTTGAGAGCAGTGATGAAGTAAGAAACATACTTCGAGCAGTCAACGACGTGATACCATTCTTTCTTGAGAAGCTCTTCGGGAGCATAAGTCAGGTTGGTTCCGAAAACTCCATCGATGATACCGTCAGCGTAAGCCTTGTCCATCTCGTCATATCCCTTTGTGAAGATGCAGTAGGTGGCATAGGTGAAGATTCTCTTTGCGTTCCTCTTCTTAAGATCATATGCGACCTCGATCATCGACTTGCCTGAGGAAATGATATCATCCGCAATGAAGATGTCCATGCCAGTAACGTCATTTCCGAGATACTCATGAGCCTCGATCTTGTTGACGCCGTCGACAACCTGACTGACGTCTCTACGCTTGTAGAACATTCCGAGTGTAACCTGAAGCTCAGAAGAATAGTGCATGTTTCGATTCATTCCGCCTTCGTCAGGTGATACAATCATGAAATGCTCCTTGTCAATAATCAGGTCAGGGAATGCCTTGAATAAAGCCTTGAGAGCCTGATAGGAGGGGACAATATTGTCAAATCCCATCAGTGGAACAGCATTCATGACTCTTGGGTCGTGAGCGTCGAACGTGAGAACATTCTCAACTCCGATATTCTGGAGCTCCTGAAGCATACATGCAGCGTCCAAAGACTCTCTGCCGTTACGTCTGTGCTGTCTGCCACCATAGAGAAGGGGCATGATAACGTTGACTCTGTGTGCCTTTCCTCCTGCAGCCTGAATCAATCGTTTTAAGTCCTGAAAATGGTCGTCGGGAGATTTGCGATTTTCATATCCGAAGTAGGGGTATGTGCAGGAGTAGTTTCCAACATCGCAAACGAAGAAAAGGTCGTAGCCTCTGACTGTCTCGTAGATGAAGCCCTTGGCGTCACCAGACTGGAATCTCGGGCAGCTTGCTGGGATAAGGAACGTGTCAATATCGCGTCCAGACTGCCTTGCCCATGTCACGAGATAGTTGTTGATCTTGTCCCCAAGCTCTTTGGCGTTGTCCATTGCGATAATTCCGAGTGGAGCTACACTCAGCTCAGGGTTGAAGATCTGCGAGGTCTTTTTTAACATTGTCATTGAATCATGCCTCCATATTGTATTTTGAATAACAGTAGTATAATGGTATTGCTTTATTCTAAATCTACAGATGCTATCTGCAGATTTAATCTACAGATGATCGGAGTGCTTTTTTCTTGCTCGTCTGACATTAACGAAAACAGTCGCTGCCAGCATAGCAATAAGGAAAATGGGTACGAGCCAGGGGTTTGTTCCGTCAATCTTGAGCTGATTCCAGAGCGTCTGCATCAGTTCGTTTGTCTCGTCTGAGAGATTGACGAATACCTCCGTGTGCTCGTTGAGATATTCTTCCGATGGGTATTGCAAAGGATTGTTCTTCGTTTCCTCGTCTAAAAGCTCATACGCTGCCTGATTCGGAGTTGAATAGCCAGTGTATTCGCAGTTTGCAAGGGCAACCTCAGCTTCGCAGAGGAAGTTTATATACATCTCAGCTGCTTCCTTGTTCTGAGCAGTAGTCGGAATACAGATAGCGTCAACGAACTGATTGGTTCCCTCAACAGGAATACAGTAGGTGAGGTCCTCGTTCTCAGCCATCATGGTTACAGCATCGCCAGCATAGTATGGAGCAATCGCTGCGGAACCGCCTTCCATCTTGTCAAAAATCTCGTCCATAACATACGCCTGAACAATGGACTTCTGCTCTTTGAGAAGAAGAGCAGCCTCCTGAAGCTCAAGCTCGTCCTCAGTGTTCTGAGAATAACCTAAGTATGTGAGGGCAATTCCGAAGGCGTCACGAGGGTTATTGAACATCAGGATATTCCCAGCATAAGTCTCGTCCCAGAGAGAAGCCCAGGATGTTATCTCCTCATCGACCATAGTTGTGTTGTAGATGATAACAACCATTCCCCAAAGATAGGGAACCGAGTATTCGTTCGTCGGGTCGTATTCGGGATAGAGGAACGTGTCCATGATATTCTTTATATTCGGGATATTGTCGAAGTCAAGCTTCTGAACAAGCCCCTCATCAATCATCTTCGAAATCATGTAGTCGCTCGGAATGATGATGTCATACTCAGCGCTTCCAGACTGAATCTTCGAATAGAGAGTCTCGTTGCTGGCGAAAGTCGTATAGTTGACCTCAATGCCAGTGAGAGCCTCGAAGGCTTCGTTGACGTCTAACATGTCCGCTTCGTTAAGGCACATATACTCGCCCCAGTTGGCTACATTCAGAATAATACCCTGTCCCATGAAGCGGGTGTAGTCGTAGTCGGAGAGAAGCTCCTCGTCAAGCTCATTGTATGAGCCATATGCGTTGCCGGAGCATCCGCAAAGCGAAAGTACAAGGACAAGAAAGGCCAGAAGAGTAGCTAAAAGTTTTCTCATACCAGGCTCTCCTTCCTCTGAGCAGCACGGAACTGCTCCTGTTCGCGTCTCATTTTGCGGTTATCGAGGATGTTTTTCGTTATGAGAATAGCACAGATGACCAGGAAGATAATCGCAGACAGAGCATTGATTTCAGGCGACACCTTCAGTCTCGTCATCGACTCGATTGTGATTGACAGCGTCTGCACGTTCGTGCCGGAGGTGAAGTAGCTTACAACGAAGTCGTCGATCGAGTAGGTCACACTCATGAGAAATCCCGTGAAAATGCCGGGCATAATCTCAGGAATAACGACCTTGAAGAACGCCTGTCTCTGGTTGCAACCAAGGTCCTGAGCTGCTTCCACAAGGCTCGGGTTCATTCCTCTCAGCTTCGGAAGAACGCTGTATATGACATACGGAACGTCAAACGAGATGTGTGACAGTATTAGTGATGCAAATCCAAACTGGAAGCCAAAAGAGGTTCTGAAAATCTGGAAAAGAAGCATGAGCGAAACACCCATAATGATCTCAGGGCTGACAACGGGTATATATGTCAGGTTCATGAAAACTGTTTTGGAGTGCTTTTTCATGCTGTTTATGCCGAGAGCAGCGGTGGTGCCTAAGATTGTTGCAAAGATCGAAGCTGCCAGGGCAACTATAACAGTGTTCCTTAAAGATGTGAGTATCGTCTCGTTGTGGAACAGCTTGACGTACCAGTCAAGAGTGAAGCCTGTCCAGTTGGAACGTGACTTCGAAACATTGAATGAGAATACAATCAGAACGATAATCGGAAGATATAAGAACAGATACAATGCGTACATGTAGATTTTGGAGGACAGCTTTTTCATAGCATAACCTCCTCTTCCGAGCCGAACTGGTTGAACAAGCTCATCAGGAATATTACGACAACCATAAGAACCAGTGCCATCGCAGAGCCCAAGTGTGGGTTATATGAGGTGCCAAGGAACTGCGATTCGATAATATCACCGATAAGGTCGCTTGTTCCGCCACCGAGCATTCTTGAAATGACGAAGGTCGAAACACTCGGAATGAAAACTGCAATAATGCCGGAGTTGATTCCAGGCATAGAGAGGGGAAGAATAACCCTTCTCACGAGATTGAAGTTGTTGGCTCCAAGGTCTTTTGCAGCTTCGATAACACTTGGATCAATCTTCACCATAACAGAGTAGAGCGGTAAAATCATAAACGGAAGATAGTTATACACCATACCGAGTATAACAGCACCGCCAGTGTTGATAAGATTGAGCGGCCCAATTCCAAAAAGCCCCAAAAACTTGTTTATAAGGCCGTTGGATTCCAAAAGGGTCATCCAGGCGTAGGTTCTTAAGATGAAGTTTGTCCACATAGGGACCATTATTAAAACTATAAGCGAGGACTGGATGAACGACTTTGCACGCGAGATGATATATGCTGCGGGAAAAGCCAGAACAAGGCAGATAACCGTTGCGATGATTGCAAACAGTATTGAGCGGAAGAGTACCGCCATATAGTCTGACATGTCGAACAGGTTTTGGAGAGTGAAATTTCCGTCAGAATCGGTAAGAGCGAATCCGATTACAAGTCCTAAAGGAATTATCGTAAAAATCAGAACCCATACGGCGTATGGGACAGCGAAAACCTTTGATACCTTCATCGGTTCACGCCTCCGACTTGTGCATGATATGTATGTCCATAGGCGTTACATTCATGCCGATAATCGCTCCTGCCTCCTCGCTCTGAGTGGAGTGTATTTTCCATTTGTAGCCGAGAGCATCAACGCCGATTTCGTAGTGAACGCCTTTGAAAATGCAGCTTTCAACTACTCCGACGATAGCTCCTTGATACTGAGGCACGACCTTGATATCCTCTGGTCTTATGACAACGTCAACAAGCTCATCTGGCCCAAATCCCTGATCAACACAGGAGAATTCTTTTCCGGCAAACTCGACCAAGAAGTCGCGTCTCATTATTCCGTCTATAATGTTTGACTCGCCGATAAAGTCGGCAACAAAGGCGTTTGCAGGCTCGTTGTAGATGTCCTGCGGTGTGCCTATCTGCTGAATACAGCCGTCTCTCATGACTACAACCGTGTCAGACATCGTCAGGGCTTCTTCCTGATCGTGTGTGACATAGATAAACGTAATCTCAAGTTCTCGCTGCATTCTCTTAAGCTCTATCTGCATTTCCTTTCGGAGCTTAAGATCCAATGCGCCCAACGGTTCGTCAAGAAGTAAAACCTTCGGGCGATTGACGAGAGCTCTGGCAATTGCAATTCTTTGCTGCTGTCCGCCGGAAAGAGAATTAACCGAGCGTTTCTCAAAGCCTTGCATGTTCACAAGCTCAAGCATCTCTCCGACACGGGTTGCGATTTCTTTCTCAGGAAGCTTCTGAATCCTGAGACCGAAAGCAATATTGTCGTAGATATTCAAATGGGGGAAAAGCGCGTACTTTTGGAAGACAGTGTTGACCTCACGCTTGTGGGGTGGGAGGTTGTTAATCTTCACGCCGTTAAAAAATAGCTCACCGCTTGCCATTTCGGCAAAGCCACCGATGATCCGAAGCGTTGTGGTCTTTCCACATCCCGACGGACCCAAGAGTGTTACGAATTGCTTGTCCACTATGTCGAGGTTGATGCTCTTGAGCACCTGAATCCCGTCATACTCGACAACAGCATTTCGTATGCTGATGATAGTATTTTTCAATTACAATCTTTGTCTCCTTGTTTTAAACAATTTTTTCGGCAGCATGATACCCCATAATGCCACCTTTTATTATATAGCAAATTGAGCCCGTTTACAATAATAAAATTATAAATATTCCTGCTATTTTGATAGGATTTTTTTAGCCTTTTTTCGCAATCGTGGGTGCAGTTAACCTGAAATTCAAAAAAATCTTCTCACTCTCGCAAAAATAGGCATTGAATTGCGTAGGG
>JAJBTZ010000090.1:0-457430 GCA_020860605.1 Ruminococcus sp. | reverse complement strand
ATATAATGTTATAGGCTGAGATTGTATTGTGACGGATTATGCTCAGCTTCCCGTAATGAAATCGAAAGGCGTGAATATATGAACAAGACACAGAGATTTTTTGATTCTCTTAAAGATATGAGAGTAGCCCTCATCGGCACTGGTGTCAGCCACACCGAGCTCATAAGGCTTTTCCTCTCAAAAGGCATAGATGTAACGATTTTAGACAAGAAATCAAAGGACCAGTACGACCAGGAGCTCTATGATGAACTTTCTGGCAAAGGTGCAAAGTTTATCTTAGGCGAGAACTATCTTGACAGCCTTACCGACTTTGATGTAGTCTACAGAACCCCTGGAATGTATTATAATAATCCGAAGCTCGTTGAGGCGAGACAGGCGGGAGTCATAATCACAAGCGAGATGGAATCCTTCTTCGAGCTCTGCCCATGTAAGATTTATGCAGTCACTGGCTCCGATGGCAAGACCACCACGACAACCATCATTTCCGAATTCCTGAAAGCCGAAGGCTACAAGGTCTGGCTCGGTGGCAATATCGGAAAAGCTCTTCTTCCAAGAATCGAGAGCATTTCCGAAACTGACTTCGCCGTGGTCGAGCTTTCGAGTTTCCAGCTCATATCGATGCGAGAGTCTCCCGATGTCGCGGTAATCACGAATATTTCCCCCAATCACCTCGACGTTCACGGCACGATGGAGGAGTACATCTCCGCCAAGTGCAACATCCTCGATCACCAGAGCGCCTTCTCAAAGGCTGTCCTGAATCAGGATAACTCCGAAACGGTCAAGCTTGGTGAGCGAGTAAGAGGAAACTTAGTCGGCTTCTCAAGATTGTCTCCTGTTAAAGTCGGAGCCTACCTCAATTCCGACAGAGTCCTCTGCTATTGCGACGGCAGAAAAACCGTCAAGATTATTCCGGCAGAAAGAATCAAGCTCCCAGGTGAGCACAACATCGAAAACTACTTAGCAGCCATAAGTGCTGTCTGGGGAGATGTTTCTGTCGACTCCATCTGCCGTGTTGCCCGTCACTTCGGCGGAGTTGAGCACAGAATCGAATTCGTAAGAGAGCTTGATGGCGTCAAGTACTACAACGACTCGATAGCCTCGAGTCCGACAAGAGTTATAGCTGGCCTCAAGGCCTTCGGAACTAAGATTATCGTCATCGCCGGTGGCTACGACAAGAAGATCCCATTTGAGCCTTTGGCTGAGCCGGTAAACAAGTATGTCAAGACCTTGATTCTCATGGGTCAGACAGCGCCAAAGATTGAAAAAGCCGTCACCGACACGCCATTCTATAACCCTGATGAGCTGAAGATTCTTCACGCTTCAGGAATGGAGGAGGCTGTCGCTCTTGCAAGAGAGAACGCAACAGCAGGCGACATTGTAACCCTGTCTCCAGCGTGTGCCTCGTTTGATATGTACCCGAACTTCGAAGTCAGAGGCCGACACTTCAAGTCGATAGTAAGCGGGCTCAAGTAATGATAAGACGAATTGACAGCTTTGACAACGCAAAGCTGCTCCTGAGAGATTCCCACTATTCGAGAATAATCCTCTCCCATATTCTTGCTTATGGAACCGAATATGACTTCTGCGAGTTCTATGAGCTCTTAAAGGGCAACAAGCGTGTTGGAATCTTCGCCTCGATGAACAGCTCCCTAACGGTGGACTTACTCGACGATGCCCACAGCTCCTCTGGGTGCATAAGGGAAACTGCCGAATTCATCAGGTTCAAGAATCTTCTTTATGTCGAGATGCCTGAAGTCCTGATCCCAAGGCGTGGAATAAGCGAATATCGCAAGGAAAAGAGATATTTCTTCTCGGTTCCCGCAACAGAAGAGGTTCTGGACGAAAACGGCCTTATGACTGAGCTTTCCTACGAAAAGATTTTTGAAACTGTATTCGCGGGTCAGGGTGCCAGCTATGGCCTCTGGCTCACAGATACGATGAGACGCGTCAATCGTGGAATAGTCAGAATCTATGGCTATCAGTCGGCAGTGCTCACAGTCAAGTGTCAGAGCTATGGCAGAGCCTACTTGGCCGACATAGCCACTCCCGAAGAAGACAGGGGAAAGGGCTACGCCTCAACACTTATAAAACTTGTTTCACAGGAGCTTAAGAAAGAGGGAATCGACTGCTACCTTGCAGCAGATGAAACAATGCGGGACTTTTACCTACGCCTCGGCTGTACCGAGCTTGGCGAGGATTATATACTGAAACTGAAGGAAAGAAAAGATTATGAAGAACTTGTTTAACATTGACGAAAGGATACTTAAGCTTGCCGATGAGGCCGAAGCCCAGTGCTCCGAGACCTTCAAGCGTATCGACGAAATCGCCGAATACAACGGTATGAAGGTTCTTTCGGCATTCATCAATAATAATGTCAGCGAGACCTGCCTCCACGGCACAACCGGCTATGGCTACGACGATGTCGGAAGAGACACCCTCGACAAGGTCTATGCCACCGCCTTTGGCTGTGAGGACGCTCTCGTCCGCCATACAATAGTAAACGGCACCCATGCCCTCTCAACCGCTCTTTTCGGAGTCTTAAGACCCGGAGACAAGCTTCTGATGCTCTGTGGAGCCCCTTATGACACACTCGAGGAGGTCATCGGCAAGCGTGGCGAAAAGGGCAACGGCTCACTGATGGATTACGGAATCCAGTACGAGGAAATCGAGCTCCTCGAGAACGGTATGCCTGACTTGGATGCTATAACTGAAAAAGTAAAGACGGCAATAGTTGCCTATATCCAGCGCTCAAGGGGCTATTCAACGAGGCCTTCCTACACTATTGCCAATATCGAAGAGATGATAAAAGCTGTTAAGAAGGGCAATCCGAACGCCATCATCATGGTCGACAACTGCTACGGCGAGTTTGTAGACACTAAGGAGCCGACCGAAGTCGGAGCAGACCTCATAATGGGCTCTCTCATCAAGAATCCTGGAGGAGGAATTGCCTCGACTGGCGGATACATAGCCGGAAGAAAGGACCTCGTCGAGAAATGTGCCTATCGCCTGACAGTTGTCGGAATGGGCAAGGAGGTCGGAGCAAGCCTCCATCAGAACAGAGAAATGTATCAGGGCTTCTTCTTAGCTCCTCAGGCTACAGCTGCAGCCGTCAAGACCTCCGAATTCGCTTGTGCTCTCCTGGGGCTTTTAGGCTTCGAATCTCTTCCTAAGCCTGGTGAACCGAGAGCCGACATAATCGCCTCAATACTACTTAAGAACGAGAAAACCCTAACTTCATTCATAAAAGGCGTCCAGAAGGGAGCACCTATCGACAGTTACCTCATCCCAGAGGCTATCGACACTCCCGGCTACGAAAGCCCTGTAATAATGGCAGCCGGTGCCTTCACGATGGGAGCATCTATTGAATTTTCAGCCGATGCCCCGATAAGAGAGCCCTATGCTGCATGGCTTCAGGGAGCTTTAACATATCCCACAGGAAAAGCAGGAATACTCATCGCCGTTCAGAACATGCTTGAAGACGGTGAGATAAAATTAGATTAACCATAAACGTCCAAAGAAAGGAGTTATTCAATGGCAGAAAAGTATACAGTTTCACTTGCACAATTTGCAAAGGAAGTAAACCTCAAAACGGTCTACACACCGAAGGATTTATCCAAAATCCTCATCTCCAACAACGACATCAACCGTCCGGGCCTTCAGCTCACCGGCTTCTATGCCTATTTCAATAACGAGAAGATCCAGATTTGCGGTAATACCGAATTCGCCTATCTTCAGGGGCTTGCTGCTGACGAGAGGAAAAAGGTCCTGATGACCCTATTCTCATACAAGTTCCCGGCACTTATTATCTCCCGTGGGCACGAGCCCTTCCCTGAGATGATGGAGGCAGCCACCGAATATGGCGTTCCTGTTCTCTCTTCTGAGCTCGATACTTCAGAAGTTATCTCCAGGGGTATTGCCTACCTGAACACTCAGCTCGGCCAGAGAATCACCCGCCATGGAGTTCTCATTGAGATTTATGGCGAAGGCGTTCTCATCGTCGGTGAAAGTGGCGTCGGTAAATCCGAAACCGCAATCGAGCTTGTCAAGAGAGGACATAGACTCGTCGCAGATGATGCAGTCGAAATCAAGAAAGTATCCGCAATCTCTCTCGTAGGTTCATCTCCCGACAATATCCGCCACTTCATCGAGCTCAGAGGCATCGGAATAGTCAATGCAAGAAGACTTTTCGGTATGGGAGCCGTCAAGATGACTGAGAAAATTGACCTCGTCGTCAAGCTCGAAACCTGGGATCCTGACAAGGTTTATGACCGCATGGGCGTTGACTCCGAGAGCATGGATATCTTGGGAGTAAACATCCCTTGTATCACAATCCCCGTTAAGCCCGGACGTAACCTGGCTGTAATCTTGGAGGTTGCCGCAATGAACAACCGTCAGAAGAAGATGGGCTATAACGCCGCTCAGGAGCTCCTCAATAACTTAGGCCTTGAGATGGAAGGCACCGAAACCGTCTCCAAGTGGGAGGATTTCTGATGCTTATCCAAGCTGACCTTCACACACATACTATAGCTTCCGACCATGCCTATTCAACCCTCACCGAAAACTGTCGTGCAGCAGCTGATTTGGGCTTGAAAGCCATCGCCATGACCGATCACTATGGCGTAATGCCCGACACCACTCACGAATGGCACTTTACCAACATGAGAGTTCTCCCAAGGACTGTTTTTGGCGTCACCGTTCTTAAAGGTGCAGAGGTAAACATATATAACTATAACGGCGATGTTGATATGCATGAAGACCTTCTTCAAAAGATGGAGTGGGTAGTCGCATCATATCATAAGTACACTTTTGATGAGCTTTCGGATGATCCTAAAGTCGTTTCCGACGGCTACATCAAGCTCTGTCAGAATCCGTACATCGACGTTATCGGCCACCCTACAACCGACTTCTTCCCGTTCGAGCACGAAAGGGTCCTGAAAGTCTTCAAGGAGTATGAAAAGCTCGTTGAGATCAACGAGAGTTCACTCATGCGTAAGAAGGGCTCTCTTAAGAACTCGGTTCCGATACTCCAGCTTTGCAAGAAGTACGAAATCCCGATAGTTGTCGACACCGACGCTCACTTCTGGGATGCCGTCGGAAAGACTTCGACAGTTGAGAAGGTTCTTAAGGAAGTCGATTTTCCCGAAAAGCTCATCTTAAACAGCGACTGGGAAAAGGTGAAAGAGTGGATCTTAAGAAAGCACCCACAGCTTGAGCTATAATAACTATTGAAATGGTGACAAAGTAATGCCAAACAGTATAGAAGTCCTGAAAGAAGTATCTTCGAAACATGGCTGTAAATTCTTGATTAACGAGCCACTAAAAGAGCACACGTCTTTTAAAATAGGTGGTCCCTGCGACATAATGATCTTCCCAAACAGCGTTGAAGCTCTGAAAGAGCTAATTTCGGTAGCCGACAGATATATGATTCTCGGAAACGGCTCGAATGTCCTATTCTCTGACAAAGGCTACAGGGGAGCGATATTCGTTCTTGGCTCCGATATGTCTGAAATAACCACCGATGGCGAATACATCACAGCCTCTGCTGGAGCATCTCTCGCAAGGGTCTGCAAGTCAGCACTCGATTCTTCTCTTACAGGCATTGAATTCGCCTACGGAATTCCTGGAACAGTCGGAGGAGCAGTCTTCATGAACGCTGGAGCCTATGGCGGAGAGATGAAGGATGTCGTCACAGAAGTAACTTGCATCACACCTTCAGGAGAAATCAGGACATACCAGAGCGATAGCCTCGACTTCGGCTACCGCAGCTCACGCTTCACGAAATCTGACGAGATAATCGTCTCAGCAAAGTTCAGACTCACAGCTGGCGACAAGTCCTCAATTAAAGCTAAAATGGACGAACTGATCACAAGGCGTAAATCTCGCCAGCCTCTCGAATTTCCGAGTGCAGGTTCGACTTTCAAGAGACCAGAAGGAACATTTGCTGGACTCGTAATTGAAGAAAGCGGCCTCAAGGGCTTCGAGATAGGCGGAGCAAAGGTCTCCGACAAACACGCAAACTTCGTAATAAACACGGGCAACGCGACTGCCGAAGACGTAATGAGCCTGATTTCACATATCAGAAAAACAGTTTTCGAGAAGACCGGCTATAGCCTCGAATGTGAAGTAAAGCTCATAGAAGAATAAGGCCAGATAGTGGAGGAAGAATATGAAAATCGTCATTGTAACTGGGATGTCGGGGGCAGGGAAGTCGAGCGCAATCAACTACCTTGAAGACATAGGCTACTATTGCATCGACAACATGCCTCCCGAAATGCTTTTAAGCCTCGCCAGATTCATCACCGGCACCGATAAGCTGGTGACGAAGGTTGCAGTATCTGTTGATATCCGCTCAGGCGAGCTTTTCTCGAAATTCGAGGATTGTGTCAATGCCTTGAGAACACCCGATGTCGAGCTGTCGGTTCTCTATCTCGATGCCGACGACGACACGCTGGTCAAGAGATACAAGGAAACCCGCCGCAAGCATCCTCTCGATGCCGAGGCGTTCGGAAACCTCTACAAGGCCATTGCTCTTGAGCGTGAGGAGACCAAGAGAGCAAAAGAAATGTCCGATTTCTATATCGACACGACCGACTTCGGAATGGCTGATTTCCGTGCTGAAATGGCGGAATTCTTCACCGACAAGGGCGCCAGAATGGCGATAAGCGTCATCTCCTTCGGCTTCAAGTACGGAATTCCAAAGGATGCTGACCTCGTGTTCGATGTAAGATGCCTCCCGAACCCCTATTACGTCCCAGAGCTCAAAAACAAAACTGGCCTCGACGACGAAGTCTATAACTACGTCATGTGCTTCCAGGAATCAAACGAGGTCTTCAAAAAAATATACGACCTGTTAAGCTTTATGATCCCAATGTATGAAAAAGAGGGGAAGCCTCGCCTCGTCATCGCCTTCGGCTGCACTGGTGGCAGACACCGCTCAGTCAGCTTCGCAAGAAGAATGTCGGATGCCTTATCTGTGGACAAGCTGAGCGTCAGAACAGAGCACCGCGTATTAGAATCAAAATCATGAAAGTAAAATCGACAGAATCATTTGTATATAAAGTAAAATCCGAGGCAGCCGAGTCGGTAACTGGCAGAAAGAAGTCTGATGCCTGTCTTCTCGGTATGCTCCTCATGAGCGATAATTCCTCTGGAATCGTCTATAGAACCGACAACGAGGTCTGTAGGGACCTGTTTCTCAGGCTGGTTAAGCACGTAATCTCTCCTGGAAGCCAGACAGGCGAAGAAATTATCCGCCACAGAGGCAAACTTCCTGAATATAAAATCTCAGTTTCCGAGAAAAATGATATCAATGCGATTCTCACCCGCCTCGGCATATCGAGCCTTGACACTGCCGAGATTTTAACCCGTGCGGACAAGCTTGCCGACACGAATTTCGGAGCGTTCATGACGGGCGTTTTCCTCACCTGTGGCAGAGTAACCGACCCGCAGCGAGAGTATCACCTCGAAATTACGGTTCCAGAAAGCTCTGACGACAGTCTCTATGATGGCATAAGCAAGCTTCTTGAAAGCCATATAGGACTTGTCCCGAAGCGCCACACCCGTGGAGAGCAGAAGATACTATACTTCAAGGACAGCGAAAATATTGAGGACATGCTCACCCTCATCGGAGCCACCGGCTCAAGCCTTGAAGTGATGAACACCAAGGTGTACAAAGACATCCGAAACCACATCAACAGGGCAACCAACTGCGATATAGCCAATTCCGACCGCCAGAATGTCTCTGCTTACAGGCAGCTTGAAGCGATCAAAACGATTCAGAACTCCGAAAAAGGTCTTTCCCAGCTCTCAGCTGAGCTTTTGGAGGCAGCAAATCTCAGGCTTCAGTTTCCCGAGGACGCCCTGAGCGAGCTCTCGTCAAAATTCAATCCGCCTCTTTCCCGCTCGGGAGTCAATCACAGATTCAAAAGAATTATAGAAATTGCAGATAATATAAACAAATCAAAAGAAGGGTAACTATGGCGAACTTTGTCCATCTTCATGTTCATAGTGAATATTCGCTTCTTGACGGCGCTTGCAGGCTGAAAAGCCTCGTCAACCGTGTCAGGGAGCTTGGGATGGACTCTGTCGCCGTGACCGATCATGGCAATGTCTTTGCAGCCGTTGAGTTCTATAAAATAGCCAAAGCTGCCGGAATAAAGCCGATAATCGGCTGTGAAATGTATGTAGCTCCGAGAACCAGATTCGATAAGGCCGGGAAGATTGACAACCCCTATCACCTGATAATACTATGCAAGAACGAAACCGGCTACAAAAACCTCTGCAAGCTCACTTCGCTTTCCTACACCGAAGGCTTCTACCGCAAGCCGAGAATCGATTTTGAGCTCTTAGAGAAGTACCACGAAGGCCTCGTCTGCCTTTCCGGCTGCATTGCCGGTGAAGTCCCAAGGCTTCTGAGCGCTGGAGACTATCTTAGCGCCAAAAAGACTGTTTTAAAATACCGCGAGCTCTTCGGTGAGGACTACTATATCGAGGTCCAGAACCACGATTTTGCTGATGAGACGAATATTCTTCCATATCTTTTCAAACTGAGCTCCGAAACCGGCGTCAGGCTTGCAGCCACAAACGATGCTCACTATATCAACCGCTCCGACGCCCCAGCCCAGAAGGTGCTGATGAGAATCGCAACCAATACAGCACTCGATGACCCAGACGGAATGAGCTTTCCGAACGATGAGTTTTACATCAAATCTGAGGCAGAGATGCTCTCAGCGTTCCCAGGCCACCAGGATGCCGTCTATAATACCGCCGAGATAGCCGAAAAGTGCAACGTAGAGTTTGAATTTGGCGTCACGAAGCTCCCTGCTTTCTCGATAGAAGGCGTCACCGACAACGAAGCTTACCTTCGGCAGATGAGCTATGATGGCCTCAAAAAGCGCTACGGCGACAACATCACCGATGAGATAAGAGAGCGCCTCGAATATGAGCTCTCCGTCATCTCTGGCATGGGATATGTCAACTACTACCTGATCGTCTGGGACTTCATAAACTACGCCAAAACCCATGGAATCCCTGTAGGCCCCGGCAGAGGCTCAGGCGCAGGAAGTCTCGTTGCCTACTGCATCGGAATCACCGGCATTGACCCGATAAAATATAACCTACTGTTTGAGAGATTTCTGAACCCTGAGCGAGTTTCTATGCCCGACTTCGACATCGACTTCTGCATCGAGGGAAGGCAGGATGTCATCGACTATGTAAAACGCCGCTATGGTGAGGACCATGTCGCCCAGATAGTCACATTCGGAACAATGGCAGCCAAAAACGCCATCCGCGACTGCGGTAGGGTCATGAATATTCCTTTTAGCGTCACCGACAAGGTCGCCAAAGCCATCCAATTCGGCGAGACCTTAAGCGAAGCGAAGCAGAAATCCTCCGTAATCAAGGAGCTCTACAATTCTTCACCGCAGGTGAAGGAGCTTATCGACATGGCAGAGCAGGTCGAGGGAATGCCCCGCCACTGTTCAACCCATGCTGCCGGAGTGGTAATCACTGCTGGACCAGTTTCCGACTACGTCCCCCTCATGACCAACGACGGCCAGCTCGTGACCCAGTATACAATGGGCATCCTTGAGAACCTCGGAATCCTGAAAATCGACTTCCTTGGCCTTCGGAACCTTACGGTTATCCGTGACGCCGTCAGAGAAATAAGAAAGACAGAACCCGATTTTGATATAGAAAAGATCCCTCTCGACGACAAAGAGGTTTACAAAATGCTTGCAGACGGTGACACCGTCGGAGTCTTCCAGTTCGAATCTCAGGGGATGACAAGCACCATTATGCGACTTGTCCCTGAGGATATAGAGGACCTGATAGCTGTAATCTCCCTCTATCGTCCCGGACCGATGGATTCGATCCCAACCTATATCCGAAACCGCCACAATAAGGACCTTGTCACCTACAAAACTCCTCTTCTGAAGCCGATCTTAGACGTTACCTATGGCTGCATCGTCTATCAGGAGCAGGTAATGCAGATTTTCAGAAGCCTTGCAGGCTATTCCTACGGCAGGGCCGACATAGTCCGCCGTGCAATGGCGAAAAAGAAGCATGATGTCCTCGAAAACGAGCGAAAAGCATTCATCTACGGTGAAAAGAACCCTGACGGCTCGGTCAACTGCTGCGGTTGCGTTGCAAATGGCATTTCCGAAAAGGTTGCAAACGAGCTCTTCGACGAGATGACCAGCTTCGCCTCCTACGCCTTCAATAAGTCCCATGCAGCTGCCTATGCAACCGTTGCCTACGAGACTGCTTACTTAAAGCGCCACTATTTCAAGGAGTACATGTCGGCGCTCCTCACGAGTGTTTTGGATAACGTTTCGAAGATCACCGAATATTCGGCAGAATGTGAGGCGAAGGGAGTAAAAATCCTCCCACCAGACATCAACCAGAGTCAGGACGATTTCGTTCCTGTCGATGGAGGCATTCGCTACGGGCTTTTAGCAGTAAAGAGTCTCGGCAGAACAGCAATCAATGCGATTTTGCTGGAGCGAGAGAAAAACGGCAAGTATCTTTCGCTTGTCGATTTCATCGAAAGGACTCCCTCAGGCGAGGTCACTGTCCGTTCGATAGAAAGCTTAATCATGTGTGGAGCATTCGACTGCTTCCCGACAAACCGCCGCCAGATGCTCTCGAACTACGATGCGATTATCAACGCCGTTTCGAGCGAATCAAGAGCCGGAATCGATGGCCAGACAGACCTTTTCGGAAGTGCAGAACAGTCTCACATAGACGTTTCCTTCCCGGATGTTGAGGAGTATCCGCTTTCGGAGCTCTTAGAGATGGAGAAGGAGACAACGGGAATCTATATCTCAGGCCATCCGCTTTCGCCGTATTCTCCATGGGCAACAGCCTCCGGCATGACAACTGCGAAGAAGATTATAGATGGCGCCTCCGATAACCCTCCGACATTCAAAGAGAGACAGGAAGTTGGCATAATGGCTATCTTCCGTTCAAAGAGGGTTCACAACACCAAAAATGGCGCCATGATGGCTTTCTGCGTTGTTGAGGATGCAACCTCTGAAATAGAAGCCATAGTTTTCCCTGAAGCCTATAAGTCAGCCAGAGATCTTCTTGTGAACAGTGCAAGGCTCGCAATTTTCGGAAGGCTTTCGATAAAAGATGAGGAAACTCCGAAAATTCTCGTAGACAGAGTTCAGGACGCTGATGCCTATATCGATGAGCTCAGGAAGCGCCCTCTTTGCCTGAAACTGAAATCCACAGACAAGGACAAGATAGCAGCCTTAAGAAAGCTCTGCTCAGAGAATAAGGGCTCTGGCAGGCTCATCGGATATCTTTCGGACGTAAAGAAGTCCACCGATATCAAGGGTGCAAATTCGATCAATATCAGTTCTGAAACCATTTCCGAGCTGATAAAAATATTCGGCGTTGATAACGTCAAGTTTACCGTCAAGAAAGGACAATGACAATGAAAAAATTACTTCAAAGCTTCGTCTGTATTCTCACAATCGTGGCGATTCTTTGCACCACTGCCTGTGGCACAGCCGTCATGGAAAACGCCACCTTCGGTGACGTAAGAAGCGAGTACAACACATCGCTTGACCTGAGCGAGAACACCTATACCGAGAACAATGCTCCAAGCGATTATTATCAGCTCCTCGAATTTGAGGATGCAACTCTCGGTGGAAGCTGCAAGGTCACTTCAAACGAGCTCTTCTCAGGCGGAGCAGGCGTTACAGAGCTTAATTCCGACAGCGATTCGATGGTCTTGTCCTTCGAGATTGAGAATTCGGGCTTCTACAATCTGACCGTTTCTTCGCTGACGTCTTCAGCGGGAAGAACCAACTACGCCAATCTTGACGGCAGCTATATCGGCTCGGTAGAAAACGAAGTAGCAAACGAGGTTTGCGATGTCACACTCGAGTATATCTACCTCAGCGCTGGCACTCACGAGTTCTCAATGACTGTCAGCTGGGGCTGGGTCGACTATGACTGCCTTGTCATCACCGCTTCTGATATCAATATTGAGGATGTCTACAACGTCACTTGTTCTCTTTCAAATGAAAACGCCGATGACAACACAGTAAGGCTCTATAATTTCCTGTGTGATATCTACGGCAAGTACACTCTCACAGGCCAGTTCGCCGATGCGAGCAGAGACTCTGAAGAGTATGAGTGGATCACCTCTATCACTGGCGAAGAATTCGCGGTTTTAGGACTTGATATGATGAACTACACTCCCGTTGCTCAGGCAAACAACGCCACGACCGAAACCGTCGAGAGAGCATACGACTGGTATGTCAACTGCGGTGGAATAGTCCAGATTTGCTGGCACTGGCAGTCGCCTGAAGGCTATGTTTCTGACAACGGCGAATGGTACAGCTCGTTCTATACCGAGTATTCGACAATCGACCTCGACAAGGCGATGAACGGCGAAGATGAAGAGCTTTATAATCTCCTGGTCGAGGACATGCATGAAATAGCTTCAAAGCTTCAGATCCTCAGAGACTATGGCGTCCCTGTCCTCTGGAGACCTCTTCACGAGGCTTCAGGAGCATGGTTCTGGTGGGGAGACTGCTCTGCTGAGAGCTATATTGCACTCTACAGACTCATGTATGAGATATTTACTGAAGAATACGAGCTCACAAACCTTATCTGGGTCTGGAACGGTCAGGATGCCGACTGGTACCCGGGAGATGACGTTGTCGACATAATCGCTTGGGACATCTATCCCGGTGAGAATGAGTATTCATCTCAGGCAGCAACCTTCATCGAAGCCTACAGATGCTCTGACGAGACCAAGCTCGTAGCCCTTTCCGAGAACGGCTGCATCCCTGATCCCGACAACCTTCAGCAGGACAACATCCATTGGCTCTATTGGGGCGTATGGAGTGGCGACTTCGTCTACACCTGGAAGGGCTATAACGAGTCCTACACCGAAGAAAGTATGCTCATAAAGGCATATGAGAGTGACTATACCCTGACTCTTGATGAACTGCCAGACCTGACAAAGTACAGGCTCAGTTGACATTAATCCAAGATTAAATATATATGGAGGAATTATTATGATTAAACTACTATTCCAAGGCGACAGCATTACCGACATGGGCAGAGATCGTGAAAATATCCACGATCTCGGCTGGGGATATCCTCGTTATGCTGCACCCGCACTCAAGGAGCTTTGCCCTGATGTCGAGTTCGAATTTGTCGATCTCGCAATCGGTGGAGACCAGACCTCTAATCTCGTTGAGAGACTCGAGAGTGACTTCGTCGAGGTTCAGCCAGATATCTGCTCGATTCTCATCGGAATCAACGATGTCTGGAGCCATGCTGGTGACAGGGACTGGATGAGCGATGAGCAGTTCGAGAAGAACTACAGAACCATCCTTGACGCAATGAAGGAAAGGACCCATGCAAGAATCATGCTCATGGAGCCGTTCCTTATACCAGTTCCCGACAAGCTCTATTTCAGAGAAGACCTTTACAGGAAGACTGAGGTCGTAAGAAAGCTTGCCCGTGAGTATGCCGATGTCTATGTCCCGCTTGACGGCCTTCTCAACTCCGCATTCATAGGCGACGACCCTGTAAGCTTCGCCGAAGATGGCGTCCATCCCACCGAAAAGGGTGCAAGGCTCATCGGTCAGATTTACGCCGAGTACATGAAGAAGATTGTAGACAAGATCAAGTGATCTTGTCCTAAGGAAAGCGCGCTTCTCCCGAAAAGAGGGGTGCGCTTTCATTTTCTGCCGAAAAATTATGCTTTATAGCACACAGGGTTCTTGAAATATGTCGCCTGAAGTGATATAATATCACCATTCGCAGATATTTTAAGAGAAAGGAAGGCCTAAAGATGAAAAGATGGGAAGTAAGAGAAATTAATACAGATGCCGTCGAGAAAACTCTTCATTCGACCGACCTTTCCAAGCTGACAGCCGAGGTCATGTCCGCAAGAGGATATAATAACCTCGAGGATATAAAAGCCTTCTTTGGCGGCGTCGAGCTGAGCGATCCATATCTCCTTCCCGACATGGACAAGGCAGTCGCCACAATAAACGAGGCGGTAGGAAACGGCGAAACCATCTGCATCTATGGCGACTACGACTGTGACGGCGTCACTTCAACCGCAATTCTATACGATTATTTCCTGAATATGGGCGTCGAAACCCTCTGCTACATCCCTGAGCGGAGCGAAGGCTATGGCCTCAATATGAACGCCATCGATGAAATCCATCAGAATGGCGCTAATCTCATAATAACCGTCGACAACGGTATAGCCGCTGTGAATGAGGCCGACTATATCCATGAGCTCGGCATGAAGCTCGTCATCACCGATCACCACCAGCCTGCTGTGTCACTCCCGAGAGCAGAGGCTCTTGTAGACCCTTATCTCGAGACCTGCAAATCAGAATTCAAGGACTTTGCAGGTGTCGGAGTTGCTCTGAAGCTTCTTTGTGCCCTCGAAGAGGACGGCTCCGACTTCATAGTCGAGCAGTACGCCGACATCTGTGCCATCGGCACCATCGCTGACATAGTTCCCCTCGTTTCCGAGAACAGAACCATCGTCAATATGGGCCTGAGCCAGCTTAAATATACCGAACGCGAAGGCCTTGTGAGCCTTATTGAGCAGAGTGGCATCAACCCAGATACTCTGAATTCGTCGTCGGTTGCCTATTTCTTGGCTCCAAGGATTAACGCTGCAGGTCGCTTCGGTTCTCCTATAACGGCCCTCGACACGCTCGTCACCGAAGGCAACGAAGCTGTCGGAAATGCTCATAAGCTTTCGACTCTCAACGACCAGAGAAAGCAGTGCGAAGCGGAAATCATCGCTGAAATCGGCAAATATATCTCTGAAAATCCCGACATCGTCCACGACAGAGTCATCATCTTAAGTGGCAAAGGCTGGCATCACGGCGTAATCGGAATAGTCGCAGCAAGGCTCCTTGAAAGATATGAAAGACCTGTCCTAATAATCTCAATAGACGATAACGGCCTTGCAGTCGGTTCCGCAAGAAGCATCTCAGGCTTCAATATCTTCAAATGCTTTGACCATTGCAAGGAGCTTCTGGTCAAATACGGTGGCCACGAATGTGCCGGAGGCCTTACAGTCAAGGAAGAGGACATCCCGAAGCTCAAAAAGATGATTCTTGACTACGCAAAAGAGAATTTCCCATCTATGCCGAGATTCACCCTCACAGCCGACAAGCTCTTAAGAGGTGCTGACATAACCGAAGCGAATATAAATGACCTCAGCCGAATCGAGCCCTATGGCGCTGGAAATCCTGAACCGCTCTTCGCTCTTTCAGGAGCAGCAGTTCTCAGAGTGGTTCCCTTAAAAAATGGCGAGCATACTAAGCTCGAGGTCTCCTACGACGGAGTCCACCTCAGCTGCCTCATGTTCAGAAGGAAAACTGCCTCCATCGGCATTAACCAGGGCGACAAAGTTGACCTGATGGGCACACTTTCGATAAACGAATATAACGGCAAAAAGAGCTTCAACCTGACAGTCACTGACTACCGTCTCCATGGAATCCGCCAGGATCGCTATTTTGCAGCATATGACGCCTATGAGAGCTTCAGAAGGGGAGAGGATATCCCTCTTGAAATTCTGAAAAAGGGTAGACCGACCCGTGAAGAGCTGGTTTCCATATATAAATACGCTTTCAAGCTTGCAGCGCCGTTCTCGGTCACGAACCTTTCAGCTCACTTAGGAATAAACTGCTTCAAGCTTTCGGTGGCGGTTGATGCCTTCTGTGACACTGGCCTTTGCAGAACTGGCGAGAACGGATACATAGAGTTAACTTCACCCAAAACAAGGGTTGATATAGAAAGCTCCCAGACGCTTATGCGTCTTGACAGCCTGATTAAATCCAAAGAGAATGTACAAGAATAAGTGAGGAGGGAATAGTATGGCAGAAGAAGATAACAAAAGAATCGTGGATGAAGCCTATAAGGATTTTATAGACTCAATAATTGCCCTCGACAAGAACTATAATGTCGAGAAAATCGAGCAGGCATATGAGCTTGCAAGGGAAAAGCATGAAGGACAGTTCCGTGAATCGGGTGAGCCGTATATCATCCATCCGATAGCAGTCGCAAAGATATTAGTCGAGCTCGGAATGGATGCCGACACCATCTGTGCTGCACTCCTTCACGATGTCATTGAGGACACTGGAACGCCATATAGTGAGCTCAAAAAGAGCTTCGGTGAGGACGTTGCAAACCTTGTCGACGGTGTTACAAAGCTGAATCAAGTTGCACTTTACTCAAAAGAGGAGCAGCAGGCGGAGAATATCCGAAAGATGCTTCTCTCGATGTCAAAGGACATCAGAGTCATCATCATCAAGCTCGCCGACAGGCTCCATAACATGAGAACTCTCGGCTATCGCAGCGAGGAAAAGAGAAGAAGCGTATCCCTTGAAACGATGAGCATCTTCGTCCCCCTTGCAAACCGCTTAGGAATCAGGCAGATGAAGGAGGAGCTCGAAGACCTGGCATTTTCTTATCTTGATCCCTTCGCCTATAACGAGATCGAGCAGCTCCTCGAGAAGTCGAAGCCTGAGCGCGAAGCCTTCATTGAGCAGATAAAAAAGCGTCTTGCAAAGCGCCTCGAGCAGGATTTCAACCCTCTTCCGACAATCGAGGGCCGTGTCAAGAGCGCCTATGGCATCTATAAGAAAGTCTACGAGCAGGGCAAGCTCTTCGACGAAATCTATGATAAGTACGCCGTCCGAGTGATAGTCAACACCGTCACCGAGTGTTACTATGTTTTAGGTGTCGTCCACGACATGTTCCAGCCTATTCCGAACAGATTCAAGGACTATATTTCCACTCCGAAGGCTAATATGTACCAGAGTCTTCACACCACCGTTATGGGCAGGGAAGGCATCCCCTTCGAGGTTCAGATAAGAACCTATGAGATGCATCATACCGCCGAATACGGTATCGCTGCTCACTGGAAGTACAAGGAAGGCGTCAAGGGCAAGTATAAATTCGACGCCAGACTCAACTGGGTCCGCCAGATACTTGACAGCCAGCAGGAGTCTAACGACGTCGAGGACATAGTCAGAGCCATCAAGGAGGACCTGGCTCCTGAAGACGTATTCGCGATGACCCCCAAGGGCGACGTTATCTCGCTTCCGCTGGGAGCAACCGTCATCGACTTCGCCTATGCCATCCACACCCAGGTTGGCCACCGAATGATCGGTGCAAAGGCAGATAAGAAGCTTGTTCCACTTGATTACCAGATCAAGACTGGCGAAATTATCGAAATTCTCACCACCAAGGACCCGAATCACGGCCCCAACAGAGCATGGCTCGACATCTGTCAGACCAACGAGGCCAAGTCCAAAATCCGTTCCTGGTTCAAGAAGGAACGTCGCGACGAGAATATTGCCGAAGGCAAGCAGGAGCTCGAACGCGAATTCAAACGCAATCTTATAAGAGTTCCCGAAAACGAGCTCGAGGACTTCCTTTCGCTCGACATGAAGCGCCACAACCGCGAGACTCTTGACGACTTCTACGCTGCGATCGGCTACGGCGGAGTCACCCTTTCAAAAATAATTCCGAGACTCAAAGAGGAATACACAAAGAAGTATATCCAGAGCGCCAGCCAGATCGAGAATCAGTACGTTCAGGAGCAGTATACTGGCAGGAAGAAGCCGAGTTCCGGCATAATTGTCGACGGAATGGACAACTGCGTTGTCAAGCTCTCGCAATGCTGCTCGCCCCTTCCTGGAGATGATATCATAGGATTCATCACCCGTGGCCACGGTGTCTCTGTTCATAAATGCGACTGTATCAACTATCTCTCCCAGAAGGACAACGAGCCTGACCGTTGGATTCCTGTACACTGGGCTGGCAAGGATGAAACCGCAAGCAACTATTACAAGGTCGTTCTCGACGTAACTGGCTACGACCGAATCGGAATTCTGGCCGATATAATGTCCTGCCTTCAGGAAACGAGAACCATGACCTATGAATCGACCGCAAGAGTTCTGAAAAACGGCAATGCGAGTATCACTCTGACAATCAGCGTAGCCGGAACCGCAGAGCTCCAGAACGTCATCACAAGGCTCAAGAAGGTCGAAGGCGTATTCTCAGTCGAAAGAAGCTCAAAGTAGGTGCAGCTATGAATATAATCAAAATTCCCAATATGGGAGATTTCGCAACAAACGCCTATATCGTCAGCTCTGGTAACACTGCCGTTCTGATAGACGCTCCCTGCGATGCTGACAGGATTCTGGCACGTCTTGGCGACTTGAAGCTCGAGGCTGTTCTCCTGACTCATGGCCACGTCGACCATATCTCAGCAGCAGGTGAGCTCAAGGAGAAAACCGGCTGCAAGGTGATGATTTCGCATGAAGATGAGCCGATGCTCCGAAGCTCCAAGCTTTGCCGTGCCGACTATTTCTCGGTTCCTTTCTACCCCTGCGAAGGTGCCGAGTGCTTTTCGGATGGCGATGAGCTGACTTTCGGCGATATGACCTTCAAGGTCGTCTCCACCAAAGGCCACACCGCTGGTTCAGTCTCATTTATAATCGACGACATAATTTTCTCAGGAGACACCCTTTTTGCCGGCAGCATCGGCAGAATCGATATTGGCGGAAGCGGCTTCAGCGACATAATTTCATCGATTGGAAAGTACTATGAGCTTGCAAATGGCAAGAATATGCGGGTTCTCTCAGGGCATGGGCCTGAGACAGACCTTTATTCCGAGCTTTTGGAAAATCCCTACTTGGGTGCTCTCAGAGGTTAGATAGATGTTTACACTTGTATTTTCGGGAAATAATTTCAAGTATGAGCTCGAGGCCATCTCGAAGCTCTTTTTCCCTGCGCAAAGCTTCGGCTTTATATTTTTGGACTCGGAAGATAACCCTGAGCTCCCGACCGACAACTTCGCATTGATCGAAAGAAGTGAGGAACTGCTGAGGGCTACCGCCACTCTCGACGGTAAAACCGCCTCAGAAAGCCTGACGCTTCCCATTGACACCGAAAACTATGACGATGAATGTGAATTCCAGCTTGGAAAGCTCCTCTTTTTGTGCCTGAGAACCCTCACTGGCATCTCTCCCGAATGGGGAATTCTCACAGGTGTTCGCCCTGTCAAGCTGATTAATAAGCTGAGGGCAAAAGGCTTTGACTTTGACGAAGCTTCAGCGTATCTTGTCGACAGATATCTAATGACCGACGAGAAAATCAATATCGGCTGGAAGACTGCTTCGAATCAGGACGAAGTCGTTTCAGCCATGCCGAAACGTTCCTTCAGCCTCTATATAGACATCCCGTTCTGCCCGACAAGGTGTACATATTGCTCCTTCATCTCCCAGACTGTTTCGAGCTTCAAAAAACTGATGCCTGAGTATGTCGAAAAACTTTGCAAGGAGATTGCCTTTACAGGCGAACTTGTAAAGGATAAAGGTTTAACACTCGATACAGTCTACTTCGGCGGAGGAACACCGACCTCAATTGAGGCAAAAGACTTAGACAGAATCATGAAGCAGATTGCTTCGTCGTTCGACCTATCCAGCATCCGCGAATACACCGTTGAAGCTGGCAGACCCGACACCATAACCTCCGAAAAGCTCGATGTTATCAAGCTTAACGGCGGTGACAGGGTCAGCATCAACCCCCAGACTTTGAACGAAGAAGTCCTGAAGTCTATCGGCAGAAGCCACACCGTCAGCGAATTTCTCTCGAGCTACGAGCTTGCAAAATCAAAGGGCTTCAAGGCCATAAATGTCGACCTTATTGCTGGGCTTCCAGGCGACAAGCTTGAAAGCTTTACAGAGTCTGTTGACGGAGTGATGGCGCTGAATCCCGAAAATATTACAGTTCATTCTCTCTCAATCAAGCGGGCATCCGAGCTGATGGCAAGGCGAAGCCTCGGCGACGGCGAGCTTTGCGAAAGGATGATCAAGTATTCGACCGACAAGCTCATGTCCGCCGGCTACAGCCCCTATTATCTCTATCGCCAGAAGAACCAGCTCGGCAACCAGGAAAACATCGGCTGGACTCTTGACGGCTATGCCGGAATCTACAACATCAACATCATGGAAGAGGTTCAGACCATACTTTCAGTCGGTGCAGGTGGCACGACAAAGCTTGTTCTCTCGAAAGGTGACGGTGACCGCCTTCACAGGTCCTTCAATCCGAAGTATCCTCTCGAATATATCAAGCATTTTGACACTGTTCTTTCGAGGAAAACCGAGGTCGGCAGCCTTCTTGAACTGATTTAGTGAGTGAACCCATGCCAATTCTTTGCTCTACAGGCGCCCTGATAGGTCGCCCGAATAACCGCGATTATACGCTGCTCAAAGACCTTGCTCCGAAGCTTTTCTGTGATGGCTTTGAGCTTATGATATACCCGGATTGGTATCCGAATCCTGACAAGCTGATTGGCTTTACACGTGAAATCGGACTAAATATTCCAGTCATTCACTGTGAAAAGAAGATAGGCGAGCTCCTTGCAAGCGGTTCTTCTGAAGATCTGAAAACTGCAATGAGTGATTTTCGTTTGAATTGTGAAATTGCGAGGGGAGTGGGCGCCGAAAAGCTTGTCCTCCACCTCTGGAACGGCTTGGTTTCCGACAGCCATATTGAAAACAACATCTCCGGCTATAAATATCTCCGGGAGATTTCGGACGAATTTGGCCTTCAGCTTCTCGTCGAAAATGTCGTCTGCAACGTCAGCGACCCGATGAGTCGCCTTCATGAGTTCCATGAGAACTATCCCGATGCCGGCTTCGTCTTCGACACCAAAATGGCAGCCTTCCACTGCCAGGAGGAGCTTCTCTATGACGACAGCAACTTATGGCTTCAGGGTAACATCCGCCACTACCACGTCAACGATTACGGCGGAGGCTATAAGGACTGGAGCAATCTAAAGGTCCTTCCAGTAGGCGAAGGTCGGGTCGATTTCGATAAATTCTTCTCGTATATCAGGCGGAAGAACCACCAGAATTTCACCTTCACCGTTGAGGCCACCGCCTTCGACAAAACGGGTGTCGTACATACTGCTATTTTAAATAGTACCTTTGACAGAATCAGGAAATATTTATCTGAAGGGAGCATCGAAAATGCTCAGTAAGAACGATATAATTGAGCTTAGCATCGACGCTCTCAGCTCCGACGGCTCTGGAATCGGCAGGCATGACGGAATGGCGATCTTCGTTCCAGACACTGCGATCGGTGACAAGCTTCTTGCTAAGATTTTGAAAGTCAACAAGACCTACGCCTACGCCAGGATTGAGAAGCTTTTGGAGTCATCTCCCGACAGAGTTGAGCCCGATTGTGCCAATCGGACTTGCGGAGGCTGTGTCTACCGCCATATTTCCTATGAAGCCGAACTTCGTGCTAAGGAGCAGTCCGTCAGTAATGCCTTCAGGCGAATCGGTGGTTTCGATCTCGAGCCAGAGCCGATATCAGGAAGCCCAAGCGTCGACAGATACCGCAACAAAGTCCAGCTCCCGGTTGCCATGGCAGACGGGAGAGCCTACTGCGGATTCTTCTCGCCGAGGTCACATCGCGTCGTTCCGATTTCCGATTGCCTTCTTCAGCCAGAAATCTTCACAGAAATCTGTGGCGAGATTATAGATTATGTCAATAAAAATCAAATTTCTGTCTATGATGAAAGAACTGGCAGGGGACTCCTCCGGCATCTTTACTTAAGGCGTGGTTTCCACACAGGCGAGATTATGCTGAGCCTCGTTTGCACAAAGGAGACGAAGCTTTTTGAAAATATGATTGCACCGCTCACCGGGAAGTTTCCCTCTATCAAGACGATTCTCCTTAACATAAATTCTGCGAATACAAACGTCATCCTCGGCAATAAGGACACCTGCCTTTATGGCTCTGGAGTTATCCGTGACAGTATGTGTGGCGTGTCTGTCGAGATTTCCCCTCATTCCTTTTACCAGGTCAACACTGCTGCTGCCGAGAATGTCTACAGTGCTGCCCGGGATTTTCTCGATCTTAACGGCAGTGAGACTCTTCTTGACCTGTATTGTGGAATCGGCACGGTCGGGCTTTCGATGGCTCAAAGAGTCAATCGACTTATTGGCGTCGAAATTGTCCCTGCAGCTATTGAAAACGCCAGAAGAAATGCCGAGATGAACGGTGTAGCAAACGCCGAATTCTTTACTGGCGACTCAGGAACGGTCGCTGAAAAGCTGAGTAGTGCTGGTGAGAAGCCAGATGTCGTCATCGTCGACCCTCCGAGAAGAGGCTGCGACAGCGAAACCCTTTCCGCCATCGCAAAAATGTCTCCGCGGAAGCTAGTCTACATCTCCTGCAACCCCGCCACCTGTGCCCGTGACCTGAAAATCCTGACCCAGTCTGGCTACGAGCTCAGACGTTACAAGCCCTTCGACATGTTCCCGAGGACAAGCCACGTGGAAACAGTATCCCTTCTGACCAAATAAACAAAAAAAGCAGCGGAAGCCTTCTTAAAAAGGCCTCCGCTGCTTTTCAATTACTGCTTCAGTTTCTCTGCTATCCTCGCGATAAACTCCGAGTTGGTCGGGTTGCCGGTTTTCTCGGAAATGTTGTTTGCAAACAGCTCGTTCAGTTCATCAAGGTTCCCTCTCTCAAAAACCGCCGTAACCGCGTGCCGAATCGCTCGCTCAACGCGACTCGCTTTCGTCTCATACTCAGTTGCAATCGCAGGATATAGCTTCAGGGTTACATTTCGCCTCAAGTATGTAGGATCCTTCAGAACGAGAATTATCGCCTGTTTAATGTAAAGATATCCCTGCAAGCTTGTTGACATGCCAAGATCTATGAGAAATTCTGCTATATGCTTTTCACTTGGCGTTTGCTGATCAGGAACTTTCTCGATTTGAAACTTAAGCCCAGAATCAGTCAGAATCGAAATTGCTTCATCCCTGTCTGCTCCATAAATTTTAACAGTCAGTGTTGCTTCGCCTTCCATATTTTCACCTCACTTTGATTTTTGTGACAACCTTCGTCACTGCTCGCTATTATACCACACGATTCGCAGATTTCAAGCCGTATTTTGTCGAATTTTAAATCTGGGGGGTAAAAAGATTTGAAAGCCATTTTTCTTTCATAAAGATTTAACCTTGCAAGCTTGCTTTCACAAACATTTCACATTTTCTTCAGATTTCCTGTTGACAAAGACGGCAAAAAGTGATATTATGTACCCATCGATACTTAATATTTTTGAATACCTAAACTAGCGTGGGGGGGAGTGCCTTCGGCACTATGAATTTTTTAGTGTCCCAGTACATGTAGATTCCCTCCGAACTAATCCTGTTCCGGGAATATTGGTCGTAACCTCCTACATGTCTGTGTGGGAGGTTTTATAAACGAACGAAGTCTGGAGGCGCTTTTGTGGGACTTTTCGGTAAAAAAGATACCGGCGTTAAGCTCAAGAAGCTCAGCCGTGAAGAGCTGGTCGAAATCATCTATGCCCTCCAGCAGAGCGAGAAATCGCTCAAGGAAGAGAATGAAGAACTCAAAGCCCGAATTGCCGAGAATGAGCAGGTCATCAGCCACTTCGGCACTGTTGCTGATGCTTCCCAGGGCCTCAATGATATCTTCACCGAAGCCCAGAAGGCTCTTGAGCAGTATCTTACGGCGATAAGAGTCACCGCTGGCGGAACTAATTCAAACGGTGCGGATGTCCAGCTTGCTCAGCATAAGGCTGAGGAAATCGTTGCCGAGGCCAACCGCCAGGCTGACGAAATCCTTGCCGAAGCGAGAAGGGAAGTCGACAAGGCTCTGGAACTTGTCCGAAAAGTATACTCCGAGGAGAGCTTGCTTTGAATAAAAGAAAAAAGAGTCGTGAGCTTGTCCTCCCAACCGAAAGTGAGGTTCAGGCGGAACGCAAGTGCCTTAAATATCGACGAGCCATATGTAACCAACAAATCAATCGGTGAGTGCGACATCACACTCCCGTATCAGGTTCCCGAAAATCGTGTCTCTGTAATGGGCGATAACCGGGCAACATCCATCGACTCCCGCAGCAGCGTCATCGGCTGCATAGAAAGTAGGGAAGGTTCTCATCTGTGGCTTGGAAGAGTCCGAGGGCCATGTCCACGCGGATGAATGCTACGAAAAGACCCTTATCTGTGGTTACGTGGAGCACTCCCACACCGTCGAGTGCCTGATTAACCTTGAGGCTGATGTTGAGGACGCTGACACCTGGATTGCAATTCTTCCCGAACTCACTGGCACCCTGAGCGCCGATGTCGTCAACATCGCCTATCCGCAGCTCGGTTACACCGAATCCACCGCCAACTTCACCGTCAGCGATGACGACGAAAACCGCTATGGCCACACCCGCTATGGTGCCTGGTACGGCAACGCCTATGGCGACTGGGATGCGGTATTTGCAGCCTTCTGCCTGCATTGACACCGTCGCCCTCACCACCTATGCTTTAACTGAAACAATCATCTCCGGCTACGGCGTTCTTCCTGTTTCTGAAGCGGAAGAAGAACCTGTGGCAGAGGAGACTGATACAGATACAGAAACCGAAGAGCCTGAAGCCCCTGAAGAAACCGACTCTCCCGAAGAAAGCACCGACACTCCCGAAGGAGCGCTGTCGGATAATGCCAGCCTCGTGGTCACGCTTCTTGATGAGAACAGCTACGAGTACGCTTCGGCAGCCGAAGCGATCGGCTACGACTCCGAAAGTGCTGAGTCGAACATGGCAGCTCTCGACATCACCTTCTACGACGAATTCGGCGTCGAGGTCGAACCGGCCGCTGCCGTCACCGTCAGTATCGACATCACCGAAATCCTTCCAGAAGGCACCACCGCCGAAACCCTCGAGGTCACCCATATCACCGATGACGCTGTCAACACTGTAGAGCCTTTGGCTGAAACAGTCACCGACGACACCGACGAGACCGCCGTAGTAGTCTTCGAAACCGAAAGCTTCTCGACGTTTACGCTGACATGGAGCTACAATGCAATTATTGTTACTCTTACCGAAACTATTGACGTTGACGTATACGATGAGGATAGTGGAGAGTTAATACCTTCTACATCTATTTCAAATATTACCAATACTTTTAGCAGTGATGTAGAGGCTACATTGGCTGATATATGTTCAGCTGATGGCTATGAATATGACTATGCAACTATAACGTACACGACTAATGGACAGAGTTATACGGTTACATTGGATACATTAACTTGTACTTTAAGAAGATACCAGTCACCGCCTCTCTCACCATCAACAAATACGAAACCAACGAAACCACTCAGCTCGAAGACGCAACCTTCAGGTTGGTGAGCAGTGATGCGGTAACTTGCACGCTGACTGTTTCGAAGTCTTATGTGAGTGAGAATGGCAATGCCCTTACAATGGAGTTGATGATTTGGTTGCAACGTTCACCCTCACATCAGACAGTTCCACTGATACGCCGAGCTACTCTGAGACTATAGACATAACTGGCGAAGGCGAAATTGAGTTCATAGGCCTTGCATACAATGGCACTTATATCCTGTCTGAGGCTTCAATGACTGGCTTCGCAGATGTTGGCGACATCACTATTGAGGTTGTAAACGGCATTATCTATGTGGATAACAACGAGATTGTCCAGATAGTCATCGAATACGTCACCATCGACGGGCAGGGGATTTACAACCTTGCGGAAGGCATTAATGACAGTATTCTTGACGAATACCTCTTGACATATATCCGAGAAAGTGGTATAACAATTAAAATAAGTACAGCTGATGGCGCCAATCCCGCCATCGAAAACGAGAACGCCACGACTGATAACTACACAGTTCGTTGGTACGTCCTGAAGGAACAGGTTGACGGCTGGCATATCGACGGTGTCATGGTCGCGAAGACAGCAGAAATCACCATCACGAAGACCTTCAGCGGTGAGATTACATACGCTCAGCTTCAGGAAATCTACGAAGCGAGTACTTCAGCTAACAACGGTACCAACTACAATCGTCTGCCATTCTACATAGAGCTCGAAGACGGCAATGGTACAATCTATAAGCTCTACCTTCAGGATGCAGCAACCCGTTCCAGTCCGGCTTCACCTCCATCGGTGGCATTGGTACTACCATCTTCTACGTAGTCGGTGGCTTCTTGTGGTTGGTGCGGTTATTTTGCTGATTACTAAGAAGAGAATGAAGAGTGACGATAAAGAATAATTAATTGGGATTGGCGACAAAAGGCTCCCCTGATAAGGGGAGCTGGCTGCCCGAAGGGCAGACTGAGGGGTGCTATTTTCGCCGTAGGCGAAAATAGCAAGTTTGGCGAAGCCAAACTTCTGAGGACTTGTGATGAAAGAACGTGCTAAAAAGAAAAGGTCCATTGGCAGTTTGCTGGGATCTGTGGCGTTGGCGCTGGTGCTCGTTGTGGGAGTGGGGGTTATTTTGTACCCTACTGTCAGTAACTGGTGGAACAGTAACATGGTTACCCATGCGGTGCTGAACTATGACGAGGTCACGGCTTCTTTGACGGAGGAGGATTATTCCGCCTATTGGGAAGAGGCTCAGGAGTTTAACGAGCTGGTGGCCGAGATGGGCTCCCGGACTGCTCTTGCTTCGGCTGAGGAACTGGCGGAGGAAGGGTATTATGATATCCTCGACGTCACCGGGACGGGGATAATGGGGTATATCACCATTGAGTCGATCAATGTCGAGCTCCCAATATACCATGGCACCTCGAGCAGCGTTCTTTCTTCAGGCGCTGGACACCTTGAGGGCACAAGCCTGCCTGTCGGCGGGGAGAGCACACACTCTGTCATCTCAGCCCATAGAGGCCTCCCAAGCGCACTACTCTTCACTCGCCTTGACGAACTCGAAATAGGGGACACCTTCACTATAACGGTGCTGGGGGAAGTCCTCACATATGAGGTCGACAAGATTTCGATAGTCGAGCCGAACGAGATGGAGTATCTCTATATCGAGGACGGCAAGGACTATGTAACACTCATGACCTGCACACCATATGGCATCAATACCCATAGGCTGCTCGTCAGAGGCACAAGGATCGAGACCACAGAGGTCTCACATATCAAGGTCACCGCCGAGGCGACCAAAATCGACACGGTGATTGTCGCAGCAGTTGTGGCAATTCCGCTGATAATAATTCTGTTCATATTGGCGTCGCTTCCGAAAAGGAAGGAGCATATTGACCGAGATGGGGGAGATTTAAATGAGAAATAAACTTTTGAGGACACTTTCCGCCACAGTCGTGGCTATGTTAGTCATGCTGTCATGCATGATAACCGTCTTCGCGACAACCGGCTCGATAAAGGTGACGGTGGAGTATGAAGGAACGCTTCTTACAGATGGTGTCCTGACCCTCTATAGGGTTGCAGACATAAACGCTGACGGCAGCTATACCTACACTTCAGACTTCGCAGGCTATGGAGTCCCGATAACCGACACTGAGGACACAACACTGCCGTATCTTCTCTGGCAGTGGGCAACGCTGACTGGCGTTTCCGGCACATCATATGCCGTAGGAGGCGACGGAACGGTGACATTCTCAGGGCTCACGGAGGGAGTTTATCTCTTCGTCCCGACAGTCAATCCCGACGGTTACAGACTTGAGGCAAGCCTCATACCCATTCCCTTGAATGGCGAGTATGACATCGAATTCACCCCGAAGATCGAGACCTGGCAGGATCCTGACACCCCAACTCCGCTTTCTTACGACCCTGATGACCCTGGTGACCCATATGAGGTGGAGGAGACAATTGAGATAGAGGAGGAAAGCGAGGAAGGCGACACCGACGAGGAAATCGAGCTTGACGAGTCAGAGCCAGAGCCCGAGGAAGAGGAGGAAACTCTCCCCAAGACCGGCCAGCTCAACTATCCCATCCCGATAATGGCTGGTGCAGGGGCATGTTGTGTCGCTGCAGGCTTAATAATGACGAAGACGGATAAGAAGAAATGACCAGACGGATTTTTGGACGAAGTTTAATAGCGATCGGTGTGCTGCTGCTCCTTGGCGCGCTTTCGCTCTATCTCTACAATTCCTACGATGCCGACCGTGCAGCGACCTCTTCCGCCGAAACGGAAGAGAAACTCTCCGACGCCATGCTGAGTGCAGCAGCCACCGAGTTCGAGCTCTCTGTTGAGGAGGACGAGGCTGGCGAAGTCTACTCAGTGGTATCTCTCGAAGTCGATAATGAAGGCTATATCGGCATTCTCTCGATCCCATCATTCGGACTTGAGCTCCCAGTTCTCTCCGAATGGAGCTACTCGGGCCTCAAGAATTCTCCCGCAAGATATACCGGCTCAGCGTCAGCAAACAATCTCGTCATCTGTGCTCACAACTATGAGCGCCACTTCGGCAGGATAAAGGACCTCTCTATCGGCGCTTCGATAACCTTCACAAGCGTCACCGGCACCGTCTATGAGTACGAGGTGACCGAGGTTGAAACCCTCCAGCCGACAGCTATATCCGAAATGATAACCGGCGACGACTGGGATCTCACCCTCTTCACCTGCAACTATTCAGGCCAGGCGAGAGTCGCCGTGAGATGTAAGTTGATAGGCTAAAAACCGAATCTAAGATTATCCCCACCAAAACTGGTGGGGATTTTTGCACCCATATGAATAATATGGGTGTCTTTTATTATAGAAGCACAAAATGAAAGGAGGTTTCCTATGAAAAGACTATTCACCCTGATTCTCGCGGTCATCCTCTGCTTGTCCATCACCTCCTGCGGGAGCGCTCCCAAAGAGGAGCAAACCACGACAGCTTCCACAACCGCTGAGACCACTGGCAAAACCTCTGAGATCGACAACGAGGCCCTCTATTCCACTCTCACTCTCTACTCCTATAAAACCGCCGAAGAAATCCAAGAAGAATATCCCAACAAAACGGTTCTCACGTGGGTCGGATTCGCTTTGACTGCCGACAGCAGTCTCGAAATCGAGATCCCGATAGACGAAATCAACGAGTACTTGGATTCAATCGGCAAGGATTATGTCCTCTGCTTCCAGCCTCTCAACATGACCGAAGCAATTATCAGATACGATAACGGCGACTACTCCTCAATGCTCGACTGCTTCACCGATTATATAGAATCTGGCGGACAGGCCGACATCCTGACCATAATGCCCATCAGCGACGACGAGCCCCTTATCACCGCCTACTATTATAACGCTCTGAACGGCATCTATGAGCCCCTCGAGACCTATTTCGACTCTTCCGAAGAGGCGAGCGAGTACTACAATTCGCTCCCCGAAGAATATTGGGAATCCTTCAAGGTGAATGGCACCCTCTACAGCTTCGGTGGCTTCAACCTCGGCGTGAGGAGAACCGCCACAAACTACTATCTCATCAACACCGACCTTGCCGACAAATACGGCTGGGACTATGAAAAGTCCCTCTTCGAGCAGCTTGATTTGGTCGAGGCCATTATGTCGGAAGAAAACTGCCGTGGAATCAAAGTCAACTATTCGAGCCTCTACAAAGAGTTCGTTTTTGCAGGTATCATCGGCACCTCCTATGACGACGGAATCGTCAGCCTCCAAGGCAGCACCAGCTTCTCTGAAAGCCTCTCCCTCTGGTACGAGCTCAAAGACAGTGGCCTCATCTTCGACGACGCCGAAGACTACACCGGCATGTATCTTGCAAGCTATGGTGTCTCGACAAGCACCTATTCTCTCGACCTGGGAAAGTCTTTCACAGGCGAACAGACCCAGCTCAAAACTGGCGACGACACCTATTCCGATTTCACAACAGTTGCCGATAATACCAGCTTTACCTACACTTCATCCTCCGCCGGAGGAGTCAGCATCTATTCCGCCTCCGAGCATAAATCCGAAGCCTTCGACTTCACCCTCCTCACCCAGACCGACAGCACCCTCAACAATCTCCTTTCGTTCGGCAATAGTGAAGAAGGGCCGTATCTCATCAATTATCGCTTCGCCAACCCATTGATAACCGATTCCTACGGTGACATGCCCGAAAACATGAACGAGCTTTTCTCTGAGATTCTGGAAAACGCCCAGCCTGCCTATGCGAGCGAAGCAGTTGGTTTTGCCTTTGACGTCCGAGGATATGAAGAGCTCTACAGTGCTGTTCAGGATGTCGTGAAGAATCACTCATACTTGTATTATTCATCAGTTGAGAATGACCTTTCCGCCTTGCAATCCGAGCTTGAAGAAGCGGGAATTAACGAGCTTTTAGAAGAAGTAAACAGCCAGTACCTGTCCCAACATCCCTATAAAACAGTCAGCGAAACTAAAGCTGAATACCCCGACAAGACGGTTTTAGTCTGGCTGGGCTATGATTATCCCGCAGAAGATACGAGGCTCATACCCATCGACACCATCAACGATTATCTTGTTTCTCTCGGCAAGGATTACGTCATCTGCTTTTCGCCGGTTGACTTTTATAATGCCACGCTCTACTATGACGATGCAAGGGATGCGTATATAGAACAGCTTGAGTCGAGTGAACAGGTTGATATACTTACCCGCTGTTCACTAACTGTTGGAAACGGACTCATCCACGCTTACTACAGCAACATCTATGATGGGATTTATAAACCTCTTGACAGCTATTTTGAAAGCTCGGAGGAAGCCATGGCTTATTATAACTCGCTGCCGGAAGAATACTGGGATTCATTCCGAGTAAACGGAACTCTATATAATTTCGGTGGGTATGAAGTCGGAGTAAGAGCAGATTGCTACTACTATATCAATACCGAGCTTGCCGAAAAATACGGTTGGGATTTTGACAAGACTATAACCGAACAGCTTGATATTATTAAAGAGGTAATGCAGACCGAGGGCTGTGCTGGAGTTTCAGCTGGCTATTCTTCGGCATATCTTATTGATCGTTTCATTTACATGGACGGCATTTCTTTCGACAGTGAATACGGCGTTGCGGTAAGCCTTGCAGACAGCGAAAAATTGGAAGCGTATCTCGAAATGATGTATGAGTTGAAAAACGCAGGCGTTCTCGAGAATTACGACATCGTTGGGCTTGACGACTGCTTCATTTATGTTAATCCGCTGAGGTTTGAAATAAGGTCGCACATTCAGAAGATAGTCGATTCAAGCGACAGCACCGAGGATTACACAGTTGTGCCAATGTCCGATTACCACTATACTCAGGCTTTAGGAGGGATTGGAATATATTCCGGCTCGGAATATAAGTCTCAAGCATTCGATTTTATACTTCTCAGCCAGACGGATTCATACTTAAATAATCTTCTGACCTATGGCATAGAGGGCGAGGACTACAATATCGTCGATGGTGTCGTGTCGGATGCTCGCCCGGTACTCAACATGTTCAGGTTCTATAATCCACTTATAAGCCTGCCATACTCCGATAGCTCGGGAGATATGCCAGAGGATATGAACGAGCTTTGCAAGGAAATTCTTGAAACAGCTTCACCCGCCGATGAGAGCGAAGCAATAGGCTTTGCATTTGATGTCAGAGGCTATGAAGAGCTCAATGCGGCTGTGGAAAGAGCCGCCTGGAACCACTCATATGTAGGCTATTCATCAGTCGAAGAAGATCTCGCCACTCTGAAATCCGAGCTTGAAGAAGCAGGCATAGACGAACTTCTGGAGGAGATAAACAGGCAGTATTCGGAATGGAGGGCAAACAACTATGATTAAAATTTTAGCGGTATTATTGGCGGTGCTGATGCTTACTTCCTGCGGGAGCAGGATTACAACGGAGACTCTTGACGGATATGAGGAGTCGTCGGCGGTTTATGTCTTCTCGAACCTATATAACAACGGCGAGTTTTACGAGGAAGGCGAGAAGCTTATATATATCGACTTCACAACCATGGCTTACACCTATATCTGCTCGAAGCCGAACTGCCTTCATAATGATTCGGACGAATGCACAGCCTTTGGCATCGTCAACCATCCTGTGGCAGTGAACGGCGGACTTTACTATTTCGTGCAGGAAACTGTCACGAACAGCGACGGCTTGCCGCAGAATAATCTTGTCGCCTATTCGGCTTCAATCGACGGCTCCAACCGCCGCAAAGTTACTATCGCTGAGAATATCGAGCTTTACCATTCAGAAAAGGCACTGTTGGTAGGAACCAGCCTCTATTTTGTTGGCACAGAGTCAGAGTTCGACGCCGTCAACTTCATCGCCACCGGCAATGAGACTTTTTATCTCTATCGGATTGACTATTCCACCGAGAGCTTTTATTGCTTGGGAGAACTCGGCTCCGGCTATGACGGCGGGGTGACAATCTACGGCGAATATAACGGCAAAATCTACCTGACTGAGAACGCCCTTGATGAGCCTTGGGATGAGAAGTGGGAAGACCTCGACTATATGACGGAGCACTGGGACGAGTTCACGGCTCTTTATGAGAATCACTACTGTTGCTATGACATCGCCTCGGAAAGCTTTGTCGATTGGGATATGCCTGGCTCCGACGACGGCTATGACAACTTCGTTGTTGACAGCGACTATTTCATCGCTATAAGTGGCACCACCGTGACCGTCTTCGATTCCAAAGGCAACGAGAGCATTTACGAAAACTTCACCCCGCTTGGAATGTCAAGCTATAGCGTGGTGAACGACATGCTTTTCTCCGGCGGTGCTGATCGTGAGTGTATCAATCTTAAAACAGGAAAGAGATACAACGTTAGCGATTATGACGGCTGGGTTGTATGGTACTTAGACGGAAGTTATATCATCAGGCAGAATGATGGATATATCGAGGTTGCAGAAAGTGAACTTACAGGGGACGAGATAGTATGAAGAGACTCTTTATATTGGTCCTGGCCTTCACGGTTATGCTCAGTAGTTGCGGTAGCCCATCAACCGATGAATATGCCAATTCTCACATGGTAAGCCTTGAAACAAACATCTACAACAACGGCGAGTTCTACTATGATTCCTATACAAGGCTGAACTACTGCGATTTCACGACAATGCAATCAGCTATAGTTTGCCCTTACCCAAACTGCACTCATGCTGACAGTAGCACCTGTTCATCCTATGGCCTGTCCTCTTATCCTACTGTTTTTGATGGAAAACTGTATTATTTCAAGGATGATATAAAATACACAAACGGCACCTGTGCTGAGACCATTACTGCCTATCGTTGCGACTTTGACGGCACAAACCGCATACCTCTTGAGACCTTCACCGGCTGGGAAATTGCAGACTATAATTCGGCACTCGTTGTCGGAAACAACATTTAGATGACCGCAAAGCAGACGACCTTCAACGATTACGGCACTACCGAAGATTATGTGAGTGTTTCTTTGATTTCATATGACTTTGAAACCGGCAAGTTCAACGAGGAAGTAAAAATAGGCGAAGGCTACAACGCCGGTGCGAGTATCAAGGGCGAAGCAAACGGCATCGTCTATATAAGCTATTCTTACTATGACCACGAACTGGCCAATGAAGAACTTGACGCACTGTATAATGATTATATATTCCCTGAATCAGTCTCGGAATACTACAAGTTCGATTTGTCCACAGGAGAACTTGCCGAGAATGACGAAGCGGTCTGGAAAGTGTTAGATAGCTACCTGATAGTTTATAACGACGACCTGACGGAAGCCATAATCAGGACTCCAAGCGGAAAAGAATATGACATAGGAAATAAAGTTGCGCTACAGGTGTGAAACGGCTACGCTTTCCACCTATACTATGGACTGATAATTGATCTTGAAACAGGCATTTACTACGAGTCGAAGCTCCCGCTTGAAACCGGATACAATGTCGAGTATTATCTCGACGGCTCTTATATTCTGAAAGACTCATTGAACAACGAATTCATCAGGCTTGAAGCAAGTGAACTCATCGGAGAGGAGATTACATCATGAAAAAATACTTTCCCTTATCTTAGCAGCATCCCTCGCGTTTTCCCTCTGCGGCTGCAGAAGCGAAACCCTACAGGAAAGCGAGACCACAACGGCAGCTACGACTACAGCAGTAACAACCACTGCCGAAGCCACGACTCACGAGTATTACATCACCTCGTGGATGGATGATGACGGTTATATACAGTACTATGAGGAATTTGAGGATGGCGGAACTGCACAGTATTCAAAATCACCTGATATTCAGACATATGGGGAGGTTCAGGCGGAATACCCCGATAAAACGGTTCTTGTCGTTGCATGTGTCGGAAACAACAGATACCGCTATATAACCGAATCAGTTAACGAGTACTTGAATGAGCTCGGCAAGGATTATGTCATATGCTTCGACTTCACCGAGAATAATCCAATTTACAGCGATTATTGCTCGAATGTCGGACTCAGCAACTGGTACAGCGATCTGAAATCGAAAGTTGAAAGAGGGGAACAGATTGACATCATCAGCACGACAAACTATTTCTACAGTATTCGCGACAATTTACTGATGCCATTGGATGATTATCTTGAATTGACCGAGGTCGGTCAGACTCTCTATTCGATGATGCCAGAAAACCTCTGGAGAGCTTACAGCTACAATGGTGCTATTTACGGAATCAATTGCAATGGCTCCATAAAGCCAACACATGCTTATCTTGTAGATGCAGCTTTAGCTGATGAATACGGCTATGATTTTTCAAAGCCACTCACCGATCAACTTGATTTGCTTGAAACTATCCAAAGTGAAAGCGTGAGCAAAGCCGTTTATTCATTCTTCTCGACTCTGATGGTAGATTGCAGCGCTGATAAAACTGAGCTGACTTCGGGAGTATATTGGGACGCAGAAAACAAAACCGCAATAAGCTGGCTTGACGACAAGGACTATATCTCCACTTTGAAAACAGCGTTTACCCTCTATAACGAGGGCTTATCGACAACGGTCTACACCGAGTCCTACTTTGCTCTTGAATGTACACTGGATTATCCATCAGAAATCGGTGAAGTCTTCAACTATTGGACAGGCTACGAGGACGATGACGGCAACGCCATATATAAAGAGGTGTATGCGGTATATGACGACTATCAACCAGTTCTCACTAGAAATAGCTATGCCTTGGGAGTGAGCAGCACCAGCGAGAATCAGGACATGGCCTTCGATTTTATTGCCACCATGCTCACGGATGCCGAGCTAAATAACCGCATGTGCTATGCCGACTACGAATCAGAAATATACAGCGATGGACGAATTGGGAGCAATACATATTACTTCTCCCGCGATCAATTTGCAAATCTTCTTTTGAGTATCCCAGATACCTCGCAAACGGCTGACATAGCCGAAGTCTATAAGACTTCTCTTGAAGAAGCCTATGTCAACGAAGACTTCGATTTCGTGTTTGACGACAGCGAAGTATATCAGCAGTGTGTGGATGTCATGGGTGTTATGGGCGAGATGACATATAACCGCCTCACGGATTACACCGACTTTGATGAGTATATCTCCGACTTCCGCACTCTTCTCGAGGAAGCTGGCATAAACGACATAATTGCCGAAGCAAACAGACAGTACGCCGAATGGAAGGAGACAAACCCATGAAAAAGCTATTATCAGTAATTTTCGTAATCGCACTTTGCTTATCTGCGTTTACCTCTTGCGGAAATAGAGACACAGAGGAAACCGTGTCCACCTCACGGGTCATCAGCCAGTATACAGATGTCGGCGAGGGCGGGGAGTTGTTTGTCGACTCCATGTCGAGGCTTCACTTTGTGGATTTTGAGAGCATGGTGTCGGTTATAGTTTGCCCATATCCGAACTGTACCCATATCGATTCCGACACCTGTCCCTCCTTCGGAATGTATAATCACCCGTTTTTATATGAGGGCAAACTCTACTATTTCGTGACTGGCGTTTCAATGGGCGATGACGGCTATGAAAATTACTTCTCGATTTACAGTGCAGAGACCGATGGAACATCACGTGTGAAGCTCAAAACCGTTTCCAACAGGACAGTAAACGTCTATGAAAGAATCGTCCTCATCGGCGACACCCTCTATTTCTGTTCAGAAGAAAGCGTCTATGATGCCTACGGCACAAGCACCAACCAGAGGACAATATACTTTAGCAGTTACTCTCTTTCTTCCGACGAGTATACCGAAATAGCGGAGGTGGGCTCATATGACGGTGGCGGAGACTGGGTTTATGGCGAATATAACGGCAAAATCTATCTTCAGTATAGCTATCTCAAAGGCGACGAGCCAACAATAGAAGACATCATGCAGGACGACTATAAGAACACCGACTGGTATAACTACGACTACTATATGTATAACATCGATACTGGTGAATTCAGTGAAAGCGACATAACAAACATCTCCGAATGGTCGAATGGCTATCTTATTCTGAACGGCGACACCGGCAAAATCGTCCTCACTCCGAACGGCGAAGATATAGAAGTCGGCTCCGGCTCCTATGAAGTTTGTGGCGGTTATATCTTCGACACATGGTCTAAAATCGCAATCGAAATCTCTACCGGGAAGCAGTATAGCCTTAATCTCGACGACAGCTACTCATATTCGGTTGTTTACTACGCCGACGACGGCTTTGTTCTGAAGTATCTCGACGGTGATTATTGTTATGTAAAGATAGCGGAGGGTAAGCTCATAGGATATGAGCCCACAACAGAGGCTACAACTACCGCCGTCACAACCGCTCCCGAAAGTGAAGATGAATACTATATCACCTCGTGGATAAATGAGGATGGAGAAATCGAGGTTCAAGAAACATATATTGACGAAGACGGAAATCGCCATACAGACATATCCTTTTATCCTCAGTCCTATGGCATAACCAAAGATGGCCTTCAGGCGGAGTACCCCGATAAAACCGTACTTGTCGTGGCGATGATAGGGAATTCTTATAGCGTTAATATTCAAAACGCAGTAAACGAATACCTAGATAGTATCGGCAAGGACTATGTTGTGTACTTTGAAACCATAGACTTGAATGTTATCTACAGCGATTATTATCCGAGTAACTACGGCTCTGTCGATTACTATAGCAGTCTGAAAGCTCTGGTTGACAGTGGGGAGCAGGTTGATATTATCAGTACAGATAAATACTACTACTGCATTCGTGATGATTTGCTTCTGCCACTGGATGATTATCTTGAATCGACGGAAATCGGTCAGACTCTTTACTCGATGATGCCGGAAAATCTGTGGACTTCACTCAGATACAATGGAACAGTCTACGGCATAAACTGCAACGGCTCACTAAGCTATCAGAAATGCCTGTACTTGAATTCTGAACTAGTAGATAAGCACGGCTATGACATTGAAAAACCGCTCACTGAGCAGATGGATATACTTGAGCAAATAGCTTCGAAAGAATCAAGCGTAACGCCTATCATGACCTACTCGAATTACCAGACATCTGCATATATCGATTCTCAGGTGCTAACAACGGGAATTTATTGGGATGAGGAAAAAAAGACCGCAAAGAGCTGGCTGGATAACGATGAATTTGTCAGCTATCTTGAGATGATGTACAGCCTGAATCTTGAAGGATATGTGAGAGAGTATTCGTTTTTCAACTCTTTCTTCGCTTTTGAGAACACCGTGTATCTTCCTGCAGACGATGGAGATATATTCGATCTTCCGTTTGGCACTGATTCGGATCGCAACAGAGTATATATTCCCGTTTATGTCGTCCATGATGAGAGCGTTTCGCTGACAAGGAACAGCAATGCTGTTGGGATAAGCAGTACAAGCGATAATCAGGACATGGCGTTTGATTTCATAGCGACAATGCTCACTGATGAGGAGCTGAACAACCGAATGTGTTATGCAGATTATGAAGATTACATCCTCGATAACGGCAAAATCGAGCCGGATACACATTATCAAACCGCCTATGAACAGTTTGCAAATCTACTTCTGTGCATCCCAACATACGATGAATCCTCATATATCGGCGAGACCTATCTTGAATCGCTCGAAAACGCCTATGTCAGCGAAGATTTCGACTTTGTTTTTGACGATTCCAAAGTTTATCAGCAATGTATAGAAGTTCGTGCGGTAACATGTGTTTACGGAAAGAATATGTTTAATTACAGCAATCTTACCTTTGAAGAATATCTGGCTGAATATCGTGAAACGCTTGAAGAAGCCGGCATAAACGACATAATCGCCGAAGCCAACCGCCAATATGCAGAATGGAAGGAATCACAGCAATGAACACCCTTAAAATCTCAAGCCTCAATAAGCACTACGGCACCAAGCATGCCTTGAAAGACTTCTCTTTCGACTTCTCCGAGGGCATTTATGGGCTATTGGGACCGAATGGGGCAGGGAAGTCAACTCTCATGAACATCCTGACCCAGAATCTTGATCCCGACAAAGGCTCGGAAATTTTCTGGAACGGCGAAAATATCCGTGACCTCGGCTCGAAATATCGTTCCGAAATCGGCTTCATGCCGCAACAGCAGGAGCTTTACCCATCGTTTACCCTGAAACGCTTCATGGGCTACATAGCGGCGCTCAAGGGAATCGAAAAGTCTGCGATTGACGGCGAAATCGCAAGGGTTCTCCGACTTGTTGAGCTTTCGGATGTCGCCAACAAGAAAATAGGAGGCTTTTCCGGCGGAATGAAACAACGTACCCTTATCGCCCAGTCGCTTCTCGGAAGCCCGCATCTTCTTATCTTAGATGAGCCGACAGCCGGTCTCGACCCGAAGCAGAGGGTCTTAACGAGAAATCTTATATCCTCACTATCAAAAGACATGATTGTCATCATTTCGACCCACATAGTTTCGGACATTGAGACCATTGCCGACTGCATCCTGCTTCTCAAGTCTGGTGAACTCATCGACAGCGGAACGGTGGACGAGCTGACGGCACAGGTCACAGACGGCGAGAAAACCCTTGAGGGGCTGTATATGCAGTTGTACGGTGATATGTGATGAGAATTTTTCAAAACGAGCTTTACAAGCTCTTTCACAACAAGGCTTTCCTCTTAGTGACTGCGGCGGCAATTCTTCTGAATGTGTATATCGCCTCCACCAAGAGCTTCGGCAACTTCTCGGATAGTGAGTATAGAGCCTACTTGGAAGATGTAAGCGGCATGACCGCAGAGGAAGCTCTCGAATATGACGAAGAATTATATCAGACCATCCGGCAGACGGGCGAGCCGGTCTATTGCGAATACTACTGGCAGGATATGTCTATTCTGAGCGGCGAAATCTCCCGGCTTGAGGAAATACTCGGTTATCAGGACTATCTCGCCGAAATCAATACTACTGCCGAGACTATGACTTCTGTCTCGATCTTTGCCGGCACCGACAGCTTTTCATACCGTAATATCGTAAAAACTCCGTCGGCGTATGAAGCCGTCCGGGACGTCACGCCGACCTATGCACCATCTGACGGCGTCCTTCTGGCGACCGACAACGTGGCTACCGATATACTCGTGATGTTCTCGCTCCTCGCCTGCGTGACAGCCGTCTTCTATAAAGACCGGGAATCGGGCGTCGTGGCTCTCATAAAGCCTCTGAAATACGGCAGAGCAAGGCTTGCTCTCGCAAAGTCGGCGGCCGTTTTCACTGTATGCTTTGCTACCTTCGGAATCATGTATCTGAGCGATCTGGCTGTAGGTGCATATCGTTGCGGACTGGGAGATCTGAGCCGTGCGGTGCAGTCTCTTGAAGGCTACTTAGGCTGTAATCTTGCTATAACCGTCGGCGATTTGCTGATTTACAGCTTCATAATCAAGCTGTTCGCCCTGACCCTTTGCGCCCTGATAGTCTCCGCCTTGTTTGTAAGGCTTTCAAACATCATGGCGTATCTCGTGACGATTGCGATTGCTGCAGTCGAGACGGCTCTCTATGCCCTCATTTCCGGCAACTCGATTTTCTCCCCGCTGAAATATATAAACTTAGTCGCGCTCACTCAGCCGAGGAACTTCTTCAAGACATACACAAACATCAACTTCTTTGGCTATCCCGTGAACCTGTTCGCCTGCACTGTAGCTTGCATTGCTATTGGGCTCGTGATAGTTACAGCCGTAGTTTGCCACCTCTACTCATCAATCAGCATTTCGGAGATTAAGAGAAGCTCCGCCTCGACTTTCTCGAAACGAGTCCCGAAAAGCCTTTTCAGCTATACCACCTATAAGGCTCTCGTCATGCACAAGGGTGCAGTGATAATAGTGGCAGTCCTCGCGATTCAGCTCTATACGGCGTTCAACTACTCAAAGCCCTATAACCCCGACGACAACTACTATCTCTATTACTGCACCCAAATTTCCGAGATGACCGACGAAGAAGCAGTGGAGTTCCTTGCTTACGAAGCCGACCATCTGGAAACAGACATAGCCGAGCGAGGCTTTGAAAAGGCAAAGAATCAGTATGAATATCTTGTTTCTATAGGCAAGGGAACCGACGACATGTTCTACCAGACAGGCTACCGCCTCATCTTTGGATTTGACACCCTCAGACAGGATTACATTCTCGGACTGATTGCCATCGCCACGCTCTGTCTTATGCTCTCGCCGATTGTCGCCTACGACAACCGCTGTCGGATCGGCTATGTCCTCTACACGACAAAAGCCGGCAGAAGAACCTACTACCGGCATAACTGTATTATTGCGATTTTGCTTGCTATTACCGTGAGCCTCGGCGTGAATATCCCATACTTCGCTCAGATTCTTTCGGCATATGGCACAGATGGCATCATGTCAGGCGTGAACTGCATAAGCGATATGTTCGCCTTCGGAGAACTCCCAGTATGGGGTTACCTCGTGATACTCCTTACTTACAGAACGGCGGTGCTGATTCTCTTCTCGCTTCTGCTACTCTGGATTTCGTCGAAGTGCCAGAGCCCGACAACCGCAATGGTCGTCACCCTTGCGCTTTTCTGCCTGCCGATAATAATCTACCTGGCGGGTGCAGACGCTGCCCAGTATCTCTCCCTTCCAATAAGTGGGAACAGGGAAATTCAGTGGATTGTTGACACATTCTGAGTTTTGTGATATTATAAAGAAGTGATTATAATTCCACTGGGAGATATTTATATGGACAAGATAGCTATTGGTAAGATCATAAGCGACCGTCGCAAAGCCGAAAACTGCAAGCAGGAAGACCTCTGTCTCGGCATCTGCAGCACCGCCACTCTTTCGAGAATCGAAAACGGCAAAGCAGGAAACCATGACAGAAGCTACATTCCCAGCCTTCTTGAAAGACTCGGTATGTCGGGCGATTCCATCAACGATATTATCAGCGAGGACGACTACACCGTCCGCCAGATGATTCGCCGTGCAAATCAGGCGATTATCCTTGAAGGCACCGAGGAAGCCTGGAAAATTGTGAAGGAAACCCGTGCCAGGATCAATGATGACCATCGCAATATCTCTCTTGCAAACGAGCAAAGGCTCATTGTCTTAGAAGCCCAGCTTTCTCGAATGGACGGTAAAATATCCGTTGAAGAAGAACTTGATAGGCTCGAGAATGCTCTTCACATGACTGTCATAAACTATAGTCCTCAGAACTTGCCACCATATATGACTAATATGGAGTGTCAGATTCTCGGCAAAATTGCAAATACATATTATGATTTGAAGCAAATTGAAACTGCCATTTTAATCTATACTCACGTCAAGCATTTTATGGAGCTTTACGTTGAAGACAAATTGATAGCTGCTAATCATTTGAGGGTCATTTGCTATAATCTTTCGAAGTTCCTCGGACTTGCGGGGAGATATAGTGATTGCATCGCCGTAGCCCGTGACGGCATCTACTGGCACAAGCTCACCGGCATACAGAAAACATTGCCACAGACTATGTACAATTGCGCTTGGTCTCTGGCACGCAGAAACGAAGAGGGCGATATGGAGGAAGCAAAAAAGCTCGCCTATGATGCTCTCGAACTCAATAAAGTAATATCAAAGTACACAGACTATTCACCAACCCTTGCGGGACATATCCAAGACCTTATAGACAAATATCACCTTTAGGCACCAGCCTGAAGGTGATTTTTTTCAGTTCGTGAAAATCGGTTGACAAGGAAAATTTATCGGGTATAATGTGAATTGGAAAACGAAAAAAAGAGAAATAAATATGAGTTTAAGTTTGAATGAGGTGTGTTTATGCTGACAATATATCTGGCTCTCATTGACGAGCCGAGCGATAAGGAAAAGTTCACGGCTGTATATAATCTGTACAAGAATATGATGTTCAGAAAAGCTATGTCCATTTTGCATAACGAATCTATTGCAGAGGAAGCGGTGCAGGAGAGCTTTTTAAAAATCACAAAAAATATTTCGAAAATTTCTTCTCCGGATTGCATTCAAACTCGGAATTTTATCGTTATTATAGTTAGGAACACTTCACTCGATATGCTCAAAGGCGAATGCGGTGCAGTCTCAGATGAGCTTGATGAAGACATCCCCGACATGAGTATGAGCGTTTTGAACAAGGTTATTTCAGATGACGGCTATGAATATCTTCTGAAGCTGATAAATGATCTTGACGACATTTATAGCGATGCGCTTACGTTGAAACTTGTAATGGGCTATAGCAGTGAGGAGATTTCGGAGATGTTAGGCGTTCCGAAAAACACTGTAATTTCTCGTGTGTCCCGTGGAAAGAAAATACTGCAAAAGAAGTTAGAGGAGTATTATGGAGAAGAAATGCACTAACAGCGACGAAATATTTGAAATACTCTTGCGTGATGGACTCACAAAAAAGCTTAGTGAAGAATCTGAAACACTGGTAGCGGAATCCGAGAATCATGAGTTCAGCGAAAAGTGTTCAAAGAACATAAGAAAAGCTACAAGAAAAATAGATAGCGAAAAGCGCAGAAGAACCGCCTTGAAAGTCACATCTCGCTCACTTGTAACTCTTGCTTGCGCTCTCGGCGTTGCATTTTGCTTGCTCCTCACTCAGCCACCTGTTTATGCCGCAGTGAATCAGGTGTTTAAGCAGGTTTTTGATGGGTATGACAAGTATTCTTTCACTGAAACTTCGGAAGATGTGACTTTCAACACCGAAATCAGACCAGATTATATCCCTGACGGCTATAAGCTGAGAACGGTATACTATGGCGACATCAATGTAGAAGTAACTTATGAGGATTATGACGGCCAGAGATTATGCTTTGATTACAGCTTGGCTACGGACGGAACCAGTTTTTCTACCGACAATGAAAACAGTACTGTTTCCGAATATCTGATTGACGGCATCCAGTATTACTGCTATCAGACGTTTGATGAATACGGACTGAATACTGTTGTGTGGATTGATGACGGTTATATCTTTAGTATTTCTGCACAAATTGACATTGACGTTTTAGTGCAAATCGCCGAAAGTGTAGGACTTGGATAGAAAAATCGCATTTGGATTGTAAAACGAAAAAGGAGAAATCAACATGAAAAAGCCCGACAATCAAAAAGTAAAGAACACATGGAAGTGTACAAAGTTTGTGCTGTCCTTCGTTGTGGGAACGCCTAAAGGAAAGCTATATCTTTTCCTCAAAGGCTTAATATCAGTGCTACAGGCATTGATAACAGTTATGTACACGGTACTCCCCGGATGGATTATCAATGCACTTGTCGATGGTGACAGCATCAGTATGGTGGTTCTGTACGTCGGTCTCTTGGTTTTAAATTCGTTAATCGCTTATGTTGTAAATTCATGGGGCGATTATTGGCTCAACAAAATCAGATGGGACTTGGACATCAGCTTTGATTCAGATTTTTATCGCCATCTGATGACGATGGATTATGAGAATTTTGAGAATCCCAATATAATCGTCATGAAAAATCGTGCCAACGATACCTTGAGCGACATTCTGAATTATGTCGATCTGATATTCAAAGCGGTTACAGCAGTCTTCACTCTTATTGCAATTTCATCTATTATTGCAACATTGCATCCACTGATAGTTGTTCTGGTATTGGCTATGGTGCTTATCAACTCGGCTGTTACGAAGAAGCTTAATACGAAGCAATTTGAGCTGAACAAGGAAAATGCAGTTTATTCAAACCGTGACTGGGGATTAACCTACATGATGTACGAGCAGGCATATGGCAAAGAAAACAGGCTTTTCTCAGCAGGAGAATATCTCATAAGCCTTTTCAGAGAAAACAAGTATAAGTTCGCTGATGTCATCATCCGAGGCAAACGCTCATGGTCAACCGGAGGTATTGTCTATACCATTACTTCACTTGTGCAACAAGTAGTTTTATACGCTTATCTCATTATCAGAGTCATATACTATTCACTTGCAATAGGTAGCATGACAATATATCTTTCGGCTGTCAGCCAGTTCTCATCGGCTTTGTCTAATGTATTCAATACATATCTGTCGCTGTCGGCTAAAAGCCTTAATATTCAGGAGTATCTTGAATTTATGTCGCTCCCGAGAAAGGGATATGGTTGCGGAACTGAAACGCCTGTCTATGACAAGGACTCTATAATCGAATTTAAGAATGTTTCATTCAAATATCCCGGCAGTGAAGTATATGCTTTAAAAAAACTTAATCTCACACTCAAAGGCTCGGAGCATCTCTGCGTTGTCGGAGAAAACGGTGCTGGAAAATCAACATTCATAAAGCTTCTCACAAGGCTTTATACGCCAACCGAGGGAGAGATTTTGCTTAACGGCAAAAATATAAACGAGTATGACTACGAAAAGTATCAGCGGCTGTTCGCACCTGTATTTCAGGATTTTGTCGAGTATAAGTTGCCTCTTGAAAAGAATATTACGCTCAGTGGCGAACCATGCGACCATGAACGTCTTGACGAGGTTTGCAGAAAGTGTGGGCTTACAAAGTTAGTAGCAAAGTTGCCAAAAGGCTATGATACATATGTCGGGAAATCAGTGGATGAGGGAGGTTTCAAGCCATCAGGAGGAGAAGGACAGCGTATTGCAATCGCAAGAGCGCAGTATCACGGAGGTGAAATCTATCTCTTGGATGAACCTACTGCCGCACTTGATCCGAACGCCGAGTACGAAATCTACTCACAGTTCAACTCGATGATTCAGGACAAGTGTGCCGTCCTGATAACCCACCGCCTTTCTGCAGTTCAGCTCGCCGACAGGGTTGCAGTGTTCCAAGATGGACATATGGTCGGCTATGGCACGCATAAGGAGCTTTACGCTCAGGGTGGTCTCTACACTGAAATGTTCGATAAACAGGCAGAGTTTTATGTCAAGGCGAATGAGGAAGCGGAAAGCGAAGAAATATAAAGAAAATTGATCTAACCCCCGCAAAAATTTGTAGAAAATACTTGACAAATTTTGGCGGGGGGTAAAATAATAATTGGAGTTCAGAAAGGAGAAATAATTATGAAAAAACTAATCGCAATAACTCTTGCTCTTATGCTCTTGGTGTCCTGTGGCAGTGTCAAGGAAGATTCTTCGGGTGGAGTAAACGATAACCTGTCCATGTTTGCCGATTACTCCGAAAATCAGATTTATGTCTACAACTCTGACACCGGCACTTCGTCGCCAATGCTGTCCGACTCTGCCTATGGCTTTACCTATGAGGAGTACGAGACTCTTAACGGCAAGTGGGACATGATAGTCTGGTTTGATGTTCCGACTGTCAACGACAATTTCACTACAATTGCCTACTGGTCGAACAAGTACGCCGAAAATGGCGAAATGTCCCTGATCCCGGGCATCTGGATTGTGGATTTGCTGAGTGCCAGTGAGTACAGGTTTGATTTAGGCGAGCTTTCCCCGACAGTCGGCTATCTCAATTGGATTGATAACGAAACCCTGATGTTTTCGACCGAAGAAGGGGAATTCTATAAGCTTAATCTCACCGACAACACACTTGAAACCTTGAATCTTCCATCTGACATCTTTGTCTGTGTCAGTAACGGGTATGCAGTTTACAAAACCGACAGCGCGATATTTGTGAACAATCTCGCTTTGAACGAATTGACTGAATATGAAATCACAGAGCAGGTGAGCTTCGACAAGGTGTATGAGGAAAACGGAATCATCACTTTTAGCAGTCTTACAGACGGAAGCACTTGGACTATCGATATGGTAAACGGCACGATTGATAAGGAAGAAACTGCCGAGCTTCCAGACTACGATGAATACTACGAGAGCGTCAACAGTCAATCCTTGATTCTGCCGGAGGATGTCGAAATAGTCGAGGCTGACACGGATGAGTGGTTTCATAGCTTCATGAAGTACGGCTTCACTGTCAGCGACATTAACGGCAACTATGCCTATGGGACATACTCGGATGTCGAGGAGGAGAAGCGATACCAGGCGGTTTACGACATAGAGGCAGGCGAGTTCACCGAGCTTACAGAGCTCGAAGAGAGCAATATGTCGTATCCTCTCGAAGAAGATGAAGTCGACATATCCGATATTGTCGGGCTCGATAAAATCGTCAGTCCTGATGCGATGTACGATATCGAGCGAACTGGCAACTACATTGCTTTCAGGGCTGGCAATACCTTGACAGCGTATGTCTGTGAAATCAGAGATGACAGCGTTAAGGTGATAGCCAAGGGCTCATCTGTGGGCTTTGGTGTCACAGACGACTGTATCTTCTTTACAAACTATCCCGATCTCTCTTCGTCTGAGATGAAGCTTTATATTCTGAAGATAGAAACTGGAGAAATCGTTGAAGCCGACTTTCCTATGCCTTTTGAAGAGACTCATATATCTGGTTTAAAATCAACCTCGGATGGTTGCATAAGAATCATACTTAACGAGGGAGAATCGAGCTATTCGCTTGAAGAATACGTTTACTATATGACCCAAGAAGACATTGCCAGAGTAGCAACGGAGCACTTCTGATTGTTTGTGCCAAAACCCTTGAAAAATTTTTCGAAAATTATAATGAAAAGTGAAACCTTTTCGCCATTTTTGGTGTCTATATAATATGGGGAAACCCGAAAGGAGAAATACTTATGAAAAAACTAACCGACTTATCAGCCATGAAAGACCTTCGCCGAAGCTGGGACAGTATAGTCTACCTGATGAAATACTTCAAGGGTCAGAAGCACAGTGCGCTCTATATCTTCCTGCAAATACTTCTTACTGTGTTAGATGCCTTGGTGCCGGTGGTCTATATGATAATCCCCGGTCTTATCATCAACGAGCTGTCTGCTGACAGAGATATTAAAGTGATTGTATCGCTTGCATCTGTTTTGGTGGCGGTTCCTCTTTTGAACCATCTCAAAGAAATGACTTTGCGTGTAAAGGCGAGTGAACTTTACCGTGAGCTTCGCCGTGCTTTTCAGGGAGAGCTTCAGTCATATGTTGCTGACATGGGATATGCTTCCCTTGAAGACCCGAAGGTTGCGGTTCAGCTTAATCGAATCAGTATGCACGCACCGAATGCCCCGCTTGAAATGTTCAGCTATATTCTCAGGCTCATCAACTCGTTTGTAAAGATTCTTGCGGTAACTTCAATAATCGTATATCTGAATCCGATAGTAATCATAGTTCTCTTGGCTATAATCGCTATTAATGCTGTTGTCACAAAGAAAATCAATGTTGCGAACTACAACTTCGGCTTGGAACTCAGCAAGCTCGACAATGAATATTGGAATGAATTTTATAACCTCACGGATCACTCAAGAGGAAAGGAAGTCCGTATATTCAGACTAAAGGATTTCTTCGTCAACCGTTATACCGGTATCGGCAAGAAGCATGATGATGTGTCGAAGAAACAGGATAAATTCGGCGCAAGGTGGAGAATGGTTCACGCGGTCACAAGTGCCGTTCAGGAAGCGGTTTTGTACCTTGTTGCAATACTCAAGGTTCTGTTTGACGACCTGGCACTCGGTTCCATGACAATCTTTATGTCTGCGGCAAGCCAGTTCTCAAGTGCTGTAAGCGGAATCTTCAACGCTTATCTTGAAATATCCTCATACTCGATGAACGTTGATGAAATGAAAGCGTTTCGCTCCCAGCCCACCATGCTTGAAAACAACGGTAACAAGGTGCCTCTGTATGATAAAAATTCCGTTATTGAGTTCAGAGACGTATCCTTCAAATATCCGGGAAGCGAACGCTACGCATTAAGACACCTCAGCGTTAAGATTCCCTGCGACCAGAAGCTCTGTATAGTTGGTGAGAACGGCTCCGGCAAAACAACGTTCGTCAAGCTTCTGACCCGTTTGTATGTTCCTACCGAGGGCGAGATTCTCCTTGATGGCATCAACATAATGGATTATGATTACGTCAAGTATCAGAGACTGTTCGCTCCCGTATTTCAGGATTTCTGCCGTTTCAATATGCCTCTTTCGCTCGGCATAGCCTGTGAAGAAAACTATGACACTGACAAGCTGAATAATGCAATAGAAAGAGCCGGAATAAAGCCTTTGGTTGACAGCTTGGAAAAGGGTGTGGATACATATGTCGGAAAGAATATAGACCCCACCGGCTTTGAGCCCTCAGGCGGTGAGGACCAGAAGATAGCCATAGCAAGAGCGATATACCACGATGCGCCTATCTATATCCTGGACGAACCCACAGCCGCATTAGACCCGTTTGCCGAGTATGAAATCTACACCAAGTTCACCGAGATGATTACAGACAGAACGGCAGTCCTGATAACTCACAGAATGGCGGCAGTCCAGTTAGCCGAGAAAATCCTCGTCTTCCAGGACGGCAACATAGTAGAATCCGGCACGCATAAGGAGCTTTACGCTCAGGGCGGTCTATACACTGAAATGTTTGATAAGCAGGTAGAGTTTTATGTCAAGGCGAATGAGGAAGCGGAAAGCGAAGAAATATAAAGAAAATTGAACTACCCCCTGCAAAAATTTGTAGAAAATACTTGACAAATCTTGGCGGGGGTAAAATAATAATTGGAGTTCAGAAAGGAGTACTAATTATGAAAAAACTAAAAACCTTTTTAGAAACCAACAAGCTTTTCTTTGAAATCGCTTGGAAATCGCACAAGTCTTACTTCTTTATCTACATCATAACGACCTTGTATGGGTTTATCAGCAATATGCTTGTGATTTACCTGCCAAAGATGTCGTTGAACGCTTTTCTTTATAAGGAAGACCTGTGGCTCGGTGTCGGGTATATTTGCGGATATATCCTGATTATTTCGGTGTGGGCATATGTCGAGCGGAGACTGACAATCAAGCAGAACCTGAACACCGAGTACATAAGCGTCGAGCTTCGTGAGCATATTTACAGAAAGATGAACGAAAACAGTATGCTGGCGTTTGAGGACAGCAGTGAATACGATGCGCTTCAGAAAGCTCTGAACTATACATATGTCGGTGCAGATGAAGTCATAAACATACTCTCGCAGATGATCACCTGCATTCTGACCTTGATAGGCGTTTCCTATATCGTCGGTCAGGTCAGCGTTATAATCGTGATTATAATCTTCGCAACCCTGATTCTGTCGCATCTCTGTATGAACAAGGTCAACGATTTGTGGTTCAAGTATCAGAACACTGAGCGTCTGCCGAAGGTCAGACTTTTGCAGTATTTACAGAGGCTCTTTAATGAAAAGGATTATGTTTCCACCGTCAAGCTGAACGAGGCTTTCGACTATTCGATAGAGACGGTGAACGAAAAGGAAATGGCTATTACCATTGAGGGCAACAAGAAGGACAGGCAGAGATTCAGGTGGAATTACCTTGCAATACTCCTCGGCAATGTTCAGCTACTTTCGGCATATCTCTATTTCGGATATATGCTGTTTGCGGGACAGCTTGATGTCGCCACCTATTCGGCACTGTTTGTAGCTGTTCAGCAGTTCGCAGAGAACTTCAACAAATTCCTCGGCTTGTTTATAAATCTCAAGAACAACGTCAACGAAGCATCATTCTATATGGATTATATCAAGGACGAGAAGTACGTCCAGAATGGAACCGAGAAGATTGAAAACTGCGAGGAGATAACGCTCGAAAATGTCAGCTTCAAATATCCGAATCAGGAGCAGAATGCACTTGACGGCGTTTCATTCTCGATTCATGCCGGTTCAAGAATTGCAATCGTCGGCGAAAACGGTGCCGGAAAGACGACGCTTCTGAAGCTGATTCTGGCACTTTATCCTCCGACGAGCGGAAAGATTCTCATCAACGGTGAAACCGACATAAACGACGTGGACCTGTCCTCGTGGTACAAGCAGTTGTCTGTTGTCCTGCAGAACTCGGTCAATATTCCACTTACTCTCGAAGAAAACATCGCTTTCCGTGGCGAGAAAGACATCGATTCCGGCAAAATTGAGGACAGCATCAGGTTCTCCGGTCTGGAAGATAAGATAGATTCATTGCCTAAGAAAGAAAAAAGTGTCTTCTCGACACGATTTGATAAAGAAGGCGTTGATTTCTCTGGCGGCGAGAAGCAGAAAATCTCTATTGCAAGAGCTTACTACAGGGATGCAAATATCCTGGTCTTCGATGAGCCGTCGAGTGCTTTAGATCCGAACGCCGAGTATGAGTTCTTCAAGAAGATCTACGAGCTCGGCAGAGATAAAACGGTTATCTTCGTCTCGCACAGACTCTCGACCGTCGTCAAAGCCGACCAGATTATCGTCATAGATAAGGGACAAGTTGCAGAAATGGGAACGCATGACGAGCTGATGGCACGGAAAGGCTTGTACTGCGAGATGTTCACGAAGCAGGCGGAGAATTATATAGGGGATTGAAACCACAGGCGGAATTTATTAGTTTTTTAAGTTCTCCCGATATCTTCGGGAGAACTTTTTAAATACAAGTCCATGATTTTTCAATTATATCCGAAAAATCTGAAAAAACAGTTGACTTTTCTCCCTCCACCAGATATAATGTAACCGTGAGCATGAACGAGCGAAATCCACGTAATTTCGCCGTTTTTGCCACGATAACATTAATATAAAAGAAGGGAACAAAATTATATGAGCAATAAATTAATTGCTGACAAAAGCAAAACAAAAGACAATCCTCACGAAGGCCATCGCCAGCGACTCAGGAAACAATTTCTTAATTATGGGCTGGATAGATTTTATGATCATCAGGCGCTCGAGCTCCTTCTTTTCTATACAAATCCCAGAGGCGACACAAACCCGACAGCTCATGCGCTTCTGAATCGTTTCGGAAGCATAGCGAATGTGCTGAACGCCCCGTATGAGGACCTCCTTGAGGTTGATGGTGTTGGAGATAACACGGCATGTTTGCTGAAACTTCTCCCTGAATTCTTTGCAAAATATATGCTATCTGGCTTGGATGGAGAAAGGCTTGAAACGACCTCCGATCTATGCCGTTATTTTTTATATAAACTTTCAAGTGTTCAGATCGAACAGCTCTGGATTATATGCCTCGATGATAAGATGGGAATAGTGTCGAGCAGGAAGATTTCAGAAGGCGACGGCTCAAGCGTATCCCTTAATGAGCTTAAAATCATCAACGAAATCTGCAAAAGCAAATGCACCAGCTGTGCAATAGCTCATAATCATCCACTCGGCAATACAGAGCCTTCAAGAGAGGACACCCGTCTCACTGAAAGTTTAAAGAAATCCTTGGAAGGAATGGGCATCAATCTTGTTGACCATGTTATAGTTTCCCACGAGGAAGCGAGGTCAATGTTTAAAAACGAGGTTGTACGCCTCGAAGACAATCTGAAATAAATCGGCCTGAGAAATCTAATCTCAGACCGATTTATTGTACTTTATTTCACGCTGATTCTGAACTCAAGATGTACATCCGGCAGGCCGATTCTATACTTTCTGTCAAGCTCTGGCCCACAGCTGTTAGTCCCGACTCCAGCCATTCCGCTGTCGACGCAGACAACACTGTAGCCACTCTTTTCAAGCTCGTAGTTGTGCCTTCTGTAGGCAAGCTCCTCCTGAGTGTACTCGGAGGCGTTGAACGAGAAGGGGACAGGCGCCTCAAATCTTACAGTCGTCTTGCCGTCAGAGATTTCCGAAAACAGGCAGCCATAGTGAGACGAATTCTCCTGAGGACGAACGTAGTCCTCATGCATCTCAGAAATCCTCGCTGAGAATTCGCCCATATATGAGGCGTGGTGCTTGTCAATGTAGCTCTCATGAGGTCCATAGCCGTAGTACTTGACCGAATCGAAGCTCTTGTTTAAGAACAGCCTCAGTCCGAATCTCGGCAGGAGATCAACCTTGTTGCTCATCTTTCCGTCAGTCCTGACACTGATATCACCGTTTCCGTCGATGATAATCTCAGATGTCGCGACACAGAACGGCTGATTTATATTCCAGCCGAACGAGTGAGAAAGCCTGATAACAGCACTGTTTCCGACAATCTCGGCAGAACTGTCATAAATCTTCGGGACATAGTCGTTCAGGTGAGCCCTGTACCAGTCGTTCTTCATGATGTCGTTGTCGGTGGGAGCCCTGAAGAAGTTCCATTCAATCGGCTTCTCCAAAATATTCTTGCCGTTAACTTCTATAGCGGAGATATTTCCGTGTCTGCGGTCAAATCTGACGATTTTCTCGCCTGCATGAACGACAAATTCAAACGCTGTTTCTTCTAGAGCAGGAGCAGTTTCACTGGCCTTAACCTCCAGAACATGGCTTTCCGCAAGCTTAAGCTGATCGAAGCAGACCTCTTCGCCAGACTTCGAGGTGAAAATGAACCTTATGTAAACGCTCTCGCCACTGATGTTTGCAGCCTCAGGGATAACTACGACCGTCTCACTATCAGCTGGAAGCCTGAAATCGACTTTACCTTCAGCTGCCACTTTCCCCATATCGGTTATCTCATATCTGCAATCAAGCATCTCGTCGGCATCCGCAAACAGAAGCCTGTTTTTAAAGATGAAGCTGCCGGAGGTGTCTCCCTTTGTAACCTTAACGGGCCTGTATGCATGCTTTGCTTCGAGTAGGCCAGTGTGAGGAGTCCTGTCAGGGTAGACGAGCCCATCCATGCAGAAGTTGCCGTCATCGTGAGGCTCACCGAAATCTCCGCCATAGCCATACTTCACCTTGCCGTTATCCGCACCACCCTGAATCAGAGAGTGATCGCACCATTCCCAGATAAGTCCTCCCATGAGACGCTTTTCGGAATCGTAAAGCTCCCAATAGTCATCAAGATCTCCGTTGGAGTTGCCCATAGAATGGCTGTATTCACATTGAAGCAAAGGCCGTTTTTCGTTCTCATCCTTGAGGAAATCGTTACGAATCCAGTCAGGAGAAGCATACATCTTCGAAACAATATCAAGAATGTCAGTAGGTGTTCCGCCAAGATTGTGAGTGCTCTCATAGTGCAGAAGCCTTGTCTGGTCATTCGCCTTGACAAGCTTTGCCCCTTCGAGCATATTTTCGCCCCAGCCACTCTCGTTTCCTAAAGACCAGATTATGATAGAAGGATGATTGAAGTGCTGATAAACGAGCTTCTGCTCTCTGTCCACAATTGCGTTCTTGTAGCTCTTCTCCATAGTCAGGAGCGAAATTCCACAATAAGCATTAGGAGCACTCCATCTGAAATCGTTGTAGACCATAACGCAACCGTGTGTTTCGACATCAGCCTCAGCGACAACATAGAATCCGTATTCGTCGCAAAGGCGGTAGAAAAGGGGAGCGTTCGGATAGTGAGAGGTCCTGATGGCATTAACATTGTGCTTCTTCATCAGCTCAAGATCCATTCGTAGCTGTGTTTCGCTTGCGTAATAGCCAGTATCAGGGTAGCTGTCATGGCGGTTAACACCGTGAATCTTGACAGCCTTGCCATTGAGCATCGCAACGCCATTTTCAAGATAAATGCTCCTGAACCCAACCTTTTCGCCGATAACTTCGCCGTTGGCTTCGATGACGAGATTATAAAGATTCGGAATCTCAGCGGACCAGAGCTTTGCGTTGGGGATTGTATATTCAAACTTCTCGCCATCCTCGACATCGGCCGAGAATACGATGTTTCCATCACTATCTGAAAGAGTGATTTTCGCATCGGAACCTTTGACAGTAATCGCAAAATTCCCATCCATATCGGCTGTAATACGATAATCTTCAAGCCTCTTTTCAGGACGGGAAACCATGTAAACATCTCTGAAAATACCCGAAAGCCTTATCTTGTCCTGATCCTCAAGATATGTACCGTCACACCATTTCAGAACTGCACAGACGATTTCGTTTTCGCCATCCTTAAGATAATCGGTAACGTCAAACTCCGAAAAAGCATGTGAAACCTGAGTATAGCCGACAAAAGCACCATTTATATAGAGATAAAGGCAGCTGTCGACGCCCTCGAAAGTGAGAATCCTCCTCAAGCCGTCAGCCTTGTATTCATAACTCTTACGGTAAACTCCCACAGGGTTGTCATCAGGCACATAAGGCGGATCATAGGGAATAGGGTAGTTGACGTTAGTATACTGAGCCCTGTCGTACCCATGAAGCTGCCAGTTCGAGGGAACGGGAATCTTCGAGCTGAACTGAGTCTCTGTGAAGTTGTCTTCGAGGTCAATAATACTGTCATAATACTTGAAATCCCATTCGCCGTTCAGCATCTCAACCCTGCTCGAGCGGTCTTTCGTCTCAAACGGGTTCTCGCCTTTACCGAATGGTGCAAACCAAACATGATCACTAAGAGTACCGATATGCAGTGCTTCAGCGTCTTCATGATAAATCATCTTCGCCTTAGCCGAACAGGCTGCAGCTATTTTTTTCATATCCATTACAAATCTTCCTTTCTATTCTTAATGATTACGGATGCTCTCTTATGCTAACGACTTCCCAGACCCCGTCTTCGTTCTTCTCCACTTTCCAGAGAGCTTCGCATCGCGAACTGGCACTGACGGTATCTCCGTTCGAGTCAATCGCTTCCCTGGAATAGTAGACCCATATATAGCCTTCGGTGTCCCCTAAATGAGCGCTCCAAAGCTGAAGCGAATAGTTCACATATGATGCAGAACGTTCGCTTGGTGTAGCATACCTTGAGAGAAGCCCATAGAGCTCGTCACACTCGGCGTCTGTATGCTTACAGTCCCGAAATGCCGCATCAGCCTGCCTGAGAACCGATTGTGCCTCAATCCTGTCAGACAGACTCCCAATAGAAACGAGCATTGCGACTTCGTCACTGTTATAGTAGGATAACGTGCCAGCGACCATCAAAAGCCTGTAAACGGGGAACTGATAAATGAGTATGCAGACGATGAGAATACAGGCGACAATGGCCGTTACAGCTGTCCACTTTTTCTTGCGAATCTTCTTTTTCATGCCCGTTATCACTTCGGCATCGTCGGTTCTTTCAGCAAGAGAAGTTTCGCCGATGTTCTTCTCAGCCTTCAGCTTTTCAAGCTCGGAAGCACAATCGGGGCAATTCTTAAGATGCTCTTCAACAAACTCAGCTGTTTCCTCACTTAACATATTTTCATAGTAAAGAGGCAAGAGATCCCGGATTATACTGCACTCGTTATTCATTGCTTTGTTCCTCCATTCTAAGACGAATCATTTTTCTTGCCCGGTGGTAGGTGACACAGGCCCAATTGTCGGTTTTGCCGTAGAGCTCGCCAATTTCCTTGAAGGAAAGCTCTCCGAACACCCGCCACATGAAAACTTCCTTGTAGGGCTCCGCAATATCGTGCAGGGCTTTTCTTACCCTTAGGAAATCTTCCTTGCGACTTGCCAGCTCTTCAGGCGAAGCGTTGGGATCGACTATTTCTGGAAAAACCACATCGTCAATGCTCTCAGTCTTTCTCGACTTTTTCAGATACGAATAATAAGAATTCTTCGCAATCTGGCAGAGCCAAACCCTGATGTCGCATTCGCCGCGAAACTTCCCGATAGATTTCATCGCTTTGAAGAAGGTATCGCTTGTGATTTCCTCGGCAATATGCTCGTTTCCCGAAAGCCTCAGAATGTAGTTGTAAACCGACTTGAAATAGGTCCTGTAAATCTCCTCAAACTCCACTTGCTCGCCACCACCTTACTTATAAGACTTCATGGAGGAAGAAATCTTACAATGTATTTGCGAAAAAATTTGAGGAAAGAAGGTTATTCGCTGTCAGTAATAACAATCGGGAAATCGCTGACATCCTCGCTCAGAACCACCATCGCAGCACAGTAGGGAGGGAGAGTGATTTCGAAGACATTGGTGTCAGTGCTTTCAACAACGTTGATTAGCTGAATCTCATAGGTTTCCTCGTCATAGACGGCATAAACAGCAGCTGCGGTGTAGATGGTTTCGGACGAGGTCAGGTCTATAATTGCGTTTTCATTGAGACTCGAGTCCTTGTTGGTGCTCATGAGGGTGACAAGCCCGTCATCGGTTGTGGCAGCGTAGGCGCTCGAGAGGGAAACATCATCGGTGGTTGTGCTGATAAGAGTATCACCAAACATAGAGCCTTCGCCGTCATAGTTGGTATAGAGTCTGATTCCTGCAAACTGGCAGTCGTTACCGCCCCAGATGGTCGCGAGATAAACTCCCATGTCTGCAAAGCAGCCGAGAGCCTCAGCCTCTGCAATGGTTCCGCTTATATTTTCGCCACCGAAGTTATATTCGGAAATGGCAAGCTTGGTTCCAGGATAGTACTCGTCAATAGAAGCCTGAATAGTAGGAAGAATCGGGACGTTATTCATGCACCACTGTCCAATCCAGCTGTTTTCAGAAAAGCCTTCTTCATAGAGGGTGCGAACAGACTGAAGCCTGTCCTCAACACTTACTCCTGCGGATTCTGAATAGTAGTGAATGTCCAAAACGTCAAGAAGTCGTACACCCGCCTCTTCAGAGGCCTGACACATGTAGTCGAGATAGCAATCAAGGAACCAGTTATAGCCGTTTTCTTCCTTCAGCTCTTCCCATTCGGTGCTGTCGTCATCATCGGCAAGATGATCATAGGCAGTATAGCCATATAGGGCAGGACCGAAAATCTCAGCGCTCGGGTCGAGCTCTTTTACAACCGCTGCAAGCTCAGCGGATTTCGAACAAAGCTCCTCAATAGTAACTGGGTCTGGGTGAACTCTTGAGTGAGTTCCAGCCCAGAGTGCTGGCTCGTTGTCGAGGCTGTAGCCTTGAATGCCGTTTTTGCTGGTAGAGTCTCCAAGCATATTTATAATGTAGTTGACGTATTCGTCCATGTAGACAACGCCATCGGTGAGGTCGGGAGTATCAGGGAATTCGCCATCCGAGCGGAATATAACCTCGTTGAATCTCTCGGAAGGTGCCGTGTTTTCCTCAGAAACTTGTCCGCTCTTGTCGGCAGCGACGTAGCCAGCCATCTGTAAAGTAGTCAGCTTGTACGTGATTCCGTTATCTTTGGCCTCTTCAGACAAAGTTCTTACGATGTCAGCAGGCTCATCTGAATCCGAAAGATTGCTGTCTGATGAATGATACCAGTCTGCACCAGCATTTGAGGCGTTGGTCTCCCAGTTATAAGCAGTCATTCTGTTTCCGCCCTGACGGATTGCGGCGAAATTCGCCTCATCAAGGTTATCCTCGTTGCCATACTGATTGACACCGTAGATGTAGGGACTTATCTCCTTCGTCTCATCAGAAAAGTCGATGACAATGTTTATATCATAGCTTTCATCCGAATAGATGTCTGTCGGAATGGTAACAGTCTTGCGACCAATTCCAGAGCAGGAAGACATAACCGTGACTATGAAGATAGTCAAAGTGAGGATTGTTGTTGCTCTTCTTAGTTTCATATTTTTTTACCCTTATGGTCAAAGTATCCCTTTCCAAATGCTTCAAACCTATATTTGATGGGAAAATTATATCATACTGAACGAATACATGTCAAGAGAAAAATATAATATTCAAAACAGGCTGGTTAATATTTCTTGGAGTGGGGGGTAACTACTTTTGGGCGTTGAAAACTTTTTAGCAATTTTCTATAAAAAGTTGTTGCATTTTTGATGGCGATGTGTTATAATTATGGCGTAAAAGGGTGAGACATTTATGTAATGTGTTGTTTGCATTAAGCTCGTCTTAACCCTTATTTGGATTTCGGCGACCGACTTTGCCCTGTTGTATCGCTGAGGTTTGGAGGCGATGCTATGGGGCTTTTCAATACCAAAAACACTGGCGTGAAGCTCAAAAAGCTCAGCCGTGAAGAGCTTGTTGAGATCATCTATGCTTTGCAGCAAAGTGAAAAATCTCTTAAAGAGGAGAACGAGGAGCTCAAAGCCCGTATTGCCGAGAATGAGCAGGTCATCAGCCATTTCGGAACCGTTGCGGATGCCTCACAGAGCCTTAATGACATCTTCTCCGAAGCCCAGAAGGCTCTGGAGCAGTATCTGATGGCAATCAAAGTGACCGCTGCTGGCACTACTACTGCCGGAAGCTCTTATCCAAGCGGAGTTGATGTTCAGCTCGCCCAGTATCAGGCTGAAGAGATCGTCGCCGAGGCCAACCGTCAGGCTGACGAAATCCTTGCTGAAGCGAGAAGGGAAGTCGACAAAGCCCTGGAACTCGTCCGACAAGCAGGAGACCTTTACACAGAGGAGAACCAGTCCTGATGAGCAGAAAGAAGAATCGAGAGCTTGTTCTTCCAACCGAAAGTGAAGTCCAGGCGGAACGAAAACGCCTGAAATATCGGAGAAGATTCATATTAACGCTCAGGACAACGGTCTATGCATTGACGGTTGTCGCTGCGGTAGCAGTTCTTCTGGCAACGCTGTTTTTGCCAGTTCTGCAGGTTTCAGGCTCAAGCATGGAGCCAACACTGTCCGATAACGACATAATCCTTTTGATCAAGACGGATAATCTGACGACAGGAGATCTGATTGGCTTCTACTATCAGAATAAGCTACTATTAAAAAGGGTAATCGGCGTCGCTGGTGATGTCATCGACATTGACGAAGAAGGGAACGTCACAGTCAACGGTGAGCTCATCGACGAGCCTTATGTAACCAATAAATCAATCGGCGAGTGTGATATCACACTGCCATATCAAGTCCCGGAAAACAGGGTATTCGTTATGGGCGATAACCGGGCAACATCAATCGATTCTCGTAGCAGCGTAATCGGCTGCATCGAAGAAGATCAGATTGTCGGAAAGGTTCTGGTAAGAATCTATCCTTTCAACAACATATCATTCTTCGGATAAACTTTTTATATTGGGAATCTCAACCGTGGAAGGTGTGAGAAACATGGGAACTAGCATTAAGTCTTACATAGACAGATTCAGGCACGATCGCCATCAGCGGTTAGTGCTTGGGTCTGTTTTGCTTGTTTTAGCTATAATGGTAACTCTCGTTGTTTACTGGCAGCTTCGTTACACCGGCATTACCATGACCAATGAGACCTACTGCGGTTATGAGGAGCACATCCACACTGATGAATGCTATGAATTGACTCTTATTTGTGGCCTTGAAGAATCTGAGGGTCACACTCATACTGACGAGTGCTATGAAGAGCAGCGGGTCCTTGTCTGCACTCTTGAGGAATTCGAAGGCCACACTCACGATGATTCCTGCTACGATGAAGAGGGGAATTTGACCTGCACCATCGAAGAATCTGAAGGTCACGTCCATACTTATGAGTGCTATGAAACGCAGCTTGTCCTGATTTGTGAACTTGAAGAATATGAAGGTCATACTCACACTGATGAATGTTATGAAAAGACCTTGATTTGTGGCATGGAGGAGCACACTCACACCGTCGAGTGCCTGGTCGACCTCAACGCTGATGTTGAAGACGCAACCGTCTGGGAGGCAACTCTTCCTGCTCTCACCGATGACCTCAGGACCGATGTCGTCAATATCGCTTACTCTCAGCTGGGATATACTGAATCCACAGCCAACTATACTTTAGCCGAGGACGGCACAACCCACAATGGCTACACCCGCTACGGTGCCTGGTACGGCAGCTCCTATGCCGATTGGGAATCGATGTTTGTCGCATTCTGCCTTGACTATGCCGGGATTGCAGACGAATTCACCTACAACGCCGGTGCTTATGCCTGGTCGATAGAACTTACAAATCTGGGCTACTATCAGACAGTGGAAAGCTATTCGCCTTTACAGGGCGATGTCGTCTTCATCGACACCGATTCAGACGGCAAGGCAGACATCTCCGCAATAGTCATTTCAGTAGACGAAACCGCTTCCACCATCACCGTTATCCAGGGCAACTATGCCATCACCGATTCTGAAGGCACCACGACCGACACTGTCTCTCTCGTTACATACAGTACTGCAACCACGAATGAGCTCACCTCATTATCTGCAAACGCCGCCGAAATTACCCCAACAATATTGGGCTACGCCAACATCTCTCCTGAAACCGTTTCCGAAGAGGAGACTGCCTCCGAAGAAATCGAAGAAGTAGTCGAAGAAGAAACCGACCTTAATGAAGAAGTTACCGTCGAAGAAGGGTCATCCGAAGCTGATTCTGAACTCACCGAAGAGCTTACAGAAGAAGACTCCTCCGTCATCGAAGAGCCTGTCGAAACCAGTGATGAGCCTTCTACCGAAATCACCGCCTCTGAAGAAGAGATCGGTACCGAAGAGGGAACCACCCTCCTCACCTCGACCTCCACCGACTACGTCACGCAAGTGACCGAGCTTTACACCCTCGCCATGTCCCTGACCTCCGCCGACACTTCGACCGCTGCCACCATCTGGGACAGCCTGATGACCATCTGGGAGCAAATCTACGCCGAAGAAGAAGCCGGCACCCTCACCCTCACCACGGAAGAGTATGACAATGTAAACACCTTGACAGACGAAGTCTATTACTACTTCGTCGAGACGGTTAGGTATGATCCGTATGGGGTGATGACGTTGGAAGAAGAGCAGGGAACGGGCTCGCTTACTGCAACTTCTTACTCGAGTAATCTGGAGGATGCGGCTAGCGTTGAGTGGAATTATGATAAAATCACATATGATGATGAAACTTTCACAATCAACTTTAATGTTGACTTTACGGGTTTAACATATGCTGAAATTACGGGTGTTAAAAACAATACTTTCTATCTTTATCTTCCTTCAGCGTATGAGGTTGAAAAATATATAACTTTAGATTATTCATACACTGGATATGATACAAGTGGCAACAAAGCATTTACTTTCTATTATCGTTATGATTCTGCTTCGGACAGTTACTATATCGAGATAGTATTTGATGATGATTATGTTTCTGGTTTATCTATTGATGCAACTGTTGATGGATATATTAATTTCTATGTTGATGTTTCGCTTGAAGACGTTATAGTCGATAAGGAGGATAACACTGTAACCTTTGGTACTGGTACTGCTACGATAGAGGTCGGAGGAAGCGAAATTGATACTGGTGGCAACGAAAACTGGTATGCAGATTTGACTTTGTCGAAGACTGCGTCTAGTTACAATGCCAAAGATCACAGCATTACTTATACTGTAACGATCTATTCTGAAAACGGTACAGAGGATAAAATTGTTCTCAGTGACCTTATGAATATCATCAACAACTCCACTTATGCAAATACGGATGTGACTGTAAGCAATGTGACAGTTGATAGCGTTACTTACTATTCCGAATATTACAGCTGGAATGGCGTTGGCAATCCTACACAGCAGACTGAGAACACTGACTATACTGTTGAAATTGGTTCCGATAATTCTCTCACAATTACCCTCAATAAGCTTAACGGTGAAGATAGCAATAATACTAACGAGTATGTTATTGGTGATGCATACGTTATAAAGTATACCGTTTACTTTAATAATGAGAGCGCTGAGTATAACTCATCAATAATAAACTCAGCAACAGCCAAGACAGAGACAAGTGGTGGAGACCTTACTGATGCTGACTCCGTTTCTGTAACTGCAACAGGCCATATTGCGACCAAAAATGGTAGTTATAATTCGTCAACAGAGACCATCACCTGGACTATTACTCTCAATAGCAGTGGCTCCAATATCGCTGGGTATGTTCTGACAGATAAGTATCTCGCTGAGGCTTTGAATAACGCTGTAACTATAACTTATTCCAATGGCACAGTGGCTGATGGCTATACAATCAACTATAATAGTGATAATACAATAGCAAGTATTACCTTCAATGATACTGGCAGTGGAAATTATAATACCTACATTATTACATATACGACTTCTTCAGGTGCAGCTCTTGGCGAATCGGCTCAGACTGTTACCAACGAAGTTGTGATTGATAATGGCAGTGGTACTACTGTTGGCGAAGCGGAAAAGGGCGTTTGGGTTCCGGCAAGTGGTTCTGTTGCAAAGAGTGTTACTGCTGGCGATGTCGCTGCTGATAATTCTACATCAACCGCTTATCGTACTTTGACATGGCAGACCACGATAACCGTTCCATCTGGTGGTATAACCTCAGGTACTGAAATTGAAGACTATCTCGGCACATATGGTGGGGATGCCAGTATGTATCAATGGTCGACTCCTGACCAATGGTTCAATTATGCCCAAATTACTGATTTCTTCGGAAGGTATGCAAGTGGTATAACCATTACTGATAGTAGTGGTAATGTAGAAACAATCGACAGCACTGATTATTCGCTTTCAGCGTATGATTGGACAATTAAAGATTGGGTATCGTATAGCGATCTGACTACAAATTCGTCGAATTATGAAGGCCATTATTTCGTCGCATACAAGATCACCTTTACAAATGATGTCAGCTACGATGGAACAATCAATCTTTCTTATTCTACTACATCTAATATATCTGATGTTTACTATAGTGGCTCTACCAGTCATACCTACTACAATTCTGTTGTAATCAATAATCTGAAGACTAACGCTTCCTATACCGAATACGAGAGGGTTTATAAGACTGATGGCAGTGATAAGAAGGATGACACAATCGTCGAAATAGACGATGACGGCACTCTTACTTGGAAGGTTTACCTCTATATCGAAGCCGGTAGCGATGACACTTACACCGTAACCGATACCTTGCCATCAGGCGTAACTCTTGAGTCAATTAAGGTTTCATTCAAGGATAACAGCGACTATGCGGATTTGACTATTAGTAATGGAACTATAAGTGGAAACTTGATTTACAACACAAATGGTGCAATCACTGGTATTGTCAGTGGTCAGGACGTTGTATTGACGATTACTCCTGAAGTCTACTCATGGATTGTCAGTAATGGTGGTTATATCATCATCACGTATACCGTTACGATTGATAATTTTAGTAAGAATACAGCAGCAGCAACTTATTATCTTAGCCCGTATACTAACAAAGTTATTGTCACGTGGGGAACAAATAACTCCGCAGATGACGAACAGACTCAGACGCCTACTTACACGGTTGTAGAAACAGGCGGAGGCGGAAGCACCGAGCATGATACTGTTTCAAAGTCAGGAGAATACGAGGGCACAAGTGGAGAAATTAATTACGAAGTCGTTCTGAATATCGATGCAGAAGAGCTTAACAGTGGTAATGCATTGACCTTTACAGATGTGGCCAAAACATTTGCCAACAACGATTATGGAACAATCATATCTCTTGACTATTCTTCCGTCGAGTTCTATCAGTTGTATAAGATTGATACTGATGGTACGTCGTACACATACACCGATGACGACGGCGATACTTATATTGTTACTAACCTGGATGCAAGTGATATTTACAAATACACTGAATCCGATGGTAGCATTACCTACTATAAGATGGTTAAAATCAGCATTGCATGGACGTATTCCGAAGTTGATACTGGTGGAGGCAATATTGCTCATACTATAACAGCTTCGATTCCTGACAAGAAGGCAATTCTGGTAGAGTATTCGTATCAGGTTGCTACTATGTCTGGTGCTAATGAGAAATTGTCTATTACAAATACTGCGACTCTGGATGGTGAAACTACAACGGAAGGATCAGATACATATACAAATCAAGAAGTATACGAGGATCCTAAAGTTTCAGGCGGTTTGACGTCTGATGGCGGTATCACCCTCAGAAAAGTTGATGAAAACAACTATACCACAACCATCCCCGACACTAAGTTTGCTCTTTACAAGTATGATACTTCTACGTATTCCTGGGTTCAGGTGACTAAGGATGATTATGATTATTATTATCCTACCTCAAGCACGACAAAAACACAAATTACTGAACTCGGTTACGATAACCCCATGGACTCGGATAACTATCTCACTACAGACTCAGATGGTATTCTTACCATTACGAAGAATTATGTCAATGGTAGTGGCGCAGTTCTTGGTACCTACAGCTGGTATGAGCCTTATACCATGTACTATGTTGTCGAGGTCGAGGCTGGTACTGGTTATGCCCTTACTGAAGCGAATAAGATATACTTCTATTGGTCAGAGGGCACTAATTACTCTTTCTCTAATTATCCTTCAGGATGGGATTATAGCAATACTGCTTACGACTTAAATCTCCAAACCCGCAGCGTCTACGTCGAAAACGCTCCGATAACCACCTTCACCTTGAACAAGGTCAGCTCGTCCGACAACAGCACCACCATCCCTGGTGCGACCTTCGCGCTGTATGTCTACAAGGAAACCGACTCGGAAGGGAAGGACATCTGGGTGAAAATCGGTACCTACACCACCGACAAGAACGGCCAGATTTCCATCACCTATGACGAGGAGCTCTACAGCTTCAACAGGGCTTACAAGCTCATTGAGGTCACCACGGCGGATGGCTACAACATCGCCTGGGAGGACGTCACCGAGTTCTACTTCTGGTGGTCTTCGGATGATAACTACACCTACGCGCCGAATACGCCTTCTGGTTGGGGAGACCCCTCCAGCGCGAAATACTCTGTCGTCTACGACATCTCCCACGAGAGCACCACCGTCACCGCCACCAACACCGAGACCTCTACGACCATTGAGGTCACGAAGGTCTGGATTGACGAAAACGGCAACGTCGAAGATGACTCCAACTACACCGCCACCGTCCAGCTCTACTACTACCTCATGGACGAAAATGGCAACATCCTAGACCTCTCCTCCGCCACCTCCGCCACCGAGCTGATAACGTTGACGACGACAACGGGGACGACGGCGAATACTACTGTTGCGCTCTATTCGTTGGCTAATGCATCGAGTTATACCATTTTAAACGGTGTTGAAAAAACTGATAATCAAGGAAATGGTACTGGTGAGTACAACTATTACTATTGGTACACTATCTATTTAAATACATCGAACTTCTTGTCGGCAGTGTATAATGACGATTATAGTGATGCTTACGTTGAAGTTGTTATGACAAGTGCAAGTGATCCTTCGAAAATGCAGCTGGTTGTCCAGTACGATAGCTGGTCTAAATCTTTTACCGTTCCACTCTCTTCTTCGACGACAACTGGTAATACTACAACCGTTAGATTCAGTGCCAGCGATATAATTTCCGCCTTTGAAAGTGCAGGATATACAACTGAAGATGCTGCAAAAGCAGCGATTAGTTCTATTTGCCTGAACTTCAATAACGGTCAGACTGAAAGTGCACCGATGGTTAGCTTCGAAGTTGTTGCATCTGCAAGTGAGGTGTATACAAATTCTATTTCGGGTACTATAGATAGTTATTCCAATTCTTGGGTATGGGTAGCTGGTTCTGGTGCAGCTAGCTATGAAGCTCAAAGTGGTGCTGTAGTTGCTGTAGATTATACTTGCAGTACTAGTGGCGATATTTTAGTAGGTATTCAGTTTGATCCAACCCCAGGTAATAATGGTGATGAAGTAAGTTACTATAAATCTGTAACGGTTTCTGCTGGATCAGGTACGGTTTATGTGCCAGTTGCTGATATGACTGACGGCAACTCCAATAGCATATCAAATGCTGATTGGAGCGAGTACGGTCAGACATACGTCTATACCTATAACTCTAGTTTTGCCGGTACAATTAGTTCTATGTCTGTTCTTGTTCCAGCTTCAAATGAAACTACGGCGCAAACCTACTATGTTGTAGACTCAGATGAAACAGAAAAAACTATTGACACCTGGATGACATATTTTGGCGGGAATGAAAAAGTTCAGGCTGCTCTTAGGAATAGCGAAGCTGTTATCTATATCGAGTATGAATGTAATGCAATTCCGAGTTGGGTAAACGTTGGTGTACAGTATACTACCAATGGCTACGAATCAGACTTGTATCCAATTAAATCTCTGATTAGTGTTGGTGGCTCGTACGTTGCAATTCCTGTGACAGATATTCTCGGGTACAGCGTGTCTGACTATAATTTAGACAACTATAATCTTGTTGTAGTGCAGGGGGAAACAGACGGTGATCTGACCATTAAGTCGGTCAAAGTTTTGCTTCCATATTCCCTCACCGAATCCGTTTCTGGCACAGTTGTGAGTACGAATTACTCTGTGACGTTGTACGACCCTGACTTCCCGAGTACGGTTACTATCAACAACGGCGGTACTTATGGTGAGAGTGCTTGGAACTTGATCTCTAGCGGTGCTACTGAGCCGACTTACAGTTACTCCAGTGTCGATGACACTGAGGGCAAAAACAATCTCTTCACCGGCTACGGCTTCCTGAACGCTATCTTTGCGGATCTTGCTTCTGAGGTTCAGATTACAGTTTCGAATGTTGATGATGCCACTCTCCTCAGTAAGCTTCAGCTGATAATTCAGGGCGACAAGTCTGCTGGTACTGAGGGCTATGCTGCAATTGCAACAGTGACACCGACGAAGGACCCTGTTCTGAACGCTGACGGCAGTTACACTCTGACCTATTCAACAGAGGCTATACTCGCAGCCCTGAGGTCATTCAGTGAAAACTACACCACCGCAGCAGCCGTCTTCGCGGACTACAACGCCCTTATCATGGCTGTGAGTGGCTCTGACCCGTTCTCGGCGACGGTTACTGACCTCAAGGTCGTCTCGGGCACCATCAACACAGCTTCCGACACCTACACGCTTTCGAGCCTTGTCGGCTATGAGTACGGCGCGCCGTATACTGACAGCACCCATACGAGCGGGTATGTCTTCACGCTTGACCAATCAAACGACTGGACTGTTGCGGTTGCGAATCTTCCTCTGACGATGACCATCAGTGGCAAAACCTATGACATCTACTACTACTTCGTCGAAACCTCCTATGTCGGAGGGTCGGTCGCCTACACGACGACCTACTCCCAGAGGGAAGGCGAGAACGGCGGTGGCGAGATTGTCATCACCAACGTCGCCACGACCTATGTCCTGCCGTCAACAGGCGTCGTGGTCGACTACCAGAAATTGTACGAATTCGGCGTAATGCTGATTTTGCTCGCGCTCTTCGGGGCGGGAGCTTATAGAAACATTTCTCACATCCGTAATATTCTCGTCCGAGAGCCGAGGGTTGAAAAAGTACCCCACGGGTGTCGGCGTGATCAAAGGCCTCGTGATGTGAGATTCCGAAAGTTCGTAATTCCGAGAACGATAAGAAAGGGGGACACGAGGGCAGGACCTGATGAAGCAGGGTAAACCTGCGAACCCTCTCTGTCGGCTTCGCCGACATCTCCCCCGAAGGGGGAGACAAGAAAATTCGCATAGACTCAAGAGTTGTGCAAGATGCAATTCTTGGCTCCCCCTCCGGGGGAGCTGGCTGCCCGAAGGGCAGACTGAGAGGGTGCGAAGCAATCCGGCCCAGCAGAGCCGGAGCCCAGCAGGGGCTAATCTGCAAATAAATAATTAGAAGGAGTTCTAATAATGAAAAGATTAAACAAACTTCTCGCGATTTTACTCGCGGTGACGATGATGATGAGCTTGGCGGTAGTGGTGCAGGCGGTAGGAACAGCCTCGATTACCATTACTAGCGCTGTAGAAGGCGAAACGTATAGTGCTTGGAAGATTTTTGATGCAACTGATGATGGTAACGGTCATTATTCGTACAGCATAAGCACTGAAGGTGATTTCTGGAGCGCCATTAACTCGGCATATGATAGTGGTTCAGGTGCTCTCGCAAACTTCATCACTTTAACTGCTACTACGGATCCCACTGTTTATACTGTTCAGTTTAAAGATTATGTGGACTATGCAACTCCTGGTTACAATTCTGATGCTGAATATAAACAAGCTTTCCTTGACCTTTTGACTTCAATTGTTGAGACTGCAATTACGACAGCACCAGGAATATCAGCGACTGCTTCCGATGTTGCAGATGCTAATGGTGTAGCTGAGATGACAGACCTCGATGCTGGTTATTACTACATTTCTACAACCGTTGGTACCATAGTAATGCTCGACACTACAAATATTGAAATCTACGACAAGAACTTAGAGCCGACGACTGAAAAGACTGTCTACGATGATTCGACTTATACAAGCACCACTGATGACACCGATTCTGATGCTGAGATTGGTGATACTGTTTACTTCCAGACTGTAATCGACAATATCTATGGCGTAAGCAACCTCGTTCTTTACGACTCGATGGATGCAGGATTGGATTATAGCCAGATTGATTCAGTTACATTGTACTTAAGTGATAGTGATACCACTGGAACAGCATTAACTTTAGGCACTGGTACCGGCACATACGCTGTAAATACCGCTGATGTTTACTTTGTAGTTGATGTAGATGCTACCACATTTACTACTGATGGTACATTGTATACTTACGATGCTGGTAACACTCCTCAATATACTCAAGTCACCACTGGTACATATGACCCTACTGAAACATACTACCTCCTTGGCGACTTCAGTATGACGTTTGACTATTCGGACGTAACTGGTCTTACTAGAACTGCTTTTATCGTTGTCAAATACTCAGCAACTGTTAATGAGAATGCTGTAATCTATGATGTAGAGAATCAGACAGGCAGCAACGACAACGATACCCGCGTATCTTATGGTAATAATTCTTGGTCTCTAATGTCTACAACCAATACCTACGTATACTCTCTGAATGTCTACAAGTACACCGGTACATTATCAGGCTCTCCTGAAGTACTTTCTGGTGCAAGCTTCATTATCTTGGATTCGACTGGCAATAACTATGCTAAGTTCATCTTGGAAAATGGTGTTTATAGATTTGATGAATGGGTTGCATACAGTGGTGATGATAACCTTGAAGCAAATAGTGATCCTACTTACTACACCTTGATAACAGATAGCACTGGTATTCTCAACATCTCTGGCTTAGATGCTGAAACTACTTACCAAATCCACGAAACTGCAGCTCCTGCTGGATATAACAAGTTGGCATCGAATGTTTCATTCGTTATAGCAGGTTCTGATAATCAGACTACTACCCAGGGTTACGTTTCTGTTAACGGAGAAGATCCTAATACTACAACGATTTCTGGAATTTCAGTTGCTCAGACCGCTGTTCCTATTCAGAATAACTCTGGTTCTGAGATGCCTGAAACCGGTGGCATTGGTACCACTATCTTCTACGTCGTCGGTGGCATATTGGTAGTTGGCGCGGTTGTGCTGTTGATTACTAAGAAGAGACTTGGAAATAAGGACGAGTAAGGACCCTCTCCGGCGCTTCGCGCCACCTCTCCCGGAGGGAGAGGCAAGTCTTGGCTCCCCCTCCGGGGGAGCTGGCAGCTGCGAAGCAGCTGCCTGAGAGGGTTCACTGGGGAGCTGGCGCCGAAGGGAGCGCCTTTGCGGTTGGCAACATGTATCCTTAAGGAGTGATTTCTTGTGGAAGGTAATAACGAAAAAGATTTCACTCCTAAGGTGATGACGGTTGACGAGGTTAGGAATCGGAAACGGAAGGAGAGGGAGAGAAGAAGGAAGGAACGGAAGGCGGAGGGGAAGAGGTCTTGGGCTACTTTTGGGCTCACTCTTGTCCTCCTGCTGGGTCTCGCGATTGTGATTTACCCGTCGTTTTCGAACTGGTGGAACTCCCGGGTGCAGTCGAGGGCGATGGCGAGCTATGATGAGGCGGTGTCGTCGATGTCAGAGGCGGATTACTCTGAGTATTTCGAGGCAGCCTATGCCTATAACGAGGCCATCGCGAAGCTCGGTTCCGCGACTTCTATCTCGAATCCCGGACTGATTGAAGGGTATTCGAATATCCTGAACGTTTCTGGAACTGGCGTTATGGGCTACATAACGATTGAGAAAATCGGCGTGGAGCTCCCCATCTATCACGGCACCTCCGCAAGCGTCCTGCAGATCGCTGCGGGACATCTGGAGGGGACGAGCCTGCCCGTCGGCGGAGAGAGCACCCATGCGGTTATCTCCGCTCACCGTGGCCTCCCTTCGGCAACCCTTTTCACACATTTGGATCAGATGGAGGTGGGCGACACCTTCACGATAACGATCTTAAACGAGGTTCTCACGTACGAGGTCGACCAGATTTCGATAATCTACCCGAACGAGCTCGAGACGATCTATATCGAGGACGGCCAGGACTACGTGACGCTGATGACCTGCACCCCCTACGGCATCAACACCCAGCGCCTGATGGTCCGAGGCCACCGAATCGAGACCGAGGCGGCGAAAAAGACGATAAAAGTCACCGCCGAAGCCTACAAGATCGACACAATCCTCGTCTCCGTCTGCGTCGCCATCCCAATGGTAATCATCCTCTTCATAATCGTCTCTCTCCCGAGAAAAAAGAAGTATGACGGCCATAGAAAACCGTAAAGAAGCAAAAGAAGCCCTCCTGACTTGTCGGGAGGGCTATTTAAGGACAAAAATTGCAAATTTTCTTAAAAACCACTTGCAATCTCAAAATCCACGTGCTATAATATTACCGCAATTCGCACGCATAGGTTTTGCTGTGGTTCTTGGAGCAAGCTCCAGGTGAAGGCAAGGTAACCTGTGCGGAGGATTATATTAAAAACCAAATTAGGAGGAACTACAATGTCAGTAGTATCAATGAAACAGCTTCTTGAAGCCGGTGTACATTTCGGTCACCAGACAAGAAGATGGAACCCGAAGATGGCTCCCTACATCTTCACAGAAAGAAACGGAATCTATATCATCGACCTTCAGAAGACCGTCAAGAAGCTTGACGAGGCTTACATGTTCTTAAGAGACGTATCCGCAAACGGCGGTGAGGTTCTCTTTGTTGGAACAAAGAAGCAGGCTGGCGATTCCATCAAGGAAGAGGCAACAAGAGCCGGTGCTCACTATGTAAATGCCCGTTGGCTCGGCGGTATGATGACCAACTTCGAGACCATCAAGACAAGAATCGCTCGTCTCGAGCAGCTTCACAAGATGGAGACCGACGGCACCTTCGAACTTCTCCCGAAGAAGGAAGTTGCTAAGCTCACTCTCGAAATCGAGAAGCTTGAGAAGTATCTCGGCGGTATCAAGACCATGGAGAAGCTCCCTGCAGCACTCTTCATCGTTGACCCCAAGCGTGAGAAGATCGCCGTTTCCGAAGCAAGAAAATTAGGTATTCCGATAGTTGCTATCGTAGATACCAACTGCGACCCCGATGAGGTTGACTATGTAATCCCTGGCAACGATGACGCTATAAGAGCTGTCAAGCTCATTTCCGGCGCTATGGCAGATGCCATCATCGAAGGCAGACAGGGCGAGGCTAACGCTGCTGCTGAAGAGCCTGCTGAGGCTACAGTTGCTGTTGCAACTGGCGCAGAAGAGGCTCCTGTTGAGGAATAATCAAGATATAACGATAGCAAGAAAGGAATCTTTACTATGGCTAATATAACCGCAAAGGACGTTGCAACTCTCAGAGAGAGAACCGGCGTCGGCATGATGGATTGCAAGAAGGCCCTCGTTGAGGCTGACGGCGATTTCGAACAGGCAATAGTTATCTTAAGAGAGAAGGGTCTCGCTTCTCAGGCCAAGAAGGCTGGCAGAGTTTCTGCTGAAGGACTTGTTGAGGCTTTCGTTGAGAATGGCGTCGGCGTAGTCGTCGAAGTCAACTCCGAGACCGACTTCGTTGCAAATACAGACCAGTTCAAGGCTTTCGTCAAGACCGTTGCCAACACCATCGCAGTAGAGAACCCTGCTGATGTTGAGGCTCTCAAGGCTTGCAAGGCTGTTGGTTCTGAAATGACCGTTCAGGAAGAGCTCCAGGAGCTGTTCCTTAAGATCAGAGAGAACATCCAGATCAGACGTTTTGTCCGCCTCGAAGGCGACCTCGTTTCCTATGTTCACGGCGAAGGCAGAATTGGCGTTCTCGTTCAGCTCGACACCGACCTTGGCGACAAGGCTTATGCTTGTGGCAAGGACTGCGCTTTGCAGATCGCTGCAATGAATCCTTCCTACCTCGACAGAGCTTCAGTTCCTGCTGATGTCCTCGAAGGCGAGAAGAAGATTGTCATGGCTCAGATGGCTGAGGATCCCAAGATGGCCAATAAGCCCGAAGCTGTCCTCGCAAAGATTGCAGAAGGCAAGCTCGGCAAGTACTACACTGAGAACTGCCTCCTCGAGCAGGAGTTCGTCAAGGATGGCGAGTATACCGTCGGCAAGTATGTCGAGAAGTGTGCCAAGGATCTCGGTGGCAAGATTGCAGTAAAGCAGTTTGTCCGCTATGAGAGAGGCGAAGGCATCGCCAAGAAGGAAGAGAACTTCGCAGAAGAAATCGCTTCCATGATCAAGTAATATTGAGCTTCAAAAGAGCTTGCCAACCCGGCAGGCTCTTTTTTATTATGTTGACTTTTAAGCCTGAGTGTTATAAAATGGATATAGATTATAAGAGAGGAGGCTCCGCCATGTATAAGCTCGCCATCTGCGACGATTCTCAGGATATGACAAATCTTGTTCATGAACTCACCCAGAAATGGGCAATCGCCAGAGACCTGACAACTGAAATAAATGTCTTCGATTCTGCCGAGGCGTTCCTGTTCTCATATTCCGAGACCCGTGACTACGATATTCTCCTTTTGGACATAGAAATGGGAGGCATGGACGGGGTCAGCCTCGCCAAAAAGCTCCGTGAAGAAAATCGTTATGTCCAGATTGTCTTTATCACCGGGTATTCCGACTATATCGCCGATGGCTACGATGTCGATGCCCTCAACTACCTTATGAAACCCCTGAACGAAAAGAAGTTTTTCGAGGTCCTCGACAAAGCCATAGTCCGAATCGCCCGAAGCGAGCGGATGCTCACTCTTGAGCTTACAGACGAGATCGTCAAAATCCCTCTCGTAGACATAAAATATCTCGAAGTCATCAAAAACTACGTCACCGTTCATGCTGGTGAAGACTATACGGTCAAGAAAACCCTCGGTGAGTTCGAATCTCTTTTGGATGAGAATTTCTACCGCACCGGCCGTTCCTATATAGTAAATCTTAGGTACGTCCGAAAAGTCACTAAAACCGAAATTTATCTCAAAGGCGATATTGTAATCCCACTGCCTCGTGGCCAATATGAGCCACTGAACCGTGCAATCATCCATAGAGTAGGGAAGGAGTGAACACTATCGATGCCGAAGCTTTCAAAGAAGATGAACAAGAAGATAGACACCTACCAGCAGGAGCTCCTCAAGACTCACTATGCCGAGGTCGAGAACATGTATAGGCAAATCCGTGGCTGGCGCCACGACTATCGCAACCACATTCAAGTTCTCAAAACCCGTGTCCAGTCTGGCGACATGGATTCCGTCATGGCCTACCTCAATGAGCTCGAAACGGATTTGAACACCGTCGACACCGTAATCCATTCCGGCAACGCAATGTGTGATGCTATCTTAAACAGCAAGATTTCTCTCGCCGAGGCAGCCAATATTCCCGTCAAAGCCGATGCCGATATCCCTGTGAAGCTCACAGTCTCCGATATCGACCTCTGCTCAATCATTGGCAATCTCTTCGACAACGCCATCGAGGCATCAAAGAAGCTTTCTGAAGACAAGCGTATGATCCGAGTCTACATGGCAGTCCGCGACAGCCAGTTCTACATCTCTTTCACCAACTTCACCGCCGACAAGAAGCGGACTATTTTCGACACTACCAAGGGCGAAGGCCATGGCTTAGGACTTGCCCGTATTGATTCTCTTGTCAAGAAATACGGTGGCTACATCTCCCGCAACAGCGAGGACGGAGCTTTCTCGACCGAAATTCTCCTCCCGCAATAGCTGAAATTTGCAATTCGTCCCCCACAGAGAGCGTTTCGTCCCCAAAACGTGCGCTCTTAAAATTTTACGCTATAATAGAATCATGAAAGGCGGTGCTGAATATGACCATTACCAAAGGTAAGACAAAAGACAAAATAAAAGAAAAACCAAAGTACGGCATCTTAAGCTGTGTCTGGTTCATGATTAAATGCGCTTGGACTAACGGCGAGAAAAAGGTTGTAATCTTAGGACTCCTCTTCTCGATCGTAGTCACAGGTCAGAGCGTAGCGGGACTTTATATTTCGCCCTCGATAATTGCAGTGCTTGAGCGAAACGGAACTGTGTCTGAGCTCCTCATCACGATAATCGGCTTCACGCTGATTCTCGTTTTCCTCGCTATGGCAAGGCAATACATCGACTCGAATATCCTCTACGGCAGGATAACAACCCGTTCGGAAATCATAAACCTCATCAACACAAAGTGTGCCGAAACCTCATACCCGAACCTGGGCAACGAAAAGTTCCAGACGATTCTCAATAAGGCTTTGCCAACCACATACTCTAACTCTTCGGCTTGCGAGGCTATCTGGAAAACGATTTGCTCGTTCCTGAGTAATCTGTTGGGACTCATCATCTATGCCGCAATACTTTCGACGGCAAATGTCTGGATTCTCCTTCTTGTGACGGTGACCGCTCTTGTCGGCTATTTCGTCACGAACAAGCTCAACAGCTACGGCTATAATCACCGTGAGGAAGAAGCGAAGATTGATGAGACTTTGAGCTACGTCCGCAAAACAGCCTCCGAAACGAGCTTTGCAAAGGATGTCCGAATCTTCGGCATCAAGAGCTGGTTCACTGAACTTTACGACAAGCAGTGCCTTCTCCTTGAAGCCTTCCATCGCAAGTGCGAGAACGTCTATATCTGGGGCAGAGTTGCCGACCTTGTTCTGAGTTTTCTCAGAAACGCTGTAGCCTATGCCTACTTCATAGCACTTGTTCTTGACGGCTCAATCGACGTCTCAATGTTCATCCTCTACTTCTCAACCGTTGGCGGATTCACCGACTGGGTAACAGGAGTTTTGGGAGACCTCACCACAATGCACCGTCAGTGCCTTGAATTATCAAACGTCATTGAAATTCTCAATTACCCTGAACAGTTCAAGTTTGAAGACGGTTCCGATGTCCCCGTTCCCGCTGACGGCAAGTACGAGATAGTTCTTGACCATGTTTGGTTCAAGTACCCTTCATCCGACAGCTACACTCTTGAAGACATCAACTTAACACTACATGCAGGCGAAAAGCTCGCTGTGGTGGGACTTAACGGCGCAGGAAAGACGACCCTCGTCAAGCTCATCACCGGCATGGAAGACCCGACAGAGGGGAGAGTGCTCCTCAATGGCGTTGACATCCGTGAATTCAATCGCCGTGAATATTACAAAGTCTTCTCGGCAGTATTCCAGAATTGTGTCCTCTGGGCGGGCTCGGTCGCTGAAAACGTCGCCCAGACCGACCACGACATCGACTATGACAAGGTTAATTCCTGCATCGAAAAAGCCGGACTCACTGAAATGGTCAAAGGCTTCAAGGACGGTCTTGAGGAAAAGCTCAATCGTGAAGTCTATGAGGACGCCGTGAACCTCTCGGGCGGTCAGACACAGAAGCTGATGCTTGCAAGAGCCTTGTATAAAGACGCTCCCGTAATCGTCCTTGACGAGCCGACAGCAGCTCTCGACCCGATTGCAGAAGCCGACCTTTATAACAAGTATAACGACATGACCGTGGGACGCTCCTCCGTCTATATCTCCCATCGTCTCGCTTCGACCCGATTCTGCGACAGAATCATCCTGATAGGCGACCACAAGATACTGGAAGAGGGAACCCACGAGCAGTTGCTTAAACAGGGCGGAAAATATGCAGAACTCTTTGAAGTTCAGAGCAAATACTACAGGGAGGGTGATATCAATGAGTAAGAACAATGACAAAATCACCTATCGCCGGATGGCATCCAAGACGATACAGGGTCTTAAGATTCTCTATAAAAACAGTCCCCACATGGTAATCTCGACAATAGCCAATTCTATCTGGACTGCTCTTAGTCCCTATATTGGAATCTATATGTCGGCTCTCATCATAACAGAGCTCTCTGGAAACAGAGACAGAGACCGTCTCACAATGCTTGTTCTGGTAACGCTTGCTCTGGCGGCAGCGGTTGCACTTATAAGTGCATTCCTAAACAAGTACAAAAATACTTATGGCGGCTTGACAAACTTTTTCAGGGGAATGGGCAATTATACCAAAAAGCAACTCGATATGGATTTTGCCGACGCCGACAGCCAGAAGACAAAGGATGCCTATTCAAATATCACTCAGAACGTCAATAGCGGAGGTTGGGGACTTGTGTACCTGCTCAGTTGGGTTGATGACCTCATCAAAGGCGTTTTCACAATCATAGGCGGTGTTGCTCTGACTGTAACTCTCTTTACAACAAGAGTCCCCGATGGCTCATCACTTGCGTTTCTCAATAATCCTATCTGCATAATTCTTGTAGTTGCAGTAATGATCGGCGTTACACTTTTAGCACCGATGTGTTCCAACAAAGCTTCAAGCTATTGGTCGAAAAATGTCGGCGACCATAACTTAGCCAACAGACTCGGCACCTACCACGCATTCTTAGGAACCGAAGAAAAGTATTCTCTCGACGTGAGAATGTACAATCAGCACAAGATGAGTAAGAAATACAACTGCGACAAAACGGGGATATTCCTGTCCGATGGCATGTTTGCTCACTTTGCACGAAGAGGAATGGGAGCCTTCAGCGCTCTCGGAAGCGGAATTGCGACAATGTTCTCAGGACTTGCCTATGTCTATGTCTGCCTGAAAGCCCTCGGTGGCGCATTCGGAATCGGATATGTAACCCAGTATGTCGCTGCAATCACCAGTGTTTCAGGCGGTCTCACACAAACCCTCTCAACACTCGGTCAGCTCAAAGCCAACACTCCGTTCCTTGAAATGTCCCTTGAATACCTCGACATCCCTCACAGCATGTACAAGGGTTCCCTGACGGTTGAAAAGAGACTTGACAGGGATTATGAGATAGAATTTCGAGACGTGTCCTTCAAATATCCCGGAAGTGAAAACTATGCCTTAAGGCATGTAAACGTAAAGTTCAGAGTAGGTGAACGACTCGCAGTTGTCGGTGAAAACGGCTCCGGCAAGACTACTTTTATACTGCTTCTTTGCCGTCTCTATGACCCGACCGAGGGCGAAATCCTCCTCAACGGCATCAATATCGAGAAGTACAACTACCGCGAATATCTCGACATCTTCTCAGTAGTCTTTCAGGACTTCAAGCTCCCAGCATTTAAATTGGGCGAGGTCGTCGCTTCGAGCATGACCTATGACGGCGACAAAGCCACCGACTGCCTCGTTAAAACCGGCTTCGGCGACAGGCTGAAGGAGCTTCCTTCTGGTCTCGAAACTACTCTTTATACCGAAGTAGATCAGAACGGCGTAAACGTCTCCGGCGGTGAGGCTCAGAAGATTGCACTTGCAAGAGCACTCTACAAGGATTCACCTTTCATAGTCCTCGACGAACCGACAGCAGCGTTAGACCCAATGGCGGAAGCCGAAATCTACTCGAAGTTCAACGAAATAGTTGGCGATAAGACCGCCATCTACATCAGCCATCGCCTCTCAAGCTGCCGTTTCTGCGACGAAATCGCCGTCTTCGACCATGGCTCCATCGTCCAGAAGGGAAGCCATGATGAGCTTATCGAGACTGATGGCAAGTATAGTGAGCTCTGGAACACTCAAGCCCAGTATTACACGAAAGAAGAATAATACTTAAGCGCCTCTGGGGAAACTCAGAGGCGTTTTCATGTCAAAAAATTGTCCTCCGGTGAAATACAATATAGCGAAATTGCCTCTTGATTTTAACCATGCAATGTGCTATAATCGCCTTTGAATTTTGTAATTTGGGGGGATTATATTGCTTTTTGGAAAGCACATAAATCGCTACTACATAAAGTACGCTTATCTTCTGATAATCGGTATTGCAGCACTGATCTTAGTCGACTATCTCCAGCTCATCATCCCGGAGCTCTATAGAAACGTCATCAACGGCCTGAACGATGGCTTCATCACTCTCGACGACGGCACAACCGCAGCGTTCGATATGGATTATCTTCTGGACGAAGTCTGCCTACCAATGATAGGAATAATCGTTGGAATAGTCACTGGCAGATTCCTCTGGCGCGTCTGCTTCAACGGAAGCGGAAACAAGGTCGCAGCAGATCTGAGATACCGCATGTTCGACCATTGCAAGGACCTCTCCCAGCAGTACTACCAGAAGAACAAGGTCGGCAACCTGATGTCTCTCTTCACAAACGACCTCGAAACCATCCGCGACTGCTATTCAAACGGAATCTTAATGACCTGTGATGCAGCCTTCTTAGGCATCCTCTCATTCATAAAGATGCTCCGCATGAACCTTCTCATGTCTCTTCTCTGTATGATTCCTATAGCCCTTCTCTTCGGCGTCGGATTAACTCTCATGCAGTACATGGAGAAGAAGTGGGAAGTCCGCCAGGAGGCTTTTTCGAAGCTCTCCGATTTCTCCCAGGAAAGCTTCTCAGGAATCGCAGTTATCAAAGCTTTTGTAAAAGAGAGCAAAGAGCTCATTGCCTTCCGCAAGCTCAACAAAGAGAATGAGGACGCAAATGTCGAATACACCCGCCTTTCAACACTCATGACCATCTTCGTAACTCTGCTTGTAGAATCCGTTATCTGTGTTATCTTAGGCTACGGAAGCTACCTTGTTTATAAGGGAACCTTCAACGCAGGACAGCTCGTCGAGTTCATGGGCTACTTCAACTCGATCGTCTGGCCTGTAATGGCAGTCGCCGAGCTCATCAACATGCATTCTCAGGGTGCAGCGTCTCTCAAGAGAATCAGTGAGCTTCTTGACGCTGAGGTTGATGTAAAAGATAGAGAAGATGTGACCAATATTGAAAATGTCAGGGGTGACATTGAGTTTAAGAATCTCACTTTCCGCTATCCTGATGGCGAGTATGACGTCTTAAAGAACGCCTCCTTCAAGATTAACGCCGGTGAAAGCGTCGGTGTAATTGGCCGTACAGGTGCAGGCAAGACCACTCTTGCCGACCTGATACTCAGGATTTACAACGTCCCCGATGGCAAAATCTTCGTCGACGGAAAAGACGTCAATTCGATTTCAATTGCTTCTCTAAGAAAGTATTGCGCCTATGTCCCACAGGACAACTTCCTCTTCAGCGACACGATAGAGCACAATATCGAATTTGCAACAGACGATGTCAGCCACGAAAAGGCTGTTGAAGCTGCCAAACTCTCCGCAGTTGACGACAATATCGTCGAATTTGCCGAAGGCTATGATACGGTTCTCGGCGAAAGAGGCGTGACCGTCTCTGGCGGACAGAAACAGAGAATTTCGATTGCAAGAGCACTTATGAAAGATGCTTCAATTCTTATCTTGGATGACTCCGTCTCAGCCGTCGATATTGAGACCGAGAAGGAGATTCTCGGTGGTCTCAAGACATCCCGCGAGGGCAAGACCACAATTCTCATAGCTCACCGTGTCACCACCATCGAGCATATGGACAAGATAATCTTCATCGATGATGGAAATATCTTAGCCGTCGGAAACCACGAAGAGCTCTACAAGAGCTGTCCGCAGTATAAGCTGACAGTTGATCTGCAGCGTCTCGAAAGCGAAAGGGGTGTCGTCAATGCATGAGTATTATCCTCTTTTGGCTGTCGGTGCTGTAGTCGGTGTCGTCTCAATCATCTTTATCGTCGCCTATTTCTCTGTCAAGGATCGTAAAGAAGCCATGGGCTTCGACCGCAACATGTCCGATGGCGAGATTCTGAAGCGCCTTCTCAAGTATGCGAAGCCCTATATCGGCCAATTCATCTTCGTTCTCTTCGTAATGCTCGTCTCCGTCGCCTACGACATCATTTCTCCACTTATTATAGGCGATATCGAAGACATGATTGTCGGGGACTTCGAGATGAAAGAGATTTTCGCCTATATCGCAGTATACGCAAGCATCCTCATCATCTCGATGATCTGCACCTATGTTCAGGCAATTGTCCTCCAGAAAATAGGCCAGAAGATCCTCTCAGCCTTCCGTGAAGACCTCATGAAGCATATCGAGAGCCTCTCCCATGCTCAGCTGAATAATATCCCGGTAGGAAAGCTGGTCACCAGAGTCACAAACGACACCAACGCAATCTCAGTCATGTTCACAAACATCCTTGTGAACCTGATAAAGAACTTCTTTGTAATCATCGGAGTTCTTGTTGCGATGCTGATGCTCAACTATCAGCTCACGTTGATGGTTCTCTGCTTCGTGCCGTTTATACTTCTTTTCACCGTTATTTTCAGAAAGTTCTCCCGCCGTGCCTACAGACGTGTCAAGGACGGTACAACCGACATAAACACCTTCATCTCCGAACACCTCTCCGGCATGAAGATAATCCAGATCTTCAACCGTGAGGACAGAAAGCTTGACGAATTCCAGCAGCGTAACAAGAAGCTCGAGAAGGCTCAGACCCAGCAGATACTCACATTCGCTGTCTTCCGTCCTCTCGTCTATATGCTCTATGTTTCGTCAATCCTTTGCCTCTTCTACTTAGGCGGCAGGGGATACATAAAGGATACCGTTTTCTTAGGACAGACCATCACGAGTGGTACCATCGTATCGTTCTACATGTACATTTCGAAGTTCTATAACCCGATCCAGAACCTTGCCGAGCAGTTCAACTGGCTCCAGTCCGCATTTGCTTCCGCTGAGAAGATATTCACCATCTTCGACATGGTCCCTGAGATTCAGGACGAGCCTGACGCCATAGACCTCGAGACCTGCAAGGGCGATATTGAGTTCAAGAATGTTTGGTTTGCCTATAACGAGGGTGAGTGGGTTCTGAAGGATGTTTCCTTCAAGGTCAACGCTGGCGAAACGGTCGCATTCGTAGGAGCCACAGGCTCCGGCAAGACGACAATACTCTCCCTCATCTGCCGTAACTACGACATCCAGAAGGGCCAGATTCTCATCGACGGCGTTGACATCAAACACTATACCGTCTCAAGCCTCCGCAAACACTTCGGTCAGATGCTTCAGGACGTCTTCCTCTTCTCGGGAACCATCCGTAGCAACATCGTTTTACGAGAGGACAGCTTCACTGACGAAGAGATAATGGATGCCTGCCGTTATGTCAACGCCGACAAGATTATTGAAAAGCTTGACAAGGGCCTCGACGAAGAGGTCAGGGAGCGTGGCAACAACTTCTCTGCAGGCCAGCGCCAGCTTCTCTCTTTCGCAAGAACCATTATCCACAAGCCCGAAGTCATGATTCTCGACGAAGCAACCGCCAACATTGACACCGAGACTGAAATCCTCATCCAGGACTCTCTCGAGAAGATGATGAATATCGGCACGCTTCTGATAGTTGCCCACAGGCTTTCTACCATCAGAAAGGCCGACAGGATAATCTATCTTTCTCACGGTGAAATTCTCGAAAGCGGAACCCATGAAGAGCTCCTGGCGCTCAAGGGCCACTACTATGAGCTCTACATGTTGCAGTTTGAAAAAGAAAACCTCTTACAAAATAATTGACGTGAGCGAAGTATTGTGCTATAATTCTCAGTAGCAGTATTGGTGGCTTGCCACGGAACCCATGTCATGGAGGACAGAAAATGAGTATTTTAGACGGAAACAACGAAACCTACGAAGTAAAGGAAGAGTTTGCCCCAACCGAGGACACCAAGCTTAAGCGGTTCCTCACAGGCAAAACTATCTATATACTTCTGATTGCAGCCATCATATGCCTTGTTGCATTCCTGCCGACAGTGGCGACTATTGGCACCATCTACAGTAACGTCAGAACAGCCGAGAATGTCATCGCCCTTTCAGACGTAACGCTCACCTACGACTTAACCGACCAGTACGTAACCGGCAGTGCCTACAAGTTCTTAGCTCAGATCGGCTACATCGCAGCCACTGAAGATGCAGCGAACTACTACTATTACGTCATGTATCTCGACATCAACGGTGAACAGGTTGCAACCCTCGTCGAAGCCGACAAGCGCGGAGACGCTGAGATTCAGGAGGTTATTGACGCCTATCTTGAGTATGCTAGCGACCCGGATGCAGGATACCAGGGCAGCATCGTTGAGATAACAGGTCGCTTCAAGACGATGACTTCCTCCGAAGAGGAGCTCTTCACCGAAGGCCTCTCCGCAATGGGAATTTCGGGCACCGCTCTTGGCTATACTCTCAAGATTCAGGCCCTTCCTGAGGCCTCAGACACCATCCCTTATTGGTGTGTGGCAGTTCCTGCCGGAATCGGACTCATAATATGTGGAGCGCTGACCATCTACGGATTCATCCTCGAAGATAAACGCGAAAAGGCTCAGATGAGCCCGTATCCCTATCAGAACCAGAAGAAAAAGAAGCCGAAGAAGGACAAAAAGAAAAAATAACCCATAAAAAACGGGACATCGCAGATTGCGGTGTCCCTGATTTTTTGTTGATTTACGATAACGTTGTAGTAACTATATCTGTGCTCGAGGTGCTGTTTTTAACCACGAACTGATAGGTTATACCGCTCGTTAGCCCTGAAATGTTTACAGCACTTTTCTTTGTAGATCCTGCCACATTCCATTCAGAAGAAGAGCTTCTTCTGTAGTAGACCGTGTATTCAGAATCGGTGCTCAAATTCCAGGAAAGCTTGACCTTGCCGTTATTCGTGCTGACACTCAGTCCTGAAACGGTTTCATCCGAAATATACGCAAACTGCCATTCGTCAAACACGAAGCTCCCTCCGAAGACGAAGTACAAATCGTGAGTACCAGAAATCGTTTTGTCGAGCGTGCAGACTATCGTTTTAAAATCGCTTCCAGTTTCGAACTGAACGCTTCCGACAACATTACCGTCGGCCGAATCAAGCCTTACTTCAATAATGCCCTTGCCTCTCACAGTCGCTGCAAATGCATTGGCGCCGTTTCCGAAATCAACCGACGAAACCGCTGACCAGTCGCCGTCAGAAATGCTCGTGACAAACGTCCTGCCTTCGCTTGTGTAGTAGGAGACACCAGCAGTCGTGACCGCTGTCTCCGCTTGATTCACTTCGAAGGCGTCCAGGTCCTTCAGCTGCTCCACGCCTTCACGCGTCATAGTAGCAGGGGAGATTGTGACCGTCTCCTCATCAACCTCAATCAGGTCAACGCCGATGCTTCTGTAACCGCTCGCCGATGAGCCCATATTGTCAAGCAGCATCACCGTCTGGTAGAGAATATAATAGTTGTCCCCGAACTTCTGGAGATGCGAGTGATTGTTGCTGAACGAGAACCCATAGTTCGACGGATTCGAGAGATATTCTCCTCCATAAACCCAACTGTCTGGGTTGAGTGGATCAGTCGAAGTCATATAGACCATCGAGCAGGTTGTCGGAGCCTCCTCATCCGAACCGTAGGAGGACCACTTATATCTGTCTTCATAGTTCGAGCAGTAGGTCAGCACGTAGGTGCCGTTTATGTAGTTGAGCTCGTTCGCTTCGAAGTGGTAAACAGCCGGAACCTTGACTATTTCACTGTCAAGTGAAATCATGTCGTCGCCAAGCTTGACAATACGGCAGTTTCCAGTGTACATTCCGTCCTCGTCATCGTGAACGGCACTTCCTCCGCCGAAGGCGAGCCAGCCAACGCCATTTTCATCGATAACAACGCCGGGGTCAAAGCACCAGTAAACCGGGTCGTCAGCAAGAGCACCTGTTGAGTTGTCGATAAGTGCTGCCCCGATCGGGTCCTCCCATGGACCAGTAGGGGAGTCAGATTTGAGTACGCCTATTCCGCTCGAAGCATTGGCAAAATAGAGGTAAAACTCCGTTTTTCCTGATGAAGTTTCTCTCGAAACAATTGAAGGCGCCCAGCTGCAGCCAGCCCAGGTTGCAATTTCGGTAACTTCAATTGTGCATTCATAGGTCCAGTTCACCATGTCGTCGGTCGAGTAGCAGACGAGCGAGCCGATGGAGCCATAGGTATTCTCGTCGTTCCCGGTTCCAGCGTCATACTGCTCGTTGTCATTGGTTCCGTAGACATAGAGCCTGCCTTCGTACTCAACCGAGGTCGGGTCGGCAAAGAATGTCACCGATGAAATCGGGTTATTCTCGCCGACAAACTTGTCGGGGTCGGAAAGAGTATCTCCGACACTGTAGCCAAGCTCCTGAGTGTCTGTGAGTTCATCCGAGATGGTAAAGTCTGAAGCGGTGCCGGTAGCACCGCAGCCAGTAGCCAGCAAGGTGCTGAGCATCGTTGCAATTGTCATGAGGCAAATTATCCTTTTCTTCATTTTATGATGTTCCTTTCAAGGAGATATACTCCTATTATACAATAGTATCGCCACAAATTCAATGACCTATAACGAGACAGATATTGACTTATCCTAAGATTTATATAAAAAATTCCGAACCGCAAAAGCGATTCGGAATTCTTTCTGGTCGCGGGGGAAGGACTTGAACCAACGACCTCCGGGTTATGAGCCCGACGAGCTACCATCTGCTCTACCCCGCAATATATCGTAAGGGGTTCTCACCCCGAACGCGTTATATATAATACCACACCCGTGCCTCTTTGTCAACCCCTTTTTTGAAAAAACTTTTTCGCCCCGTCCCCAAAAATTTTTCAAAACCACCCCAGAACCTATTGCAATTGATGCTGAAATATGCTATAATATTTGTGATGTTTGTAAGATTCCTCTTACAAAATTGCGAAATACCCAATTTGCGTGGGGGGTACTCGCGCTTCGCGCGAGACCCAATATAAAACCTCCATCGAATATGAAGGAGGTTTTTATTATGTCAAAAAGAATTTTAGTTATAATCCTTACCGTGTGTTTGGCGGTAGTTGGGATGACGGTGATGGCGGTGGCGGATACCTGGTATTTGGAAGATGGTGACATAACCATAAGTGCGACTGACAGCGGTCAAACTGTAACACAGGGCTCCGTCTCTAAATCCGATTCAAACCCCGTTATTTCAAATAGCACTCCCACGACCTCAACAGCTTATACGATTACAGTTTCGACAAGTGGCAATGCATCAGCGAATTTCACACTATCAAATGTAAACATCTCGACAAGTGGGAAAGCCCCGATTGATGTGGGCGAATATAGCGCAAACATCACTCTTTCTGGGAGCAATATACTTTATAGCAGTGATAATCCTGCTATCCATGTGAGCTCTGGCAGCTTAACCATTTCTGGCGGCACCAGCGATGCTTTGAGCGCCACCGCAGACACAAATAGTTTTGCGGCTGCAATCGGCAGCTGCGACAAGGAAGAATTTTCGGGCAGTATTGCCATCACTGGTGGTGTGGTCACCGGTTCTGCCGCCCTAGGTGCTGGCATTGGTTCTGGAAGACTAGGTGTGTTTTCTGGTAGCATTACTATTTCTGGTGGTACAGTAACTGGCTCGGGCATATCAGGCGCTGGCATCGGCTCCGGCTATAAGGGTAAGCTTTCCGGCAGTATCGATATTACCAACGGAACGGTAACTGGTTCTGCTGTCACAGGCGCGGGCATTGGTTCTGGTTGCAATGAAGAAAGCACGTTTTCCGGCACCATCAATATTTCTGGAGGTACGGTTACTGGCTCAGCCACTGGATCCGGTGCAGGCATTGGCGGTGGAGAAGCCGCTGAGGTTTCCGGCAGTATTATAATTTCTGGCGGTAAAGTGACTGCTATAAATTCTTATAGTGGATATAGTGGGGCAGGTATTGGTGCAGGATTCTATGCTACGCTTTCCGGCAGTATTAATATCACCGGTGGTACAGTACAAGCAAGTTCTACAGCCAGTAAAGGCATCGGTGTTGGTGCGGATGGCACGGTAAGCAGTACGGCAGTTTACAAGTTGGCTTGTGATGTTGTTTCAAACAATAAAGTCTTAGGTACTTTAACCGATTTGTCCACAGTGGTGTCAGGCAGTACAAGTACCAATACCACCGTTTCTCACAGCTGGAATGAAGGTGCTGTGACAACAGAGGCAACATGTACAGAAGATGGCGTGAAAACCTATACATGCTCAGTTTGTGGCGACAGCTACACTGAGGTAGTCTCTGCCACTGGCCACACCTTCGGCACGCCAGAGATTGTCTGGGCGAGTGATAATACCGCTACGGCAACGGTTGCTTGCCAGAGCTGTGGCGCTGTGCAGAACCTCGAGGTTACCGTGACGAGCACCACCGACTCCTATGGCAACACGATTTACACAGCAACGGCCACCTATAACGGCCAGACCTACACGAGCGAGCAGACAGTGGAGGCTGTCAAAACCACGACTTCGAAGTCCGACCCCTTCACAACTCTCTCCCGCATCCAGGCAAGCTACACAGGAGTCCAGGCAGCCATCGAGAAGGCTAACTCCCTGAACCCAGATGATTACGAAAACTTCTCCGCCGTCACCGAGGCCATCGAGGCGGTCGATTGGAGCCTGAACGCCCTGAACCAGAAGACCGTCAATGCTTATGCTGAGGCGATTGAAGAAGCGATCGAGAATCTCGTCCCCGTCAGCACTACTGAGGAAGTAATCGAAATCGACGAACCTGTTGAGGCAGGGGAGACGGATAGTGAATAAATGCCTCTCCTACGCTTAGTGAGAGGACAGGTCGGCTTTGCCGACCTGAGACCGCCGAAGGTGGTGGAGTGGTTTCAAAAAATTTTTTTCAAAATCCCCCTCAAACCCCTTTACAAAACGCAAAATTTATGATAACATATATCAGTCTGCGTAAGGCTTGAGTTCTTATGCAGTAATACCGCTGACTCGGGTAGCGGATTTAGCCCGGTTGGGAGAAATACCTGCCACTATCTATGTTTGCGGAAGAAATTTTGAAAGAGGTATTATCAAATGCTCAGAAAAGAAGAAAAAGCCGAAATTATTGAGGCTTACAGACTGTCCGAGAACGACACCGGCTCACCTGAGGTTCAGATTGCTATTCTCACCAAGAGAATTGCTGACCTCACCGAGCATCTCAAGGCGAATAAGAATGACCATCATTCAAGAAGAGGACTTCTCAAGATGGTAGGTAAAAGACGTAATCTTCTCAACTATCTCAAGAAGAAGGACGTCAACCGCTACCGTGAAATCGTTGAAAAGCTCGGCTTGAGAAAGTAAACTGGATCAACAGGGACAGTAGCGGCTTTAATCGGCGGCTTACTGCCCTTTGATTAAGTCTTACGGACAAGAAACTGTATTGACAAGCGATGTTTTTTAGTAATAAGTTAAGGCCTTTTGCCTTAAAAAAGCCTTAGCTTATTGCTAAAACATCCGCTTGAAAATACCCAAAACACTATTTTTAAGGAGGATATTTTATCATGGCAATGTCAGAACTCAAGAAGTTTGACAAGTACAGAAAGTACGAAACCACCTTTGCCGGACGTCCTCTCACCGTTGAAACTGGAAAGACCAGTGAGCTCGCAAATGGCTCCTGCTGGGTCACCTATGGTGAGACTGTCGTCATGGCAAACGTCACCGCCTCGGTCAAGCCGAGAGACGGCATCGACTTCTTCCCGCTTTCGGTTGACTACGAGGAGAAGCTCTATTCAGTAGGAAGAATCCCTGGCTCCTTCACAAAGCGTGAGGGCAAGCCCTCCGACAAGGCAATTTTAACATCAAGAATGGTCGACCGTCCGATTCGTCCTTTGTTCCCGAAGGATATGCGTAACGACGTGACAGTTGTAATGACCGTTATGTCAGTAGACCCCGACTGCTCACCTGAAATCACAGGTATGCTCGCAACCTCAATCGCTCTTTCCATCTCGGATATTCCGTGGGCAGGCCCGATTGCAGGAATCAGCGTAGGTCTCGTTGACGGCGAAATCGTCCTCAACCCGACTCTCGAGCAGCGTTCGAGAAATCACCTTAACCTCACCGTTGCCGGAACAATGGAGAAGATCGTAATGATCGAAGCTGGCGCTGACGAGGTTGACGATGAGACGATGCTCAACGCTATCAAGACTGGCCACAAGGAAATCCAGAAGATGGTGGCCTTCATCAATGACATCAAGGCTGAAATTGGCAAGCCCAAGTTCGAATTCGAGTCTATGGAAGTTGACCACGATCTCTTTGACGCTATCGAAGAGATGGCTGCTGAGGATGTCAAGGTCGCTCTTGACACTGACGACAAGAACGTAAGAGAAGCAAGACTCCAGCCTATCAAGGATGCAATCCATGCCAAGTATGACGAGCAGTATCCCGAGCAGATCGCAATGATCGACGAGTGCATCTATAAGCTTCAGAAGAAGATTGTCCGCAACTGGCTCTATGAGGGCAAGCGTGTCGACGGAAGAACCCTCGACCAGATCCGTCCTCTGGCTGCTGAAGTCGGACTTCTCCCGAGAGTTCACGGTTCAGGCCTCTTCACCCGTGGCCAGACTCAGGTTCTCTCAATCGCAACTCTGGCTCCCGTAAGCGAGTGCCAGAAGCTCGACGGCCTTGATGAAGAGACCGAGAAGAGATATATGCATCAGTATAACTTCCCGTCCTACTCAGTAGGCGAGACCAAGGCTTCCCGTGGTCCCGGACGCCGTGAAATCGGTCATGGTGCTTTAGCCGAGAAGGCTTTGGTTCCTGTTCTTCCTTCAGTAGAAGAATTCCCATATGCTATAAGAGTAGTTTCCGAGGTTCTTTCCTCCAATGGTTCCACTTCCCAGGGCTCCATCTGTGGTTCAACTCTGGCTCTCATGGATGCTGGTGTTCCTATAAAGGCTCCTGTTGCAGGTATTTCCTGCGGTCTTATCACCAAGGAAGATGGATCGTTTGCAACAATGGTCGATATCCAGGGTCTTGAGGACTTCTTCGGCGATATGGACTTCAAGGTCGGTGGAACCCACAAGGGCATCACCGCTATCCAGGTAGATATCAAGGTCGACGGCCTTACTTACGAGATCATCGAGGAAGCATTTGCAAAGACTCACAAGGCAAGAGATTATATCCTTGACGAGATTATGGCCAAGGCTATCGATGCTCCGAGACCTCAGGTCTCCAAATGGGCTCCCAAGATGCTCACCACCAAGGTTCCCACTGACAAGATCCGTGAAGTCATCGGCTCTGGCGGAAAGGTCATCCAGAAGATTTCTGCTGACTACGACGTCAAGATCGACATCAACGGCGATGGCAACGTATTCGTTTCTGGTCTCGACCTCGCAAAGGCTCAGGGCGCTATCAACGTCATTAACACGATCGCGTTCGATCCTGAGATCGGTGCTATCTACAAGGGCAAAGTCGTAAGAATCATGAATTTCGGCGCATTCGTCGAGATTGCTCCCGGCAAGGACGGCTTGGTCCACATTTCCAAGCTCGACATGCAGAGAGTCAATAAGGTCGAGGACGTAGTGTCGATTGGCGACGAAATACTCGTCAAGGTCATTGAAATCGACGACCAGGGAAGACTCAACCTCAGCCGTAAGGATGCTTTGATTGACCTTGCTGCAAAAAGAGCAGCTAAGAAGGACTGATATTAAAAAAATGCACAGTGCTTGACGACAAGCGCTGTGCAATTTTCTTATTTTCAACGAAAAATCGAATTTTGAAATTTAATGACGATTCAGTGGTTGACAAGTGAAGAAATAAGGGATATAATATACCTAATGGGTCGCCAGAATAACATTTAAATTTCACCATGGTTTGAAGGCCCCCTTAGAACCTTGTATATATCATCAGAAGAAGATAACAGTCTGTAGGGCTTGAATTTCAACATAAGTCAGGACGATTTAACAAAATCTTAACCTGGCTGCAGTTGAGACTTAACCCCCAAAATAGTATTATTATTGTGTCAATGACCGGGTTTCCGGCATCTGATAAAATTCAGCGGTGTATAAGAGGTGCTTGAATGAAAATTTCAATCCAAGGTCTAACCAAAAAGTACGGTGATTTTAAAGCTGTTGACGGTCTCACGCTCGATATCGAGAGCGGTGAGCTGGTTGGTCTTTTAGGACCATCTGGCTGTGGAAAGTCGACAACACTGTTTATGCTTTCCGGTCTGACAGACCCCACTGAGGGTACAATTCTTTTCGGCGATACCGATGTCACGAGGATTCCTCCCGAGGACAGAGAAATCGGTCTCGTCTTCCAGAACTACGCTCTTTATCCCCATATGAGCGTACTTGACAACATAATGTTCCCGCTAATCAACCGAAAGGTTCCTAAGAAAGTGGCGAAGGAACGTGCAGAAGCGATGGCTGAAATCGTCCATCTCGAAGGTCTTCTTCAGAGAAAGCCGAAGGCTCTTTCAGGTGGTCAGCAGCAGCGTGTAGCTATTGCCCGTGCTTTGGTCAAGGAGCCCCAGGTTCTTTTGTTGGATGAGCCTTTGTCTAACCTTGACGCAAAGCTGAGAGTGGAAACCCGTGAGGAAATCCGCCGTATTCAGCAGGAAGTCAAGATCACAACCATCTTCGTAACCCACGATCAGGAAGAAGCGATGAGTATTTCCGATAGAATCGCGGTTATGGATGCAGGCGTCCTTCAGCAGTTTGAAAAGCCACAGGATATGTACTTGAATCCTGTCAACACCTTCGTTGCCAACTTCCTTGGAACTCCTCAGATCAACATGTTTGACGGTGAGGTCACCGATGAGGGCATCTTCTTAGGTGGCAACCTCGTAAGAGCAAGAGCAGACTTTGCGGACAAGCTCACTCCTATTCCTAATGGTACATATAAGATGGGCATCCGTCCCGAACACTTTGAGCTCGTTGATGACGGTGTTCCCGCAACTGCTGACAGAGTTCTCATGACTGGCCGTGAGCTTCAGGTATTCTTCCACTTGGGAGAGACTCCGTTCAGACTTCTCACTCATTCTGATCAGAGACTTTATCAGGGAAGCGAGTTCAATCTCCAGGTAAGACGTGCTCAGCTAATGATATTCAGCGAGGATAATCTGACACTCGCTAAGGTTTGATAAAGGGGAGGGGTATCATGAAGGATTATTCGTCTCCCGTTTACACGGTCAGAAGAAAGCTGAGACCATTTAAAGGCTTCCTCTATCTTCTCCCATCAATTATCGTACTGTGTGTCTTCACGATTTATCCGCTCATAAAGACATTCATAATGAGCTTTATGGAGGATTACAACCTCGTCAAAGGCACATACACAGCAATTAATCTTGAGAACTACAAGGAGCTCTTTGCTGATGAGACATTCTTAGCAGCTCTCAAGAACACCGGCATCTACGTTGTTTTCGTAGTTCCGATTTCGGTTGTTCTTTCCCTTATAATCGCTGTCTTCATCAATGATGTAGTCAGAGGAAAGGCACTCTTCCAGACTCTTTACTTCCTGCCATACGTAACGAGCGTTATCGCTATCGGCTTGGTTTGGAGATGGATGTTCAACTCTAACTATGGTCTTATCAATAGTATTCTCAATGTTTTCGGAATAGAATCGATAGGGTGGCTGAATGAGACAAAATATGCCATGCCTGCTCTGATAATATTCAGTGTGTGGAAGAGCCTTGCGTTCAACATTCTGATCTTCCTTTCGGGACTTCAGACGATTCCACAGGATATTTACAGAGCTGCAAGAGTTGATTCAACTCCGAAGATGCGTGTATTCTTCAAGCTCACTGTTCCTCAGATGAGACCGATTATCGTGTATGCGTTCATGATGGGCTTTATAAGCGCCTTCAAGGTGTACAACGAGGTCTATTCTCTGTTCGGAGGAACCCGTGCCGGACCAGCAAACAGCGCAATCACGGTTGTTTACTACATTTACACGAAGTTCTACAACAGTTATCGTTACGGAATCGCAGCAGCTGCGGCAGTCGTACTGTTCGTGATTATCTTCGTCTTCACTATGATTGAGAGATACGTCACGAGAGATAGGGATAAGGTGAAGAGCAAATGACAATGACTAAAGCTAAGAAAACTCATTCACAGCATATCAAGATGAAGCCGTCTGCAATAGCCACAAAGGTTTTGGAGTATGCGGTGCTCATCTTAGGAGCTGTATTCACACTGCTTCCGTTCCTCTACATGATACTCTCAAGTCTTAAGACTTATCAGGAACTCAATGCTATTCCGCCGGTGTTCTTCCCGTCGATCCCACAGTGGTCAAACTACGTTGAAGCATGGAACTCGGCACCGTTTGCAAGATATTTGCTCAATACAGTTATAGTAGCATGTTGCACGACTGTTGGAGTTCTCATCACCTCCACACTTTCTGCATTTGCATTCTCGAGGCTGAACTTCCCTGGAAAGAATCTCGTGTTCTCCATCTTCATGGCAACACTCATGATCCCAGGCGAAATGCTCATAATCACCAACTACCAGACGGTAAGTAACTTAGGATGGATAGATTCCTACGCTTCCATGATTGTTCCTTACATCTCGAGTGTATTCTACATTTACCTCCTGAGCCAGTTCTTCGAGCAGGTCCCGAACGAGCTTTATCTGGCAGCAAAGGTCGATAAATGCAGCGATTTCAAGTTCATGGCTAAAATAATGGTTCCGATGAACAAGAGTTGCCTGGCTTCCATTGCGATACTGAACTTCATCAGCTCGTGGAACGCCTTCCTCTGGCCCTTGCTCGTCACCAACGACCCGAATATGCGTGTCCTCTCAATCGGACTCGTAAGGTTCCAGACTGAATCTGGCGCGGATTATCAGCTGACAATGGCAGCATCTTGTATGCTCGTAATGCCTGTTGTAATCCTCTTCCTGGTTCTCCGTAAGTACGTTCTCGAGGGCGTTGCTTTCAGCGGCGTTAAGGGCTGATGGCACTTCCTCGTCTACGATATAAACCGACGCTCACGGAATCCTAAATCGTGAGCAGGACAAATTCTTTAAGTTAGGAGAAAAAATCACATGAAAATGAAAAGAATTCTTTGCGTGCTTCTCTCTGCTATGATGCTTCTCAGCGTACTCACCGCTTGTGGTAGCACATCTAACGATGAGGAAAGTAGTGGCACCACCACTCCGACGGCTGATCAGATCATTGATAGCGCAGATATTGAAGCTTGCGAAATCGTCTTCTGGCACGCAATGTCGAACAAGCAGGAAGAAGCTCTCACTGCCATCACCGATGAGTTCAATGCAACCAACGAGTGGGGAATCACTGTTACCCTTGTAAACCAGGGCGCATACACTGACCTTTCCACCAAGCTCACCGCAAGCGCAGCATCCGATACTCTTCCCGATCTCTCACAGGCTTACAACAACTATGTCACATCTTACCTTGACAAGCTTGTTCATCTTGATGCATATGTTGAGAGAGACTATGACGAGATGGATTATGAGGATATCCTTGAATCCTATCGTGATGAAAACAGCGAGTTCGGCTTCGTCAGCGGTATGCCTTTCAACAAGTCCACTTACCTCTACTTCTACAACAAGACCCTCTTCGATCAGCTCGGACTTTCCGCTCCTGAGACCTGGGACGACCTCATCACTATCGGCCAGACCTTCCAGAGCGAGCTCGGAATGGTTTCTCTCGGTTACGATGACCTTGCTGGTCTTATCGAAGCAACCCTTCTCCAGAACGGTGCTGAGTACATCAGCGAAGATGGTGCAGAGTTCGATACCGAGGAAGGCCTCGAGGCTATCACTTACCTCATGGACCTCTACAACAATGGCTATGCTCGTCTCGTAGGTGAGGATCTCTACTTCTCTGGCCCTCTCGGCAACTGTCTCGTTGGTGCTTATGTCGGCTCTTCCACTGGTGTATCCTATATCACCATGAACGAAGGCTATGAGCTCGGCGTTTCCACTCTCCCTGGCAACACCACCAAGGCTGCTAACACTGCTGGTACCAACGTAATGATGTTCACCACTGACCTTAACAAGCAGGCTGCTGCTTGGGAATACCTCAAGTTCCTTACCAACACTGAGAACACTGTATACTGGGCTATGGCAACTGGTTACATGCCTATCCGTACTTCAGGCTTCGAGTCTGATGAGTATCAGGAATACATGGCTTCAAGCGAGGCTGCTCAGGCTTGCTACGCTCAGCAGGATGCTTACTTCTCGTCACTCAACTTCGATGGAAGCTATGATGTCCGTAACGACATCGGTTCCAAGTTCGAGGAATTGGTTCTTGCAGGTGCTGACGGACAGACTGCTCTTGATGAACTTGCAGCTCTTGTAAACGGAATTTTGCAGTAACTCTGTAATCGTCTACAGTAATCATTAGTACGAAAAAGGGACTTGCCGCAAAAGGCGAGTCCCTTTTGAACCCTAAGCTTAATCTGAAAGATATATACTATGACAAAGATAACATTTTATAAAGGACTAAACGTGATAGGCGGTACATTTATCAAAGTAGAAACCGAAAGAGCTGTCATGATGTTCGATTTCGGCTTCACTGTCATGAAAGATATTGACTCAAACGTCAACCTCAGAGAGGGACACATCCCTGAAGACTATGTGAGAATCGGCCGTCTTCCTGCCTCAGATGGGATCTATGAGCCTGAAGTTGCCGAAAAAATTGGCTGTGTACCCTATGGCAAAACCGAAAAGCCTCACTTCTTCATAATTTCTCACATGCATATCGACCACATGGGTGGTCTTGACATGCTCGATCCTGATATCCCAGTATATATGAGCACAGATTCTCTGAGACTTTATCGTAAGCTCTGCAATCAGGGCGAGTTTACATACCGTGCCCACAAAAACTGTATAGGAATTCCTTATGGCGAAAGCTTCACTGTGGAGGATCTGAAGGTTAACGTCCTCCCGATTGACCACGACTGCACGGGAGCGACAGGCTTCATCATAGAAACTCCCGATGGCAACATCGCCTACACCGGCGACTACCGCTTCCACGGGCTTAATCCAGAACTCACTGAAGGCTATGGCGAGACCTGCCATGATGCCGGAATTGATATAATGATAACCGAAGGCACAACCGCAAGCTGGGACGAGTTCGACATGCTCACTCTCGAAAAGCCTGAAGAGATGCCGAGAACCGAATATGATCTTGTAAATGAGGTCGACGGAATCCTCACGAATTCCAACAGCCTCGTGATAATTAACCCTTACGAAAGAAACGTCGGAAGAATCCATAATCTCTATAATCTCGCTGAAAAGCATGGTAGGAAGCTGGTTCTCGACAATGCTCAGGCTGACTACTTAGGCGAATTCTTCCCGCAGGATAAGCTCTATGTCTATTCAGAAACCGTTAACGGTAGACCCGTTCCTGTCGGAGCAGAGCTTGTTTCGAGAGACGAAATCCACTCGAATCCTTCCGACTACGTCCTCCAGCTCCCGTACCGCAACTCATATGAGCTTCTGGATTTAGGAGATATTGCCGAAGTATACCTTCACATGGATGGTTATCCATTAGGCGACTATGATCCTTCATATCCGAAAATGCAGTCCCTTTTAGAGAAGGTGGGCATCCAATACGTAAGACTTGGCCTTGGTGGCCACGCGATCCCGTATTATCTCAGGCACATGATCGACACCGTTTCGCCTAAGGTACTTGTTCCTATCCACAGCCAGCGTCCCGAAAACGTAAATGCTGAAAACATCGGACGCCGTATCCTCCCCACGGAGGGACAAACTCTCACTCTTGACAAAAAGGAGATTCATCTATGATGAGAATTCTAGTTACAAACGATGACGGAATCACTTCCGTTGGCCTTATTGAGCTTGCCCGTGCTGCAAAGGAGCTCGGCGAAGTCTGGGTGGTGGCACCCGCGGCCCAGTGCTCAGCTATGTCCCAGAGAATCAGCGTTTTCGGAGAAATGATCCTCAAGCACGAGACCGATTTCCCTGTTGAAGGCGTCCACGCCTACTCGATTACCGGCACTCCCGCCGACTGCGTCAAGGTCGCCCTCATGAATGTCATGCCAGAGGCTCCAGATGTTGTCTTCTCAGGAATCAACAACGGCTATAACGTCGGCATTGACATCATGTACTCTGGCACCATCGGAGCTGCCAAGGAAGCCTTGGTTCGCGGAATTCCCGCAATTGCCTTCTCAAACACCATGAATGGCGCTTTCGAAATCATCCGTGAAAAGCTCGTCCCGATTGCAAAAGACCTCCTCACCCGTCCGATAGGGAAGTATGAGCTTTGGAACGTCAATTTCCCTGGCTGCACCCTCAAGGATTATAAGGGTATCTTGGAGGACAGGCGTCCCGAAGGCAAGTCCTACTACACCACAGAGTTCGTCCCCACTGAGAACCCTGACGGCACCATAACCCTCGCCGTCACTGGCGACCCCTGCCTCGAAGCAGGAGAGGGGAGCGATACATTGGCAGTCGTCAACAACTACATCTCGATCGGCAAGGTCCGCTCCGGCGTTTTAGAGGACGGCGTTTTCGAATGAAAACGCTCCTTCATATCTGTTGTGCCCCCTGCTCGCTGATGTGTATCGAGACCCTTCGGGCCGAGAATATCGACGTCACCGGCTTCTGGTACAACCCGAATATTCACCCCTACACCGAATACAAGGCTCGCCGTGACACCTTGATTCTCCACGCTAATAACGTCAATATGCCCCTCGTGACTGTCGACGACTATGGCCTTCGAGAGTTCGTCCGCCTCGTCTATCCTGACCTTGAGGACAGATGTGAGAAGTGCTACGACATCCGCCTCGACAGAGCTGCCAAGTATGCCTCCGAGAATGGTTTCGACAGCTTCTCAACCTCGCTCCTCATCAGCCCCTACCAGAAACACGACCTCATCCGGGAAGTTGCCGAGCGAAAAGCCGAGAAGTACAACATCTCCTTCCTCTACCGCGACTTCCGCCCCTACTTCCGCGAAGGCCAGAAGCGCGCCCGTGAAGCCGGCTACTACATGCAAAAATACTGTGGCTGCATTTTCAGCGAAGAGGAACGGTATTTGAGCAAAAAGAAGAAATAACATAAAGCCCGATGCAAAGACGGGCTTTTTTGTTGGTGAAGTAATACGTCTGAATAATTTGAAAATATTTGTCATATTATCTTGACAATTTATGTGAAATATGATATACTTCAATTAGTTGAAATGGAAGAAGGAGGAACCACCATGTTCAAAACCATATTCTCACTGGCATTTCAAGGCATCAAAAGACGAAGACGCCAATCGCTTCTCATATTCTTTGTGCTTCTTGTTTCGTTCACATTCGCAATAATTCTTCTGAGCTACACCTCAAGCATCGCCGAGACAAACACTCAGCTCCGCTACGATACATATGGTTGGTGGTACGGTGCGATTACCGACACCAATGAAAGCACTAAGGAATACCTCGAAAGCACCGAATGGATTGACGAAGTCGGCACAAGTGTCAATTACGGCTCTGCTTCAGTTATGGTCGCGAATATGCCAATGGGTTCGCTTGCTATCGGAACCGCCGACGATAATCTTGCAGACATGGGAATTAACCTTGAAAGTGGGCACTTGCCAAATAGCTCAGGTCAAATCGCTGTTGAAGCAGCTGCACTTTCCGAGGTTGGCTATGGCACATCAACAGGTTCAACCATAACCCTACAATGGTCTTTCGCTTATTACGATGCAGAAACTGGCAAAATCTACTCTACCACAGTTGAAAGAGAATTCACAATTGTCGGAGTTATCAAGGAATATACCAGCCTTTGGAATGTTGACTGCACGCTTAACTCTGCAATTATAACCGAAGAAGATATGGCTGACATTATTGCTGAAGCTGAAGAAATTCTCGGCGGAAGCGTTGCTTTGGTTCCTGAAACCAACTACTTCTTCACTGTAAAATCAGGCACGGAAAGTGATATTGAGGATGGGCTGGCAGCTCTCGATCGTTTCCTCTTCGCAAATCGTGTTGGTTATGATCTGAGATTTGTTACTATAAACTCGGTTATTGGAGTTGAAGAGGAAGTCGCCGAGACCAACATGGTCTATCTGATACTTATCTTAGCGATAACTGTCTTAGCTGTTGTCATGATTTACATCTTGCAGATGCAATCTGATGTCAGAAGAATCGTCAGATTCAGAAGCATCGGTGCCTCAAAATGGCAAATAAGATTTCTTATCCTTACTGAGACACTTTTGCTCGCAGTTCCCGCAATTATTTTCGGCATAGGGCTCGGGTTCCTCGGAATTCAGGGACTTCTCAAGCTGAGCGTATATACTGGTTCCACAACCATAGTCGTAAGCATCCCGTGGAACTATCTTCTGTTAGCACTTGTTTTGTGGATAGTAGGAATTTTGGCAGTCAGAATGATTACTTTCCAGGTTGCTCTTGCAACTCCACTTACTGGCAGAATGGGAATGCAGAGAAGCAAAACAAGGCTTCTCTTCTGGTTCAGGCGTGCTTTAATCATGCTCATGGCGACAATAATGTGTATTTCGGTAGTATTCTCAACAATAAACATTGCCAAGCCATTGGATGAATACAACTATTGGTCGTCCCAATGGTCATACTACTTGAGCAGATACAGTTTATATAGTTCCAGAGGAGACTTTTCACTCCCGGATTTATCAGGTTATGAGGAGAAGTTTTTATCGGTAGATGGTGTTACTGATTTTGTCGGATTTGACCACTACTATGCCCTTACAACAGATTCAAACGGTAATAATCTGTCGGCTGTCGTAATTACTATGGATTGGGATGACCTGCAGAAATACGTTGACACAACAGGCGTTGACCAAGAAGCCTATGAGAGCGGCGAAAGTGTCATCATTCAAGCTAATACGACCAGCTTGGCCGCAATGAATCCTCCTGAATTGAACTCAGACCTGACAATTTCCATCGACTATGAGTATCTTGATGGTTACGATGATTCAATCTCAAAATCCCCGGCACTTAATGAAAGCATCCTCGAAAGCGACGGGCTCGTAAGCGTCAGTGCCAATGTCGGGGCTGTTCAGTTGGTTGAGAGTGGCGAGACCCTTATATCCAAGATTCAATACAGTCGTTCTGATACATTCTCCCTAGCGAAATATTCATATTTCGTAATTTGTTCCATACCATTGGTTCAGGACATTGTAGACCAGATTCCTGAAGGCACAGAATGGTGGATAGACCATGTTAAATATTTGGATGGTCAACAGGAAGTCGGATACACTCAGGCGTTCATTTACACTAACATGAAAGCAGGAAACCTGGAAACAGACGGTCTTATGACAAGTATTGTATCCCAAATAGCGAGGACAATAACTACTGACGTTAAAGTGGTACTCAGCCCTTACTATACTCTTTACAATTCCCGCGAGGAGAATTACGCCAAGGCGCAGGTATACATGCAATCCATAATCCAGACTCTTGTCAGTGGAGTGTGTATTGCTTTGGTGGTGCTGATGATTCTCGTGAGCACTCTGAGGCTCGAAACGGAAAGCGAAAAGAAGAGATATGGAATCTTGCAGGCTATAGGAATGTCCCGCAGGCAGAGAAACCTTGAGCTTATTCGCAGGTCTTTGGTAAGAAGCATTTCCGCAGTGGCATTGGCGGTGGGTTCATATCTTGGATATTACCTACTCCAGAACCGCAAGGCAACAAAAGCGATGGGTGCAAAAACTGTCATAGGATGGCTCATCGAAGACCTCAACAGCTACGGCTTGACAAACGAGATGATGCTTCAGACCCTCGCAGTAACGCTGCTCATCACATTCATAATCTGCTTCGGTACGAAGCTCTCGCTCAATAGATATTCACTCATGGAAATGCTCCGTGAAGATCGCTGAAATACATAAAAAATCCCGTCCACCCCAATCGGACGGGATTTTCATATCACTTCAGTCTGACCAGCTTAACCCCATGCTTCTCCACAACTCCCGAAACAGCGCCATCGACTGGCTCTGTGGTCTTTTCCCAGATGTCATAGGCCTCGTGGGCGGTGATGCCGATGGAATCAAGGGGGACGGAGATGGTGACGGGCTTTTCGCCGGCGTTGAAGAGGGCGAGATAGCCCCCAGTGCCGTCAACTCTTGGGGCGAACCAGGTGATGGTTTCGCAGCCGTCAACCTCTTTTCTTTCGAGCATGTGAGCGCAGAAGGTCGTCTTCTCGATTTCGAGGAGCTCAGGGTTTGTGACGAGCGAAAGGGTGAATTCGTCAAAGCCGTTGAGCTCTCCGCCAATCATGAGAGGCGAGCGCATCATGCACCAGAGGGACATCATCGTCTTCTGCTCGTCACGGGTGAAATTGGTGCGGTTGTCTTTTGAATAGACCTGATTTATGGGGCCGATCGGCAGCATGTCGCAGTCGGGCCAGTGCCCGGGCCCGGAATGGTTGCACCAGGCCTCAGCACGCTCAAACATTGCGTAGAGGAGCTCCCACTTGTCCCAGAAATCGTCTGTAATCCGCCACATGTTGGCGTATTTTTTCAGGAACTCCGCCTGCGATGTTTTAGCAGGTCCCGGAGAAAGGCTCAGAACCATTTCTCTGCCACTATTTTTGATAGCATTCGCAATGAGCATGATTTCGCCCTCGTTGTCGTTGTTGCGGGCTATGTCGTCAACCTTGACGAAGTCAACTCCCCATTCCGCATAGAGCTTAAAAATGCTGTTGTAGTAGTCCTCAGCACCCTTGCAGTTGTAATTTAAGCCGTACATATCCGGGTTCCACTCGCAGACGTCGTTAAATTCGGCAACCTGCCTTGCAGTGAATTCGCTTCCTAAGACAGGGCAGTCTTCGTGGACCGCCTGCCTCGGGATTCCTCTCATAATGTGGATGCCGAACTTGAGTCCCAAACTGTGGACATACTCTGCCAACGGTGCAAAGCCCTTTCCATCTTTAGCAGACGGGAACCGATTCTCCGCCGGCATAAGCCTGCCGTTTTTGTCCATAACGAGCTCCGCAAAAGGCAGATACTCATGTGTCCTGACCGTCGGCTGATACCATTCGATATCGACGACAATATATTCCCAGCCATACTGCCGAAGGTTCTTCGCCATATAATCGGCGTTAGCCTTAACGGTTTTCTCATCAACCGCAGCTCCATAGCAGTCCCAGCTGTTCCAGCCCATAGGTGGGTATTTTGCTGTAATCATAACAAGCCTCCAGATGTAAATGTTCTTATGGTATTATAAATGATTTCCCGGCACTTTTCAAGACATAATTAATCCAAGATTTTAGAAATATTAATTATCCGACAACTCGACAATTTTCGTTGACAAGGCTCGAAAAAAGTAGTATAATTTAAATGTTGTGTGTCATTACTGTTGCACAGCGATTATATGAAAGAAAGGGCTGTGCAAAGTGGCAGAAGCTAAAAAAGAAAAAAAGCGTAGGGGAGACCGTAAGGACGCCTGGCTGGTTCGAGACGTCGATTCGATGCATTTTATAATGTCTTATAATATCCCCGGCAGAACCGCAAACGAAGCAGTATTAAACGAAACCATCGACATCACTCCAATTGAGGAATATCTCGCAAAGAAGAATTACGAGGGAATTGGGTTCAAATACACCTTCTTCCACGTCATCGCAGCTGCAATCGCGAAAACCATCGTCTTAAGGCCGAAGCTGAACTATTTCTTCTCGGGTCACAGGCTCTGGGAAAAGAAGGAGATCAGCATCTCCTTTGTTGCAAGAAAGAAGTTCGCTGACGACGGCGGTGAAGCTCTGATAACAGTCAAGTTCGATAGAAATGGCATTATCCCGATCGAGCATGTTCACAATAAAATCGACAAATTCGTCAACGCTGTGAGAAAAGACGGTGGCTCCAACAACGACATCGGCGACATCATGGACACTCTCCAGAAGCTTCCGAAGTTCATCTTCAAGTTTATTATGTGGGCGCTCAAGAAGATGGAATACCATGGCGTTTATCCTCAGTTCCTGATGGATGGCGACCCCTACTATTCGAGCTGCTTCATAACAAACTTAGGCAGCATCAAGCTTCACGCTTCCTACCACCACCTTGCAGAGTGGGGAACCAATTCTCTCTTCCTGGTAATCGGTGAGAAGAGGCCCACTGTTTTTGCAAAGCCTGACGGTTCTGTCGAAGTCCACGACGGAATCGACCTTGGCGTCACCATCGATGAGCGAATCGCTGACGGCTACTACTATGCACAGTCTATAAAGATTATAAGACACCTTTTGGCTCATCCTGAGCTTTTGGAGCTTCCGATCGAAACTCCAGTCGAATTTTAAGGAGGAAAAATATGGCTACAGAAGTAAAAGCCCCATGGCTTAACAATTACGGAAATGTAAACTTCCATCTCTCATACTATCAGGGTTCAATGTGGGAGATGGTTCGTGACGCGTCACACAGGTATCCTGACCTCATCGCCTATCAGTTCATGGGCAACAAAGTCAAATATCGCGACTTCGAGAAGCAGGTCTACATATGTGCAAAAGGCCTTAAATCAATCGGCATCAAGCCCGGCGACAGGATTACAATCTGTATGCCTAACTGCCCTCAGGCTGTAATTATGTTTTACGCCATCAACGTAGTAGGCGGAATCGCCAACATGATTCACCCTCTCTCGAGCGAAAACGAAATCGCCTTCTTCATCAGCCACTCGAAGAGCGTCTGCACCCTGACTCTCGACATGTTCTATCCCAAGTTCGAGGAGATAATGAAGCATACCGAGGTCAGAAATCTCATCATCGCCAGTACCCGTGACGCTCTTGCCTTCCCGGTAACTTTAGGCTACGACCTGACCGAGGCCAAGAAGATTAAGAAAATCCCGAAAGACGCTCCAGTAATCATCTGGAACGACTTCATGAAGCAGGGCAAGTCATACGTTGGAGACTATATCGCTCATGTCCAGAAGGAAGATCCCGCAGTAATCCTCTACAGTGGCGGAACTACCGGCACAACCAAGGGAATCCTCCTTTCGAATCTCAACTTCAATGCTCTCTCAAAGCAGCTGATGGAAACCAACCCGATGGCAGAGGTAGGCGACAAAATGCTCTCCGTCATGCCAATCTTCCATGGCTTCGGCTTGGGCGTAACAATCCATGCAATGCTCTCAAACGGCTGCAACTGTATCCTTGTTCCGAGATTCACTGCCGAAACCTATGCCAAGGACATCGTCAAGCACCGCTGCAACTTCATCGCCGGTGTTCCGACCCTTTATGAGGCTCTCCTAAGACAGCCTTCGATGGACGGGGCAGACCTTAGCTGCCTCAAGGGTGTATTCTCAGGCGGAGATTCCCTCTCAGTCGAGCTCAAGAAGCGTTTTGATAAATTCTTAGCTGACCATGGCGCCACAATCAGTGTCCGCGAAGGCTATGGCACCACCGAATGTGTCACCGCAAGTTGCTTAACACCAATTCACCTCTACAAGGAAGGCTCAATCGGCCAGCCTCTGCCCGATAACTACTACAAGATAGTCGATGTCGGCACAAATATCGAGGTCCCATATGGCACGGATGGCGAAATCTGCATCTCAGGCCCTACAGTAATGCTTGAATATCTTGACCAGCCTGAGGAGACTGCCAATACGTTAAGACTCCATGGCGATGGCAGAGTCTGGCTCCATACAGGAGATCTTGGCTACATGGACGAGGAAGGCTTCATCTATTTCAAGCAGAGAATCAAGAGAATGATCATCACTTCAGGCTACAACGTCTATCCTTCTCAGCTCGAAAACGTCCTCGATGGCTACGAAGCAGTCGAGATGAGCTGCGTTATTGGCGTTCCAGATCCGTATAAGATGCAGAAAATCAAGGCCTTCATCATGCTCAAGCCTGGCTATGAGCCGAATGAGATTACAAAGGGCCTGATTATGGCCTACTGTAAGAAGAACATAGCAAAGTATGCTCTCCCGTATGACATTGAGTTCAGGGAATCTCTCCCCAAAACCCTTGTCGGAAAGGTAGCCTACAGAATCCTCGAGCAGGAGGAATATGAAAAGCTCGGTATTTCGACTCCTGAAGCTGAAAAAGAACCAGTAAAGGTTTAATATAAAGCGAAACGGCACGGGGATGATCCTGTGCCGTTTCGCCTGCAAAAATATCTTGTGGTGCTTACAAAATACAATCTTCCAAGTAGATGACTTTTTCTTTCAAATGTATTATAAAATACATGAGCGCAGAATGCAATGACGCTTTTTCACAACTTTATTGATTTATCCTGAGATTTTGGGAGAATTTTATATGAAAGAACCCTTTTTCACACCGTCCTACTTTTCAAGCTTCCACTGCCTGATGGGCTCCTGTCCTGATAGCTGCTGCAAGGCTGGCTGGGAGATACCGATGGACGACAACACAATCGACAAGCTTCGTGCTATACCTTCACTTGGAATCGATAAAAATATCTGTCCCGGTTCCGATGACGACACAATCCTTCGTGTAAATTCTGATGGCGTCTGCCCATACCTGAATTCCGAAGGTCTCTGTGAAATGTACATAAAATCTGGCATGATGGGTGACGTCTGCTCAAAGCATCCAAGATTCTATGAGGAGTACTACGTTGGAGACGATCTCGCCTTCACCGAAGCTGGAATCTCTGTCTCATGCCCGGAAGCTGCAAGAATAGTCCTCTCAGCAACCAATTCTGACTATAACCAGCTTGCAAAACCCGAAACCGAAGACGACCTTCTGGACTTCCTTTTAGCTGCAAGAGCCAAAGCCTTCGGCTTAACTCCTTCTCAGCTGATCCCCTATGGTGAGCTTCTGCAGGACGAAATTGACTTCGGCACTCTTGAGCTTCCTGAGGGAGAAATTCCTGACAGTGAGCCGATAGATGTTTCAAACCTCTGCCGGTTTATTCTCGATAAAACAGAAATCCTGACTCCTGAGTGGCGGGAGTATCTCGAAAGCTGCGGGCAGGGGAGTCACAAACATGAGAGCAAGCCACTATTCGACTATCTTGTATTCAGATTTTTCCTGAAGGCCTTCAACACCGAAGATATCTTAACCGAGTGCAGGCTGATTGTAGCACTATATGAACTCAGCACTTCAGGCGATAACCTCATGGAAACCGTCCGGCTCGTCTCGAAGGAGCTTGAGCATGACGATTTTAACTTAGATTTGCTCAGAGAGTACCTATCACAATCTTGACTTTTTTGGACGATGCCTGTATAATAATAGATTAGAAATGTTTGTATAAGAGGAGTTCCAAAAATGAGCGAAAATAAGACTATCAAGAAATTAGGCTTTGGCCTGATGCGTCTGCCGATAATCGGCGACGACCATTCGAATATCGATGTTGAGCAGGTCAAGGTTATGGCTGACAAGTTCCTTGAGCGTGGTTTTACATATTTCGACACTGCCTATGTCTATCACAGCGGTAAGAGCGAGGTTGCGTTCAGAGAAGCAGTCGTCAAGCGCTATCCGAGAGACAGCTTCACAATCACAACCAAGCTTCCGCTTTTCTCAAAGCCGAATGAGGATGAGCGTGAGAACATCTTCAACGAGTCGATGACTCGTCTTGGAGTCGACTATCTCGACTATTACTGGCTCCACGCCGTCAACAAGGACATCTATGAGTACATCGAGAAGACCGACGCCTTCGGATATATCCAGAGAAAGCGCGATGAGGGCAAAATCCGCCACATCGGCTTCTCATTCCATGACAGCCCTGAAACCCTCGAGAAGATCCTGACAGATCATCCTGAGGTCGAATATGTCCAGCTCCAAATCAACTATCTCGACTGGGAGGATGCCTGGGTAAGAAGCCGTCGTTGCTATGAGGTTGCAACTGCCTTCGGCAAGCCTGTAATCGTCATGGAGCCTGTCAAGGGTGGAGCTCTTGCAAGACTTCCGAAGACCGCTTCAAAGATTTTTGACGAGTATGATCCCACAAAGTCCTATGCTTCCTGGGCAATCAGATACTGTGCTTCGCTTCCTAATGTAATGACAGTATTAAGTGGCATGAGCGACCTGCAGCAGGTCGAGGACAACACCTCTTATATGGAGAACTTCGAGCCACTTACTGACAAGGACTACGAAGTTATCGCAAAGGTCAGCGAGAATCTCAAGTTTGCGATTCCTTGCACCGCCTGCCGTTACTGCACCGACGGTTGCCCGATGAACATCCCGATTCCCGACCTCTTTGCCCACTACAATGAGTACAAGCGTGACATCCGCAAGCTTAAAGATATCAAGGAAAAGTACGCCGAGACGGTTAAGAACACCGGCAAGGCGAGCGACTGCATCTCCTGCCGTCAGTGCACCGAGCACTGCCCTCAGAATCTCGATATTCCGACGCTTCTGAGCGATTGCATATCCGAGCTTGAGTAAGAGCACCCCTGGCTCCCTTTCTTATTGAGCAGAAAGAGAGCCTTATCTTTGCAAATTTATATCGGATAATATTTTCTCATTTCGTAAGTTGCTATTGAAACAACTCGAGGGTTGCAGTAAAATAGTCCCGAAGGGAGTGATCATTTATGATTCACAATTATGAAAGAAAAATAATCTGGCTCGACCATCCGGCACCCACCAAAAACGAAAGCGATTACAACGGTGAAGGCTGGAACGAAGCCTATCCCATCGGCAACAGCCGTATCGGCGGAATGATCTATGGCGATCCGACGGATGATATAATCCAGCTCAACGAAGAGACAATCTGGAACCGCAAGGGCGTCATAGAGCGCTATAATCCAAAGTCGGTTGGCTCCTATAAAAAAATCCGTGAGCTTCTTCTTGAGGGCAAAATTGGCGAGGCGACAGAGCTCGAAATCTCCGACATGTACCCCCATCCTCAGGACGAGAGCCACTACGACACAGCAGGTTTCCTGATGATTGGCTTCAACCATAATGGCTATTCCGACTATAAGCGTTCATTGGATCTCGAAAACGCCATCTGCACAGTAACCTTCAATTCAGAAGACCACGCCTACACTCGCGAGTACTTCGTAAGTGCCCCTGACAACGCCCTCTGTATGCACGAGTCATCATCTGATGGCGGAAAAACCTCTCTAAAGATAGATTTTTCGTGTCTTACTGCGGGCGATTTCGTTGAATCAACCCTTGACGAAAACGGCGTCTATCTCCACTACAAAGAGAAGGATGAAGGCTGCGACTATATAATCGCAATAACATGTGAAAACGTTGGCGGAATGTCAAAGCTCACCGAAACAGACCTTCAGGTCTTCGATGCCGACGAAGCCACAGTATATGTCACCATCAGAACCGACTTTCATGGCGAAGACCTCCATAACTGGTGCTCATCAGTTTTAGAGAACGCCACGAGCCTTGGTTATCAGGCAGTAAAATCCCGCCATATCGCCGACTATAAGACCTATTTCGACAGAGTCAGCCTTACTATCGACGACGAGGTCGACCATGAAGGAATTCCGACAGATGTCAGACTAAATGCCTGCTGGGGAGCACCCGATAATAATCTTGTTGGACTTTACTTCGATTTCGGAAGATACCTGATGATCTCCTGCTCCCGTCAGGGAACCAAGCCAGCAAATCTCCAGGGCATCTGGAACAAGGACTACTGGCCTGCATGGGGCTCGAGATACACGATAAACATCAACACCGAGATGAACTATTGGCCTGCCGAATCCTGCAATCTCTCCGATTGCCATATGGCGCTTTTGGAGCACCTGAAAGTGATGCTTCCGAACGGCGAGAAGGTTGCTCGTGACATGTACGGCTTTGAAGGCTTCGTCGCCCACCACAACACAGATTTGTTCGGCGACTGTGCCCCTCAGGACAACTGGATTTCTGCAACCATCTGGCCTTCTGGCGCTGCATGGCTCTGCACCCACATCTGGACCCACTACGAATTCACGCTTGACAAGGACTTCCTCCGCGAATATCTCCCGATAATGAAACGCGCCTGCGTCTTCATGAAGAACTACCTCTTCGAGCATGACGGCAAGCTGATGACAGGCCCGTCCCTCTCGCCTGAGAACACCTATATTCACGCTTCTGGCGAGCAAGGACAGATCTGCGTCGGCCCGACAATGGACACGATGATCGTAAGGGACCTCTTCACCGACTGCGTCAAGGCTTCGGAAGTCTTGAATGACGAGGATGACCTCACAGACACTCTCAGAGAACTCCTTCCGAAGCTCCCTGAAAACAAAATCGGCAAGCATGGCCAGATTATGGAGTGGACGGAGGACTACGACGAAACCGAGATCGGCCACCGCCACATCTCCCAGCTTTATGGCCTCTACCCCTCATCCCAGCTGACCTATGAAAAGACCCCAGAGCTCATGAAAGCTGCACAGGCAACCATCGAAAGGCGCTTGAGCCATGGTGGAGGTCACACTGGTTGGAGCAGAGCCTGGATCATCAACATGTGGGCTCGCCTTAGAAACGGCAACGAAGCAGGGAAGCATCTTGACCATCTCTTCTTTGGTTCAACATACCCGAACTGCTTCGACAAACATTCACCCTTCCAAATCGATGGCAACTTCGGCGGAACTGCTGGAATCGCAGAGATGCTGCTTCAGTCTCAGGATGGCTTAATCCGACTTCTTCCCGCTATTCCTGACTACTGGAAGAGTGGCTCAGTAAGTGGCCTGAAGGCAAGAGGGGACGTCACCGTCAATATGACCTGGAAGGACTGCAAGGTAGAATCTGCCGAGCTCATAGCCAACCAAGGTGGAAAGGTAACACTTTTAGTTCCCGAAGGCTTCGGAAGCGACACTGTCACCTTCGAACAGGAGTCACCGTATAAAATCGTTCTCGAGAACGGTAAAATGGAACTTATAAATCTTTAAAGAAAAAGGTGCATTATTATGACGACAACTAAGGATTATTCTAAACTTCGTAACGAAAGCGACATAAGAGGAATAGCTATCGCAGGCGTGCCTGGTCAGGATGTAAACTTGACCGAGCCAGCTTGCCGTGATATTGCAAGAGGCTTCGCTCTCTGGCTTGTTCATAGAACCCAGAAGACGAGTCTCAGAGTAGCAGTCGGCAGAGACTCCCGCCTTTCAGGCGAAACACTTTTAGGCTGGATGGCAGACGAGCTCGCAAAAGAGGGAATCTCCGTCACCAACATGGGACTTGCCAGCACTCCTGCAATGTTCATGACAACGAAAACTGAGGGCTACATGTTCGATGGTGCCGTAATGGTCACTGCTAGCCATCTTCCCTATAACCGCAATGGTTACAAGTTCTTCACCCCCGATGGCGGAGTAGAGGCAAGCGACATCAAGGAGATGATCGAGCTTGCAGAGACCGACCTCCATACTGGAATCAAGCCAAGTTCTGTCACTCATGACGAGTTCATGGACGCCTATTCAAAGCGCCTTGCCGATATGATAAGGGAGAGCACAGGCAGCGAAACTCCACTTACTGGCCTTAGGATTGTTGTCGATGCCGGAAACGGCGCTGGCGGATTCTATGCTGAAAAGGTCTTAAAGCCTCTCGGCGCAGACACCACCGGCTCACGCTTCCTCGATCCCGATGGTAACTTCCCGAACCATATCCCGAATCCTGAGAATAAGGAAGCGATGGCCTCCATCACTGAGGCTGTCAAAGAGTCTCACGCTGACTTAGGCATCATCTTCGACACTGACGTCGACAGAGCAGGAGCTGTTCTCTCCGATGGCAGCGAGCTCAACCGCAACCGCCTCATTGCAATGCTTTCAGCAATGCTTCTAAGAGATCATCCTCACACCACAATCGTCACCGACAGTGTCACTTCCTCTGGCCTTGGTGAATTCATCCGTTCAAAAGGCGGAGTTCACCACAGATTCAGAAGAGGCTATCGCAATGTTATCAACGAGTCGATCCGCCTCAATAAAGAGGGCATCGACAGCCAGCTCGCAATCGAGACTTCCGGTCACGGAGCCTTTAAGGACAACTACTTCCTCGATGACGGTGCATATATCGTCACTCGCCTTATAATCGAGCTCTCACGTGGCGTCAAGGAAGGCTACACCCTCCATTCTCTCATCGATGGCTTAAGAGAGCCCGCCGAGAGCATGGAATTCAGAATGAATATTGACCTCGAAGACTTCAAGCCCTATGGTAATGATATCATTTCAGCTCTCAAGGAGTATTCCAAGACTCAACCTGGCTGGACACCTGCCGACAGCAACTATGAGGGAATCAGAATCAACCTTGATAAAGATCATGGCGACGGCTGGTTCTTACTCAGAATGTCTCTCCACGAGCCTCTTATGCCTCTCAATATTGAGTCGGACAGCGAGGGAGGAGTCAAGATTATCGCAGGTGAACTCTGCAAGTTCCTGACCAAGTACGAGCATCTCGACACTTCAAAACTCACCGAATACGCAAAATAACAGGAGTAACTATGAAATCCTATTCATTAGTAAACAAAAACGCAACCCCTGAAGCAAAAAAGCTTTTCCAGTACCTCTGCGACTGTCACGAGAATCACCTCATGCTCTCAGGCCAGCAGGAATATCCTAAAAGAACTACCACCGAGTGGGAGATGAAATATGTCTTCGAGAAGACAGGGAAGTACCCTGCAATCAGAGGCCTTGACTTCATGCATTCTGATTTCAGAGGCGTTATAAACCGTTCGGTTGACTGGTACATGCGTGGCGGAATTGTCACCATCTGCTGGCACACTGGCGTCAATGGCGGAGCTTATGAAGATTGCATAAGCGAAAAGCCCGACTTCGATAAGATTCTGACCCCTGGCACCCCTGAAAACGAGCTGATGCTCAGAAACTGGGACATGGGAGCCGAGTCTCTGAAAATACTTCAGTCAGAACACGTCCCCGTAATCTGGAGGCCATTTCACGAATTTGATGGCCAGTGGTTCTGGTGGGGCAGAGGCGGAGCAGAAAAGTTTATCGAACTTTGGAGGCTGATGTATGACCGCTACACCAACTACCATGGCCTCAACAATCTAATCTGGGTCTTGGGCTATTCGGGAGAAGTCAAGCCCGGCTGGTATCCGGGAGACGAATATTGCGACATCGTCGGCTCTGACACCTACGATGGCACCACCAACAAATTCGGCTGGGACAGACTTCAGAAAGTCTGCGACAAACCGCTCTGCTATCACGAAATCGGCAATCTTCCTCACTTTGATGATTTCACTCGGGACGGCACCAATTGGCTCTGGTTCATGAACTGGCACACCAGGTATTTATCAGACAATAATTCAGTTATTCTTAGTGAAATTTATAACAATTCTTCGGTTATAACCCTTGACAAGCTTCCAAAACAGCTATATAATTAAAGTAATCTCTGAAATGCAATTAAGAATAATTTCGAGATAACACTTTAATTCAGGAGGTACTTATAATGAAGAAGTATATTGCCGAGTTTATCGGCACATGCGTATTGGTGGTCTTCGGATGCGGAACCGCCATGCTCGTCGGCTGTGACAGCGCTTCAGGCTGCGGTTATATTCTGACTGCTCTTGCCTTCGGTCTCGCAATCGTCGCAATGGCTTACAGCATCGGCAACATTTCCGGCTGCCATGTAAACCCCGCAGTTTCACTTTCGATGCTCGTAACAGGAAAGATGACCGTCAAGGACTTCGTCGGTTATGTTATCGCTCAGGTTCTTGGAGCAACATGTGGCTCGGCAATCTTGGCTCTTATCTGGAACCTTGGCGACGTTGTTGATGCAACTGGCGGATACGGCTCTAACGGCACATCTGGCGTCGGAGGAAGCGCTATTGCAGCACTTCTGGTCGAAATCGTTCTCACATTCGTATTCGTTCTCGCCATTCATGGCGTCACCAGCAAGACTGAGAACACCGCTGTTTCTGGCCTAGTAATCGGCCTTACGCTCACATTCGTCCACATCCTCGGCATCGGCCTGACTGGCACCTCCGTTAACCCTGCAAGAAGCTTCGGTCCTGCCCTCATCGCTGCGTTCTCTGGCAACACCACTCCGATTTCGGAGCTCTGGATCTTCATCGTAGGCCCATTGGTTGGTGGAGCATTGGCAGGCCTCTGCTACAAGGCTTTGGCTTCTTCCAAGGAATCAAAGTAAAATCTCTTCGAGATAAAAAAAGTCCCCCGAAAAAGCTTCGGGGGATTTTCTTTTGAGATAATCAGACGGTAGAACCTAATCGCTGATAATAGCCTGTCCAGTGATTGGCTTCGCTTCGTCACTTGCAAGGAACAAAATAACGTTTGCAACGTCCTTAGGAGTGCAGGGAGTAGCTCTGATGTCGGTGTGCTTGCTCATCTGGGTAATCATGTCGATATCCATGTTGCTCTGATTCATTCCAGCAACCATCGGAGTGAGGATAGTTCCGGGGCAGACAGCATTGCATCTGATATGAGCGTCTGCAAATCTCATTGCAGTGTGCTTTGTGATACCGATAATAGCAGCCTTCGAAGCTACGTAAACAGCTCCTCCGCAGCCATATTCGCCAGCAATTGAAGCAACGTTTACGATAGAAGCCCATTCACCCATAACGTTGGTTGCGGCTCTGATGCAATTCATTGTGCCCTTCTCGTTAATGGAGGTGACAAAGTCGTAATCCTCATCTGTGAATCTGTCGATAGGCTTGAGGCCTTCCTCGAGGACTCCAGCATTGTTGACCAGGATGTCGAGCTTGCCAAACTTCTCAACAGCTGTGTTGATGAGAGCCTTGCAGGACTCGTTGTCGGAAATGTCGGTCTTGACGACTTCAACAGTTCCTCCTGCGTTCCTGATTTCCTCTGCAACTTCATTGAGCGGTTCGAGTCTGCGGGCACTGATAACAACAGTTGCACCCTCGGAAGCGAAGAGCTTTGCGGTCTCTGCTCCAACTCCAGAATTAGCACCGGTGATAACGGCTACCTTTCCTTCAAGACGATTCATGAAAATCAAATCCTTTCATAACTATATTCTCGCAAATTTGCAACACTCGTTGCAAATGATTCTGCAATATGATTGTAGCATATTTGAAGCCTTCGGTCAATATCTGTTTCGCAAATAAGCCATTTCAGATAAATCTGTTGATTTCAATTTATCCCGAATTTTTCACAAAAACTTTTAGGTTCATTTAAGCTTCAGGGGTTACCATACTCCACGAAAGCTTAAAAAAGAAAGGAATGTAGCGTTATGAACGCAAAATTCAAAAGAATTCTTTCATTAATATTAGTCCTCAGCATGACCTTCATGCTCATGGGCTGTTCTTCGGAAGTTACCTCAGATGGTGACAGCGACTCAGATTCAACTGTCTCCGACTCAGCAGTCGGTGCAGCTTTTTTAGTTTCCTGCACTCTTTCGGGAACCGTTACCGAGGTCTCTGGATATGAAATTACTCTTACAGTTGCTCTTTCAAATGGCAGCTCCGACATGATGGGCATGGGCGGAGACATGCAGACGGGCGACATGGGTAACATGGGTGGCGGAGAAGGCGGAGATGCCCCCTCCGATATGCCATCTGATGACGGCCAAGGCGGAGGCGACGGTGAAGTCCCCGACAAGCCTGACGGAGAAGGTGAGGGTGAAGGTGGTGCTGAGCCAGCTTCCTCCACTGGCAGCTACGAAATCGACCAGCTCGCTGATGTAACCGAAGAGCCCTCTGAAAGCTCCGACAACACCTTCACTGTCGCTCTCATCGTCTCCGACGAGTCAGTCATCACCGACACCGACGGCAACAGCCTGACTCTTTCCGACATTTCGGCAGGCGACACTCTGACCTTTACTGTTGATGAAGACGGAGAAATCACTTCTATAGTCGTCGGCGAAGTTTCCACCGGCATGGAGAATCTCTCCAACGGCGGTGGCATGGGCGGAGGCTCCTCCTCAGGCGTCGACAGCTACGATGCAGCCGTAACCTACACCGAGGACGGAACTTACTCAGATATGGACTACTCCTCAACCGGCTCTGATGAGAATGCGATTCTCGTCACTTCTGGTGACATCACTATTTCAGACAGCACCATCTCGAGAATTTCCTCCAACTCGACAGGTGGCGATAACTCGAGCTTCTACGGCGTCGGAGCAAGTGCCCTAGTAACAAGTGGCACACTTAGAATAACTAATTCTACCATCACCTCCGATTCAGCAGGCGGTGCAGGAGTCTTCGCTTATAGCAATGGCGTTGCCTATGTCAGTGATACAACCATCACTACCGAGCAGGACACCTCTGGTGGCATCCACGTCGCTGGTGGCGGAACTCTCTATGCCTGGAACCTTACAGTGAGCACCTCTGGTGAGTCCTCAGCAGCCATCAGAAGTGACCGTGGCAGTGGTACGATGGTAGTAGATGGCGGAACCTACACCTCCAACGGCACAGGCTCTCCTGCGGTCTACAGCACCGCAGACATCACCGTTGCAAACGCTACTCTCACTGCGAATTCCTCCGAAGCCATCTGCATTGAAGGCCTCAATACGATTCGTCTCTTCGACTGTGATCTTAGCGGATACATGCAGGACAGCTCGCAGAATGACTGCACCTGGAACGTCATCGTCTACCAGAGCATGTCTGGCGACTCTGAAGTCGGTAACGGCACTTTTATGATGATCGGTGGCTCACTCACCGCCAACAACGGTGGCATGTTCTACACCACAAACACCGAGAGCACCTTCTTAATCAGCAGTGTTGACATCACCTATGCTGAAGAATCAGAATTCTTCCTCAAATGCACCGGCAACTCGAACCAGCGTGGCTGGGGCTCGACTGGTTCGAACGGCGCTGACTGCAGCTTCACTGCCCGTAAGCAGGAGATGGAGGGAGCCGTCATCTATGACAGTATCAGCAATCTCGACTTCTACATGCTTGATGGCAGCCTCCTCACAGGCTACTTCGTCGATGATGAATCTAACGCTGGAAATGGTGGCAATGGCGAGTGCAACGTCTACATCGACTCCACCTCGACCTGGATTGTGACCAATTACAGTACCGTCACGAACCTCTACTGCGAAGGTACCATCACCGATGCTGACGGCAACACCGTCACCATCTTAAGCTCCGATGGTACCGTCTACGTCACTGGCGACAGCGAGTATACTATCACCGTTGAGTCTTATTCGACCACCGTCGACACCTCTGGCGCCAGCGAACTCACCAGCTTCGAAGACTATTCAGTTGAAAATCCCTTCTAATATATTATAATACCTTCCTAACTTGCAAAAGAGCGGTCCAAAACCGCTCTTTTTGCATTAAATGTTCTTTGTCATTGTGCAATCAGCTCCAACTTTTTCCTTCATAAAGTCCACGTACTGTGACTGACTTATTTGGCCACGCCACTGCAGGTAGCGTCTATTTTGATCCAACTTACGCCGAAATCATATTTTCCACCTTCACAACTTCTACAATTCTTGCAATATACTCTGAATTGGTTGGCTTTCCAGTCAATTCAGAAATTCTGTTGCCGAAAAGTCTGTTAAGATAGCTTCTGTCTCCTCGATCCCAAGAGACGGTAACAGCATGCCTGATTGCCCTTTCAACTCTAGGTGACTTTGTTCCGAACTCCTTTGCGATAGCTGGATACAGCCTTGATGTGACCTTGCGTTGGAGATAAGTTGGGTCCTCAAGAACAAATATTATCGCTGCTTTTATGTAATCATAGCCTCGAAGGCTCACGGGAATTCCGAGATTGGTCAAAAGGGTAGGCAAGAATTGTTGTATCGCCAGTTCCTTTGTGCTATAACCGTCATTTTCGCCAACCGACATCGCCGTAATATTCACAGGCAATCCAGACTCGTTGAGCATTTCAATGAAATCCTCCCAGTGTAATTCATCCATTTCCACAATTAATTTTATTCTTTTCATACAGTACCCCCAAATTAATATTAAACGACTTTGCACGTCGATTTCCTACATTATACCACACATTTTGCACATAGCAAGTCGAATATTGTCGAATTTTAAAAATTCTTTTGACAGTGTAGCCCTCATAATCTGTCAGGAGGCTTTCACGGCTTTATGCGAAAAATTTTTTAAGTGCTTTTCGCAGTTAAATTTCTTCTGACACTTGACACTCCCACAAAAATATGCTACAATAAGCCATCAAATCAGATATGGAGGATCAGAAATGCCCGAATATTTCAAAGCCTTAGTCGACGCCGACGACGAGCCAATCGTCATCTGCGACATAAATCACATAATCACTTACATGAACCCCACCGCTGTAAAACGCTATGCCAAGCGAGGCGGAGTAGCCCTCCTCGGCCAGTCCATCTTCGCCTGCCACAATGAGCACTCGAAGTCGATAATCCTCTCAGTCTTCGAAAAGTTCTTAAATGACCCCAGCCTGAACAAAGTCTACACCTACACAAAAAACTGGGGAGGCGAAGACACCGACGTCTACATAGTCGCCCTCCGAGACTCCACCGGCACCCTCATCGGTTACTACGAAAAGCACGAAAGCCGGTTGCATGAGAAACCCGAAGCCTGAATTAACCCAAAAGAGTGGCCAAAACCACTCTTTTTGTATTTTCCTTAAAAACTGCTTTACAACTTTATCGTTATGTGATACAATATCCATATAAGTGAAAGGGTGATATTTGTGAGCGATAATAAATCTACTGATGAATTCGGCGACAAGGTTCAAGCTGCTGCTGCTTTGGCTACCTTGGTGACAGGAGCTGTGGTTGGCGTCTATAAGCTATCTAAGCCTCTCATAGATGATGTCAGCGAAAGGGCTGGCATGGTTATGGAGAGGAGAAGAAGCCTTGTGCCAATTCCTGATTTATGCAGTGCTGATATGATTTATAGTGTAGGTGAAGCGGTTGATGCCTTGAGCAATTGCGGGTTAACGTCGCATCTTGTCGAGGCCAAGATGCAGGAAGCAGATGTTAAGTATTGCGAGTGCTTTGATGGACAAGTAATTTTGACAGTTCCTCATGCTAACAAGAAGGTTGAACCTGGCACAAGCGTTGAGGTCAAATACATAACTCGAGCTGTTATTGATGAGAGTAAGCGAATATTAGAGGAGCAGGAGAGGAAAAGAGAGCAACTTGCCCTCGAAAAGTCCGAAAAGCGTGCCGAGCGAAGTGAAAAAGCGAAGCAGGTTGTTTCAGATGCTATTGAAACGACAAAAGGCGGTGTTGCTAAGATTCCAGCTGCCTTCCATAAGAAAAATCAGACTGAGGATATAGTCGAAGAGCTGCCAGAGCAGACGAAGCTAATCGAGCAGCCTGAGGAGCAATCAGAAATAGAAGAATAGACCCATAATAAAAGCGAGGCACAGCCTCGCTTTTTTATATTCACTTAAGCAGACTTTCAAGATACTCGGCAACGCCGTCATCATCATTCGTCCCGATGACAATATCCGCTGCTTCCTTGGTCTCGGGAATCGCATTTCCCATAGCAACGCCGGTACCGCAGAGTTTTAGCATTCCGATGTCAGTGAATTCGTCGCCGAAGGCGGTGATGTCGGAGAGGTTGAAGAGGCCGGTTTCGCAGAGTTTTTGGACGCCGTAGGCTTTTGTGACTTCACGCTTGCCGATTTCGTGCCAGAAGCCGTCGGAGTAGCGACCGCAGTAGTATTCGGGGATGGCGTTTATCATACGCTGAGCGACCTCGGGGTCGGGGATTTCGGTGCAGATTTTCAGGGCTTCGACGTTGAAGTCACTGAAGTCGTCGATGACTATCTCGCCCCAGTCCCAGCCGAGGCGGTCGCCGGTGTAGATGAAGTTCCGGTATTCTCTGCCGTCGGTGTCGACCATGATGTTGTTGTCACCGCAGATTTCTTTTATCAGGCCCAAGATTCTTCTGGTCTCGGAAACGGGGAAGGACGCTTTGTGGACTATTTCTCCATAAGCTCTGACCTGAGCTCCGCTGTTTGAGATGACCACCTTCGGCTTGAAGGCGTCGATGAATTTTCCGATGCTGTATTCGCCTCTGGCAGTGGCGATTCCCAATATGTATCCCTGTTCACGGCAGCGTTCAAGAGTCTTAATGGTTCTTTCCGACAAGGTTTTGTCGTGGTGAAGTAATGTGCCGTCCAAATCAAACAATAATAATTTCAAATTTCTTACCTCCTATTTAGATATCAGGATAGTATAGCACAATGTCAAAGAAAATGCAAATATAATTTTCAGAAATTCTTGAAAAAGTCCTCGCTATACTGTATACTTGATAGTATTGGGATGGGATTATTCCCGCGTTAAACACTATGTGGAGGTAATATAAGGCGATGTATAAAAAAATTATATCGGTTCTGACAGCGTTAGTGCTGGTTATGACAATTTTCGCTGGTTGCTCGAGCACTTCCAACAGCTCGACAACGTCAGAAGACATGAGCACGATGGACTTCGTCCTGAGCATGGGTCTTGGAATCAATCTGGGCAATACCATGGAGTGTTCAGGCTTCACGAAGGAAACCGTCCGTGAATACGAGACTGCCTGGGGCAGCCCTGAGATCACAGAAAGAATCATCCAGGGCTATGCTGATTTAGGCTTCGGAGTAATCCGAATCCCTGTCGCCTGGTCAAATATGATGGCTGAGGATTACACCATCAATGAGGAATATCTCGCTCGAGTTCAGGAGATCGTCGACTGGGTTCTCGACGCCGGAATGAAGGCTATCGTCAACATCCATTGGGACGGTGGCTGGTGGGAAGGCTTCTCGACCGATAAAGACGAGTGCATGGAAAAGTACACAAGCATCTGGACTCAGCTCAGCGAGGCCTTTAAGGACTACTCTTTAGACCTCATGTTTGAATCCCTCAACGAGGAAGGTTGCTGGGACGACATCTGGAACCGCTACGGCAACTCTACGGAGGGCAAGGAAGAAGCCTTCGCTCTCCTCGGTGAAATCAATCAGACCTTCGTGGATATCGTCAGAGCCTCTGGCGGAAACAACGAGCTAAGGCACCTTCTGATCGCAGGCTACGCCACCGACCCAGAGCTCACCTGCGACGAGCTTTTCGTCCTGCCAGACGATCCTTCAAATAGATACGCCATCTCCGTTCACTACTATGCTCCATCGACATTTGCTGTAATCGAAGAAGACGCTTCCTGGGGCAAGGCTGAGACAACTTGGGGAACCGAATCGGATTACGCCTATCTCGACTCAATAATGGATCTACTGTATGATACCTATGTCTCGAACGGAATTCCTGTCATAATCGGTGAATACGGCTGCACGACTTCGAACAAGATGCCCGATCAGATCAGAAACTATATCACCTCAGTCTGCGAAGCAGCATACATAAGGGGCATGTGCCCGGTTCTCTGGGACACCACTGGCACCCACTATGATCGCACCAGCTGCGAGTTCTACGACATGGAGATTATAAAAGCATTCGACGAAATAAAAACCCTCGACCGAATGGTTGAAAGTACATATACAGACACGGAGGAAGCAGCATGAAACACATCATCCCAATAGGCGACAAATTCAATTATTCAGGTAGAATTGACTTTTCTGAGCCCGGCAGCGCTGTCTTCTGCTGGACAGGAAGCTATTTAAGCTTCTCGTTCAAGGGCACCGAAATCTCGGCAGTCATCGAAAATCTGAAATACTGGTACGGCAGATTCATCGGCTTCGTAATCGATGGGGAAGAGAAGTGTATACCGATTCCAGATGGTGAGGCAGAAGTCCTCTTGGCTTCAGGCCTCGAAAACACCCGCCACGACTGTGTTCTTTACAAGCGTATGGAAGGCCACTATTTCAAGCTCAAAGGCTTCGTTCTTTCCGATGACGGAGAGATTCTGGAACCAGTTCCGAAGCCCAAAAAGCGTATCGAATTCTATGGCGACTCCGTCACCGCTGGCTCAGTTGTCGATGCTGTTGACTATGTCGGTCAGTGCGACCCTGAAAACCATGATGGCGTCTATGACAACTCCTGGCACAGCTACTCTCTGATGACAGCTCGCCTTCTCCCAGCCGAGGTCTACAATACCGCCCAAGGTGGCATTGCCATCTTCGACGGCACCGGCTATTTTGAGGACCCTGCATTGGGTCTTGAGTCCTGCTATGACAAGACCCGGTATTGCTCGATGCCTCCGAGAACACCATGGGACTTTTCGAAATTCGTCCCTCACGTCATCGTCTTCGCCGTCGGCCAGAACGACGACCATCCACATAACGGCTGTATTCACGACTCCGAATACCGCGAAAAGTGGATGAAGCGCTATATCGAGATAATCGAGGACACCCGCTCCCACACCAATCACGCTACTGTGATTTTAGCTCTTACCGTCCTGATGCACGATCCCGCCTGGGACGAAGCCCTTGAAGAAATCAAGAATCGCCTCGGCGGTGAGGAGAATAGGGTATACCACTTCACTTATACAAGATGTGGCCAAGCTACCCCAGGCCACCCAAGAATTCCAGAGCAGGAAGAAATGGCTCGTGAGCTCACAGCCTTCCTGAATTCTCTGCCTGAAGATACTTGGAACGACTGATTTCGGGCATAATAAAAGCACCGTCACGAAGGCGGTGCTTTTAATTTTTCGTTCAAATCATTCCGTATTCAAACAGCACATAAATGACGCCGGAAGCCATACCTAACAAAGTCAGGTGAGCAGGGTAGAATATGTAGAAGAGATACTTGCTTCCCTTGCCTTTTTCGCCATTGTAAAGCTCCAACAGTAGCAGCGCGACAATTGCAAAGAGCTCCGTCCAGGACGAAATCAAAGCGATCACAATCAGTGACACAATGCAGCCGAGCCAGTAGTAGGTCTTCTTGTCCCTGAAGAGATACATCGAAGCGATGAGAAGGATTCCACCGAATGAGTAGTCGCAGGTGTAAGCAAGCAAACCAGCAACCACAATCGCAATAACCGTGACCACAACCCGCTTCTCAGTAGACTTCTGCGTCTCTCCGAACCGTTCGATAACCCACATCATCAGAACAGCGATAACATACAGCCAGATAACGTTCTGGCAGGAAAAGTCAATCATCCCGCTGCCAAAATCCATGTCAAACGGTATCTCCGAAATGAGGGCGAATATCACAAGCCTCAGAAGATACTTAGGCCTGCTGTGAGTATGCAGAAATCCTTCGACCACCATGTAGCAGAAGATAGGAAACGCAATTCTGCCGATGCATCTCATGACAAAGTAAATCGCATAGAGTATCTTTGCCTTTGTAGGCATGAGGTCTCCGAGAAGAAACTCGCCATCCACATAGCAAGCTACGAGATACAAATTGTAGATTATCAGCGCTCCTACATGGTCAATCAGCATGGAGATGATGGCGATATTCTTAAGAGCGCTTCTGCTAAGCGATATTTTTCCCATCGTCATCATCAGTCACCATTGATAAACCTGTCCATAATGGTATGCCCAACAGGGATGAATCTGCCGGTTTCTTCCGCCGATTTCTCGCAGAGACAGTCAACGCCAGATTTCGGCGAATTCTTATGGTAGATAAGATAGGGGATGGGGTCGTTGGTATGAGTCTTAAGAGCCAACGGAGTTGCATGGTCGGGCATAATGAGAATCTTGTAGTCGTCATAGCCCTCGAGAGCCTCGAGAACGGGCCCAAGAATCTTCTTGTCGATAAGTTCTATAGCCTTGACTTTGTTCTCTATCTCATGACGGTGCCCGCACTCGTCAGGAGCTTCAACGTGAATATAGACGAAATCTTGCCCTTTGGCGAATTCGTCGATACAAGCCTGAGCCTTGCCCTCAAAGTTGGTGTCGATATAGCCAGTGGCGCCTTCAACGTTCACAACGTTCATTCCACTGAACTTGCCGATACCCTTGAGGAGGTCAACGGCAGAGATCATGGAGGCTTTGAGCCCGTACCTGTCCTTGAACTGAGCCAGAGGCTTTCTTACACCTTCGCCCCAGAACCACATCGAATTAGCCGGGTTCTTGCCCTGCTTGACTCTCTCGAGGTTCAGAGGATGATTCTTCAGCAGCTCATAGCTCTTCTTCATCATATTAATAAGCTTCTCAGCGTTTGGACTGTCAGAGAGATACTGCCCGATAACCCTTCCCGAAATATCGTGAGGAGGAGTGAGGGTTCCAACATCGAGTGTACCGTTCTTCTGAATCAGGCAGTGGCGATAGCTCACACCAGCGTAGAGGGTGAACTCATCATCATCGAAGTTTTCTTTCAGAAAATCAACTAAAATCTTTGCATCAGCAGTGGAAATATCGCCAGAGCAGTAGTCGACCATCGTCTTGTCTTCGTACTTCTCTTCATCCGAAAGAGTTACAAGGTTGCATCTGAACGAAACGTCGGTGGGGAGCATGTCAATTCCGATGGAACCAGCCTCGAGAGGCGAACGACCTGAGTAATAAATGGCGGGGTCATACCCGAGAACCGACAGATTCGCAACGTCGCTTCCTGGCTTCAAGCCGTCTGCAACTGTCTTTACAAGGCCAATTTCCGAAGTCTTCGCCAGCTTGTCCATATTCGGCTTATAAGCCTTCGCCATCGGAGTAACCCCTCCGAGCTCCTCGACGGGATAATCCGCCATACCGTCGCAAAGTAAAACTAAATATTTCATATTAACTTAACGTCTCCTTAGTGTTGTGATTGAATAAAGCGAATTCAGTATACCACATTCAGCCCAAAAATGCAATAGCTCACATGGGTATAATTTCCGAAAGCCTGCAAATAATATCTCAAAATAATGTGTGAAAGGCGACGGATATGGAAAATAGAGTAAGCTTAAAGAAGTATTTTCGGAAGATAAGAAGCTGGCGCTCCGAATTCAGGCGCCGATATAAGACTCTCTGCCTCGACGGTTGCACTACTGACGATGAAATCCTCTTTGCCGATAATTATCGCATCTTGAGCGACAGCATCAGCTATCTTTTGAGCTGTGACCCAAAAGCCAGACTGACCCCTGACTTCCCAGTCACCGGATATCTTATATCTCATTTCTCAGGAAAAATCCCTCCGACCGATGAAATAATCTTCCTCATTGGCGACTATGCAGCTGGGAATTCCATCAATCCTTGTGACATCGAGAACCTGAAATTCGAGCTCACATATCTTCTCTTAGAAAATCTCAGCCAGAATTTCCATGAGTCAATCTCAATGCTCTCAGGTCTCAGCTCTCTAGATGAATGCCGCATCAATGAGACGGTCAATCCCGTTGCGATTGAACTCGCGAATGACGAATTCTACCCCAAATGTGACCGCAAGACCAAGAAGCAATATCGTGAGCAAATTTACTCTTCGAAGCCAATTCTCTTCCCAAACAAGTGCCCCAAGTCAAGAATCGCGACCGACCTGACTGTCGAAGCCCTCGAAGTCGTAATCGCCTTCATGTTCACCCTTGCTCTCACCATCCGCATCGGTGAACCGTGGACAACCCTTTTCCTCATTTGCCCAGCCTATGCAGCTGTCAAGGCAGTCGTCAACGACATTCTCATAAGACATGTTCCTCGCAACCGTCTGCCACGCCTTGACAAGAGTTCCGAAGAGGTCAGGACCACTCCCTGCGCCATAGTTCTCTCCTCAGTAGTCACCAGCGTCAACGACGCTGATAATCTCTATCAGAAGCTCCTGAAGCTTCACGCCTCAAACCCTCAGCTGAATATCTCAGTCTGTCTTCTTGCAGACTTTTCCTCCTCCCACACTCCCGTCACTGGCGACGACAAAGCCATTTCCGAAAGCCTCCATGAGATGATCGACCGCTTGAATCGTGAAAACGGCAGCATCTTCTCCTGCATCATAAGAAAGAGAACCTATTCTGAAACCCAGGACGAATTCATGGGCTATGAGCGCAAACGTGGCGCAATAATGGACCTTGCAAGGTTCATGAAAACAGGTGAGCAGGACTTCTACCGCATTTTCGGAAACCATGAAAGCCTTGTCGGCACCGAATACATCGTCTGTGCCGACAGCGATACCGAGCCTTATATGGACTCTGTGACCGAGCTTCTTTCGATAGCACTTCATCCTGCAAACTCCCACTATGGTGTCATCACTCCAAGGATGGTCACCCGCCTCGGCGACTCTCTCGCGACTGGCTTCTCGAGAGCTATGGGCGGTATCGGCTCCATCTCAGGCTACGACCTTGAGAGCATGGACTTCTGGCAGGACGTCTACGGCAGGGGAACCTTCTGTGGAAAAGGCCTTCTGAGAGTCTCCTCGCTCATAGAGAAGACCAGCTTCCTTCCTCACGAGCGAATTCTCTCCCACGACATCCTCGAAGGCGAGCTAATGAACACCGCCTATGCCCACGACGTTATCTTCACCGAAGGCTTCCCGAAGAACCCCGTCAGCTACTTCAAACGCCTTGATCGGTGGATAAGGGGAGACATCCAGAACCTACGGTTCATCTTCTCAAACCGCTTCGATCTCCTCTCAAAGCTCAAGCTCTGGGAGAATCTCCGTCGCTCGTTTCTCCCAATAGATGTCTTTGCAACCCTTCTTTTAGGCCTCTTCCTCTATCCCGAAGCCTCCGGCAAAATCGCCCTTGCAGCCGTTATAATGTACCTCATCCCACAGCTTTTGGGACTACTCGGCACCCTTTTGAATCAGGGAACATCCTCCCGTCACTTTTACTCCGCCATGCTGAGCGGTGCAGCCCTTAATCTCTCATCGCTTGTCTACAGCCTCATCCTCCTGCCGACAATTGCCCTGAAATCTGCCCGAGCGATGCTCACGGCAATAATTCGGATGATAACAAAGAACAATCTCTTAGAGTGGACCGTCTCCTCGACATGGGACGGAGCAGGCTCCGACGGCTTCTCATTCTTCTTCCTGTCGTGGATTTCAGGAACTATCCTCGTATTTTCACCGAGCTATATCGTGAGATTCTTCGGAATACTTTTCGCGCTGATGCCCTTGCTCCTTACATTTGGCACCCGCAAAATGGGGATCTCATCAAAGACTCTCTCAGAGAGAAACCAGCGTGAGCTCTCGTCACAGATCGCAGATATGTGGGGCCTCTTCTCGGATTACGTGACCGAGTCGGAGAACTTCCTCCCACCAGACAACGTCCAGTTCTCGCCGGTATACCGAATCGCCCACAGGACCTCTCCGACAAACATTGGCATGTATCTTCTCTCGGTTTTAGCAGCCTGCGACCGCCGTCTCATAAGTCCTGAGACGATGCAAAAGCGCCTGAGTGGCACCCTCGATTCGCTTGAACGAATGGAGAAATACAAGGGAAACCTCTACAACTGGTACGACACGAAAACCCTCAAAGTCTGCCCGAACCCCTATGTTTCCAGCGTCGACAGCGGAAACTTCGTCTGCTCTCTGGCTGCTCTGAAAGAAGGCCTGAAGGAGTATGAACCCCGCTGCCCTGAGCTTCATAAAACAATCTCAAGAATCGAGAAAATTATTCGGAACACCGATTTATCCGTCTTCTACGACGAAGTCCGAGGCCTGATGTCACTCGGCATAAATCCTGAAACCGGCGAACTCGACCGCTCCCGCTACGATTTTCTCATGAGCGAAGCTCGCCTTGGCTCCTTCTACGCAATTGCCTCCCACCAAGTCCCAAAAAGCCACTGGTACAGCCTTTCGAGAACTTCCCTCAGCTGTGGCTTCTATGCCGGAACAGCCTCCTACAGCGGAACCATGTTCGAGTTCTTCATGCCAGAGATGTTACTTGAAAGCCCAGAAGGCTCCCTCCTCAACGAAAGTCTCCGCTATGCCCTCTGGTGCCAGAAGAAATATGCCAGCACCCTCGGCAGACCCTACGGCATCTCTGAAAGTGGCTACTACAGCTTCGACAGCAGCTTATCATACCGCTACATGGCTCATGGTGTCCCGAAGACAGGCCTGAGAAGGGGGCTTGAACAGGGCTTCGTCGTCTCTCCCTATTCGACTTATCTTTCCCTCAGTTATTCTCCAAACAGTTGTATGGAAAACCTGAATCGCCTGAAAAAGTTTGGAATGTACTCCCGCTACGGCTTCTATGAAGCCCTCGACTTCACCTCATCCGACTCGCCACAAGGCTACAGTGTTGTCAAGAGCTACATGTCCCACCACGTCGGCATGAGCATTATTTCCGCTGTGAATGTCTTGGAGAACGGCATTTTCCAATGCCGATTCATGCGGGACAAAAACGTCATGGGAGCAAGCGAACTCCTTGATGAACGGGTCCGCCTCGATAGAAGCGTTTATGAAGACACCGTCCTCAAGCCGAAGCACCAGAAGTCTGAAGAGCTCTTAGCTCCCGCTTCCGAATACTTCGCCACGTCTTCACCCTTCAATCCCAGAGTAAAGCTCCTTCGTAACGGCGAATACACCCTCGTCCTCGCCGACGGCGGAATCTCAATCCCCATCTACCGCGAGCGACATCTCTATGCCCCCACTCACGACCCCGTAAATCGCCTGAAAGGCGCTTTCTTTGGCATAATTTCTGATGATGAGAAAGTCAGTTTTGCCGGCGACACCTGCGAATTCGGCGACGGCTTCGCTGTTTATCGAAACGATAATGCCGAAATGAGGGTGACCCTCCACAGAACGCTTCCGTGTGAGCTCCGTTCGTTCACCCTGAAAAACACTTCCGACTCCGAAAAAGAGGTCTGCCTTTGCACCTATATCGAGCCATCGCTCCAGAGTGATGAAGCGGAGCAATCTCATCCAGCTTATTCGAAGATGTTCCTTCGCCTCGATGTCGACCCGAGTCTCAATATCATCACTGCTACAAGAAGCGACTGCGACACTCTGAAGCCCTACATGGCTGTCGGATTTATAGACGGAGAACTTGGTTTGGTCTCTTTCGACAGGGAAGACGTCCTCGCTCGCCCCGAAGGAGCGAAAGCCTTCTTGGAAAGAGCCGATTCAGTTTCAAGCAGCCTTATTTCCGAGCCCGACCCCTGTATTTTCATCAAAACTCCCGTAAAGCTCCCGCCATCAGGAGAGGTAAGCCTCACCATGTTCATCCTCGCTGCCGACAGCCAAAATGAGCTCACAAACATGGTGAGCGAGTTGAGAACCAAGACATTAGAGCGCTGCCGAGGCTACAGTTCTGCCTCCTCAAGGCTCCTTGAAATTCTCGCCGGAAACGTCCTCTTCACACCATGTAGTAGCCCCGAGAGAAGGGAAGCGGTCAAGTCGAACACTCTCCCTCTCAACTCCCTCTGGGAGCTTTCAATCTCGACCGGCCTGCCATTGATCCTCTACGTCTTCGGCGACATTTCGGAAGTCAGCAAGCTTTCGGTTTACCTCCACGTTTTCAGGGACCTTCGACTTTCTGGAATCAAGGCTCAGATGGCAGTCCTCTTCGACGACCACGGAAGCTATGAGAGGGAGCATTACTCGGCACTCGTGAAGGCTGCCCGTGACCTCTCCTGTGAAGGCCTACTCTATTCCGAAGGCGGAATCTATCCGATAGATCGCTCATCCGTCCGTGATGAGCTCATCACCCTTCTCAAGGCCTATGCCTGTCACATCTCACACGGCGAAATTGAGACGCCACAGCCCAGCACCCAGTTCTCAGGAATTGAGATTAAGCCTGTCCACTCGAAAAAGCTGCCTATAGACAAAGAAATCGCCTGCGGTGGCTTCTCGGGCGAGAAATACGTCATCAGCTCAAAGCCTCCGCTTCCATGGTGCCATGTCCTGTCCTCGAGGCAGTTCGGCACGCTTCTTTCGGAAGGCTCCTTAGGCTTCACCTATGCCCACAACTCCCGTGAGCTTCGCCTCACTCCGTGGGACAACGACACCAGCCGAGATAACCTCGGCGAGCGCCTGATTCTCCACATCGGCGACGAATATTTCGACCTGATCCGAGGCTCAACAGCCGTTTTCGCTCCCTATAACGCTGAGTATCATTTTGAGGAGGAGAAATTTAAAGGCTCCGTCACCGTTCAGGTCTCCGACAAGGGCATGTGCAAGCGCCTCAGAGTGAATATTTCAGTTTCTGAGCCCGCAAAGCTCTCATACTATACCGAACCCTGTCTTGGCTTCGATCGTTCCAAATCACATCTCCTTAACCCTGAAAAGCAGGGCAACACCCTCCTGATTTCAAACTCCGCCTCTCCAGTTGCTGGCTATATGGCGATTACTTCGTCCTTAGATTGCCATTTTCAGGCCGACAGGCAAGCCTTCCTGAGCGGCGATTGGAGCGAGAATATCACTGTCGGTGAGGACACTATTGCCTCAGCAACAGTCAAGCTCCAAGGCAAAACTGTTGTCAACTTCTACCTCTCCTATGCTCACAGTGAAAAAGCTGCAATCCTGATGCCAAAGTATTTCCAAGAGCAAACCGACACCCGTGAGCACAAACTGACTGTGAAGTCTTCAGAACCCGGACTTGAGCTCCTCTCTGGCGATTGGCTTCGATATCAGGCGCTCCACGCGAGAATGTGGGCTCGGACTGGTTTCTACCAGTCCTCAGGCGCCTACGGTTTCCGCGACCAGCTTCAGGATGCCGTCGGAATAATCCTCGAGAATCCCAATGAGTCCCGTGTCCAGATAATCCGAGCAGCAGGAGCACAGTTCCAGGAAGGCGATGTAATGCACTGGTGGCACAAACTGCCCTTAAAGAAGACTACTGGCATCCGAACCCGTATTTCCGACGACCCTCTATGGCTCGTCTATGCCGTCTGTGAGTATGTCAGCAAGACTGGCGACCGTTCTGTTCTGGATATTCAAGTCGCCTACACTGCCGGAATAACTCTTTCGGATGACGAGCGTGACCGCTGTGGCGAAGTCTATAGAACCGCTCACTGCGAAAGCATCTTTTCTCATTGCGTCCATGCTATCGAGTATGTCGGTTCAAGAATCGGCAAGCATGGCCTTCTCCTCATTGGCACTGGCGACTGGAACGATGGCTTCTCGAACCTTGGCGAAAAGGGAACAGGCGAGTCAGTCTGGCTGACAGAGTTTTATGTTCTCGTCCTCAAGCGCTTCGCAAAACTCTGCAAACTAAGAAATCCCAGCTATTCTTCCGAACTCCTGACTCGAGCCGATAGCTTCGAATCTGCAATCGCTGGCAGCGGAAAAGGGGAGAAGTGGTACCTTCGAGCCTATTCCGATTCAGGAGCAGTTTTAGGCTCAGAAAGCTCCGCTTCCTGCAAGCTCGATTCTCTTTCTCAGTCGTTTGCTGAGTTTGCGGATTTGCCCGACAAAGACTTCACGAAATCGGCGCTACTTGAAGCCTATTTAAGGCTCGCCGATATTGATAATGGCGTTGTCCGCCTCTTTTATCCCTCCTTCAGTGACGAATCAAGAGCCGAAATCGGCTATATTGCGAGCTATCCTGACGGAATCCGTGAAAACGGTGGGCAGTATACCCATGCTGCAATCTGGCTCGGAATGGCCTGCATCGAGACAGGCCTCACCGAAGAAGGCCTCCGAATTCTGAGAGCCATAAATCCAATCTTACGTTCCGAAAACGGCGGATACGAGAGATACAAAACCGAGCCCTACTATATCTGTGGCGACGTCTACTCGAACAAGAACTGCTATTCCCGTGGTGGCTGGTCGATCTATACCGGCTCGGCAGCATGGTATTACAGAGCGATAGTTGAAGATGTTCTGGGGCTTAATCTAAAAGACGGCAACCTGACAAGAGGGAAGCCCCTTATCGATGCCAAGTTCGATTTCAAATAAAAAAACGGCTGAGCAAAAGCTGCTCAGCCGTATATATTACCATTTCTTTTTCGAGGAAGAACGCTTCGGAGTAGCGTAAACCTTCACACGTTTTTTGTTGACTCTGCGGACTATAATCTTAAGAACTATAATCAGAACAGTATAGACAAGAAAAAATATCGCACTATACATTGCTGCTTTATAGAACTGATCCGACCCGATAAAGCTCTGCATGATTGCAAGAGTTTCAGCGCTTTCAGACCGTCCAAGGTCTGTTTCCGAAACAAGGTCAATCACCGCCAGCGTTTCTCCGCTGTATTGCAGTTCAAGCGTTCCCAACACGTCCCCGGCACTTACCGGGGCGACCACATCGGAGCTCAGTGTTATAACCTCGTGGATGGAGCTCGTCGAAATATTCGTATTCCACATCATCGAGAAGGTCTCAGCGGGAACGACTATGACATAGTCCTGCCCGTCGCCATACTCAACCGCAACCTCAGCCTTCTCCTCAGTGCCAGTGACAATTTCCGTGTAAACAAGATTGTCAAAAGCCCATTCGTAGATATTCTTGTGGTCAATGAAGTTGTAGTAAACGGTGTTTCCGTTGTCATCATACATCGGAGCATTCAGCGTGACCAAAAGATAGCTGTAACCATCTTTATAGGCGAGCGACACAAGACATCTTCCTGCCTCATCCAGAGTGCCAGTCTTGATTCCCTTGACATACTCATAGTAGTAATCGCCACCATTGGTCTTCGACATCATGTAGTTTGTATGGATGATGGTTCGTTCTTCATGGTAGGCTGTAGCCTCCATAGTATAGCTTTCGGTGCAGGCGATCTCGGTGAACATCGGCAGGCTCATCGCGTACTGAGTGATGATAGCCATGTCGTGTGCTGTAGTGTAATGATTTTCGTAAAACAGCCCGTGAGCATTCGTGAAGTGAGTGTTCTCACAGCCTAACTCTTCAGCCTTTTCATTCATCATATCGACGAAAGCCTCAAGACTTCCTGCAACGTTGTAGGCAATGATATTTGCAGCCTCACAGGCAGAACGGAGCATCAGGGCATACAGCAAATCTTTATAGGAAACCATTTCGCCGATCTGTATATCTGCTGTAGAAGCACCTGTCAGGTAAAGCTCGTCAAAGCATTCCGAGGTTCCGCAGACATATGTAGTCGAGAGAGCGGAGATATCATCCTGAAACTGTTCAAGCAGTATAGCAGCAGTCATTATCTTTGTCAGAGACGCCGGAACAAGCTGCTCGTCGGCATTTTTTGAGTATACAACGTCGCCTGTATCAAGGCTCACAAGATAAGCTGCCTCCGAATAGACCTCGAAGTCTGGCGTGAATGTCACAGCGGAAACGTTGAATGTGAGAATCACCGCCGTAAACACGACACAGATGACAATTGAGAGCATTTTTTTCATTTTAGGGGAACACTCCTCTCCTGAGATATGTCCATTTGTTTTTTCTTATTTATTCTTTGCGTGAGACTTAACGTCGCCCTTTTCGCACCTGTTGCCCCATGAGTCGATCAAGACACCGTCTCTTGAAACACAGATAATTTCACAGTGGTTCGAGCACTTTCCACAGGTGACTTCCTTCGTAACGAAGTCCATTTCACCAACATCGAAGCTGAACGGCGCTTCCTTTCTCGATTCCATTGCAAGTATTGCAGAGCCAAATGCACCCATCAGGTGGCCGTTTTCATCAACTCTTATTGGGACACCAAGCTCGTCCGAAAACGCCTTGACAACTCCCTGATTCTTACTGACTCCTCCCTGGAAGACGATAGGGGAGACAATCTTCTTGCCCTTTGCAACGTTGTTAAGATAGTTCGAAGCAACCGCATTGCAAAGCCCAGCAATGATATCCTCTCTTGAATGTCCCATCTGAATCTTGTGGACCAGATCTGATTCTGCAAATACAGTGCATCTTGCAGCGATAGGAGTCGGGTGCTTCGATTTAAGAGCGATCTCGCCGAACTCCTCAACCTCAACACCGAGTCTGTGTGCCTGGCTCGAGAGGAAAGCTCCCGTTCCTGCAGCACAGAGTGTGTTCATAGCATAGTCAACAGCGATTCCGTTTTCAACTAAGATAATCTTCGAATCCTGTCCGCCAATCTCAAAGATGGTTCTTACGTCAGGATGAATAGTCGTAGTTCCAACGGCGCGAGCTGTAATCTCGTTCTTGACGACACCAGCACCAATCATGGCGCCGATGAGCCTTCTTGCGCTTCCCGTAGTACCAGATGAAACTATCTCGTACTTCTCGTCGTCAAACTGCTCTTTGAGAGCTGCAAGGAGGTTTCTCACGGCTCCAACCGGGTTTCCTTCCGTCCACAGATAGGACGATGCGATTATATTCTTTGACTCGTCTATAATAACACCTTTTGTTGATATAGATCCGATGTCGATTCCGATATATGCTTTAGCTTTACTCAATTTTTCAGTACCTTCTTTTTAAGTGAAATCATGTCATAAAATGCCTCAAGTCTGGTGTCAAGACCGGTGTCTGAGGTCTGTGTGTCATAGCTGAGATACAAAACCGGGATGTGATGCTCCTGCGACAGCTTCTGTAAGAGTGGCATAACATCCACTTCAGGAGTACACCCGAAGCACTTGACGTGAACCAGTCCGTCAAAGCCTTGTTTTGCATACTTTTCAGCAGCTGCTACAGTAGTAGCACTCGTCGGCCCCATCTGGAACTTCATATAATCCTTGGCAGCAGGGAAGAGCTTCTGCTCGCTTCCGCCGAGATTATAGTTTGAGAAGTTCATAAGCCTGTGGACTTCAATTCCCATCTTGCAGAGCTTGTTTTCAACATCTAAGTTCGAGAACCTGTCCATGATGGTGTAATACTCGCCAACAATACCTACTCTCAGAGGCATATCTGGCTTATTGAGAGGTTCGTCGTCCATAGCCATCTTCGCTTTACGATAGGCATTTTTGATGTCGTTGCCTGACGAAGCCATTTGCATATCGAAGTGGAAGTCCCGATAAATCTTATCGTAAGCGCCTTCGTTTGCTTCAAATCCCATGTTTGCATGATAAAGCTCCTCGATTTCGTCGAGGTATTTTATCATTTTCATGGTATTCGTCGCTTCCAAAAGAAGCTGAGGAACCTTCACATCAGGATTTACAGACTTTATGGCCTTGAGCCATTCACTCTTCTTCATATCCTTGAACCATTCAAGGTCAATCATCGTGAACTCATAGCCCATATCTTCGAGAATCTTCTTCTGAAGCTCTCCATAGAAGCCGAGTCTGCATGGCCCGCCGCTCATGACAAGGGTGTCTGCACCAAGCTCCAGAAGCTCAATCATGCTACCAAGAGTATGCTTGAACGGAGTACAGACGAAGTCCGGGCTGTTGAGCTCACCAAAGTGAACTGTCTTTTTCGTGTGAGTGGCAGGAAGAACACATTCCGCACCTACAGCTTGCTCAATAAAGTACTTGAAAGCGAGGTTGTAGTTGCCAAATGTCGGAAGTGCCACTTTTCTTCTGTTGCCACTGATAGTCGTGTTGTTCTTTTTATTTGCCATAGCTGCCGCTTTCCCTGAATCTGATTATGTCCACGAAGCTTTCAAGCCTTGTTTCAAGGCCTGCTGTGCCATCCTGGACGTCCATTGTTACCTGCAAAATCGGAATGTCCTTTACTGTTCTGAGTATATACTCATTCGCCATAGAGTCAGGGCAGCAAGGGTATGCACTCATCAGTATAATTCCGTCAAGCTTGTTCTTGTATAAATCGATAGTGCCTAAGATTTCACGGCTTTCAATCCACGGTAATGTGTGGACCATAGTCTGGCTTCTCTTGACAGCAGCTTTTGTATTTGCCCTGTCGACGTACAAGACCTTGCAGCCTAAGTTGCTTAGGAAGCTTTCAACCTGTCCGCCGATATACGGGTCATGTGCTATGTAGGGATGAGCTGCTAAAAGAAGCTTGAAGCCTTCGTCAGAAGTCACCATCCGCTTTTGCTCTTTAGCCTCAGCCTGTGAAGCCTGCTGTGCCACTTTAAGCGCCTGAGAATAAGCCTTCTTTGATTCTTTGAGCGATTTTCCAAGCTTGATTCCAAGCTCAACATAGTCGTCTTCGATGTCGTGTTCCGATTTCCAGTCATGAGAAAGGGTGACAACCTTTATGCCCTTGTCTGCGAAAACGTTCGAGACAACATCATAAAGAGCTTCAAATCTCGTACAGAACTTTTCTCTGAGTTTAAATCCGGCAATTCTCGGGACGAAAACAGCATCGCATTTGCCAATAAGGCTGTCAACATGTCCAAGATATACTTTGAGAGAATAGCAAGCCTCGTCTATGGAGCGATTGATGCCGTTTGTCAGGATATCTTTTGTTGTAGGTTCACTCACGACACACTCGATTCCAAGAGCATTGAAGAATTCGAGCCACAGCCTGCCATATCTGTAGTAGTGCAGTGCTCTCGGAATTCCAATGGTCTTGACCCCTGCGTATTCGTGAAATTCCTTCATAAAGTCAAGATTCATGTAAATTTACCTTCAAGTCATTAGTGTAAAGCTTTTGTAGAGGTTACATCTATTATAGTCGAATCAGTCCGACATGTCAAGTGAAACGCTGTATGCAGAAATATACGCAATTTATGCAAATAGGCTCTTGACAAATGCGCCTTAATGTGTTAATATCGTATCAATAAAACAGGGGAGCTTGCAAGGGCAGGCTGAGAGGGAGCGCGTTTCGCTCCGACCCATAACCTGATTCGGATAATGCCGACGTAGGGCGTAAAGCTTTTGGATGTTAACGACATTCAGAACACTGTGCTTCAACTGCTCCGTCGCAACGGAGCTTTTTTGTTGGAATCTTCTCAACCGGGCGATGTTTTAAATAACACAAAGAAAGGGATTATTATAATGAAATCCTCAAGCAAAACCAGAATCCTCGTCGAAGGAGCTCTCATGATAGCTCTCGCTACCATCCTCTCCTACCTGAAGCTCTTCAACCTCCCATATGGCGGTTCGATCACCTTCGAGATGATTCCGCTCATCCTCATGGGCTTAAGAAATGGTCCTAAGTGGGGCTGCTTCACAGGCCTCGTTCATGGCCCCTTGCAGATGATCATCGGCTTCGAAAACGTTCTCTACTGCACAACTCTCCTGAGCCAGATCGGCTGCATCCTTCTTGACTATCTCGTAGCGTTCACCGTTTTAGGCCTCGCCCTCGTATTTGCAAAGCCATTCAAGAACCAGCTCGTCGGTGTCGGAGTCGGAACTGCTGTAGTCGGAGTCTTCAGATTCATCTGCAGCTTCCTCTCGGGCGTCCTCATCTGGGGCGGTTATGCTCCTGACGGAATGGGTGCAGCTGTTTATAGCTTCCTCTATAACGGCGCCTACATGCTTCCCGACATCATTATCTGCGTAGTGGTTCTGGTTCTTCTCAAGAAGTTCGCTCCAAGGCTCTTCAAAGTAGAAAAGGCGTAAAATGTCCCGCGTATTCATCTTCGGTGCCGGAGAGATGGTGCCACTAAGGGCTGTTCCTGAAGCAGGTGACTTCGTAATCGCTGCCGATGGCGGAATGAGCTATCTTGACAGCCTCGGCATCAAGCCAGACCTGATTATAGGCGACTTCGATTCCTCATCAGAGCCCGTCTCAGGCGACGTTATCAAGCTCCCAGTCGAAAAAGACGACACAGACTCTGTCTTCGCTGTCAGATATGCTCTTGAGCACGGTTACAAGGAAATCCATATCTATGGCGGAACAGGTGGCAGATTTGATCACACCATTGCCAACATCCAGATTCTCTCCTACATAGCCGAGCATCAGGCAAGAGGCTATCTCTACAGCCCTGAAATGGTCATGACCGTCATCCAGGGTAACCTGACCATCGAATCAACCGGCATCTTCTCTGTGTTCTCACTAAGCGGGATTTCTCACGGGGTTTCCATCACGGGCGGATTCTATGAAATGCATGATGGCGAAATCTCATCGAGCTTTCCAATCGGCGTCAGCAACCATTCAGTAGGGAAGCCCGTCACTGTAAAATCAAGTGACGGAACCCTCCTTATTATGTGGGCTGACCATGGAAAAGCCTCTCAAAAATTTATCGCGTACTGACAAATCGATATTATAAGCCAAAGGGATGCCCACTTCTGTAGGTATCCCTTTGTTGCTTATCTATATTTTGGATGGAGGAAAAAGAGTAACTGCGATGTTTATAATATAGATCGGACCATTTACGCTTCATCTGCATTGCAGACCCGTTTTGAACCGTAACGTCTCGGAAGTTTTCTTTATCGTTTCTATGTTTCTATTTTAGCACTTTTTGAGCCAGAATCAAGAACAGGAAGATTACAAATGGTGACAACTCGGTTACAAACTCGGCCTTTCAGTTACAAATTTATTTCCTCATAGCATATAAATTCGTGTCCCAGGCAGGGTAGTAAGGATAATGCCTGATGAATAGTTTGTAACCCGGATTCATCTCATGAACCATCAATGGCAGCTCAAATAAATCCCCGACTCTGTGATAAATCGCAATATTCAGCTTCGGTGAGCATTTCTCAATAGTACTTCTCGCTCCTGAGAGTGCAGCCTGTTCCTCACCTTCAATGTCCATTTTAATATAAGTGCAGTCAGAATTATCGAGAATACTGTCAACGCTCCTGACCTGAATTTCCACGCCAGAATCGCTCTTCCGAATCATTCTTCCTCCGCCTTTAAGTACACGTGTAACTCCATCCTCGCTCCCGATTGCAGCGTTAATAAGGCTGATATCTGGCAGCGAAGCGGTATTCTCACTTAGCTTTCGGAAGTTCCTTCCGTTCGGTTCAACGGCATAAATCTTCCGATACTTCCCGCCAGTTGCTCTTAAGAAATCCGCAACTGTATCCCCAGTGTAAGCCCCAAGATCCAAGTAAATTTCGTCGCTTCTGAGAACAAGCGGATTTTCATCGGGCAAACTCTCGCAAGCCCTCAGAGGCTCAAGAAGCCCAGTAATCTTATACTCAATCAGCTTCTCGAAGCAGTATTTCGACTGTTCGTCCCCAAGAAGATCATACACTTCCACAATCTTATCGAAGTTCTCACTCAAGTACTCTTTCGTGAAAAGTCCCTCACCGATAACTGGCATATCTGGCACAAAGAGCCGATGCCTTTTCTCGATCCCGTCAATCTTGTCCCTCAGCTCCTGATATCCTGCACCAAATGCAAGAACGACAGTGAACTTTTCAACCTGGCTTTCAATCTCCGAAAGCTTTCTGATTTTATGCCCCTCAAAAGTCTTGTCTCTGACAAATTCATCGCTAGCAAATATCCCAGCACAGGGAATCCCGTACTTATCAAAAATCCTGAGCAGCTTCAGGCACCCGTCACCCATGCCATAGATAAAAATCGGCTCATCGGTGCTTTTAAGAATATCCAAATATGAATCAAGAGAAAGAAATCTATTTATATCTAACATAATGCGCTCCAGACCAAGTTTTTATACGTCAATTATACGATTTTTCTTCTCTGACTGCAACAGAAATTTTCACAAGCAGCGTTCTTGCTCTTAAGATAAATCTGTGACAGCACACAAAATTTAGGGAAAGCTATTGCATTTTGATTCAAAAGCGAATAAAATATATCTATAAACTCACACGGGAGAATGACTATGGTTTTTACTGTTGATGCTGGAAATACAAATATAGTCCTCGGCGTATTTGACGACGACGGAAAGCTCATATTCACTTCAAGAGTGGCGACTGAAGCCTCGAAGACTGAGGATCAGTACGCTGTGGCTTTTGGTGACATTTTGCGTCTTTACGGAGTCGACAAAGCGGAAATAACTGGTGCAGCTGTCTCGACAGTTGTTCCTCAGCTCACAACCGCTCTCAAAAACGCTGTCAGGAAGCTTTTCGGGGTCGAAGCAGTAGTAGTCGGTGCCGGAATCAAAACCGGCCTGAATATTAAAATCGGTAATCCCGCAAGCCTCGGTGCAGACCTCGTCTGTGGAGCAGTCGGAGCTCTCCTCAAATATGCCCCTCCGCTTATCATCTTCGATTTCGGAACTGCAACAACCATTTCAGGAATCGACGAGAGCGGAAGCTTCTTAGGTGGCTCGATTATCCCAGGTGTTAACGTCTCTCTTCGGGCACTTTCATCGTCAGCAGCCCAGCTTCAGGACATCAATCCCGATTCTGGCACTATCGATGTAATAGGTGCCGACACGGTAGGCTCAATGCGCTCAGGAGTAATCTTAGGCAACGCCTCGATGATGGACGGAATGATCGAAAGATACCGTTCTGTTTTAGGCGAAGACGCCAAGGTAGTCGCAACTGGTGGCCTTGCTTCAAGCATTGTCCCTTACTGCAAAACAGAGGGAATAATCCTTGATGGCGGACTTCTTTTGGATGGCCTCTATGCCATCTATCAGAAAAACCGATAACCCAAAAACCATCTGCTTCGTGAGTTTAAATACGGCGATTTACCGGCTTATCCCGGAAATCAGTCAGGAGTAGATAATATGCAAAAAACAAATTCCGCAAAAATCCGTCAGCTCACAATCCTCGGAATGTTGACTGCCATCGTTGTAGTTTTACAGCTACTCGGCTCATTCATAAGATTTGGCGTCTTCTCAATCTCACTTGTGCTTATCCCGATAGTGGTCGGAGCAGCACTTTGTGGACCAGCGTCTGGGGCTTGGCTTGGCTTTGTGTTCGGCGTAGTGGTTCTTATTTCAGGGGATGCTTCTGCATTTTTGGCTGTAAATGTTCCGGGAACAATATTTATTTGTGTTCTTAAGGGAACATGTGCCGGACTCTTCGCTGGACTTGTGTTCAGCCTTGTCAATAAGCTTAAATTCAAGGGCAGCAAGTATGTCGCAACCGTTGCAGCAGCAGTAGTTTGCCCGGTTGTCAACACAGGAATATTCCTTATCGGCTGCTTCCTCTTCTTCTACGATACAGTAGCTGGCTGGGCATCGGCTCTCGGATATGAAAGCGCAGTAGCGTACATGTTCTTAGTTCTTGCTGGAGGAAACTTCCTCTTTGAGCTCCTCTTCAACGTAATCCTGAGCCCCGTCATAGTGCGGATAGTAAATATAGGCGAAAAAACAACGTGATTTTTTAAGGCTGGTAGGTTTTGAACCTGCCAGCAATTTTTATGCTTGACAAACTTTCGTAACTGTGCTATCATACGAAGAGTAATGGCTTTGACGAAGAGCGACTATGGTAATTTTCTTTAAGAGAGGCAGCGTTTGGTGTGAGCTGCTAAGAAAATCCTTGGTCGGTAGCTTCCGAGCTGACGGGAAGAAAGGAAAGTCCCAAGTAGAACCCGTCCGTAAGCGAACGTTATCCGCATTAAGAGGCAGAAAAGCTAATTTTCTGCAATTTGAGTGGTACCGCGGGTTATCTCGTCTCAAGAAATTCTTGAGGCGATTTTTTATTTCGCGGAATTTATAAGGAAAGGTTCATCCAACATGAAAAAGGAAATGTCCAAGCTCTATGAGCCGAAGGAAGTCGAAGACAAGATCTATCAGTATTGGCTTGATAACGATTGCTTCAAGGCTCACCGTGACCCCGACAAGCAGCATTACACCATCGTTATCCCTCCGCCAAATATCACCGGCCAGCTCCACATGGGCCACGCTCTTGATAACACTTTGCAGGATATTCTTGTAAGATACAAGAGAATGTCCGGCTATGCAACCCTCTGGGTTCCTGGAACCGACCACGCTTCGATAGCAACCGAGGCCAAGATAGTCGAATCGATGCGTAAAGAAGGCCTCACGAAGGACGACCTGGGAAGAGACGGCTTCCTCGAGCGTGCCTGGGCTTGGAAGGATAAGTATGGCGGAAGAATCATCGAGCAGCTTAAGAAGCTCGGCTCCTCCTGCGACTGGTCTCGTGAAAGATTCACCCTCGATGAAGGCTGTTCCAAGGCTGTAAAGGAAGTTTTCGTCAAGTACTACGAAAAAGGCCTCATCTATCGTGGTGAAAGAATCATCAACTGGTGCCCTCACTGCATGACCTCCATTTCCAATGCAGAGGTTGAGTATGAGGACCAGGCAGGCCACTTCTGGCACTTAAGATATCCTCTCACCGATGGTTCAGGATGGCTTGAGCTTGCCACCACAAGACCCGAAACCCTCCTCGGTGATACCGCAGTAGCAGTAAACCCGAAGGACGAAAGATATAAAGATTACGTTGGAAAGACTGTAACACTGCCTCTCGTCGGCAGAGTCATCCCTGTAGTTGCTGACTCTTATGTCGACATGGAATTCGGAACCGGCGTTGTAAAGATTACTCCTGCTCATGACCCGAACGACTTCGAAGTAGGCCAGCGCCATAATCTTCCTGTAATCAATGTCATGACCGACGATGCGAAGATAGTCGACGACTATCCGAAGTATGCCGGAATGGACCGTTTCGAGGCAAGAAAGGCAATAGTTGATGACCTTGAAGCTGGTGGATTCCTCGTATCTGTCGAAGACCACGAGCACAATGTCGGCACCTGCTATCGCTGCGGAACCACAATCGAGCCGAGAGTATCGCTCCAGTGGTTCGTAAAGATGGCTGATCTTGCAAAGCCTGCAATCGAAGTCGTAAAGAACGGCGACATTAAGTTCGTCCCTGAAAGATTCGAGAAGAACTACTTCAACTGGATGGAGGATATCCGCGACTGGTGCATCTCTCGCCAGCTCTGGTGGGGTCACAGAATTCCTGCCTTCTATTGCGACGATTGTGGCGAAATGATAGTCACAAAGGAAGACTCCGCCGTTTGCCCTCATTGTGGCAAGCCGATGCGTCAGGATCCCGACACTCTCGATACATGGTTCAGCTCCGCTCTTTGGCCGCTCTCAACCCTCGGCTGGCCTGATGATACGGAAGATTTAAAATACTTCTATCCCACTTCAACAATGGTCACCGGCTACGATATCATCACCTTCTGGGTTTCAAGAATGATAGTCGCCGGAATGGAGCATATGCATGAGAAGCCCTTCGACACTGTTTTCATTCATGGCCTCGTAAGAGATTCACGGGGCAGAAAGATGTCGAAGTCTCTCGGCAACGGAATCGATCCTCTCGAGATTATCGACCAGTACGGTGCTGATGCATTAAGATTCATGCTCGCCTCTGGCAACTCTCCTGGAAATGACATGAGAAATTCCGACGAAAAGGTCAAGGCTGCAAGAAACTTCGCCAACAAGCTCTGGAACGCAACAAGATATATAATGATGAACCTGCCCGAGGACATGGAGATCACAGGCGAGCTTCCCGAAACCCTCACCCTTGAGGACAAGTGGGTCGTCTCTAAGCTCAACACCCTTGCCAAGGAAGTAGGGGAGAACATCGATAAGTTCGAGCTCGGAGTTGCTGCATCGAAGCTCTACGACTTCATCTGGGATGTCTTCTGCGACTGGTACATCGAGCTCACAAAGCCGAGAATCTCAGCTGGTGGCGAAACCGCCGAATCCGCTCAGAAGGTCCTTGTATGGGCAATGATAAGAATCCTGAAGCTTCTTCATCCCTTCATGCCATTCATCACAGAGGAAATCTGGCAGAATCTCAAGGGCGGGACTCCTCTCATGCTCGAAAGCTATCCCGTTTATGAGGAAGCTCTCAGCTATCCTGAGGAGGAGTACGACTTCGAAAAGATCATTGGAGCTATCAAGGCTATAAGAAACCTTCGCTCCGGCATGAACGTTCCTCCCTCGAAAAAAGCTGAGCTTTTCATCGAAACATCACACGCTGAGATCTTCGAAAAGGGTATAATGTTCTTTGAGAGACTTGCATCCGCTTCCTCAGTCGAGATTATGGAGAAGGTTGACAAGGAAGGCTGTGTAACTGCCGTCACCGACCAGGCAAGACTCTTCATCCCTCTTAGTGAGATCATCGATAAGGATAAGGAACTCGCCCGCCTCAATCGTGAAAAGGCTTCCGCCGAGAAGGATATCGCTATAATCTCCGGCAAGCTTAATAACGAAGGGTTCTTGAAGAAGGCACCAGCCCAGCTCATAGAATCCGAGCGCGAGAAGCTCGAGCGCGCCAAGGACAAGCTCTCGAAGATCGAGCAGTCGATAAGCGATCTTGGCTAAGCAAAACCAAAAAGGAGAAATCAAATGAGAACAACCGCAAGTAAACATCCATTTTTGTTCAGCATACTGACTGTAGTGGTGTTCATGATAGCATTATGGGCCCCAGCGCTGCTTCTTTCCTACTTCGGTCCAAGCTTTTTCCTCGAAAACGGCGACTATGTCTATCAGGGAACAGTTGAGTGCCTCACATCGCTCATAGGAATTGGCTTTGTTGGGCTGATGGGTTATGGCTGGATATGGAATGAGCGAGGAAAAGGCCTCTTGAGTGGCTTTGCCAGCTCTGCATACTTCATAGTCGTTTCTCTGATGTCCCTTGTTTCCTACATCGCCGAAATAGCGCTGATGGAGGATGTCACATACAATCCCGTATGGCAGATGGTTGTCTTCGTTCTGACGGTGCTTCTTATCGGACTTGCGGAGGAAACCTTCTTCCGTGGAGTGGTCGCAAACCTGTTCTTAGACAAGTTCGGAAACGACTCCGCAGGCGTCTGGACAGCGACAATTTGCTCAGGAATGGTCTTCGGATTGATGCACCTGTCAAATATCATGTCCTCAGACGTGGTTGGAGTCCTTGTTCAGGTAATAGCAGCATGTGCCATGGGAATGGCTCTGACAGCGATCTACTACCGTTGCCGTAACATCTGGGTTCTGATTTTGGTTCACGCCTTTGTCGACTTCTGTGGAGCGTTTTATTCCGGCTTCGTTGCTGGTGGCTCGCTCTCAACGACAATCAGCAGCTATGAGCCCTATCAGGTAGTATCAGCGCTGCCGTATATCGTAGTGACCCTGATCCTTCTTAGGCCATCAAAGATGCGGGAGATTCTCGCTCTTCACCGCCTCAGCGGGGTAGAGGACACCTCAGTCGGCGTAGTAATGCCAGAGGAAAACCTCAAATCCTCCGGCAAATCGAAGAGAAACCTTGTTGTAGCGGTTCTGATTTCAGCGGTTGTTCTCTTAGGACTCTTCGGAATCAGCGTCTACGAATCCCAGTATTCGTCGTCAGTTTCCTATGAGTATAGTGGCGAATGGGACGGTGAAGCCTACTTCGGCACTGATGCCCTCGTCTTCACAACTCTTCATTCCGCCGACTACACCTTCACGATTTCGAACTACCCTTCAACCAATTCCGCATCGATGACGGTTATCGTCACCGATTCGAGTGGAACTGAAGTCTATAGCGAGACCTTCGAAGGCAGAACCAGTGCCGTCAGGAATATCGCCTTGGCGGAAGGGGAGACCTACACAGTCTCAATCAACTATGATTATTCGCAGGTAGGCGAGCTTGCCGAAGGCGAACGGGATTACATGACATCTATTACAGTTGAATATCTCGAATAGAGCCAAAAAGCCCCATCCGCGTGGATGGGACTTTTTTTTATATCAGAAAAGCTTTTCTCTTAGGTAGAGAAGCAGCTTCTTCTCCCTTCTTGAAACCTGCACTTGCGTCATTCCAAGCCTGTCGGCAGTCGCCTGCTGAGTGAGGTCAAGTGTAAATCGGCAGTATATCAGCGCTTTGTCCTTCTCACCGAGCTCCTCGAGTGCCTGCCTCAGAGCAAGCGAATTCGTTATCTTACTCTCAGGCGACTCTACTGGCAAATCGAGCTGAGGCTCGCCATCTTCTGAGGGAGTAAGGCTCACCGTTGGCTGACTGACACTGATGGCCTCAATAATCTCCTCCTGCGAGAATCCTGTAATCCTGGTGAGCTCAGACAGAGTAGGCTCTCTGCCATTGTCGAGCTCAAATCTCCCGGAAGCTCTTGATACTGCAAGCGACCGTTCTTTAACAGAACGTGAGACCTTGAGCGATCCTCCGTCCCGAAAAAGCCTTCTTATCTCCCCCAAGATAACCGGCACCGCATAGGTTGAGAACCGAACGCCTCTCGACCTGTCGAACGACTTCACAGCCTTCACGAGTCCGACACATCCGGCACTGTAGAGTTCCTCATATTCAATTCCCTTGCCCCTGAATCTTCCAGCGCAAAGCCTGACCAGCCCGAGATTATCTTCAACGGATACCTCATCCTCAATAGTGTCAGGAAACGCCTCGTTTTTAGTGAAGGTCTGAATACTCATAATATCCTAAAGCTTTAGCCCAAGCTTCTTGCGAAGAGTAACAGTCGTGCCGGAGCCTGGCTTACTCGACACTTTGACCTCATCGCAGAAGCTTTCCATGACAGAGAACCCAAGCCCAGAGCGTTCCTCCTCAGGATGAGTAGTGAAAAGTGGCTCCATAGCCTGTCCCACATTCTCAATTCCGCAGCCTCGGTCCCTGATTTTTATGTACACTGTCCTGTCAGGAAGGATTTTCGCTGAGAGCTCAATGTTGCCAGAGCGGTCCCTGTAAGCGTGAACGATGCAGTTCGTGACTGCCTCGCTGACGGCGGTCTTGATGTCGATAAGCTCGTCCATCTTAGGATCCATAAGCCCGATAAAGCTGCTGACAGCAGTCCTTGCAAAGCTCTCATTTATAGATATGGCAGGGAATACGAGCTTCATCTCGTTAATAGGCTTAACCTTGCTTGCCATCTGTGGCACCTCCTTTTCCGAAAACAGTTCCCGTCAGCTTGTCCATGCCAGCAATTGCCATCACTTTTTCTATGAATGGTGGCATGTTTACAAGTTCAACTTTTCCGCCAATCTCTTTCATGCTGAGGTTTCTCCCCATAACCAGCCCGACTCCTGAGCTGTCCATAAACGTGACTTCTGAAAAATCGAGCCTAAGGAGCTTTGGCTTTGAATCGTTAATCGCAGTGTCGATATCTGCTCGTAGCCATTTGGCACTATGGTGGTCAATCTCGCCTGTTATCTTTGCGGTAAGTGTCGATTCGCCATCAGATTCTATATAAACGGGCATATTGCTTTTCACGTCTCCTTTTTTGTTCTTTTTGCATAATTTTAAGGCTATGAAACTGCGAAATCTGTCACACTCGGAAGATTTCAAAAAAATTTTTAAAAACCTCTTGACTTTCGCTGAAAAAGGGGTATACTATAATTAGCACTCGGAAAAGAGGAGTGCTAACACTTAAAAATTCAAATTGCCAATAGACTAATTCAAAGGTGAGAAATATTGTGGACGACCGAAAAATGAGAATACTTGCTGCCGTTGTTGACGAATATATAGTCACAGGCGAGCCAGTAGGGTCAAAATCAATAATGCGCTATGTCAATGCTTCTTCTGCAACTATCCGCAATGAAATGGCTGAGCTTGAGAAGCAGGGCTACCTCGAACAGCCGCATACTTCCTCGGGAAGAGTCCCGACATACAGTGGCTACCGCCTTTATGTCGATCGCCTCATGGAAACCAACCCGATTTCGGAGGAAGAGCAGGAGAGGCTTGAGAGTATGCTCCCGAAGAATGATTATTCGGAAGAGAACCTCGTCAAGTCCGCTTCGAATGCCCTGGCGGAGCTCACAAGCTGTGCTACATTCGTAACGACTGAGAATCCGCAGTTCTCGGTAATCTCGAAAGTAGAGGTCATTCCGACGGGCAAAAGGATGTATGTTCTCTTAATGATATCTTCGACGGGAAGAATTCAGAACAGAACCTGTCGCCTCCAGCTCGATCTTACAGATGACCAGCTCAAGTACTTCACCGATTTTGTAAAGGATAATCTTGAAGGCGTTCCGATAAACGTCTTCAGCGACGAAATGCTCGAGAAGCTCGAAACTGCGATGGGAACCTACCTTCTGACGCTTTCGCCACTTATGCAGGCCATCTTTGATATGTCAAGGGACATGGCTCAGAGAGACATAAGCATCTCAGGTGCCAAGAATCTCATTCAAAGAACCGATGTCGACCGCAACGAGCTGATGACCTTTATAGATACGAGTGATGAGCTGAGGGAGTTAATTGACGACAGCTTCAGCGGAATCCATGTCCTCTTCTCTGACGAAAGCGACAGCTTCGTAATTGGAAATTCAAGTCTCGTTACTGCTGATTTCACCAAGAACGGCGAGGTTGCCGGGCACTTGGGCGTAATAGGCCCGATGAGAATCGACTACAAAAAGGTCATCCCGTACGTTGAATTTTTCACAAATAAGATTTCCGAAATTCTTTCGACAAAAGAGGGCGCTCAGAATGAACTGAGAGTAATTCAGGACGACGATATTGTCGAGGAGAAAAAAGATACAGACGATAATGAGGTGAATACATGAGTAATGAAGATATAAAGGACGAGAAGACAGGAGAGAATTCTGAAGAAAAGACTTCTCAGAAAGAGGAAACTGCCGAAGTAGTTAATGAAACAGAGGCTACTGAAGAGGCTCCCGAAACCGAAGAAGTCCCCGAAGAGGAAGACGAGCTCACACTTCTCAAGAAAGAAAATGATGAGATAATAAAAGAGCTTGCAGACCTCAAGGATAAGTATCAGAGACTTGCTGCTGAGTACGACAACTTCAGAAAGCGTACCCAGAAGGAAAAGGCTGAGATTTATCCAGACGCCATGGTAACTGCAATCAAGGAATTCCTTCCGATGGCGGATAACTTTGAGCGAGCAGCCGGAGCTGAAACAACCGATGAGAAATACAAGTCGGGGGTCATGATGATCCAGAATCAGCTTTCAGATGCCTTCAAGAAGCTCGGAGTTGAGGTAATCGATCCGAAGGGCGAGGAGTTCAACCCAGAGCTCGAGGATGCAGTAACACAGATAGTCGATGAAAACCTTGGCGACAATGTCGTTGCCGAAGTTTATCAGAAGGGCTACAAGCGTGGCGACAAGGTTATAAGACCCGCAATGGTCGCTGTCGCAAACTGTTAGTCCGAATAAAAACGCAAAATCCTAAAATTTTAAATACTTATTAAGGAGAGATATTTTATGTCAAAGATCATAGGTATAGACCTTGGTACAACCAATTCATGCGTAGCCGTCGTTGAAGGTGGCGAGGCAGTAGTAATCCCCAACAGTGAAGGTGCAAGAACAACTCCTTCTGTTGTCGGAGTATCAAAGAACGGCGACAGACTTGTAGGTCAGGTCGCTAAGAGACAGGCAGTTGTCAACTATGACAACACCGTAATTTCCATCAAGCGCCACATGGGCTCCGATTACAAGGCTCAGATGGGTGGCAAGAGCTACACTCCTCAGGAGATTTCCGCAATGATTCTTCAGAAGCTGAAGCAGGATGCAGAGGCTTACCTCGGAGAGAAAGTAACAGACGCTGTTATCACAGTTCCTGCATACTTCACCGACTCTCAGCGTCAGGCAACCAAGGACGCTGGCCAGATTGCTGGACTTAACGTCAGAAGAATCATCAACGAGCCTACAGCTGCAGCTCTTTCCTATGGAATCGATAAGGAAGAGAGCCAGAAGGCCATGGTTTATGACCTCGGTGGCGGCACCTTCGATGTCTCTATTATCGAGATGGGCGAGGGCGTAACCGAAGTTTTGGCTACTGCTGGCAACAACCACTTAGGTGGCGATGACTTCGACCAGAGAATCATCTATTTACTCGTAAGCGAATTCAAGAAGTCCGACGGCATTGATCTTTCTAACGACAAGACGGCAATGCAGAGACTCAAGGAAGCTGCTGAGAAGGCAAAGATTGAGCTTTCCAACGTCGCTTCTTCCAACATCAATCTTCCGTTCATCACAGCTGATGCAACAGGTCCGAAGCACCTCGACTACACTCTTACAAGAGCTAAGTTCAATGAAATTACCGCTGACCTCGTTGAGGCTACAGTTGGCCCTGTTAAGCAGGCACTTTCTGACAGCGGACTTTCGACCAACGATATCCACAAGGTTCTCATGGTCGGTGGTTCTTCAAGAATCCCCGCAGTCGTAGATACAGTAAGAAAGATCACTGGCAAGGAGCCGTTCAAGGGCATTAACCCTGATGAATGTGTTGCACTCGGCGCTGCTCTTCAGGGCGGTATCCTTGGTGGCGACGTCAAGGAAGGACTTCTCCTTCTTGATGTAACTCCGCTTTCACTCGGCCTTGAAACTATGGGCGGTATCTGCACAAGAATCATCGAGAGAAACACCACTATTCCTGTTTCGAAGTCTCAGGTATTCTCCACCGCTGCCGACAACCAGTCCACAGTTGATATCAACATCCTTCAGGGAGAGAGAGAATTCGCCAAGGACAACAAGCAGCTTGGCATGTTCCGCCTCGACGGAATCGCTCCTGCTCCGAGAGGAATCCCTCAGATCGAGGTAACCTTCGATATTGATGCCAACGGTATCGTAAACGTTTCCGCTAAGGACCTCGGCACTGGCAAGCAGCAGAAGATCACCATCACTTCCTCAACCAATATGTCCAAGGACGACATCGACAAGGCTGTCAAGGAAGCTGAGCAGTTCGCAGCTGAGGACAAGAAGAAGCGTGAGGACGTCGATGCGAGAAATCAGGCTGACCAGATGGTCTTCCAGTGCAAGAAGTCCCTCGAGGAATTCGGCGACAAGGTAGATGCTTCTGACAAGTCCGACTGTGAAGCCAAGATCGCAGCTCTCGAGGAAGCTCTCAAGGGCACCGACATGGATGCTATCAAGTCCAAGGAGAAGGAGCTCGAGCAGTCGATCCAGAATATTGCTACAAAGGTTTACTCTGCAGCAGCTGCTGAACAGCAGAATCAGCAGGGACCTGATGACAACAACGGTGGCTCCAATGGCGGAGACGACAACGTAGTTGATGCCGACTTCACCGACGCTGACTGATTAAGATAGACTTTATAAAGCCAATCCGCCGGGATTAAGGCACGGCGGATTGGCAAACTTTCAATATGGGAGTAAATTATGGCGGACAAAAGAGATTATTACGAGGTTTTAGGCGTTCAGAAGACAGCTACAGATGAAGAGCTGAAACATGCCTACAGAACTCTCGCAAAGAAATATCATCCCGACCTTCATCCAAATGACAAGGAAGCCGAAGCCAAGTTCAAAGAGGTCAACGAGGCCTATGAGGTTCTTTCTGACAAGGACAAGAGGCAGAAGTATGATCAGTTCGGCTTCGCAGGGGTAGATCCAAGCTATGGTGCTGGTCAGGGTGCTGGCGGTGGCTACGGCTCCTATGGCGGTGCCGGAGGCTATGGTGGAGGCTTCGGAGGATTCGGAGCTGATATGGGCGATATCTTTGATGCCTTCTTCGGCGGTGGATCAACACGTTCGAGTGCTTCAAATGCAAATGCACCAAGACGTGGCCAAGACCTTCGTCAGGAGATGACAATCAGCTTCATGGAAGCCTGCAAGGGCACCAAGAAGAATGTGAAGGTTTCCCGTTATGACACCTGCCCCGATTGCAAGGGAACAGGAGCTAAGGGTGGAGCCCAGCCGGAAACCTGCCCCGATTGCCATGGTTCTGGAACGGTGAGAATAAACCAGAGGACTGCCTTCGGTACGTTCCAGTCAACTCAGACTTGCTCAAGATGCGGTGGCAGAGGTAAGATTATAAGAGAAGCCTGCACAACTTGTCAAGGACAGGGAAGAGTCCGCTCAACTCTTTCTCGAGAGGTCGAAATCCCAGCTGGAATTGACGACGGTCAGACACTTCGTGTCCCGGGTGCCGGCAACTGCGGTGTTAACGGCGGTGGATTCGGTGACCTCAACATCAAGATCAATGTCACCGAAGACGAGCTCTTCGAACGTGAGGGCAACGACATCTACACCGAGGTTCCGATTTCATATATTCAGGCAGTTTTGGGCGATGAGATAACCGTCCCGACAATCGACGGCAACGTTAAATACACAGTTCCTGCAGGAACCCAGACAGGAACCGTTTTCAGACTTCGTGGCAAAGGCGTCAAGAGGCTCTATAAGAACGACCGTGGCGACCAGTATGTCACAGTCAAGGTTGAGGTTCCTAAGAACCTGAACAAGAAGCAAGCTGACCTTCTGAAGGCCTTCGACGACTCTTTGGAGGACAAAAACTCAGCTTCGAGAAAAGGCTTCTTTGACAAGCTGAAGGGCTACTGGAATTCCTGACGGCTGTATTGTGCGGTTCTACACAAATCCGTATCATATATTTATATTTACAATCACTGCGGTATAAGCTATAATCTTATTGTAAACAGGCTGATTATGCGCTTTCTGGACTGTTTTCTAGGACTGTAGCGCAGAGTCACTTCGGATAATAAATTTATACCTGCACTGAAAGGAAGAGATTATATGCCTAAGAATTTGGGGCGTACTCCGCCAATGGGCTGGAACTCATGGAATACCTTCACATGGAACATCAACGAAGAGCTTGTAATGCAGGCTGCTGACGAGATGGTTGCATCAGGACTCAAGGATTGTGGCTATGAGTACATAGTCATCGACGACTGCTGGTCTAAGAAAGAAAGAGACGAAAACGGCAGACTGGTTGCAGACCCCGAAAAGTTCCCTCACGGAATGAAGTATCTTGCCGACTACATTCATTCCAAAGGGCTCAAATTCGGCATGTATTCCTGCTCAGGAACTCACACCTGTGCAGCATATCCTGCATCCTTCGAGCACGAATTCGTCGATGCGAATACTTTTGCAGAATGGGGAGTAGACTTCCTCAAATACGATTATTGCTTCAAGCCAAAGGGAATCCCTGGCGAGCTGCTCTATAAGAGAATGGGAATGGCTCTTAGAAACTGTGGAAGAGATATCCTCTTCTCCGCCTGCAACTGGGGTCAGGATGACGTTTATTCCTGGATCAAGGAAACAGGTGCCCAGATGTTCCGCTCAACAGGTGACATTCAGGACAGTTGGAAGTCTATAGTTAACCTTGCAAAATCCCAGTTCGGCAGACAGAGCCAGCAGGGTGTCTATTGCTGGAATGACATCGACATGCTCGTTGTCGGAATGCATGGTGGTTCGAATAATGACTTCATCGGCGACGGTGGCTTTGGTTGCACCGATACCGAGTATAAGTCCCACTTCTCACTCTGGGCGATGATGAATTCTCCCTTGATGATCGGCTGTGACATAAGAAACATGACCGACGCCACCAAAGAAATCCTCATGAATAAGGACGTTATCGCGATAAATCAGGATCCTGAGGGCAGGGGAGCTTATATCCTTGATTCCTCTGGATGGGATGATAATCAGGTCAAGATCCTCGTTAAGCCTCTTGAGAACGGCGATTATGCTATTGGCCTCTTCAATTTCGGCGACAAGTTCGGAAGAGCTGCTTCCTTCCCGTTCTGGGATATGGGTCTTCCGTCCTCAGCTGGTTATGGCTTCGAGATGTATGACTGCTGGAAGCACGAAGTAATCGGCACCTATGCTGAAAGATTCACAGCCGATGTTGAGGCTCACGATTGCCTCATCATGCGTGCCAAGCTTGTCAAGCTCTGATGGCAAACTTCGAAACCTGCCGTCAGTGCGGAAAGGCTCTTGAGGGTGACGATATAGCGATATATCGGAAGCTGGTCCTTAGGTGTGCTGATGATTTTCTCTGCATCGATTGCCTGGCTGATTATTTAGGAGTATCACGTGCAGCGATAGAGGCAAAAATCAGGTACTATCGCGAAAGTGGCACCTGCCTTCTTTTCAGGTAAGTTAATAAGAAGCCGGCAACCAAGCCGGCTTTTTTAACGGCTTTTCAACATCTCAAGTGTGATACAGTGGTGAAAAGATGTTGAAAGATAGCCGAGGCTAATTGACTTTTGTGACAAGTGATGATATCATAGATTTTAAGACAAAACCTAATAATAAGACAATTTTGAAAAAGTTGTCGGATAACGGTATTACATATGTGAAAGGAGACTCCCCACCAGGAGAAGGACATATAATGCTTAAATTAACCAACATTACAAAAGACTATTTCGTCGGTGACGAAACTATACACGCCCTGAAGGGCATCAGCATCGAGTTCAGAAAATCAGAATTCGTTGCCATCTTAGGTCCATCAGGCTGTGGCAAAACAACGCTTTTAAACATCATCGGCGGACTTGATCAGTACACCTCAGGCGATTTGTCTATCAATCGCCGTTCAACCAAGAAATTCAAAGATTCCGACTGGGACACCTACCGCAATCATTCAGTGGGCTTCGTCTTTCAGTCATACAACCTCATCCCTCACCAAACGGTACTTGCAAACGTTGAGCTCGCCCTGACTCTCAGTGGTGTAGGCAAAGCAGAACGCCGTAAGAGGGCAATCGAGGCTCTCAAGAAGGTTGGTCTCGAGGACCAGCTGAATAAGAAGCCCAACCAGATGTCTGGTGGCCAGATGCAGCGTGTCGCAATAGCAAGAGCGTTAGTTAACGACCCTGAAATCCTCATGGCTGACGAGCCGACAGGCGCTCTCGACTCCACGACAAGCGTTCAGATTATGGAAATCCTGAAGGAAGTCTCGAAAGATCGCCTTGTCATCATGGTCACCCATAACCCCGAACTCGCCGAGCAGTATGCGACAAGAATTGTCAGGTGCCTCGATGGCGTTATCCAGAGCGACTCTGATCCATATTCAGAAGATGATTCCCAGCCTTCTCCCGACGAGATAAGAAAGGTCGGCAAGGAGAAGAAGCCTTCTATGTCCTTCGGAACGGCTCTTTCGTTATCCCTCAATAATCTGATGACAAAGAAGGCTCGAACGATTCTGACCTGTTTCGCTGGAAGTATAGGCATAATCGGCATTGCGCTGATTCTGGCTGTGTCAACAGGAGTACAGAACTACATCGACAGGGTTCAGGAGGACACCCTTTCGTCCTACCCGATAACTATCAGCGCCAGTGAGGTTGATATGACCGAGTTGATGACGTCACTGATGGGTGCAAGCAGCGAAAGTGGGGAAGAGCACGAGCTTGACGCCGTCTATGAAAGCAGCATCATGTCAAGCATGATGGAGTCGATGACAAATATTGAAACCCGTGAAAACAATCTCGTCAAGTTCAAGGAGTATATAGAATCCTCCGATGAAATGAAGAGTCTCGCTTCTGCTTACAGCTATGAGTATGACACCGACATGAATGTCTATGTCACAAATGCCGACGGAGAAATCGTCAAGTCTGACATAACTGACCTCATGACCTCACTCTATTCGAGCATGGGAGTCGACATTTCAGGTTCGACACTCACGAGTTACATGTCCCTTGACGCCTGGCAACAGCTTCTGAGCGGTATGGACGGCGAGCTTATAAACGAGTCGATGACAGAACAGTATGACGTAATTGCTGGACGCTGGCCTGAAAGCTATGATGAGATCGTAATAGTTGTTGATGAGAACAATGAAATCAACGACATGATGCTCTACGCCATGGGCCTCGTCACGAGCGATGAGCTCATAAGTGCCATGAGCGGAGAAGAGTCAGACGAGGAAGACAGTGGTGTAAGCTCGTGGAGCTACGAAGACATCATGAGCCTTGACTTCAGAATCATCCTTGACTGCGACAAATACCAGCTCAGCGAAGACGGAACCACCTATATCGATGCCACCGAAGCCGAAACCGGTCTTCAGCTTCTCTACGACTCAGATAACGCTATAAAGCTCAACGTAGTTGGAATAATCCGTCAGAGTGAAGACTCTGCATCGAGCTTCATGAGTGGTGTTATCGGTTATACTGGCGCTCTGACCGAATATATAATTGACAGAACCGAGACAAGCGCCCTTGTAATTGAGCAGACCGAGAATCCTGATACCGATGTTCTGACTGGACTTAAGTTCCACACTGGCGACGATGAGCCGACTATCGACGATATCAAAGTCGTTGTAGACGAATGGATTTCGGAACTCAGCGAATCAGAGAAGGCGGAGATATACACCTCTCTCATAAGTGTTCCAAGCGAGGAATATATCAGTGAATCGGTCGAGCAACTGCGCTCAACGATGACAGATGAAGAGATTGAAGATCTTCTCGTCGAGACATTTGTCAGCCAGACCCAGATGGATGAGGAATCCATAAGGTCCTACATCGGGACGCTCGACTCTGCAACCAAGGAAACTTATATTGTCCAGATCCTTAGCGTTCTGATCACTCAGCAGTATTCCGAAACAGTTGCAACTCAGCTTGCAGCCCTCAGTGAGTCCGAAATAGCTTCGATGCTCGATTCTTATGAGATAACTGACGAAGAGTATCAGACTCTCTACGATGAAAATATCCCGACAGGCTTCTCAGATTCGACATATGATGACAACATGGCCTTACTCGGCTATGTTGATCAGGGCTCACCGAGTGCAATCTACATCTATTCTGCTTCATTCGAGGACAAGGACGAAATCTCTGCCTTGATTGAGGAGTATAATGAAAGTGTTGACGAGGATGACCAGATCTCCTACACCGACTATATCGCACTTCTTATGTCTTCGATGACGACGATAATCAACGCCATTTCCTATGTCCTGATTGCATTCGTTGCGATTTCACTCGTAGTTTCTTCGATAATGATCGCAGTTATAACCTACATCTCCGTTCTCGAGAGAACAAAGGAGATAGGAATCCTCCGTGCAATCGGCGCTTCGAAGGGCGATATCTCAAGAGTATTCAACGCCGAAACGCTTATTGAAGGCTTCGTGTCAGGTGCGATGGGAATTATAATCTCACTGCTACTGTTGATTCCTATCAATATCATACTTCAGAGTGTAACCGGCATTTCCTACCTTGCAGCTTCGCTTCCTGCCTCGAGCGCAGTGATCCTGATAGTTATAAGTACAGTCCTGACGCTGATTTCTGGCTTGGTTCCATCAAGCATGGCAGCAAAGAAGGACCCTGTAGAAGCCTTGAGAACAGAATAATCCCCATAAAAAAGACGCTTCCGAGCTTTTCGGAAGCGTTTTTATTATTCGCCCTGCATCGTCTCGACGACTGCCTTCATCATCTGAAGAGGCTTTTCATTCTTGCCAAGAGCCAGCTGGATATATCCGCCTTCTGAGCCGTTGACTAAGATCCTTCCCGCAAACTTCTTCGTCAGATTCATAATGGAATCGACCGAGGCGTTCTCGGTGACGTAGAAGATGAGATTGTTTCCTCTCTGGGTGATCTCCTTTATGCCCATTCTTGCAGCACCATTTCTTACAAGCGCAACGTCAATAAGCCCCATAACCGACTTTGGCGGTTCTCCGTATCTGTCCACAAACTCGTCGATAACATCTTCAGAGTCCTCAACAGTGATGATAGAAGCAATTCTTCGGTATGCCTCAAGCCTTGCCTTGAGGGATTCTATATAGGTCTCAGGGATAAACGCGTCGATGGTTACATCAACAAGGCAATCCTCTGATGCTTTCGGCTTCGTCTCACCCTTGCTTGCAGCGATGGCCTCTTCGAGGAGCTGCAAATACATGTCGTATCCGACAGCTTCCATGTGTCCATGCTGCTTTGCGGAGAGAATCGACCCGACACCTCTTATTTCGAGGTCACGAAGTGCAATCTTGAATCCCGAACCGAACTGAGTGAGCTCTCTTATAGCTTCAAGTCTCTTCGAAGCGACTTCGGAAAGAACCTTTCCTCGCATGAAGGTGAAGTATGCATAAGCTCTTCTTGATGACCGTCCGACTCTGCCTCTCAGCTGGTACAGCTGCGAAAGTCCGAACCTGTCGGCATCTTCAATAATGAGAGTATTGACATTCGGAACGTCGACACCAGTTTCAATAATGGTCGTGCAGACTAAGATGTCAATCTCACGTTCAAGGAGCTGCCTCCATATCTCCGAAAGCTCCTTTTCATCCATCTGACCATGAGCGATTCCAATCTTCGCTCCTGGAAGATTTTGCTGAAGCCTGTAGGCACAAGCCTCAAGCGTCTCGATGCGGTTGTGTATGTAATACACCTGCCCACCACGCCTTAGCTCCTTATGAATAGCCTGCAAAATGACCCCCTGCTGGTATTCGATGACGTATGTCTGAACAGGATAACGGTCTGCAGGCGGTTCTTCGAGAACCGACATATCTCTGATTCCGCTGAGAGCCATGTTGAGTGTTCGTGGAATAGGAGTAGCCGAAAGTGTCAGGATGTCGACAGAAGGGTAGAGCTCCTTCATGTGTTCCTTGTGAGCAACTCCGAATCTCTGCTCCTCGTCGATTATGAGAAGCCCCAAGTCCTTGAATCGAATATCGTTTTGAACGAGCCTGTGAGTGCCGATTACGAGGTCGATTTCGCCTCTCTCAAGCTTTCTTGCGATCACTTTCTGCTCTTTCTGGGAACGGAACCTCGACATCAGCTCAATGTTGATATCAAAGTGTTCAAATCGCCTCAGCGCTGTCTGATAATGTTGCCAGGCAAGAACAGTAGTTGGTACTAAGATTGCACACTGCTTCCCGTCGAGAATACACTTCATCGCAGCACGAAGCGCAACTTCAGTCTTTCCAAAACCAACATCTCCGCAAAGAAGTCTGTCCATCGGAACGGGCTTCTGCATATCCGCCTTGATTTCCTGAATAGAGCGAAGCTGGTCGTCAGTCTCCTGATATTCAAATCTCTCCTCAAACTCCGTCTGCCAGACATTGTCCTCAGAGAAGGCATAGCCCTTTGCAAGCTGCCTCTGGGCATAGAGCTGAATTAGCTCATCCGCCATGTCCTTGCAGGCCTTCTTAACTCTTGCTCTCGTCTTTGCCCATTCGGTTCCGCCTAATTTACTGAGCTTAACGTTCTCATCGTCAGAAGCTCCCACATACTTCGAAACCATATCGAGCTGAGTGACAGGAACGTAGAGGACGTCGGTGCCAGCATATTTGATCGTTATATAGTCTTTCGTGACTCCATTCGTCTCAATACTCGAGATCCCCTCGAACTTTCCGATGCCGTGGAGGCTGTGGACAACGAGATCTCCCTTTGAAATATCCGAAATGTTGTTGATTCTCTCAGCGTTGTCAGGTCGCTTCTTGTTCCTCTTTCGAGCTGTGAAAACCTTCTGCTGAGTGATAACGGCAAACTTTGCCGTCGGATACTCAAATCCTCCCGAAAGGCAGCCAACTCCGACATACACAAGCCCTTCCTGATAGACCGACTTGTCATTCAGCCTCTGGACCTTGTAGCCATTCCTCTCGATGTCCTGAGAGACAATGCTCGCAGCCTTGGTGCTGCCAACGAGTACAACCATGCAGAAACCACGTGAAATATAGTTTTCAATCTCATCGTCAAGAGTTGCCGAGTCGCCACTCCATACTGAGGACTGATAAGCCTCCGCTGAAATGAGCTTCTTGAGTCTCACATCAGAACCATGCATAAATGTGTCGAGATAGACTGTCCCCATCTTCAGAGCCTTCTGGAAGAGCTGTGCCGGCTCCATCATGAATCCAGACATCTCTTTAAAGAGGATTCCATCCTCATAGAGAAGCTTGACGTCTTCATTAAGCTGAGCTGTTACGTCTTTGGCTTTCTCCAAAACATCCGAATATTCGCAGATAACGCAAACTCCGTCATCGAAGTAGTCGAATACCGAGCAAGTCTCGCCGTAAATCTGTTTGTAGTACTTGTCAAGGCTTGCAGGCATGAGCCCTGAATTAATCATGTCAAGATCCTGATTCAGATGCTTTTTAATTTCCGCCGAACGCTTGCCTGTGGCTTTCTCCAAAAGCTCATTGATCTCATAGGCAAGATTCTCCCCACTTATAAGAAGCTCTCTGGCAGGGGAGATAGTGACCGACTTTATCGTGTCGAACCGCCTCTGAGACTCAATGTCGAATGTGGAAACCGTGTCGATTTCGTCTCCCCAGAGCTCGATTCTTATCGGCATACTCATCCCGACAGGGAAGATGTCGACAATCGACCCTCTTATTGAAAACTGCCCGACTCCTTCCGTCTGTGGATAACGCGTATATCCCATCTCCGTGAGCTTTTCCGCAAGCTTCCCTGTGTCAACCGAATCAGCAGGGGAGAGGCTGAAGCTCATGTCCATGAGCACCTCAGGCGGAATTGTCCCCTCAAGGCAGGCCTCAGCGCTTCCAACAAGCACCCTTGCGGACCCGTTCTGAAGCTTCTCAAGCGCTGATATCCTCTTCTGCTCGTATTCGCGAGAGACAGCGTCAACGTCTGCTAATATAAGATCTCTTGCTGGAAACTGAACAGCGATTTCCTTCCCAGCCATCTCTTTCACATCCGAGACCATTCTGACAGCGGTCGCATCATCAGGAGTGATGACTAAAACCGGCCTATCCTGCGAAAGGCTGAGAATCGCGTGTGCCTTGTGAACGGACGAAAGCCCCGTCACCGAAGTGGGGAGCTGTCCTGAATTTACTGCCGAATTGAGCTCACGTAAAAACGAAAGCCTGTCTATGGCATCATAAAATATACTCATATTTACCCTCAGTTAAGTCTATTCATCGCTTCGTCAATCCTGCCATCGACAATCATTTCAACGCCAGTAATTGCTCTGTCGAACGCTTCATTCATCGTGACGAATTCCTTGTCAGTAAATCTTGAAAGAACCCAAGCTGCCAGATCATATTCAGGATTCGGCTTCGCGCCGATGCCAATCTTTACCCTCGGGAAAGTGTCCTTTCCACTCAAGTATATGATGCTCCGAAGCCCCTTCTGGCCTCCGTCAGAGCCTTTTCTCTTGACACGAATCTGTCCTAAATCAAGCGAGATATCGTCGCAGATGACAAGTACATTCTCAATCGGAATCTTATAGAAATTCATCGCCTCGACAACGGCCTCGCCGCTCGAGTTCATCATCGTGGTCGGCTTCATGATAAGGCACCTTTTGCCGGAAATCTCAGCCTCACCGCAAAGCGATTTGAACTTGAGCTTCTTGAGCTTTATATTGTACTTCTCCGCCAGCTTGTCAGCAGTCAGCCAACCGCAGTTGTGACGGGTTCTCTCATACTGAGAACCTGGATTTCCCAAGCCAACAATCAGCCATTCGATTGAGCCGGTTGTCTCTTTCTTTCTAGTAAATAACCCCATTTGTTATTCCTCCATATCACAACTCTAGCCCGCACAGTCAGGACTGAGCGGGTAGACGTTTACATTATGTATTTAATCTTTCAGCTTTTTCTCAAGCTTCTTGCCTTTTTCAATGTGCCGGGCAAGCTTCTTTTCGGAATAGCCCTCTTTTATTTCGAGCTTCGAGCGCTCAATCGCGAGTGCCCCGTCAGGAACGTTCTTAGTAACTGTCGAGCCGGCAGCAGTGTAGCCACAATCTCCAATGGTAACAGGAGCGATGAGATTTGTGTTGCATCCGATAAACGCATTATCACCGATGGTGCATCTCGCCTTGTTGGTTCCGTCATAGTTGACCGTCACGACTCCGCAGCCGAAGTTGACATTCTTTCCGACATCGCTGTCGCCAACGTATGTAAGATGAGCAACCGCAGTCCCTTCGCCGATAACAGAATTCTTGATCTCAACGAAGTCTCCGACATGGGCATAGTCCTTTATAACAGTCCCAGCCCTCAGCTGTACAAATGGCCCAATCGAGACGTGTGAACCAATAGTAGCATCATGAGCCACAACATTGTCAAGCGTCGAATCATCTCCGACAACAGTGTTCTCAAGCCTTGAATTCGGCCCGATAACGCAGCCTGAGCCGATTACCGTGTTTCCAGTGAGAATAGTTGACGGCAAAATCTTCGTGCCTTCGCCTATTTTGACATCGGGCGTAATCGTGATCCCGTCAGTCGTGATAAACTCAACGCCGTTCTCAAGGTGCCGTTCGATGATTCTTCTTCTGGCGATGTCGTTGAGCTTGAGAAGCCCCTTGCGATCATTGGCTCCCAAGACTGCATATGAATTGTCCGTCTTGAACGCAGTGACTTTCAGACCCTTCGAGGACATCAGCGCCACCGTGTCGGTAAGATAGTACTCTCCCTGAGCGTTCTCCCTTGTGAGAAGTGGCAGAAATTCGAGAAGCTTCTCGGTGTCAAACCAGTAGCAGCCTGAGTTGATTTCCCGAATCTTTCGCTCCTTAGGACTGCAATCCCTTTCTTCAACAATTGCACTGAGCTCTCCGCCTTTTCTGACGATTCTTCCGTAGCCATACGGGTTAGGGGAGTCAGCCGTGATGACAGTAGCAGCACTTCCGCTGAGCTTGTGAAATTCAAGCGCTGCCCTTATCGTCTTGAAATCGATGAAAGGGGAGTCACCGCAGGCTACAAGAGTGTGGCCATCAGGATTCTTTTTAAGAAAATCTGAAGCGCAGATAACCGCATGGCCAGTTCCAAGCCTCTGGGACTGAAAAGCTGTTTCATATTTTCCGTTAAGATAGCTGTCTATTTCTTCTGCTCCGTAGCCCTTGACTATGCAGATATTTTCAATTCCCGCATTTTCACAAGCTTCGGTGACCCATGAGAGCATCGGTTTTCCCAGAACCTCCATGAGAACCTTCGGCTTGTCTGAATGCATTCTTTTTCCCGCACCGGCGGCCAGTATAATTGCGTTTTCCATTACTGCCTCCATAAACAAAAAATTGGCTGTATTTTAATGGCGTTTTCAGACGCCCACTATAACCCAATTTATTATAACGCAAACGAAAAATACTTTCAAGAGCAATCTTCGGCTGCATTTTGTATAAAAATGCACAATTTTTGTGCCTGTAATTTGTTATATTTTTTCTTCAAAGGGTATGGAAAAAAAGAGAAGTATCTGATATAATTATTGTAACCGTTTTATGGGCAAAATCGAATGAAATCGGTCAAATAACTTGGAGGTAAAAAAGTATGAGTAAAAAGTATTGTTACCTTTTCACTGAAGGCAACGCAAACATGCGTGAGCTCCTCGGCGGAAAGGGCGCAAATCTCGCTGAGATGACCAATATCGGTCTTCCTGTTCCTCAGGGCTTCACAATTTCCACTGAAGCCTGCACCCAGTACTATGAGGACGGTCGTGTAATCAATGATGAGATCATGGCTGAAATCATGGAGTACGTTGAGAAGATGGAGCAGATCACCGGTAAGAAGTTCGGCGATAAGGAAAATCCTCTTCTCGTATCCGTTCGTTCCGGTGCAAGAGCTTCAATGCCCGGTATGATGGACACAATCCTTAACCTCGGTCTTAATGAGGACGTTGTCAACGTCATCGCCGAGAAGTCCGGGAACCCGCGTTGGGCTTGGGACTGCTACAGAAGATTTATCCAGATGTTCTCCGACGTCGTTATGGAAGTCGGAAAGAAGCATTTTGAAAAGCTTATTGACAAGATGAAGCAGGAGAAGGGCGTTGTTTACGACGTCGAGCTCGATGCTGACGATCTTCACAATCTTGCTAATCAGTTCAAGGCTGAGTACAAGGCACAGCTCGGTAAGGACTTCCCTGATGATCCTAAGGAGCAGCTTTACGAAGCAATCAGAGCTGTATTCCGTTCTTGGGACAACCCGAGAGCAAATGTTTATCGTATGGACCACGACATTCCTTATTCTTGGGGTACTGCCGTTAACGTTCAGATGATGGCATTCGGCAACATGGGCGACGACTGCGGTACTGGTGTTGCATTCACCCGTGACCCGTCCACTGGTAACAAGGGCCTTTATGGCGAATTCCTCACCAATGCACAGGGCGAGGACGTTGTTGCAGGCGCAAGAACTCCTATGCACATTTCTGAAATGGAGCAGAAGTTCCCTGAAGCATTCAAGCAGTTCACCGACGTTTGCAAGACTCTTGAGAACCACTACAGAGACATGCAGGATATGGAGTTCACCGTTGAGCACGGCAAGCTCTATATGCTTCAGACCAGAAACGGCAAGAGAACAGCTCAGGCTGCTATCAAGATTGCCTGTGACCTCATTGACGAGGGTATGATCACCGAAGAAGAAGCTCTCATGCAGATTGATGCCAAGAGCCTCGATATGCTCCTCCATCCGACATTCGATCCTACCGCCCTCAAGAATGCTAAGCCTGTTGGCAAGGGCATTGCTGCTTCTCCTGGAGCTGCTGCTGGTACTATCGTATTCACCGCTGAAGATGCTGTTGAGCATGGAAAGAACAAGGAGAAGGTTGTTCTCGTTAGACTCGAGACCTCTCCTGAGGACATCGAGGGCATGAAGTATGCTCAGGGTATCCTCACTGTAAGAGGTGGCCAGACCTCTCATGCTGCTGTTGTAGCAAGAGGAATGGGAACCTGCTGCGTTTCCGGCTGTGGCGACATCAAGATGGATGAAGAGAACAAGCAGTTCACTCTCGGTGGCAAGGTTTACCACGAAGGCGATCCTATCTCTCTTGATGGTTCCACTGGTAACATCTACGATGAGATTATCCCCACTGTTCCTGCTGATCCTAATTCTGGCTACTTCGGAAGAATCATGGCTATGGCTGATAAGTATAAGAAGCTCGGCGTAAGAACCAATGCAGATACTCCCAAGGACGCAAAGCAGGCTGTTGCTTTCGGTGCAGAAGGAATCGGCCTCTGCCGTACCGAGCACATGTTCTTCGATCCTGAGAGAATCGGTGCATTCAGAGAGATGATCTGCTCCAAGACTGTTGAGGAAAGAGAGAAGGCTCTTGCAAAGATCGAGCCCATGCAGCAGGCAGACTTCGAAGGCCTCTTCGAGGCTCTCGGTGGATATCCTGTAACCATCAGATTCCTCGATCCTCCGCTTCATGAATTCGTTCCTACTGAGGAAGCTGACATCGAAGCTTTGGCAGCAACCCAGGGCAAGAGCGTTGCTTATATCAAGCAGGTTATCAATGACCTCCATGAGTTCAACCCGATGATGGGCCACCGTGGATGCCGTCTTACCGTAACATATCCTGAGATCGCTGTTATGCAGACCAATGCAGTTATCAAGGCTGCTATCAATGTCTCCAAGAAGCATCCTGACTGGAACATCGTTCCTGAGATCATGATTCCTCTCGTAGGTGAGGTCAAGGAGCTTAAGTTCGTAAAGGATGTAGTTGTAAAGACTGCCGACGAAGTTATCAAGAATGCTGGCGTAGACCTCAAGTATGAGGTTGGTACCATGATCGAAATCCCGAGAGCTGCTCTTACAGCTGACGAGATTGCTACTGAGGCTGGGTTCTTCTGCTTCGGTACCAACGACCTCACTCAGATGACCTTCGGCTTCAGCCGTGACGATGCTGGCAAGTTCCTTCCTGCATACTATGAGCACAAGATCTACGAGTCCGATCCGTTCGCTCGTCTTGACACCACTGGTGTTGGCAAGCTTATGGATATGGCTGTTACCCTTGGTAAGAAGACCAGACCCGAGCTCCACTGCGGTATCTGCGGTGAGCACGGTGGCGATCCTTCTTCCATCGAGTTCTGCCACAACATCGGCCTCGACTATGTATCCTGCTCACCGTTCAGAGTTCCGATTGCCCGTCTTGCTGCCGCTCAGGCTGCAATCAAGGACAAGAAGTGATTCTATCCTGAGTAAATATTTTCGCCGTCCCCAACAAGGGACGGCGATTTTTTATGCCTCTTGATAAACTGCTCCGAATATGCTACAATAGAACCATAAAGTATTGCAGAAAAGGAGGCTCCAGATTGACCGAGAAATTCTTTCGCTCACAGCTAAGTATCCTCAAGCCAAAGCTCGTTGGCAGCACACTCGAGCAAGCAAGAAAAGGGCAGGATCTTTTAGGCGAGCTTATGGCATTTGTCGAGCATAAATCCGTAAGGACTGTCCAGCAGGACTTTCAGGATTTTTCAGCCGAATGGGTTATCCCTGATGAGTGCAGCTCTGCCGGAGTGATTTTATACCTCCATGGCGGAGGCTATACCTGTGGTGGACTTGAATATGCAAGAGGCTTCGGCTCAAAGCTTGCGTCCGAATATGGACTCAAGGTCTTTTGCTGTGCCTACAGACTCGCTCCCGAAAACAAATTCCCGGCAGCGCTCGATGATGCGCTCGCTTCATATAAATACCTGATCGACAGCGGTTTCCCATCAGACAGAATTATACTTGTCGGTGAATCCGCTGGTGGAGGCCTTTGCTACAGTCTCTGCCTGAAGTTAAGTGAAATCGGCATTTCTCAGCCTGCCGGAATAATTGCAATCTCTCCATGGACAGATTTGACAGCATCTGGCGATTCGATTGAGTCAAACAAAGAGGTCGACCCAACTCTGACGATAGACCAGCTCAATTTTTATGCTGAATCGTATACAGACGACAGAACTAATCCCTATGTCTCGCCATTATGGTTTGAAAAGGGAACCAAGCTCCCGCCTTCGCTGATTTTCGTCGGTGGCGACGAAATACTCCTAGACGACTCCACCCGTCTCCACCAGAAGCTTTTGGATAGTGGCAACCGCTCTAAGCTGATAATCGCCGACAGGATGTGGCACGCCTATATTCTCTATGATGTCAAGGAGCGAAAGTCTGACTATGAGGTCATCCGTGATTTCATCGGTGAGCTGATTCCGATTTCAACTGCTCGTTGGGTTCGCCTCGACAATGCAGCGAAGATTTTCCCGGCATCCAAGCGAAGAGGCTGGTATAACATGTTCAGAGTCTCAGCTGAACTCAGCGAGAAGGTTGATCCAGCTGTGCTGCAATCGGCTCTAAACGTCACGATCGGTAGATTTCCGACGATAGCTGCAAGACTCAAAACCGGCTTCTTCTGGTACTACCTTGAAGAGCTCAAGAAGCCTCTTGAAGTGATCGAGGAAGGCTCTTATCCGTTCATGAGCCAAACAATTGACGATGTGAAAAAGTGTGCCATCAGGGTTCTCTATTATAATAAACGTGTTGCAGTCGAGTTCTTCCACGCCACAACTGACGGAACTGGCGGAATAGCATTTCTGAAAACACTCCTTGCCGAATATTTCACACAGAAGTATAACATAAGAATCCCTGACGAAAAGGGCGTCCTCAGCCGACAGTCCTATCCAGAGCCAGAGGAGCTTGAGGACAGCTTCTTAAAAAACAGAGGCCCTGTCAGCTCTCAGCGCGATTTCACTAAATCCTATCGCTTAAAAGGCGAGCCTGAGTCAGATGGCTTCATAAATATCACAACAGGAACTCTTGATGCCTTAGCAATCCATCAGGCAGCAAAGAGCAGGGGAGTGACCATCACCTCGTTTATATCAGCTGTAATGGTGATGTCTATAATCGAAGTCCAGAAGAACCACCAGAAGAAGCGCTCGAAGCAGAAGATAGTGAAAGTCCAGATCCCAGTAAATCTTCGTAAGCTCTTCCCAAGTAAGACCCTACGCAACTTCTCACTCTTCATAAACGTCGGAGTCGACCCGAGAATGGGCGAGTATACTCTTGATGAACTGGTCACGATAATCAGCCACCAGCTTGCACTCAAGCTCACGAAGAAGAACATGCAGGCTGATTTCACGCCAAACGTCAACGCTGAGCTCGTCAAGGGCCTCAAGATTGTCCCACTGTTCATCAAGAACATCGGAATGAGAATCGCTTTCTATCAGCTTGGCGAGGGCCAGTCCTGCCTTTCGATATCTAACTTGGGCGTCGTAGACATGCCAGACGAGCTTAAAAAGTATGTCAAGCATTTCGATATCTTCCCAGGCGTCCGTTCATCATCGCCCTACAACTGCGGTGTCTGCACTTATGGCAATGAAATGAGAATCAATATTGTCAGGAGCTCGGTCACACCTGAGCTCGAGAGAATCTTCTTCACTAATCTCGTGAAGCTCGGCTTCAAGGTTACTGTGGAGAGCAATCGGCGAGATGCCGAGTGAGTAAGGAGGTAACTATGTACTGTGTAAAATGCGGAGTTGAGCTCAAGGACAGCGAGAAAATCTGCCCGCTTTGCCTCACTCCCGTGTTTCATCCCGATATCAAGCAGGAGGAGGTAGACAGACCCTACCCCGAATTCAGACGCGTCACAAGAAAAAGCGTGAGAACAGCAATCATGCTTATAGTCACAGTCTGCTTCATCTTAGTAGGCCTTATGATCACGATGATCGACTTCAACACGACTGGAGGAATAAGCTGGTCTGGCTATGTCGTCGGAGCACTTGTGATAACCTATGTCTCGTTTGCTCTTCCCGAATGGTTCCGCCATCCGAATCCAGTCATCTTCACGCCGATAGCATTCGCTTCAATAATTCTGTATTTGCTCTATATCGACCTGACAGTTCAAGGCGGATGGTTCCTGAGCCTTGCCTTCCCGATAGCAGGGATAGCAGGAATAATTGTGACAACAGTTGTGACACTTTTGCGCTACGTAAAGAGGGGACAGCTTTTCATCATCGGCGGAGCCTTGATTGCAACAGGGGTCTATGTCTCACTTATCGAGCTTTTCATTTCGATCACATTCGAAAGCATAAGCTTCGTCGGCTGGTCAGGTTTCCCACTTGCAGCGTTCTTCATCTTAGGAATGATGCTGATAATAATCGGAATCTGCAAGCCTTTAAGACTTGCCCTTTCGAAAATATTTTTTGTATGACAGAAAAAGCCTCCTCGCAAATTTTGCGGGGAGACTTTTTACGAAGGAAAAATCACTCGAAAGCGGAAAAAACGTTGCTGCCCTTTCTTACAAATGCCAGATATTCGCAGATATCAGCATGTAGAGTTAAAGACTGTGAGCCTGAATATGTTTCAAAATCCTTGACGCAGGTCCATTCGCCTTCCGGCAGATAGACCTCTCGCTCAGTCTGCCCCTCGTTGTAGATAGGAGCAAACAGGATGTCGGAGCCATACATATACTGGTCGTCAAGCGAATAGCACCTTTCATCCTCTGGGAACTCAAGGAACATCGGCCTCATAATCGGAGTGCCGTTTTCGTGAGCCTCTTTTGCAAGGGAAAGGGTATAGTCCCTCATCTTCTGCCTTGTTTCAATCATCCTGACGTAGTAGGGGTAATATTCCTCTCCAAAGTGCCAGATTTCATTGTAGCCACCAGACGGAACCATAGTGTCAGGCGTCTCATCAACAAAGTAGGATTGCCTGTTTCTGCTGCCATGAAGCCTCATAACCGGGCAGAAGAGCCCGAACTGGAACCATCTCATCAGAAGCTCTCTGAAGGATTCGCTTTCGGTATCTCCAAAGCAGAAGCCCCCAATGTCGCTGTTCCACCAAGGAATCCCACACATAGCCATCGAAAGCCCGCTCTTGATGCTGTTTTTCAAAGCCCAGAAGCTCGAAACAACGTCGCCGTTCCAGACGAGCGCTCCAACTCTCTGGCTTCCGAGATAGGCAGCTCTCGTGAGACTTATAATCTCGGTTTCCCCCTCAGCCTTTCTTCCGTCGTAGAAGAGCTTGTTGTAGTAGAAGGGATACAAAAGCGCTGTTTGAGCGCCATTCCCGGCATACATCTTCATATTCGAGAAATGCTGCGGATGGATTTCCGGCTCCGCTTCATCCAGCCAGAAGTTTTTGATGCCATTATCGTAGTAATTTTTCTTGACCTTGTCCCAGCAGAATTTCGCTGTTTCCGGGTTTGTCGGATCGATATAAGTAATCATCCCATAGAAGTCAAAAGTGGGGAACTGCCCTGATTCTGTCCCGAGAACCAAGTTGCGGTTGTACATCTCATCCCAGTTAACACTGTTTGGACTTATCGTAGGCCAGACTGACACAACCGGCTCGATTCCCATTTCCTTAAGCTCATCACACATTCCCTTCGGGTCAGGCCAGAACTTCGGATCAAACGAAAAGTCTCCCTGCTCCTTCCAGTGGAAGAAGTCGATAACTATCGCGTCAGGCGTGATTCCACGTTTCTTATACTCTCGTGCAACATTAAGAACCACATCCTGCGAAGAGTATCTCAGTTTGCACTGCCAGAATCCGGCAGCCCAGTTTGGCATCATAGGAGCGTAACCAGTGAGGTCAGAATAAAGCTTCATGACTTCCTTCGGAGTGTCTCCGACATAGACCAGGTAATCCGCCTGATAGGCACTCTCAGCGACCCACATTGTGTGATTGAATGTGGTTTCGCATCTTCCCGGTGCCGGATTGTTCCAGATGAAACCGTATCCTAAAGAGGAGTAGTATGTAGGAATAGCCGAATAGGTGTTGTAGTTGATGAGTTCAGTAGTCCTGCCTTTTCGGTCAAAAACGTCCTCCTGCATCTGCCCGAGGCCATAGATGCGTTCACCCTGATTCGCCTCAAAAGCGTATCTTATCTGATAATTGTCTCCTTCAGTGTGGAGGTATCTTCGGGCATAGTCGCCATTATTTTTGGTGACGAGGATTTCCTTGCCCTTTCTTGAGAACCTCAGCTCTCCGCCGTAGATGTTATCCGCTAATACTGTTACGGAAATATCACCGTTTGTCAAAGTTACATTCTTTGAGTCGCCTGTTATAACAGGCTGGGAGTTGTTTTTAGGCTCCAAAAGTGTCCATTTCTCATCCGAAAGCCTTGTGTTTTTTGATGACCTAACCCTCAGACAGTTCAACCCATACGGCTCGATAAGAACCGTCTCGTCGCGTCTTTCAAAGAGCAATTTATCGTCCTTGATAGTAATGATTCCCATAATATCGCCTCCAAGTTTTATTTGAGTAACCCATACTTGAGTTATCTTATACCCAAATTGTACTAAATCGAGAACTCAAATGCAATGACAATTTCTGATAAAACATTGATAAATTCTAACTACTTGTGTGTGAATCTATCTGAAAAAACGGTGAAAGTTAAAATTTGCGCTTGATTTCTTGACAGAAAGGGTGTATGATTGTAAATGAGGAGAGTTCGGATTTTCTTATAAGAATTTCCGGCTCCGTACCCAAAAAACAATACGCTTGAGCGTTTGGCTGTAAGCGTAAATGATAACAAAGGAGATAACTACTATGGCTTCACTTACTAAAAACCCTAATGTCAACAAGTGGGTTGATGAAATGATAGCTTTGACCAAGCCTGATCAGGTAGTCTGGATCGACGGCAGCGAGGATCAGCTCAACGACCTTCGCCGTGAGGCTTGTGAAACCGGCGAGATGATCGCTCTCAACCCCGAGAAGCTTCCCGGATGCCTCTATCACAGAACAAAGCCTAACGACGTTGCTCGTGTTGAGGACAGAACCTTCATCTGCACTAAGAAGAAGGAAGATGCAGGACCGACCAATAACTGGATGGATCCTGAGGAAATGTATGCAATGCTCACCCCTCTTTATGATGGAGTTATGAAGGGCAGAACGATGTATGTCATCCCGTATTCCATGGGACCTATCGGTTCTCCTCTTGCAAAGGTCGGCGTTGAGGCCACTGACTCTATCTATGTTGTACTCAACATGGCTATTATGACAAGAATGGGTGCCGATGCTTTCAAGAACCTCGGCGACACCTCTGACGACTTCGTAAGAGGCCTCCATTCCAAGGCTGATGTTGACCCTGAGAAGAGATACATAGTTCAGTTCCCTGAAGATAATACAATCTGGTCAATCAACTCCGCTTACGGCGGAAACGTTCTCCTTGGCAAGAAGTGCTTCGCTCTCAGAATCGCTTCATATCAGGGCAAGAACGAAGGCTGGATGGCTGAGCATATGCTTATCCTCGGCATTGAGAAGCCGAACGGTGAAGTCGTATATGTAACCGCTGCATTCCCGTCTGCTTGTGGCAAGACCAACCTTGCAATGCTCATTCCTCCAGAGGGTTATAAGAAGAAGGGCTATAAGGTCTGGACCGTCGGCGACGATATCGCTTGGCTCAAGCCCGGTGAGGACGGAAGACTCTACGCTATCAATCCTGAGAATGGCTTCTTCGGCGTAGCTCCCGGCACCAATGAAAAGTCCAACTATAACGCTCTCGCTTCCACAAGAAAGAACACCATCTTCACCAACGTTGCTATCAATAATGACGACAACACTGTTTGGTGGGAGAAGCTCACCAAGGATCCGCCGGTTAACGCAACCGAGTGGAAGGGCGAGAAGGTCAATGGCATTGAATACACCGCTGCTGGCAACAAGCTTGCTCACCCGAACTCAAGATTCACAGCTCCTGCTGAGAACTGCCCTTGCATTTCTCCTGAGTTCAACAATCCTCAGGGCGTTCCGATCAGCGCTATGATCTTCGGCGGAAGACGTGCTAAGACCGCTCCGCTCGTTTATCAGTCCTTCAACTGGCAGCATGGTACCTTCGTTGGCTCCATCATGGCTTCCGAGACCACTGCAGCTGCTGCTGGTGCTGTCGGCGTTGTAAGACGTGACCCGATGGCTATGCTTCCGTTCTGCGGATACAACATGGGCGACTACTGGGCACACTGGCTCGAAATGGGCAAGATTCTTGGCGACAAGGCTCCTAAGATCTTCCACGTTAACTGGTTCAGAACCGACGATGAGGGCAACTTCATCTGGCCAGGTTTCGGTGACAACATGAGAGTTCTCGACTGGATCATCAGCCGTTGCGAAGGCACTGTTGACGCTGTTGAAACTCCTATCGGCTACGAGCCCAAGCCTGAGGATATCAACATCGAAGGTCTCGACGGAATCACCGTTGACACCATCGCTGATCTCCTCTCTGCCGATAAGGATCTCTGGCTCGAGGACACCAAGAGCATCGAAGAGTTCTATTCAAGATTCGGCGACAAGCTTCCTAAGGAAATGGCTTACGAGCTCAACGCTCTCAAGGAAAGACTTTCGAAGTAATCCTGATTGCAAATTTTCATATCCCTCCGCTTTTTCTGGCGGAGGGATTCTTGCTTCGAGGCTCTTATCCTTATAAATGTTTCAGATTTTGATATCAACATCCCCAAAATCGTGCAATATTACATATGAAACGGCCTCAAAAACGCAAATATTCGGCGATTTTGACACTTTACTTTTTCAGAATTTTCAGTATAATATAATAATGTAAGGCGATGAAAAAGAGTATCGTGAATAAGATTTCTTTCATGGTCGCCTGCACTACTAACTTTGACAGTTGTCTTCATAATATAATGTTCCAAGTAAATGGTGGAGTAAGAGAGTGACTTTGTCCTCTCTTATTTCACTTTTTCGGATATTTTCCTTTTCAAAGAGCAAAAATTATGATATAATGCAGGGTATAGAAAGGACATTGCCATGCAGAAAATTTTAGGATACATGCGAAAAGCGATAACAGAATTTGATCTCATTCAGAATGGCGACAAGATAGCTGTCGGAGTCTCAGGAGGAAAGGACAGCCTTGTCCTTCTGACGGGACTGATTCTTCTCCGCCGATTTATCGGAATTGATTACGACATAACTGCACTCACTATAGATCCTCAGTTCGGAGGAGTTGAAACAGACTATTTTCCCGTCATGAAGCTTTGCGAAGAATACAGCGTTCCCTATGTTGTCGAGAAATCCGACATCGGAAGCATAGTTTTTGATATAAGAAAAGAGTCAAACCCCTGCTCGCTCTGTGCCAATATGAGAAGGGGAGCGCTGAACAGCAAGGCAAAGGAGCTCGGCTGCAACAAAGTTGCTCTTGGCCACCACTATAACGACGTTGTCGAGACCTTCATGATGAATCTCTTCATCGAAGGAAGAGTTGGTTGCTTCTCTCCGAAGACCTATCTCGACAGAAGCGACATCACGATTATAAGGCCTCTCGTTTTTGCTCCCGAAAGAGAGATTAAGAACGCTGCAAGGCGGAATAATTTAGAGATAGTGAAATCAAAATGCCCTGCCGATGGTGTGACAAAACGGCAGGACATGAAGGAATTTTTAAGAGAACGCGAGCGTGAGGACAAGGGCTTCACCGACCGCATTTTCGGAGCGCTCAGGCGCTCAGGAGTAGACGGTTGGGGCTTCAAGGAGGATCAAAAATGAGATTACTGATGATAGGCGATGTCGTCGCCCAGACAGGCTGCGATTTCTTAGCGTCAAAGCTAAGAGAAATCAAGCGTAAATATGAGATTGACGTAACGGTCATCAATGGCGAGAACTCCGCCTCTGGCAACGGAATAACGGTCCATTCCTGCGATTTCCTGACGAGAATCGGAGCCGATGTCATCACAACCGGCAACCACGCCTTCAAGCGCCGTGAATCGGTTCAGATTTTCGATTCAGTCCCTCATCTTCTGAGACCCGCCAACTATCCCGACGAAGTTTGTGGAAAGGGCTTCTGCACTCTCGATATGGGCAGATGCCAGATTGCGGTGGTTAACCTGATGGGTGTCATCTATATGGACCCCCTCACAAATCCCTTTAAAACCGCCGATGAGGTCCTCTCCAAAATCGAAACCAAGAATATCTTTGTCGACTTCCATGCTGAAGCCACCGCCGAAAAGAAGGCTCTCGGCTACTATCTTGCCGGAAGGGTAACTGGCGTTTTCGGAACCCACACCCATGTCCAGACCGCCGATGAGGCTATCTTAAATGGCGGAACCGCCTATATCACCGATGTCGGAATGACTGGCCCAGAAGAGTCTGTTTTAGGCGTAAATAAAGAGATCGCCATCGAAAAGCAGCGCCTGAATTATCCAGTAAGATTCATGGAAGCAGACACTCCCTGCTTCATCAACGCCGTCATGGTTGAGTTTGACGAGAAAACCGGCAAGGCCTCTCATATAGAAAGAATCATTGAGCGCTGAGAAACAGCCTGACTGCAAGTGCCGAAAGCAAAAACGCCATGAAGTCTCCAACCAGAGCCGAAGGCAAAGCGTGCCGAGTCTTCCTTATCTTCACTGCTCCAAAATAAACTGCAACTGTGTATAGAGTGGTCTCCGTAGACCCCATCAGAACACTTGCAACCCTTCCAATAAAGCTGTCTGGACCATATTCAGCTAAAATGCTGTCGAGCATCGACAGCGCTCCACTCCCTGAAATAGGCCTCATCAGTGCCAACGGCACACATTCTGAAGGAATCCCGATTACCCGAGTGATCGGCTCAATTAGTTCGGTCAGAGCTGTAAGTGCTCCCGAAGCCTTGAACATCTCAACTGCCAGCATCAGTGCGACCAGAGAGGGGAGTATGTCGATTGAGACTTTAATATTCTCCTTGGCGCCTTCGATGAAAGTATCGAAGACGCCGATTTTCTTGTGGAGACTATAAAGAATCACCCCGAGAACAAATACTGGAACAACAAGACTTGTAATTCTCACTTTTTCCTCCGTCCAACTCCGTCAAACACGTAAGCACAAGTGACAGCAGCTGTCAGTGACAGCACAGAAACCATCAGTACACACGGCAGAATTTCCATCGGTGACTTGCTCCCATATGTAAGCCTGAGCGCTGCCACAGTCGACGGTATCAGCTCAATAGAAGATGTGTTGATGACTGTCAGCAGCACCATATTCCTCGAAGCAACATCTTCACAGTTCTCTTCTTTCTTCAGCTCATTCATTGCCTCGATCCCAAGCGGAGTCGCAGCGTTCCCGAGCCCGAAGAGATTTGCAGTGATATTCATTGCAATCGCCCTGAAAGCCTTCGAATTCCTGTCAATACCTCTGAATATAAGCCTGATAATCGGGCTTATGAGGCTTGCAATCCTGTCTGTGAGTCCGCTTTTTTCTGCAAGCTTCATGACCCCTCCCCATGTAGCCATCGCTCCCAAGATGCTCAGAGTCAGCGTCACGGCAGTTTGTCCGCTCGTAAGAACTGCATTGGAAACCGCATCGGCACCGCCATTAATAAATCCATAGATACAGGAAATCGCGATAATTCCGGCAAGGATAAAATCTATCATATTAGATACTCCTTTTGCTTTTAAGAAAGCTATTTCATAAGACGACATAAAAATTGTTTTTTCACCCCAATTTCAAAAATTTTACCACGATTGGTACTTGCAATATGTCGAATTATGCTGTATAATATTAGTATAAACGTCAAGGAGGTACGACACTATGAAATCTACTGGTATTGTAAGAAGAATCGACGAGCTTGGAAGAATTGTCATCCCCATGGAGCTCAGAAAGTCTATGGGCCTTAACATCAAGGATCCTATCGAAATTCTGACCGACGGCGACAACATCGTCCTGAGAAAGTACTCCAATTCCTGCGCTCTCTGTGGCGAAGGCGAGGACATCATCCCCTTCGGCAACAAGCATATTTGCCCTGCTTGCCTCAAGAAGATCAAGGAAATGGAAGTCTGATTCTACTTATCCATGTCGTATAATTCGAGCGCATACAAGCTATGCGCTTGAATTTTTCTTTGTACAAACTATTCATTTCGCAGGAAAGTTATACGTTTCAGGTTACAGAAAGATGAAATTAACGTGTAACTCTTGCAATAAACAACTCATTGTGATACAATACATTCGGTGGATATGGTTTTCAGCACCAAATTTATAGGAAAGGTATCCTCATATGACCCTAGCAATGACTTCTGACTTTGTCCGTGAGCTTTTAGACAGCGACGGCAATGTTATCTATTTTCCGAACAGTACACTGTTCACTAAGCTGTTTCCAAACGGACTTTCAATCGACAATGTAATGTTCACGATTCCTGGTATCAATCTCGACATCTATTGGTATGGATTCCTGATTGCTCTCGGAATGGTTTTAGCAATGATTTACGCCTTCTCGAGATGCCGTAAATTCGGTCTCGACATAGACCGTGTTACAGACACCGTTCTTGCGGGTCTTATCGGCGGAATAATCGGCGCAAGACTCTATTATGTTGTGTTCAGCATTGAAAATTACATGACAGAGGAAGGAACACTCGATTTTGCAGAGATATTCAACATCCGTGACGGCGGACTTGCAATCTATGGCGGTATTATCGGTGGACTTCTCATCGGCGGAATAATGGCAAAAATCCGAAAGGTAAAGTTAGCACCGATGCTTGACCTTGCTGGAATGGGATTTCTTATTGGCCAGTGCATAGGACGCTGGGGCAACTTCTTCAACCAAGAGGCCTATGGCTATTCTGAAGCAGCCGGTTCGCTCCCTTGGGGAATGGTCTCAAAGAGCATCTTAAACGGCATCTACTTCTTCGTTTACCCCGACAACACATCAGTTGTAACCAACCGTGCTCTCAACATGCTTGCACATCCTTGCTTCCTGTATGAGTCACTTTGGTGCCTCTTGGGCTTCATCATTCTTCATATCTATTCGAAGCACCGCAAGTTCGATGGTCAGCTCTTCCTGATGTATATCGGCTGGTACGGTTTCGGACGCTTCTGGATTGAAGGCCTGAGAACCGACAGTTTATATCTCATAAATAACGACGTTATCTCCCTCAAGGTTTCCCAGCTCCTTGCAGGAACCTGCTTCATCTTCGCCACTGTCATGCTGATATTTATGTATGTGAGAGGCAAGAAGCAGGGAGGATATGTCCTCTACTGCAACACCGACGAGTCGAAGGCCCTTTTAAAGGAAGCCTACAAGAAGACTAAGAAGGGCCAGAATGAAAGCCTCGAAGAGGATGAGCATATTGTTGAGGACAACTCGCATATCCTTGCAGATGAGTTCCGCAACGAAGGCGAAGAGGCTGAAGGCGAAGTAGTCTCCGAATCGGAAGAATCCGAAGAGAGTGAAGAATCTGAGCCTGAAGAAGTTTCGGAACCAGATCACGAAGAATCTCCAGAACCTGAAGAGGCCACCGAAGAAGCTTCAGATCCTGGGCCTGAAGCGATTGAAGCTGTAGAAGAAACAGAGAAGACAGAAGAATAACAGTATTTCAGTAATAACAAAGGGGAAATTATATGGCAGAAATTATAGATGGAAAGGCAGTCGCAGCTGCCGTTAAGGAAAGAATCCGTAAGGACGCTATCCGCTTCCAGAAGACCTCGAAGATTGTTCCTGGTCTCGCAGTAGTCCTTGTTGGAAATGATCCTGCATCAAAAATCTATGTAAGAAACAAGAAGAAGGCATGTGAAGAGGTCGGCTTCAAGTCATTCGAGCATGTCCTTCCAGAAGAAACTCCTGAGATAGTTCTTTTAGAGCTCATCGACACCCTTAACCGTGACCCTAACATCCACGGAATCCTGGTTCAGCTTCCTCTTCCTCGTCATATTGATGAGGACGAGATAATCGCTGCAATCAATCCTAAGAAGGATGTCGACTGCTTCCATCCCATCAATGTCGGAAAGCTCGTCACTGGTGGCGGAGATTTCGCTCCCTGCACTCCTGCAGGAGTCATGGAGCTCATCAAGTCTACAGGTGTTGAAGTAGCAGGGAAGAGATGCGTAGTAGTAGGAAGAAGCAATATTGTCGGAAAGCCGATGGCGATGCTTCTCTTACAGGCTAATGGCACGGTCACTGTTTGCCACTCGAAGACTGAGAACTTAGGCGATGTCTGCCGTGAGGCTGATATCTTAGTTGCAGCTGTTGGCAAGCCAAAGCTCATCACCGGCGACATGATAAAGCCGGGTGCTGTGGTCATAGATGTCGGAATGAACCGTGACGCAAACGGCAAGCTCTGCGGAGACGTTGATTTCAAGTCGGCTTCCAAGGTTGCTGGCTATATCACTCCCGTTCCCGGCGGAGTTGGACCGATGACAATAGCAATGCTGATGGAAAACACCTATACAGCAGCAAAGCTTTCAGTGGTCAAGTAATATTTAAGAAGCCTTGTCTCGTATAATTGTGAGACAAGGCTTTTTAGTCTTCACAAAATTATTCGTTTGTCCAAAAAACGTCATTTCTGAGCCAGGCGCCTTAAAAATCTCTTGAAAAAAAGCTTGACAGGATAAAACTCAAGTGATATAATTCTCACTAGTGAATATCCCGTGAGGGAGTAGCAAGCGCGGATTTCTGCGTAGCAAGTCAACATCCTGACTGTAGCGACAAAGTGTTGCTGCAATCTGGCTTGTTTTAAATTGCGAGACTCATGTATAACTGCAAAGCTGTACAAGTGTCTGATATTATGGATTATGGACCCAGGTTCGGCTCAGCAGTCGTACTTGGGTTTTTGCTACTAACTAACTGGAGGTAGATATATTTATGGAGTGGAGCTTTCTGTTCTTCTTCAACAGTGCCTTGCTTGGAGTAGGCCTCGCGATGGATGCCTTCTCGGTCTCGATGGCAAATGGTCTCAATGAGCCGAAGATGAGCAAAGGAAAAATGTGTGAAATCGCAGGCGTCTTCGCAGGATTTCAGGCTCTGATGCCAATGATTGGCTGGATTTGTGTACATACAATCGTTCAGTATTTCACCGCATTTGAAAAGCTGATCCCTTGGATAGCACTCATCCTTTTAGGCTTTATCGGCGGAAGAATGATTGCCGAAGGAACCAAGAAGGGCGAATCTGAAGAGGAAAACATGGGTCTTGGCATAGGAGCACTTCTGATTCAGGGAATCGCAACCTCAATCGATGCTCTATCTGTCGGATTTACGATTTCTGACTATAACTGGCTGATGGCACTTGTGGCGTCGCTGATAATCGCAGCAGTAACGTTTGTAATCTGCATGGTCGGACTCGTCATCGGAAAGAAATTCGGAACCAAGCTTTCAAACAAGGCACAGATTTTGGGCGGTGTAATCCTCATCGCCATCGGACTTGAGATTTTCATCACTGGTCTTATCGGATAAAAATTTAAAGGAGAATTGTTGTGAGATATTATTGTGAAGAAAGAGATGCGGTTCTTAAGGAACTTGAATCCTCAGAAAATGGTCTTTCCTCAGAAGAAGCTGCGAAACGACTCGAACGTGACGGCAAAAACGTCTTGGCAGCAAAAAAGGGCAAGAGCCTCATAAGAAGGTTCTTAGAAGAGCTTGCCGACCCGATGATTATAATCCTTCTGGTCGCAGCTCTGGTCAGTGGAATATTGGCGGTAGTTGAAAACGACAGCTTCGCCGATGTTATCATTATCCTCATAGTTGTCATTGTCAACGCCGTTTTGGGCGTTTATCAGGAAAGCAAGGCCGAAAAAGCAATTGAAGCCTTGCAGGAAATGTCTGCTGCCACGTCAAAAGTAATGCGTGACGGAAAGATTACGACTGTCAGGAGCGAAGAGCTTGTCGTCGGTGATATTGTAATCCTCGAGGCCGGAGACGCGGTCCCGGCAGATCTAAGAATCCTCTCGAGCGCCAGCCTCAAGGCTGAGGAAGCTGCTCTGACGGGCGAGTCGGTCCCTGTCAACAAGTTTATAGATATTATAAACCTTAAAGACGGCGAGAAGGACGTCCTCCTGGGCGACAGAAAGAACATGCTCTATATGGGCTCTACCATCGTCTATGGCAGAGGTACCGCAGTCGTAACCGCCACTGGCATGGACACCGAAATGGGCAAGATCGCCGATGCCCTCCAGAACGCCGAAGAGGGCGAAACTCCTCTTCAGCTGAAGCTCAATCAGCTTTCAAAGATTCTCACCTGGTTGGTTCTCGGCATCTGTGTTGTGATATTCGCAGTTCAGCTTATCCGTGCAGGAAGCATGAGCTTCGATCTTATACTCGATTCGTTCATGATCGCCGTTTCGCTTGCAGTTGCTGCAATCCCTGAAGGCCTCGCAGCGGTAGTAACAGTAGTCCTCTCAATCGGCGTCACCAATATGTCAAAGCGTAATGCCATCATCCGCAAGCTTACAGCTGTTGAAACCCTCGGCTGCGCTCAGATAATCTGCTCAGATAAAACCGGCACCCTCACTCAGAACAAGATGACCGTCGTCGATTCCTATGGTGACGATGAAAAGAAGATCGCGACCGCCATGGCTCTCTGCAGCGATGCTGAGCTCATGGAGGACGGAACAGTCACTGGCGAGCCAACAGAGGCTGCTCTCGTTGCGTGGGCCAATACTTTAGGCTTGGACAAGCCTACTCTTAAGTCAAAGCTCGAGCGCAAGGGTGAAGCTCCGTTCGATTCTCAGAGAAAGATGATGTCAACCGTTCATTCTTCAGAGAACGCCTTCATCCAGTTCACCAAGGGTGCTCCTGATATCGTTGTCGACAAGTGCACTCACTATCTTGAGAACGGCAAGCCTGTTCCGATGACGCCTGAACACAAGGCCGAAATCATGGCTGCCAACAAGTCTATGGCTGACAAGGCCCTCAGAGTCCTTGCTTGTGCAGAAAGGCTCTGGGATACCATGCCTTCAGATTGTGATGGCTCCAACCTCGAACAGAATCTTTGCTTCATCGGCCTTTGCGGAATGATCGACCCTGTCCGTCCTGAAGTCAAGGACGCTATTGAAGAGTGCCGTGAGGCTGGAATCAGACCCATAATGATAACTGGCGACCATATCGACACTGCTGTAGCAATCGCCAATGAGCTCGGCATCATGACCGAGACCTCGAAGGCCGTCACCGGCGCTCAGCTTAATGAGATGGATGATGAGACCTTCGCCAAGGAATTCATGAATATAAGCGTATATGCCCGTGTTCAGCCTGAGCATAAGACAAGAATAGTAAACGCCTGGAGAAATGCTGGCTACGTCACCGCAATGACTGGTGACGGCGTTAACGACGCTCCTTCAATCAAGGCTGCCGATATCGGCGTTGGAATGGGAATCACAGGAACCGACGTCACAAAGAACGTCGCCGACATGGTTCTTGCCGACGATAACTTCGCCACAATTGTCAATGCCGTAGAAGAGGGAAGACGAATCTACGACAACATAAGAAAAGCTATCCAGTTCCTCTTAGGCTCCAACATCAGTGAAGTCTTAAGTATCTTCTTCGCAACCCTCATGGGCTTTACAATCTTAAAGCCCGTACATCTCCTCTGGATCAATCTTGTCACCGACTGCTTCCCGGCACTTGCTTTGGGAACTGAAAAGGCCGAGCCAGACATCATGAAGCGCAAGCCTCGTGACGCAAAGGCTGGAATCTTTGCAGGAGGCATGGGAGTAGATATTGCATATCAGGGCCTCATGGTAACCGTTCTGGTTCTTGCATCCTACTTTATCGGTGACTTCATGGAAACCGGCACGTTCACTATCGGAAACAGTGCAGATGGCACTACAATGGCGTTCCTGACAATGTCGATGGCAGAAATCTTCCACAGCCTGAATATGCGTTCTCAGAGAGGCAGCATCTTCAAGCTTGGTTCTCAGAACAAGCTTCTTCTCCTGGCTGCTGCAGGTTCCCTTGTCGCTACAACTTTAGTCTGTGAGATCCCTGTCATCGCAACCGCTTTCGAGTTTACAAGTGTCGAGCTTAACGAGTATGTTATAGCAATACTTCTTGGCTTCCTCATCATCCCAATGGTTGAGATAGTGAAGTTCTTTCAACGCAAATTTGCGAAGGATTGAATATAAAAACTTGGAGGATATGTTATGAAAGAATACCTGAAGGGTGCAAACCCCTACATGCCACTCTGGGAGCATGTTCCCGATGGCGAACCGAGAGTCTTCGAGTATAACGGCGAAAAGCGCGTTTATGTCTATGGCTCTCATGACACAATGAGAACCGAGTACTGTGGAAAGGATCAGGTTGTCTGGAGCGCACCAGTAGACGACCTGACCAACTGGACCTGCCATGGCGTCTGCTATAGGTCAACTGACGGCAGCATTCTCTATGCCCCCGATGTTGTTCAGAAGGGCAACACCTTCTACCTCTATGCTGCCGAAGCCAGAGGCTCAAGGATCATGGTAGCAAGCTCGAAAAAACCTGCCGGACCATTTGAGAATCCAGTCAAGACTGATTTGGGATTCGACCCTGGAATCTTAGTCGATGATGACGGCAAGGTCTACGCATACTGGGGCTTCTGCGCCTGCTACTGCTGCGAGCTGAATGACGACATGGCCACAATCAAGGAAGGAACCTTCCACGCTCACCCGATGGGTCACGCAATGGCTTCCTGGATAAAGGCTGACGACGGCCATGTCGACCCCGTTGACACCTTCTTCGAGGCTTCGTCCCCAAGAAAGGTCATGGGTAAATACGTCTATATCTACTCGAAGAGATACTCAACCCCTGTTCCTGAGCTCGGAGTCTATGGCGAGAACAACGGCTTCCTGTCCTATAAGTACAGCGACAGCCCTCTCGAAGGCTTCGAAATGGGTGGAGATATCAGCTTCAACGGTGGAGAGATTCTCAAGAAACCTGATGGCACAGGAGAGATGGCCTACCGCTGGGGCAACAATCATGGCAGTATCGTAGAAATCAACGGCAAGTGGTATATCTTCTATCATCGCCACACCGGCACCGACGAATTTGCCCGTCAGGGAATGCTCGAGCCCGTAGATGTCGCTATGGACAAGAATGGCAAAATCTACATAGGCGACATCACCTATGTAAATGGCGAGCCTGTTTCCTCGAAGCCTGTCGAAATGACCTCTCAGGGTGCTCACATAAACGGTATGGATGCCTATAAGCTCATCTCCGCTGGTTACGCCTGCCACCTCCGTGGTGGAAACCTGAAGCCCTACATCAAGCCAGTTTACGAGCATGACGACAACATCTCTGCTCCGATTGTAAACATCACAAGCGGCACTGTTGCTGGTTACAGATATGTCCAGTTCGGCAGTAATGCTCCGAAGACTGTAACAGTTGAGCTCACAGCCCTTCAGGACACAACCGTAAACGTCCGCCTCGATACTTACGATGGCAGAATCGTTTCCACCCTAAATCTCAAAGCAGGGGACACTTCAGCAACCGCTGATCTGACTACTGGCATCATCGGCAAACATGCAGTTTACTTCGAATTTAAATCGGACAGCACAGAGCCATTGGCCGAGTTCTCAAGATTTACATTTGACAGATAAAAAAATCCCTCACAGGAAACCCTGTGAGGGAACTTTTTAATCTCCGAAGTAGACTTTATACCAAACCAAGAAAGTGTAAATAGTCCAGATCTTACGCGAATTGTCGTACTTACCGTTTCTGTGGTCGTCGAGGAGCTGAACAGCCTTCTCGGTATTGAAGAACTTTTTGCCGTTCTCGCTCTCGAATTCTGACTTGACTATGTTGTAGTACTTATCCTCCTTGAGCCAGACGCGAATCGGAACAGGGAAGCCGAGCTTCTTCTTGTCGGCAGTCCTTGGTGGGCAGGCCCTGTGTGCTGCAAGCCTCATGGCGTACTTGGTGTTCTCTTTCGTGACGCGATACTTCGTTGGAATCTTCTCACCAAGTGCCATAACCTCTTTGTCGAGGAAGGGAACTCTTAATTCAAGCGAATTCGCCATACTCATCCTGTCAGCCTTCAGAAGAATATCTCCCGCCAGCCACATGTTGAGATCCAGGTATTGCATCTTAGTGACGTTGTCCTTGTCACTGACTTTGTCATAGAATGGCTTCGTAATCTCCATAGCCTTAGGAGCGTCTGTAGAGACTTTCAGAAGCGCTTTTCTCTCTTTTTCGGAGAAGATATAGGCATTTCCAATGAATCTCTCTTCGAGGTCTTTACCACGTCTAATAAGGAAATTCAAACCTCTGTGTGCCGGGAGGTGTTCACAGACCTTCCCGACACCTCGCCTGATTGGACGAGGAATCTTGTTGTAGATAGCGACGTCGTCCGGCTCCTTATAGATATTGTAACCTCCGAAAATCTCGTCAGCGCCTTCGCCACTGAGGACAACCTTGACGCTCTCGGAAGCAAGCTTGCAGACAAAGTAGAGCGCAACGGCAGCTGGGTCAGCAAGCGGTTCGTCCATGTGATACTGAATCTTCGGAAACTCTCCCCAGTACTCGTCAGCTGTGATGACCTTAGAAATATTCTCTTTCCCGATAAACTTCGAGAACTCCTTCGCGTAGCCGATCTCGTTGTATCTCTCATCCTCGCCAAAGCCGACTGTGAAGGTCTTGTCGACATTCGCAACAGCAGCCACATAGCTCGAATCTACGCCACTTGAAAGGAAGCTTCCGACTTCGACATCCGCAATTTTATGTGCCTCAACTGAGTCCTTGAAGGTGTCCGAAATCTTGTCGACCCATTCATCAAGTGAAGGCTCCTCGTCAGCCTCAAATTCAACGCTCCAATATCTCTCGACAGTCAGCTTGCCGTCCTTATAGAGGAACGAGTGAGCCGGAGGCAGCCTGTAAACGCCCTTGAAGAAGGTCTCAACACAGGGTGAATACTGGAATGTAAGATAATTCTCAAGCGCCGTTTCGTTAAGCTCTTTTTTGAAGAGGGGATGAAGGATAAGGCTCTTGATTTCAGAGCCGAAAATGAAGCTTCCTCCCATCTCGGTGTAGTAAAGAGGCTTGATTCCGAAATAATCCCTCGCTCCAAAGAGCTCTTTTTTATTCTTATCCCAGATAACAAACGCAAACATGCCTCTGAGCTTATTCAGCATATCCTTGCCCCACTGCTCATAGCCGTGAACCAGAACTTCAGTATCTGTATTCGTCTTGAAGGTGTGTCCCTTCATGACAAGCTCTTCACGAAGCGACTGGAAGTTGTAAATCTCCCCGTTGAAGACAATAACCATTGAGCCATCCTCGTTGTAGATGGGCTGGTCACCGCCTGAGAGGTCGATGATCGAAAGCCTTCTGAAGCCTAATGCGATATTTTCATCGATATATTCTCCGTCAGAATCTGGACCACGATGCTTGATTGAGTCCATCTGGCGCTCCAAAACCGTTTTGGCGTCCCGAATAGTGTTTGTAAAGCCGACAAAGCCACACATAATGTCATCCTCCTTTGTTGAAAAGCTGCAAACTGATTTTGCAGCAGGAATCTTATAAAATATTATAGTCTATTTGAAAGCATTTTTCAAGCCCATATCCATAAATAAGGTTACGAGAGGGTTACAAATGAAGAAAATTCTCAAAATTCCTTGAAAGTCGCGCTATTTTGCTATATAATAATCCTTAGATAACAAAAAGGAGCTAACCCATGGCAAATGTAAGTAGAACCAAAAAGCCAATCAAGATAAGATACAATTTTGGAATCGTCCTTTTAGGCGTTATTCTCATATTTGGTCTGGTCTTTTATAGATATATGAAGAACACAACTTTAGAAGAAGTACTCTCTGAGGACAGGGAGATATATGTCCCGTCGTTTGCATCTTTGCTTGGAAACGATGATGAGGATTCTGAAGGAAATAATTCCGTAGCAGAAGACACTGAAACCGAGTCAGAAGAATCCGCTAAGGATGAGATTATAAATCCTGTTCCCGAATGTGAAGCCGTGTCAAGCGATTACCTTGACAGCTGCGTTTTCATTGGAGATTCAATCACCTATGGCCTCTCAAGCTATGGTCTTGTGTCCTCCTCAAGTGTCTATGCCAGCGTTTCGATGAGCATTGCAAAGGTCGAAACTGAGGAAATAGAGACCCAGTACGGCACGATGACAGTTATAGAAGCTCTGAAAGAAAGCGAGCCTGAAAATATCTACGTAATGCTCGGCACCAACGGAGCAGCATGGCTCTCTGTCGACGAAATGTATGACTACTTCACAGCCTTCATGAAAAAGCTCAGAAATGCCTGCTCCGATTCGGAAATCTATATAATTTCCGTCCCACCAGCAACTTCCGATAAAGAGACCTCTGTCGAAGCTCCTATACTTAACAGCGACCTCGACAGCTTCAACGAGCTCCTGCTCGAATACGCCAACACTAATTCGCTTCACTATATCGATATTAACTCATATCTTAAAGACGGCGGAAGCTCACTCCCGTCATCTTATGCCGAAAACGACGGAGTTCACCTGAAATACTCAACCTATGAGCTCTTCATCGATTACATACTCACACATGTCGCTGAATAGGAGATATAATATGAAAAAATTTGGAACAATAATTCTTGCGGTTGCGGTGCTCTTCGCCGCTTGCGGAAGCAGTCTTCCGTCGCCAGATGCCACGGAATTAGCAAATGAAATCTTAGAGACGCTTGGCGAGACCGATAACTTTATTCTCGCTGACAGCGAAACTGTCGATATCGTTTTCGGCTGCGACAGCACAGTCTATGAAGACTACTGTGTCATGTACTCGACGGAGGATGCTTCAGCAGATATAATTGCAATTTTCAAATCTCCCGAGAGTGAAACTCAGGATGATACTCAGGAAATGCTTGATAGCTTTTTGGAGTCAAGGCTCAACGATTTCAAGGGCTATGCTCCTCTCGAGGTTCAGAAGATTGAGAACACCAAGCTGATAACATATGGATATTACGATATTCTGATAATAATCTCGGATTTTGACTCGGCGAAAAACGTTGTGGACAGCGCTTTTGCGACTGAATAAAGGAAAAACACTTTACTGCGGGTTTTCGGAAAATACCTTGAATCAGCTATTTGACTTTACAGCATTGCGTCGGAATTTTCTCCTCCGACGCATTTGTTAAGCTCGAAGCCTTGCTTGACATATTACACAAATCAAGGAGGAAAAAAGCTTATAATTTTGGATTGACAACTGAGCCAAGATGCCATATACTTGACTTACTGGCACCTCAAACCCAAGATGTTGTGGTTCATGGCTTTCGGAACAACAATATCTACTGGTTTAAAATATAGCTTCTTAAACCCGATTTTGAGATGAATTGCAGTAATAAACCCAGACGGAGGAAGAAAAATGATTACCAAGATTCAAAAAAGGGACGGAAGAATAGTCACCTTCAACGTTGAAAAGATAGCGAGTGCTATATATAAGGCAGCAGAATCTGTCGGCGGCACCGATTACGATCAGGCTCTCGAAATCGCCGGAAGAGTCTGTGATGCAGTAGAAGCAAGCGGAAAGAAGATTCCCACTGTAGAAGAGATCCAGGACGAGGTCGAGAGAACCCTTATCGAAGAGGGTCACGCTTCAACTGCTAAGGCATATATCCTCTACAGAGCCAACAGAACCAGAGTCCGTGAGATGAACACCAAAATCATGAAGATCTACGAGGAGCTCACCTTCATCTCCGCTAAGGACAGCGACACCAAGCGTGAGAACGCCAATATCGATGGCGACACCGCAATGGGCACCATGCTCAAGTACGGCTCCTGTGGTGCTAAGGAATTCTACGAGATGTATGTTCTGGATCCGAAGTTTGCCAAGGCTCATTCCGAGGGCGACATCCACATCCACGACCTCGACTTCTACACTCTCACCACCACCTGTACTCAGATCGACCTGACCAAGCTCTTCAAGAACGGCTTCTCAACCGGCCATGGCTATTTGAGAACCCCTAACGAGATTTCGAGCTATGCAGCTCTTGCCTGCATCGCAATCCAGTCCAACCAGAATGACCAGCACGGTGGCCAGTCGGTTCCTAAGTTCGATTACGACATGGCTGAAGGCGTCAAGAAGACCTTCATGCACCGTTATCGCGACAACGTCATCCGCTCACTCGAGCTTGTTGACAACGTCGATTCAGTAGCAGCAGGGGACTATGTCAAGGATTATCTCCATGAGCTCTCACACAAGGGTCTTGTTCCGAAGCTCGACATGACTGACGAGTACCGTGAAGCTGAGGCTGAGTATCTCAAGAAATACTGCTCTGACGAAGAAATCGCTAAGATCCAAAAGTTTGCCTATGAGACCTCCGTCAAAGAGACCGACAAGGCAACATACCAGGCGATGGAAGCACTTGTTCACAACCTCAACACCATGAACTCCCGTGCCGGTGCCCAGACTCCGTTCAGCTCGATAAACTACGGAACCGACACCTCGACAGAGGGAAGAATGGTCATAAGAAACATTCTCTTAGCCGAGGATGCAGGCCTTGGAAACGGCGAGACTCCTATCTTCCCGATTCACATCTTCAAGGTCAAGGAAGGCGTCAACTATAATCCGGGTGATCCGAACTATGATATGTTCAAGCTCGCCTGCAGAGTTTCCGCCAAGCGCCTCTTCCCGAACTTCTCCTTCATCGATGCACCGTTCAACCTCCAGTACTACAAGGAGGGTGACCCGGACACCGAAATCGCATACATGGGCTGCCGCACCAGAGTTATCGGCAACGCCTACGACCCAACCCGCCAGATAGTAACAGGCAGAGGTAACCTCTCCTTCACTTCAATTAACCTTCCAAGACTTGCAATCGAATCGAAGGGCAACGTTGACCTCTTCTACAAGAAACTCGACGACATGATGGATCTCGTTATTGAGCAGCTGATGGCTCGTTTCAAGATTCAGTCTGAGAAGAAGGTCAAGAACTTCCCGTTCCTCATGGGCCAGGGCGTATGGCTCGACTCTGAGAAGCTTTCCGCTGACGACACCGTCGGCGAAGTCCTCAAGCACGGAACCCTTTCAGTCAGCTTCATCGGCCTTGCAGAGACCCTTAAGGCCCTCATCGGCAAGCACCATGGTGAGAGCGAAGAGGCAAGAAAGCTCGGTTACGAGATTATCTCGAGAATGAGAGCAAGACTCGATGCCGAGACCGAGAAGACTCATCTCAACTGGTCACTTTTGGCAACTCCTGCTGAAGGACTCTCGGGCAGATTTGTCAAGCTTGACCGCGAAAAGTATGGTTCGATCGAAGGCGTAACTGACAGAGAATATTACACCAACTCCTTCCACGTTCCCGTTTACTATCCGATCAGCGCCTTCGAGAAGATAAGAATCGAGGCTCCCTATCATGCTCTCACCAACGCTGGCCACATCAGCTATGTTGAGCTGGATGGTGACCCGCTTCAGAATCTCGATGCATTCGAGAAGATCATCCGCTTCATGAAGGAATCTGGAATCGGCTATGGTTCAATAAATCATCCTGTTGACAGAGACCCTTGCTGTGGCTTCACTGGAATAATCGGCGACACCTGCCCGAAGTGTGGCAGAAAAGAGAACGAGGGCAGCTACGGCTTCGAAAGAATCCGCAGAATCACTGGTTATCTCGTAGGAACGCTCGACCGTTTCAACGACGCAAAGCGTGCAGAGGAGAGAGACAGAGTCAAGCATTCTCTCACCGAGTAAATCACTTATTGGAGGATTACTCTGATGAAACTCAGAATGTCTGGAGTCGTCGGCGAATCTATCGTCGACGGCCCCGGAATAAGATATACCGTTTTCGTCCAGGGCTGCCCCCACCACTGTGAGGGTTGCCATAACCCCCAGACTCACGATTTTTCTGGGGGCTATGATGACGATACGGACGCAATTTTCGAAAAAATAATTCAGGATCCGCTTCTGGATGGCGTCACATTCAGCGGTGGGGAACCGTTCTGCCAGGCAAGGCCTTTAGCTTTACTGGGCCAGAAGGTCAAAGCCAAGGGCTTGGGAGTCATCGCCTACACTGGCTACACTCTCGAGTATCTTCTCAAAAACGCCAATGAGGAAAACGGCTATATGGACTTGCTTGAGACAATCGATTGGCTTGTCGACGGAAGGTTCGTCATGGCCCTCAAGAGCTATGAATGTCGCTTCAGAGGAAGCACCAACCAGCGTATTATAGACGTCCTCAAAACGCTTGAAAAATTTAAGGAAGGATTGCCCGAGGAAGATTGGGCTGTTGTCGTTGACTTATAAATCCCTCAAGAAAATATTACTGATTCTACTGATAAGCTGTCTTGTTTTCATGACGGCTTGTTCCCCTTTAGAGAGGGTTATCGAATTTTTCTCGGATGACGGCACTGGCTACATCTTCAAAATCAGCCTTTCCTCAGATCCAGAAATACTCGACCCCCAGATCGCTTCAGATGAGAGCTCGATCGCAATCTTAGAAAACATGTTTGTGGGCCTTCTTAAGCAGGATTCCGATGGAACAATCAAGACTGCTGGAGCAGAGGACTACACCATCTCCGCAGACGGTCTTTCCTACACTTTCTATCTCGATTCACGATACACCTGGAAGACGGTAGGGGACTGGGAAGGCTCTGTCACCGCCTATGACTACGAATTCGCCTTCCGAAGGCTTTTTAGCGCTGAAACCGGCTCGCCCTATGCCTCCGACTACTTCTCGATTCTCAATTCCGAAGCTGCCTTTAAAGGTGAGGTTGAGCTGACCGAAATCGGCGTTCACGCTACAGACGACTACACTCTCGTCATAACCCTCGAATACCCCAATGCCGAGTTCCTGAGTCTTCTGACGAGGCTTCCAGCATCCCCCTGCAATGAGGAATTCTTCGAATCCTGCAAGGGCAAATATGGTCTCGAGGCTGAGTGTATCGCTTCAAATGGCCCCTTCTACGTGAGATACTGGCTCCACGAAGAGTACAGTACCGACAACTACGTGAGACTCCGTCGAAACGACTACTACTGTGAGTTCTGTGACGTTTATCCATATGGTGTGAATTATCTTATCGAGAAAGACGAGGCTGTAAGGCTTTCTGACTTTACAGATGGCACGACTGATGTCTACATCTCTTCGACCTTCGAAGCTAAGCTTGAGGGCACCGATTATCAGAGCTACTCGGTCTATTTCTGCGGACTCGTCATTAATCCTGAAAACGAGATTCTTTCAAGGACAGAAGTCGCTGAAATTATCTCGATGGCGATCGACAGGGAAGCACTTGAATCGGAAACACCAGATATCCTGACCGTTGCCTATGGCATAATTCCGCCTGACGCCTATGTCGGGAGTTCTAATTATCGTAAAAGCGTCGGCAGCTCATATGAGGATATCCTCGTTTATAACGAGCAGCTCGCTGAGTACAAATGGAGCTTCACTCTCACAGACTCAGAAAAACTCATGCTCTACGGCATCAAAATCATGGTTCCAGATACCTTCGAGTACACAGATTACCTGAAGATTGTGACAGAGTCGCTTAACGACACGCTCGGCATCGGCATTGGAATCGATATCGTGAATGAGTCCGACTATGCTTCTCGCCTTGCAAGAGGGGATTACGACATCTGCCTCGTGGAAATAGAGTCGTCATCAGGCTCGGCACTTGATTATATCGAAGCTTTCTCGGATGGAACCTACGGAATCTCGAATGAGAGCTGCCTTGAAGCAGTAGAATCAAGTGGCAAGTATTCCACCTTGTCAGCTGCAATTTACGCCATTTCCGAAGCCGAAAAAGACATCATCACTTCATACCAGTGCCTTCCGCTATGGTATGCCGAGAAGTTCGTCTTCACGGCAGATGACGTCTCAGGCCTCGAGTATGACGTATTCTCAGGCGCAGCGATTTTCGAACTGGTAAAAAAGCTGTAGCTTTAGCTGTTAGCTTATTTATATAATTTACATGATAGGAGACAAAGTTATGGATATCAAAACTATACTCTCGATGTGTGATCACACACTTCTGTCGCAGTCAGCGACCTGGGAGGAGATCAAGGCTATCTGCGACGACGGAATGAAGTATCACACCGCCTCCGTCTGCATTCCTTGTTCATATGTCAAGCAAGCGAAGGGGTATGTCGGTGACAAGCTCCCGATCTGCACCGTAATTGGCTTCCCGAACGGCTATTCAACGACTTCGACGAAGATTTTCGAGACATATGATGCCCTCAATCACGGTGCTGACGAGATCGACATGGTCATCAACATTGGCTGGCTCAAGGATAAGAGATATGATGATATTATGAATGAAATCCGTGAGCTCAAAAAGGCCTGTGGCGACAAAATCCTAAAGGTTATCATCGAGACCTGCCTCCTCACTGATGAGGAGAAGATCAAGATGTGTGAAATTGTCTCGAATTCAGGCGCTGACTTCATCAAGACCTCAACCGGTTTCTCTACAGCAGGTGCTACCAAGGAGGACGTTGCCCTCTTCAAGGCTCACGTCACAAACGGCCTCAAAATCAAAGCAGCAGGCGGAATCAAGTCGCTTGAAGACGCTGAGGATTTCATAAATCTCGGTGCTACACGTCTCGGAACATCCAGAATAGTAAAAATTGTCAAAGAAAAGGAGCTACTGTAATGAGCGAAATGAAATCAACACCACATATCAAGCTTGAAGAAGGCGGATATTTTGCAAAAACTGTACTTATGCCCGGCGACCCTCTCCGTTCTTCTAAGATCGCCCACGACTACCTCGACGACCTCAAGCTCGTCAACAATGTCAGAGGCGTTCAGGGCTACACCGGCCTTTACAGAGGCGTTCCAGCCTCTGTAATGGCAAGCGGAATGGGTATGCCATCAATCGGCATTTACTCTTATGAGCTCTTCAATTTCTTTGATGTTGAGAATATCATCAGAATCGGCTCAGCTGGAACGATTCAGGAGAATATCCACGTCAGAGACATAGTTTTCGGACAGGGCGCCTGCACCGACTCGAGATACGCTGAAACCTTCAAGCTTCAGGGAACCTTCGCTCCAATTGCAGATTTTGGAGTCTTAAGCGTAGCTGTCGAGGAGGCTCAGAAGCTCGGTGCAACCTATCATGTAGGAAATCTTCTTTCCTCAGATGTCTTCTATGGCGACAACACCACCGCAAATCCTGCATGGCAAAAGATGGGAGTCATGGCCATTGAGATGGAAGCAGCTGCCCTCTACATGAACGCAGCCAGAGCAAAGAAGAAAGCTCTCGCAATGTGTACAGTCTCCGACAGCCTTGTCACTGGCGAGGTAACCACCGCTGAGGAGAGGCAGAACTCCTTCACCCAGATGATGGAGATCGCCCTCAACACCGCAATCCGCCTGTAAAAGTACAAAGCTTTACAGCATGAACACAAAGGAACAACCAAAATGAAAAGAGTATTTTTGATAGTTTTAGACAGCGTAGGCTGCGGTGCTCTTCCTGATGCCAATTTATTCGGCGATGAGGGGACCAACACCCTCCGCAGCTGCTACAATACAGGGATTCTGAACATCCCGAACATGCAAAAGATGGGAATCGGCAACATCGAAGGCCTCTCTTTCTTAGGAGAAACCGACAACCCAACTGCCTCAGTCGCTCGTCTTCGCGAGATGTCCATGGGCAAGGACACAACCACTGGCCATTGGGAAATGGCGGGAATCATCTCAAAGAAGCCTATGCCGACCTTCCCGAACGGCTTTTCCGAGGAAATACTGAATGAATTTTCCGAGAAAACTGGCAGGGGAGTCCTCTGCAATCTGCCTTATTCCGGCACCGACGTCATCCGTGACTACGGTGAGGAGCATATGAAGACGGGCAAGTTAATCGTCTACACCTCTGCCGACAGCGTCTTCCAGATTGCTGCTCACAATGACGTGGTTTCTCTTGAGGAGCTCTATGAGGACTGCCGTATTGCCCGTGAGATTCTCACCGGCGACAATGCTGTAGGACGTGTAATAGCAAGGCCATTTACAGGTGAGCCTGGCAACTTCACTCGCACCGCTGACAGAAAAGACTTCTCCCTTGAGCCTACTTCAGTCACAATGCTCGATCTTCTCAAGGATGCCGGCAAGGATGTAATCGCTGTCGGCAAGATCACCGACATTTTCGCTGCCAAGGGCATTACAAAGTCCCTTCTCTCCCATGGTAACCCTGATTGCATGAGCGACACTATCGTGGCTCAGAAGATGGACTTTGAAGGTCTGACATTTACGAATCTTGTCGACTTCGACATGGTCTATGGCCATAGAAACAACGCCATCGGCTATGCTACTGCCCTTAACGAGTTTGACAGTTGGCTAGGAGGATTTATCCAGGATATGAAGCCTGACGATATCCTCATGATAACTGCTGACCATGGCTGCGACCCAGGCGATATCAGCACCGACCACTCGAGAGAGTACGTTCCACTGATTGTCTACGGCGAAAAGGTAAACCCAGTCAACATGGGCACCCTTCAGTCGTTCACAGGCATCGCATCGACTGTTTGCGACTACTTTGACATAGATTCCGACTTCTATGGCGAGAGCTTCTTGGGCTCTGTTCTGAAAGAAGGTTGAAATGAGCATGATAACAAGAGAAGAGCTTTCAGAGATGGCAATTGAAGCCATGGCTCATGCATATTCGCCGTATTCTGGCTACAAAGTCGGAGCAGCGCTTCTTTGCGCTGATGGTACCGTCTACACAGGCGCCAATATCGAGAACGCAAGCTACGGCGTCTCGAACTGTGCCGAGAGAACCGCATTCTTCAAAGCCGTTTTCGACGGTAAGCGTGCCTTCACCGATATCGCTGTCTGTGGGGGTAAAGGCGGAGTACTTGACGACGAGATATTTTCCCCTTGTGGCGTCTGCAGGCAGGTCATGAGGGAGTTCTGTGGCGACGATTTCAGAATCCATATGGTCACAAAATCCAGCATCACAACTGTCACCCTTGCGGAGCTTCTCCCGTATGGCTTCAAGCCAGACCGACTTGAAAGATAGGAGCAATCACTATGACAATGTACGATATAATCCTCAAAAAGCGCCGTGGATATGAGCTTTCGGACGAGGAAATCAAGTTCGCCATCGACGGTTTCACCGACGGCAGCATCCCCGATTATCAGATGTCTGCCCTTGCGATGGCTATCTGCTTCAATTCGATGACAGACCGTGAAACTGCAACTCTTACATTCGCAATGGCCGATTCAGGAGACCAGCTTGATCTCTCTGAGTTTGGCAATATGACCTGTGACAAGCATTCAACAGGCGGAGTCGGCGACAAGACCTCGCTCATAGTGGCTCCCTTAGTCGCTTCCTGTGGCGGAGTTTTCGCAAAGATGAGTGGCAGGGGACTCGGTCACACTGGTGGAACTATCGACAAGCTCGAGTCCATCAGAGGCTACAGAACCGAGCTCAGTGAGGAGGAATTCCTCGAGCAGACGAGAAATATTGGCATCTGCGTTATAGGCCAGACCGGCAATATGACTCCTGCCGATAAAAAGCTTTATGCGTTGCGCGACGTCACCGCCACTGTCGATAGCATCCCTCTCATCGCCTCGAGCGTCATGTCTAAGAAACTAGCTGCTGGCGCCAAGTCCATCGTTCTCGATGTCAAGGCAGGAAGCGGAGCCTTCATGTCAGATGCTGAGTCTGCAAAGGTTCTGGCGGAAAAGATGGTCGAAATCGGCCGTAGATGTGGTCGTAACGTCTCAGCTCTCATCACTAATATGGACATGCCTCTCGGCAAGTGTGTTGGCAACTCGCTCGAGGTTTTAGAGGCCATTTCCGTCCTCAAGGGCGAGACCAAGGGCGATCTGAGAGAGCTTTGCCTCGAGCTTGCATCAACGCTTCTTTCGATGTGCCACGATATCTCCCACGAAGCTGCCAGAAAGATGGCGGAGAACTCCCTTGAAAGCGGTGCGGCGTTTGAGAAGTTCAAGCAATGGATCTCTGCTCAGGGCGGCAACGCCGATTGGGCTGATAACACAGACCTCTTCCCGAAGGCCAAGTGTAGCCTTAAGGTCAAAGCGACCACAGACGGCATAATTCAGCATATGAACACCGCTCAGATAGGCAGAGCTTCATCATCGCTTGGTGCCGGCAGAATGAAGAAGGGTGACCCGATTGACCTCGAAGCCGGAATCATAATCGAAAAGAAGACTGGCGACGAGGTAAAGAAGGGCGAAGTCCTTGCAACACTTTATTCGAACAAGCAGGAAACTCTTCAGAACGCTTCGATAATCTACGTCGATGCTCTCAGCATCTCAGATGATCCAGTTGAGAAGCCGAAGCTGATATTCGATAGAGTCTGACAGCTGTAAAACTTTTTAGCTTTACATCGACAAAATTCATCTTGTAATCTCTTGGAATTATGGTATCATATCTCCGAAAATTGCTTCTGGAGGTGAAAATATGATTACCTACAAGGTTACATTGTGTAAAGGCTTATCCACTTACGGCATTATCGCCACAGGTTCTGACGGGGTAATAGATGAGATTCCTGACATAAGTGCAGACAGGGAAGCGGTGTATGAACTTGCGGAGCTCATGAACCGTGAGCAGCTGTCGCTCGTCCACTTCAGGGATGCCATCGAGGATTTTCTCGTAAGAGTTTATTAAAAATTGGAGGATTCAGCATGGAAACAGTGTCAATAACGCTCAATGAAGAACGAAACGTCAGCCTGACTGCCTATTTGCAGCCTGTCGGTGGCGAATTCTGGGGGATTGAAAAGCGCCCTGCAATGATAGTCCTTCCCGGCGGAGGCTACATGTACTGCTCCGACAGGGAAGCCGACCCGATTGCTTTTGTTTATCTTCAGGCGGGTTATCAGGTCTTTGTCCTGAGATATTCTCTTAATGAGAACTGCACCTGGCCGAATCCTCTTGACGACTACGAACAGGCCTATGAGCTGATCCGTGACAACAGCGAAGAGTGGCATGTCGACATGGACAAGATCGCCGTAATCGGCTTCTCTGCCGGTGGACACCTGGCAGCTGCAACTGCTACCTTGTCAAAATACCGCCCTGCAGCCTGCCTCTTAGGCTATCCTGTTATAGTCAAGGAGACTGCAGACGTCTATTGTCCTACAGCACCTGACCTGATAGCAGCAGTTGATGAGAAGACCAGTCCATGCTTTATCTTCTCCTCAAGAACCGATGGCACCGTTCCGCCAGAGAACACAATTCAGCTTATAGATGCGCTTTATCGCCACAACGTCCCCTTCGAAACTCACATATACGGCTTCGCAAACCATGGCTTCTCCACCTGTGAGCCTTGTCTTCAGAACACCGACTGGATCTGCTCAAGAACCCGCAATTGGGTCAAGGACAGCCTCGAATGGCTTGGCGATACCGTTGGAGCCCTTAGGGTAGGAGACCCCGACTGGATGAAGAACTGACCTCTCGTGTCCGCCGATAAAACTATATATCGGCGGATCCTTTTTGGCGTCTTAAAAATCTTTTTTCAAAAAAGGGCTTGACAAACGCCTCAGGATTTAGTATAATCTATCACGTACCAAATGAAGGTATAGCTCAGCTGGTAGAGCACCTGCTTGACGTGCAGGGGGTCATAGGTTCGAGTCCTATTATCTTCACCATAACCGCTTCTTAACGAAGCGGTTTTATTTTTTGTAAAAAACACTTGACATTTTCAGATATAATGATATAATTAGTTGCGAACGCAATCGTTGCGGTTGCAACTATTTTTAAGAAAGGGGAATCGCTTTGCCAAAAATATTAAGACGAGCGGACGTTATCAGCCGTTGCGGAAATCTCTTCAGAGCTGATAAGCTCAAGGATAACGAGCTTTGCGAGGGTCTTTGCGCCTGGCATCTGTCATATGTCATTCCAATAGCTCATCACCCTGGGATTTCAGCTGAGGAGCTCGGCAGACACGTTTTCGTTAACAAGAGTAATATCGCAAGAAACCTCGCTCATCTTGAGGAGGATGGCTTCATCACCCGTGAGCAGTCGAAGACTGACAAGAGAATCTTATGCTGCTATCCCACAGAGAAGCTTAATGCCGTTCTCCCAGCCGTCATGCAGGCTACTAACGAGTGGAATGACTATGTCACCGAGGATTTAACTTCCGAGGAAAGGGAGACCTTCGAGTCGCTACTCGCCAAAGTCGCCAACCGTGCAAGAGAATATTATGAGGGGAGAGATAAGCAGTGAAACTGATTTTGCGTTATCTTAAACCGATTTGGGGCTCTGTGGCAGTCGCTATGACAATCAAGTCTATCGGCACTATTGCTGAGCTTGCTCTACCGTATATTTTAAGCTATATTTTAGGAAGCATAGTTGTTCACGAGAAAATATCTGAGATTTTATTGTGGGGCGGACTGATGGTCGCTTGTTCTGTATTTGCTTGCACTCTGAACGTAATCGCTAACCGTCGTTCAGAGCTTCTGACAAGAACAGCTGTTGAGAAGCTGAGGCAGGATCTATTTGAGAAGACAATCCGCCTCTCTGCTGCCCAGACGGACAAGTTCACAATCGCGTCCTTAGAATCGAGAATTACCACCGACACATACAATATCCGCCATTTCTTAGGAACCATGCAGCGAATGGGCATCCGACAGCCGATTATGCTCATAGGTGGTGTCATCATCACCCTTGCAATGGACGCTCACCTTGCAGTTGTCATGGTAGCAATGGTCCCGATTATCTTTGTGGTTGTCTGCTTCATCTCGATGAAAGGCGTTCCACTTTACACCAAGGTCCAGCATTCAGTCGATGGCATGACCAGAGTTGTCCGTGAGGACGTTTCCGGCATCAGAGTCATCAAGGCTCTCTCAAAGGAAACCTACGAGCAGAACCGCTACGATGTCACCAACAAGGCTCTTGTCAAGGACGAAAAGAAGGCCAACATCACGATGGGTCTTGTCAACCCTATAATGACTCTCTCGATGAATCTCGGTATTGTCGTTGTAGTAGTCCTCGCTGCTTACAGAATCCAAGGTGGAACCTCCGCTCCTGAGACTGTAATCGCCTTCATGCAGTACTTCACCCTCATTTCAAATGCTCTCATGGGCGTGACGAGACTTTTCGTTATGTACACAAAAGCCGAAGCCTCTTCGAAGCGTATCGATGAAGTACTTTTCAGTGAAGAGGACCTGAAAGTTGCTGACAAGTCTCAGTACCCCGATATCGAGACCGATAAGCATATTATCTTCAGAAATGTTTCCTTCTCTTATGAAGGCAAGAAGAATAATCTCGAGAATATCAATCTTGAGATAGAACGTGGTGGAACACTTGGCGTAATTGGCGCAACAGGAAGCGGTAAATCAACACTAATCAAGCTCCTGATGCGTTTCTATGATGTATCTGATGGTGCCATCTACATCGATGGCGAAGACCTGAGGACCATTCCGAAGGAAAAGCTCTACACTCTCTTCGGCAGCGCCATGCAGAACGACTTTCTCTATGCCGACACGATAGAAGAGAATATCCGCTTCGGCAGAAACCTGAGTCACGAAGAAATAGTCGAAGCTGCAAAGATAGCTCAGGCCGACAGCTTTATTTCAGCCAAGAAAGATGGCTACGAAAGCGTTTTAGCTGTCAAGGGAGCGAATCTATCAGGTGGCCAGAAGCAAAGAGTTCTTATTTCCCGTGCGGTTGCCTCAAAGCCGGATATTCTTATCCTGGATGACAGCTCCTCAGCTCTCGACTATAAGACCGATGCAAATCTTCGTAAAGCGTTAGCTGAGAATATTCACGACTCCACAGTAATCACAGTTGCTCAGAGAGTATCCTCAGTCAAGAGCTGCGACAGAATCCTCGTTTTAGATGATGGAGAAATCATCGGCTATGGCACTCATGACGAGCTGATGGAAAGCTGCAACGAATACCGTGAGATAAGTGAATCACAGATGGGAGGTGGTTTCGTTGAATAGACTTCAGAATGATATAAAAGGTCAATCAAAGAAGGGAGAGACCCAGAAGCTCGACAAGAAAACCCGTAACGGTGTTCTCCTGAGACTTTCAAAATACATCCTCCAGCATAAATTCCTCTTCGCAATTGCAATTGTTCTTACTCTCGTCTCAAATCAGTTAGCCCTCATGGGACCGCAGTATTCAGGCGACGCAATCGATGCCATGGCTTCAGCTGGCAACGTTGACTTTGAGGCAGTATGGCGGAACGTTGCATATATGCTCATCTGCTATATCGTCTCGGCAATTCTCTCATACTTAATGTCGGTTCTGATGATCCATATCAGCCAGAAGATAGTCTACACAATGCGCCGTGAGCTCTTCGAGAAGCTCACAAGCCTTCCCATCGGCTACTTCGACACTCACCCCGCTGGTGACATGATAAGCCGTATCTCTTACGACATCGACACCGTCAACACCTCGCTTTCAACCGATTTGGTTCAGGTTCTGACGAGCATCTATACCGTTATAGGTTCACTCGTCTTCATGTGGCAGATTTCTAAGCCTCTTATCATCGTTTTCGTGATAACAGTCCCGATTTCGGTTTTCATGACTCAATACCGTTCAAAGAAAGTCCGTCCGCTATTCCATAAGCGTTCCTCTGAACTTGGCGAGTTGAACGGTTACGCTGAAGAGATGCTCTCTGGCGGAAGAACCATCTCTGCCTACGGAATGGAGAAGGAAATCTCCTCACGCTTCGGCAAGAGGAACAAGCAGGCGATGGACGCTGACTACACTGCAGAATATTACGGAGCACTCTTAGGCCCTTCAGTAGGACTCGTCAACAACCTCTCCCTCTCGCTCATCATGATTCTTGGCGGAATTATGTACATGTTCTCGAACTCTGGAGCTATTCAGGAGGCTTCGCTCTTCTTTATTTCACTCGGAGGCGTTGCGAAGTTTGTTCAGTACTCAAGAAAGTTTGCAGGCCCAATAAATGAATTTGCTCAGATAATGAACGAGTTCCAGTCCGCCTTCTCAGCTGCTGAGAGAGTATTCAGAATCATTGACGAGAATCCCGAGCCTGCTGACAATCCTGATGCTCTTCCGATAAACGAAGTCAACGGTGAGGTGGAGCTCAAGGATATAACCTTCAGCTACACCAAGGGCAGAACCATTCTCAAGAACGTCGACATCTCAGCTGAACCCGGCAAGACTATAGCGATAGTTGGTCCAACAGGAGCAGGAAAGACGACGATTATAAACCTCCTGATGCGCTTCTACGAGCCCGACAGTGGCGAAATCACCGTTGATGGAACCGAGATTCACTCTCTCAAGCGCTCTGACCTCAGGCGAGCCTATACGATGGTTTTGCAGGACACATGGCTGTTCGGTGGCACTATCTATGAGAACATCGCCTATGGCAGGGAAGACGCCACCATGGAGGAGGTCAAGGAGGCTGCCCGTGCTGCCAAGATGGAATCCTATATCGAGCATCTCCCGAATGGCTACGATACCGTTATCTCTGACGACGGCGTCAACATCTCAAAAGGCCAGCGCCAGCTGATAACGATAGCCAGAGCTATGCTCATGAACGAGAAGACCCATATGCTGATTTTAGATGAAGCAACCTCTAATGTCGACTCGAGAACCGAAATCCTCATTCAGGAAGCCATGAAAAAGCTCATGAACGGGAAAACCTCGTTCGTAATCGCTCACAGACTCTCGACCATCCGCAATGCCGACATGATTTTAGTTCTTCAGAACGGCGAAATCACTGAGAGTGGAACTCATGATGAGCTCATGCAGAAGGGTGGCTTCTACGCGACACTTTATAACTCACAGTTTGTCTGATTTCTCTTGCAAACTCCGTTGAAATCGTGTATAATACTTCTCGAACGATTTCTTTGGAGGGAATGTAAGTGAAAATCAAAGCAGTGGTATTCGATGTCGGAAGAACACTGATGGAATACATAGATATGCCTAACACCTGGCTTGATTACTACGGACCAGCACTTCATCACGTGAGAGAGGTTTTAAACCTGCCCATAACCGATGAACAGCTTGAGAAGTCGATAGAAATCTATCGTTCCTACAGCCCGCAGATCAAGCCACGTGAAAAGGACTTTACGCCAGAGGAAATTTTCCGTGACGTCACAAAAGACTGGAACTGCGATTTTGATCTCAATGATGTTATAAGAGAATTCTTCGCTCACATGAATTTAAAGCCCTATATTTATCCCGATTCGGTGCCAACCTTGAAGAAGCTTCGTGAGGACGGCTACATCGTCTGCACCTTAACAGACGTCGCAACTGGAATGCCCGACGAGCTCCACAAGAGCTACTTCTCAGAGCTGCTACCGTATTTCGACATGTATGTCTCGTCGATTACCTGCGGTTATCGTAAATCGTCGCCAAAGGGCCTTGAAATAATCGCAGATAACTATCATCTCGAGCCTTCTGAAATGGTGATGATAGGCGACGAGCCGAAGGACATCCTGACTGCCAAGAGATTTGGTTGCCATTCTGTTTTAATCGACAGGGCAGGCGGGAAGCCCTATTTCGGACAGGAGTATTCTGTTACAAACCTGAGCGAATTTTACGAAATTCTGAAGACAAAACTTTTTTAAAACGGTTGACAAGCGTGAAAAAAGCGAATATAATAGTCTTTGGTTAAAGGCGTTGAAGGGAATGACTGGCAGACTGCAACAAAGAGAGCGAACGGTTGGCGCGAGTTCGTGTGTGGTTCCAGGTGCTCCCCCTGAGCTTTGCGGAAAACCGCAACGGTTGGCACCGTTACAGCCTTACGAGATCTTGTGGGATAATTCTTGCAGGATAAAATTGGGTGGTACAGCGATTGCCTCGCCCCATGTTTGTGGGTCGGGGCATATTTATTTGTAAGAAAGAAATATTGAAAGGAAGATGTTTATGAAATGGATGGGGCTCAATGAGCTTCGGGAGAGCTATCTTAAATTCTTTGAATCGAAGGGCTGCCTTCGCCATAAGAGCTACTCTCTGGTGCCCCAGAACGACAAGAGCGTTCTTCTCATAATTGCAGGTATGGCTCCTTTAAAGCCATATTTCACAGGTCAGGAGGTCCCTCCGAGAACCAGAATGACCACCTGCCAGAAATGCATCCGTACAAACGACATTGAAAACGTAGGCAAAACCGCTCGTCACGGAACCTTCTTCGAAATGCTCGGAAACTTCTCGTTCGGCGATTACTTCAAGGAAGAGGCAATAACCTGGGCTTGGGAATATGTAACCAAGGTTTTGGAGATTCCCGAAGACAAGCTCTATGTCACCGTTTACGAAGACGACGACGAAGCTGAACAGATCTGGCACGAAAAGGTCGGAGTTCCGATGGACAGAATCTATCGTATGGGCAAGGAGGACAACTTCTGGGAAGCAGGAGTCGACGGACCTTGTGGACCCTGCTCTGAAATTTATTTCGACCGTGGTCCTGAATACGGCTGCGGAAAGCCAGACTGCCATGTCGGCTGTGACTGTGACAGATACATGGAGTTCTGGAACCTGGTATTTACCCAGTATGAGCGCCACGAGGACGGAACCTACACTCCGTTAGCTCAGAAGAATATCGATACCGGCATGGGTCTTGAAAGACTTGCAGCCCTTATGCAGGGCGTTGACTCCATCTTCGATGTCGACACCATCAAGGCCGTAAGAGACCAGATCTGCGAGATTGCAGGCTGTGAGTACGGCGTCGACCATAAGAAGGACGTTTCAATCAGAGTCATCACCGACCATATAAGATCAGTCACCTTCATGGCTTCCGACGGAATTCTCCCTTCGAACGAAGGCAGAGGCTACGTAATGCGTAGACTTTTAAGACGTGCCGTAAGACACGGAAAGCTTCTCGGCATCAATGGCTTGTTCCTGAAGGATCTGGTCAAGACCGTTGTAGACTCCTCGAAGGCTGAGTATAACGAGCTTGAGGACAAGTATGAGTACATCAAAAAGCTTCTAACAAACGAAGAGAAGAACTTCAACGCCACTATTGACCGTGGCCTCGGAATCCTCAACGGCTATGTCGAAGAGCTCGAAGCTTCTGGCGAAACCGTTCTTGACGGCAAGAAGTGCTTCACTCTTTCCGATACCTATGGCTTCCCGATTGATCTCACAAGAGAAATCCTCGAAGAAAAAGGCCTTAGCTGCGATGAGGATGGCTACGAAGAAGCCCTCAAGCACCAGAAGGAGACTGCTCGTGCTGCCAGAGGCGATTCGAAGTACATGGGTGCTGATGAAACCATCTTCCATAAGATGCCGAAAGAATATTCAACCGAATTTGTCGGCTATGAAACACTGAGCGCTCACTCAACTATCGATTATATCGCAAACGATGAAGAGCTCCTCGAGTATGCTGGAATCGGCGATGAGGTTTATATCGTGGCTCCTGTATCTCCCTTCTACGCAGAAAGTGGCGGACAGGTAGGCGACAGGGGAGTCATCACTACGAAGACTGGCAAATGCGAAGTCCTCGACACCACCAAGGCTGTAGGCGGAAAGATCGCCCACAAGGTCAAGGTCGTCGAAGGCGCAATCGAGGTTGGCGAAGAGGCTGATTTCGAGGTCGATGCCGATTACAGAATGGCAGTCAGAAGAAACCACTCCTGTGCTCACCTCCTGCAGGCAGCTTTAAGAAAGGTTCTTGGCGACCATGTCCATCAGGCTGGCCAGCTCGTAGACAGTGAAAGACTCAGATTCGACTTCTCCCACTTCTCAGCAATGACCAAGGAAGAAATCGCTGAAGTCGAGAAGCTTGTCAACACTTGGATTCTTTCGAGCATGAACGTCACAACTGAGGTTATGCCGATAGCTGAAGCACAGAAGCTTGGCGCAATGGCTCTCTTCGGAGAGAAGTATGGCGAGACCGTCAGAGTCGTAAAGATGGGCTCCGATAGTGAAACCGCCTCCCTCGAATTTTGTGGTGGTACTCATCTTGACAACACCTCTCAGGCGGGCCTCTTCAAGATCGTGAGTGAATCCTCAGTAGCAGCAGGAGTAAGACGTATCGAAGCTGTAACAGGCTGGGGAGTATTGGACCTCATGTCCAAGGAAACCGCTCAGATTAACGAAGCAGCAGCATCACTCAAGCTCAGCAATCCGAGTGACTTAGTCATGAAGTGCAAGGGTGTTTCTGAAGAGGTTCACACTCTCGAGAAGGAAAACGAGAAGCTCCACGCTGCAATGGCTGAAATAAGAGCTGAAAGCGTTCTCACGAGTGGCGAAGAGCTTAAAGGCCTCAACATCTATCACGCCAAGTTTGAAGGCCTCAAGCCTGATGACATCAGGCTAATCGCTGAAATGGTAAGAGATAAGGCTCCAAATAACGTCTGCGTTATCGCTTGTGTCAATGGCGCTACTGGCAACTTAGCTGTTTCTTGCGGTAAGGAAGCAATCGCTAAGGGTGTTGTAGCTGGAAAGCTTGCCGGAAAGATAGCAGCTTTAACAGGTGGTAAGGGCGGTGGACGTCCAGATTCTGCAATGGCAGGAGTAGGGGACACCTCCAAGCTTGACAGTGCTCTGTCTCAGGCTGCAAGTGTTGTATCAGAATTCATCAAGTAATAGAAAGGATAGTGTGAAATGTCAGATTGTCTGTTTTGCAAAATCATTAACGGCGAAGTCCCTTCAACAAAGGTCTTCGAGAATGAATATGTCTATGCCTTCAAGGATATCTCTCCTGTTGCTCCAGTTCATGTTCTCTTCGTTCCGAAGGAGCACATTTCAGGAGTCAGTGGAATCACTCCTGAAAACAGTGCAGTAATATCGAAGATTTTTGAAGCTATCGCTGAATATGCCCATTCTGTCGGCCTCGATGAGAGTGGCTACAGAGTTGTGTCCAACTGTGGCGAATCTGCCGGGCAGACGGTTATGCATCTGCATTTCCATCTTCTTGGCGGTGAAAAATTAGGAGGAATGGTCTGAGGTAGCCCCAAAGACCTTGTATTGAGAAATTTTTTCGAGAAAGGAAAATGTATCATGGAAACCAACAGCAAGTCTTATACGCTTAACGTTGCCGGACTCACAAGAGAGCTTCCTCTTTGCGAAGTTAACGAGCACCTTGACATCGCGGCATTCATTATGTTCTCAGATGTTGAGCTGACAGTTGCCTGCGCCAAGGAGTTAGTCAAGAAGATCCCGGAGTGTGATGTAATCATCACCGCAGAGTCGAAGGGAATTCCGCTTGCCTATGAAATGGCTCGTGAGATTGGCGACAGCGTAACCTACATCGTCGCAAGAAAGATGGCTAAGCTTTATATGAGAAACCCTGTCTCCGTCGATGTAAAGTCCATCACCACCGCATCCTCTCAGAAGCTCTGGCTCGACCAGAACGAGGCTGACTACATGAGGGGCAAGAGAGTCCTCATCGTCGATGACGTTATCTCCACCGGCGAATCTCTCGAGGCTGTCCACAAGCTCGTTGAGTATGCCGGAGGAAATATTGTCGGACAGTGTGCAGTTCTGGCAGAAGGCGACGCTGCTGAGAGAAAGGATATTTTCTTCCTCGAGAAGCTTCCTCTGTTTCCTAAGTGATTTTTTGCCTCGGAAGGCTCTGATATTGTCGGAGCCTTCCGGGCAGGATAAAATCTTCAAAGAAAAATCTCAAAAAAATTTGCAAAAAGGGCTTGCATTTTTTTCACAACCCTGCTATAATATAAAAGCTGTGCAGAACGCTGTCAATAATCGGTGGGATATAGCCAAGAGGTAAGGCAGCGGACTTTGACTCCGTCATTCCGGTGGTTCGAATCCACCTATCCCAGCCAAAGTCTCTCATAGTTTCCTTTTGCGGCTTCGCCAAGTGGTAAGGCACTGGACTCTGACTCCAGCATTCCCTAGGTTCGAATCCTAGAGCCGCAGCCAATCTACCGCAGATGTTTCGGCATCTGCGGTATTCTTTTATTTGGAGGTTATAACATGACGTTAGTAGAACGTGAGCCAAGTGGCTCTACTGATATTATCCCTGGTGTCGAGTACGGCACTTTTGAGAAGAAAACTATCTACTCCGAAGTCTGCAATCGTAACAAGAACTTCAATGTCCTTCTTCCTGCCGGATATTCTTGCGATAAAGAGTATCCCGTTCTTTACATTTTTCATGGCTACTGGGGTAACGAGGATTCGCTTCTTGATGCCGGTAACCCGAATTACAAGATTCGCAAAATTATAGGCAACGCAATATATGTCTGATCAGCGCCGGTTCAGACGACGATGTCGTCAATCTGTGGCCGATGGACTACCATAAGATCCTGACCGAAAACGGTGTTACGCATGATTGGAATCTGGTTGATGGCGGAACCCATGGCGAAAACGTCATAAGGCCTCATATTTACAATTTCATAAGGTCAATATTTGGGCGAGAATGAGTTTCTCGCCTGTTTTTATTGGCAGTAGAGTCGTTCTATTCGCAACTCTACTCTTAACATTCAGAAAGTAGAATCAGCTTTCAGAAACTATGGCTTGATTTATTTCGGACATTTTGGTAAAATTAGCTGTAGACGAACTGTGAAAAATATGCTATAATACAAGAAGATATTTTAGCAGGGAGTGAGAAGCTTGGACTACGAGCCGAAGGAGATCCGATATTACGAAGAGTACACCGACGACTTTGTCGACAGCGGAAAGTCGGAGGCTAAAATCCCTGAAAGCTACAAGTGGTATCACACGAATAAGATATACCGTTTCTTCTCATGGACAGCTTACTCTTTGGCCTTCATTTTCGGCTTCTTTCATTCAAGACTTGCTCTCCATACAAAAGTTGTCGGCAGGAAAGCCTTCAAAAAGTGTAAGGACACTGGCTTCGTTTTATATGGCAATCACACCCAGACTCTCGGAGATGTCTTTTCGCCGACTCAGTATGTCTTTCCAAAAAGAATCTTTTCTGTGGCTGGTGCCGATAATTTAGAGCTCCCGGTTATCGGAAAGATTATCCCGATAATTGGCGGAATAGTGGTTCCAGATTCGATGGAGCATATGAAACTCTTCTTGGATGCAATCAAGAGGCATCTTGAGGACGGCCGAGCTGTTGTTATCTACCCTGAGGCTCACCTCTGGCAGAACTGCACATTTGTAAGACCATTCCCGATAACATCATTTCGTTTTCCCGTCATGTTCGATGCCCCTGCATTCTGCATGACCACTACATATCAGAAGAGAAGATTCGGCAGGAAGCCGAAGACGACAGTCTATATTGATGGGCCGTTTTATCCAGATAAAACTCTTAAATCAAAAGAAGCTCAGCGTAAGCTCTGCGAAGAGATTCACGAAACGATGGTCGAAAGAAGCAAGAACAGCACCTATGAATACATAAGATATGTGAAGAAAGGCTCAGAATGAACGTACTTTATTGTGGCGATGAAAATATCGAGAGGGGACTCATAATCTCCATCTTGTCACTTCTCAAAAATATCCACGAAGAGCTTCACGTGTGGGTCCTCACTGCCGAAATAGACTTTCAGGGAAAGCATATCTCTCCTGTCAAGGAAGATGTTGTCTCTGCTCTCAGAGAGCACATGCAGGGCTACAATGGCCTCAACAGCATCACAATGATTGATGTCTCTGAGCTCTTCGAAAAAGAGATTCCCGTTGTCAATATGGGCACCCGTTTCACGCCATTTTGTATGCTCAGGCTTTTTGCTGACGATGTCCCGGAGATTCCCGACAAGATAATGTACCTTGACAACGACGTTGTCTGTAGGCGGAATCCAAGTGAATTCTATAATCAGGATATTTCTGAATATGAGCTTGCAGGAGTTCTTGACTACTATGGCAGCTGGTTCTTTCGCAGGAATCCATTCAAACGGGATTACCTGAATTCTGGCGTTCTCCTCATGAATATGTCTAAGATAAGGGAAACAGGGCTTTTTAAGAATTGTCGCAAGCGTTGCTGTGAAAAAGAGATGTTCATGCCCGACCAGTCGGCAATAAATAAGCTTGCAGCCTCAAAAAAGATTTGTCCACGCAAGTTCAACGAGCAAAGAAAGCTTCAATCTGACACCGTCATGCAACATTTCACCACCAGCTTCCGCTTCTTCCCATACATAAGAACAGTCACCGTGAAGCCATGGGACATCGATAGGCTTCACGAGGTTTTAAAGCTACATGAATACGATGATCTTCTATCAGAATACACCGTATTTTATAATTCAATCACGAAGAACAGGCAGTGAACAACCGACAGACTATGAAAGGAAATAAATATGTCTACAATTCCAATATTCTTTACAGTCGATGAAGGCTATGCTCCTTACCTCGACTGTGCAATCCGCTCAATGGTTGATAATGCATCTGAAGATAACGAATACGTTATCTATGTTTTGCATCAGGATCTTACAGATGAGTCTATCGAAAAAATCAGGACTGGCGTTAAGCCTCCGTTTTCGATTGAATTTATCAAAATGGAGGACGAGCTTCACGGCATCGTTGCAAGAGAAGAAAACAAGCTGAGATGTGATTATTTCACTCTTACTATTTATTTCAGAATCTTCATTGCAGACATGTTCCCTCAATATGACAAGGGTATATATATCGATAGCGACATCATTGTCCCTGGTGACATTTCTGAGCTGTATAATACCGATCTTGAAGGCAATATCATCGGTGCTTGCTGTGATCGTTCTATTCAGGGCGTTCCAGATTTGGTTTACTATACAGAAAATGCAGTTGGTACTGCTTCTGATGACTACATAAATTCAGGAATCCTTCTTATGGATTTGAAAATGATGCGAGATAAACACTTCAGTGAGCATTTTTTAAATCTCATGAACGAGTATCATTTTGATACAGTAGCGCCTGATCAGGACTACATAAACGCTATGTGCAACGGAAACATCAAGTATCTTTCTGACGACTGGGATACAATGCCCCCTCAGGGTGGGGAGGTTAAGCTTAATCCTAATCCTAAGCTGATACACTTCAATCTCTTCCAGAAGCCCTGGTGTTATGATAACATTCCGTATGAGGAATATTTCTGGAAGTATGCCGAGAAATCGCCGTTCAAGAATGATATTCTTGACTTCAAGGCAAATTATGACGAATCCAAGCAAAAAGCCGATAGTGATACACTCATGAAGCTTATCTCCAAGGCATCTGTTTTGGATAAGAACGAAATAACATTCAAGAAAGTTTACGAAAGCGGAGTTAAAGTCAGAGTATGATTATAGGAAGCCACAAGGACGAGGTAATAAAGAATATCGCGGAGAAGGTCGCTGAGCAGGATTTCAACAGCAAGGTTGAGATTGACGATGCTGAGCTTTCCCGTGATGAGAGAAACGCTCTTGTTGATGAATTTATCGCAAAGAGCAAGACCCTGAAAAAACGAGTCGACACTCTTTGTGCCAGAGCCATCACTGATTCTGTTGCAAGAATGGTAAACCGCCGGACAAGGGTCGAAGGTGCCAAGAATATTGTCGGAATCACCGGGGGAGCGATTGTTACAAGCAATCACTTCAATCCTCTTGATTCGACGATTGTCCGCACCGCTATGCGAAGAACTGGCCACAAGCATATGCGAATCGTAAGTCAGGAGACCAATCTTGCCATGGGCGGTCTATTCGGCTATATCATGAAAAACGCCGACACGATCCCTCTTCCCAGCCAGAAGGAGCGCCGTTCCGAATTCTTTGCCGAAAAGATAAGGACTGAACTCAAGAAGAACTCTGTTATTCTTATCTACCCCGAACAGGAGATGTGGTTCAACTATCGCAAACCCCGTCCTCCCAAGCGTGGCGCCTACTACTATGCAGCCGAGAACAACGTCCCGATCATCTCCTGCTTTGTCGAGATTCGTGATACCGACGAGATGGACAATGACGAGTTCTACAAGACTGAATACGTCATCCATATTCTCAAGCCCATCTATCCAGATCCAAATAAGTCAGCCCGTGAGAACAGCTTTATCATGATGGAAACCGACTATCGTCAGAAAATCGAAGCATATGAAAAAGCATACTCAAAAAAGCTTGTCTATGATTTCGAGGATTCGGATATTGCAGGCTGGATAGGTCACGATGCTTCCGAAGCAAAATCAACGGCTCTTGCACCCATGACGGTAGTTGAGGAGCATAAAAAGAAGAGTGCCGAGAGGAAGCTCAGGCACAGGGAACGTCGCGAGTGCAGATCTGTCAAGCGCAAAACAAGAATATCGAGAATATTCCGCAAAAGAAAATAAAAATTAAGAGGGTATCCATATCAGGTGCCCTCTTTTTTGTGCTATAGTTCTCGCCTCATGTATTCGTTTCCATTGATATCTTTCCAGATAATAGCGTTGTCTTCAATAATGATATAGCTGTGTGGGCTGTCCTCCTTTGGAATCGATACTGAACCAGGATTTACATAGATATATCCGTCATATTCCTGACACTTCGGCACATGAGTGTGTCCACACACGAGGATAGTCCCATTCGTAATCGGCGGGGGATTGGTTTCACCATAGTTGTGCCCGTGTGTGAGATAAAACTCATGCCCATCGGCATATACAATCGCACTGTCTGAAAGAATAGGGAAGTGAAGCATCATCTGATCCACCTCTGAATCGCAGTTGCCTCTTATTGAGAATATCCTGTCCGAAATCCCATTCAGCATGTTTGCCACTTCTTTTGGATTATACTCTTCAGGCAGGTCATTTCTTGGACCATGATATAAAATATCTCCCAATAGAATCAACTTTTCAGGAGATTCCTGCCCGAATCTTTCCATAAGCAGCTTGCAGTAGTAGGCAGAGCCGTGTATATCAGAAGCAATCATCAGTTTCATATAAATTCACCTCATAGTAATAATCGCAATTTTTAAAAAAGTTTTCAACCGATTTTCGAAAAAGGTACTAATAAAACGAATTCTCGAAAAAAGTCGGTTTTCTTATTGACTGAAATCCACAATGGTATTATAATATTTGCTTGGAAATCAGTCAATAGCTTTTTACGCTTTTTTAACGTGCGGAGGAAAAAGATGAACAGAGATTTAACCACATCCGACCCTACTAAGGTGCTGCTGAAATTCTGCATACCGCTATTTGGAAGCATCATATTTCAGCAGCTCTACAATATAGCCGACAGCCTTGTTGCCGGAAAATTCATAGGAAACGACGCCCTTGCAGCAGTAGGAAACAGCTACGAGATCACTCTCATATTCATAGCATTTGCCTTCGGCTGCAACATAGGGTGCTCAGTAATTTCAGCTCAACTCTTCGGTGCCAAGAAGTATAAGGAGCTCAAAACAGCTGTATATTCGGCTCTTATTGTCAGCGCTGTTCTCTGTGCCGTCCTCATGATTTTCGGACTTATTTTCTGCGGAACACTTCTGAGACTTATAAACACCCCTGAAGACGTCTTCGCCGATTCAAAGCTCTATCTCGACATTTACATATGTGGACTTCCGTTCATGTTCTTCTATAATATCGCAACAGGCATCTTCTCAGCTCTTGGCGATTCAAAAACACCGTTCTTCTTCCTTATGTGTTCATCCGTTGCGAATATCGGCGTCGATATCCTCTTCGTGGCGGTTTTTGATATGGGAGTAGCAGGTGTTGCACTTGCAACCCTTATCTGTCAGGGAATCAGCTGCATTTTAGCAGTTGCAGTAGTCTTCATCCGCTTCTCGAAGATCAAAACCGAAGGCAAGGTTCAGATTTTCTCGTGGGATTGTGTCAAGCAGTTTGCAGTTGTTGCTATTCCAAGTATCTTGCAGCAGAGCTTCATCTCTGTCGGAAATATCATAATCCAGAGCGTCATCAACAGCTTCGGCACCGCTGCAATGGCAGGCTATTCAGCAGCTGTCAAGCTCAATAACATGGTCGTCACTTCTCTCACAACCCTCGGAAACGGCATCTCAAGCTTCACAGCCCAGAACCTCGGTGCGAAGAAATACTCGAGAATCAATCTTGGCTGGAAGGCAGGCCTCAAGATTGTATTTGTTCTCTGTGTGCCGATTGTTCTCATCTACTGGATATTCTCGAGCGGAATCCTCTATCTTTTTCTCGAAAGCCCAACAGGGGAGTCGGTTGACGTTGGTGTCTCGTTCTTACGAATCATTTCTCCCTTCTACTTCGTAGTTGCAGCAAAGCTTGTAACCGACGGAGTTCTTAGAGGTGCAGGCCTTATGAAGAAGTTCATGGCTGCTACTTTCACGGATTTGATTATAAGGGTTGTCCTTGCGCTCGTTCTTTCGAAAACTTCGCTTGGAATCACAGGAATCTGGTGTGCTTGGCCGGTAGGCTGGAGCATCTCGACTGTTATGTCCATAACATTCTTCAAAACCACGAAGTGGGGACCGAAGGAATCTATAGAGACTGAAAAAGTCGAAACTGAGGTTTGAAAAAATAAATGTTAAAAAAGACTTGACTTTTGCCCCGACTGTCGCTATAATAATATAGTCGCCTGCCGAAATAGACAGGAAACCACAGTCACCTGGAGAAATACCCAAGTGGTGAAGGGGCTCCCCTGCTAAGGGAGTAGGTCGGGTTACCGGCGCGAGGGTTCAAATCCCTCTTTCTCCGCCAAGAAATCAGCACCCAATTCGGGTGCTTTTTTCATGCTATATATAGCGTGATATAGCGTGCTATAACTATAAAAAATCCGAGGCATCTCTGCCTCGGATTTTTTTATACTTGAATCAGTCAAGCTCCTTCTTGCCAGTATACAGTTCGTAATACCTGCCCTTGAGCTTGAGTAAATCATCGTGATTGCCACGCTCAATAATCTCGCCGTTTTCAAGAACCATGATGGCTTCCGCATTTCGGACGGTCGAAAGTCTGTGGGCGATGACAAATGTCGTTCTGCCCTTCATGAGCCTGTCAAGACCGTGCTCAATGTGGCGCTCGGTTCTCGTATCAACTGAGGACGTAGCCTCGTCCAGAACGAGTATCGGAGCCTTCGAGAGAGCTGCTCTTGCAATGTTCAGAAGCTGTCTCTGGCCTTGCGAGAGGTTAGCTCCATCGCTTTCAAGAACGGTGTTGTAGCCGTCTTCAAGCCTCATTATAAAGGAATGAGCGCTTGCAGTCTTCGCAGCTGCGATAACTTCATCGTCAGTCGCGTCAAGTCTGCCATAGCGGATATTTTCCATAACCGTTCCAGTGAACAGGTGAGTGTCCTGCAATACCATAGCGATGTTCTGTCTCAGGTATTCACGGTTGTACTCCTTGACCTCGTGGCCATCAATCAGGATTTCACCTTCGTTGATGTCATAGAAACGGTTCAGAAGATTCGTGACAGTCGTCTTTCCGGCACCTGTTGAACCGACGAATGCGATCTTCTGTCCCTGGTGAGCCCAGAGGCTGATATGCTTAAGAACAATCTTGTCAGGAACATAGCCGAAGGTTACATCCTTAAGAACGATTTCACCCTTTATAGGAGTCGTAAGAGCGTTTTCAACGTCTGCAACTTCAGGCTCGGAATCCATAACCTCAAAGACTCTCTCTGCTCCTGCAAGCGCTGCAAAGATGGTTGACATTTGCTGAGACATCTGGTTGATAGGACGAGAGAACTCCTTAGAGTAGTTCGAGAATACTGTCAGAGCACCTGTTGAAAGGTTTCCAGTCAGCATCAGAATTCCGCCGATACCGATAGTGAAGCCATAAGCGATTTGAGAGGTGTTGCCCATGATAGGTCCCATTACAGAACCCCAGAACTGAGCTCTGAATTGTTTGTCTCTCATATCGTCGTTGAGCTGGCTGAACTCCTCAACTGCTGTTTCCTCATGGTTGAAGACCTTTACGACCTTCTGGCCGGTGATGGTTTCTTCAACGTAGCCGTTCACGGCACCCAAAGCTGCCTGCTGGCCGTTGTAGTATTTGGAAGAACGCTTCGCAATAGCTGAACCGCCAAACGCAAATATCGGGATAAACACAATAACCACAAGTGTCAGAATCCAGTTGGTGGTTATCATAAAGATAAACGTGCCAACCAGTGTGACAGCACTCGAAATGAGTGAAGTCAGGGTGTTATTGATCATCGTATCGATGTTATCGATATCGTTTGTGAATCTCGACATGATTTCGCCGGTCGGATGAGAGTCGAAATACCTTACAGGAAGCTTCTGGAGCTTCTCGAAGAGGTCGTTTCTGATCTTCTCGATCGCATTGTGCGAAACGGTTACCATGATACGTGACTGCAAATAGTTCGTGACTATACCTACAAGGTATATGCAAAGAAGAACCAGAGCAACTCTTACTATGTACTCCATAACCTCGCAATCACCTGTGATATTTTTCAGCAGGTTATCCGCAAGTCTTTCCATCGTACTCATTTCCTGCTCAACGCCAGTAACGGCAACTGTCAGCTTATTTATAATAGGAGCCAACAGATATGAGCAGAACAGGGAAGTGATGGTTGTTATGAGCATACACAGAAGGACCATAACCAGTCTGAATTTATACTGTGTGAGGTATCCGACGAGCCTTCTGATTACCTTTCCAGTGTCCTTAGGCCTCGAGTTATCGCCTCGTCCACCTCTTGGACCGCGTCCAGGACCTCCAGGACCGCCTGGTCCGCCTTTCTGATCGGCAGCTCTTTTGTTATACTGCTTCTGAAGCGCTGTTAAGTCTCTTGCCATACTCACACCGCCTTCTTTTCCGAGTCATTCTGGGAGTAGTAGATCTCCTGATATGCCTCGTTATTTTCGAGAAGCTCTTCATGAGTGCCAATTCCTGAGATCTTGCCCTCGTTCATGACGATTATCATGTCAGCATCCTTTACGGAACTGATTCTCTGAGCGATGATAATCTTTGTTGAGTCAGCGAGCTCATTGCGGAATGCCATTCTTATCTGAGCTTCAGTTGCAGTATCAACAGCACTGGTCGAGTCGTCGAGTATCAGTACCTTTGGGTTCTTGAGAAGAGCACGTGCTATGCAGAGTCTCTGCTTCTGACCGCCAGATACGTTGGTACCGCCCTGATCGATAGTGGTGTTGTAGCCATCCTTGAAGGAGGAGACAAACTTGTCTGCCTGGGCACTGCTCGCAGCAGCTCTGATCTCTTCCTCAGTTGCATTCTCGTTGCCCCAGCGAAGGTTCTCCTCAATGGTTCCAGAGAACAAGGTGTTGTTCTGGAGCACCATTCCTATTCCTTCACGGAGGTTATAGAGTGAATAATCCTTGACATTTACACCGTCAACAAGAATCTCGCCCTCATCAGCTTCATAAAGCCTTGCAATCATGGAAACGAGAGTTGTCTTTCCACAACCAGTGGACCCGACTATGCCGACGGTTGAATGTGCCGGAATCTTAAGGTTGATATTTGTCAGAACGCTGTCCTCGGAGTTCTTGTAGTAACGGAAGGTGACGTTTTTGAATTCAACCTCGCCGTTCTTGACTGTAAGCTCCGGGAAAGCGGCATTTTCATCAGAAATGTCAGGCTCTTCATCGAGAACCTCAGAAATTCTTCTGGCGCTGACCAAAGCTCTTGACGAGGTCATAAGAAGCATAGAAACCATCATGAGTGATGAAAGAATCTGAGCTGCATATGTAATGAATGCAGTCAGGTCTCCGACTTCCATGCCGTTATCAAGTACTATCTGTCCGCCAAAGTAGATGATACAAATCGTTGTTACGTTCATTATAAGTGTCATGACAGGGGTTATGAAAATCATGATCTTCATTGCACTCAGTGATGCCGACTTATAATCGCCGTTTGCCTTGCCAAATTTGTCGATTTCCTTGTCTTCTCTTACAAAGCTCTTTACTACTCTTACGTTGGTTACATTCTCACGTACAGTCGCATTCAGACCATCAAGTTTTTTCTGAACAGTCTGGAATTTTGAGAAGCCTTTGAAGATAATCAGGCCGACACTACAAAGTAGTACGGGAATTGCCACAGCGAAAACCGCTGAGAGGGATGGACTAATGGTTATAGCCATAATAAGTGCCATAATCATCATTCCTGGTGCTCGGAATGCCATTCTCAGAAGCTGATTGACAAAGTTCTGCATCTGAGTGATGTCGTTTGTGAGTCTTGTGACGAGCGAGCTTGTGGAGAATCGGTCGATATTTGCAAAAGAGAAGGTCTGCACCTTCTCAAATACATCCTGCCTCAGGTCGCAGGCGAAATTGACCGATGCCTTGGCTCCGAAGTAGGAGCCACCGGCACCGCCTGCCATCATGATGACAGCACACAAAACTATTCCGAACATAACGAGTAAGCAGGTTGAGAGAGTCAGCGTCCCGGCATTCTGCTGGTTGATGATAATCGCCATCAGCCTTGGAATAATGACCTCGCCAAAAACCTCAACGAGCATACATATAGGAGTGATGATGAAGAGGGGCAAATATGGCTTTGCATATTTATACCAGCGTTTCACCCTTTACCTCCCATTAGTTTTCAGCGTTAGCATAAGCCTTGAGATTCTCAATGAGTCTCTTCATGTAGCCACTGAATGCTGCAATCTCTTCATCAGAGAAGCCCTCAAAAGCAGTCTCGTCGATCACGCCATAGAAGTCGTTGGTCTTTTTGACAATGTTCTTGCCCTTGGAGGTGATAGCGATGTTGTTGACTCTTGAATCGTCGGAAGAAGGGGTTCTTTCGATGTAGCCCTGGGTTTCGAGCTTCTTAAGAGTAACGGTTACAGCAGCAGGAGAAATCTCCATCTTTTCAGCCAGATCCTTCTGGCAGAGTCTTGAGTCACGGCTTGCTTCGATAAGCATAGAATGCTGGCTGCCTCTCAAGCCGAGGGTGTCAACATACTTCTCGATGAGCTGACGACGAAGACGGTCAAACCTTGCGAACTGGTTGATGCACTTTTCGTACTGTTCTTTTCTTGTGTTTGCCATAGATAACACTATCCTTTCTATGAAGTTTTGATAAAAACTATTTAACGATAGAATTATAGCATGGCATCGTAAATTTGTCAAGCATTTAATGTGAAAATGTGAAGAAATTTAACGCCTTGTGTTTTCATTGAAATACCTTATCGTAATATGAAATTTTGCAAAACTCCAAATCGCGCAAAAAAAGTGGTTGTAATTATCGAAAAAATATGGTACACTAATAGCTGTAAGCTCTCGACTGAATATGAGGTGTAAATATGCTAAGAACCCGTACTGAAATAAAGAAATTCAAAATGTGGATGATTTGCCTGACGCTATTCCTGTGGGCACTCCTGATAGTGTCTCCGTTCCTGGGGCTTCTGGATGAAACGGTCTTATATAGTCTCTTCCCGTTCCTAAACTTCGGACTTATGATTGAAGGAACAATAGCTGGAAATGAGATTCCACAATTTGTAAAGGATAACTTCAGCTTTAGCGTCAGCCTTTTGTGTGTGATGGTTGCAATCGCACTGATCATCTTCATTATATACATGATAGTAAGGTGTGTTCTCGCTTCCCAGCGTTCAAAAGCAAGGAAGGTTTTAAGAAAAACTGGCTACTCAGCCGAGTATTTCGCTCTTTTGGAAAAGAAGAAAAGACACCTGAAGGGGAGCTACCTTGAAGCAGTAAACGACCTTTGCCTTGCGAAAGAATACAGTGACGGAAGAAGATACGATTCAGCTTTAGAGCTTTTAAGAAACGTCGATATCGATAAGTTCAAGGTCAGGGATGCAGCACACTACTATTCTTTATATGCATATATCTTCATCTTAACAGGCAATCTCGAAAATGCAAGCTTCGCAATCGACCTTGGTGTTCCATTTGCCGAAAAGGTCAAGGATAAATCGGAGATGGAATTCGTCTCAGCACTTCTTCTCTATGCTCAGAAGGATTATGACGGTGCAGAAGAGGGCTTCAAGCCACTTTTAAAGTCCAAGAATAACGAAATCAGGGTCTGGTCTGGAATGTACTTAGGACTCATCTTCCTTCGCAAGCATAAGAACGAGAATGCAAGAAAGACTGTCGTCGCTCTCAGCAAGTTCAAGAAAACTCCTCGTCAGAGCGAGGATATCCTGAAGCTCCTAAAGAAGATTGAAACCGCCTATGCCCTCGAAGAGGAGGAGCGTCAGGAGGAGGTCGCTTCTTCTGCAGAAGCTCAGCCAGCATAAATGCATATTCGCCTTCATGTCTTCATAGTATGGACAAGGAGGCGACGTGAATGAAAAAGGACACAAGGGAAACTGTACTTATAATCTCTTTGATAGCAGGGATAGCCGTTGGCGCTTTAGTAGGCATGAGGCTGTCCGAAGCTAATATTTCAGCAGTGATGGAGACAAGCTTTCTTGAGTATCGCGAAAGTGCTTTCGAGTCGTTTCTTTCTTTCTTCATAAGCTCAGCAGCTTTGGTGATAATGGTTTTTCTCTTAGGCTTCTCTGCTGTGTTTCAGCCTCTCGAGGTTCTGCTTGTAGCTTTCAAGGGATTAGGGCTCGGACTCTTGGCAAGATGCATCTATTCGGATGAAGAGGCGATGGCAAAGCTTCTCGTTTTCTTGCCTTTTTCGGTTATTTCGTCTGGGATTCTTATATTTCAGGCGAGAAATGCCATCTCAATGTCAATGGGATACTTTTCAATATCGATAACAACTGAAAATCGCCTCGGAATGGCAAATGAATTCAGAGAGTACATTTTCAGATTTTTCATATATCTTCTCTCTTGTGCTGTGATAAGCGCTCTTGGCTGTTTGTCTCTGAACGCAATGAACATGCACGGACTGTTTTAGCGATTCTCGAAAGGATGTTTAATCATGGGCCTTTTTTCAAAGTATGAGGAACCCGGCAAGGGAGTTCCAAAAAATCCCGATCAGAAGCTGCCGTTTTTCAGGTTTTTTGAGCTTTACTTCGGGCATTTCTCGAAGCTGATACTTCTCAACTTCATCTACATAATCTGCTTCCTGCCGATGTTTGCTGGAATCATCGTGATGCAGCTGTTCATCAGTGAGGATTCGAACCTCTATTATCTTGCATTCTATTTAATAGTAATCCTGAGCGGAATAATCATCGGCCCCGCAACCTGTAGTCTTGCAAAGCTGACGCGAAATATGTCGATTGAAAAGCCGACTTTCCTGTGGCATGATTTCTGGGACACCTTCAAAACCAACTTCAAGCAGGGTGCAATCATGGGCGTTATCGATATGCTTTTCATCTCCGCTGTTACGGTATCCTTCCCGATGTACTACAACATGGCGGAAAGCAGCAATATCTTCTATATCCCGTTTGCAGTCTGCCTTATCTGTTCAGTACTTTTCCTGATGATGCATTTCTACATCTATTTCCTGATAGTCACAACCGACTTAGGGCTCTGGAAGATTCTCAAGAACTCATTCCTTCTGACAGCTATCGACATTAAGAGCTCAGTTATAAATCTTGTAGTAACTGTAATCGTCCTGGTACTCGTCGTCATCTTCTTCCCATTCACAGCGATACTCATTATTATAATTCCGACATTATTATTGTTCCTCTATGCATTCAATTGCTATCCTGTCATCAGAAAGTATGTCATCCAGCCATACTATGATGAAAGAGGGGAGCGCAATCCTGAATTTGATTATGTCGATGAGGACGGCGAAACAGTATTTGTTGATGCTCCAGAGCTCGAGGAAGAGCCTCCAAAGAAGGAAGGCGGTCTTCTTCCGAAGAGAGAATCGGGCAGCAATTCAACTCCAAAATCTTCTGGCTCAGGCAAGAGGAAAAAGACCATCAGATAAAATATGTACCGCCGTGGCAGCCTGACCACGGCGGTTTTTCAAGAGAACATGCAACCGAGCCCTTCAAGCATTGAGCTTACCGAGCGAACCGCCTTCATGGCGTTCGACTTGACCATTCTCTTGTTCGACTTAGTGGCGTTTGTCACCGCATATACCGCTGCTCCTGTCACAACTCCGACCGCGATTCCCTTGCATAAAGATGGGATGTTCATTGTCATAATAATCTCTCCTTTTCGACTTGGTAATTGTAGTTTGCACGGTTTTCAAAAAAAATACTCATAAAAGATTGTTTTGCTCAGGGAAAAGTGATATAATCAAGTGGCAATGAATGTTTAAGAAGGGGATATCATAATGAATGAACAACACAGAGTAGCAGCGATTCACGACCTGTCAGGCGTCGGCAGATGCTCTCTTTCAGTTATACTTCCTACTTTGTCTGTCATGGGAATACAGGTATGTGCCGTCCCGACAGCTCTCATGAGCTCCCATACAAACGGCTTCGGAGAAGTCGTCATGGAAGACATGACCAGCTACATTCCACAGGCTCTCAAGCACTACCAGTCCGCAGGAGTCAGCTTCGACTGCATCTATTCAGGCTTTCTGGCGTCAGGAGGACAGGTCGACTGCTGCCTAGATTTCTTCAAGGCCTATCCCGATGCCTTCAAGGTCGTAGATCCCGTAATGGGCGATCAGGGCAAGAGATACCGCACCTACACCGATGAGCTTTGCCGGAGGATGGCTGAGCTTGTCACAGCTGCCGATGCCATCACCCCGAATCTGACTGAGGCATCAATACTACTTGGGATCCCATATCCCGTCTCGCGCCTAACTATAAGCGAAATAAGAAGCATGCTCGTCCGACTTTCTGGAAAGGGCCCTGATACAGTTGTAATAACCAGTGTTCCGATGGCAGACGGAACCGCCTGCAATGTCGGTTATGACCGAAAGAACAGCTCCTTCTGGCGTGTTCCATACGAAATAATCCCGAAGCACTATCCAGGAACAGGCGACCTCTTTGCAAGTGTACTGACAGGAGGCCTCATCTCAGGAGACAGCCTTCCGATCGCAATGAGCAGGGCAACCTCATTCCTTGAGTATGCCATCAAGACCACCTATGGCTACGGAACTAATCCACGTGAAGGCGTCATGCTCGAAAAGTGCCTGCCGGAGCTCATCAGCCGTCAGAGCTTCACCGACTATTCGGCGCTATAAGGAGGCAATATGAACCTTAATATCGTTTTAGTCGAGCCTCAGATTCCCCAGAACACTGGGAATATTTCTCGTACCTGTGCCGTCACTGGTGCTAAACTTCATCTTGTCAAGCCTCTCGGCTTTGAAGTCGACGACAAGCATCTTAAACGTGCTGGCCTCGACTACTGGGACAAGCTCGACATCACCTACTATGATAATCTTCAGGAATTCTTTGAGAAAACCCAAGGCGGAAAGTACTACTACTTCACCACCAAAGGCAGACACGTCCACAGCGATGTAAGCTATGAAGACAACTGCTATATTCTTTTTGGCAGGGAAGACAGAGGACTCCCGGAGGAACTCCTCCACGACAATCCCGACACCTGTGTGAGAATCCCGATGCGGCCAGACCTTCGGAGCCTCAATCTTTCAAACAGCGTAGCAATAGCGACCTACGAAATCCTCCGCCAGTGGGATTATCCCGACCTTACGAGGGAAGGAAAGCTAACAAGATTCACTTGGTAACAACTAATCCAAAAGCCCGCAAAGTCGGGCTTTTTTGTTTGTGAAGTAATCCGCCTGAAATAAATGAAAAAAATTGTCAGATTGCCTTGACAATTTATGTAAATTATGCTATACTTCAATTAGTTGAAAGAAAAGAAGGAGGAACAAGCATGTTCAAAACCATATTCTCACTCGCATTCCAAGGAATCAAAAGAAGACGGCGTCAGTCGCTTTTAATCTTCTTTGTTCTTCTTGTGTCATTCACATTCGCAATAATTCTTCTGAGCTACACCACCAGTGTCGCTGAGACCAATTCACAGCTGAGGCTTGATACATATGGCTCGTGGTATGGTGCCATCACGGATGGCGTTGACAGCGATCTTGAGTATCTCGAAGGCGAAGACTGGGTTGAAGACGTTGGCGTAAGTGTCAATTATGGTTCGGCTTCGGTTATGGTCATGCAGTATGTGATGGGCGATGTTGTAATCGGCACTGCTGATGACAGCCTTATCGACATGGGCATCAGGCTTGAAAGCGGACATATGCCAAGTGGTATTGATGAAATCGCCATCGAGGCAGCATCGCTGAACGAGGTCGGCTATGGCGCAAACACCGGCTCATCGATAACCATGCAATTTTCTTTCAGTGGTGAAAACGGCATTACAACCATTGAGAGGACTTTCAGAATTGTCGGTGTCATCAGTGAATATACGGGTCTATGGGACATCGATGCCACGCTGAACACGGCAATCATCTCTGAAGAGGCTATGTCAGATATTTTAGCCGAGGCGGAAGAAAATCTTGGAGGAAGCGTAAGCCCCACCACCGAGACAACCTACTTCTTCACCGTAAAATCCGGCATGGAGAGCGGTGTTGAAAGAGCCGTAAACAGCTATCTCTATCAGAACCGCGTAGGCACTGTTATCAGAACCTGCACCATTAATTCTGTTGTCGATATGGAGACAGAGGCATCTCAGACTAATATGGTCTATCTCGGGCTCATATTGGCAATCACGATTCTCGCGGTCATAATGATTTACATCTTACAGATGCAGGTGGAGGTAAAGCGTATCGTCCGATTCAGGAGCATTGGTGGCTCCAAGGGTCAGCTTCGGCTCCTCATATTGACCGAAACCCTTATGCTCGCAATTCCGGCGATCTTGATTGGCACATTGCTCGGCTTCTTGGGCATAAAGCTTCTTCTCGGCGTGAGTGTTTACAGTGGCTCGGTTGACGTGGCGGTAAGTATTCCGTGGAACTATCTAATGACGGCTCTTGCGCTTTGGATAGTCGGCATACTTTTAGTCCGCATGATTACTTTCCAAGTTGCTCTTGCAACGCCGCTGACCGGCAGAATGGGTATGGAGAGAAGCAAGAATAAAGTTGTTGTAGGCTTCAGGCGTGCTTTAATCATGCTCATGGCGACGCTTCTGTGTATTTCGGCAGTGTTTACGACTGTGAATCTGGCAGAACCGGTGGGAGAATATACCTATTGGACTTCTCTCTGGTCTTACTACATAAGCGAGGCAGACGGAACTTTTATAAGAAATGACTTCACTTTCCCCGATTTGTCCGATTATGAAGATGAGTTTCTGGCGCTTGAGGGCGTTACCGATTTTGTCGGCTTCAATGACTTTTATGCCTTGGTCACCACAGGTGACGAAGAGAGTGCAGAGTCGGCGGTCGTGATAACTATGGACTGGGATGATTTGCAAAGATATGTCGATACAACAGGAGTTGACAGAGAAGCCTATGAAAGCGGCGAGAGCGTCATAGTTCAGATTACGACCGATAAGGAAGTTCATATTGAAGAGTTTGAGGCTATTGATGCCGTCAGCGGCGAAACAAGGATATTTAATGTAACTGTTGATGATACGGTGCATAACATTCCTGATGAAAACTCAGATATTACAATCTCCATAGACTATGAGCATTTTGAAGATTATTACGACTCACACGGTATCGTAACCCTCGATGAAAGCATTTTCGAGAGTTCGGGACTTGTAAACGTCGACGTGAATATCGGTGCGGTACAACTGATAGACAGCAGTGAGACACTTGTATCTCTTATTCAGTACGACCGCTCCGGCAGATATTCTCTTGAGGATTACAGCTATTATGTAATCTGCGCCCTGCCCGTTTTACAAAACATCGTCGACCAGATTCCCGATGGTACTCAGTGGTGGATTGAGAACGAGAGATTTTTGCGTGGACAACAGGAAGTCGGCTACAATCAGGGCTTCATCTTCACCAATATGAACGCAGAAGCGCTCGGAGTGGACACTGCGGTGACAAAACTTCTCTCCCAAATTACGTATGGTGCTGTCACGCCTTACGGAATCTCATATGCGAAGTATTTCAAGCTCTATAACTTCCGTGAAATCAACTACGCCAACGCTCAGGTTTACCAGCAATCTCTGATCATGACCATCATAAGTGGCGTCTGCATAGCCTTGGTTGTCCTGATGATTCTCGTGAGCACATTGAGGCTCGAAACGGAAAGCGAAAAGAGACGCTATGGCATACTTCAGGCGATCGGCATGTCACGCAGGCAGCGAAACATGGAGCTTGGCCGAAGGGCAGCTCTCAGAAGCGTAGTCGCGATAGCTGTGTCAATAGTGAGCTATCTTGTGTACTACCTCGTGATGAATATCCCCACAATGTTAGCTGGTTCAACCGCTATAAACGTACTTGGGACGATGTTTGCAACACTTGCTGGATATGGCCTGACAGCGCCTGTGCTTCTGATTATGCTGGTAGCAGTATTCATCATCACCTTCATAATCTGCTTCGGCACAAAGCTCTCGCTCAATAGATATACGCTAATGGAAATGCTCAGGGAGGACAGATAATATGAAGAATATATTTTCTTTGGCTTTTCAGGGAATAAGACGGCGAAAACGTCAGACCCTTTTAGTGGTTTCTATTTTAACGATTTCTTTCGCATTCGCTGTCATGATGATAAGCTACACCTCAAGCATTGCAGCGACAAACTTGGAATATCGCTCCGAAGTTTATGGCACCTGGTATGGCATGATTCCAATCGGCTATGATGGAGATGCTGAGTTTTTAGAGGGTACTGAAGGAATTGATGAAGTCGGCGTCAGTGTTTCTTATGCAACAGTTAGCACAAGTAACACAAGCTACAGTATCGGAACTATTGACGAGAATTTCACTTCTATGGGACCAACTCTTCTGGAGGGCAGGCTTCCTGAATCAAGCGGAGAGATTGCAATGGAAGCAAACCTTCTCTCAGCCCTTGGCTATGATTACACACTTGATCAGTTCATCCCTCTCGAAATCGTCTTCGAATACGAAACCGACGAAGGCACCGAATACGTCGAGGTCAAGAAGGTTTTCACACTTTGTGGCGTAATCAGCAGCTACACCAACATCTGGGGGCTAACCAATGTCGATCTTAATAGCGCCGTTATAATCTCTGAAGATGCAGAATCGCTGTATGCTCAGGCAAACAATAATGCCGACGGCGAAATCGACGCCCCGGTTACCTCCTACTTCTTTACAGTTTCCGACGATCAGGCTGATTCTGTCAAAATAACAGTCAACGCCTATCTGAAGGATACTAGGGATGTATCATCCGAGCAAAGCATCAAAGTAAACACCATGGTGACAGTAACTAAAACTGAGGCCGATTACAACACAGTTTATGTCGCTCTTATATTTGTAGTTGCGACAATAGCTGTTATCGTCATCTATATACTCCAGATGCAGTCGGAAGTGAGAAGGATAGTCCGCCTTCGCAGTCTTGGCGGAACCAAAGGGCAGCTGAGGCTTCTTATAGCTACCGAAACTCTGATGCTGACCATTCCGTCGCTGATCATAGGCACGCTTTTAGGTTCATTTGGAATCTGGCTTCTTCTGAAATTAAGCGTCTTCTCTGGCTCAGTAAATGTTGTTGTTAGCATTCCGATGCAAGTTCTCATGATAGCTGCTCTTGCCTGGATTTTAGGTATTTTCGCAGTGAGATTTGTAACCATCCAGGTCGCCTTCTCAACGCCTTTGACTGGCACCATGGGAATGCAGGTAGGAAAGAAGCGGTTTTATGCCAGATTCCAGAAAGCTCTTATCCTTCTTATGGCGACAGCCTTCTGTGGAACTGTGATTTTCACAGCCTTTATTTTACAGAGGCCGATTTCAATATATTCGTTCTTCAGTAATTCACGCGACTACTCTGTTGGATATGGCGAATCTGAAATCACAACGGCCAGTTATAAGGTCACAGATATAACAACAGACGATGTAATAAACATTGAATCAGTCCCAGGAATCGACTATGTGAGAGCTTTTTCTGGCCTCGTGGCAGACTTAACCGCTGGCAATACAAGTCAGGGAATGGTGTCCATGCTTATGATAGACTCATCTCAGGATTGGTCGGAACTCTTTGATATGACAGGTGTCGACCTCGAAGCGTTCGAGAATGGCGACCAGATTCTGATTGTAACCTTCGAAGACTTTCAGCTTTTAGTTGATGGCGAAGAGGTTTCGATGGATTCTGCTTCGCAGCTTGAAGCAGGGGAGATGGTAACACTGTCTGCAATGTCAGACGTGGTCACCACCGATGATGAAGGGAACAGGGTCACGGAAAATGTAGCGGTTTCAACTGTTGACGCCGAAATTGCAAAAATCACTCCTGCCTTGTCAAGCAGTCTGCATGAATATATGACAGTAAGGCAATCGATATATGACCCCTATATAATTGTCTGTTCGCGTGCAACTGTTCAGAAGCTTGTAGATTCTTTGCCAGAAGATGGGAGTTGGAACTATTCTGGCTCGTCTCACTTAAGATATGATTCAGGCGATACAGTCGGCTTCAGACAGCTCTATGCTTACGCAGACGAAACTGCCGAGTATATGTCCACCGATAAAACATTAGCAACTCTTGTAAAGAATTCTGGTTTGCAAATCTGGCAGAATGAAAGGGAATATAACTCAACAACAATGCAGAGCTATCTCCAGCAGATCATCATGTTCAGCGTAAGTGGAGCTTGCATAGCGCTTGTGGTATTGATAATCCTTTCGAGCACCATCCGCCTCGAAACCCAGCGAGAGAAAAGGCGCTATGGCATCCTCCAGGCTCTTGGAATGTCCAAGCGTCAGAGAAATCTGAGACTGATGGGAACAGCGCTTGTGCGGTCTCTGGCTTCAGTCATTCTTGGCTGGGGAGCCTACAGGCTCTATGACTTTATTAGTGACTTAGGCTCTGTTAGAGGAGGAGAGGGCAATGTAGTTATCACCTCAAAGTCATATATGTCTGGCTCAGCTCCGATTGTCCTGACTTTTGCACTGTTTGCGATAGCTTTCGTAATCTGTTACACTTCGAAGCTCTCTCTTAACCACTACACCCTCATGGAAATGCTCCGTGAGGACAGATAAATCCTAAAATATATTCCGCCTGAAGGCTCGTTTCGGAGAAAAATTGGCCTTCGGCGGAATTTTTCTTGGAAAAATTCGGGGTTACCTATTGCTATTTTCGGAGAAATTTTATATAATATCTATGGTCGCAAATTTTGTGACTTTAAGTAGTATTATTAAAAGCAAAGGAGATATATTCAATGGCAGGATTAAACAAGGTCAGTATTGACGACATCAGTGTGAAGGGTAAGAAGGTTCTCGTAAGAGTTGACTTCAACGTTCCGCTCAAGGACGGAGTTATCACCAACGACAACAGAATCACAGCGGCACTTCCTACTATCAAGAAGTTAGTTGCAGACGGTGGCAAGGTTGTACTTTGCTCTCACCTCGGCAAGCCTAAGAACGGCCCTGAGGACAAGTTCTCTCTCAAGCCCGCAGCTGACAGACTTGCAGAGCTTATGGAAGGCACAAAGGTTACATTTGCCAAGGATGACGAGGTAGTAGGCGAGAATGCCAAGAAGGCAGTCGCTGAGATGCAGGACGGCGAAATCGTCGTTCTCGAGAACACCAGATTCCGTGGCAACGAAGAGACTAAGAACGGCGAAGGCTTCTCCAAGGAGCTTGCAGACCTCGTTGACGACGAAGTATTCGTAATGGATGCTTTCGGCTCCGCTCACAGAGCTCATGCTTCCACTGCAGGTGTCACCAAGTTCGTAAAAGAAACTGCTGTTGGATACCTCATGCAGAAGGAAATCACCTATCTCGGCAACGCAGTTGAGAACCCTGTAAGACCTTTCGTAGCTATCTTAGGTGGCGCAAAGGTTGCTGACAAGCTCAATGTTATCTCTAACCTCCTCGAAAAGTGCGATACACTCATCATTGGTGGCGGTATGGCTTATACTTTCCTTAAGGCTGAAGGCTATGAAATCGGTACATCTTTAGTTGACGATGAGAAGCTTTCCTACTGCAAGGAAATGCTCGACAAGGCTCAGTCTATGGGCAAGAAGCTTCTTCTCCCGATCGATACCGTTGTTGCAAAGGCTTTCCCTGATCCTATCGATGGCGAAATCGAGACCACTGTCGTAGATTCTCACAATATCCCTGCTGATTGCATGGGCCTTGATATCGGTCCTAAGACTGCTGAACTCTTCGCTAACGAGGTTAAGTCCGCAAAGACTGTTGTCTGGAACGGACCTATGGGCGTTTTCGAGAACCCGACTCTTGCAAAGGGAACGCTTTCCGTCGCTCAGGCTCTCGCTGACACCGACGCTACAACCGTTATCGGTGGTGGCGACTCCGCGGCTGCTGTCATCAACTTAGGTTTCGCTGACAAGATGACCCACATTTCCACTGGTGGCGGAGCATCACTCGAGTACCTTGAGGGCAAGGTTCTCCCTGGAATCGACGTTATCGCCGACAAGTAATTAAATTTATGATGGAGCGGAGCGATGAGTTCCGCTCCCTCTGCAAATGTTAGACGAAAGGATAGATTTCATGAAAAAAGATATTCGCCGTGCAGTTATTGCCGGCAACTGGAAGATGAATAAGACTCGTCCCGAGGCTGAGGCTCTCATCACCGATTTAAAGCCTTTAGCTGAAAATGCAGGCTGTGAGGTCGTCATCTGCGTTCCGTTCACAAACCTCGAAACCGCAGTAAGACTCACCGCTGGCACCAACATCAAGGTAGGCGCTCAGAACTGCCACTTTGCAAAGTCTGGAGCATATACTGGTGAAATCAGTGCCGACATGCTCAAGGAAGTCGGAGTAGAATATGTTGTTCTCGGTCACAGCGAGCGCAGACAGTACTTCGGTGAAACCGACGAAACAGTCAACAAGAGAACCAAGGCAGCCCTCGAAGCTGGCCTTAAGCCTATAGTTTGTGTAGGCGAGCTTCTCTGGGAGAGAGAAGCTAACATCACTGAGGAAGTCATCTCCCGTCAGATCAAGCTTGATTTTGCAGGAATCTCCGCTGATGAGCTTATGAATTGCATCATCGCTTATGAGCCTGTCTGGGCTATCGGAACCGGCAAGACCGCAACTGCTGATCAGGCTGAAGATGTCTGTGCCTTCATAAGAAATGTTTTAGCTGGACTCTATGGTGAAGATGTTTCCGAGAAGATCACAATCCAGTATGGTGGCTCCATGAATGCTGGAAACGCAGCTGAACTTCTCTCGAAGACCAATGTCGACGGTGGACTTATCGGCGGTGCTTCCCTCAAGGCTCCTGACTTTGCAACAATTATCAACGCTGCAACCAACGGCTGAAAGGGGGCCCTGAAATGAAACCTGTTGTACTCATAGTTATGGACGGTGTCGGCTTCTCTAAGACTGGTCTCGGAGATGCTGTAACACTCGCTAATACACCTAATTTAGACAAGCTCCTTAAAGAGCGCCCCAACACCCGCCTCAAGGCTCACGGAACCGCAGTAGGACTTCCTTCTGACGACGACATGGGCAACTCTGAAGTAGGACACAACGCTCTCGGTTGTGGCCAGATCTACTCTCAGGGCGCAAAGCTCGTCAACGAATCTATCGAATCCGGCAAGATGTTTGAGTCTGACACATGGAACGAGCTCGTAGATAACTGCAAGTCTCACCATTCAACTCTTCACTTCCTGGGACTTCTTTCTGATGGCAACGTTCATTCCAACATCTCTCATCTCAAGCAGATGATTATCAAGGCTAAGGAGTGCGGTGTTGAGCATGTAAGATGCCATATCCTTCTCGACGGAAGAGACGTTCCCGCAACCTCAGCTCTCGTCTATGTTGATGAGCTTGAGACTCTGCTTGCTTCTCTTAACGATTCTACTTTTGACGCCAAGATTGCTTCCGGTGGTGGAAGAATGAAGATCACCATGGACAGATACCAGGCAAACTGGGGCATGGTCGAAGCTGGCTGGAACACCCACGTTCACGGTCAGGGCAGACAGTTCCCGTCAGCCAAGGAAGCTATCGAAACCTACAGAGCTGAAATCGAAGGCGTTATCGATCAGGACCTTCCTGCATTCGTAATCACTGAGAACGGCGAGCCTGTCGGAAAAATCAAAGATGGTGACTCAGTTGTTCTCTATAACTTCAGAGGTGACCGTGCTCTTGAAATCTCGATGGCGTTTGACAACAAGGACTTCACCGCCTTCGACAGGGGAGAGAAGCCGGATGTCGTCTATGCTGGAATGCTTCAGTATGACGGCGACCTTAAGCTTCCCGAGAAGTTTTTGGTTAATCCTCCAGAGATCAAGAACACCCTCTCTGAGCTTCTTGTTGCAAATGGCCTCCGCCAGTATGCTGTTTCCGAGACTCAGAAATATGGCCACGTAACCTACTTCTGGAACGGCAACAAGTCGGAGAAGTTCTCCGAAGAGCTCGAAACCTTTAAGGAAATCCCTTCCGACAACGTCTCCTTCGACGAGCGCCCCTGGATGAAGTCTGCCGAAATCACCGATGACCTCATCGCTGCGATGCGTAGTGGCAAGTATGATTTCATCCGCTGCAACTATCCTAATGGCGACATGGTCGGCCACACCGGCAATCTCGATGCCACCATCACAGGTGTTGAGTCTGTCGACCTCGGGATTGCAAGAGTCCTGAAGGTTGCAGACGAGCTCGGCATCATCGTTCTCATCACCGCTGACCACGGCAATGCCGATGAGATGCTCGAGAAGAACAAGAAGGGCGAGATCCAGGTCAGAACCGCTCACTCCCTGAACCCAGTTCCGTTTATCATCTATGATAACGACCACGACTGGAGAATCAAGGAAGGCAATTTCGGCCTCGCTAACGTCGCCCCAACAGTAGCAACCCTCTTCAATCTCACTCCTCCCGATTGCTGGGAAGAGAGCATGATCTGAACCAAATAACCCTAAGCCCGACGAAAGTCGGGCTTTTTCTTTTGGTCTCCAAATCAGTTGACAAATCTTATAAATTGTGATATCATCGAAATCGGCATTTTAGCACTTATCACCCAATACCCTTGGAGGATGTTAATATGGATAAAATAGCTATTGGAAAGATTATAAGCGACCGTCGCAAGGCAGAAAACTGCACTCAGGAAGACCTTTGCCTCGGCATTTGTAGCATCGCTACTCTTTCGAGAATCGAAAACGGCAAAGCAGGAAACCATGACAGAAGCTACATTCCCAGCCTTCTTGAAAGACTCGGTATGTCGGGCGATTCCATCAACGATATTATCAGCGAGGACGACTACACCGTCCGCCAGATGATTCGCCGTGCAAATCAGGCGATTATCCTTGAAGGCACCGAGGAAGCCTGGAAAATTGTGAAGGAAACCCGTGCCAGGATCAATGATGACCATCGCAATATCTCTCTTGCAAACGAGCAGAGGCTTATCGTTTTGGAGACTGAGCTTTCTCGACAGGAATGCAAAATATCTGTTGATGAAGAACTCAAGAGGCTCGAAAAAGCACTTCGCATGACTGCCGTGAATTATAGCCCAGAAAATCTTCCACCATATATGACTAACATGGAGTGCCAGATTCTTGGCGATATTGCTATTGCATATCACAAGCTTGGACATACGGATAATGCAATCTCAATCGACTATCATGTCAAAGGCTTTATGGAGCATTACGTTGAGGACAAGATTTTAGCAGCAGATAATTTGACAGTTCTTTGCCATAATCTTTCGAAGTTTCTTGGGCTTGCAGAAAGGTATAGCGACTGCATCGCTGTAGCCCATGACGGCATCATTTGGCACAAGCTCACCGACATAAAGAGAACATTACCACTGACAATGTATAACTGTGCCTGGTCATTGGTGAGGCGAAACGAAGACGGAGATATAGCGGAAGCGAAAAAACTTGCTTATGAATCTCTTGAAATAACAAACTTTTTGTCAAAGTATGACCTAGTTCCGCCGACGCTTGCGGGAAGCATTCAAAGACTGATTGACGAATATCACCTTTAGGCACCAGCCTGAAGGTGATTTTTTTCAGTTCGTGAAAATCGGTTGACAAGGAAAATTTGTCGGTTATAATGTTAAGTGGAAAACGAAAAAAGGAGAAATACTTATGAAAAAACTAATTGCGATAGCTTTGGCTCTTGTGCTTTTGGTGTCCTGCGGAAGGATGCCGAACGATGAGCCAATTGAAACGGGTCAGGCAGAAGCTCAGATAGGTGTGGATACTGACAGCACCGAAACTACTGATGAGGTTATTGTGTTCATAGAGACTGAGACGCCAGTTTTGAGCTCCACAAAGTATGTAAGCTTAAGCCTTGATGATGCTCAGCCTATAGACACGTCATCCCTTTACTACACTTACGTACTTGGTGTCCGCAAAAGCTATCCTGACTATCTCCCAGATATAGTCCATTTTGATTATCCGTACATTTACTATACCAGAATGACAGCTACCGTTGACGAAGCTGACGATGACGATCCGAATTACTATATCGGCAGATATTCAGTTAAGACTCTGGAAAGAGTAGAATTTGCATTGGACGATTGGCACGCTCAATATGATGTAACCGAGAGTACAGTATATGTTGACAGGGATCTGGTGTTTTATGTATATTCTCCACTCAGCGAGGAGTTCAGCATACGCATTGAAATGTTTGATTTCAGTGATGAGTCCAGAAAAACTATAGCAGAATACCCCGCTCACAATGTTATTGGATACATAAAAAAGCTCAATGACAGTGAGATAGTATTCCTGATATATGAGCAGGTTGGTGAAGATACGGAACAGGCTTTAGTGAAGTATAACTTCGTAGACGATTCAATATGTGAGATATACAGAGGAGATAACGTCAATGTTAAAGAAGGCTCAAAAGACATCTGGGCGCTTGATACCGAAGATGACAATATAGTGCTTCTGATGCAACAATATATCAATGATACCATGACTTTCTACATTCGGATAATAGACGATGAGGGCAATATAGTGAGTGATGAAAAAGTAGATGCTCTTTCGGAGTATGATTCTTACGGCGACACGGCTGAAAGTTTAGTGGTTGTGAATGATTATGTGTTTATCGGTTTTTCAAGGTTTACAAGAGATGCAGATAATCAGAAGCCTCTCTTTGTAATTCTCAAAAAAGTAGGTTCAGAGTACCAGCTTGTAGAAGCGGAAGCCGACGAGGAGCCGAGATATTTGTGTTCGTCTACACAAAGCGATTGTGTATATTTTACTGTCAGAGATAATAGTAACAAGCTGTTTGCAGTTGATACAGCTACGGATGAGTCTTATGTGGTTACTATTGAGAATGAGAACATCCAGAATGTTATAGCCGATTCTGACGGGAATATATTGGTCGAAGAAAGAACAGACGATATAAGCAGATGGTATATAATTTTAGCAGAGGAGAAATAATTATGAAAAAACTAATTGCAATAGCACTTACCCTTATGCTCATGGTGTCTTGTGGAAAAGCAACAAGTGAGGAACTGATCGAATATAGTCAAGCAGAAGATCAGATTAGCGTGAACAATAGTGATAACGAGTCAATGGAATCGCTTTCTGACAATCAGATTTCTGATGATGAAATCAAAACCCTCCTTGATTTCTATATTGAATATCGACACTTCACGCGCGGAGGTCCTCCACACATCGATAGCGAAGATTTCATTGAGCTTAACGGAAATGAATACTACAGAGTTGATGACGAAAACTATGATACATGGGCAGAATGGGAAGCGTTTATACGTTCTTTCTACTGTGGCTCCCTGGCGGAGGATGCTCTGTTTAACGAACACTATACCGATGTTGATGGGGCACTTTATTGCGCTAATTTTGCTGGGCAGTATTCGCTCTCTGATGATTACATCTATGAAGTACTCAGGAACGAAAATGGTGAAGCTGTTATAAGAGTTACCCTTCAAGACTATATGTCACCGCTGAATGCTTCTGTGTACACAATGACATTTTCCTTAACCGACGACGGTTGGCGCATCGGGTACGACTTTTAAATGGCACATAATCTTGTCAGAGGCTTTTTTAGATAACTTGCAGTAACTTAGCATTTGGATGTTTTCTTATCAAATTATCTGCCAATTTTGCTAAAAACGCTTGACAAAATTTCTCAGGGAGGTATAATGTTAGGTGGAGTTCAGAAAGGAGCAATATTATGTCAAAAAAGAAAAGAAAGAGAAAAAAGACCAGCAGGGATTCCTGCACACCGTCAAATCCACATGGTACATACTGTCATTCATATGGCACAAGGACGGCGGGAAGCAGTATATCTCGATTTACTACTTCACAAGCATACTCAATGCCCTTGTGTGGAATATAACAATCATATTCCCCGGCTTGATTATCAACGAGCTTACCGGCGAGTGCAGGATGAGTGTTATCATCACCTATGTTGCACTGATGGTGCTGTTGCCGCTTGCAAATACAGGAATCAACAGCCTTCTGAGCTATCAAAGGGAAAAAGCAAATCAGCGGCTTGATTTCAGTACAAACGAGTATCTATATAATCACATCGCAAGAATGGACTATGAAACGCTCGAAAGCCCTGAAATTCAGAACTTGCAGGAAAGAGCGGAGGAAACTCTTGGTTCAATCGTAAGCGTTGTTGACCGCTTCGGCAATTTCCTGTCGGCACTTGTCAGCATCGTCACGCTGTCCGCTATTATCAGCACCCTGAACCCTTTGATCATTGTTGTAATCGCAGTTATTATCTGGATAAATTCGAGGATGACCAAGCACGCAAACGGAATAGCTTTTGAACTCAGCAAGATAATGCACAAGTTTGACAGAATCCAGTGGCTCTATCCGTTCATGCTTGCAAATTTCACCAATGCCAAGGAAATGCGCCTTTTTGACCTTAAAGACTATTTCATGAGGCTTTGGAAAGAGAGCAAGGGTGAATCAAACAAAGTCGAGCTGAAGATGATTAAAAACTCACAGTCGCTGAGATTCTTGCAGGGAATAACTGCTATGATTCAGAAAACACTTCTGTATGCTTACTTTATCTTCAACGTACTTTTCAGAGGCTTGTCTGTAGGTTCGATGACTATCTACATAACGACAACCGAGTCATATGCTTCTGCACTTACAAACGTCTTCTCAACCTATCTCGAACTTTCCCGCAAAAGCCTTAATATCGACGAGATGATAGCCTTCTTCAACCTTGAGCCGAAGCAGTATATGACCGGCACAAAGGAGCCTGTTTTCACAAAGGATTCCACAATAGAGTTCAGAAACGTCTGGTTCAGGTATCCCGGCAGTGAAAACTATGTTATCAAGGACCTTAGCCTCAAGTTCAAGGGCAGTGACAGAATCTGCATAGTAGGCGAAAACGGAAGCGGAAAGACCACGTTTATCAAGCTTCTCACAAGACTTTACTTCCCGGACAAGGGCGAAATACTCCTGAACGGCATTAACATCAACGAGTACGACTACAAGAAGTATCAGAGACTATTCTCGCCGGTATTTCAGGACTTCATCACCTATTCTCTCAGCCTGAAAGCAAACATAATTCTTGGGCATGAGGAAGACCCGAAGCTTCTTGACGAAGTCTGCAACAAGACAGGAATCATCGACTTGGTAAGAAAGCTCCCGAAAGGCTATGACACTCAGGTCAACAAGTATGTTGACGAGTCGGGAATCGGCCTTTCCGGCGGCGAGGGTCAGAGAGTTGCAATTTCAAGAGCCTTGTACCACGGTGGCGAGATTTACCTTCTTGACGAACCCACAGCAGCATTAGACCCGAATATTGAGTATGAAATCTATTCACAGTTCAACTCGATGATTCAGGACAAGTGCGCCGTCCTGATAACCCATCGTCTGTCAGCAGTTCAGCTCGCCGACAAGGTTGCAGTATTCCAGGACGGACATATCGTTGGCTACGGAACGCATAAGGAGCTTTATGCTCAGGGTGGGCTTTACACTGAAATGTTCGACAAGCAGTCGGAGTTTTATGTCAAGGCTGCGAATGAGGAAAAGGAAAATTAAGATAGAACAATAAACCCGGCTGTCACTCGGCAGCCGGGTTTATTATCTCTCCGTAAAGGCAATTATCTTTACAGCTCGTAATCTTAACATCTCTTATCTCTTTCCAGAGCGAATCCCGAACCTTCGGGACCTTCACCATGAGATAGTCCTTCGTGTGCCCCTGATGGAAATCGTCACCCTTTTCATGCTCAAAAAGAACGCTTACGATTTGCCCCAAATGAGCTTCTCTGAAGGCCTCTTCGCCGATTTTGGCAGCTCCAGCCATGATTTCAGCTCTTCTGTATCTCTCCGCCTTCGGAATGCTTCCAGGCATCTTAGCTGCCACAGTTCCTTCACGCTCGGAATAAGGAAACACATGAACACCTGCAAAGGCTATTTCCTTTACAAACTCCACCGACTTCCTGAAATCCTCATCCGTTTCGCCTGGAAATCCAACCATAACATCGGTAGTAACGGCACAGCCAGGGAAGTATTCTCTTAAGTGCTGGATAAGCTCCCTATACTCGTCGGAATTATACCGCCTTTTCATCCTCTCAAGCGTTCTGTCGCACCCTGATTGCAGCGAAAGATGGAAGTGTGGGCAGAGCTTTTCCTCAACGGAGAGCCTTTTTATGATGCTTTCCGTCAGCATCTCAGGCTCGATTGAGCCCAGACGTACTCTGTCGGCACCTGACTCACAGGCTACATGAACCGCATCCGCAAGGTCTGTTCCTCCCAAATCCTCGCCATAGCAGGATAGATTGATTCCCACCAAGATAAGCTCTCTGTGTTCCTGTAAAGCTAACTCCCTTGCTTCAGCCTGAATCTCCTCAATAGGCTTCGAACGAGAGCGTCCACGAGCATAGGGGATAATGCAGTATGAGCAGAACCTGTCACATCCATCCTGAATCTTGATAATGGCACGCGTCTTCTCAGCACGCTTCGAAAGGTTCATGCTTTCAAGCTTTTCGCCTTTCTGATGGGGGAGAATATTGCAGACTTTCTCTCGGCTTTCAAAGTAATCCGAAACCATTTCAGGAATCTTTGTCTTGTTTGCCTCACCAACTACTATATCGGCATCGCTAATGAGCTCCGTTTTTCCATGAGCTTGAGGATAGCACCCTGCAACGACGGTGACGGCGTCAGGATTTTGCCTCCTGATCCGCCTTAAAAGCTGCCCAAGTTTAACATCGGCAGATTGTGTGACCGTGCAGGAGTTGATTATGACAACATCTGCAGTCATTGTATCTTCAGTGGTCACATACCCATTTCTCTCCATCAGTTCCTGAATACAATCGGTCTCATATTGGTTAACTTTGCACCCGAAAGTGCAGTACGCAGCGGTCATAATCTCATCTCCTTAACTCTCAAGTAATAATACCCCTAAATTCAGCCTCTGTCAACCACACAATAATCACTTTTTCGTAAAAAAGTCGACGAATACCCCCTTGACAAGCCGAAAATTTCTGTTATACTGAGAATAGACCTTTGGAAAACTTAGCAAATATACAAGTAGATTATATTTAAGACTGACACCAAAGGAACTCAAGAATCGGAGGTAACGCAAAATGCAAACAGTAAAAATCAAACTTGAGACAATCAACGACGTCAAGGATTTTGTCAGCATTGTCACTCTTTGTGACTACGACATCGACCTTGTTTCCGGAAGGTATTCTATCGATGCAAAGTCCATCATGGGCATTTTCAGCCTTGATTTGGAAAAGCCCGTTGAACTCCAGGCTCACACCGAAGATTGCAGCGAGCTCCTCAAGCAGATTGACAAGTTTATAGTGAAGTAAAAAAAGGACCGGCTTCGAGTCGGTCTTTTTTATGAATAGTTGGTAGTGCTCGTCTCATAGTATGGACTATCAAATAAAGGAGCCTTACCATGAGAAAATTCTTCGCCACTATCACAGTTATTTCATTATTCATTTTTGGAACAGTACCCGCCTTCGCGACTTCGTCTGAAGCAGAATCAGTGCCGTATTCCTACGTCCTGATGGAAGGCAAAACAGGAACACTCCTCTATTCCGACAACGGAAACGCTGAATTCCCAGCATTTCATTCAGCCAAACTGATGACGCTTCTACTCCTGATGGAGGCAATAGGCGAGGGGAGACTCAGCTTTGACACAGTTGTCAAGGCTTCCGCAAACGCCAATTCCCAGCAGGGAGCACAGATATGGCTTAACACTGGCGAAGAGATCACGATTGACGAGCTTGTCAAGGCGATAACCATCGGCAACGCCAATGATGCAGCAGTCGCAATCGCCGAAGCGGTTTCCGGGAACACTGACGACTTCACAGCACTCATGAACCAGAGAGCCAAAGAACTTGGAATGCTGTCGACTACATATGTCGGCCCAACAGGAACTCTTGACGGCAACGTCACCACTGCCTGCGATATCGCAACTCTGGCCTCAGAGCTTTCCCACTACGATGAGCTGATTCCATATTTCACGACATGGATGACGACAGTTCGTGACGGCAAAACTGAGCTCGTCTCGACAAATCGGATGATCTTAAGCTACAACGGCATTACTGGGATGAAAGCCTACTACAGCGAAGATTGCCAGAACTGCCTGATTGCTTCTGCTGAGCGAAACGGCCTGACGATGATTTGCGTGATCTTAGGTGAGCCTGACGAGTATCAGCGCTTCACAACAGCCCGTGAGAAGATGAATATCGGCTTCGCAGCATACACTCTTTACACTCCGAAGAGGACTGATATCTATGTTGAACCTGTTTCCGTGAGTGGCGGAGTCAGTCTGACGGTTAATGCCGATATCGGAGAGACTGGCAGCTTTGTAGTGAGGAACAGCGAACTTGAGTCGGTCGAGATGAAGATCGAGTATTTCGAAGAAGTGACTGCACCAGTCGAAATCGGCGACCAAGTCGGCAGGGTGGTGTTTTTAGTCGATGACGAGGAAAGGTATACTATTCCGATAATCGCAATAGAAAATGTAGACAAAATGAACCTTCGGTCCGCAACATTTAAACTTCTTCGGAGTATGTTGGCGGGGTAAGGAAACATTTTGCCGAATTTGCACAATATTTTTCACTGAAATTCCTTGCATTATTGACCGTTTCGTGTTAGAATATATGCAAAGACAAATGAGAGGGATGACAGCTATGTCTATTAAATTAGTAACAAAGTACGCTGAAAAGTTCGTAAACCCACACGAGCTCGAGGCAATTCGTCCTCAGATAACCGCTGCTCACAACACACTTGCGACTCGCAGTGGTCTCGGAAACGACTTCTTGGGATGGGTTGACCTGCCGGTTGACTACGACAAGGAGGAGTTTGAGAGAATCAAGGCCGCAGCTGCAAGAATCAAGGAGAAGGCAGACGTCCTTATCGTAATCGGTATTGGCGGATCCTACCTTGGTGCAAGAGCTGCTATTGAGCTTCTCACAAGCCCATATTACAACAATCTCAAGAAGGACACACCCGACATCTACTTCGTCGGCAACAACATCAGCTCCACCTACTTAAACGAGATTCTCTCAATCTGTGAGGGCAAGGATGTCTGCGTCAACGTAATTTCCAAGTCTGGAACGACAACTGAGCCTGCTCTTGCTTTCAGAATCTTCAAGAAGCTTCTTGAGGACAAGTATGGCAAGGAAGAGGCAAAGACAAGAATCTTCGCCACCACCGATAAGGCAAGAGGAACCTTGAAGGAGCTCTCTGATTCCGAAGGATACGAGACCTTCGTTATCGCTGATGACGTTGGAGGAAGATATTCTGTACTTACAGCAGTAGGACTTCTCCCGATAGCTGTTGCCGGATGCGATATCGACAAGATTATGGAAGGCGCTGCAGCTGCAAGAGAGGCTTATCTCAATGACGACCTCAATGATTGCGAGAAGTATGCAGCATTGAGAAACATCCTCTATCGCAAGGGCAAGTCTGTTGAAATGCTCGTTTCCTATGAGCCTTGCTTTGCTATGATGAACGAGTGGTTCAAGCAGCTCTTTGGTGAGAGCGAAGGCAAGGACCACAAGGGCATCTATCCTTCGAGCGCTATTTTCTCGACCGACCTTCACTCGATGGGTCAGTTCGTTCAGGACGGCTCAAGAATCATGTTCGAAACTGTTGTCGACGTCAAGAATCCCAAGAAAGATCTCTTCCTCGAGAATGACGCTGAGAACCTTGATGGCCTCAACTTCCTGACTGATCAGAATATTTCCGTAGTCAACCGCAAGGCGATGGAAGGAACAGTTTTAGCTCACACCGAAGGCGGAGTTCCGAACCTCATTATTGAAGTTGATAAGCTTGACGAGTATAACTTCGGCGAGATGGTTTACTTCTTCGAGAAGGCCTGTGCTCTTTCCGGCTACATGCTCGGAGTCAATCCGTTCAACCAGCCCGGTGTTGAGAGCTACAAGAAGAACATGTTCGCTCTCTTAGGCAAGCCTGGCTATGAGGACCGCAAGTCTGAGCTCGAAGAAAAGCTCAAGGCTGAATAAATAAATACGTTTCTACCAGCTTTCAAAGCTGTAGGATAAAGCAAAAACAGCCCGAAAGGGCGGAAACGGAGTGTTACTATGATTAAACTGATCACCGGCAAAAAGGGATCCGGCAAAACCAAGATACTGCTTGACCTTATCAAGGATGCAGTTGCAAACACCAAGGGAAACATAGTTTGCATCGAGAAGAGTATGCAGCTCACCTATGACATTCCTTACAGTGTCAGACTCGTTGATGTCGATGGCTATAAGATTGACAGTTACGACAAGTTCTATGGTTTTATCACTGGAACTATTGCCGCAAACTATGATATATCCGAGATTTTTGTTGACGGAATTCTTAAGATTGGCGGCAGAAACTACGATGAGCTCGAGCTCCTCTTCGAGAGAATCGAAGCTGTTGCTCCCGACATTCTCATCGTCTTTACAGTCTCTGAGGATAAGGAAAATCTCCCTGAGAGTATTCTGAAGCGCGTTGAGCACTGATTAATTTGTAAGTATGCTTCTCCGTCACAGATGCAGATTTGTGGCGGAGATGAAATGTCTTTTAAGCGAACGCCGAGCAAAATTTTTCAAAACTATTGACATTCTGCGTTTGCTAAAGTATAATGTTTGTGATATTCTGAGGTGTAATGTGCTGCTGAAGCTGAAGCCACTATTTGATGGGGAGGATGGAGAACGTCCAGTCGAAACCGACATCCCCATAAGCGAAATGGACAAGTATAAAGGCGTGGGAGAGTTCATAACTCCCGTTTGCCTTAGAGGAAAGACTGTGTGCAGAGCAAGCGTTGTGACGCTTAGCTATAGTCTTGACTTCACTGTTTCTCATATTTGCGACCAATGCTCTGCTGAATTCACCCGCCGGTATAATGAGGATTTCACTCACATTCTCGTAAGAGGGGATGAGGACAATGAGAATCTTCCCGATGACGATGAGTATGTCTATTGCTCCGGCGAAACTCTTGATCTTAATGAGTTAGCTATCTCAGATTTGCTGCTTTCAATGCCGACGAAGATTCTTTGCCAGGAAGATTGCAAGGGTGTTTGCCCAAATTGTGGCAAAAATCTCAACGACGGTGATTGCGATTGCGAAAGCGACCAATAATCACTGTAGCTTTAAAAAGCAGCTATGTCATAATTTGTCAAGGAGGAGGTGCTGAAAATGGCAGTACCGAAGAGAAAAGTCTCCAAAGCAAGAAGAGACAAAAGACGTTCAAGCGTATGGAAGCTTGACGCTCCCGCACTTTCAAGGTGTTCCAATTGCGGTGCTTTGACCTCGCCGCATAAGGTTTGCAGTAACTGCGGATACTATAAGGGTACCATGGTTATCGAGAAGGAAGCATAGTCTTTAAACGAAGCTTTGTCTTCTTCAAAATCAGAGAAGGAGCATGTCCTTCTCTGATTTTTTAATTTCCACCATCTACTTTTATTCGACTGATAAGGAGGCGGAGCATGGCTTTGCCGATTGTCGCCGTTGTGGGGCGACCCAATGTAGGAAAATCCACATTATTCAATAAGCTTATAGGAAAAAGGCTTTCAATAGTTGACGACACCCCGGGTGTAACAAGAGACAGAATCTACTCTAAATGTGAGTGGCGAACCCGTGAATTCATGCTTGTAGACACGGGAGGAATCGAGCCTAAGACCAACGATACAATTTTAGTTCAGATGAGACGCCAGGCTCAGATCGCAATTGATAAAGCGTCTGTAATCATCTTAGTAACTGACATCCGTTCAGGAGTCACCGCCAACGACTATGAAGTGGCTTCAATGCTTCAGAAATCTGGCAAGCCTATCGTTCTTTGCGTCAATAAGTGTGACAGATTAGGCCCTCCAGAGCCCGAATTCTATGAATTCTATAACTTAGGACTCGGAGATCCAGTCGAGGTTTCTTCTGTTCATGGCTACGGCACTGGAGATCTGCTCGACAGAGTTTTAGAAAACCTTCCTGAAGGCGAAGGAAACGAAGATAAGGACAGCATTCGTGTTGCCGTAATTGGCAAGCCGAATGTCGGAAAGTCCTCCATCATAAATCGTATAGTAGGCGAGGAGAGAACCATCGTCTCAAACATTGCTGGAACCACCAGAGATGCTACCGATGCCGAAGTTGAAAACGAATGGGGTAAATATACCTTCGTCGATACGGCCGGCATCAGAAAGAAGTCCAAAGTCTATGAAAATATCGAGCACTATAGCGTCCTCAGAGCCTATATGGCAGTTGACGAGGCTGATGTTGCCGTCATCGTTATAGATGCCTCTGTTGGCTTTACAGAACAGGATTCCAAGGTTGCTGGTTATGCTCATGAGCAGGGAAAAGCATGCATTGTAGCTGTCAACAAGTGGGACGTTATCGAAAAGGAAACCAACACCATGAAGGAGTTTTCAGATAATCTTCGTGAAAAGCTCAGCTTCATGGACTATGTTCCGTTCATCTTCATCTCGGCCAAGACAGGACAACGCGTTGAGAAGATCTTCGAGCTAATCAATCGAGTCTATGCAAACAATTCAATGAGAATATCCACAGGTAAGCTCAACGACATCCTGGCTTACTCTGTCAACAGAGTCCAGCCACCGTCTGACAAGGGCAAGCGTCTGAAAATATACTACATGACCCAGCCTTCGACTAATCCACCGACGTTTGTAATGTTTGTAAACTCTGCAGAGCTGTTCCACTTCTCGTACCGCAGATACCTCGAGAACCAGATAAGGGACACCTTCGGAGGACTTGAGGGAACGCCGATTCGCATCATCGTCCGCGAAAGAGATAATCAGGACACAAAATAACAGGAGCTGACAAATTGTACTATCTAGCTTTACTTGTAGTTGCGGTGATTTCCTATCTTATAGGAAGCCTCAATTCCGCAATTATTTCCGTTCGCCTCGTCAAAGGGAAGGATATCCGTGACTATGGCAGCCACAATGCAGGCCTTACGAATGTGTACAGGACTTTCGGAGGCCTCAGCGCTGCAATGACCCTTATCATCGATCTTCTCAAGGGAATAGTAGTTGTCTTTGGAACGAGAGGTGCTCTTTTCTGGTCGGGACTTTTCTCGGCTGACGAGCACAGTGTCGTCACTGCCTGCATGATTGGAGCGATGTTTGCCGTTATGGGTCATTGCTTCCCAATTTTCTACGGCTTCAAAGGCGGAAAGGGAATTCTGATTGCTGCTGTCTGCACTATTTGCATTAATCCTCTGGTATTCCTTCTTGCAGTTACAGCTTTTCTGATAGTTTTCATTGCTACAAGATACGTCTCACTTAGCTCAATTACTTGCTGTGTGGTCTATCCTATATGCTTCGTCATTGCCGACCTGATAATGTTCGGAAGTGTTGATCTCTACACATTAGCACATTTCTTCATAGCACTTGCCATGGGAGTTTTCTGCTTTGTAAGACACTGGCCGAACATCCAGAGGCTCCGTAATCACACTGAAAGCAAATTCACATTCAGGAAGCGAGGAGAAGACAAGTGACAAGCATCACAATCTTAGGCTCAGGCGGATGGGGGCTTGCACTTGCATGTACCTCCTCGAGACTTGGCCACGAAGTGACCGTCTGGAGCGCCTTCAAGGACGAGCTCGACACCATCAGAAGAACTGGAGAACTGAGAGCCAAGCTCCCAGGAGTCCAGATTCCAAAGTCTGTAGCTCTCTGCGAAGACATATCATGTGCCAAAGGCAGAGATATAGTCGTAGTCGGAATCCCTTCAAAGTTTGTCCGTTCAGTCTGTGAACAGGCAAAGCCATATGTCGACAAAGACGCCATAATCGTAAGCAGCGCCAAAGGCCTCGAAGATGGCTCTCTCAAGCGCATGAGTGAAGTTATAAGAGAGGTTTTTCCTGATAACAGAATCGCTGTCCTCTCAGGACCATCTCATGCTGAAGAACTCGGCAGGGGAATGCCGACAGCTGTTGCGGTAGCATCCGAGGACGAAGAAGCTGCCAAGCTCATTCAGTCAAGCTTCTCCGATGATGTTTTGAGGCTCTATGTCAATTCAGATGTCATCGGCTGCGAAATTGGCGGAGCTGTCAAGAATGTAATTGCTCTTTGCTCAGGCGTCGTAGGCGGTCTCGGCTATGGCGACAACACAAAAGCTGCTCTCATGACAAGAGGCCTGAGCGAAATTACCCGTTTGGGCGTAGCTATGGGAGCAAGGCAGGACACCTTCAGTGGCCTTGCAGGCCTTGGAGACTTAGTCGTGACCTGCACAAGTATGCATTCGAGAAACTACCGTGCCGGGCTTCTTATCGGCCAGGGAGTTGATCCAGAGGAAGCTGTAAGGCAGATAGGAACCGTCGAAGGCTATGCCTGCGCCAAAGCAACATTGGAGCTTGCGAAGAAGTATAATGTCGACATGCCAATAACCGCAGAGGTCAACAAGGTTCTCTTCGAAGGCAAGTCGCCGAGAGTTGCAATTAATGAGCTTATGCTAAGACCAGTCAGAACCGAATAAAAATTATTCGTGAGATTTGCGTGAAAGCTATTTACTTTGGAGCGATTTTAGGGTAAAATTAGATAAGAGGCAGGGTCTTATCTCTGCCAGAAGTAAAAATTTAATCAAATACTATATTGGAGAGTGCTGTTTATGGAGCCGAAGTACAAACGTGTTCTTTTGAAGCTGAGCGGAGAAGCTCTTGCAGGTGACAAAAAGACCGGACTTGATTTCGACACTATCGGGAACATTTGCCGTAGTGTTAAGAGGTGCTATGATGCCGGAATTCAGATTGGAATAGTCGTCGGAGGCGGTAATTTCTGGCGTGGACGCTCGAGCGGTGCAATGGACAGAACGAGAGCAGACCATATCGGAATGTTGGCCACAGCCATGAACGCTCTTGCAGTTGCCGACAGCCTCGAAGCCTTAGGCGCCGAGGTCAGAGTTCAGACAGCGATAGAAATGCGACAGATTGCAGAGCCTTATATAAGAAACAAGGCAGTAAGGCACCTGGAAAAGGGAAGAATAGTCATTTTCGGTTGCGGAACAGGAAGCCCCTTCTTCTCGACCGACACCGCATCATCCCTCCGTGCTGCAGAGATTGAAGCTGACGTGATGCTCAAGGCCACAATGGTCGACGGTGTTTATGACAAGGATCCTCATAAATATCCCGATGCCGTCAAGTTTGACAAGCTCGATCTCGATGACGTAGTTTCAAAGCATCTGGGCGTTATGGACGCTACCGCTGCAGCAATGTGCAAGGAAAACGAAATCCCCGTAATCGTATTCAATCTTGAAAATCCCGATAACATTTATGACGCCGTTATGGGTGAGAAAGTCGGAACAATACTATACTGACAACCGAAAGGAAGGAACTTAAATGAAAGAAGTATTAAATAATGCTCAGGACAAAATGGAAAAGACACTCAAGGTCTTAGCCTCCGATTTCGCAGCAATCAGAGCCGGAAGAGCTAATCCCGCAGTTTTAGACAGAATCACTGTTGACTACTACGGAACCCAAACCCCCATCAACCAGATGGCTGCTATTTCCGTTTCGGATGCAAGAGTCCTCGTTATCCAGCCGTGGGACAAGTCCTCGCTCAAGGCTATTGAAAAAGCAATTCAGGCAAGCGACCTGGGAATCAATCCTCAGAACGATGGTACAGTTATCAGACTCACATTCCCTCAGCTCAGCGAGGAGCGCCGTAAGGATCTTTCCAAGGACATAAGAAAGCTTGGCGAGGATTCTAAAGTTGCAGTTCGTTCAATAAGACGTGATGCCAACGAAAAGATCAAGTCGATGAAGAAGAATGGCGATATCACTGAGGATGATGTCAAGATTTTCGATAAGGATATCCAGAAGCTCACCGACAAATATATCGCACTCGTTGACGATCAGGTCGCCGTCAAGGAAAAAGAAATCCTCTCCGTTTGATTTTTCAGCCAATACTCCGAACAGTTTCGCCCTTCGGGGTGAGACTGTTTGATTGTTTGAGATTATATTTACATAAAACACTAAGGCGGGATAAGCTTGGCAGATGAAAATAGGAATTTAAAAATACCGACTCATGTCGCATTCATAATGGATGGAAATGGTCGTTGGGCGAAAAAGCGACTTATGCCCAGAAATTATGGTCACCGTGAGGGCGCGAAGGCCTTGAAGACAGTTATAAGAGCCTGCAAGGACCTTGGAATAAAATATGCCACATTCTATGCCTTTTCAACCGAAAACTGGTCAAGGCCAGATGATGAAGTGAAGGGCCTTATGGATTTGTTTGACGAGCAGCTCGATACTCTCAAGCAATATACAGATGAAAACGTGAGGCTTTTATTCATCGGTGACAGAACCCGCCTGAATGAAAGCCTTCAGAAGAAGATGGCCGAAAACGAAGAGGGTTCAAAAGACAATACTGGCCTCACAGTCCTGATCGCTGTCAACTACGGCAGCCATGATGAAATAACAAGAGCCGTCAGGCAGATTTCAAGCCTTACAAAAGAGGGCTATATTACCGAGGACCAGATTACTCCCGAACTGATAAACTCATTCTTAGACACTAAAGACATCCCGCCTGTAGACCTGCTCATAAGAACTGGTGGGGAAGAGAGGATTTCAAACTTCCTGATATGGCAGTGTGCCTATGCCGAATTCTACTTCTGCAAAACTCTCTGGCCAGACTTCGGAAAGGCAGAGCTTGTAGAAGCTCTTAAAGATTACACTTCCCGAGACAGACGCTTCGGTGGAGTAATGAACTGATAAATGGGGGACTATAATTGAAAACAAGAATAATAACCGCTATAGTAGCGTTGATTCTCCTGGCAGCAGTTCTCTGCTTCCACAGCACTATTGTGCTGAACATCGCAATAGCTGCGCTGACAACTATCATGATGTTTGAACTGTTCCGTGCTAATAAGCTTCTCAAGAGCCTTCTTTTTGCAGGAAGCCTCTGCCTGTCAGTCTTTTTCCCGTTCGCAGTAAGATTTCTCCCTATAAGCGACGGTTTGTACATATATTTGGCCGTCATATTTGCATATATCGTATTGTACGCTCTCGATGTCTTCATCGGCTATGAGAAGACCGATATCGGATTCTATTCGACGGTAGTGCTCTATTCACTTCTTATTTCTATAGCGATGTCCAGCCTCTGTGTGATCGAAGCCTCAAGCGAGCAGTTCGGGCTCTTAGCACTTATACTCACATTCTGTGGAGCCTGGCTTGATGATACAGGTGCCTATTTCGTCGGAACCTTCTTAGGTAAGCACAAGCTCTGCCCGAAAATAAGCCCAAAGAAAACAGTCGAGGGCTTCATCGGCGGAATTCTTACAGACGTGATCCTGTTCTTGGCATTCAGCTTGGTTGTTGACCTCGTAATGCCTGAAGCAAGCGTAAACTATATCCTGATGGCTCTCTTAGGTGCTGGCTGTGCCCTCTTAGGAGTGGCAGGCGACCTCTTCGCCTCTGTTATCAAGCGTCACTGTGACGTCAAGGACTATGGAAACCTTTTCCCAGGGCATGGTGGAGCTCTCGACAGGTTCGACAGCGTAGTATTTGTGGCACCCTTCATGGCCATCTGTGCCAGCAGCATCGGAATTTTCTGATAGGTGGAATTTAAATGAAGAAAGTATCTCTTCTCGGTTCAACGGGTTCAATAGGCGTTCAGTCTCTGGACGTAATAAAGCGCCACGGCCTCACCGTGACTGCTCTTGCAGCCAAATCCAACTGGAAGCTCATTGCCGAGCAAGCCCTTGAATTTAAGCCTAATCTTGTCTGCATCTACGACAGTGACCACGTTGACGAGCTGAAAGATGCGTTGAAGGGAACCGGCATAACCGTCCTTTCCGGCATGGATGGACTCTGTGAAGCAGCCTGTGAGCCAGAGTCTGATATAGTCCTGAACTCAGTTGTCGGTATGGTTGGCCTCGAGCCAACTCTTGCAGCAATAAACGCTGGAAAAGACATAGCACTCGCAAATAAAGAGACTCTTGTCGCTGGCGGAATGTTAGTCACTGAAGCCATAAAGCAAAAAGGCGTTAAGCTCTATCCCGTCGACAGCGAGCATTCTGCTATTTTCCAGTCGTTAGAGGCAGGAAACCGCAGAGATCTCCACAAAATAATCCTCACCGCCTCTGGTGGACCTTTCTTCGGAAAGACTTGGGAAGAGCTTGAGCAGATGACCGCTTCAGACGCTCTCAAGCATCCAAACTGGAACATGGGAGCAAAGATAACGATAGATTCTTCAACACTCATGAACAAAGGCTTCGAGTTTTTGGAGGCCATGTGGCTCTTTGATGTCAGGCCTTCACAGATAGAAGTAGTAGTCCACAGGGAAAGTGTCGTCCACTCAGCTGTTGAATTCAATGACGGCTCGATAATTGCTCAGCTTGGCGTTCCAGATATGAGAATCCCGATTCAGTATGCCCTTTTGTATCCTGACAGACCAGAATCAAGCGTCAGAAGGCTTTCTCTTACAGATTACGGCAGCCTGTCATTCCAAAAGCCTGATATCGAGACCTTCAAGTGTTTAGGCCTTTGCATAAAAGCAGCCGAAATCGCCGATACTACAGCACCGGCTATCGTAAATGCTGCCAACGAAGTGGCGGTTGCCAGCTTCTTAAGAGGCGAAATAGGCTTCAACGACATAGCAAGGCTTGCAGAAAGTGCTTTCGTAAATATCGAACATAAAACTGTCAATAGCCTCAGTGATGTACTTAATGCAGACAAGTCAGCAAGAGATTTTGTTTTGAGTAAAATCTGAAAGGATTGATACCTTGACCATAGTTTATATCTTAGTAGCGATACTCATTTTCGGAATTATAATCATCATCCACGAGCTTGGACACTTCGCCATGGCTAAAGCTATGGGAATAAGAGTTAACGAGTTCTCGATTGGCATGGGTCCGAAGATAGTTTCGTGGGGTAAGAAGGAGACTGCTTATTCAATCAGATGCCTGCCAATCGGAGGCTTTGTCGCCATGGAGGGCGAAGACGAATCGAGCGAAGATCCAAGAGCTTTCAGAAACAAGCCAGTCTGGCGAAGACTGCTTGTAGTCCTTGCAGGACCAATTATGAATATTGTTCTTGGATTCCTGATTTTAGTTATAGTTACATCATGCTCTGATGCAATAGTGTCAACCACCGTTGCCCAGTTCTACACTGAGGATGCCTCCTCACATGTAACAGGTCTCGAAGTCGGCGATAAGATTGTAGAGGTTAATGGTCGTAAAATTTACACCGATACAGACATTTCCTACGAATTCCAAATCGACGAGGACGCAGTTTTCGACATGGTCGTGGTCCGTGATGGCGAAAAAGTATCACTCTCAGGTGTCACTTTTGAATCCGCAGTAGCTGAGGACGGCTCCTCAACCCTCTACATTGATTTCATGGTTGTCGGAGAAAAAGTCACGCCTATTTCAGTAATAAGCTATTCCGCAAGAAAGACAGTCTCCGTTTCAAGGATGATCTGGCTGTCGCTCGCAGACCTCATCAAGGGCAACTACTCGATCAACGATTTGTCTGGCCCCGTTGGCATAGTTGATGCCATAGGCGAAGTTGTCAGCACCACTTCTCAGGGCGTTGCATTCGCAGACATGCTCGAAACCCTCATGACCTTCGTCGTCTATATAACCATCAATGTCGGCATATTCAACCTTCTTCCTATTCCAGCTCTCGACGGCTCAAGAGCTATTTTCCTCATAATCGAGGGAATAAGAAGAAAGCCCATCAAGCCTGAGCATGAGGGTATGGTCCACTTCATCGGAATGGCAGCAATGCTTCTTCTGATGGTAGTAGTCACGGTCAACGACATAATAAAGCTATTTTAAAGGATGGTGCCATAATGGCTGTCAGAAAAGTCAGAATTGGAAATTTAACTCTTGGTGACGGCAGAATCTATGTCCAGTCGATGCTCAACACTCGTGCTGACGACATAGAAGGCAGCGTCAGGCAGGCAGTTGCACTCGAAAAAGCTGGCTGCGAGATAATCCGAGCTTCTATTCCAAACGAAGAAGCTCTTGAGCTGATTCCAGCAATCAAAAACGAGATTTCAGTCCCACTTGTTGCGGATATCCATTTTAATTACCGCCTTGCAATTGCTGCTTGTGAACGTGGTATCGATAAGATCAGAATAAATCCCGGCAACATCGGCGATATGGATAAGGTAAAAGCTGTCGCCGACTGCTGTCGAAGCCACAACGTTCCGATAAGAATCGGAGTCAATTCTGGCTCTCTTGAGAAGGACATCCTCGAAAAATACGGCTCTCCGACTCCTGAAGCTCTCTGCGAAAGCGCCATGAAGCATATCGAGCTGTTGGAGAGGTTTGACTTTAACGACATAGTCGTCTCCATAAAATCTTCTGATGTCAAGCGCAACATTGCTGCCTACAGACTGATGCGTCAGATGACTGATTACCCTTTACACTTAGGCGTCACCGAAGCTGGTACATATAACATGGGACTCGTCAAGTCCTCAATAGGAATCGGTTCGCTCTTAGCAGATGGAATAGGGGAGACCATCAGAGTTTCTCTTACCGATGACCCCGTAAAGGAAGTCGAAGCCGGAATCTCTATCTTAAAAGCCCTGAACCTTCGTGGCGGAGTCAAGCTCGTTTCTTGCCCGACATGTGGCAGAACGAAGATAGACCTGATTTCGCTTGCAAACAAGGTCGAGAAGGCCCTTGCAAACGTCGACAAGGACATCACAGTCGCTGTCATGGGCTGTGTAGTAAATGGTCCTGGAGAGGCACGAGAAGCCGACATCGGCCTTGCAGGTGGAGACGGCTCGGTCGTCATCTTCAAAAAAGACAAAATATTAGGTAGATACTCAGAGGAGGATGCATTCACGGCTCTCCTCTGCGAAATAGACAAGCTTTAATCACGCAAAGGAACGGTGCAGGATGGCATTCAAAACAGTAGGCGACTTCTTCAGCGCATACGGAAATATAATCCCAGAGTCAATTAAATCAGGCGAAATCCAAAGGCTCGGTTTCTCAAAAGACCACACAAAGGTTGCTGTTGTGGTCAAATTTTCATGTGCTGTCACAACCGCCGAGCTCGAAGCCTTCGAATACGGTCTCAAGCGCGCTCTTGGGATCAATGAGGTTTATATAAGTCCTCGCTTTGAGCCTCAGATGCTCACCGCCGACATGATGCCAACCGTCATCTCTGAGCTCAAGAAGCGTCTTCCTGTTAACGGCTTCTTCGACGGAGCAGAGTATAATCTCGATGGCGACGTCTTAAGAATTCACCTTAAGACTGGTGGCGAGACCTTTATCAAAAACGCTGGTGTAACTGAAACGCTCCCAAAAATCATAAATTCCTGGTTTTCGAGAAATATTACTGTCGAAATCACAGGCGATTCAATGCCTGTAAGCGATATTCCAGCGCCAGAATTTGTTCCACCATCGCGTGAAGCCGAGCTCGATAAGCTCGTAAGCGAACGGATGGTAGCAGCTTCTGTCAAGAAAGATAAATCTCACGCTATTCCAACGGATACATACAAGATAGAGCCCCCATCAAAGGACATTCTTCCTGAAGCTGTAGTTATCATGGGAAGAAGAATTACAGGTAGCATTGAGCTCACCTCGATGCCTGAAGTTTACAATGCAGCCGTCAACAGCAAAGTAACCATCTTAGGCGATATCTTCGACATTGACTCAAGAAACACCAAGGACGGCAAGCGAATCATCATCACGGTCAAAATAACCGATTATCAGAGCTCTGTCGTCGTTAAGATAATCGAGCTCACTGCCAAGGGCGAAGCGTACTTGGACATGCTTAAAAAGGGCATGACTGTCCTGATAAACGGTGAAGTCCAGTTCGACTCGTATGATAATGAGCTCAATATCCGTCCAAAAGACATCAGCTCGGTCAAGAGAGTCAAGAGAACTGATAACGCGCCGGTCAAGCGCGTCGAGCTCCACTGCCATTCAAACATGTCCATCATGGACGGCATTGCACCTTCAAACGAGAGCGTAAGACGAGCCTACGAGTGGGGGATGCCAGCGATTGCAATCACCGACTATGGCGTTGTTCAGGGCTTCCCTGATGCCATGTATGAGGTCGACAAGATCCGCAAGGAAGGCGGAAACTTCAAGGTTATCTACGGCGTTGAAGCTTATCAGGTCAACGACGAGACGAATATCTACTTCGGTGAGGATCATAGAAAGCTTACAGACGAATTCATAGTCTTTGACCTCGAAACCACTGGCCTTTCCGCTGTCACCGAAAGAATAATCGAAATCGGTGCCGTAAGAGTGAAAAATCTGCAAGTAGTCGAGCGAATGGATACTTTCGTCAACCCGGGCAGACATATTCCCTCAAGAATCACAGAACTCACAAGCATTAACGACTCCATGGTTGCTGATGCACCATTCGAAGACGAAGCTTTGGACCAGTTCATGAAATTCTGCGGTGATACGCCAGTGTTGATAGCTCACAACGCTTCCTTCGATACTTCCTTCATAAAAACAGCTGTCAAGCGCTGCGGTAAGAAGTTTGACTTCTCGTACTTAGATACTGTCGCAATGTCGAGAGCAATGCTCCCTCACTTAGGAAAATTCACCCTTGATTATGTCGCGAAGAACCTGAATTTAGGCGATTTCCACCACCATAGAGCCTGTGACGATGCCGAAGTCAACGCAGGAATCTTCATGAAGCTTTCGGAACGCCTCATGGAGAAGGACAAAGACCTCACAGTCGATCTTGTCAATGCAGCAGTTGCCAAGACTGACACTTCAAAGCTCCCGACATTCCATCAGACCATTATTGCCAAGGATAAGGTCGGCCTCAAGAATCTCTACATACTTATATCCGATTCTAATCTTAAATACTATCATAAAACCCCAAGAATCCCGAAATCTGAGCTTATCAAGCATCGTGAAGGCCTCATCGTCGGCTCCGCCTGTGAAGGGGGAGAACTCTTCAGAGCGGTATTCCAGGGCAAGTCATGGGATGACCTCTGCGAAATCGCAAGATTCTATGACTACCTCGAAATCCAGCCGATTGAGAATAACGCCTTCATGCTGAACGACGGCTCGGTCACCAGTGAAGAGCAGCTCGAGAACTTCAACCGAACCATCGTCAAGCTTGGCGAGGAGCTTTCAATTCCTGTTGTTGCAACTGGCGACGTCCACTTCCTGGATGCTTCCGATGCTATATACCGTTCAATCCTGACGGGAGTTACTCATCCTGCTTCGCCGGTTCCGTCTCCTCTCTATCTCAAGACTACCGAAGAGATGCTCGCTGATTTCGCGTACTTGGGCGAAGAAAAGGCTTATGAAGTAGTAGTCACCAACTCAAATCTCATCGCCAATATGACCGACCCTGAGCTAAGAGCGTTCCCGAAGGGAACCTTCACTCCTCACATCGATGGAGCGGATGAAGAGCTCGTCGAAATCTGCCAGCGTAGAGCCAGAGAGATATATGGCGATCCGCTTCCTGAAATCGTCTCGAAGCGCCTCGACAAAGAGCTCGATTCAATCATTAAGCATGGATTTGCAGTCCTCTATGTCATTGCTAAAAGACTCGTCGCCAATTCCGTTGAGCATGGTTATCAGGTTGGCTCCCGTGGTTCTGTTGGCTCGTCATTTGTAGCATCAATGGCGGGAATCTCAGAAGTTAACCCTCTTGTTCCTCACTATGTCTGCCCAAAGTGCAAACATTCAGAATTCTTTACAAATGGCGAAATCGGCTCAGGCTTTGACCTGCCCGAGAAGAATTGCCCTGAATGTGGTACACCAATGCACCGTGATGGCCACGATATCCCGTTTGAAACCTTCTTAGGCTTCAATGGCGATAAGTCTCCCGATATAGACCTCAACTTCTCAGGCGACTATCAGGCGAGCGCTCATAAGTATACCGAAGAGCTTTTCGGCTCCGACAAGGTCTTCAAAGCCGGAACCATTTCGACTGTTGCTGATAAAACTGCCTATGGCTATGTTATGCGATACATGGAAAACAAGGGCATAAAGCTACCGACAGCTGAAATCGAAAGACTCGCAAAAGGCTGCACTGGCACGAAACGTACCACAGGCCAGCACCCTGGCGGAATGGTCGTAATTCCGAGTGAGTATGATGTCTATGACTTCACCCCTGTCCAGCATCCTGCCGAAAAGGCCGATTCAGATATTGTAACAACCCACTTCGACTTCAACTCTCTTCATGATACAATTCTGAAGCTCGATGAGCTCGGCCATGATGTCCCGACACTCTATAAGTATCTCGAAGACATGACCGGCACCGTCATCACAGAGACTCCTATGAGTGACCCGTTGGTATATTCGCTGTTCACTTCTCCAGAAGCACTTGGTGTTACCGAAGAAGAGATATCCTGCAACACTGGAACCTTGGGAATCCCTGAAATGGGCACTGGATTTGTCAGGGGGATGCTTAAAGAATGTAAACCTAAAACATTCTCAGACCTTCTTCAGATTTCAGGACTTTCGCACGGCACCGATGTATGGCTCGGAAACGCTTCTGAACTTATCCGAAACGGCACTTGTACCATCGATCAGGTTATAGGAACCCGTGACAGTATCATGACATATCTTATCTATCACGGCATGGATCCGAGTCTCTCGTTCAAGATAATGGAGATTGTCAGAAAGGGCAATGCGCCGAAGCTTCTTACAGAAGAGATGAAGCAGGAGATGCGAGACCACGACGTTCCCGAGTGGTACATCGACAGCTGTATGAAGATCAAATACATGTTCCCGAAGGCCCATGCTGCTGCCTATGTAACAGCTGCAATTCGTCTGGCGTGGTACAAGGTTCATTATCCATTGGAATTCTATGCAGCAATCTTCACCGTTCGTGGAGAAGATTTTGACGCTGAAACCGCCGTCAGAGGCAAGCGTGCTGCAAGAAACAAGATCGACGAATACCGCCAGAAGGGCGACAGAACCGACAAGGAAGACGGCGTTCTCGACACCCTCATGATCATCAACGAAGCCCTCTGCCGTGGAATCGAGTTCCTGCCAGTGGATATTCATAAATCCCACCACAAGATTTATCAGCTTGAAGATGGAAAGATCCGCCTGCCTTTTATCTCTGTTTCAGGAGTGGGCGAAAGTGCAGCACTTGCCATCTACGAAGCTGCTCAGAACAAGAACTTCATCACTGTTGAGGAATTCCGAGCTCAGTCTGGCGTTTCGAAATCGACTATAGATTCACTTGTTGCACTCGGAGCGTTCGGAGATATGCCTCTCGAGTCCCAGATGACTTTGTTTTAAACTATAAGTACAGGGAGAGACCATATAGGTTCTCGCCCTGTACTTCTATATGTTCAAATTCGCAATCACTAAAACATGTATATCCGAATAATATGTAGAGAAGTTTCATAACTTTAATACTTAATAGGAGGATATACAATGGCTGATTTCGGATCTAACCCCTATGGCTTCAAGGAAGCGGTAACCATTGAAGCTCAGCGGATATTCGACAGTTGCTCCGACAGGGATTGCCTTGAGGATCTGGAAGTGACTTTTCAGGACTTCGAGTCGATAAAACTTGTGAACGAAGCGAACTATGCGAAAGCAAGATGTGCCGAGGTGACAAGCGTATACTTCTCGGTTGAGCCGATCCCGTTCAACAAGGGCTTCTACTCGGTTGACATTACTTACACCTTCAACGTTGAAATTGACCTCGCAGCTTCAGCTTCCTCACCAGCTGAAACCGTTACAGGAACTGCAACATTCACAAAGAAGGTAATACTCTACGGAAGCGACGGAGGTACGAAATACTTCACCTCGAGCGACAATGGCGCCGTCACATCGACAGGTTGCAGCTACAGCAATCCGCCAAAGGCGACCCTTGCTGTTGCCGACCCGATTGTCCTGGGAATCCGCCTCGTTGCCATCCCATCACCAGCTTGCATCATGGACACAGCTGTTGAAAGTGCTGTTATTTCAGCATCGAGGAAAGCTATTTATGTGACACTCGGTGTCTTCTCGATAGTGTCGCTCGCGAGAACTGTTCCCATCATGGTGCCGTCGTATGACTATTCAGTCCCGAGCAAGGAATGTGTTTCCAACACTGAGAGCCCATGCGAGCTTTTTGAGAAGATCAGCTTCCCGTCAAACGAATTCTTCCCAAAGAGCCTCGAGGACGCCACCTGTGGCTGCCAGACCTCGGCGTCGAACGCCTGAATTCGAATCAAGGATAATAAATTGCCCGCCTCAGTCATATTATTTGACTGAGGTGAGTTTTTATGAAATGTACATTGACTGAGCTTAAGCACAAGGAGCTTATCGAAACCAAAACCGGCACTATGCTTGGGAAAATCAGCGATATAGAAATAGACACCGACAACGCATCTATAGTCTCGGTAATCGTTTACGGCAGGCCGAGACTTTTTGGAATACTAGGCCGAGACAGCGACATGATCATAAGATACAGTGATATTGATTTGATAGGACGCGACACAGTCCTGATATCTTCAGATGAAAAGCTTTCATGGAGGGAGCAGCAGCCGAGACTTGGATTTATAGGGAAGTCAAGAGACGATGAAGCCCAGACTGCATATGCATAGCAAAAACAAATAAAGACCGAACCAAATACTACGGTTCGGTCTTTAGCTTTTATAAAAGTTTTCTTTCGCCTTATATTGACAACCTCCGACATATTGTCTATAATTAGTTCATAAACATTCGTGTCAACTGGATGCGAATATATCAACTAACAGGAGTGATGTCAGGTGGCCAATACTTACTACATAATCATAAACGCCAACCGCGATTGCTACGTGTGTCTGAGTGGCAGCGGAAAACTCGGTGTAACTACAAATCTTGAGAAGGCTCAGAAGTTTACATCTTCCAAGAAAGCCTGGAATTTTATTGAGACCAGCGTCCCTCAGGACAGGCGTGACACCTGGCATGTTGAGATGCAGGACCCAAACCAGCATCAAATCTCTCCCGACTGTATTCCCGAAATCGATCCTGAGGATAGGGTCGACTGGGACGAGGCACTCAAAAATATTGGCGATACTTATCTGAAAGTCTCAAACTACAAGGACGCTCTCTACAAACAGCTCAGCCGTCTCGATTGTGAGCAGTGCGACATTCTCCATGCCTGCGAATTCTATACCTGCAACGTCGTCGATGGCTATAAACTCTACAAAATGCTCCACGACCTCCGCATAAAGCGCAGGTGGGTGAAGGATGAAATCAAGCGTGCCGAAGCCATCCTCATGAAGAACTATTCCGAAGTCATGTCTGGCGAAATCCAATCCAGCTTCACCGCTGTGGACAACCAGCAGTATACGCCAAGGGTGTTGAAAGAGTTGTTTGAGGGGAAGAAATAGAGATTATTATTTGCTTCTCCTCGTCCTATTAACCCTCTCAAACTCAAACCCTCTATCCGACTTTATCGGCGCTTCGAAGATTTCAAAGTACACAACAGCGTTCGGGCTTAGATTCAGCTCAACATCAAGCTTGCCGTCGGTCACCGTCAACCTCTGGGACTGGACGAGGGGATAGGCTGCTGAACGGAGTAGCTCGTTCTGTTCGGGTGTGGGATTGGCTGGCTCGCCAATGTCGTGCCAGAGTTTGCGGGGGTTGCAGACTTCTTCGTCCACGGTTTTGGTGAGAAGACAGTATTCGCCATCGGGGAGGTCGAGTGAGGCAGTGAGTTTCAAGTTCTCCAATGGCTCGTCGTTGATGACAGAGTTCCAGGCGACGCCATGGATTTTGCCATTATCTTCGTTGACAATAAGCTCTTTCGAGCGGTGAATACACTTGCCAGAGAGTCTCTTGAAAAATTCGAAGGTATGGAAGGTTGGCTTCGGAATGCAGCCGTTTGCTACAAGTCCGAATCCGCCATGGAAAGGCGTGAAGGGGACACCATGCTCCTCGAAAACATCTCCGAAGGTCCAGTAAGAGTAGGAGGCGTGGATGTCTCCGAGCTCCGCCAGCATACCCGCAAGGTAAGCTGCATTCATGTTGGTGTCGTGAAGCGGAGTGATAGGGGAGTAGGACGTGTTGAATTCGGTGAGATGAATGTCGAAGCCACGGTATTTCTCAAAGCTGTCGACAATCTTCCGGGTATTTTTGATGGTGATATCGGCGCTCTCCCGGTCAATCATGTCGGGATACTGATAGTGCCCGACAGTTTCAGGAACGTAAATGGTGTAGTGATGCCTTGTGATGAAATCAAGCGGAATATCGTTTTTGTCGGTGTACTCCAAGAAGCTTCTCGTCCATCTCTCATCGTCAACTCCGCAGATGGCGGGACCACCAACTCTCAGCTCAGGGCTGACAGCCTTGATCGCCGAAACTGTGTACTTATATAGCTCACAATATTTCTCTAAATCTGCATCCTTCCAGAAGCCTTGAAGATTCGGCTCGTTCCAGATTTCAAAGTACCAGGTCTTGACTTCATCCAAGCCGTATCTCTCTGCAAGATGGCTTATAGTAGCTGTGACGAGCTCGCACCAGCTCTCATAGGATTTCGGAGGCGTGACGTTAGCTCTCCACCAGAATCCGACTTCCTCACCAGAAGATGCCAGCTTCTTCGGCATAAATCCAATCTCTAAAAACGGCTTGAGGCCAAGCTCCTTGTACATGTCCATGACCACATCGAGATAGGTGAAGTTATACTCCGCCTTTGTCTCGCCGTTCTCGTCGATATATTCGTTGTAGATGGCAAGATCCTCATAGAAAAGCCCGTGTCCACGGATATACTTGAAGCCGATCTTCTCCTGAACAAGCTTCAGCTGCTCATAATATTGCCTCTGCAGCGCCAGCCCCATTCGTCCAGTACCAATGCAGAAATCAACCTGATTGTTGAACGGAATGATAGCATTTCTATCGATTTTACACTCAACAGTTTTCATAATAGTCCTCCTATATAAATTCCAAGTGAAATCAGTATACCATGAAAGAACATTTAAGTCAAGAAAGGTGATCACATGTTTGAATGGAATTCAGACCAGTATTTAAAATTCAAGGCTCAGAGAACCCAACCGGCGATTGATTTAGCCAAGAGAGTTTCAGACAAGAAACCGCAATCAATTTTAGATATCGGTTGTGGCCCTGGAAATAGCACTGCTGTGTTGACGAATTTGTTCCCCAATGCCCATATTCTTGGAATTGACACATCGCAGGACATGATTGATAAGGCAAAGAAAACTTATCCAGACATAGATTTCAGATTGGGAGACGCCAGGACAATCTCAGAGAAATACGATCTTCTTTTCTCAAACGCCTGCTTGCAGTGGATTCCGAGTCACAGCGAACTGATTCCGTACCTGATGAGCAGACTTAGTGATGGCGGAGCCCTTGTAGTACAGATTCCGATGAATAGTGAAGAGCCACTTTTCAGAATTATAAGAGATGTTGTCTTGGAAATGAAGTTATCAAACTTTGAAAGGCAATGGATTCTCAAGCCCGACGAATATTATGAGATCCTTTCTGATTGTTCAAGTAATTTTCAGATTTGGGAAACAATTTACTATCACGATTTACCGAATCACGAAGCTTTACTCGAATGGGTCAAAGGCACCCATATACGCCCGTATCTGGCGCTGCTTAGCGAAGAGGACGGTTTGGAATTTGAGAATGAAATTCTCAAGAGAGTCAAGAAAACTTATCCCATTATGGGTGACGGCAATGTAATCTTGCGGTTCAGAAGATTTTTCTTCACAGCTGAGAAATAACATCTTTACAACTCGGCTTTACAATGTTATAATTAGCGTTACTGAAAATAAATCGCCCAAACGGAGGTTATCAATATGACAAAAGCTATGGAAATACTAAATAGTCTCACTCTCGAAGAAAAAGCATCCCTGACATCTGGCAAGGACTGTTGGAGGACTGTCGACATCGAAGGAAAGCTCGCAAGCATCATGATGAGTGATGGCCCTCATGGTCTTAGAAAAGAGGAAAGTGGCGGAACCGTTCCTGCAACCTGCTTCCCGTCAAGCGCTACAGTCGCTAACAGCTGGGATGAGGAGCTCATGTACAAAATTGGCGAAGCTCTTGGCGAAGAGTGTCTTGCAAACGATGTTCAGGTCATTTTGGGCCCAGGCGTCAACATCAAGAGAACTCCTCTTTGCGGTAGAAACTTCGAATACTTCTCCGAAGATCCGCTTCTCGCCACCAAAATGGCCTGTGGTCACATCAGGGGAGTCCAGTCTAAAGGAGTAGGTGCTTGCATCAAGCATTTTGCTGCGAACAATCAGGAAACCGACCGCTTCTCCGTCAATGCCGTCATCGACGAGAGAACCCTTCGCGAAATCTATCTTTCGAGCTTCGAAGAGGCTGTAAAAGAGGCCAAGCCATGGATGATAATGTCCGCTTATAATAAGCTCAATGGCGATTACTGCTCCGAAAACAAGCCGCTTCTAACCGATATTCTCAGAGATGAATGGGGCTACGAGGGTCTTGTCGTCTCCGACTGGGGAGCTGCTAACGAGCCTGTCAACGGCGTAAAAGCTGGCCTCGATATCAGAATGCCCGGACCTGTTCCGTCCGCTAACGCTGCCATAGTCGAAGCTGTTAAGTCAGGAAAGCTCTCAACGGAAGAACTCGACAAGAACGTTTTAAGAATAATTGAACTCGTCGAGAAGGGAATCAAGGGCAGAATCGCTGATTACAAAGCCGACATGACCGCTCACAATGACCTCGCCATGAAGGCTGCCGAGGAAAGCGCGGTTCTTCTCAAGAATGGCGTTCTGCCTCTCAAGAAATCCGATAAAATAGCTCTCATAGGCGCTTTCGCCGAAGAAATCCGCTATCAGGGTGGCGGAAGCAGCTGCGTCAATGCTACCGAAGTCTCGAACCTCCTTCAGTCCCTTGATGATAAGAGTATAGACTACACCTACGCCAAAGGCTTCAAAACCGAAGATGATTCAGTTGATGAGAATCTCGTTTCAGAAGCGGTTGCAGCCTCCGAAAAGTCTGATAAAATCGTAATCTGCATGGGACTCCCGTTCAGAATGGAGAGTGAAGGCTTCGACAGATGGACAATGTCACTGCCTTCCAACCAGATTGGCCTCTTCAACAAGCTCTCAACCCTTGGTAAGCCAATAGTAGTCCTCCTGTTCCAGGGCTCGCCAGTCGAGATGGAGTGGAGCGAAGCTGCTGATTCCATCCTTGCCATGTACACTGGCGGACAAGCTGTCGCCAAGGCTTGCGTTAATCTCCTCTTTGGAGATGCAGTTCCCTCAGGAAAGCTATCCGAGACCTGGCCGTTAAGACTCGAAAATAATCCCACAGCCCTCAGCTTCCCCGAAAAGGGAACCGCCACCTATAGTGAAGGCGTCTACGTCGGCTACAGATACTATGACAAGAAGCATCTCGATGTTATGTACCCCTTCGGCTATGGCCTCAGCTACACAACATTTGAGTACAGCGATTTAGAGCTCTCTGCAACCGATATCTCCGAATCCGACACCCTCGAAGTCACTTTTAAAGTGAAGAACACTGGCTCTGTCGCTGGTAAAGAGATCGCAGAGCTCTATGTCGAGCCAACCTATCCCTCAGTTTCAAGACCAGTCAGAGAACTCAAAGGCTTCAAGAAGATTTATCTCGAACCCGGTGAGGAAAAGACCGTCACGATGACTCTCAGCAAGCGTAGCTTCGCCTACTATGATGTCGAAACTCACGACTGGCAGGTTGACACCACCGTCTATAAGATCCATGTCGGTCCATCTTCAAGAAATCTGCCATTAGTAGCATCTTTGAAAGTAACAAGCTCCCGTTCCGGCAAGACTTTCTTCACAACCGATTCAAGAGTCTACGAGCTCAATGCAAATCCAATATCGAAAGAAGCCCTGAACAAGCTCTTGACGGAAGACCTTAAGCTCGACATATCAGCTCTCTCAATCGATTTGCCACTGTCTAAGCTCGTCGGCTTCAGCGGAGGAATTCTTAGCGTAGATATGCTCGACAGATTTGTCATGGAGCTTAACGAAAAGATCAAGTAATACACAAGAGAGCGGTTCCAACCTGGAATCGCTCTCACCATTTTCGAAAAACTGTTTACCCATTTCGCCTTGACAAAATCCCTTGAATCCTGTATCATTACAGTATTATAAATTGCAATTCCAGAAGGTGATCTTTAAGAGTCGAAAGGGCGAGGTAAATGAACCCTAAAATAAGAGAAAAAACGATGGAGGCGTTTGCTTCCGTCTTACCTATAACAATAATCGTTCTCGTTCTGAGTATTATATTGGTTCCAGTAGAACTTGGGACATTCGTTATGTTCCTTGCTGGCGCTGTCATGCTGATAGTCGGCATGGGCTTTTTCCAACTCGGCGCCGAAATGGCGATGACACCGTTGGGCGAAGGCATTGGTGTAACGATTTCTAAATCCAGCAAGACCGTCATTGCTCTTGTGACAAGCTTCGTCATGGGCACAATCATCACGCTTGCTGAGCCTGATTTACAAGTGTTAGCAAACCAGGTCCCATCTATTCCGAACAGGGTTCTCATCTGGGCTGTAGCTGTCGGAATGGGAAGCCTTTTCTCTGTGGCAGTGGTGAGAATCGGAAGGCGAATAAAGCTCTCAAATCTTCTGCTTGTTCTCTATGCGATAGTTATAATTTTTTCATTCTTCGTGCCCTCAGAGTTCCTGGCGGTCTCCTTTGATGCCGGAGGAGTCACAACCGGTCCGATAACAGTTCCGTTCATAATGGCGATGGGTGTCGGAATGGCATCAGTAAGAAGTGATAAAAACGCTTCGGACGACAGCTTCGGCCTTGTTGCAATATCGAGCGTAGGACCAATAATTGCTGTTTTGCTTCTTGGAATATTCTATCAGCCTACAGGCGCTGAATATGCATCTACAGAGCTTTCGACAGCAGTCACGACTCAGGATGCTGCAAAAGAGTTTCTTTTTGCAATTCCCGAATATATAGAAGAAGTCCTGATTTCGATACTGCCTATACTCGGCATGTTTGTAATTTTCCAGCTCATCAGCCGTCGTTACCGTCAGAGGCAAATTAAAAGAATACTCGTCGGTTTTGTCTATACATTTATTGGCTTGGTGCTCTTTCTTACGGGTGTGAACGTTGGCTTCTCTCAGGTTGGAACTGTTTTGGGAAGAGATCTAGCTTCATCAAATATGAAATGGCTTCTCGTTCCAGTCGGAATGTTGATAGGATACTACATAGTTAAAGCCGAGCCTGCAATCCAGATTTTAAACAAACAGGTTTCAGAGGTTACAAACGGGGTCATCTCAGCAAAGCAGATGAACACCTGCATGTCAATCGGTGTTTCGGTTTCTGTAGGACTTTCAATGCTCAGAGTAATTTTAGGAATACCTATTCAGTATATCCTGATTCCTGGATATCTTATAGCGATAATTCTTTCAAGATTCGTGCCGGATATCTTCGTCGGAATTGCATTCGACTCCGGCGGTGTAGCCAGTGGACCGATGACCAGCACGTTTCTGCTGCCACTGAGTATAGGAGCATGTGAGGCTCTTGGCGGAAATATAATGACAGACGCCTTTGGTGTGGTAGCGCTCGTTGCTCTTACGCCACTTATAGCCGTTCAGCTGATGGGACTCTCCTATAAGCTGAAGCAGAGAAAGGCAGAGAAGTCAGCACTTGCGCTCGAAGAGCCAGATGTTATTGTAGACTTTGATGAAATCATAGATTTTGAGGAGGTAGAAAAGGATGGAGAATGACCGATTAGCTTTCAGAATGTTGTTTGTAATATCAAATCCGAAGCTTGCCGACAAGGCAAACTCACTGTTCAAGCAAAGCGGAATCCCTCTTTACTACCGTTTCAGCGGAAAGGGAACTGCTTCGAGTGAGATCAAGGAAATATTGGGACTTGGAAACATCGACAAGATGATTTTAATAAGTATTCTTCCGAAGCCCATGTCCGACAGGATGCTTCAGAAGCTCAACAAGGAACTCATCTTAAACTCTCCAAACAGCGGAATCGCATTCAGCACGGTTCTGTCAGGAGGAAGCGGAGTGCTCCTCAACCGCCTGAAAAAGCTCAATTCGCAATACGCCGAAGACGCAGAAAAGCTTATCGGCAAAGAAAGGACTGTATATGAAATGCCAGAACCAAGACATGCTCTCATAATGGCGATAGTAAATCAAGGCTACTCAGAGGACGTAATGGATGCAGCTCGTGATGCTGGTGCCACTGGCGGAACGGTGCTCCATGCAAGAGAAGCTGTAAACGAGGACACTTATGAATTCTGGGGAGTTCCCGTCCAGCCAGAACGTGAGATTATCATGATAATTTCATCGCAGGAGGACAAGCTTCCCATCATGAAGGCAATAGGCGAGAGCTGTGGCCTTAACAGTCCTGCAAAGGGTCTGGTTGTTTCGATGCCAGTTGATAACGTTGCCGGAATTGCTTGATAGATAATAACGAGGTGGCCTTCCCACCTCGTTTTTTCATGTATAATTCTTGACAAGAACACCCATATGCGCTATAATGTCTAAAGTCTATTTTTTTGATAGGTTTTATTTTGAAAAGGAGAATAGCCATGAGCGAGAAGCTAAATTATACAAGAGACGAAGCCTGGGAGCTTCTGAATGAATTCAACAAGGAACCTTTCCACATCCGCCATGCAGTAACCGTCGAAGGCGTTATGAGATACTTTGCCGAAACTCTCGGCTACTCTGACGAAGTCGACCTCTGGGGAATAGTAGGACTTCTTCACGACCTCGATTTCGAGATGTACCCTGACCAGCACTGCATCAAGAGCCAGGAGATTATGCGTGAGCGTGGACTTGACGAAAGAATCATCCACGGTACCGCCAGCCATGGCTATGGCCTCACGGTTGACATAAAGCCTGAGCACGAGATGGAAAAGGTTCTTTATGCTACAGACGAACTGACTGGCCTTATCGGTGCGGTCGCAATAATGAGACCCTCAAAGAGCGTTCAGGACCTGGAGCTCAAGTCTGTTAAGAAAAAGTTCAAAACAGCCAATTTCGCCGCTGGCTGCTCACGTGAAGTAATCCAGAACGGCGCTGACATGCTCGGATGGACTTTGGACGATCTTATCGAGAGGACAATCTTAGCTATGAGAAGCTGCGAGAGTGAGTATGAAAAATACTGATATAGTTTTTCGTAGTGTTGGGCCTATGGAGCTTGACAAAAACGGCGTTCTGATAGCCATGAGTGGCGGAGTTGACAGCTCAGTTGCTGCATTTCTCATGAAAGAACAAGGCTACAGCTGCCTCGGCACAACAATGCGCCTTTATGATAGTAATTTTTCAACCTCAACCGTTCTTCACACCTGCTGTACTGAAAAAGATGTTGAAGACGCTGCCGACTGCGCTTCAAGGCTTGGTATTCCATTCGAAGTTGCCAATTACACAGCAGATTTCAAAGAGAAGATTATTGATAAGTTTATCAGGACATACGAAACTGGCGGGACGCCGAATCCCTGTATCGACTGCAACCGTTATATGAAATTCGGCAAACTGATCGAGCTTGCCGAGAGAAGGGGACTGTTCTACATCTGCACCGGCCACTATGCCAGAATCGAAGAGCATAACGGCAGATTTCTTCTTAAGAAAGCAGTCGACCAGTCGAAGGACCAGAGCTACGTTCTCTATTCATTGACCCAGAACCAGCTTGAACATATAAAATTCCCACTTGGCGAGATGACAAAATCTGAAGTCAGAGCCTTAGCTGAACGCGAAGGCTTCCTGAATGCCCATAAGCATGACAGCCAGGACATCTGCTTTGTTCCTGATGGCGACTACGAAGCCTTCATGGAGAATTACACTGGCAAGAGCTATCCCGAAGGCGATTTCATCTTCCCTGATGGCAGCGTTGCTGGCAAGCACCACGGAGCGGTTGGCTACACTATTGGCCAACGTAGAGGCCTCGGCATCTCCTACAGCGAACCAGTTTATGTCTACGACAAGGACATGGAGAACAATATCGTCTATGTAGGAACCGAGAGCCAGCTTTACAGCACAGGCCTTATAGCCGATGATGTCAACTGGATAGCCATTGAAAGCCTTACTGGCAGCCTTCATGTCACAGCGAAAACAAGATACCGCCAGATGGAATTCCCAGCAACTGTTGAGCCTCTTGACGGAGGCAGATTCATGCTCACCTTCGATGAACCTCAGAAAGCTGTCACTAAGGGGCAGGCAGTCGTTCTCTATCAGGGAGACATAGTCATCGGCGGTGGAACCATAACGGAAGCGATAGGAAAGAGATGAGATAATGGCTAAAAGCCTTGAACCATATCAGGAAATAGAGCGAAGCATCCAGACAGTCTTTTCGAGCGATATCTGGACGCCTTTTATGACTGCCATCAGGGACTATAAGCTAATTGAACCCGGTGACAGGATAGCTGCCTGTGTTTCTGGCGGAAAAGATTCGATGCTTATGGCTAAGCTTTTACAGATTCTCCAGCGCCATAGCGAGGTCCCATATGAACTCATCTTCCTTGTGATGGATCCCGGCTACAACGAGCTCAACCGCCGTAAAATCATTGAAAATGCTGAGCTTTTAAACATCCCGATAACCATCTTTGAAACCAATATCTTCGCTGTCGCAAATAATACATACCGCAACCCATGCTACCTCTGTGCCAGAATGAGAAGGGGTCACCTCTACAATAAAGCCAAGGAGCTCGGCTGCAACAAAATCTCTCTTGGCCACCATTACAACGACGTCGTCGAAACAACAGTCATGAGCATGTTTTATAGCTCCCAGCTTCAGGCGATGCCTCCGAAGGTTCATTCAAAAAACTTCGAGGGAATGGAGCTTATAAGGCCTCTTTATTGCGTCCACGAGGACGATATAATCGCCTGGAAGGAGTATAACCACCTCGAATTCATCCAGTGTGCTTGCCGTTTCACTGAAAGTTGCAGTGAATGTGAAAGCAGCTCAAAAAGGGCTGAGGTCAAGAAGCTTCTCAAGGAGCTTCAGAAAACTAATCCCAGAGTCTGCAAAAGCATCTTCAACAGCATCCACAACGTCTGCCTCGACACAATGGTCGGCTACAAGACCAAGGGCAAGCTCTACGACTTCAATGAGATCTACGAAAATAAGGTTGACGGTTGAGAAAATAAAAGGTATAATACAAGATAACAGATTGTGACGAAGAAACATATCCCAAAAAGGAGATAAACATATGGCAAAAACAAAATCAAACAGCAATAGATCCATCGCAGGAACTGTCGTAATTATAGTAATAATTTTGGCAGTACTCATCGTTGCGGTTTTATGGATACTAGACCTTGGCGGAAGTGAATCCGAAGGAACCCTGAATTCTGGTGACGTATCCTCGGTCACTGAAGAGACTGACAGCACCGGCACTTATAAAGAGCTCCTGAACGAAAACGCTCTCACAGACGCCACTCAGGCGGTTCAGACAACCTCTGAAAGTGGAGACACAGTCATAACCCTCTCAGGCTCTTCAGTCAGCGTTTCAGGCGACGAAACGGGAGTAACTCTCGAGGACAAAGACATAGTCATCACTCGGGAAGGAACCTACGAGTTCACAGGCACCCTCGATGACGGCAGAATCATCGTCAACGCCGTCAACCAGAATGTAGTTCTTATACTGAACGGCGTCGATATCACCTGCTCGAACGGTTCTGCAATCTATGTTTACAAGGCAGGAACCTGCACAATTCTTCTAAACGGCAACACCGAGAACACCATCTCTGATGGATCATCTTATGACTTCTCACTTTCATATTGCGACTCAGCCTCCGAAGAGCCTAACGCTGCAATCTTTGCAAAGGATGATTTAATCATCAGAGGCACCGGCACTCTTATTGTAAACGGCAACTATGCTGCCGGAATTATCGGCAAGGATACTCTCAAGATAATCAATACCAACGTAACCGTAAACGCCACTGGCAATGGCATCAACGGTAAGGACAGCCTGACTATTCAGAATTCTACCGTCAATGTCACCGCTGGAAAGGATGCTCTCAGGTCCACAAACGACACCGATGCAACCCTCGGCTACGCCACATTCACGGATTCTAATATCATTCTTGTAGCTGGAAACGATGGTGTTCAGGCGGAGACTGGAATTACCGTTTCCAACTGCTCAATCAGCATAGTAACCGCTGGCGGAGCCTATGAGACAACTCAGGACAGTGCCAAAGGCCTCAAGTGTGTTCAGGGCTCAATCGAAATCGATGGCGGAAGTATAGTAATCGACAGTGCTGACGACTCAGTTCATGCAGCAGGGGAAATCACTATTTCTGACGGAGTTCTCAATCTCTCTTCGGGCGATGACGCCATTCACAGCGACAGCTCTGTAACTGTCACTGGCGGAAATATAGTCATCTCCACTTCGAGCGAAGGCCTTGAAGGCGGAAATGTCCTCATCAGCGACGGCACCGTCTATATAAACGCCAGATCCAACGCCATCAACGCTTCCAACGAGGACGCTACCGACGGCAATGTAAATATCGCTGGTGGCTACGTCTATATTACGTCAAACGACGACACAATCGACTCAAAGGGCAATATCACCATCAGCGGTGGCACTGTTTTGGTCAACGGCAACTCCGACGGAGGCCTCAAGTATGAGAACAGCTTCACCATCGATGGTGGAACTGTCCTGATGCTCGGCTATGCTTCAACCGTGAAAAATCCCAGCTCTACCAGCCAGAATACTATTTCAGTCTCGTTTGCAAGCGCCGTTTCCACAGGCTCTTATATCAGAATCTCCTGTGGCAGCGAAGAATATGTCTTCAAGACCACTAAGTCGGTTGAGAACATCGTCTTCTCGTCTTCAATGCTTGTAACAGGGGAGACGGTCACCATAAGCTATGGCGGAAGCTATAAGAATGGTGAGAGCATCGACAACGTCTACACTGGCGGAACCTATTCAGGAGGAAACGAGCTCACTCTGACGGTTTCTGACGGCCTGACTATCTACGGATAATACACAAAATATCATATATGGAGGAATCATCATGGCAGAATCAAGCGAAGCAACAAATGCTACTAAGAAAGTAATATTCAGTGGAATACAGCCGACAGGCGTGTTCACTCTTGGAAATTATCTGGGAGCAATCAAGAATTGGGGACCACTTCAGGACGAGTACGACTGCATCTACTCAATCGTAGACGAGCATGCTTTAACAGTCAAGAGAGACCCTGCAACCTTCAGAAAGCAGACAATCGAGTGCTATGCTCTTCTCCTGGCCTGCGGACTCGACCCTGAGAAGTCGATAGTCTTTATCCAGAGCCACAACCCAAATCACGCTCAGCTAAGCTGGATTCTGTCCTGCTGCACTCAGTTTGGTGAGCTCACACGAATGACTCAGTTCAAGGATAAGTCTCAGAAGCATCCTGACGATGTCAATGCTGGTCTCTTCACATATCCTGTCCTCATGGCAGCTGATATACTCGTTTATAATGCTGATTTAGTCCCAATAGGTGAGGATCAGAAGCAGCATCTCGAGCTCGCAAGAAACATAGCTGTTCGGTTCAATCAGCGCTATGGCGACATGTTCACCGTTCCCGAAGCCTATATTCCGAAGACTGGCGCCAGAATCAAGAGTCTGCAGGATCCTTCAAAGAAGATGTCGAAGTCTGACGACAATCCGAACGCCTGCATCCTGATCTTGGACGACAAGGACACAATAATCCGCAAGTTCAAGCGCGCAGTTACCGACAGCGACACCGAAGTCAGATATGCCGAAGGCAAGGACGGAATCAACAACCTGATGACTATCTATTCCTGCGTCACTGGAAAGTCGATGGACGAAATCGAGAGCGAATTCTCAGGCAAAGGTTATGGCGATTTTAAGCTTGCAGTCGGCGAAGCTGTTGCAGACAGCCTTGAGCCGGTAAGAACCGAATACGCGAAGCTCATCGCTGATAAGGCTTATCTCAAGCAGTGCTACACAGACGGAGCTCAGCGCGCCTTCAGACTTTCAAACAAGATTCTCACCAAGGCGTCCCGTAAGGTTGGCTTCGTCGATTACAGATAACAAAGGCAGGTAATATAAAACATGAAATTAGGCATGGTAGGACTTCCTAACGTAGGAAAGAGTACTTTGTTCAACGCTCTTACAAACGCTGGAGCAGAGTCTGCAAACTATCCCTTTTGCACAATAGAACCGAATGTTGGCGTCGTCAGCGTTCCTGACGAGCGTCTTGACAAGCTCGCCAAGATGTATAATCCGACAAAGTTCACTCCTGCAACCCTTGAATTTGTCGATATAGCCGGACTCGTCAAGGGTGCATCAAAGGGCGAAGGACTCGGAAACAAGTTCTTAGCTAACATCCGCGAATGTGACGCTATAATTCACGTTGTCAGGTGCTTTGAGTCAGATGACATCATCCACGTAGAAGGTTCCGTTGACCCGAAACGTGATATTGAGACTATTGATCTTGAACTGATATTCGCTGACATCGAAGTCCTCGAGCGTCGTCTTGACAAGGCCAAGAAGATGGTCAAGGGCGACAAGAAATATCAGGCAGATATTGATATGACAGAAGGGCTTCTCGCTCACTTAACAGATGGCAAGCCAGCAAGAAGCTATCCCTTCACAGATGACGAAAGGGAAATGATCCGTTCAACTCCGCTTCTTTCCCAGAAGCCGGTTATCTATGCTGCAAATCTTTCTGAGGACGATTTCAGAGCAGACATCAACACCTCAAAGCATTATCTCACTGTTAAGGAAATCGCCGAGGCTGAACATTCAGCGGTTCTCCCGATCTGTGCTGAGATAGAGGCAGAGCTCTCTGACATGTCCGAGGAGGACAGGCAGCTATTCCTGGAGGATTTAGGCCTTGAGGTCTCGGGTCTCGACAGAGTTATAAAAGAAGGCTATTCGCTTTTAGGTCTCATTTCATTCCTTACGGCAGGCAAGGACGAATGTCGTGCCTGGACGATAAAGAAGGGCACCAAAGCTCCTCAGGCAGCCGGCAAGATCCACACCGATTTCGAACGTGGCTTCATAAGAGCAGAAGTAATCGCTTTCAAGGACTTAGAAGCCTGTGGCAGCATGGTCGCTGTCAAGGAAAAGGGCCTTATCCGTTCCGAAGGCAAGGAATACGTCATGCAGGACGGTGACGTCGTTCTGTTCAGATTCAACGTCTAAAATCTGATCGCATAAGAAAAACCGCCGAAGCTAATGCTTCGACGGTTTTATTTTGTGGCGTCCCCGGGCGGATTCGAACCGCCGGCCTTTCGCTTAGGAGGCGAACGCTCTATCCTGCTGAGCTACGGAGACATTGCACTTTGACATTATACATCATCATCCCGAAAAAATCAATACTTCAAGCCAAATTATTTCTGCACCGCCTTTCGACAGTATATTCATTCGTTCAGTGCTATCCTCGAATTATCAAGAACGAAAGGCTGATGGATGTGAAAAATGTACTGAAGGGACTTTTATTTGTGACAATAGCTCTCGTAGCTTTTCCAGTGATTAGCGTTCTTATGTCCGAAGGGTTAACGTATTTTGACCAAGAAGAGGCAATACCTGCCTTTTCAGAAACAACAGTAGCTCAAGCCTATCCTACACTCGAAGAGATCTACATCTGCGATATCACCACAGGAACCATAATGACTCTTCCGATAGAAGACTTCCTCACATATTCGGTCCTGGGAACCCTTCAAATGGATGCAGAGCCAGAGCTTATCAAGGCTCATGCGGTCCTCATGTATACATATATTCTCGGAAGACGTATCGAAGAAGAGATTAATCCTACCGCTGAACTCTACGGCTGCGACATCAGCACCGACACAAATAAGTATATCCGGCTTTCTTATGACGGTGATAATATCGAAGCGCTCAGGCAAGCCGTCAGCGAAGTAGCAGGTGAGTATATCACGTATGACGGCAAACTTATCGCGCCAGCCTACTGTGTTTCAAATGGCGGAATCAGTGAGAGCGCCCTGACTGTACTTGGCGAAGATGTCCCATATCTCCAAAGTGTCATCAGCGAATACGACAGTGACTACATAACTGAGCTCAGTTACACCTCCGATGAACTCTTTGCCAGAATCACAACTCAATCTGAAGGCATAACTCTATTAGGCGACACATCTGATTGGATAGTGATTACTGGCACGACAGATACGGGCTACATAACAGAAGTCACCCTCGATGGCAATACAGCCATAACAGGCAAACAGCTAGCCTCGTGGCTTAATCTCCCGTCAGCAAGATTCACAGTCGCGTATTCAGATGAATTTGACCGTTTCACATTCACAGTTTACGGAAGCGGGCACCTTGTTGGACTCTCCCAGTATGGAGGCAACAGGATGGCAGAGGCAGGCTATAGCTATGCCGAAATTATCAGCTTCTACTTCACAGGAGTAGAAATAAAAAGCCGTAGGAATTCCCACGGCTTTCGAAAGCTAAATTATCTGTCACCCTGCATTACTCACGATTTCGCTGACCTGAAGAGAAGAAATGGTGTAGCTAAGACCAGTGCTTGTGACGGTGCAGGTCATAATCTTTTCAGGAGTGCCATCTGTCGAAACCCATTCGGAAATGGGAACGTAGTAGGCAATCTGAATGGTGTACCCATCATCGGTGGCTTCAATATCCTGAACAACAGGGTAGTAAGCCATTGAACGGGGACTGACAGGGATGGAATACATTCCCGTGGACTCGTCATATTCAAAGCTCAACTCCTCGTCGCCGACGGTTCCGTGAGTATAGCTTAAGCCAGAGCCAAATAGCTTTATTATTCTCGAATCAATCTCAAAGTAGGAGATCGAGTAGTAGCCATTTTCGGCGGTATAAGTCGAAGACGGATTAAGAATAACATCCCAGCAAGCAGCTGTGATGATGACGTCCTGATTGAGAAGGGAAGTGTTCTCAAACGAAGGAACATCAGCAGCTGAAAGCGGAAGGACAAGCCTCTCAAGAGAGTTTATGAGCGCCGAATTGTCGTTTCTGGATTCGACATATGCCCGATAATCTATCACAGCGGTCACAATCCCGAATATAGCAAACCCGAGAACCACTAAGCCGAAAATAGCAGTCAGAATCTGCGAAAGGCTAATGTTGACTGTTTGCGACTCCTGCTCGTCTTCAGAAACGCCGAGATTCTCAGAATCCTCGTCCAGGGCATCATCAAACATTTCCTTGACCTGTTCGTCGATCTCTTTTCGCTCCTTCTCGACGTCTTCAGTAATTTCCTTGAGCTTTTTCTTCCTCCGGGATTTCCTGCCACTTGTCTGTTCAGGCTCGCTTGCAGGCTCTGAAGGCTTTTCCTCAGAAATAACTTCAATAAGGCCAGCAGCATCTGCAAGGCTGGTAAGATCGTCGGAAGCCGTCTCTGTTTTAATCTCGTTTTTGTTTTCAGTATCTGTACCCATAATTAACCTCAGTGTTTATCTAATCTGTCCGTTTCCAGTTATCAAGTACTTGTAAGTAGTCATCTCCCGAAGACCCATAGGTCCTCTTGCATGGAGCTTCTGGGTGGAAATTCCTATTTCAGCACCCAAGCCGAATTCATAGCCATCGGTAAATCTTGTGGAGGCATTGACGTAGACAGCTGCAGCATCGATTCTCTTCTGGAATTCCTCAGCAGCGGAAACGCTTTCGGTTACAATACATTCCGAATGACCTGAAGAGTACTTCTGGATGTGCTCGATAGCTTCGTAGATATTATCAACAACTTTAACCGCGAGAATATAATCTAAGAATTCTTTCTCATAATCTTCCTCAGTAGCTGGAACAACCGATTTTCCTAAAATCATCTTCGTAAGCTCACAGCCCCTCAGCTCGACTTTCAACTTATCAAGCCTCTTCTTAAGAGCAGGGAGGAAGTCCTCAGCTATGTCCTTATGAACGAGTAAAGTCTCTGCTGCGTTGCAGACAGAAGGTCTCGAAGTCTTGGCATTGTTTACAATATCAACTGCCATAGGAATACTTGCGGAAGAATCGACATAGATGTGGCAGTTGCCAGTTCCAGTCTGAATAACTGGCACAGTAGCATTCTGGACGACAGCATTTATGAGTCCAGCACCGCCTCTTGGAATGAGAAGGTCAATGACACCGTTCGCCTTCATCATCTGCTCAGTTGACTGCCTTGTGACATCCTCAACGAGTTGAACCGAATCCTTTGGAAGCCCAGCTTCTTCTACAGCGTCTCTCATAATCATTGCGAGAATTGTATTTGTGTAAATTGCTTCTTTTCCACCTCTCAAGATGACGGCATTACCGCTCTTCAGGCAGAGAACTCCTGCATCAACTGTGACGTTCGGCCTCGACTCGTATATAATTCCGATAACTCCCATTGGGACGCTTATCTTTGTAATCTTAAGTCCATTCGGCCTTATCTCTCCGCCTTCAACAATTCCGACAGGGTCGGGGAGAGCTGCAACCTTTCTGACTCCATCCGCTATATCAAGAATTCTCTTTTCATTGAGATAAAGCCTGTCGGTCATGGTGTCACTCATGCCTGCCTTTTCGGCAGCCTTGACGTCAATCCTGTTTTGTTCTATTATTTCACGCTTGTGCTTGTCAAGAGAATCCGCAATCAGCATAAGAGCCGAATTTCTCATATCCACAGATGAGCAGGAGAGCTCCTTCTTGGCCTCAACTGCATTCCTGCCGATGGTTTCAAAATCAATCACAGTTATCACTCCTTATCAGTCGTGAACAGCGTCCCAATCTGCTTGCCGTCAAAGACGTCATAAAGATTTGCGGGGCGCTTGCCGTTTATAATCATCATGTCAATATTCTGGCTCATAGCAAGCTTCGCAGCCCTCAGCTTCGTCGCCATTCCGCCTGTACCGAGACCAGAAGCAGAACCACCCGCCATCTTCACAAGCTCATCCGAAATCTCGGTGATCTTTGAGATAAGCTTCGCATTGCTGTTGATCTTCGGGTCACATTCATAAAGCCCGTCAATGTCAGACATTATGATAAGTGTATCTGCGTTCGTTATCATGGCGACTATTGCAGCGAGAGAATCGTTTTCTCCAACTTCGAGCTCCAACTCGTCGATAGCAACAACGTCATTCTCATTGACAATTGGAATCGTTCCGAATTCAATCAGCCTTCCTAAAGAGTTAATAACATTCTCTTTTCTCTCGTCAGTCAGAACGAATTTTGTTAAAAGCACCTGAGCTGCTGTTATTCCGTACTCGTTGAATTGCTTCTCGTAGATATTCATGAGCTCGCATTGCCCGACTGCAGCACACGCCTGCTTTGTAGGGGTGTCCTTTGGCCTTTCCTTAAGTCCAAGCCTTGCAGCTCCAAGCCCTATTGCTCCAGACGTGACCAAAACTATCTCAACGCCTGAGTTTCTTATATCCGAAATGACCTTCACCAGCTCTTCAACATGGCGAATATTGAGTGCCCCGGAAGGATGGGTGAGGGTAGAGGTGCCGACTTTTATAACTACTCGCTTGAGTTTATCTGACATATAATATCAAACCTTTTCTTTAAATTATCCTGCTACATTGTTGATTGGGCTGCCATTAAGGTAAGCCCTTATATTATCCCTGACAAGGCCTATGAGCCTGACCCTCGTTTCAATCGGTGCCCAAGCAACATGAGGAGTAATAACGCAATTCGGAAGCCCCAGAAGTGGACAATCAGGCGAAATTGGCTCAGTTGTCAGGACATCGATGGCTGCAAATGCGATCTTTCCAGTTTTCAAAGCCTCCGCCAGGTCTCTTTCGTTAATCACTCCGCCACGGGAAGTATTAACAAGCATTGCAGTCGGCTTCATCATCGAAAGAGTTTCAGCGTTTATCAGCTCTTTGGTGCCATCATTGAGAGGGCAATGGAGGGTGACAATATCTGAGCCCTTCAACACCTCTTCCAAGGTATTACTCGGACCAGTTCTTGTATACACCAAAACTTTCATATTGAACGCCATAGCTATCTTAGCAACAGACTTTCCTATAGCTCCATAGCCGATAATTCCGATAGTCTTGCCAGAAAGCTCGTTAAGAGGAATCTCGAAGTGAGTAAACAGCTTTGACTTTCCCCAGTTGCCACTTTGAACATAGTCGTTATACTCGTGAATCTTTGAAGAGTGGTTGAGAATCAGTGCAAAAGTGTGCTGAGCAACAGCGTCGGAAGAGTATCCAGGAACATTCGCAACAACGCAACTATGTCTCCTGGCAGCTTCGATTTCGATATTGTTGTACCCAGTAGCAAAAAGCCCGATAAACTTGAGCCCAGGACACTTTTCGAACACTTCTTCGGTGATCCTGCACTTGTTCGTGAGAACAATCTCGGCATCACCGATATTAGAAGCAATTTCATCAGGAGAAGTGAAGCCGAAAACTTTGGTATCGACTAATGAGGTAAGCGGTTCAAGCGACACGTCACCGCTTGTAACGGTGTCTGCATCTAAAATGACAGCTCTTGCCATATAAAACCTCCATCAAAGATTGATGCCATCGAAGGCCTGAGAGATAACGTTATCGTCGGCATCGTTTCCAGCAAGCTTCGAGCGCTCAACCTTGACAGCTTGCTCAACATCCTTGAGATCATCAACATCCCCGCCACCTTCGCCGTCCTCATCTTTAGGCTGGTTCTTAGCCTTCTTTCTGTCCTGAAGATAGAATACAAAGATTGCAACTAGTAAGATGACTTCACAGACTCCAACCACGGTAGCGGTCGTAGGATCACCATAGAACTGCAGTATTACAGGCAAATCACAGACGAAAAGCCAGAGAAGGTCGTTGATCTTCCTTTTCTTAAGATAAAGGGCGAGGAAAACAACCGTTGCTATAACGCAGAATATGATATGCATATTCCTGGGAAGGGGAGCAAATCTCGACTGGAGTACTGAAGACATAACTATATTCATAAGTAGAATCACCTTTCTTGCTTGATAATGCTAACGCGTATTTATTTTATTATAGCATGAAGAGTTCGAAAATGCAATACGGGAAGTGAGTTTGTGGTAATAATGACCAAAACAAATTCCTTTAGAACTCAAAATTTCTATTACAAATTATTTTTTAAAATCGTCCCCAACTGGTTGACATTTGTCTTTCTATCGTGTACTATATATTGTGTGATGAGTTGATTACAAACAGGTTATTGCAAGATGACCAATTGGTGACTGGCTCGTCAATATAAGCAGAAAAGATTGTAAAAATCTTTCATGCAAACCCGAAAGGATTGATAAACATGGAAAAACTTTTTAAGCTAAAGGAAAACGGCACAACAGTCAGAACCGAAATCCTCGCTGGCTTGACCACGTTCATGACAATGGCCTATATCATTGCTCTGAACCCGAATCTGCTGACGAATTTTGGCGCTGAGGGAACTGAGCTCTGGAATGGCGTATTCATGGCAACCTGTCTCGCATCCGGCATTGGCACCATCTGCATGGCCTTCCTTGCGAACAAGCCGTTTGCTATGGCTCCAGGCATGGGCCTTAACAGCTTCTTTGCTGTAGTAGTCGCCAATATCGCAACACTGGCAAGCTGCACTTATCTCGAAGCATATCAGGCTGGTCTTTGCATAATCCTGGTCGAAGGCGTTGTATTCTTCTTCCTCTCTATCTTCAATATCAGAGATAAGATCGTTCAGGCTATTCCTGTCGGAGTAAGAACTGCAATCGCTCCCGCAATCGGCCTTATGCTTTTAAACATCGGCTTCGGCTCAAACGTAGGCGTATATGATGATGCCGGAAACTGCTACTATGTCTTCAGCAACTTCTTCGGCTCTTTGACTCCTTCTGTCCTCAAGGACTCGATGGTAGGCGATACAGCATACCCAACAATGGTTCTCACCGTTGTAACAATCTTCATCGGTCTCTTTGCGATGATCATCTTAAAGCACTATAATGTCAAGGCTAATGTACTTTTGGGAATGCTCATCGGTTCAGTAGTTTACTGGGCAGGGGAAGCTATTTTCTTGGGCGTTAATCCGTTTGCAAGCCTCGCAACCGCATCCTTCCTCCCTGCATTCGGTGACATGGCAGAAACCACACTCTTCAAGTTCAACTTCTCAACACTCTTTGACATTGGCTGGTTCACTGTAATCACTCTTATCATCACCTTCTGCATGATCGACATGTTCGACACCATCGGAACTCTCGTAGGTACCGCTTCAAGAGCTGGTATGGTTGATGAAGATGGCAACATGCCTCAGATGAAGGAAGCTCTCCTTTCCGACTCTGTCGGTACTCTCGTTGGCTCCGCAACTGGTACTTCCACCGTCACAACCTTCGTTGAGTCTGCTTCAGGCGTTGAGGCAGGCGGAAGAACAGGCCTTACCGCTCTCACAACCGGCATCCTCTTCTTGGCTTGCATGTTCTTAGCTCCTATCGCTGCCATCATTCCTGCAGCTGCCACTTCATCGGCTTTGGTTTATGTCGGAATTCTGATGCTCTCGGGCCTCAAGAATCTCGACTTCAGCGATTTCTCACAGCTCGCTCCTGCTGCAATCATGCTCATCGGTATGCCTATAACTGGCTCTATCGGTCATGCTATAGGCCTGGGTCTCATCACCTACACCGTTATCAAGCTCTGCACAGGAAAGTTCAAGGAAGTTTCATGGCTCACAATTGTCATCTCACTCATCTTCCTTGTCAAGTTCTTCGTTATAGCATAACCGCCACCTCTCTATATTTTCATGAAAAATCGCTGGCTTATGTCGGCGATTTTCTCTATCTCAGAATAAATCAATAATCTTCTTAGATTTGTCAATTGACACGAGTTTCTCACCTGTGTTAATATAGTAACAGACAAAAAATTATAGGGAGGTTACTATATGAGAAAATTATTCAGGCTTCTGTCACTTGTACTGGTGCTGATTATCACTATATCTGCACTTGGTATCGAGGCATTCGCTGAAACGGTAGTAAACATCGACATGGACACAACCTATCAGACAATCGATGGCTTCGGTGCATCCTACACCTGGTACAGCGACTGGCTCGTGAACAACGAAAACGCTGAGACTGCATACGACTGGATCTTCAATGACGCTGAATTCAATATTTTAAGATTCAGAGACCTGAATCATGTCGGTGATGAATATCAGAGCGCCTTGGATGGCTACGAAACCTATTATGCTTTCTACTCTGCAGCCCTGGAGCGTGGAATTGAGCCGATAGTTCTTGTAACCAGCTGGGGACAGTATGACAGAGACCTCGACTTCGTAGCTTTCACCGAGCTTGATGACAACGGCTATACCTATTACACTCTCGCAAAGGATGAAAACGGTGAGTATATGTATGACGAACTCGCCCAGTTCTGTGTCGAATCGGTTCAGCTTTTCTTCGATGCCGGAATCCCAGTTGATTACTTCTCAATTTCGAACGAGACTGAGCTTCAGGGCTTTCAGATTGACGAAAATGGCAATGCCCGTGACGAAGCTGGGTTCTTCTTCGGAGCAGAGGAGGACGAATACCACTGTTGCTACTGGAAGGCTCACTTAGCAGTTTATGAGGCGTTTCAGGAAGCCTTCGGTGAGTACGCTCCCAGCATAACTGGCGCTGAGGTAATGGCCGACACTGCAAGCTGGCTGGAGGCATATCTTACACCTCTTATTGAAAACGGCGGTGCAGACACATTTGAAGTTATTGCTCATCATCTCTACGGCAGTCAGAACACACCCACAACGTATTCTGAAGTTGCAGACCTCTACTATGGTGATTACACCCTCTGGCAAACCGAATGGTACTACAATGAGTACATAAACCACGCTGAAAAGATGGCGAATGAGTTCATCTATGAGGGAATAAGCGCTTATCTCTACTGGAACGGCGTTTGGCCATTTGACAGTGGAAACTGTCTTATAGAACTAAGCAGTTCAAGCAGTGACGCCGACATTACGAGAAACGGAAATCACTACATAATGATGCATTTCTCCAAATACGTCAAAAGTGGCTATGAGCGCGTTGAAGTCGAAAACGATTCAAGCTCCACAATAGTCGCCTTCAAGGCTCCCGATGATTCGCGACTTGTTATCATTGCTGTAAACAATACAGACGAAGACGATGAAATCACCTTCAATATCGGTAATGCTGAAATAACCGACTCCTTCGGCTATCAGACAATAGGAGCTGAAAATCGGTATATGTATTCCTATTGGAACGAGGTTTCCTATTCAGACACAAGAAACTATCTCCCAGCACAAAGCGTGACAACATACGTGATCGACATGCCAGCCAATGCTGATTATGTCGAAGTCGCCACCGAGAAGGAAGATAACCCGTTAGTCAAAACCCGTTCAGACGGAATCGACACCTGGTTGATTGTGGTTATAGCAGTTGCAATAGTCGCAATTATAGCGATAGCAGTAATAATTATAATTCTTTCGAAGAAAAAGAAGCCTACAGATCAGTCGCTTTAAAGCGACTGATTTTTTTGAAAAAATTTTTCCTTGAGATGCAATAATCAGAGGAGCTAATGTGTATTAGATATTGGAAAAGTGTGAAAACCTCAGAACCAACTCAATTATTAAGATTTCATTAAGATTGCTCTTGGAATCTTGAAATAGATTGGAAAATCGCCTATAATACAAGGTAGTTAAGGAAGAAAGGAAGGCAGAATGGATGAAAGATGAAACCGTTATTTCTCCACCTGAGAATAATATAGAAAAAAAGAAACCAGCAATCATAATAGACGACCTGTCCAAAGTCTTCGTTATTGGAAAAGAAAAAGTGAGAGCTTTATACAATGTCAATCTGAAAATCTACGAAGATGAAATTGTTTGTCTTTTGGGAACGTCAGGCTCCGGCAAATCAACGCTTCTGAACCTCATGGCAGGCCTCGAGAAGCCGACAAAGGGTTCAATCACCATCTTCGGTGAACGAGTCGACAAGATGAGTGAGCGAAAGCTCGCAGTTTTCCGACAAAAGAACATGGGCTTTGTTTTCCAGTCGTATAATTTGCTTCCGACCCAAAATGCAATCGACAACGTCAGTATGCCTCTGGCGTTCGCGGGAGTCAAGCGAAAGGAGCGGACTAAACAGGCGAAAGCAATGCTCAAGCTCGTTGGTCTTGGTAAGAGAATGAAGCACAAACCTACTCAGATGTCAGGTGGACAGCAGCAACGTGTCGGAATCGCGAGGGCATTCGTTGCGAAGCCGAAAATAGTCTTCGCCGACGAACCGACGGGAAACCTCGACACAAGGACCACAATCGAAGTAATGGAAATGATGGTCTCGATGTCGAGAGAGAATCACCAGACACTAGTCATAGTAACCCACGACGTTGAAATCGCGGCATATGCCGACAAGATTTACCACATTACCGACGGAGTAATCTCCGCCGTTGAGGATAACCGTTCAAAACAGATAGCAGTTGGTTCCGAGGAAGCCTCTGATATAATCAAGGCTGCCGAGTCAGTATAGTAAGCAAAGAAAGGACAATACATCATGAAGAAGATAATAAGCATTATTCTAAGCCTCTTGCTCGTAATAAGCATTCTTCCTTTGGGAGTTTTCGCAGAAGAAGATGGCGAAGACAACACCACGGTCAATAACACCCCAACCATCACAACCTCTTATGGAGTAACTATCCAGAACCCGACAGTCAGCACTCAGACAATCGACGCTGGCGACACCTTCACCATCGGATTTACTCTTTCGAGTAACTCAACCGTTAATTATGAGTACACCTATGGTACATACAGCTACTCAACCTGGGATTCAACTGCACAGACAACAGCCTCCATCTCAGGAACCGGCTTCAGCTTTGAAGGCTACCTTGCCGAGCAGGAGCTCCACAGTGGCTATAACTCTGTCACCGTTCTTTCTGACAGCTCGCTTGAGTCTGGAAGATATCAGGTTACTTTAACGGTCACCTGCGTTTCAAAAACTGGCTCTGTCGCCTCTGACTCGAGAACCTTCAATATCGACATTGACGAATCCGAAGTCACTCTTGACGAGGAAGACAACACCCCAAGCTTCTCTATGACCAATGCCTCCATTCCTGAAGGCAAGGGCAAGTCGAATCTCTCGACAAAGCTTACCTTGAGCTTTGAGAACTCCACTGGCTACACTGCTAATAACGTCAAAGTTGTTCTCTCAAACCTTGGAGGACTGGTCCTGAATACCTATACCGACACTGTCGATTGCGGAACCGTTCAGGGAGGGGAGTCGATAACAGCTGAATTTCCGATAGTCTTCCCTGAATATCCTTCTGCTCAGCACACACTTCAGGCGACGGTTACCTATACCGATATCGGTGGCGCTGAACACTCAGAGACCTTCAATATCTATTTGAGAGCCACCGAAAAGGCGGAAACGACCACTGAAACCGAGGTTGAAAAGTCTCTCGAGCCGAAGGTTATCGTCTCCGGCTACACCCTTGATGTCGACACCGTCGAATCTGGTGAGGAATTCACCCTCACATTCACTTTAAGAAACACCAGCCACGACAAGGCTATAAAGAATATGACTGTTGACGTCGAAACCGCAAGCAGCAGCAATTCGACCACCAGCACCAATATCTTCTCCGCTATCGACGGTACTACTTCATTCTATACTGAAGAGATTCCAACTGACGGCGAGATGGAATACTCAATCAAGCTCAAGACAAGCGCCACTGCTGGCGCCGGTACGTATCCCATCACCATCCAGTACGATTTCGAGTATGACAATGGCTCGAGCTACTCTGCAAGCAGCAACTCAATCACCATCAACCTTCAGGTCTCCCAGGCCATCAAGTTTGAACTTATGGAGTGGGATCCACCGACGGAATGTTATGGCTCTCAGGGCTGCAGCATCTACTTCCAGTTCTTCAATAAGTCTAAGACTGCAATGTCGAGCCTCACAATCGGTGTCGGCGGAGACTTCTACATGGCTACCGAATACTACGGCACCCTCAGTGCTTCGAGCTATGACTACTTCAGCGGTATGATTTATCCTAATGACCCAGACGCAGTAGGGGAGACCAAGACAGCAATTCTCACTTTCTCGTTTGAGGATGAGTCAGGTGCAGAACACACTCTCGAATACGAATTCGATGTCCTCATCTGCGAGGAGCAAGAGACAACCTATTTCGATGATAGTGAATACTGGGGTGACGACTACTATTTCGATGACGATTTCTCTGTAGATACAAGTGGCGATAACGTTTCTGAGGGCAGCCTCAGCACTGTTGCAAAGATTGCTATTGGCGTCGGCGCAGGCGTTGTAGTGATTGCGATAATAGTTATAGTGGTCGTAGTTATCAACCATAAGAAAAAGAAGGCTCTTCTTGAAGGCCTTGATGATGACGATGACGATGATGACGAATAAATTCCGCTTTTCCCTATAAGGAGGGATGACTGATTATGAGAAAAACGGATATCATAAGATTTGCCTTTTCCAACTTCTTAAGGCGAAAAGCCAGAAGTATGCTTACTGTTTTAGGCGTTGTAATCGGCACGGCAGCAGTCGTTATAATGCTTTCGATAGGAATTGGTATGAACAAGGGCTTCGAAGACCAGATAAGCTCCTATTCAAACCTTAAACAGATAACAATCTATTCCTATGGCGGTTCGTATCAATATGACGAAGACAGCGGCATGTATGTCTATACGGAATCAAACACAGTTCTTGACAACATCGCCATCGAGGAAATAAGTGAAATGGACCATGTTCAGGTGGTTTCACCGTATCTATACTACTGGGGCTACCTGATAATGGACAACACCGAGAAATGCTCTTCAATGTCGATTATAGGCATAGACGCTGCTTCAATGGCGGACATGGGCTATGAAATACTCTACGGCAGACTTCTTGACGAGAGCGATATAGGGACAACTAACTTCGTTATGACCTACGCCATGCCTTTCTACTTCTACACAATGCGAGAGGAAGATGAGATATGGTGGAAGACGATAACAGAGGATGACGAACTGCCGTTTAATCCCGTAGGCAGTAACCACACTTACCAATTTACTTGGTATTGGTCGTATGGCGAAAGCGCGGTTGACACATCAAAACCAAAGATTGAACTGATTGAAGCTAATTGTGTTGGAATACTTGTATCAGATGGTAATGGCGATTATGATTCTAGTGTTTATATGGACGTAGGAGGAGTCTTTGCTCTCACCGATGAATTTGAAGAAAATCAAGCTAAGTATTACGGCTATGATTATACTCCTGAAGACAGGGAAAGCAACGAGGACAATCGCCAGAATATCTACGATCAGGCAATAGTTCTGGTTGAAGATTCAAAGTATGTTCAAGACGTTGAAGCTAAACTCAATGAAATGGGCTATGAGACCTATTCCTCGATGGAATACCTGACCCAGCTTCAGGATCAGACCAAGTTCTTGAGAGCTATTTTGGGAGCGATCGGCGTTGTAGCGTTCATTGTTGCAGCTATCAGTATCGCCAACACAATGGTAATGTCCATCTACGAAAGAACGAGAGAAATCGGCATCATGAAAGTCCTGGGCTGCAAGCTTTCGGATATCAGAAGCATGTTCCTCATCGAAGCTGGAATAATTGGTGCTGTCGGAGGAGTTCTGGGAGTGGTATTCAGCTATGGAGCGTCAGCAGCTGTTAACTATCTTGCGAGTGCAGGCGGGATGTCGATGCTCGGAATTGACGCTTCCACTTCAGCACTCTCTGTAATCCCACCATGGCTTGACGGCGTTGCGATACTCCTGGCAATTGCAGTTGGCGTTGTTTCGGGGCTTTATCCTGCAATCAGAGCGACCAGACTTTCAGCGCTCGAAGCCATCAAGAATGAATAACTTTGCTAGTCAGAGTCAGTACCTCTATCCATATATGTTTGTCGCACGGGGCTATCCACTCCGTGCGACAATCTATTTCCAGATGTTTTCAGAAAATAGAGATTGAAAACCTACTGAATATATGTTATTATTAGAGTATCGAAAATACAGGTGGTACTGACTATGAAAATATCGACAAAAGGCAGATATGCCCTTCGGATGCTCGTTGACCTTGCCGAGAATCAGGGCGACGGCTATGTTTCCCTCAAAGACATCGCCGAAAGGCAGGATATCTCAAAAAAATACCTCGAGCAGATTGTTCCTTCATTCAATGGCTCGGACATACTCAGGACAAACAGGGGATATCAGGGAGGCTATCGGCTTTCACGCTCACCCGACAAATACACAGTGGGAGAGATTCTGAGGTTAACAGAAGGCAGCCTGGCACCAGTGTCCTGCCTCGAATGTGATCCGATAGAGTGCAAACGCAAAGATAGCTGTCCGACTCTGCCGGTCTGGCAGGGCCTTTACAAGGCAATAACCGACTATCTTAATAACATAACGCTTGAGGATTTAATGGATAATGAAAACCGCCTGCCGTAACCAGCAGATGGTTTTGAGTTTACTCTGCAAACATCGGAGTCGAAAGATATCTGTCGCCAGTATCAGGCAAGAGAGCTACAATTATCTTTCCCTCGTTCTCAGGGCGTTTAGCGAGTATCGAAGCAGCATACACTGCGGCTCCAGATGTGATTCCAACTAAAAGTCCTTCAGACCTTGCAAGCTTTCTGCCAGTTTCAAATGCCTGTTCATCCTCAATAGTTATTATCTCGTCGTAAATGCTTGTGTCAAGAGTATCGGGCACGAATCCTGCACCGATTCCCTGAAGCTTATGAGAGCCAGCAACACCAGTTGATAGAACTGGCGAGCCAGCCGGCTCGACTGCGACTATCTTGATATCAGGATTTCTATTCTTCAGATACTTTCCGACGCCGCTAATGGTCCCGCCGGTTCCAACGCCTGCAACGAAGATATCGACTTTGCCGTCAGTGTCGTTCCAGATTTCGGGACCCGTCGTTTCAAAGTGTGCCTTCGGGTTGGCAGGGTTTACAAACTGTCCAGGAGTGTAGCTATTGGGAATTGTATCAGCAAGCTCTTTAGCTTTTGCAATAGCGCCTTTCATTCCCTTTGATCCTTCGGTCAGAACAAGCTCAGCACCATAAGCCTTCAAAAGATTCCTTCTCTCTACGCTCATCGTCTCCGGCATGGTGAGAATAATTCTATATCCCTTTGAAGCTGCAATTGCTGCCAAGCCAATTCCTGTGTTGCCACTGGTAGGCTCAATGATTACTGAGCCTTCCTTCAAATTGCCATTTGCCTCTGCGTCATCAATCATAGCCTTCGCGATTCTGTCCTTAACGCTTCCAGCGGGATTGAGATACTCAAGCTTTGCAAGAATATCAGCGTAATACTTATCCGCCTTCAGGTAATTGTTGAGCCTGAGAAGGGGAGTACCGCCTACCAAGTCGGTTATGTTGTTGTATACAGTCATCATTTTATCCTCCTTAGAGTTTTTACTGGATTAAAACCTACCAGCATTGTAGGTATTATATCACATCCAGCTTATACTGTCAACATCTTTTTCAGAAAATCCAAAAATTTTTTGTCGACAAAAAGTAATAAAGTGTGTCGCTTCATTTTCCTATTTCATCACCTTCACACAATATATTCATGAAAGATAAATCCATCTATGATAAAATTATACTGACAGAATTATAGGAGTGATACTATGAGTTCATTTATTGAATTTGACAAAGTAACAAAGATATATAAAACTGGCGATGTCGAAGTAAAAGCCTTATCTGAAGCCAGCTTCACTATTGAGAAAGGCGAAGTTTGCGTAATCGTCGGAGAATCAGGAGCAGGGAAGACCACTCTTCTTAACATCTTAGGCGGAATGGACACTCTGACAAGTGGAAAAGTCATCATGGATGGAAATGATGTTGGCAGCCTCAAGAAGGACGACCTTGTCAACTATCGCCGTCACGACATCGGCTTCGTTTTTCAGTTCTATAACCTGATTCCGAACCTCACAGCGCTCGAAAACGTCGAAATAGCCTCTCAGCTCTGCAAGGATCCGATTCCTGCAAAAGAGGCCCTGACTTCTGTTGGTCTTTCCCACAGGCTCGACAACTTCCCGGCACAGCTTTCAGGCGGTGAGCAGCAGAGAGTTTCAATCGCCCGTGCTCTTGCAAAAAGGCCAAAGCTTCTTCTCTGTGACGAGCCGACTGGCGCCCTTGACTACGAAACTGGCAAGTCGATTCTCAAGCTCTTGCAGGATTGCCGCCGGAATGACGGCATGACAGTTGTCATCATAACGCATAATTCTGCTCTTTCAGCAATGGCAGACAGAATCATCCGTGTAAAGAGCGGAACCATTCATTCGGTCAAGCTGAACGACCATGTCGTTCCCGTCGAAAATATTGAGTGGTAACCGAGCTATGAAGAATGCATACAGAAAAAATATAAGACGAAGCATAACTGGAAGCCTTGGCAGATACATAGCCATAATGCTCATTATCATGCTTGGAGTTGCTTTCTTCGCAGGACTCCGGCTGACACGTTCCTCAATGCTTGCTATCGAATTTGAGTATCTCGAAGAGACTAAGCTTTACGACCTGAGACTTATTTCAACCATAGGCTTCGAGGACGAAGATATCGATAGTATTTCGGAAATAGACGGAGTAGAAACAGCAGTCGGCTCAATAAATGCCGATTTCATCACTGAAATAGGCGGTGATGAATACGTTTATCACGCTATGATGCTGACTGAGGGTGTAAACGAGCCACAGCTCGTCTCTGGCAGGATTCCAGAAGCCGCAAACGAATGTCTTGCCGATTCGCAGGTGTTCTCGGAAGAAGACATCGGAACCACCATAGTCCTGTCTGATTCCAACAGTGAGGACACCTTCGACACCTTCACATACACCGAATACACCATAGTCGGAATCTGTCGCTCACCGCTCTATCTCGACATTTCAAGAGGAACAACCTCTCTTGGAAGTGGAAGTATAACCGGCTTCATAATCATCCCTGAAGAAGGCTTTGACAGTGAATACTACACAGAAGTATATGTCACGAGTTTAGAGAAATACGACCCATATACCGACGAATATAACGACATGATCGATTCGTTCTCAGAGCTCGTAGGGGATGAGACAGAAGAAATCATCAATACCCGTTTTGACGGCATAGTTTCAGACGCCGAAGCAGAAATTGCCGATGCGGAAGCAGAGCTCGAGGAAAACAAAGCAGAGGCCCAGCAGGAGCTTGACGATGCCAAGGCACAGCTTGATGACGCACTTGCACTTCTCGAGCAATACGAAGTTCTGGGGATCAATCTCAATGAATATTGGGCTGAGTACTATGACGGTCTGGCTGAATATGAGAACGCTGTTGCAGAATTTGAATCCGAAGTAGCCGATGCCGAGGCTGAAATCACTGATGCAAGAGCTGAGCTTGAAGACCTCGAAGAGCCTGAGCTCTACACCTTTACAAGAAGCATCAATTCGGGCTATGTAACATTCGAGAGCGACTCACTGATTGTCAACAACGTTGCGAGACTTCTCCCGATATTCTTCTTCCTTATTGCAGCGCTCGTCTGCTCAACCACAATGACAAGAATGGTAGACGACGAGAGAACCCAGATAGGAATACTGAGCGCTTTAGGCTACGGCAAGGGTGCAATCCTTTCAAAGTATATCATCTACTCTGGAACGGCTGCTGTGATAGGAAGTGTAGTCGGATATTTTGCCGGAACCTTCTTGTTCCCATTTGTCATAATCAAGGCATACACGATGCTCTATAACCTTGAAGGCTTTGTCTACATATTCGATGCCGGATATTTCATAGTATCTCTTGTGCTGTCACTTTTGTGCTCTGTTGGGCCAACCGTTATAGCCTGCCGAAGCGCACTCAAGTGCCCACCGGCAGACCTTATCAGACCTAAATCGCCTCCGGCAGGAAAGAGAATCTGGCTCGAGAGGATAACTCCAATCTGGTCACGACTCAAGTTCATGCATAAGGTAACCGTCCGCAACATCTTCCGATTCAAGAAGAGAATGGTAATGATGCTGATGGGAATTGCAGGCTGTACAGCGCTTGTCCTCACTGCCTTCGGAATCAATGACTCGATTGCTAATCTCGGTAACTTCCAGTTTGACGACATCCTGACCTACGATATCTCAGTTAACTTCTCTGACGAGATTACAGAAGAGGACCTTGCAAACATTTCTGATGAGCTTTCTGGCACGATTTCTTCTCAAGCAACTTCAATGTCCTATTCGACAGACGTCAGTGCCAATGATGTCTACAAGACAGCGTACTATATTGTTTCGGATGATGAGCATTTCAGCGATGTGATAAGTCTCCACTTAGACGATGAGGAAATTTCACTGCCAACCGATGGCGGAGTTCTGGTTTCGGAAAAGCTTGCTTCAATGCTCGGTGTTGATGTTGGGGACAGTATTACAGTCTACACAACCGATGGCGAGATGGCTGAAGCCGTCGTTTCAGGCCTCGTGGATAACTATGTGCAGCACTATATCTATATGACTGGCGATGCTTATGAAGAGATATTCGGCGAAGAATATGAGCCTTCAACACTTATGCTCAGCCTCAATGATGACGTCGACGACTATAGTGTTTCCGCAGCTCTTCTCAACATGGATGGCGTTTCCACTGTTACCGTCGTGAACGACACAAGACAGACGATCGACAACATGATGCAGAGCCTCAACTATGTTGTCCTGCTGATTCTCTTCTGTGCAGCTGCACTCGCTTTGATAGTCATGTTCAACTTAGGAAATATCAATATTTCTGAACGTGCAAGGGAAATCGCGACAATCAAGGTAATCGGCTTCAGGAAGAGTGAGACGGATGACTATGTATTCCGTGAAAACATAATCCTGACTATCATGGGAATAATCATAGGCCTGCCTCTCGGAGTTCTTCTACATGCATTTGTAATGTCTCAGATAAAGGTAGACATGGTCTCGTTCAAAGTAGTGATTAGTCCTCTGAGCTTTGTGTACACAGTTCTTCTGGTAATAGTTTTCGCAGTCATAACAGACCTGATTTTAAGAAAGAAAATTTCCGCCATAGATATGGCAGAATCGCTCAAGTCAGTTGAATAGAATTAAAGATAAAAAATATCGGAGCCGTAGTGATACGACTCCGATATTTTGTGGCTTGGGGTTGCCACCAAAGGAAAGAATATGATTGAAAGTGGTACTGTCAGATATTTTCAGGTGTTCGAGCTTTGAGCACTTGCCTCTGCCTTTTTCGCCTGGATTTCATCCCACAGCTTGTCAGCTGTCGGTTTCCAGTTCTCAGCATAGCTTTCGCACTTGTCACAAAGGTAATCAGCCGATTCGTAGTTCTCGTAATCGGTATTTCTCGCCTTCGTCTCCTTGACCATTGCTCTTAATTTTTCAGGATTCTCGAGCATCGGGCAAGGCCTTAACATGTTATCATTAAACGGCTGGTTGTCGTGGTATGCCTGGAAGAGGGGACTCCTCAGAGCATCCAATAGCGTGCAGTCGTGGATGTTGACGTTTGAATAGTGGATGAATACGCAGGGCTCGACATCGCCCTTGGCGTTAATGTGGAGATATTTTCTGCCTCCTGCAATGCATCCACCAATATACTGAGCATCATTCTGGAAGTCAATGCTGAAGATGGCCTTCGAATGGCGGAACTCCCTGATTCTTCTCAATACCTTCTCACGCTGCTCAGGAGAGGGAAGAAGCTCAGTCACTGCGCTGTTTCCAACAGGCATATAGTGGAAGAACCAGATGAATAGAGCTCCAGCATCGATAATCATATCGAAGAACTCTTCGCTAGTGATGTCGTCGCAGTTACGAGAGGTATAGCAAGCGGAAATTCCGAACGGAAGCTTGTGGTCCTTCAGAAGCTTCATGGCATTTTTAACCTTGTCATAAACGCCTTCGCCACGTCTTGAGTCGTTTGCATCCTCAAAACCTTCAAGACTGATTGCAGGAACGAAGTTCTTGACTCTGAGCATTTCTTTGCAGAAATCTTCATCAATAAGAGTGCCGTTAGTGAACGCCAGAAACTCGCAATCGGGATTCATCTCACAGATTTTGATCAGGTCGTTCTTTCTGACCATCGGCTCACCGCCGGTGTAGATGTACATATAGCAGCCAAGCTCTTTGCCTTGCTTGACGATAGAATCTATAGTTTCCAGACTCAAATTAAGCTTATTACCATACTCAGCAGCCCAGCAGCCGGTGCAATGGAGATTGCAGGCGGAGGTAGGATCCAATAGAATTGCCCAAGGAATATTGCAATTATACTTCTTTGACATTTCCTGCTGATAGACATAACCGTTTATACTGTCATTGAGAAGGAGATTTTCGAAAACGGTCTTTCTTACACCAGGATCGAGGTCATAGAGCTTCATCATGAACTGATACCAGTTATCCTTCTCTTCAACTGATTTCTTTATAACAGCAATCTGCTTCTGAAATGTTTCTCCGCTGTAGCTCTTTTCGAGCGTGTTCACAAGCTTCGGGATATTTTCCTCCGGGTTCTTTTCAAGGTAGTTATAAGCCTGCTTGATTCCGAAATTCTTCAGAAGATTTCTTTTCATTAGTATCTGTCCTTTCTTAGTGCAGAGAATATTTCTCCGCTTTCTTTACTATATTTTAAATCTACTTCTTAAAAAAGTCATTGGACACGAAAGCCAAATGTGTGGTAAAATTGGACCGCATAAAAAAGTGTTACTTTTCGGGACAAAACAGATTATTTGTCCGTGTTTAAAAAATCTACAGCAGTTTATAATTAGTACGTCTGAATTTTGTTTGAAAGAGGGTTTCTTATGGAACAAAAAGCAACTCAAAGCAACGCAAAATCTATTATTGAAGCCTATGTTGGCAAGAAACTTGAGGACATGCGTGATAATCCCGACAGGGAATCAAGAAATCTCGTAGATCTGGCGCTAAATCTTTCTGCAGGAAGATTTCAGAAGCACTTTTTAACCATTGCTCACTCGATGCTGGAAGACGAGAACAGCCCTTACTATGCGCTTATTCATGATGCAATCAAAAATGTGGGAACGGGTAATATCCTGAAATTCGGTATGAACGTCGGCTATAACAGCTTCACATCTGGGGCTAAAACAATCAGAAATCTTGAAAAAGAACGCGGTTATAACATTCCCTGGGCAATAACCTTCTATGTTGACGCTGATTCCTTCTCCGAAGAGGCATATTCCAAGGTCATCAGGCAAGGCAGAAAGCTTGGAATCTACACCTATGTCTTCTTCTGCTCAGAAATACCTGAAAAGCTTACGGAAATCTTTGATAATGAAACAGAGTGTGGCTTTATTCTGTTCTCAGATGCAGAAAGTATCTCTGAAGGAATTATGGATCAGGCAAGCGAAATCAGAAACCTGATGCTTTGTGTCAAATATTCCGATTATGCAACAAAGGTCTGTGAGAAGTTAAGAAGTAGCAAGGCTCTGTATTCTATTTGGTACGAATATAACGAAAAGCCAATGTGTGAGGAGCAGCTCAATATCGCAGATGAGCTTCATCCAGTACTGACATTCTTCGTCAAATCTCATGATGATTATAACGGCTGTAACGAAGTATATGATGAGATTTGCAAGCTTAGAGACGCGAGAACAGCTGCAAGCGTTCCTATGGAGTATTCAGGAACTATAAGAATGATTGATGAAATCATTTCGGATGATACATGTGTAGCGGTGTTCAATGAATCAGGAAGTCTTATCTCTGTCAAGGACTGCAATAGTGGCAACAATTTCAGGACTCAGCCTCTTGCAGAAATCTTTGAAAAGTGCTATCCTAAAGTAACAAAGTGAAGTATTGAGCTAAGTCACAAAGTGGCTTAGCTCATGAACGCAGAAAGAGGGAAATCACATATGAAAACGGGTATTGTCGATGTCGGCGGCGGAATGAGAGGTATCTATGCCTGTGGCATTATGGACTACTGCATGGAGCATGGCATAAGCTTTGATCTCGGAATCGGAGTCTCAGCCGGTGCTGCGAATATCTGCACATTCTTTGCCGGCCAGAAGGGCAGAAACTACAAGTTTTACACCGATTACAACCATCGCAAGGAAGCCATGAGCCTTTCAAATCTTCTCAAAAATGGCTCATACATAGACATGGATTACATCTACGGTACACTCAGCAACGCAGGAGGGGAGTGCCCCTTCGATTTCGAAGCACTTCTTTCAAATCCAGCAGAACTTCTGGTTGTAGCCGAAAATGCCAGAACAGGCGAAACAAAGTACTTTATAAAAGATTACGTTAGTCAGGACAACCTTAACATTGTCAAGGCTTCCTGCTCAATTCCTTATGTATGCAAGCCTTATGTCATCGATGGCGAGCCGTATTTTGACGGAGCGCTCGGAGACCCGATTCCGGTTGAGAAAGCAATCTCAATGGGCTGCGACAAAGTAGTTGTGATTCTCAGTAAGCCTCGCGATGTCTTAAGGCTTCCGAAGCGAGACGTCGCTATTGCAAAGAGAATCAAAAAAGAGTATCCAATCTCTGCTGAAAGAATCAGCGGAAGAGCAGATCACTATAATTCTCAGCTTGAAACAGCAAAGCAGCTTGAAGCAGAAGGAAAGGTTCTCATCCTTGCTCCTGATGATACATGCGGAGTTGACACTCTCACAAAAGAAAAAGAACCCCTCGATAAGCTTTATCAGAAGGGGATCAAAGATGCAGAAAAAATCCCGTCGTTTTTAAACTGAACGACGGGAATAATCAGTTCTCAGGAGGAAGAATCTTGTCTGAAATCTTTGAGAACGAACGGGCACAGGAACCAATCTTTTTCAGAAATTCATCTGGTGTGTCACATTTCTTCGATGTCAACCATCTCTCTATTGTGCAGACAAGAGCGTCAGCATAGAAATTGAGCTGAAAATCCTCATACTCGTCAAGAAACCCACTGAAACTCGAACGAAGAGTAACCCGCAGCATTTCTCTGAAATGGTCTGAAAATGAGTTCTGACCTTCTATCTGAAGTGCAGGCTTATAGAACTCTCTGTTATCGTAAAGATAATGGCAGAGAACATCAAAAAGCTCCCAGCTGGTCTTGGCTGAATTGTCTCTGACTAGTAGCAAAAACTCAGAATCGAATATCCAGTTTACAAGGTCATACTTGTCCTTGAAATGATAATAGAAGCTTTTTCTGTTCATCCCGCATCTTTCACAAATGTCAGTTACACTGATCTTTGAGAAGGGCTCTTCGGTCATCAACTCCTTAAGTGCAGACGCAAGAGCGCGTTTTGTGATATTTGAGTCTGCCACTTTTATTCCTCCCTTCGTTGCAATATTATCATTGTACAAAAAAATCGACAAAATTTCAAGTATAACAAGTTAAAGAATCACGGACAATCTACTGCTTTTGTCCAAACACAGTAAGGAGAAACTGTATGAAACTCGAATGGAAAACCTGTTTTAAGGCAATAGTCAGCGCAGCTATTCTTTTCTTATTCATCCACTTTGTAGACAGCATCTTCGCAGCCCTGGGAATTGTCATGAACGCGCTGAATCCTCTTATCGCCGGGCTCATAATCGCATATGTGGTAAATATTCCAACGAGCTTCTATGAAAAGCACTATTTCCCGAACAGCGAGAAAAAGGCGGTGGCAAAAAGCCGTAGGCCAGTCTGTATGCTTTTAGGCTACCTGACCATCGTTTTGGTCATTGTTTTAGTACTTCTTCTTGTAATCCCTCAGTTCGTGTCCTGCATAAAGACATTTATCGACCAGCTGCCGTCGCTTGTCCTTCAGATACTGGAAAACAAAACCATCGTCGGACTCCTGCCTGACGCTGTTATAGAGTGGCTCGAGGGAATTGACTGGAACGAAATCGCATCAAACGTCAGCAGCATAGTCGGAATAATTTCGTTGCTTTCAGCAAGCTTAACCGACGTTATAAGCGATATTCAGGGCACAGTAAACACCGTTACAAGCGTCGCTCCCACTGTTGTATCGGCTCTGTCGACTGTTTTGGTAGGAATCGTTTTCTCAGTCTACTTCCTGTCTGCAAAGGACAGGATTTTAGGTCAGCTGAGAAAGCTTTCCAAAACATACTTAAAGCCAAAGTGGCATGAAAGAATCTACTATGTTTTGGGCACTCTCAACGAGAGCTATCATGGATACATTGTCGTCCAGTGTACAGAAGCGGTTCTATTAGGAACACTTTGCACAATAGGAATGCTCATCTTAGGACTTCCATATCCAACAATGATAGGAGCCCTGATTGGCCTCACAGCCCTAATACCGATTGTAGGAGCATGGATAGGGACCATAATAGGCGCCTTCATGATACTCACAGTAAGCCCTATCCAGGCAGTAATATTCGTTCTCTTCATTCTGGTTCTCCAGTTTATCGACAACTACTTTATCTATCCAAAGATAGTCGGCAGGTCGATAGGGCTTCCTTCTGTTTGGGTGCTGGCAGCAGTAAGCATCGGTGGCGGACTCTTCGGAATCCCTGGAATGTTAATCTGCGTACCACTCTTCTCGGCAATCTATAAGCTCATCAAAACTGATGTTGGAAAGAGAAATTCAGAGAGCAGCGGGGAGGAAGAAAATGCTCCGGCTCCTGCCTCGGAAACAACAGCTGAATCGGATTCCTGACTGATAAAATATGTCAACGAGAAAAAATTCTCGAAAACGTCTTGACAAATGGCGCGAATAGCGATAAAATAATTCTCGTTGATAAGGGCTCGTGGCTTAGTTGGTAAAGCGCCGCGTTCGCAACGCGGAGAGCGTGGGTTCAAGTCCCATCGGGTCCACCAATGAATAACTAAAAAGGCTCTGCCAGTTGGCGGAGCCTTTTTTTGATGCAAATTATTCCTTCTCTTCGTCCTCGTCTTCAGTCTCTTCAGGAGGAAGCTTCTTGACAATAGCGTAGTCGATCATGTGATCCTGGACGTTCTTGACGCTTATAGCAAGCCCGCAGGATTCGCATTCAAAGCTTTCGCCCTCCTCTGGAACTCTGCTTATAATCTCGCAAATGAAGCCACTGAAAGTGTCGAACGTGTCTGTCGGAAGAGTGACTCCAAGAGCCTCTTCAACCTCTTCGAGCTCTGCACATCCCTGGATGCACCAGGTTTCCTCGTCGATCTCTGAGATATCGTCTGGTTTTGGAGGCGCTTCTTCTTCCTCCAGCTCACCGACAAGCTCCTCGATAAGGTCATGAAGCGTGACGATGCCAGACATTCCACCGTACTCATCAAGAGCAACTGCGAAGTAGTTCCTCGTTTTCTTCATCTCAGCGAACAGAGCATTGGCTCGCATCTCTTCAGGAACAAAATAGGGCTTGTTGACAGCGTGCTCCATCATATTTCCGATGCTTCTGTCGTCAGAGCGGAAATAATCCTTGGTGTCGAGAATGCCGACAACATTGTCAGGCGAGTCCTGACATACAGGGTAGTATGTATGTCGGCTCTCCATAATTGTCTTCGCCCAAGCTTCGTCACCGTCCTCGATATAGAGGAAAATAACATCCCTTCGACGGGTGCTGACCTGCTCAACTGACGTATCCGTGAAGTCGAAAACGTTGTTGATAAGCTCGCTTTCTTCTTCCATGATTGTACCTTGCTCGTTGCCTTCGGCAAGCATCAGCTTGATTTCCTCCTCAGTGACGACATCATCGTCGCTTTCAGGGTCAATTCCTAAAATTCTGAGAACACCATTAGTCGACTTTGTCAGCAACCAGACAAGTGGAGCACAGATTTTCGACATGACATACATTACGCCAGAAAGCCCAAGAGCAATCTGCTCAGTCTTCTTCATTGCTAGTCTCTTCGGAACAAGCTCTCCGAAAACTATGCTGAAATAGGTGACGAGCAGAGTGACAATTACAAGGATAACTGGATAAATAACTGCCCTTGTAACAGGAAGCCCAGCGTTTACAATAAGCTCTGTAAGGGGATCTGCAAAGTTATCAGCAGCAACAGCACCACCGATTAAGCTCGCAAGAGTGATAGCCACCTGAATTGTCGCTAAGAACTTTGAAGGCTCCTCAGTCAAAGCAAGCAGTTTCTTCGCTCTCTTGTCTCCATCCTGAGCCATCTGCTTGAGCTTTGCGTCGTTCATAGAAATAACGGCTATTTCGGCACAGGAAAAGACAGAATTAAATGCTATCAGTAATATTTGCAATATAATTGCCTGAACCATGATTAGTATAAGATCCTTTCGTAAAAACAGTAAGAAACACAAAAAGGCACAGCCTTGCACTCCAATGTGAAGACCATACCTACTCAATCATTCTGTTTAAAACGACACAAGATGCTACTATATACTCAGTATTGTGGTCACAATCCCCATCGGAACTGTCATCCATCAAGTCTCACACTCCTAATAAAAACTCGCCGAAAATATTCGGTTGCGATAAATATACCACATTTCTTGGGCTTTGTCAATAGGGGAAGAGGGGACAATTAACGCAAAACGAGTGATTTTAGATAAAAAATAACCTCCGAAAATTCGGAGGTTGGCGCGCCCGGGGGGATTCGAACCCACGACCTACCGGTTCGTAGCCGGGCACTCTATCCACTGAGCTACGGGCGCATTTGCAAGCGGTATTCCGCTCACAGTTAGATATAATAACACATCGCTCGGATTTTGTCAAGGCTTTTTTCTTCAAATTCTTTCACCAAAATCACTTCCGCACAACTGCCACATTTTGTACCTCTATTTGCTATTGCAAATGTGAAAGGTTTTTGCTATAATAGGACAAGCAAAAGAAATTCCGTATAAGCTGCGGGACATATTGCTTCTGAATAATTATGATATAACACTTTGCGTTTACGCAGTATTGATAAGGAGAAAGATAATGGCACTTACAAGAAATACTCAGATGAGTTTGCCGTGTATTCCGACGAGGGACTTCATCGTCATGCCTCACATGTCGCTGAAGTTTGATGTGATGAGGCCAAAGTCGGCAGCCGGTCTCAGGGAAGCTATGCTTGGCGAAAGGCTCATCTTCATGACAGCACAGCGCGACATAAATGTCGCTGACCCAGCTGAAAAGGATGTCTACACCGTCGGCACCGTCTGCGAGATAAAGCAGATTATCAACCTCAGCGAAGGCGCCTCGAGAGTCAGGGTAGAGGGCTTATACAGAGCTAAGCTTTTAGAATATGATGATGACGGCACTATGGTTCGCTCCATTGTCAAGCCAATGAAGAATTACCAGCGCGATAAAATAACCGACGAAGAGCTCGATGCATTCTGCAGGGTTGTAAAGGCAGCATTCGAGGCCTATTCCTCCGTAGTCCCAAGGATGCCTGACGAGCTCAGACAGGCCGTAATGAATGCAGAGGACCCGACAGTTCTCTTTGAAAACATTGTCTTCAATATCCCGATGCTCACAGAAGACCGCCAGCAGCTTCTTGAAGCGAACACCATCAGCGAAAAGCTCTCGATACTGTTGGCTCTCCTCACAAGGGAGACTCAGGTTCTCTCTATTGAGAACGACATCCACACAAAGGTCAGCGAAGCCATAGACAAAGGCCAGAGGGAATACTATCTTAGAGAAGAGCTCCGCATAATCAAGGATGAACTCGGCGAAAGCGACGACCTTGACGAAGAGGCAGAGGAGTATGCTGAGAAGATATACGACCTCAAGCTCAATGAGGAATGTACTGAGAAGCTGATTTCAGAGGCTGAAAGGCTGATGAAGATGCCATACGGCTCTCAGGAAGCAGCAGTTATAAGGAGCTATCTCGACACAGTTTTGGAGCTTCCCTGGAATGTCGAAACAGAGGATAATCTCGATATTGAAAAGGTCTCAGCTCAGCTCGACAAGGACCACTATGGCATGAAGAAGGTCAAGGAGAGAATTCTCGAGCTCCTTTCAGTAAGAGCTCTCAACAGCGACGTCAAAGGCCAGATAATCTGTCTTGTAGGCCCTCCAGGTGTCGGAAAGACCTCAATAGGGAAGTCCATAGCAAATGCTCTCGGAAGAAAGTACGTCCGGGTTTCCTTAGGTGGCGTCAAGGACGAAGCAGACATCCGTGGCCACAGGAAAACCTACATAGGCTCAATGCCCGGAAGAATCATCACAGCTGTCAAGCAGGCAGGTTCAAGCAACCCTCTCATTCTCCTTGACGAAATCGACAAGATGGCGAATGATTTCAGGGGAGACCCCGCAAGTGCAATGCTCGAAGTTCTCGATAGCGAGCAGAACAAGGAGTTCAGAGATCACTATATCGAGCTCCCGTTCGACCTGTCTCATGCAATCTTTGTTACCACAGCGAACAATATTGACACCATAGTGCCTCCGCTTCTTGACAGAATGGACGTTATCGAGCTTCCGAGCTACACCCGCGAAGAAAAGTTTGAAATAGCCAAGCGGCATCTCGTCCCTAAGCAGGTTAAACAGAACGGCCTAAACGGCAACAAAATCCGTTTCAGTGACGCTGCTCTCTACGAAATGATTGACTACTACACACGTGAAGCAGGCGTCAGAAACCTGGAAAGACTTCTGGCAACCATCTGCCGTAAGGCAGCGAAGGAGATAGTAACCGGGCAATCTCACAGAGTGACCGTTTCTCCTGAGTTAGTCGAGAAATACCTTGGTGCAAGGAAGTTCTTGGGCGACTTAAAGTCGGATAAACCTCAGGTTGGCGAGGTAAACGGCCTCGCCTGGACATCAGTTGGCGGAACCTTGATGCCACTCGAAGTCCTCTCGGTTCCCGGAAAGGGCACAATCGAGCTCACCGGCTCTTTAGGCGATGTCATGAAGGAAAGTGCCAAGATTGCCGTAACCTACACAAGAAGCGTTGCCGACAAGTATGGCATCGACAGCGATTTCTATCAGAAGCGCGATATTCACGTTCACGCTCCCGAAGGAGCAGTTCCGAAGGACGGCCCTTCAGCTGGCGTAACTCTCGCAACAGGAATCATCTCTGAGCTTTCTGGCCTCAAGGTACGCTCAGATGTCGCTATGACTGGCGAGATAACTTTGAGAGGCAAGGTGCTGGCGATAGGTGGCCTCCGTGAAAAGACAATGGCAGCCTACAAGGCAGGAATCAAGACTGTAATAATCCCTTCAGCAAACAAGCCCGACATGGAAGAGGTCGACGACAAGGTCAAGCAGGGGCTAGACTTCGTCTTCGCAGACACCATTGAGGATGTCCTCGATGTTGCACTTATTCACGAGCAAGCCGAACAGAGGCCGCTGATGAATCCAGCAGCTTTCAAGCAGGTTGATAAATCTCCCGTGGGGGTGAGGCTCGATGCGGTTCGATAACGCTGAATTCTATGGGGCATACGGCACCTTTGAACAACTGCCTGAACCTCAGAAGCCAGAAATTGTCTTCGTAGGGCGGTCAAATGTCGGAAAATCCTCTCTGATAAATAAGATTTTCTCAAGAAAATCTCTGGCACGAGTCAGTGCAGAGCCTGGAAAGACGAGAACAATCAACTTCTACCGTCTCGGGGAGATCTTTTTCGTGGACCTTCCCGGGTACGGCTATGCAAAAGTCTCGAAATCTGAGAAGGCGAGATGGAACAAGCTCATTTCGGGATATCTTTCCGACCCTGAGCGCGATATCGGAATAGTTTTCTCCTTGATAGACATGCGACATCCGCCGACAGAGGATGATATTACTATGATAAACTTCCTCATCGACACCGAGCTCCCGTTCTGCATTGTCCTGACAAAGTCGGATAAGCTGAATAAATCGGAAAGAGCAGCTCGTCTCGAAGCTCTCAAGGACGAAATACCCTGTTACTCTCAGATAACTATAATACCATTTTCTGCACTTTCGGGAGAGGGAACGGAGAATATCAGAGAGATAATTGAAGAGGTTACCGCCGAGTAGGACATAATTTTCAAAAATCTTTCACAAATATATCGATAAAGGTCTTTACTTTTCCCCTTCAAACTGCTAAAATGTATTTGTACGAAATACAAATGCGAAATATCAAAAGGTGATAACATGAATCCAAAATCAAATGAAAAGCATATCGACGACCTCTATGCAGCAATTCTCACACTCGAAACCCGTGAGGAATGTGTCCGCTTCTTCGGAGATCTTTGTACATCAATCGAGATTGACACCCTGGCACAGCGCTTCGAAGTTGCAAAGATGTTAAGAGAGTCTCATATCTATGCCGACATCGTAAACGCAACAGGCGCTTCCACTGCTACAATCAGTAGAGTAAACCGCTCTATCAACTATGGTAACGGTGGATACGACATTGCACTTGAGAGAATCAAGGAGAATGATGCTGCAAAGAGTGACAACTGATAGCTACGGCATTTTTGCAGACTACTATGACAGGTTCACTCGTAATGTGAGCTATGTTTCTTATGCCAAAAGGATCGACGAAATCGTCATGCAAAGGCACAAGAAGCGTGGAACCATAGTAGATCTCGGCTGTGGAACAGGAACCATCGATTTGCTTCTGGCAAAGAAGGGCTATTCGGTGACTGGAATTGACCGTTCTGTGGAGATGCTGACAGTTGCAGAAAAGAAGATGAGAGAATCAGGATTAAAGGCCTCGTTTGTCCGCCAGGACATGACGAGGTTATCTCTGCCATCAAAAGCCGATGTGATAATCTCAACTCTTGATGGCATCAATCACTTGAGCTCTGCTGAAGCAGTTTCCAAGACCTTCTCAAGAGTCTCCAAAAACCTCCGCCATGGTGGCATATTTGTATTCGACATGAATACAATCTATAAGCACTCGAAGACGCTCGGGAACAACTGCTTTATCTTCGATACAGACGACGTTTATCTCGGCTGGCAGAATGATTATAGAGAGTGTGACAACAGTGTCCTCATAACTCTTGATTTCTTTACGAATGGCAAAGACGGTAAAATCAGTCGCTATACTGAGTCGTTCAGAGAAAAAGCTTACCCCGTGATGCAGGTTTTTGGGATGCTAATCCGTTCTGGTCTGATTCCTCTAGAAATTTATGATGGCATCAGCCATAAACCGCCGAAGAAGAACTCTGACAGAATTCTTTTCGTTGCGGGAAAGCTTTAACTAAGGAAGATACAAATGGGAAGAATAGTAAGAACAATTTCAAAAGACGCTTCTGTCGTCTGCTCCACCATTGACGGAACAGATATCGTCTCCGAAATAGAAAAAATTCACGGCACTTCAGCTGTTGTGACAGCTGCTCTCGGAAGGCTCGCAATGGGAACATCTCTCGTTGGCTTCGGCTTGAAAGACGAAGGCGACAGCGTTACCCTAAGAGTCAACGGAGGAGGACCTATAGGGAGCCTCACCGCCGTTTCCGATTATTTAGGGAACGTAAAGTGCTACTGCGACAATAACATCGTAGAGATACCTCTGAGACCTGATGGCAAGCTTGATGTCGGTGGTGCTGTAGGAAATGACGGCACTCTGTCTGTCATAAAAGACTTGGGCCTTAAGGAGCCCTACATCGGCCAGACTGCTCTTGTAAGCGGAGAGATAGCTGAGGATATCACCCAGTACTTCGCCGAAAGCGAGCAGACTCCGACGGTATGTGCTCTCGGGGTTCTCGTCAATCCAGATTTAACCGTCAAGCGTGCTGGAGGATTTCTCTTGCAGCTCCTTCCGTTTGCTCCTGATGAATCAATAGACGTTATTGAAAGAAACATCTCGAAGATTTCCAGCGTCACCAGTCTTATGGAGCAAGGGATGAGTGCCGAAGATATTGCTCTTCTGACACTCGATGGTCTTGAGCCGAACGTCCTCGACGATTTCGAAGTCAGCTACCGCTGCGACTGCTCAAGGGAGAGAACCGAAAGAATTCTCAGGAGCCTCGGTGAAAAAGAGCTAAGAGATCTTTCACAGGATGAGACTACTGAAGTCAAATGCCACTTCTGTGGAAAGTCATATAAGTTCAGCTCCGAAGAAATTCTTTCGCTTATCGAAAAATAGGTCTTGACAAACTGCGTTTTCTCGTGTATAATACTGAAGTCGGTTGTGAATCGACCGACTGGATATGGTGTCATAGCCAAGTGGTAAGGCGTAGGACTGCAACTCCTTGACCCCCGGTTCAAATCCGGGTGACACCTCCAGAAAAAATCCTCGACCGACTGATCGAGGATTTTTCTTTTTGTTTCAACTGTTCTCCCTTGCGATAAGCAAGTGGGGAAGTGCCGGTAACCGCTTTGAACTGCCGGCAGAAATGCTCGACATTCTGATACCCGCAAAGGCTCGCAACCTTCTGAGTATTGAAATCGGTCGTCACGAGATAGTTCTTTGCAAGGTCTATTCTCATGTTGACAACGTCCTGCATACAGGAGACGCCAAATTGCTTCTTATAGATATTCTGAAGATAGCCGGTACTGAGATGCATCTTTTCCGCCATGATATCCACACTCCAGTGGTAATAAGGCTTGAGCCTTATCTCATACCGAAGATCCATCAAAGCCCTCTGCTGGTCGGTGATCTCACTTTCCTGAGCCGATTCCTTAACCTTCCAGAGAAGCATCCGAAGGAGCATCGAAATCGACATCGACGAATAATCAAATCTGAAATAATTCTCCATCGACAAAAGCTCAAACAGCTTCTGGAAGCTTTCAGGAGAATTCAGCTGAACCAGCTTTTCTGTTGGGACATTATCATCTGTCACAAAGCTCTCGTCAGTTCTGAACCTGACATAATCATTGATATAAGGAGCATTATACGCCTGATAATATGCTAATGTATTCGGAGGATACAAAATTGCGCTGTTCGGATGGCAGACAACGTCTCCTGACGGCAGATGAAACAGTGCCGGAGATTTTACATATAGAAGTAGCCAGAAGTCACTTTTTACGCCGTAGACAAAGTCTTCAGGGTGTGTTGCATTGAGCTGCATGAACGTTATATCAATCATTTTGAACCCTCCTTAAAAAGAATCTAAGTTTCAGTATGAATCATTTTTTCTGAAATGTCAAGAACTATTTTTCTGAGAATCGGTCAATCCTAGATAAAAATTTATCCTCTTGGATACATGATTTGCGACTTTGCTATTGCAAAAATGTCTGCATTGTGCTAAAATATACGTAACATATTTCTGTGGATGGGGATGTACATGATGAATATAAAAAGAATAATTTGCATCGTATTGGCTGCTGTGATGATGTCGCTATCGGCAGTGAATGTTTTTGCTGCGTCAAGCGTTACCGCTTCAGCACAGGCAAGTGCAAAGCAGGGAGAATTGGTTTCCGTATATGTTTCCATTTCGGATACCTCTGGAATAGTTTCAGGCTCCGTTTTCCTGCAATATAATGCAGAACAGCTTCATTATGTCACTTATGATGTCAACACTAGCTATGCATCTTCAGTGAGTGCATTCGACGGAATGATTCTTATAAACATTGATAACCAGATAGGAACAACACTTAACGGAAGTATTGCGACACTGACCTTCCAGACTCTTGCCGAGGCTTATACTCAGTGCTATATAGGCGTTGAAGTAGTAGGATGTGTTGATTCTGAAGGCAACGCCGTAACTGTCGACGGCAACACAACGGTTATTGTTATTGCCGACAGCGAAGGAAATCTCTATGATACTTCAACTGATGACGATTCCGATGACAGTGAAGAGGGTGTGGATCTTTCCGAAGAGGAAGAGGTTGGCCTCGGCGAGGATGAAACTGAAGTCACCGAAGCGACGACTACTACCGCTGCCACTACAACTACCACTCAGGCCACCACAACAACCAAAGCTACAACGACAACAAAAGCCACTACAACAACTAAAGCAACAACCACAACAGTAACCACAACTACAGCTGCTACCACTACAACAACCCAGGAAACCACTACAGAAGCTACCACCACGACAGAAGCAACAACAACTACTGAGGCCACGACCTCTGAGGAAATTGTCAGCTCTGATTCGACTGTAACCCTCGTCTCAGCAGATGTAACAGAGACTCTTGCGACAGTTGACGATAGCGACGACGAAGACTCAGGAAAAGCTTCTGGCGCGACAATAGCCATTGTTATTGTTATTCTGGTTCTGACTGTCGCAGGTGTAACAGCACTCGAGTTATTCAGAAGAAAGTAAGGCTCATGCTCGTTTTCGAAAGGAGTTAACATCATGCAGCAGACACTATCAAAGATTTTCAACAAGAAAGTTATCATTCCGATTATTATAATTATAATCGTAATTATCCTCCTGGCCAACTGCATAACAGTAGTCTCAGCCGGACATACTGGCGTCCTCGTAACCTTAGGCAAGGTTAACGAAACCGTTTTCCAGGAAGGCCTCCACTTCAAGGCTCCCTTCATACAAGAGGTCATTGAGATAGACAATCGTATAACAAAGCTCGAGGTCTCGACTGAGGCGTTCTCGAAGGACCTTCAGACAGTCTCGACCACTCTTGCCATCAACTATCGAGTCGACACCAACATGTCTTACAGCATCTACAAGAATGTCGGTAGCGACTACGAGATGGTTCTCATAACTCCTGCCGTCAACGAAGTTCTGAAAGCCACTGTTGCCCAATACACAGCAGAGGAGAGCGTCACAAACCGTACTCTTATCTCTGACGGACTTCTTGAAGGCCTTAACGAAAAGCTCAACGACAGCGGTCTTTATATCACCGACGTCAATATCATCGACTTTGACTTCTCTGAGGCCTATATCACAGCTATTGAAGAGAAACAGGTCGCTCAGCAGCAGCTTCTCAAGGCTGAAACTGAGAAGGAAACCACAATAACCAATGCTGAAGCCGAGGCTGAGGCCATGAAGATTCAGGCCGAGGCGGAAGCTGAAGCCAACAGAATCCTCTCGGAATCCATTTCCGACGAGCTCGTTGAGTACTACAAGATCGAGAAGTGGGACGGCAAGCTCCCGACAATCACAGGAAGCAGTTCCATGATGCTCGATGTCAGCTCAATCCTCGATTCCTCCGACACAAGCTCTGATTCTGAGACAACTTCCGAATCGGAGGCCGAATAACACTGCTATGAAACTTTTCAGAAGAACAATTTCCGTAATACTGATAGCGACAGTTGCACTGACCATGTGCAGCTGCTCGTTTTTCGATACTCTGACGGCCTATGGCCTCTATTCAAGAGCTGTAAGAAAGCTTGCGAAAGCTGGTGGCTATAACGCCGATTGCGTGATGACCATGTCCTTCGACATTCTTGGAGAGACCATTTCCACAGACACTGAGATGAATATCAAGGAGAACGAGACTGGCACTCAGATCACCACCTGGATTGACGATGAAGAAATAATCAGCACCTATATCGACGACAAGGTCTATGTCGAATATGGCGACACCTTGATTTACTACACCGTCTCCGACAGTGAATCGACCGAGTCGATAGGGGATGTCAACATCCCTGAGCTTGCAGAAGAGATTTTCGAAAACATCAGCGTCACGAAAAACGACGACGGTACGAAGCAGATTGCGATTGTTCTCGAAAGTGAGGATGCTGAAAGCATCTTAGGCTCGTTTGTCAGCGACCTTGATGACCTTGCATTTAATGACATAGTCTACATCATGGTTTTCGACAAGAACAACGACCTCAGCGTGATGACTCTTTCCTGTAGCGCTTCGATCGATGTCCTCGGTTACACGATGACTGGATATGTAACCGCCGAATACACCTTCATTGACTTCGGCACTGCTCCAGAATTTGATCTCGGATACGCCGACGACGATTTCACCTTCGGTGGGGAGTACAGTGGCTGATTATGCCGTAAAAAATCTGAAATCAACTATTGACAATTGAGTTTTGATGTGGTATCATATTGGAGTTGTGAATCTCACGATTGTGAGCACAACCCCGTATATGGAGAGGTATCGAAGCGGTCATAACGAGGCGGTCTTGAAAACCGTTTGGTCAAAAGCCACAAGGGTTCGAATCCCTTCCTCTCCGCCATCGCCAAACGACATATTTACGCCGTTTGGCGTTATTTTTTGCCCATTCCCACTCTGAAATCTTAATCAAATCTTAATCTTTGAAATATTGAACCCTCCCTGCAAACTGTGATATAATACACTCAAGACAAGATAATTCTGGGGTGATTGTATGCTGAAAACTTCTATTCCTTACAGCTTTGAATGGGTCGTGGTCGAGTTTGTAGTAGCGGTACTCGCGTGCTGTGTATGTTACCGCCGGCACAGGTCGATTATCAGACTTCTGCTGGTATTTCTGGGAGCCTTCGGCATCTGTGAGCTCGTCTCGCTGATAATCCTTCCGATTCCGATAGCACTGACATATCCCGACGAATACAGCTACGATTTCATGAGCCAGTTTGCCGAGTTTGACATAGCGGCGATAACGACCTACTTCTGGGACTATGTTTCGAGCCGTTCAAGGTTCATAACTGCGCCGTTTCTGTTTACATTTTTCGGAACGGTTCTTTTCAAACACCTTCGCAAGCCGCTTGTATTCTTGGCTTCGCTTGTCGGTGCACCGGTGGTCTATCTCGTAGTCAACGTCGTAATCAACACCACCGCCCAGTACACCATGACGAGGATTTATCCCGTCAATCTCATACTAATCGTCATCGGCTACGCTCTCGGATGGCTTCTTTCGATGCTGATTCTGCGGGCTTTCCCATCGATTGATCGGAAACTAAAGCTATGAACCGTCACGCTTTCTATCTGAAAAGAGCATTCCGGCAGATGACTGCAAAGCCGGCGAACTTTGCGATAATCGTATTTTCGTTCACTGTCTGTGCTTTTTCGCTCTTTGTCCTGATTAACCAGCTTCTCTACTCAACAACGTTTTTCTTGCACCAAGGCGAAAGCCGCAGAACGTTCACGATAACGTCCAGCGTTTCGGATAATTCTGAGCTTATTGAAGCACTTTCTGAAAGTGAACTACTGCCGCAAATCTCGGAATTTGTCGGGCTGAGTGCCTACCCGAAAGGCGGGAGTAATCAGTATATTCAGGCTGTCCTTTGCAGTGCCAACGACTCAAGAATCACTGGTGAGCCTGACGTTACCATTGGCAGAACTTTCTCTGAAAGTGAACTTGAGAACGGTGAAAATGTCATCATCTGGTGCAATAACGAAATCTACATAAATAGCGGTCTTAGGGAATACAAGTCTGTCGGCGACAGTGTGGTTATCGGCAACGGGGTTTACACCGTTATCGGCATAAGCGAAACTGATATTTATCTTCCTTTCTCGACGGCTCTGAAAACCGACGATTTCGACATAAGGCTGAATGGCATGGTATTCTCGGAAATCCCGACAAAATCAGAGGTTGAAATCCTCGAAGCCATCGCGACTACCAACGATTGCACCGTGAAATCGAGGTATCAGGCAGAGCTTAGCGACTTTTTAGAGAACGGCATGGAGTGCACTGTTATAATCATCGGGATAATACTCTGTGTAATCTGCATCGTGTCGTCGCTATTTGATTACATGGTCAGGAGCACGTCCTATGAATACAACATCTATAAGCTTCTGGGTATTTCCCGTGCCGGGCTTTTCGAGCTACTTTATCTGCCTCTTTTCATCATGACCGTGGTCTCACTCGTGGCGGGGTATGCTCTTTTCTGCCTGTCGAAACCGCTCCAAAGGCTTCTCAACATGTATGGACAGGTTGACTTGGCAAGCGGAGTTGTAGTTTTTGCTATAATGCTAATCGTCATGCTCTCGGTAACTGTTCCGAAATACAACCGCCTTTTTTCGGGAGGTGCCAGACTATGAGGCTTATTATTCTCTCGAATCTCAAAGACAGATTTCCCGCCTACGTCAGAGTGGCACTTATGCTGATGGTGATGATGTTCATCTTGTCATCACTTATGGGAGACTTGTTGCCACTGATTCAGATAAGGCAAGCTTATTCGGACCTTGGGCTTGAAAATGCTGTTGCCATTACTGCTTATTCAGATATAAAGTCTGTGGTTGAAGACTTAGGCGGAAAGTATCTCGGTGTGAGCCTCCACGGAAAATACACCTATGACAGCTTCGCTTATTTACAGCCGGTCGAAGCAGATTATTTCGAGAATCTCAACTATTCTTTCAAGAAACAGACGAGCTTTGAAGTTGTGGACGGCTACCCTGCCGTGGTGGTTTCAAGCCTTGGGAGCTACTATTCGCTCGGCGAGACCTACACTGAAATCCTTTCCGGCAAGGATAAAACCGAGATCACATTCACGGTCGTCGGCATACTTAAAAACGATTTTGTCTATCTGACGCCTTCCGAAGATAGCCCGTCGTCAGTGGTCTCTGAGCAGAGCAACTATATTTTTCTCATAACTGACGAGGACGATGGCATTTTTACGAAAAAAGACGTTTATGGCGCACTTGCAAGCGGCGATATAACTGATTTTTGTAGTAATATTGTAAGCACTGGGTTGGTGGAATCAGCTGTATCAACTGCCGACGGTTTCGCAGAATACTGCGCTCTGGAGCTTGAAATTATGGGAATGACGGTGATGCTCGCAATTATCTCTATTCTTCTTTGCTTAGCCGGCGTTATTTCAAACTCGATTCTTTCAAGAACAGTGTTTGCGGAGAAATATCGTATAATTTGCACCTGTGGAGCAAGCCCGGCACAATGTCGGACAATCCAAATCATCACAGATTTAATCCCTATAATTGCCGCAGTCGCCATTTTTGTGGTGATAAGTGTCTTGAGAAATCTTTGAGGAGGGATAACCATGTCGATAGTAATTAAGAACATTCACAAGACCTACAATGCCGGAAAAGGAAGCGAAGTCAAGGCGTTGAACGGCATCAGTCTTGAAATCAATGACGGTGAAATGCTTGCGATTATGGGGAAATCAGGCTCCGGCAAGTCAACATTCCTTAAAATATTGGGCTGTGCCGATACAGATTTTGATGGCGAATATCTCTTGAATGGTGTCAATGTCAGAACTCTCAGCCCCAATCAGCTTGCCAGAATCCGCAATAAAGAAATCGGCATAGTCTTGCAAAATTTCGGCTTGATCCCGAATATGTCGGTTTACGATAATATCCGTGTGCCTGTCTGCCTTGGTGGAAAGTATAACAAGAATGCCACCGACGAACGAATCGCATGGCTTCTCAAAAGTCTTCAGATCGAGGACAAGCGCGACGCCGACATCTCCGAGCTTTCGGGCGGTCAACAACAGAGAACAGCCATTGCGAGAGCACTCGTGAATCAGCCGAAAATAATCCTTGCAGATGAGCCCACTGGCGCACTCGATAAAACCACTGCAAACGACATAATGGATGTGTTCGGGGAACTCAACAAACAGGGGATAACCATAGTAATTGTTACCCATGACAATGCAACAGCGCAGAAATGTGGCAGAGTTGTGTTGATAGAAGATGGCAAGATTAAGTAGTCACAAATTGAGCACTCGTCAGGTTGACTGGGTGCTTTTTGTTTATGCATATTTGAGTACGACCGTGAGAAACTATCCGAAAGAAAAAAATCTGAAAATACCCCTTGACAACCGCTCTCACATAGTGTATACTATTCTCAGTTAGCCGAGTCTAACTATTATTTAAAGAAGTCAGTTAGCTTAAGCTAACCCCAGTTTCACAGAGGTGATTTAATGTCCGAAGAACTTCTGGTGCGACATTGTGCACCAACCATGGCAGGAATAAAGACCGCTGCCATGTTCAACTATCATTATGAAGACGAGCACTCGCTTCACGAAAGCGTCTGCGCCTTCAATAAAATCATGGTTCCGAAAGGCATGTGCATGATAGTCCTCAGGCGCCAGCATGGCACCGCTCTTATCTATCTCTACAGGCCAAACATGCTGAAATCCGACCTCTCTGACAGTCTTGGGAAGAGTATTCTCGACGAACGCGGGTATCCTACTAACAACATAAACAGGTGTCTCTGGAGGCTTCGGGACAGGCTCTCGGAATCCTCAGAATTTCCTCACGAAATCGGGCTGTTCTTAGGATATCCTCCTGAAGATGTGAAGGGCTTTATCGATAACAAAGCCGAAAGCGCCAAGTGTGTAGGTTTCTGGAAGGTTTACGGTGACGAAAAAGCTGCCGAGGAGAAGTTTCGTCAGTACAGACAGTGCATCGGCAGCTATTGCAAACACTATAGCAAATATCATTCATTAGAAAGGCTCCTCGTAGCCACCTGAGAAAGGAAGATTGTAATGTCAAAAATAGCAGTAGTATATTGGAGCGGTACCGGCAACACCGAGCAGATGGCCAACGCCGTTCTGGAGGGTGCCAGAAAAGCAGGAGGGGAGGCGGAGCTTTTCACAGCCTCAGAGTTCGACACCTCCACAGTATCAACATATGACGCCATAGCATTCGGCTGCTCCGCTATGGGAGACGAGCAGCTCGAAGAAAGCGAATTCGAGCCAATGTTCCAAGCCTGCGAACCAGCTCTTAATGGCAAAAAGATCGCCCTCTTCGGCTCATATGGCTGGGGTGATGGAGAATGGATGCGTTCCTGGGAGGAAACCTGCCGTAACGACGGCGCTATCTTCGCCACTGACAGCGTCATCTGCAACGATGCCCCCGACAACGAAGCGATATCAGCCTGCCAATCCCTCGGCAAGGCTTTGGTGTAAGCAATATGTAAAGAAAACCCGAGCAGGGAAATGATCCTTGCTCGGTTTTCTTTAGATATTAAGTTATTCCTCCGGGCACGTAATCTCCATAATCTTCTCAATTATGAGATGCAGCGACTGGCTTTGGATGGTGTCGGCTGCTTTGTAGTAGACCTCTTTGCCTTCGCGACGGCTGGTGATGAGGCCGCTGGCTTTGAGGAGCTTTAAGTGATGGGAGACCGCCGGGCTGGTCATGCCCATCAGGGCGGAAATGTTGATTACACACTCTTCACAGTGGCAGAGGAGCCAGAAAATCTGGACTCGGCTACAATCGCCAAGCTGGCGAAAAACGTCAGCAACAGCCTGAAAATCGGTCTTCTCGAGGGTTTTCTTCAAAGATTCTATATCATATTCATCGGTGTGATGATGGGGGAGCAATTCTTCGGGCATTCTTTTGTCTCCTTTGGAAATATTGTTTACTATATTATAACACAATATCGCCAGTTAGACAAGGCTTATCCGTGAGCATTTTTGCTACAATTGTCGAATTTCGAAAATTTTTCATTTTCCTATTGACAAATACGTAGGAGCAGCATATAATGTAATAGGACGTTTAAACGACTGCTTAATCGTTTAATACTGCTAATCCAACTCTTACTCAGGAAAGGTGATTCAAAATGAAGAAGACCTATAATATCGAAGTCGACTGTGCCAACTGTGCAAATCTCATGGAGGGTGCTGCAAAGAAGACTGCTGGCGTTATGAACGCTGTTGTGAACTTCATGACTCAGAAGATGATTGTCGAGTTTGAAGAGGGTGTCGACCAGGCAAAGGTGATGAAAAGTGTTCTCAAGGCCTGCAGAAAGGTCGAGCCTGATTGTGAAATAGAAATTTGAACTTAAATCGGCAAGGGGAGAGATTAATATGACTAAAAAGCAGAAGAAAATGCTTGCAAGAATTCTCATCACTGTGCTGATGATGATTCTTCTGATGATACTGCCCGTTTCGGGCATCTTGCAACTTTTTCTCTATTTTGTAGCGTACATAATCATCGGTTATGATATATTGCTCAAGGCCTTCAGAGGAATTCTGAATGGCAGAGTTTTCGACGAGAATTTTCTGATGGCAATTGCGACTGTCGGAGCCTTCGCGCTTGCTATCTACGAGCAAAGTGGGGAATATAGCGAAGCGATCGCGGTAATGCTCTTCTACCAGATAGGCGAGCTATTCCAGAGCTACGCTGTCGGGAAAAGCCGTCGCAGCATCAGCGACCTGATGGACATAAGGCCAGACTACGCCAATATCGAGGTTGACGGCAAGCTAACTCAGGTTTCGCCTGACGAAGTTGAGATAGGAAGCATAATTCTTGTCCAGCCAGGAGAAAAGATCCCAATTGACGGAGTTATTGAGGATGGAATTTCCACGCTAAATACTTCCGCCTTAACTGGCGAAAGTCTTCCGAGAGACGTCCACACTGGTGACGAAGTAATCAGCGGTTGCATCAACATGACAGGCGTTCTGAAAGTCAGGACAACTAAGGCCTTTGGAGAATCAACCGTCTCGAAGATTCTTGATCTTGTAGAAAATGCAAGCTCCCGTAAATCGAAGTCTGAAGACTTCATCTCGAAGTTTGCGAGGATCTATACTCCCGTTGTCTGCTTTTCGGCTCTCGCTCTGGCGATAATTCCGCCAGTAGTAAGACTTCTCATGGGATTGCCCGCTGCATTCAGCGACTGGATCTACCGAGCACTCACATTCCTGGTTATCAGCTGTCCATGTGCCCTGGTTGTCAGTATTCCTCTCAGCTTCTTTGCAGGAATTGGTGGAGCAAGCAAGGAAGGAATCCTCATCAAGGGTTCGAACTACCTTGAAACTCTTTCAGAGACAAAGTATGTCGTCTTCGACAAGACTGGAACCCTCACCGAAGGCTCCTTCGAAGTCAATGCCATCCATCACGGTACCATCGACAATCAGAAGCTTATTGAGCTTGCAGCGCTTGCTGAAAGCGCGTCCTCCCATCCTATAAGCAAGAGCCTCCAACACGCTTATGGCAAAGAGCTTGACAGAAGCAGAGTTTCGGATATTTCGGAAATCAGCGGTGAAGGCGTCACAGCCACAGTTGATGGTCATAGCGTAGCGGTCGGTAACAGTAAGCTGATGAAGAGGGTAGGGAGCGAGTACATCTCCTGCCACTCAGTCGGAACCATAATACATGTTGCTGTTGACGGCAACTATTGCGGTCACATTGTTATCTCAGATGTTATAAAGCCAAACTCCAAGGAAGCCATCAGGTCTCTCAAACGTTCTGGAATCGAGAAAACAATAATGCTCAGTGGCGACTCAAAATCTGTCGCTGAAAGTGTAGGCAATGAACTGGGAATTGACGAGGTTCACGGAGAGCTGATGCCCGACGACAAGGTTTCAAAGGTTGAGGAGCTTCTTGAGAAGAAGCAAAGCGGAAAGCTTGCCTTCGTCGGTGACGGAATCAACGATGCACCTGTTCTCTCAAGAGCAGATATAGGAATTGCGATGGGAGCAATGGGCTCAGACGCTGCAATCGAGGCAGCAGACGTTGTCCTCATGGACGACGACCCGCTAAAGATTTCAAAGGCAATCAGAATTTCTAAAAAGTGCCTTAGGATCGTCAAGGAAAACATCGTCTTCGCGATTGGTGTCAAGCTTATCTGTCTGATTTTAGGAGCACTCGGAATGGCAAGCATGTGGCTTGCAATATTCGCAGATGTTGGAGTGATGGTGCTTGCTGTATTAAACGCGATAAGAGCTTTGTTTGTGAAAAAATTATGATTTGTATTTCTGCCGTGACTCGGAATTGTCACGGCAGAAATTTTTATACCCATGCCCAAATTCGCCTGTTTCCGACCCTGAAAGTTGCACTTTTTCTGGCATAACGCCGAAATTAATATTTGCTCTTGAAATAATTCCGCCAAATTGATATAGTAGAAGTGTGAAAATGTGATTTATGTAACGAGAATGTAAAAGATAATAAGGCGTCTTGAAAGGATAGTTATGGACTTAGCTCATATTATTTCTCTTATTGGCGGTGTGGCGTTCTTCCTCTTTGGAATGGAAACGATGGGAAACGGGCTCAAAAGCCTTGCTGGAAACAGAATGGAAGGCATTCTGTTCAGGCTTTCTTCCCCTGCAATAAAAGGCTTCTTCTTGGGAATTCTGGTCACTGCCGTGATTCAGTCCTCAGGAGCTACAACCGTCATGGTTATAAGCTTCGTAAGCGCAGGTATGATGACTCTGACTCAAGCAATTCCTATTGTCCTTGGAACTAATATCGGTACCACAATGACAGGCTGGATTCTTTCGATTTCAGGCTCTGAAAGTGTTGCTGGTCAGCTGCTTTCAACTGAGGTTCTCATCGCCGTATTTGCAACTATCGGCGCTCTTCTTTACATGTTCACAAACAAGAACTCGACCAAGAGCATCGGGCTTGTCCTTTTGGGGCTTTCAACCATTCTTTTGTCGATGTCCCTGATAAGCGACTCCGTCGATCCTCTTAAGGAAAGCGAAGCCTTCCAGAATATTCTCTTATTATTCGAAAACCCGATATTAGGTGTCCTTGCTGGTATATTTGTAGCAGCGATAATTCAGTCCTGCTCTGCCGGTGTCGGTATTATGCAGGCACTCTGTACCTCAGTTGTCATCCCTTATAGTGTCTGTCTTCCTTTGATTTTGGGCATAAAAATTGGTGCAAGCTCTCCCGTACTTATTGCTATGGTGGGAAAGAATAAAAACTCCAAACGAACGGCTTTAGTATATCTTATTGCGAATGTACTGACAGCTGTTCTTGTAGCTATTGTTCTTGTTCCTATAAATGCAATTGTCGGAGGGCTTTCATTTATGGATGAAAGCGCCACAACAACTGGCATTGCACTTATGAACTCAGTTATCAGTGTCGTCGGGATGGTAGCACTGCTTCCTGCAAGCAAGCTTATCGAGAAAATCTGCTATATCATCATCAAACCCGATCCTTCCGAAAGTGAAGACCTTAGCGAAATCGACTCCCTCGACGAAAACCTCCTCGACTATGTTCCAGCAGCAATTGAGGTCAGCCGTAAGGCTGCACTCAAGATGTGTGACATCGCAAGAAAGAACATATTCCGTGCAATCAGACTCATAACCGAATATGACAAGTCGAAATACCAGAAGGTCGCTGAGAAGGAAACCCTCTGCGACAAATACGAGGACAAGCTCGGAAACTATCTCGTCAAGATAGGGAAGAATGTCATGGATGAGAAGCAACAGGCTATTTCGAGCGAGCTTCTAAGCGTAATTGGCGATTTCGAGAGAATAAGCGACCACGCTGCAAATATTGCTGAAAATGCAGAAGAAATCCATGAAAAGAAGATTGTCTTCTCAGATGAAGCGGCAGAAGAACTACGTCTTCTGACAGAAGCCGTCAGCGAAATAATTAATCTTGCAGCTTCCGCTTTTGTTGAGAGAAGACGCGACCTTGCAGTCAAGGTAGAACCTCTTGAAGAAACTATCGACGAGATGACGAAAGTCATCAAAAATAACCACATCGATCGCGTTCAGTCGGGTGCCTGCACAATAGTCACCGGCTTTGTATACAGTGACCTTCTCACAAACTTTGAGAGAGTTGCGGACCACTGCTCGAATATAGCTCTGTCCGTCCTGCATAGCTATGATCTGAACGCTGAAGGGCATACATATGTAGCCCAGATTCCCGAATCTCCCGAATTCAGGCAGAATCTCGAGGATTATCGGGAGAAATATCTATTTCCAGTCGCAAAAAAAGTAATATAAATGCAAAGGAGCAAACATTATGTTTTATGAAGAGCTTAAAAACTTTGACCCTGAGGTAGCAGCATCATGTGAGCGAGAGCTTAACCGCCAGCGCCACAATATCGAGCTTATCGCTTCGGAGAATATCGTTTCCGAAGGAGTCCTCTTGGCAGCAGGAAGCGTCCTTACAAATAAGTACGCCGAAGGCTATCCTGCAAAGAGATATTACGGTGGCTGCCAGTATGTCGACGAGGTCGAGGAGATCGCAAGAGAACGTGCCAAGAAGCTCTTCGGAGCTGAACACGCTAACGTCCAGCCTCACAGCGGTGCGAACGCAAACCTTGCCACCTTCTTTGCACTTTTGCAGCCAGGTGACACTGTTCTCTCAATGAGCCTAGCCCACGGTGGACACCTTTCCCACGGTTCACCTGTCAACATCTCCGGCAAGTACTTCCACATAGTTCCTTACGGGGTTTCCGATGAAACCCAGACTATCGATTATGATGAAGTCGAGCGCTTGGCACTTGAGTGCAAGCCTAAGCTCATCTTAGCTGGTGCTTCAGCATATCCAAGAATTATAGACTTCAAGCGCTTCAGAGAGATTGCAGACGAGGTCGGAGCCTACCTCATGGTAGACATGGCTCATATCGCAGGCCTTGTAGCAGCGGGACTTCATCCAAGCCCGATTCCTTATGCTGATGTAGTTACAACCACAACCCACAAGACCTTGAGGGGTCCGAGAGGCGGACTCATCCTCTGCAAGGAACAGTATGCAAAGGCGATAGACAAGGCAGTCTTCCCGGGAACTCAGGGCGGACCTCTTATGCACATTATCGCTGCCAAGGCTGTTGCCTTCGGCGAAGCTCTCACTGACGATTTCAAGGAATACCAGAAGAATATAATCGCAAACGCCCAGACTCTTGCAAGCGAGTTCACTGCTCATGGCATCAAGCTCGTTTCAGGAGGCACCGACAATCATCTCATGCTTCTCGATCTGAGAGGCACAGGCGTCACTGGCAAGGAGCTCGAGCACCGTCTTGACGAGGTTCACATCACTGCTAACAAGAATGCAATTCCGAACGACCCTGAGAGCCCGTTCATCACAAGTGGCTTGAGAGTCGGAACTCCTGCGGTCACCACAAGAGGCTTCGGCGAGAATGAAATGAAGCTAATTGCCGGCTGGATCTGCGACTGCATTAACGACTTCGATGCCAACAAGGAAAGAGTCACAAACGAGGTTGTCTCGCTCTGCGAGAAGTTCCCGATCTATCAGTAAGAAATTCCCCAAGAGGTGAATATCATGAAAACAGATATTGAAATCGCTCAGGAATCTGTGATGCTTCCTATAACCAAGATTGCCGAAATCGCCGGAATTGACGAGGACTCGATCGAGCAGTACGGAAAGTACAAGGCCAAAGTCGACCCGAAAATAATCAATGACGGCTCCAAGAAGAACGGCAAGCTCATTCTGGTCACCGCAATTACCCCGACTCCCGCTGGTGAAGGCAAAACCACAACTACTATAGGTCTTGCCGATGGTTTAAGAAAAATAGGGAAGAACTCGATTGTTGCTCTTCGTGAGCCCTCTTTGGGCCCCGTTTTCGGAATCAAGGGCGGAGCAGCAGGCGGAGGATACGCTCAAGTCGTCCCCATGGAGGACATCAACCTCCACTTCACAGGCGACTTCCACGCTATCGGCGCTGCAAACAACCTTCTCGCAGCCATGATCGACAACCACATCCAGCAGGGGAATGCTCTTGGCATTGACCCAAGAAGAATCACCTGGAAGAGATGCGTCGACATGAACGACCGCCAGCTCAGATTCATCGTTGACGGTTTGGGAGGAAAGCCTAATGGCACTCCTCGTGAAGATGGCTTCGACATCACTGTCGCAAGCGAAATCATGGCAGTATTCTGCCTTGCAAACTCCATTGATGACCTTAAGGAAAGACTCGGCAGAATCATAATCGGCTACACCTATTCAGGTGAGCCCGTCACAGCCTCTCAACTAAAGGCAGTAGGCGCCATGGCTGCCCTTCTCAAGGATGCCCTCAAGCCTAATCTTGTCCAGACTCTTGAGCACACCCCTGCGTTGGTTCATGGCGGACCATTCGCAAACATTGCTCACGGCTGCAACTCAGTTTTAGCCACAAAGCTTGCCATGAAGCTCGGCGATTACGCCGTCACGGAAGCTGGTTTCGGAGCAGACTTAGGAGCAGAGAAGTTCCTCGACATCAAGTGCCGTATGGCTGGTCTCACTCCATCGGCTGTTGTGATTGTCGCAACAGTCAGAGCTCTGAAGATGCATGGTGGCCTTGCAAAGACCGAGCTTGGAAAAGAGGACCTTGATGCCCTCAAGAAAGGCCTTCCGAATCTCTTAAGACACGTTTCCAACATTAAGAACGTCTATGGTCTCCCGTCAGTAGTCGCTGTAAACAGATTCCCGACTGATACCGATGCCGAAGTAAATCTCGTCATTGAAGAATGTCGCAAATTAGGCGTCAACACCGTTCTCTCAGACGTCTGGGCGAAGGGCGGAGAAGGCGGAATCGAGCTTGCCAACGAAGTTGTCAGACTCTGCGAAGAAGAAACTCCGAACTTCACCTATTGTTATTCCGATGACATGAGCCTCGAGGAGAAGATAAATGCAGTTGTAACGAAGGTCTATGGAGGAAATGGCGTAACCTATCTTCCATCAGCCAAAAAGGAGCTCGCAAGGCTCACAGAGCTCGGCTTCGGAAAGCTCCCAGTCTGCATTGCGAAGACTCAGTATTCCTTCTCCGATGATCCCACTAAGCTCGGCGCTCCTGAAGACTTCACCGTCACCGTCAAGAATGTCAAGGTCTCAGCAGGTGCGGGATTTGTAGTTGTCCTGACAGGGGATATAATGACCATGCCAGGTCTTCCGAAATCCCCAGCAGCTGAAAGAATTGACGTCAGCTCAGATGGAGTAATAACTGGCCTGTTCTAAGCAAATAATAAAAGCCGACAGCGTGAAACTGTCGGCTTTTTTGTCGCTCGCGACAACGACAACGAAGTGGTCGGGATGACAGGACTCGAACCTGCGGCATCCTGCTCCCAAAGCAGGCGCTCTACCAAACTGAGCCACATCCCGATTGATTTAACATCAAGTATTATAGCGATATTTTTCGAAGATGTCAATAGCTTTTTTTGAACTTTCTATTTTTGTGAAATTACTATGCAAAAGATTGTGGCCATTTTTATAAATAAAGGCGAAAATTTTTGATGATATCGTAAAAAGTGTTGACACGCATTTGTGCAAATGCTATAATGAAATTGGTTAAAAACCATATTATATTAGGAGGAAAATAACATGAAGAAAATTTTGGCAATTGTCATGGCAGTCGCAATGGTTATGGCTCTTTCTGTAACCGCTTTTGCAGCTGAGACTGAGATCGCTCTTACTTCTGATAACCTCGGCTACTACACCGATGCTACCGAAGTTGACGGTGGACTCAATTCCAGTGGCGAACAGTTCACTGTTAATCTCCCTGAGACTCTTGAGATCGGCACAACGATCACTCTTCACATCAAGGGCTCTTCTGATGGCGATTTCAGAGTTTGGCTCGTTGACAACACTACTACCGCTTCAGAGCAGATCTATTCTACTACTGATTTGGGCCTTTCTGGCGGAGATTTCGATGTTACCATCGACCTCACTGTTCAGAACTGGAATAGCGAAGGCGCTACCTGTGCTACTGCTGTAGACTTCAAGGGTATCTCTTATGGTACTAACCTTGACAACTTCACCGTCACCTATCTTGCTATAGTCACTGACGGCGAAGAAGTAGCTGCTGAGACTGCTGAAGAGACCGAAGAGGCTTCTGAGGCTGCTGAGGAGACCGCTGAGGCTGCTGCTGAAGAGACCGAAGAGGCTTCTTCTGAGGCTGCTGAGGAGACCACTGAGGCTGCTGCTGAAGAGACCACCACTACCGCTAACGCTAACACCGGCGTTGTATTGGCTGTTCTCCCGATGGCTGTCGCTGCTGCTGCTGTTGTAGTTTCCAAGAGAAGATAATCTGACTACCAATTGAAATGAAATCCTCCTTCTGGAGGTATTCAAATCCGTCGAAGCCCTCTAAATTTCAGAGGGCTTTGTTTTTTCAAAAAAGATGATAGTCATTTTTATGATATCAGGCGTAAATTTTTGAAGTTATCACAAAAAGTATTGACATGTGTTGCAGCAAATGCTATAATGAACGTGGTTAAAAACCATATTATATTAGGAGGAAAATAACATGAAGAAAATTTTGGCAATCGTTATGTCAGTCGTAATGGTTATGGCTCTTTCTGTAACTGCTTTTGCTGCTGAGACAGAAGTCGCCCTTACTCTTGATAACATTGGCTACTGTGGAACTTCCGAGTACGCTGATAGTGTTACCGAAGTAGATGGCGGACTTAATACTAGCGCTGTAGCAATCAGCATTTTACTTCCTGAAAGTGTTGAGTTCGGCGATAGTATCACCATTCACACCAAAGGTACTTCTGAAGGTGCTTTCAGAATTTGGCTCAGTAATGAAGAAGGTCACACCGACTCTGAACCTTGGATTTCTTCCTCTCGGGAGAGTTTTGATGGTGGAGAGTTCGATTTCACCATCACTCTTAAGATGAACGATAATGATGGTAACTTAGATGACTATTCAGATCAAATTATCTTCAAGGGTATTGACTATCAGACTCCTCTTGAGAATCTCACCATCACCTACTTAGCTATAGTTACTGAAGGTGAAGAAGAGGAAGTTGTTGCTGAGACTACCGACGATGCTGACGCTGCTGAAGAGACCACCACTACTGCTAACGCTGACACTGGCGTTGTATTGGCTGTTCTCCCGATGGCTGTCGCTGCTGCTGCTGTTGTAGTTTCCAAGAGAAGATAATTTCCTCAAGGAACGTCTGAAAGACAACTGAAAAGAAATGCCTCCATTTTCGGAGGCATTCTTTTTATGCTTAAATTCAGAGCAGGGAAGTCATCCCCAGAGAGTGTTAAGATACTCAACTCTGTTTCTTGTCCACCTGATGGTTGCAAGAGCGCTGGATGAACGGCTCTTTCCGTCTTTATCGAAATCATCCGAATAAGTCTCAACTGTTTCCGTGACCTCGTCAAGGGCTTCCAGAATGTATGAATATCTTTCCTGCCACTTCTCGCTGACAAGCTCCTGGAACCAGTCTGCAGAGTAGAGGAGAATGAACCAGGGGTTCGAGCGGTCGCCCCAATTTTCGACGAAATAATCGTCCTTGAACTTAGCAGCATAGAGCCCACCATCTGAATCAGAGCTATAGTCACCATATGCCCAGCTGAAATCCCATGGAGCAACACAGGTTAGCACAGGATAAATAGAATTCTCGCTGAAGTCAACTGCAAAGAAGAAGCTTCCTCCGCCAACGTCCTGATCGTTTACAATCTCATAGGTGATGTACATGTCGACAAACGACTCGATATCCATGACCTGTGAAATGCAGTCATATGCCGACTCGAATTCATCCTGAGCCAATGTGAGAGTGAAATCGTCGTCAACCCTGTCGACCCGATAATACTCGCCATATTTGATGGCTCTCATTGCAACCTCATAGCAGACCTCGAAATATCTCTCAATAAAGTCGAGCTGTTCCTCAGAGTACAAATCATTTCTTACAGTATAGTAGTACTTGACCGGGACCCTCGAAGTTCCATAGACATCGGTTATCGACTCATTATTGTAGTTCAAAAGAAATCTCCATGTCTCACCGCTCGAATAGTTGTCAAGCTCAACGAGATATCCGATATCAGTACCAGTGTAGCCTTCCTCTGCCTCGGTAATCGCCACTCTGTTTTCATTCTCCTGAGTCTGCTCGCAGAGAAGATATATTCCCATGTATTCTTCATTGATATAAACCTGCACAAAGGTGGAGTCGGAGACGTAATACATTCCAGCGTTGATAGCAGCTGCAAGGGTAAAGGCGAGGTGGTCTCTTACACCATAATTGTATGTCTTTAGGAGCACCCACGACTTGCATTTCGCACCGTCATTCAGCCCGAGAACAGACTGTTTTTTCGTAAACTTTATCCGATAGGGAGCGCCGTTGGCTCTTATCTGGTCGACATCGCCATAATAAGCGCTTGCATTACCTCTGACCCTGATCTGAGCCTCGGTGGCATCCATGACATACTCGGAATCGCAGTTCATAATCTCTATAATGCAGTTCACATATTCATCGAGTGAAAGAACCTCCTGCTCATCTTCAGTCGAAACAGAGATAATCGGGAGCTCACATTCCGAGCAAATCTGTGAATAGAAGCTGCTCCGTTCGCTCCTCGAAAGACCATACATCTCGTATAAATCATCAGGAGTCAGATTATCGTAATTGAAATCCTCTGTGTAGTCATCCACAATCACGCCACTGCTCTCTGTTGTAGCCTCTTCGGTGGTGGATTCAGTCGATAATTCGGTGCTTTCAGTGGTAGCCTCGGTCGCAGTTGAAGCTTCTGATTCTGTGACCACGTATGAGGGCACGTTATCTGACACGGTTGTAACTTCTTCAGATGATGAAGCTGTTATGGTTGTGCTTTCGTTTGTATCAGATATTTCGGTCTGTGTACAGGCTGTAAGACTGCTTGTGAAAACCGTCACGGCACACACAACCGCCATAATCCTTCTTTTGTCATTCATTTTCAATACTTCCTTTATATAAAACCGGGCGAGCCGACTGTCAAACTCTTTTCGACCTACATTTTACCACACAGTGCGGTACATTTCAAGATACAATACGGTTACAATTTCATTAAGATTTGTCGGAGATCATTACGAACAAAACTGTTGACAACAACATGAGAATCGAGTAAAATATTCTTGTAGAGAAGATTTCGAGGTATGATATGAAGAGCTACAAGATTAATCGCAACGATGCCGGTCAGCGGGTTGACAAGTTCATTACAAAAACTGTCCCCAAGCTTCCGCAGTCGCTTATGTACAAATATATCCGTATCAAGAGAATCAAGCTGAATCACTCAAGATGCGAAATATCTACAAGGCTCAAAGAAGGCGACATATTAGAACTCTATATCAACGATGAGTTCTTCGAAGCGCCGTCAGAGAACGATTTTCTCCTCGTCAGCAGCAAGATCGAAGTTGTCTATGAGGATGAAAATATACTGATAGTAGACAAGCCCTGTGGCTTGGTGGTTCACGAAGACGACGAAAACACCATCGACACTCTAATCAATCGCATCAAGAAATATCTCTACGAAAAAGGGGAGTATAGCCCTGAAGAAGAGGCAAGCTTTGCACCGTCTCTCTGCAATCGTCTCGACAGGAACACCGAAGGGCTCGTAATCTGTGCCAAGAACGCAGAAAGCCTCCGAATCCTGAATCTCGCCGTCAAGGAGCGAAAGATCAGAAAGAAATATCTCTGTGCCGTGGTAGGGGAGCCAATTCCTCATGAAGCAGTGATAAAGGCGTATCTTGTCAAAAACGAAGCCGAGAACACAGTCAGAATCTACGATAAACCCGTAAACAATGCAAAAGAGATTTCAACAGGCTACAAGGTTCACTCAACAAACGGCGATTTGTCCCTCTGTGAGATTGACCTCATCACCGGCAGAACCCATCAGATAAGAGCACATATGGCTCATATCGGACACCCTGTTTTAGGTGATGGAAAGTATGGCTTGGGAGAAATCAATAAGAGATATTCAGTGAAAACTCAGGCACTGCAAGCTCACAGCCTGAGATTCGAGCTCGGAGATATCGGCGGAAGCCTTTCATATCTTGAAGGCAAGGAATTCACAGCAAAAACAGCTTGGTTTCAGGAGAAATTCTTCCCTGATCACAAGTAAAAATTACAATTTGTATAAAATGAAGGAGTAGCAAAAAAATGACTTACACTTATCAGACAAAAGGCACCTGCTCAAGGCAGATCAATTTTGAGGTTGAGAATGGTATTATCGGCGACGTTTCCTTTGTCGGTGGTTGCAACGGCAATCTTAAGGGCATTTCAAGCCTCGTCAAGGGCATGAAGGTCGAGGACGCTATCGCAAAGCTTGACGGAATCAAGTGTGGCACCAAGAACACCTCCTGCCCCGACCAGTTCGCTCAGGCACTCAAGTCCGCACTCTGATTTTCAGACCTCAACTTCAACTATGAACAAATCAGGAAATGCACTAACGGCAGCTCCTGATTTTTCATGTAGCTATTGACATTTGAGCTCTGGTGTGATATCATAACAACAAACGTTCTTTTTGGAGGCTGTCATCTGTCATGGATCAATTTGTACTTAAAAGTAAATACAAGCCCACTGGCGACCAGCCTCAGGCGATAGAAAAGCTCTCAGAAGGCATCAAGAATGGCATCAAAAAGCAGACTCTCCTCGGTGTCACCGGCTCAGGCAAGACATTCACAATGGCCAATGTCATTGCAAACGTCAACCGTCCGACACTCGTATTGGAGCCGAACAAAACCCTTGCAGCACAGATTTGCTCTGAGCTTCGTGAATTCTTCCCGGACAGTGCTGTCGAGTTCTTCGTCTCCTACTACGACTACTACCAGCCGGAGGCCTATATTCCGGCAACCGATGTCTATATCGAAAAGGACTCAGACGTAAACGACGAAATCGACCGTTTAAGACACTCCGCAACTGCTGCCTTAACCGAAAGGCGTGACGTTGTTATCGTTGCGAGCGTTTCTTGTATCTATTCTTTGGGTGACCCGGAAGAGTACAAGAGCATGATTGTCTCCGTCAGAAAAGGTATGACCAAATCTCGCGATGACCTCATCCGTGAGCTTGTCTCTATCCAGTATGAAAGGAACGACATCGATTTTCAAAGAAACCGATTCAGGGTGAGGGGAGACACCGTCGACGTTTTCCCGACAAGCTATAACGAAACAGCGATCAGAATCGAGTTCTTCGGTGACGAAGTCGACAGAATTACTGAAGTAAACGTCGTCACTGGTGAGGCTGTGAGGTCGCTTCTGCATGTCGCGATCTTCCCGGCATCTCACTACATTACCGGCAAGGACCGCCTCAACGCTGCAATTCATGATATCGAAGATGAAATGTATGAGCGAGTTAAGTTCTTCAAATCTCAGGACAAGCTCATCGAAGCCCAGAGGATCGAGCAGCGTGTCAACTATGACATGGAAATGCTTCAGGAGGTCGGCTTCTGCAGCGGAATCGAAAACTACTCGAGAGTTCTTGCAAGACGCGAACCCGGTGCTGTTCCATTCACACTCTTAGACTTCTTCCCGGATGATTTTCTTCTTATCGTAGACGAATCCCACGTTGCTCTCCCACAGGTCAGGGGGATGTTTGCAGGAGACCGAGCAAGAAAGCAGACTCTCGTGGATTACGGCTTCCGCCTTCCTTCAGCACTTGACAACAGGCCTTTGACGTTTGACGAATTCTACTCAAGATGCGATCAGGCAGTGTTCGTTTCAGCGACTCCTGGGGATTTCGAGCTCTCAGAGTCGGGGCAGGTTGTCGAGCAGATTATCCGTCCCACAGGGCTTCTTGACCCAGTAATCGAAGTCAAGCCAACTGCTAGACAGATCGACGATCTGGTCCTCGAAATCAATGAGCGTGCTGAGAAAAAAGAACGAGTTTTAGTGACAACTCTCACCGTAAAAATGGCTGAGGACTTAACGGGTTACCTCCAGAAGCTCGGAATCAGAGTAAGATACATGCACCATTCAATCGACACTATCGAAAGAATGGAAATTATAAGAGACTTAAGATTAGGTGAGTTTGACGTTCTGGTTGGAATTAACCTCTTGAGAGAAGGCCTCGACCTGCCTGAGGTTTCGCTTGTAGCAATTCTTGGTGCTGACAAGGAAGGCTTCTTAAGAAGCGAACGCTCTCTTATCCAGACGATAGGCAGAGCTGCAAGAAACGCCGAAGGCAAAGTCATCATGTACGCCGACAGCGTCACCGATTCGATGGAAAAGGCTATCACCGAAACCGAAAGGCGACGTGCTATTCAGGAGGAGTACAACCTCCAGCATGGAATAACTCCAAAAACAATCGTAAAAGAGGTCCACGACGTCATCGAAATCTCATCGAAAAAAGACGTTAACAAGAGCGCTGTCCACTACACAAAGCGCGAACGTATGGAATTGATAGATAAGCTTTCAAAACAGATGAGGGAAGCAGCAAGACAGCTCAACTTCGAGCAAGCTGCTTACTTAAGAGACAAGATTGCGGAACTGAGAAAGGAAGGATGATTATATGGAAAATGAAACCGCCGGAAACAATCAGATTGTAATAAAAGGCGCAAGAGAGCATAATCTCAAGAATATAGACGTAACTATTCCAAGAGACAAGTTCGTGGTCTTCACAGGCCTTTCGGGCTCAGGAAAGTCCTCGCTGGCGTTCGACACGATTTTCGCCGATGGCCAGAGAAGATATATCGAGAGCCTTTCCTCTTACGCGAGAATGTTCTTGGGACAGATGGACAAGCCGGATGTCGACAGCATCGATGGCCTTTCTCCGGCAATCTCAATCGACCAGAAAACCACCTCAAATAACCCTCGTTCAACAGTAGGAACCGTAACTGAGATTTATGACTACTTAAGGCTTCTCTACGCCAGAATTGGTGTTCCTCACTGCCCGGTCTGCGGAAGAGAGATAAAAAGGCAGTCTGTCGATCAGATTGTCGACAGGATAATGGAGCTCCCGGAGGGCACCAAAATCCAGCTTTTGGCTCCCATTGTCAGAGGCAGAAAAGGCGAATATGTCAAAGAGCTCGAACAGCTCAAAAAGTCAGGCTATGTCAGGGTCAGAATCGACGGAATCATCTATGACCTTGCTGAAAAAATCAAGCTTGAAAAGAACAAGAAGCATACAATCGAGGTTATCGTCGACCGTCTCGTTATTAAGCCAGAAATCCGTTCAAGACTATCTGGAAGCATTGAGATTGTCACTTCGCTTTCTGGCGGACTCGCAGTCGTCGACGTTATCGACGGCGAAGAGATGATGTTCTCTCAGAACTATGCCTGCCCAGAGCATGGCATATCAATGGAAGAGCTTTCCCCAAGAATGTTCTCCTTCAATAATCCATATGGCGCTTGTCCCGATTGCACAGGTCTCGGAATGTTCCTGCAGGTTGACCCTAAAAAAGTCATTCCGAACGATGAGCTGACAATCAGGCAAGGCGGAATCAGAGCTGATGGCTGGAATACTTTGAACGATGACTCGTTCACCATGATTTACTACAACGCCATCAGTGAAAAGTATGGGATCTCACTTGATACGCCGATTAAGGATTTGCCTAAAGACGCTATTGACATATTTCTATATGGAACCCAAGGCCAGAAGCTGCAATTCAAGCGTCCTGACGAATGGGGAGGGGGATACTGGATCCAGCCATTCGAAGGCGTCATAAATAACCTCGACAGGCGTTACCGCTCATCAGAAAGTGACGCTACCAAGGCAAAGATCGAAGAATATATGAGCGAAGTCAAGTGCAAAACCTGCCATGGTGACAGGCTCAAGAAAGAGGTCTTGGGCGTAACAGTTGGGGGATTGAACATAGCTGACCTCTGCAAGCTCTCAATAAGCGATGCCATCGACTTCTTTGAAAACTTGCCGCTCACAGAACGCGAGCAGCTCATTGCCTCACAGATTCTGAAGGAGATCAAATCAAGACTCGGGTTCCTCAAAAACGTCGGTCTCGATTATCTTTCCCTTTCCCGTTCAAGCTCAACCCTTTCAGGTGGCGAAAGCCAGCGTATAAGACTTGCAACTCAGATCGGCTCGTCCCTCGTAGGTGTTCTCTATATCCTGGACGAGCCGAGCATAGGCCTTCATCAGAGGGACAACGCCAAGCTTATTGCTTCTCTCAAGAGGCTCAGAGACTTAGGAAACACCCTTATAGTTGTAGAACACGACGAAGAAACAATGCTTGCTGCTGACTATATTGTCGATGTAGGACCAGGAGCCGGAGTTCACGGCGGAGAAATCGTCTGCACAGGGACTCCTCAGGACATCATGAACTGCGAGCGCTCCATCACAGGAGCGTATCTGAGTGGCCGAAGGAAGATTCCGATTCCCTCTGAGCGAAGAAAGGGAAGTGGTGCCAAGCTTCGGGTTATAGGAGCAGCCGAAAATAATCTACAGAAGATTAACGTCGATTTCCCGCTTGGGACGTTTACATGTGTGACAGGAGTTTCCGGCAGCGGAAAGAGCTCACTCGTCAACGAAATTCTCTATAAAGAGCTCGCAGTAAAGCTCAACCGCGCTAAAATCGTCCCAGGAACCTTCAAGAAGATCGAAGGGCTTGAGAATCTCGATAAGGTTATAAATATCGACCAATCCCCAATAGGAAGAACTCCTCGCTCCAACCCTGCAACCTACACTGGCGTGTTCAATGATATAAGAGAGCTCTTCGCAATGACAAACGACGCCAAAATGAGGGGATATACTCAAGGAAGGTTCTCCTTCAACGTTAGAGGCGGTCGCTGCGAAGCGTGTGAGGGAGACGGTATCATCAAGATTGAGATGCACTTTTTGCCTGATGTCTACGTTCCCTGTGAAGTCTGCCATGGCTCCCGCTACAACAGGGAAACTCTCGAAGTCAAGTACAAAGGCAAGAGCATTGCAGATGTCCTCGATATGACCATCGAGGAAGCCTGCTCGTTCTTTGAGAACATGCCGAAGATTTATCGGAAGATCAAAACTCTTCGTGATGTAGGCCTTGGTTATCTCAAGCTCGGCCAGCCTTCGACAACACTTTCTGGAGGTGAGGCTCAGCGCGTCAAACTCGCAACAGAGCTCTCGAGAAAGGCAACCGGCAGGACTATCTACATCCTCGACGAACCCACAACAGGCCTTCACACCGACGATGTCGCAAGACTTATAGATATGCTCGAGCAGCTCTGCGACAACGGAAACACTGTAGTAGTAATAGAGCATAACTTGGATGTCATCAAGTGTGCCGACTATATCATTGACTTGGGACCCGAAGGCGGTTCTGGTGGAGGGACGGTCATAGCAACCGGCACTCCTGAGGAAGTCGCTGAGAATCCGAATTCCTACACAGGCCAATACCTCAAAAAAGCTCTCGAATGGAGATAAAAATAAATCCGTCGGCTGAAAAACCGACGGATTTATTTATCTATCAGTGTCTCTCATCAGAATCAAAGGTCTCACAGAACCTCGCTGCAAATGCCGGTTCTTCTCCTGCTGCATACAAGTGAGAAGTATCTCCGAAAGCAGCCATTCTGAAGGATGCTATCCCTTTCTCTCGCTCTTCGGTGTAAAGTGTTGTCACCGACGAAGGAGCAGCGCAGAAATTCTGTCCGAGAACAACAGGGGATATGCTCAGAAGATGCCCCAAAAGCTGGCACTCGATTCCGAAGTGGCAGAAGAGGACTATCGTATCCCTGTTGGGCTCAATTGCATCATAATATCTTCCGTTACGACGGTAACCGTGCTTCTCAAGAAGCTCATCGAGCCCATCTGTGACCGCTTTATAAAGAGCAGGGTAGTCGCCCTTCTCCATGAAATCAACGTGCATGAACCTGTCTTTATCGTAAAGGTCATCACACTTTGTGAAGAAGGACGGCATAAAATCCCAGGTGATAACCGTTTCGCCCTCTTCTAGATAAGGCGGAGTCACTTGGCAGTAGTAGAACTCCTTTAGCCATTCGAGCGTTTCAGCCTCTCTTCCCATCTTTTTAAGTGTCAGGGAAGCGGTATCTTTTGCTCGTCCGAGAGGTGAACAGTAAAAAGCCTTTGCATCTAATTTTGAAAGTCTTTCGCTGAGAAGCTCAGCCTCTAGCCAGCCTTTTTCTGTTAGCGAATCTATTGAATAATCAGGATCAGCATGTCTTACAATCAAAAGCCTCATATTTATCTCCTCATATATAAGTATTCAAGAAAAACCGAGCCCCGAGAAAGATTCTCAGGGCTCTTTTAGGAAAGTAGAATTAGTAGTTTTCTTTTCTTACTTCGAAGAAGCTTCCGGGATGAGCGCAAACAGGGCAGACAGCCGGAGCCTTCTTGCCAATTACGAGGTGACCGCAGTTACGGCACTCCCACATGGTCTCTTCGCTCTTCTCGAAGACCTTCTGCATCTCAACGTTGTCAAGAAGCTTGAGATATCTCTCCTCGTGAGCCTTCTCGATTTCGCCAACCATTCTGAACTGAGCAGCCAAAACCTTGAAGCCCTCTTCCTCAGCTTCCTTTGCAAAGGTAGCATACATGTCAGTCCACTCGTAGTTCTCGCCCTCAGCCGCAGCCTTGAGGTTCTCAGGAGTAGAGCCGATTCCGTCGAGAGCCTTGAACCAGAGCTTTGCATGTTCCTTCTCATTCTCAGCGGTCTTTAAGAAGATCTCAGCGATCTGCTCGTAGCCTTCCTTCTTTGCAACAGAAGCGAAGTATGTATACTTATTTCTTGCCTGAGATTCACCGGCAAATGCTGTCATAAGATTCTGTTCAGTCTTTGTTCCTTTAAGTTCCATTTCGAGTTCTCCTTTGAAAATTAGATTTTAGTTTTATATTACACGGCAGCTCTAAAGGCTGTCGCCAGTAACCGAATTCTTTAGCTTGCATTCATCACAGATGTAGTGAGCGTTGACATCGTAATAGATGAGATTAACTCCAAGCCTTTCTGAAAGCTCCTCGCCGATATCCTCGATAGGGAAGTCGTCAACCTTCCCGCAGGAATTGCAGATAAGATGCCCATGTGGCTTGAAAGATTTATCATAGCAATCGGAAAATCCCCGAAGGCTTATAAGCCTTATCTCCTTGTCCTCACAGAGCTTGCCTAAGTTGCGATATACCGTCCCAAGGGCGATACTGGGCATACTCTTCCTCGCCTCGGTAAAGATTTCCTCGGCGGTGAGGTGGCGATCGGAGTTATATATAATCTCCTTTATCAGTTTTCGCTGTTTTGTCATGCTCATCACCAAAATTAAGAATGATTCTTGATTTATGATAACATATACATGCCATCTTGTCAAGAGATTTTCCAAATATTTTTCAGAAAATCTTCTCGGATATTAGCAGATATTGTCGGCATAAAGCTCTTGTAATATTGCTCGGAAAATGGTATAATCATAGCTGTTGATGTTGGCGCTATCTTTTTCGGAGGTTGTGATGAGAAAATCTGTCTTGCTTTTCACTCTTATTTTCACTATTCTTACTCTCACTTCCTGCGCCCAGAAGGTCTCAGACGACACTGCCGTTCAGGGAACAGTAACTGTAGAAACCTATGCCTCCATCTCAACTCAGGCAACTACCAAAGAATCAGAAACCGCACCAGTCTATTCTACAATCGAAACCTCAGAAGCTTCTGTTACAACAGTACCTGACACTGGCACTGAAACAACCGCAGTTGTTGAAACTGAAGTGTCTGCTGACTACACAATCACCGACTATGAAGCAACAATGTACGCTGTCAACTCGGTAAACGTGAGGGCTCTTCCTGATGCCGACAGTGACAGAATCGGGCACCTCGACAAGGGAGACAAGGTCAATGTCACAGGAATCGTCTCAAACGGTTGGTATCGGATAGAATTCAAGAATGGAGAATATTTCGTCAATGGCAAATATCTTTCGGATATCTACGAAGAGGATGAAGAGGAAACCACTGTAACTACAGCCGCGACCACCGTTGCAACCACAGCCACGACTACCATAGCCACAACTGTCACAACAGCAACCACAACAACCGCAGCTACAACCGAGGAAGAAGTCCTCCTCGACGAAGAGGACGACATCTCTGGAATCATTTCCAGCCTCGGGACAAACAGTTATACAGCTCTTAATTATTCCACCGTCAAGGCTGTCTGGTTTGCTTACTTAGACATTGACACCATGCTCGCAGGAGCTACCGAAGCGGAATTTACCGAATCCATCTCTGAAGCATTTGAATATGTAGCTTCGTTAGGCTTTAATACCGTTTATGTACATGTAAGAGCCTTTGGCGATGCTTACTACTATTCCGATTATTATGCTTTCACATCCGCTTATTCAGGGACGGTAGGGGACAAGCCTTCTTATGATCCGCTCGAAATCATGATTTCCGAAGCTCACAAGCTGGGACTTTCCTTCCACGCCTGGGTCAACCCGATGAGAACCACCACCAAGAAGAACTTCGAAGCCATGAGCTCATCCTACACGCTCAAGCAGTGGTACTCATCGAGCTCAACAAATGGGACATATCTAGTTTATGACAGCGACACCGGCTACTACTGGCTGAGTCCTGCTTATTCAGCAGTCAGGGAGCTAATCTGTGCTGGAATTGCGGAGATTGTCTCGAATTATGATGTCGACGGAATACATATCGATGACTATTTCTATCCGACAACGGATGAATCGTTTGACAAGCTCGCATTCTCAGTTTCCAGGAGCAGCGATCTCGCCCAGTGGAGGCGAGACACCGTCAGTCAGCTCGTCAAGGAAATCTATTCAACCGTCAAGGGCTGCAACTCGAGCGTACTGTTCGGAGTTTCTCCCCAAGGAAACCTTGACAACAACTTAAACAAGCTCTATGCCGATGTTGAGCTCTGGTGCTCGACAACGGGATATATCGACTACATCGTCCCGCAGATTTATTATGGCTATTCGGGAAGTCTCCCGTTTGACACTACAGCCGTTCAGTGGGAAAATCTGGTCACAAGCTCGTCCGTCAAGCTGATCTGTGGAATCGCAGCATACAAAGTCGGTACAACCACAGAATGGAGCTCTGGCAGTATGCTTTCGAAGCAAACCGATTACATCTCAACTCTTTCCGGCTATTCAGGATGCGCTTACTATCGATACTCATCATTGGTCGCAAGCTCGTCCGACACTCTCCTTGCAGGAGAAATCGCAGGTCTCATCAAGTCTCTCGCTGGCCTTTAATCCAGCTTAACCCCAAAAGGTGAACACATGAAAAAAACTCTTTCTTTGCTCTTATCTCTGGTACTTCTCTTTACAACAGTCTTTCCCTATAGCGGAACGGCTTTGATTGTGTTCGCCGACGACGATGTTTCCGAAGAGGAAACAGTTGATAGCGCAGAAACCGCTGAAATTATAACGGCAGCAACCGCTGAGGATGCATTCGCTTTCCCTGATGACATGAGAGCTACTTATATCACCATCGGCTACGACTTCTTCACCGATATCGACCAATCGGCAGATGTCACTTCAGAGGAGATTAACGATATATTCTCAAATCTCGAGAGCTACGGCTTCAATACGATTATCATCAACACAAGCTATGACGGCGTTATCTATTATGAAATTGACGCAAAGGTCTACCTCAACGGTTCTCCGCTCGACATGCTCATCGAAGCAGCGAGAAATCTGAATTATTATGTCTACATAACCTTCGATTTGGAGGACGCTATAGAGGCAAACGAGCTTGAAACTGTCAGCGACAGGATCGACTATCTCTCCCAGTGTGCCCATAAGCTCACTAATAAGTATCTCATAGATGGAATCATCATCGATGGCTACTATGCCGATATCGACGAGAACAGCTATGAAAACTACCTTAAGTACGGCTCTGGAATCGGCTATGAAAACTGGCTCCTTGACAATAGTGAATACATATTCAGTCTTGTCAGCAACGCCATTCACTCGACCAGCAATACTGTTGCAGTAGGCCTTGCAGCCACCAATGCCTGGATGAATGACTCAAATGATCCCGAAGGCTCTGACACCAAGGATGACTTTGAAGCACTTGCAGACGGATATTCTGACACGAGAGCCTATATTGAAAATGGCTACGCCGATTTCGTTATAGTCACCTGCTATGGTGGGCTCGAGTCGGTCGAGCTTAACTTCGAAAGCATCATCTCCTGGTGGAACGAACTTGCGGAAGCTAACAATATTCCGATGTTCATAAGTCATGCCAATGAACGAATCAGCACCTCCGACACCTCATGGGCTTCAGACCAGATCCTTAAACAGCTCGAAGAGTGTGCAAATTACTCAGCATACAGAGGCAGCGTCTTCCGCTCGTATGAATCACTTGTGGATAATGTCGGAAGCAGCACTGATGCCCTTGTCAAGTACTACGATGGTCTTATCGACACAGACTCTCTCTACACTCAGCTTGAGATGGTTCTTCCTACAAAGACGAATTACACCACTTACGAGACAACAGTCAAGTTCCAGGGCACTTACGACTCGAACTTTGATGTCTACTTCAACGGCGACATTATAACCCTTAACGAAGCAGGGAACTTCTACTTTGAAGAAGAGCTTGAGGTAGGACTCAACACCTTCACATTCCAGAACAAGGCCAACACTGTGACCTACAAGATCACCAGAAAGGTCGACGTTATTCAGTCAGTTGAGCCCGAAGAGGGGACCACCATGAACGTTGAAGGCTCCACTAAGATTTCTGTAAGCGTCATCGCATACTCAGGCTCAACCGTCACAGCAACTCTTGACGGTGAAACCATAACACTTACAGAGCAGACATCAAGCTCTGATGACCTCGACGAGAACTCAAGTTATGCTAAATTTACCGGCACCTTGTCAGCGCCCGAAGGAATCGTTGGCGAAGAGCAGGATTTGGGCTACATCTACATCAGCGGTAACTACAAGAACCTCAGCTATGAGGATGTAACAGCTGCAAGAGTTATAGTCAACGCTATTTCTCCTACAGCAGAGGCCACACAGCTGGTAGTAGTGAAGAACGATAACACCCTGGCTTACGACTACTACACAACCGACGCTGTCGCAATCCCGACTTCTCCGAGACTTCCTGCCGGTACAATCGACGTACTCGTCAACGAAGTGACCTACAGCGTCACCTCCGAAGGCGTCAGCCAGACCGTCAAGTACTATCTGACTGCATCAGGCTTGAGACTAAAGGCATCCGACTGCGCCCTTGTCGATGGTTACACGATAGTCAATAACGCGATAGAATCAACGTCTTCGTATACGAACAGCGACGGAGACACGGTTCTCACGTTTAATCTTGACTACCAGACGCCGTTCACAATTTCTTATTCGCCACTGACATTTGGAACAGGAGTAAGCGGAACCTATTCTGTCAGCAGCTTCGACCCTGATTATGTCATTATCACATTTGATTATGTCACAAGCTATTCTGGTCTCCCGACCTTCAGCTCCGATTCGCTATTCAGCAGCGCTGAATGGCAGACGGTCGAGGTCGATGGCGAGACGAAGATTCAGCTCAAGCTCAAGCTCAGAAAGAGTGGAGTCTTTGCCGGATATTCAGCCGACTACGACGATGCCGGAAATCTGACATTCACATTCAATGGCTATAATTCGAGCCTTGCTGGTGCGGTTATAGTGGTTGATCCAGGACATGGGTATAACACTAGCTCAACAACCTTGGATCCCGGTGCTGTCGGACACGTTGTAGAAAGAGTTATCAATCTTGCGATCGCCAAGCTTCTTGTTTCAAAGCTTGAGGCCAAAGGCGCTACTGTATACATGATTCCAAGCGATACAACATATATCAGCGTCTATGACCGCTCTGAATATGCAAGGCAATATGACCCAGACCTGTATATTTCGATTCACTGTAACAGTGTGACAAACGGAGAGGGGGTCCGAGGGGTTGAAACGTACTACTTCACGCCATTCTCCGAGCCGATAGCAAGCCTTGTGGCGGAGAAAATGGCGGAATATTACGAGGATTACGTATATCAAGACGGCAAGAGCCGAAACAGGGGGGCGAAGTATAATTACTTTGCGGTAACGCTTGAACAGGAGTTTCCGTCGATTCTGGTTGAGTGTGGATTCGTCACAGACTACACAGAAGCCATGGCCCTGAACGATTCTACTGTACAAAATGGGCTTGCGGACGCTATAGTCGAGGCTATTGAAGAATACTTTGCTGCAAATCGATGAAAAATACTTGAAATTACGCGAGGCATGTAGTATAATAGCAAGTAATAAGGTTTCCAAAGGAGGACTAACCGTGTATAAAATTTTAGAAAAACGCGAGCTCAATGATTCAGTTACACTCATGGTGATTGACGCTCCGCTTATTGCCAAAAAGGTAAAGGCCGGACAGTTTATCATCTTCAGAACTGATGAAATGGGCGAAAGAATCCCGCTGACCGTAGCTGATTACGATCGCGAGAAGGGGACAATCACTATCATCTTCCAGAAGGTCGGAAAATCCACCTATCAGCTCGGCACAATGGAGCAGGGCGACAGCATCCTCGACGTAGTAGGACCTCTCGGAGTTGCTTCCGAGTTCGGCGAGAACGTCAAGCATGCATGTGTCATAGGCGGTGGCGTCGGCTGTGCTATTGCATATCCTTCCGCTAAGGCTCTTCACAACATGGGCGTCAAGGTTGACATCATTGCTGGTTTCAGAAGCAAGGATATCGTTATTCTTGAAGACGAAATGAGAGCAGTATGCGACAACTATTACATCACTACCGATGACGGTACTTACGGCAAGAAGGGCTTCGTAACCAATCAGCTCCAGGAGCTCATCGATAACGGCGAGCAGTATGATCTCGTTATCGCTATCGGACCTGTTCCGATGATGAAGTTCGTCTGTGGCGTTACTCGTCCTTACAATATCAAGACTATGGTTTCCCTCAATCCTATCATGATTGACGGTACAGGAATGTGTGGCGGATGCAGAGTTACTGTTGGTGGTAAGACCAAGTATGCTTGTGTTGACGGTCCTGACTTCGACGGCTTCGAGGTTGACTTCAACGAGCTTATGAGAAGAAATTCCGCTTACAGAGAGCAGGAAGCTCACGATAAAGAACACATTTGCAGATTAACAGGAGGGGTTAGACATGCCTAATATGCAAGCTCAGAAAACACCCATTACCGAGCAGGATCCCAAGGTAAGGGCTAGAAACTTTAAAGAAGTATGCTTAGGCTATACAGCCGAAGAAGCTATGAACGAGGCAGCAAGATGCCTTAACTGCAAGAACAGACCTTGCGTTAGCGGATGCCCCGTCAGTGTTAAGATTCCTGACTTCCTGGCTCAGGTCAAGGAAGGCAATTTTGAGGAAGCTTACAAGATCATCACCTCCACAAACGGTCTTCCTGCAGTAAGTGGCCGTGTTTGCCCACAGGAGAGCCAGTGCGAGGGCAAGTGTGTAAGAGGAATCAAGGGCGAGCCTGTTGCTATCGGCAAGCTCGAGAGATTCTGCGCTGACTATATGGCTGACAAGAAGCTCGAGCAGGAAAAGGCTGAGCCTAATGGAATCAAGGTTGCTGTTGTTGGTTCTGGCCCTTCTGGCCTCACCTGTGCTGCTGACCTTGCTAAGCTTGGCTACAGCGTAACCATCTTCGAAGCATTCCACACTGCTGGCGGCGTTCTGATGTATGGTATCCCTGAATTCAGACTTCCAAAGGCTACCGTTCAGCATGAAGTTGATAACCTCAAGGCTCTCGGCGTTGAGATCAAGACCGATATGGTTATCGGCAAGATTCTCTCCATCGATGAGATTATGGAAATGGGCTACAAGGCAGTATTCGTAGGAACCGGCGCTGGTCTTCCTAACTTTATGAACATTCCTGGCGAATCACTCGTAGGCGTATTCTCCGCTAACGAATACCTGACAAGAATCAACCTTATGAAGGGTTACCTCGAAGAGTATGATACCCCTGTCCGCAAGTACAACTCTGTTGCAGTTGTCGGTGGTGGTAACGTTGCTATGGATGCTGCACGTTGCGCTATGCGTCTCGGTGCTGAGCATGTCTACGTTATCTATCGTCGTTCTGAGGCTGAAATGCCCGCCAGAAAGGAAGAGGTTCACCATGCCAAGGAAGAGGGAATCGAGTTCATGTTCCTCAACAATCCTGTCGAAATCCTTGGCGACGAAAACGGTGCTGTAAACGGCATCAAGTGCGTCAAGATGGAACTCGGCGAGCCTGATGCAGGTGGAAGACGTTCTGTCAAGGCTATTCCTGATTCAGAGTATGTTATTCCGATCGATGCTTGCATTATGTCCATCGGTACTTCTCCTAACCCGCTTATCCGTTCTACCACTACTGGTCTCGAAGCTAACAAGCACGGCTGTCTCGTTGTCAACGAGGACATGCTCACCACCAAGGAAGGCGTTTATGCTGGTGGCGATGCTGTAACTGGTGCTGCTACAGTTATCCTCGCTATGGGAGCAGGCAAGACTGCTGCCAAGGCAATGGACGAATATATCAAGTCGCTTTGATTTATCTCAGGGACTGTGAATTAACCCCTTGGAGGAGGATACAATGTCTACAGCTACACTAATCACACTTCTTACAGATACGACGACCTCAACTTCAGCCATGGGCTGGTCATCCATCATTTGGATGGTTGTAATCCTGGTTGTGTTCTACTTCATCCTTATAAGACCTCAGCGCAAAAAGGACAAGCAGGACGCCGAAATGAGAAAGAACCTTCAGCTTGGTGACGAGGTTGTCACCGCAGGAGGAATTGTCGGTATCATCTGCAAGATTGAGGAAGAAACCGTCGTTATCGAGACTGGTGGCGACAGAAGCAGACTCAGAGTCAGACGCTGGGCTATCTCTCAGAATCTTGACGCTGAAAAGGAAGCAGCAGCTCAGAAGAACGCTGCTAAGTCAGCTTCTCCCGCAAGAGACAAGAAGAAAGGCAAGAAATCCGACAAGCAGGAAGATTCAAAGTCTGAAAGCTCGGTTTCCGAGTCGGATTCAAAGAAGTAATTTCAACCGACTTGTTTTGACTTCTAACTGAATTACCCTCCGAATACTGTTTACTATGCAGTATTCGGAGGGTTTTCTTTATGCAGTTTTATAAAAAGGGAATTATAGCAGGTTTTCTTTCACTGCTTATCTTTGTAATCGCATCTACTCTTCTTTTTGGGACAGTTATGACACTGTTTGACATTGCAGACGAAATAGTAAGCATTGCTGGTACTCTGATATTGTCCATCGGCTGTTATCTTGCGAGCTATGTCTCAACCCAGATTGTAAGAAATAAAGGCCTTCTACAAGGCCTGATTGTCGCAGGAATCGTGTCTGCCATGCTTCTTATAGTCTGCCTCATAGTAAACAGAGCTCTGACATTCGCTTGCTTTGAAAAAATTGTCTCCTGCACCCTATTTTCAATAATAGGCGGAATCAAGGGCATCAACACAAGAAAGACAGGAAAATAATCCGAATATCCAAGACCTTTGCATCATAGAATTGGACAGGCAATAAAAAAGGAGACGAAAAAATGAATGGATTCAAGAGTGCCATTGAACTTCTTCAGCCGAAGCTTCGCTCAAGCTTTGAGAAGCTATCGCCAGCCGACATAGACACTATAAATGAAATAAGGCTCCGCCTTGGACGGCATATTTCCGTCTCGACATCAGTCGGAAATCGATTTATAACCGAGTCTGGGGAGCTGACTGGCGATTGTGCTTTCACACTCGTAACAGAGCCGTCTGACATCGAATACACCTTCAAAAACGCCTTTTCCTACTCGCTTCACAGCTACTCAAAAGAGCTCTCAATGGGCTACATAACTGTAGGAAGCGGCAACAGAGTTGGAATATGCGGAACCGCAGTAACAAACTCAAGCGACTTTCGGAATGTTGAAACGATCAAATATGTCTCCTCAATAAATATCCGAATAGCAAGAGAGAAGCGAGGCTTTGCGGAAAAGCTCATTAATACATGCAAAACGCCAGCAGGAATTCTCATCATAGGAGCACCAGCAACTGGCAAGACAACGCTTTTACGAGACCTGACGAGGCTTTTGGGCTCCCGATACAGGGTTTCACTCATAGACGAGCAGAACGAAATCTCAGCCACTCACAGAGATAAAGCAGAAAACGACGTAGGAGAGCTCACCGATGTATTTGTCGGATATCCGAAGCATATGGGCATTTCCACAGCGGTCAGAGTGATGTCACCAAACATAATCGTGGTAGACGAAATCGGAACAGATGAAGAGCTCAGAGCCCTCGAATTTGCGCTTCATTCAGGCGTCACGCTTATTACCGCAGTACATGCAGAAAGCTTCAATGAGGCTAAGAAAAAGCGGATAGTAAGGGCTTTGCTTGAGGAAAATGCCTTTCAATATGCAGCTGTACTCGGCAAGAATTACGAATACGAGATTATAAAAATTGATTAGACTGATTCTGTATTCAACTATAGTTCTTTCCTGCTTTCTTATATCCATAGAATCTCTCAACCGTGAGAGGAAGAAGATTCAGATTGCAATGGAGCTTGAAGGCGTCATCTTCCATATGAAAGCCCTTCTTAAATACGGCTCATATGATGTCTACCAGCTCTGCGAGAGATGCTTTTCTGATGTCACAGCCTTTGATGCTGTAAGCTTCAGAGATATCTCGGACAGCTTCTCTGAAAGATTTTTAAGCGCCTGTGAGAAATCCTTTTGCGATGCGGATAAGAACACAAAATCAGCTTTCATGAAAATCGCTTCTTTTCTCGGAATATACGAATCGGAAACGCAGATTGCCGGGCTTGAAAGCGTCCTTGAAGAGATCAAAACCAGAAGAATTGCAATGGAAAAGGAGCTTTTGAGCAAGAGAAAGCTTTATCTATGCCTTGGGGCATTCTCGGGAATAGTAATATGTTTAATTTTGACGTGAGGTAAGCTTATGGATGTTGATCTGATATTCAAAATTGCAGGAGTTGGAATAATCGTGGCAGTTCTCAGTCAGCTCATGAAGCGCTCTGAGCGTGACGAGCAGGCTCTGATGATCACAATCGCAGGTCTGGTTGTCGTCATGCTGATGCTTGTAAGCGAAATAGCCGAGCTTTTTGACACCGTAAAAAGCGCTTTTGGCTTTTAGAGAAGGCTCAGGACGTGGATATTCTAGCTATCGCAGCGGTTTGCATAGTCACAGCAATAATTGCAAAAACAATCCAACCGACAAATCAGGATATAGCGATTGTAGTCACTATTGCTGGTGTCGCAGCGGTTGCATTCTCAATTATAGGCACGATCTCGGACGTGCTCTACGAAGTCAGCAGCTTAGCTGGCATGACAGAAATCAGTGGCTCGTATATCTCGATAGTGTTTCGGGTCTTAGGGATATGCTATGTCTGTGAGATTTCATCATCCTGCTGCCGGGACTGTGGAGAAAGCGCTCTCGCAAGCGTGATAGATATCGCTGGAAGAGTAGCAGTATCAGTCATCTGCCTGCCGCTGATAAAAAGCTTTATCGAAGCCATCGAGAACATACTTGAGCTTGCATAGGGAAGTGAAATAATGGGAAGAAAAATCATTCTTGTCATGCTGATGCTGATATTACTGCCACTTAAAGTCTCAGCTGCTGATTATGAAGCTGAACTCGGGATAGATTTCGGAGAAGTAGAAGCAGGGGATGCTGAGAGCTTCTTGGAGGACAACGATGTCGACATCTCAGATCCTGAAACCATATCGAATATCTCTGCTGGTTCGCTTCTCAATTACTTTGCTTCTGCTTTTAAATCAGCACTGAAAAAGCCTGCAAGCGTCTTCGTTTGCGTTCTGGTAATCTCACTCGTGAGCGAAGCAGTAACTTCTATATCCCAGCGTTCAGGAATCTATGGCGAAATATTCACGCTTATCTGCTTTTTGTGCATCACTCCGATGATAATCTCGTCTTTTTCAGATATGTTAAGCGTCATGCAATCTCAGGAAGCCTTCATGGCTTCATACATACCAATTTTCGCAGCCATCACAGCAGCATCAGGCAACACTGCAGGTGCAGGAGCCTATAATGCACTGGTGCTCTATGCTTCGGAAGCAGTATCAATTATTGCAGGACAGGTTCTTAAGCCGATTTTGGTCTGTATGCTCGTGATGTCCTGCACTCAGGCGATTAATCCAGATCTGCCGAACCTGACAGGAACACTCAAAAGAGTTTTGACCTACATTGTGGGCGTTATCATGACTGTTTTTGTAGGAGTAATCGGCCTTCAGACGACTGTCGGAAGAGCAGGTAACAGCATTCTCCTAAGAGCCGGAAGATATCTCGTGTCAAGCTTTGTGCCACTCATCGGAATGTCACTTTCAGAATCCTACCAGGCTGTCAGCCAGAGCCTTGGAACTCTTCGTTCGGCAGTCGGAGCCTTAGGAATCGTAATAATAGTCCTGATTCTCGCAGTGCCAATTATCACAATGTGTGTTTATAGAGTCACCTTCATAATCCTTGACTGGACGTGCAGTATAACTGGCTCATACAGGCTGAGTGCCCTCATGAGGGGAATAGGGGATGTGTATTCGCTTGGCATAACGCTTCTGATTATATACGCCCTGATGTTCCTGATTTCGACAGGGATGATAATGCTGATTGGCGGAGAGGCGTTCATATGACAGCTGTAAAGAATATTACCTTAACAGTCTGCATCCTGTCATTAGTCTATATGATCGTGATGATGCTGACGCCTGACAGCTTCAAGCAAAAGATGAAAACTGTTATTTCAATTCTCACAGCTCTCACGATTGCCGGAGCAGTTCTCAATATCGATTTCACTTTCGACGAAGACATAGACGCAGATTTGCTCTATGAATCAGATTACAGCTACAACGAGCTGGTTCTTGACGAGCTTAACGAGAGGCTTGCCGACACAATTCTTCTCATATACAAGGAGAACGACATTCCAGTAGAAAAAATCTCTGTTGAAACTACTATTGACTCTGAAAACAGCATATCTATTAGTAAAATAAGCCTGACAATCATAGGGAGCAGTGAGGCTTATGAGAGTAAAATCCGCAAAGTAACTGAAAACAGAATCGGGGATATTGACCTTGAAATGAGCTTTTCGGAGGAAGTAGATGAATCTTGACAGACTAAAAGAGAAATTCAGGCTCACATCAAGGCAGCTGATTTATCTAGTTGTAGCTGTTCTGTCGGTAATTCTCATCCTTACACTCAGCAGCTTTGAAAGTGAGGATGAAACCACCACAGAATCCGAAACCATTCCAGAAGTCAGTTCTGAATACGCAGAAGCGCTCAGGCTTCAGCTCGAAGAGATTATTTCAAAGATAGATGGCGTTGGCGACGTCACAGTCATGCTGACAATAGAGAGCTCCGCTTCTTATGTTTACACAACTGATATAGACAAAGACGAGCTCGAAACGAAAACCGAAACAGTGATAATAGGAAATAAGGAGGCGTTGATCGAGAGAATTGACAATCCGCAGGTGAGCGGAGTATTGGTAGTCTGTACAGGAGGGGATAGAGCAGTAATTCAGGAGCAGGTCATAAAAGCGGTTTCAACCGTTTTGGATATACCTTCAAACAAGGTTTATGTAGCAAAAAGCAACTAAGGAGAGATTTCAATGGCGACTATGGCAAAGAGAAATACAAAGTTTAAATTCAACCCGAGGATTTCGAAAAGGCAGATTATCATCACCTGTCTGGTTCTTCTTCTGGGAATCGCAGTATACGCGAATTATGAACTGACAAACACCGACCTCAAGGCGACTGACGTCGTCACAAGCCTTGACATGAGCGACGTCTATGGTGAGATAACCTACGTCAACGGAACCGAAATAGTCGACTATTCATCCGACGACTACTTTGCACAGGCAAGGCTCGAGAAGCTTACTTCAAGAGATGAAGCTGTCGAGACACTTAAGATGATGCTCGACGGTGGAGACATCTCTGACGAAGAGCTTGCGACCTATACAGAAAACGCTGTGGCGCTGTCTTCACTTATTGAAAGTGAGACGATCATCGAAAATCTTGTAATCGCTGCCGGCTTTGACGACTGTGTCTGCTATCTTGACGGCGAAAACGCCAACATAGTTGTAAAGTCAGAAGGCTTGACAGCCTCACAGGCAGCACAAATCAAGGACATTTTGCTGTCAGAAGTGAGCGTTGAGAATGAAAATATCAGAATTTTTGAGGTAAAGTAGTTGTTTCGGCGACCGATTTGTGCTATACTGTATTTGTATGTTTATGTGGAGCGGTCTGCTTCCGCATCCAAGGACGAATATAGGAGGACAAATTAATGGAAGTTACAGAAAAGAAAAAGAAGGGAACCCTCAGAGTTTCTGAAAACGTCATCATCCAGATAGCCAAAAATGCAGCTCTGGAGGTAAGTGGCGTTTCCAAGATTTCGGTTCGCACCTTTGATATACTTAAAATGTTTTCGAGCAAGATGGATAACACGGCTATAAGAGTTACCATGCTTGATGGCGTTGCGAAAATATCCATCTCGATCATCGTGTACAGCGGTTACAATGTGACAAACGTCTGCACACAGATCCAGGATAAGGTCAAGGCTGCTGTTCAGTCGATGACTGGTGTGACGGTATCAAAGGTTAATGTCTCTGTAGTAGACGTTGATTTTTCAGAAAGTCAGTACAAGTAAAAATGCGGATTTACCAGGCTGTTTCATAACGGCTTGGTTTTCCGTGCTTTAAAAGCTTTTTATTACAATAAGGCAGGAAGTTTAAATGGGCATTACAAGGCATGATATAAGAGAATCGGAGTTTATCTTTATCTTCGAAAAGGCATTCAGAGACGAATCGCCTAAGGAACTGATAGAAATCTCCAAGGACAACAAAGCGGTCACTGTGAACGAAGAGGTTATCTCAACTGTCGAGGGTGTTTATGAGCATCTTGATGAGATTGACGCTGTAATCTCGCAGTTCAGCACCAAAAGAAGCATCGAAAGAATCCCGAAACTGAACCTTGCAGCACTCAGGCTTGCAGTATATGAAATCAAATACCTCTCCGACAAAATCCCGATGAAGGTCTCAATAAACGAAGCAGTCGGACTTGTCAACAAATACGCTCAGGAATCGGACGTTACATTCGTAAACGGCGTTCTTGGAGCATACTCCCGAAGTCTCGCATGATTTACTTAGGCATTGACACCAGCAATTACACTACATCTGCTGCTGTGTACGACTCCAAAACCCGCGCTATTCGCCAGAATAAGAAGCTACTGAGTGTCAAGTCCGGCGAAGTAGGGCTCAGACAGTCGGAAGCTGTTTTCCAGCATGTCAAGCAGTTCCCTGGGGTAATTGATGGCCTCGTAAAAGCTGGCGAAAGCGTCACAGCAATCGGCGTCTCCTCTCGTCCAAGAAACATTGAGGACTCCTATATGCCCTGCTTTATGGTAGGGGAGACTGTTGCAAGAAGCATATCATCGGTAGGGAACATCCCTGTTTACACAACATCTCATCAGGTAGGGCACGTTTTAGCAGCTCTTTATTCCTGCAAACGACTTGATTTAATCGAAAGTGACAAGCCATTCATCGCTTTCCACGTAAGCGGAGGAACCACCGATTGCCTGCTCATAAGAGCTGACAAGGACGAAGTTATCACTGCTACTGAAATATCTTCGTCGCTCGACCTCAAGGCTGGACAGCTTATTGACAGAGTCGGAGTTATGCTTGGTCTTGGATTCCCTTGCGGAAAAGAGCTCGAGAAGCTTGCAAGCGAATCAACCGCTCGATTCAAGCCAAGAGCCACTATCAAAGGCGGCAGCTGCTGTCTTTCAGGCGTTGAAAACCAGTGCAGGGACATGTTCAATCAGGGAAGAGAAAAATGCGATATAGCGCTTTTTGCTCTTAATTCCATAGAGGCTGCAATTTACGAGATGACTAAAAGTGCTATAAACAAATTTGGCTCACTTCCAGTTGTGTATGCTGGAGGTGTCATGTCGGACAAGCTGATAAGGCGAAGGCTTGAAAGCGATTTCGATTCCTGCTTTGCAGAACCAGCTTTCTCTCAGGACAATGCAGTGGGAGTGGCAATATTCTCAGCACTAAAGGATGGTTGTAAGCTTTGAATTCAATATTAACTGTTTCTGCGCTGAATACTTATATATCCTTCAAATTCAAAAACGACCCGAAGCTGAAAGGCATCGCTGTCAAAGGCGAAATTTCGGATATATCCATCAACCGAAATTCTGGTCATATATATTTTACCCTAACTGACGGAAGCTCAAACATAAGAGCAGTGATGTTTTCACAGAACGCTTCGAGACTCAGCTTCTATCCTGAAACAGGAATGGCTGTCATAGCCTTTGGCGGAGTTGATGTCTACGAGAGAAATGGCGTTTATCAGCTCGTCTGCACTCAGCTGGTTCCCGATGGCAAGGGCGCAGAGTCGATAGCGTTAGCACAGCTGAAAGAGCAGCTTTCAAAAGAAGGCGTTTTCTCGAAGCCGAAGAAGCCTCTTCCGAAATATCCCAAACAGATTGCAGTCGTAACTTCGCCTTCAGGCGCTGCCATCCACGACGTTAAAACCACCGTTACAAGAAGATATCCCATGGCAGAAGTCAGGCTTTTTCCAGCAACCGTTCAGGGGCTGGAAGCTCCCACAAGCATTTCTAACGCGCTATTACTCGCCGATAAGAGTGGTTCCGATGTCATCATCCTCACACGAGGTGGTGGCTCAGACGATGATCTGGCTTGCTTCAACACAAGAGCTGTAGTCATGGCGGTTTTTGCCTGCAAAACCCCTGTAGTTTCTGCAGTTGGCCATGAGGTTGATTTAACTCTCAGCGATCTCGTCGCAGACGTAAGAGCAGCTACTCCAACCGCTGCTGCAGAGCTCTGTACACCTGATATATCAACTATTTCCTCGGAAATATCGAGGCTGAAGCAGGAGATAGCAAGACTGACAGACAGAAAGCTCTACGCTCTTTCGAACGCGATTTCAAGCTACAAATCGGTAATCGAGGCCCTGTCGCCAGAGAATAAGCTTACAAGAACTGAGTACCAGCTAAGCTCGATGCAGGAATCCATGAAGGTCTCGATTTCTCACAGGCTGAGATTATATGAGGCTCAGATTTCAGGATATAAAAACACGCTTTCCGCAGCTGACCCGATGAATATCTTGGGCAAAGGCTATGCTCTCATCTATAAGGATTCTCATCTTGTAACAGAGAGTAGGGGCCTGAGTGGAAGAATCCAGATTGTTATGAAGGATGGACAAGCTGAGGCGGAAGTTTTAGAAGATAATGAGGAATGAATATGAACTTTGATGAATCCGTAAAGAGACTGAAAGAAATTTGTGCGAAGCTGAACGACGACAAGACTTCGCTTGAGGAGACGGTTGCTCTCTATAAAGAAGGCATGACCCTCTCAGAGGAGTGCCTGAAGCGTATTAACGACATAAGAAGCGAGCTCAAGGAAAGCGAGGGCGACACAGGTGAAGCCTGAACTTAAAGCTGTGTTTCAGCAGGATGTGGAAGCGGTTGATGAGTATCTCTGTCAGAATGGATATATCTCGAAGTCAGACAGTGAAGAGCAGAAGGTGATTGACGCTGAATTCTATGCTCTTACAGCGGGTGGAAAGCGGATAAGGCCTGTTCTATGTATTGAGTTTTACAAGCTTTTCGGTGGACGAGACGATATTGTGGAAATCGCCTCCTGCCTCGAGCTGATGCATACATTCTCACTCATTCATGACGATATGCCCGAGATGGACAACGATGATATGAGAAGGGGCAAGCCTTCGGTTCACTGTGCTTATGGAGCTGATACGGCACTTTTAGCAGGCGATGGACTCGCGATTCTCCCGTTTGAAATAATCTCCGACAGCGCTCTGAAAGGCACCATTTCTCCCGAAACAGCTGTCAGGCTCATAAACTGCCTTTCAAAAGCAGCAGGGAATCAGGGAATGATTATGGGACAGAGGCTTGACCTTATCTCAGAAGGAAAGCAGGTTGATCTTGAATTCTTAGGCAGAATGTCATCTTTGAAAACAGGCTGCATATTGAGCGCTTCCGCTCAGTTCGGAGCGATACTTGCAGGGGCCGATGAAGAGGACATCGGAAAAGCTGCCAGATATGCTGAGAATATGGGACTTGCGTTCCAGATTATTGACGATATTTTAGATATCACAGGGACAGCAGATGAACTCGGAAAGCCAATTGGAAGTGACGAAAAGCGAAGCAAGGACACCTATGCCACCATTATGGGAGTGGATAAAGCCTATGAGGAGGCCAAACGCTTAACAGAAGCGGCTGTAGCAGCGATTTCTGATATTGACGGCTCAGAGCTGCTATGTGAACTTGCCTACGATTTACTTGACAGAAGACATTAACACGAAAAGAGCGATAGATTTGAATAATAACCTCTTAGAAAGCCTTTCTTTCCCTGAAGATCTGAAAAAGCTCAGCTTGGATGAAGAAAAAGAGCTTTGTGCTGAAATCAGGGAAAAGATTATAAATACAGTAGCCGAAAACGGTGGACATTTGTCCTCGAATTTAGGAGTTGTCGAGCTTACCGTTTCTATACATAAAGTTTTTGATTCACCGAATGACAAGATAATTTTTGACGTCGGTCACCAGTGCTACACCCACAAGCTTCTCACAGGAAGGCTTGATCAGTTTGACACTATCCGCCAGAAGGACGGCCTTTCAGGTTTTTCTGCACCTAATGAGTCGGTCCACGACCCAGTTATAAGCGGTCACAGCTCAACCTCGATTTCCTCTGCTTTAGGAATTGCCGAAGCAATGAAGCTGAAAGGGGACAAGCACCACGCTATTGCTGTCATCGGAGACGGTGCAATGACTGGTGGGCTTTCCTATGAAGGCCTCAACAATGCCGGAAGAAGCGGTGCAAATATCATCGTTATTCTCAATTATAATGAGATGTCGATTTCAAAGAATATAGGTGGCTTGGCAGAATATCTCTCGAAACTCAGAATCAAGAAAGCCTATCGCACACTCAAATCAACTACACGTGAAATCATCTCTGCAGTACCTCTGATAGGCAAGCCTGTTTCTGGATTCCTGAGCGATTCAAAGGGTGTTGTGAGAGAGAAAGTGCTCCATAGCACTATGTTTGAGGACCTCGGCTTCCAGTATGTCGGGCCAGTTGATGGGCACGATCTTAGCGATCTCGAAGATGCTTTGCAATATGCAAAATCTCTCGGTGGGCCTGTACTGGTTCAGGTTAATACCCAGAAGGGCAAGGGCTACAAGCCTGCTGAAAAGAATCCTGGAAACTACCACGGCGTTGCTGGTTTTGATGTCAAGACAGGGCTTCTGCCAGAGCACAAATTCGATTTCACAGACGCCTTCGGACAAGCTCTCACTAAGATTGCAGATGAGGACGACAGAGTTTGTGCCATCACAGCTTCCATGAAATACGGGACAGGCTTACAATACTTCAAGAAAAAGCACCCTGAAAGATGCTTCGACGTCGGAATTGCAGAAGGCCACGCCATCACATTCTCGGCAGGACTTGCCGAAATGGGTATGATACCAGTGTTTGCAGTATACTCTTCATTCCTTCAGAGAAGCTATGATCAGCTCATTCACGATGCTTCTATAGGAAACGTCCATATAGTCATAGGCATTGACCACGCAGGAATAGTCGGCTCTGACGGCAGAACCCATCAGGGGACGTTCGATATTCCGTTCTTAACTACCATTCCAAACGTCACTATATATTCGCCATCTAACTACAAAGAGCTTGAGAATTGCCTCAGAAGAGCCATATATGACGACACTGGCATTGCAGTTGTGAGATACCCAAAGTCAGGCGAAGCCACTACTTCTGTCTGTGAAAGCGATTATTCGATCACCGAAAGAAGCAGCGATACACTCGTGATTTCATATGGCAGAATCGCTGGTGAGGCTGAAAAAGCTGCCGAAAATATCAGCTGCGACTTCATGAAGCTCGTCAAGGTATTTCCGTTCAGTGATGAGCTTGGGAGCGTTATCTCAAAATACAAGAAAGCCTATATCTTCGAAGAAAGCGAATATGAGGGCTCGATAGGGCAAAAGCTGAAATCCGTTTGTCCGGGGCTTGAAGCTCACGCTATAAACGGCTTTGTTCAGCACATGAAGGTGTGTGAAGCCTTAGAGCTTTACGGGCTTTCAGAGCACCAGATAGAGCTCACCATCAGAGGAAACAAACCCGATGCCGAGGCTTGATTACTATCTCACTTCAAACGGCTATTTCTCAAGCCGTGAGCGGGCAAAAGAGGCTATCAAAAGTGGCCAAATCTCTGTTAATGGAAAGGTCTGCTCAAAGCCTGCTCTCGAGGTCTCAGACACCGACAAGATCGACTTTCTTGGCTCTAAGCTCAAATATGTCGGACGAGGCGGATTGAAGCTTGAAGAAGCAGTAAATGCCTTCGGGATCGAACTTTCTGGACTCACTTGTGCCGACCTTGGGGCTTCTACAGGCGGTTTTACTGACTGTATGCTCCAGAATGGTGCTGAGAAGGTCTACTCAATAGACGTCGGTCATGGACAGCTTGCCGAAAAGCTTCTTGACGATGAAAGAGTCGTAAACATAGAGGGCGTCAACGTCAAGGACGTTTCTATAAGCACCACAGGCGAAGCAGTTGATTTCGTCACCGCAGATTTATCCTTCATATCTGTTAAGTTCGCCATCTCGGCTGCTGTGAAGATACTGAAAAGTAGTGGCGAGGCAGTGTTTCTGATAAAGCCTCAGTTTGAGGCCGGAAGAGAAGCTGTCGGCAAAGGCGGAATTGTGAAGAGCAAATCCACTCATATGCGGGTTTTAGAGGACATCTACGGCTATCTAGTCTTGAACGGCTTCGAGGTTGCTGGAATAGTCCCATCTCCAATCAAAGGCGGAGACGGAAATATCGAATACTTAGCTTATTGCACGAGAAATCATGGGAGCTCTATGGCGCCTGATTTCGCTGAAATCGTCAATAAAGCATTCTCAATAGATTAAATCACATCAAAGGACGGTTAGTGTTATGACAGTCTTCATATATCCAAATCTTGAAAAGCTCCACTCAGAAGAGTGTACCAAAGAGGTTATTGAGATTCTTAAGTCTCTCGGCGTCACAGTCTTGATGACTCCTGATACAAATAACGTATTCGGTGGGAAAGCTGAAGAGGCTTCAACCATCAACAAAGCCGTTTCACAATGCGACATTGTCATAACCATCGGTGGAGACGGAACCATCCTGAAGATAGCTTCACTTGCAGCCAAGCATAAGAAGAAGCTATTAGGAATCAACTGCGGAAGACTTGGATTTATGGCTTCTCTTGAGAGGAGCGAGCTTGGCTATCTTAAAAATCTCTGCACAGGAGATTATGAGGTTGAGGACAGAATGATGCTTGATGTGATGATCAAGTCAAAAGGCAAAGAGATAATCAAAACAGTTCTGAACGATGTTGTCATTACACACGACTTCAAGGAAAGCCTCAATGACTTCACAGTCCTTGCTGATGGTGTTGTCGTATCTCACCTGAGAGCTGACGGAGTCATCTTCTCAACTCCAACGGGGGCTTCAGCATATGCTCTTTCTGCTGGAGGACCACTTATTGAACCGTCTATGGACTGCATAGAATTCACACATATCTGCCCTCATTCTCTCTCGGCAAGAGCGATGATATTCGATCCGAATAAGACTATTGAAGTCAGAACTAAGGCTTTTGGACAAGTGTCCTTGCGTGCTGACGGTGGAAAAGCAATTTCGATTACGTCTGATGACAGTATCTGCATCAAAAAGTCTCCGCTAAGTCTTAGCGTCATCGACATTCACGGCGATAACTATTTCAAATCCATTTCTACAAAGCTGATGAACAATGCAAAGGAAGTCTACGAGGAGGCAGATGACAAGTGAAAAATGACAGGAAGAAGGCCATCCTCGACATAGTTTCCACCTATGAGGTCGACACTCAGGAGACGCTTCAAGCGCTGCTACTCGACAGAGGCTTCAACGTTACTCAGGCTACCGTCTCGAGAGACATAAAGCAGCTTGCGCTCCTGAAAACCATGACTCCAAGCGGAAGCTACAAATACACAATTCCGCCTAAACCTCAGGAGACAAGTGCAAGGCTCAGCTTCAAGTCGCTGTATGCCGACTCGGTGATCTCGATAGACAGAGCTATAAATATCGTCGTCATAAAGTGCTACGCAGGAATGGCGAATGCTGTCTGCTCGAAGCTCGATGCAGCAGCTTATAACGGTGTTGTCGGAACTCTTGCTGGGGACGACACAATATTCGTCCTGATGCGTGAGGAAAGCGATGCTATTACTCTTATGGACGAGCTTGGCGATATGCTATAATCAAAATGATAACTCTTTGGAGGTGACAATCGTTGCTTTATGAACTTCATATTGAAAACCTGGCGGTAATTGAAAATGCAACGATCAGATTCGGAGAGCATTTCAACGTCTTTACCGGCGAAACTGGTGCAGGAAAATCAATCCTCATCGGAGGAATCAACGCAATCCTTGGCCAACGCGTTTATAAGGACATAATAAGAGAGGGAACCGACAAGGCTTACGTGAGTGCCGTATTCACAGACTGCCCGCAAGCTGTTTCGGAAAAGCTCAGCGAACTCGGTCTTGGCAGCGATAACGAGCTGATTATTTCAAGGGAAATCAATGCCGACGGCAGAAGCACAGCCAGAATTAATTCTCGTCCTGTGACAATTTCAGCACTTCATGAAATAGGAGACCTGCTCGTAAATATTCATGGCCAACACGACAGCCAGACTCTTTTAGACCAGACGAAGCACTTAGGAATCCTCGACAGCTATGCCCGCTCTGATGAGCTTATCTCGAGCTATCAGAAATCTTTCAGGGAGCTTCAGTCCACTGCCCGTGAACTCAACAGACTGAAAACAGAAAAGTCTCAGAACACAAAACGCGAAGAGTATCTAGCAGAAATAATCGAAGACATAGGCTCACTTGAAATCACTGTCGGCGAGGATGAAAAAATAGAGGAACGGTTCAGGCTACTTGATAACGCAGTATCACTGGAAAACGCTTTGACAGCTGCCGTTACCTGCCTCTCGGAAACCGAATCGGAAAACAGTGCCGGAGACATGATATCTCAGGCTTTCAGTGAGCTTGAACCGAACGAAGATATCCTGCCAGTTCTGAAGCCACTGAATGAACGAATATCAGCCATCGGAATCGAGCTTGAGGATATCGCTTCCGAGCTTACAAGGCTCCGTGACAGCCTCGAAATCGACGACAACGAGTATGCAACACTGACTCAGCGTAGAAACGATTTAAAGCGCATCAAGCGAAGGTATGGCACATCGCTTGACGAGGTTATAAAAGTCTATGAAGACGCCGTTCAGGAGTCACAGGGCCTTGCATCCTTCGATGATAAAATAACAGAACTTGAAGCTAAAAAATCTGAGCTTTTAATCGAGGTCACAAAGAAGGCTGAAGAGCTTTCGAAGCACCGTGAGGAGGCGTCAGAAAGATTCTCAAAACAGGTTGCAGAAGAGCTCTCGTTCTTAAATATGCCAAATGTCAGGCTTGAAGTAAAACGTTCAAAAGGCAAGCTGACTCTAAGCGGAATGGATTCAATAGAATTCCTGATTTCCGCCAACAAAGGCGAATCTCCTAAGCCTCTTGCCAAGATTGCTTCAGGAGGCGAGCTCTCGAGAATAATGCTTGCTCTCAAGACAGTTCTTGCCGACAGAGACGCGATTCCGACTCTTATTTTCGATGAAATCGACTCAGGAGTCAGCGGAAGAGCAGCTCAGAAGATAGGAATCAAGCTCAAGGAAATCTCTAGGAAGCATCAGGTCATCTGTGTGACGCACTTGGCACAGATTGCCATTATGGCGGACGACCATATGCTGATTGAGAAGCACGAGTCGGGTGACAGAACTGTTACAGACGTGACAAGCCTTAGCTTTGAAGAACGCAAATACGAAATAGCACGAATATTGGGCGGCGACAATATTACCGAAACAGTGCTTAAGGACGCCGAAGAACAACTTAAAAATGCTACGAAAGGTGAATAACTATGATACTTTGTTTTCTTGCAGACGGTTTTGAAGAGGTTGAGGCTCTGACTCCTATTGATTGCCTCAGAAGATGTAAAAAGGAAGTCAAAACTATAGGTATAGGCGGAAAGACCCAGATTCACGGCTCACATGCCGTAACCGTCAAGGCAGATATTGCCGATATCGACTACTATCTTTCTGATGATATCGAGATGATTATTCTTCCTGGCGGAAAGACAGGAACCGATAATCTCGAGAAGAGCGTTCTTGTCAGCCAGGCGATTGATATCTGCATGACGAAAAAGCTTCCGATAGCTGCCATCTGTGCTGCTCCTTCGATCTTAGGCCACAAGGGACTTCTCAAGGGCAAGAAGGCTGTCTGCTACACAGGATTTGAAAAGGAACTCATCGGTGCCGAGGTTCTCGACACTGCCGTTGCAGTTGACGGAAACATTATCACTGGCTGTGGAATGGGTGCAGCGCTTGAGTTTTCCTATGCCATAGTCTCAAAGCTCATTTCAAAAGAGAAGGCAGACGAGCTGATGGATTCCTTGAACGTAAGACAGCGCAAGATTGATTTTGAAATCTGACAATTCACGATTTCGACATAAAGGTGAAATATGAGCGAAAAAAATAACTACGAAAATATTGATGAGCTCCTTTCCTCGATTCTGAACGACTCACGATCGCAGCAGGCTGAGAGTACTGTAGCAGAGCAAGCTACAACGAAGCCGGCTTCTGATGATCTGTCCAAGACCTCAGTGATGAATACGGCGGTACGTATCGATAATGAGCAGGATATGGACACTGTTTCCGGGCAGACTAATGTCTTCAATTTCGGAACATTCCAGTCATCTCACGGGAAGACTGTTCTTTCAGAGCAGGAAGAGCCCGAGGAGGCACCTGTAAAAAACAGAGAGAAGCCTCAGAAGAAAAAGAAGAAAAAGCGCAGGAAGAGAAACTATACTGCTTATGGTGGAATAGTCTTAGCCACGTTGGTTTTGTGTGCCTCAATTCTGATTTCTCTATTCATAATTGTTGTAATAAGAGACGTATTGGGAATTGAGGACAACGACAATCAATTTACCATCTACGTTGAAGAAGGCTCTACAACATGGGATATAGCCGACCAGCTCTATGATGAAGGAGTCATCCAATATAAAGAGGTCTTTGTCGCATTCGCAAGAATTATGGGTGCTGACGGAAACATGTATCCTGGTGACCTCGATGTTGCCTACAACATGAGCTATGCTGACATTATAGACGACCTCATGGAAGCGAGAGAGTCAAAGGAGACCGTGACCATCACGTTTATTGAGGGAATCACGCTCTATGAAGCGGCACAGCTTCTCGAGGAAAACGGAGTCTGCGATGCTGATGAGTTCATCTATACCTTCAATTCGACTGTGTTTGGATTCGACTACGAGCAATATGTATCCTCAGAAACTCTGAAGCTTTACAAGTACGAAGGCTTCCTCTTCCCGGATACCTATGAATTCTATGTAGGTGATACGGCTTATAACGTCGCAAAAAAGATAAGAGAAAGAACCAATGAGATTCTTGATTCAGATGTCATCGCTCGTGCTAAGGAGATTGGGATGTCGCTTGAAGATGTCGTGATACTCGCTTCAATCGTCCAGAAGGAAGCTGGAACCATCGACGATATGCCAGCGGTTGCATCCGTCTTCATAAACAGACTTAACAACCCTGAATCGTATCCGAGGCTTCAGTCTGACGCGACCACAGCCTATATCGACAACATCATCACTCAGGTTATGACGGTATCGTCGCAGAGCATGTGTGACGCTTATGACACTTATACTTGTCTCGGACTTCCCGTTGGAGCTATCTGCAACCCTGGTGAGGATGCAATTAACGCTGTTTTGTACGCTGATGATACAGAGTATTACTACTTCTGCACCGACCCAGAGACTGGAATTGCATACTTCGCTTCGACCTATGATGAGCATATCGCTAACTGCGAGCTCTTGGGAATAATGTGAGGTGATGGGCATGTCTCAGATTGAAATTCTTTCTCCCGCCGGAGATGAAGAGAGGTTCGATGCTGCTCTTCTCTTCGGTGCTGATGCCGTTTATCTTGCAGGAAAAAGCTACGGGATGCGTGGCGCTCCTGCTAACTTCACACTCGAGCAGCTTAAAAAGGCCTGTGACAAGGCACATTCTCTTGGCGAAAAAATCTATCTCACGGTCAATATTCTTCCGAATAACTCAGAAGCGGACCAGCTTGAAGGCTATATCAAGGATGCATATGCTTGCGGAATTGACGCTGCGATTGTAAGCGATATCGGCTCATTTGCACTTATAAAAAAGGCCGTCCCGGATTTGGCGCTTCACGTCTCAACTCAGGCAGGAGTCGTAAACTACCTCACTGCAAGAACCTTTTACGACATGGGAGCCAAGAGAGTTGTTTTAGCAAGAGAGCTTTCTCTTGACGAAATCGCCGAGATAAGAGCCAAAACTCCAAGAGATTTGGAGATAGAGTGCTTCGTTCATGGCGCTATGTGTGTCTCGTTCTCTGGAAGATGCCTTCTGTCGCAGTATCTGACTGGCAGAAATGCCAACAGAGGCGAATGTGCTCAGCCGTGTCGCTGGAGCTACAGCCTTGTTGAGGAGACGAGGCCGAATGAGTATTACTCGATCTCGGAAGACGAAAAGGGCAGTTATATCCTGAACGCGAAAGACCTCTGCATGATCGAACACCTCGACAAGCTCGCAAAGGCGGGCGTAACAAGCTTCAAAATCGAAGGAAGAGCAAAGTCTGCATACTACGTTTCTGTTGTCACCAATGCTTACAAAAAGGCAAAAGAGATACTTCTTGCGAATCCAGACAACTACCAGCTTCCCGAATGGATCAAGGAAGAGGTTTTCAAGGTGTCTCACCGCAAATACTGCACTGGCTTCTATTTCGGCCATCCTAATGACTGCCAGTACTATCCCACAAGTGGATATGAGCGGATTTGCGACGTTGTGGCTGTTATTGAAAGCTGCGACAATGGGATGCTCAGGTGCTCACAGAGAAACCGTTTCTTTGAAGGCGACCAGCTTGAGCTCCTCATTCCTGACAGTGAGCCGATCAGGTTCACGGCAAATGAAATCTATGACGAGAACGGCGAGCGAGTCCAGAACGCCAACAAGGCGACGATGAAGCTTTCAATTCCGTTTGACAGAAAAGTTCCTGCCGGCTCAATCTTAAGAAAAGAAATCACAAACGACAGAGCAGAAAAGATATAAATGTATAAAGGAGATTTTACATGACTGATTCTAATTTCTATCCACTGATACTCAAAGCTCCTCTCAAGGATTACATCTGGGGAGGAACGAGGCTTAAAACCGATTTTGGGTTCGAAAGTGACCTTGATAAGGTTGCAGAGGCCTGGGTTGTTTCCTGCCATAAGGACGGACCAAGCGTTGTTTCTAACGGCAGCCTTGCGGGTAAAACTCTCGAAGAGGCTATCGAGGCCATGGGGCCAGATGCCTTAGGCGAAGCCTGCAAGGATTTCGACAGATTTCCGATTCTCGTAAAGCTCATAGATGCCAAGGACAGGCTCTCGATTCAGGTTCACCCGAGTGACGAATACGCAAGGGCAAACGAAGGTGACAATGGCAAGACCGAAATGTGGTATGTCATCGATTGCGATGAAGGAGCACAGCTTGTCTATGGCTTCAAACACAGCATTGGCAGTGAGGAATTCAGAGAGAGAATTGAATCGAATACTCTTGACGAAGTCCTGAATTACGTTGACGTCCACAAGGGAGACATGTTCTTCATCCCGTCAGGAACCGTTCACGCAATAGGGAAGGGGATTCTCATTGCTGAGATCCAGCAGAATTCGAATGTAACTTACCGCGTTTCCGACTATGGAAGACTCGGAGCTGACGGCAAGCCGAGACAGCTACATGTTGAGAAGGCTATAGCAGTTTCCAACACTAATCCGCCACTTGACCTCTATGGAAGTGTAGGAAAGATCACCACCTATGACGATAACGCTACAGTCCGTAGTCTTGCAAGATGCGAGTACTTCGATGCTAAGCTCATAAATCTTTACGGCAGCCTTGAAATTAAAAACGATAGAAGCTTCGTCTCGCTCGTTGTAATTGACGGAGAAACAAAGCTTGAATCCGAGCAGGGGAGCTATACTCTTAAAAAAGGCGAGAGCGTGTTTATTCCTTGCGGAATCAAGTTTACACTAGGCGGTTCAGCTCAGATTCTTTCTGCAGCTGTCTGACTGAAAATTAAGCAGTAACCCGAATAAGCTGTCTTCCATACTATGCTAAAAGTAAAAAGCAAATGGAGGCAACAGCTTATGGCTACTACTAACGATTTCAAAAAGACGTATTTCCTTGGCTATTCAACGCCAAACGACTTCAATAATCACCTCAAGGATGATATTGAGTCGGGAGAATTTACTACTTATATCATCAAGGGCGGACCCGGGACAGGGAAGTCCTCGATGATGAAAAAGATCGCATCTATGGTTTCGGACTTGGATGAGCCAGAGATTTACTACTGCTCATCCGACCCAAATTCTCTCGATGCGGTTTTATTTGATAACTTAAAAGTTATAATTGCAGACGGAACTGCTCCTCACGTTATCGAGCCGACATATCCTGGTGCAAGAGAGGTTCTGGTCGATCTCGGCGAATGTTGGAATCTCGATTCGCTATCAGCCGATAAGAACGGAATTATCGATGCAACCAACAGAAATCTTCGGTATCACGCTCTGGCAAAGAAGTATCTCAGCGCGATAATTTCTGTAAACGAGGACATAATGTCCATAGGAGACTCAGCGCTGGACTGTGAAAAGCTCGGTTCCTACTGTGAGAGACTTTCTGCGAAGCTTTTCCCGAAGAAAAAGAGCCCTGATCATCAAGGCAAAATCAAGTTCAGGCAGATGACTTCGTTTACGCCTGACGGTGTGAAGACATTCAACAACCTGTTCGAAAATCTCGACGTCTATAAAATCGAGGACGACTGCTTCTCAGTGACAGATAAGCTTTTGAAGCAGCTTGCAGGATGTGCCAGAGATAACGGCTATGATGTCCTGATCAGTAAAAACGTGTTCCTGTCAGGCAGTGTCTATCAGCATATGATAATCCCTGAAATCGGGACTGATTTCGTTTCTGGAGTTCCACTAGACACTAACTCCACAAAGATTAACGCAATGAGATTCTACGACAAAGATATCCTACGGGATAAGCACAAGAGGCTCATGTTTGATGAGGGCATCGTTAAAGAACTGACAGACGAGATGATTTCAGCTCTCAGAACTGCGAAGGATATCCATGATGAGCTTGAAAGCTACTACATCAAGGCAATGGATTTTGACAAGGTCAATTCTACTTGCGAGCAGCTGATTGAGAGAATCCGAAACCACTGAAGAATCTGAAATACTCAAAATAAGAAATCTGTGCAAATTTACAGCAAATTATCCCGCTTCTTTCACATTGCTATACTTGATTTTTGCCTGAATTTAAGGTATAATAATATCAAGGCAATAGGCCGAACTTGATTGAATCAAGCACTATGTAAGAAAGGAGTGATCGGAATGCCCGGACCAGGTGGACCAGGTGGCGGTCGCGGACCCGGAGGCCCCGGTGGTGGCTTCGGAGGCGGACCAAGAGGTGGTATGGGCCCAAGAGGCGGCATGGGACCGAGAGGTGGCATGATGCCCCCGCCGAGAAGAAGACCAATGAGACGTGGCTGTGGCGGATGCTGCATGCCTTATGTCTTGAGCGTTGTCAGTGCGATTTCCGCTCTTACGTTAGGCACAGTAGGCGTCGTCAGATCGACAAGGAAGAAGAAGCAATAATCCAGCTTTAACTTACCAAAAAATCCTCAAGCTTTAACACTTGGGGATTTTTTATGCTTGCAAATATCATAACTAAAAATAATTAATCATTAGCAGGGGAGTCATCAGAATCATCCTCAGACTCATTGACCTGTTTTCCTCCGTTACCAGTTGCCTTCATATCCGCAAGAGGGGAACTCTCGACTGCTGATTTCCTGTCCTTGTTCGATAAATGGGTGTAAATTTCAGTCGTGGCGACGCTTACATGTCCCAGAACGTCCTTTAAAACTATCGGATCAACGTCGCCATATTCATACATGAGTGTCGCAGCTGTATGCCGAAGTTTATGAGGAGAAATTCCAAGGTTTCCAAGGCCAGCTATTTCAAGCTGATCCTCAACAATTCGCTGAATTCTGCGGTTTGACAGGCGCCGATGGTCATGATATGAAGATAAAAAGATGGCGTTCGGATCTACGACCGACTTGGGTCTGACCTCAAGATAAGCATTCAGAGCCGAAATGCATGCGTCATTCAAATAAACAATCCGTTCCTTCTGACCTTTGCCAAAAACTCTGAGCGTCCTGGCGCTTTCGCTGTAATCATCAATATCCAGCCCAGCAAGCTCACTGAGTCTCAAACCACAGTTTAAGAATATCGTCAGAATGCAGTAGTCCCTTAGATAATTTTCACTCTTGACGTCATCCAGAAGCTCTTTGCTTTGGTCAAGCTCGAGGTACTTTGGGAGCGACTTTTCTGCCTTTGGATGTTCAAGCTTCTCAAGAGGATTAGTTTCAAGTCTGTACGGCTCTGGAGATCTATAGGTAGATAGAAACTCGTAAAACTTTCGAAGAGAAGATGTTTTTCTAGCTCTGGTTTTGTTAGAATTCTTTCGAACGTCTATAAGGTAGTTCATGTACTCATAAGCGTCCATCATCGTAAACTCCTTGACATATGAAAAAGGAACATCCTTAATTGGTATACGTTCAAATGGAGTATCTTTGATATCTGTATGCTTAACGCTAACTAAGTATCTCAAAAATGTTCGAATATCGACATAGTAAGCCTCAACAGTTCGATCAGTACGTCCGACTATAGAACCTACGTATGTCAAATATCCGCTAAGATATAAAGGACAATCATTTCGATAATCTTCACGCATTATAAACACCACGCTTTATAAAAACCGGCTCAAAAAGCCGATTTTCTCTCCCCTAATGTGCGCTAAATTTTTATTTAACGCACATCGGCATATATTTTATTCTGTACTTCTCCATGTGGTCGCCTTCGAGGATCGCTCTCTTAGCCAAGCCTGAACAAGCACTTCCCCGAAGCCTGTTTTTAAAAACAGGGCTTCGGAAAGCCTCTGATCACTAGCCACTAGCCACTGACCACTAACCACTGACAACTCACTTGAGCTCCACAACTGTAACTCCGTCTTCGCCTTCGCCGTAGACGCCTTTTCTCATAGACTCCACTGAAGGATGCTTCCTCAAATGATTTCTGACGGCGGTCTTCAGAGCGCCAGTTCCTTTGCCGTGAATTATCATAATGGTTTTGTTGCCACTCATGATAGCCTTGTCGATGAACGAATCGAGCTCATAGAGCCCCTCGTCTACCGTGTAACCACGGATATCAAGCTCGGTTTCGGCCTTTCTTGTAGCACGGCTCTCAGCGGAGGTGCTGACAGTTCCCTGCTGCTTCTTCTTTATCGATTTATTATTGAAAGTAACTTCTTTTTCAGCAAGCCTCAGAAGCGAAACATGAACCTTCGTCTTCATGATTCCCATCTGGACAACACAGTTGCCAGAGGCATCAGGAAGCGATACGAGAATTCCCGTCTTGTTGCCGTCGCGAATTATGACATCGTCGCCCTTCTTGAAGGGCCTAGGCGGAACGTAATCCTCATCCTGTATCTCGCCAAGCATTGAGGCCTCGTTATACATGCTGTCAATTTCCGACTTGTATTTCTGCCTCTCCTGCTGGACTCTTCGAGAGAAATCTTCCTTATCCTTCGATTTCTTGATCTCCTCAAGCTCGTTCATGAGCCTACGGGACTGCATATTGACTCGCTCAACGAGTTCCCTCGCCTCTTTCTTGACCTTAAGTAACTCCTTGTCCTTTTCGGACTGGTATTTCTCATGCTCGGTCCTTAGCTCGTCACGAAGAGCATGTACTTCCCTCTCGTACTTTTCAACCTCTGCTGCCTTTTCCTCATAGTCCTGACGGGCAGCTTCGAGACGTTCGATTGTGTCCTCAAACTTCTGAGCTTCAGCAGACATTAATCCTTCAGCACGGGAAATAATTCCGTCATCAATTCCCAGGCGCTTGGAAATAGCGAAGGCGTTAGACTTTCCGGGAGAACCGATTATGAGCCTATAGGTCGGCTGCAATGTCTTGATGTCAAACTCGCAGGATGCGTTCTCAACACCTTCAGTCTCAAGAGCATACATTTTGAGCTCCTGATAGTGAGTTGTTGTGACGAGCTTTGCGCCAGTCATCTTGATTCTCTCGATAATTGCCACTGCCAGAGCAGCCCCTTCAACCGGGTCCGTTCCAGAGCCGAGCTCATCAATAAGAACCAGCGAACTGTAGCTGACTCTGTTCAGGATATCCACAATATCCGTCATATGGGACGAAAAAGTTGAAAGGCTTTCCTCGATGGACTGCTTGTCGCCGATGTCTACAAGAACATCGCTGAAAACGGTTATCCTGCTTCCATCCGCAACAGGTATCAAGAGGCCACACATAGTCATCAGCGTCAGAAGTCCGACAGTTTTAAGAATTACAGTTTTGCCGCCTGTATTCGGACCAGTGATAATCAGTGCGTCATAGCCGTTTCCAATCGAAAAGTCGATCGGAACCACTCTGTCCTTGTCTATAAGCGGATGACGGGCTTTTTTGAGAATAACCTCGCCATCATCGGAAATAGTCGGCATGGAAGCTGACATTTTGGCTCCCAGATTCGATTTTGCAAAGTACAAATCGAGCGTTACAGCTGCGTTATAATCGGAAATCAGCTGCTCTGCAAAGGCTGCACAGTCGCTCGAGAGCTCCGCAATAATTCTGTGAATCTCGTCCTGCTCCTTGCCTTTAAGGATTCTTATCTCGTTATTTGCCTCGACAACAGCCATCGGCTCTATGAAGTAGGTCTGGCCACTTGCAGAAGTGTCGTGGACAAGTCCAGGAATGCTGTTCTTGGTCTCAGACTTAACCGGCAGTACGTATCTGCCGTCACGCATCGTTATGATATTGTCCTGAAGGTGTGCCTGAGTATCGGAGGACTTGATCATCTTGTCAAGGGTATCGCGAATTTTCGAGCCTGCAGCGATAATCTTTCTTCTTATGGAAGCGAGCTCAGGGCTCGCAGTGTCTGCAATCTCCTCTTCACTGACTATGGCGTTTGTGATCTTGTAGTTGAGCTCTCTGTTTGAGAACAGGCACTCGAAGAGATAATCGAGGCTGAATTCCTCATCGGAAAACTGCTGTCTCCACGACAAAAGAGTCTCTGTCTGCGACAACATTCTTGAAACGTCAAGAAGCTCTCTCAAAGAAAGCGTCGCACCACTCTGAGCTCTTTTTGCGATGACTGAGACATCGGGAAATCTGATAAAAGCAGGACTTCCGAATCTCGTTGAGGCATTGAAAGCATCGAATGTCTTTCTGACCTCATGCTGGACTATTTCCAGATCTGTTGAAGGCTCGATTTCGAGCGCCATGTTCTTTGAAGCGTCGTTTGAGCATTCTTCAGAAAGCATCTCAAGAATTTTATGTAATTCAAGTGTTTTGTATTCTTCTCTCATTATTTTTCACCCATATTGTTATTCTGAATGGATTTGTAAAAATCAAGCGTCTGAAACCTGTGACCGAGCTGGATTTCAGCGTATCTCTCGGTTATATTCGAAAGAACCGACAGATAATCATCAGGGACCTTGAAGCTGAAAATCTTCTCAGGCTCCGAAAGAGCGATATGCCTGATTGCATGAAGAGTTGTTGTGTCGACAATCTCGCATACGCTTAAATCCCGTTTTCCGCAGCAGTTTTCGCAATAGAGCTTCCCTTCGCTCAGGTCAAACTGCATCTGGTAGTCTGAATACTTATAGCATTTGCAGCAACCGATTAAATTCGGAGTCAGTCCAAGCTCGCAAAGAAGCCTCAGCTCAAATACCGCCTTGACAAGAAGCTCATCCTTCTCCCCTGCCGAAAGAAAATGGAGACTATTGAGCATCAGTCTCAGAACTTCACTGCTCGGCTGCTCGCTGACACAGGTATAGAGTATCATCTCGCAAAAGTAGCTTGCAAGAGAAAAACGCGAAAGATCAAGCCTGATGTCATAAAACAGCCTTATCGGTTCCGCAGAATTTAAAATATAACCGCCGTTTTTGCCTTCAGAAAAGCAGAAATTGGCATAGCAAAAGGTCTGTGAAACAGAAGCGTTTTTGGCGTTCTGCTTCTTCACACCGCGGGCATATACGTCTAAAAGGCCGTTTGAGTCGGTAAGTATACTCAGGAATTTGTCGTTATCGCCGTATTGTCGCTCTCTTATTACAAGACCCTTCACTGTCAGCATTTTTATTTCCGCCTTGCATTGATTTATGTTTGTATATTAAGTAGTCAGCAATCTTGCCACTCGAATAAAATTTCTGCCAAAGCTTGTCCATATCATCACCTGCCTGTTTGTCTTAGCTTTAACAAACTGGCAGGAATTATGAATGGTAAAATCAGTCGCCGAGGCCAAAGTTTTTAATCAGAGCGTCTCTGTTACGCCAGTTTTCTTTGACCTTGACCCAGAGCTTCAGATTCGTTTTTATCATGAAGAACCGCTCTATGTCTTCCCTTGCAAGCTGTCCGACTTTCTTGAGCATCGCTCCGTTTTTGCCGATGATGATGCCCTTGTGGGATTCCTTCTCGCAGTAAATTGTGGCGCTAACATCCATGATACTCTCGCCCGAACGTGTATCCCTTTCCTGCAGGCTCTCAACGCTTACAGCGATTCCATGAGGAACCTCATCGGACAGAAGTTCCAGAAGTTTTTCTCTTATCATTTCAGAGATTATAACTCGCTCCGGCTGGTCGGTGAACTTGTCATCTGGGAAATAGTGCGGGCCTTTGACTGTGAACTTCGAAATAGCATCCAGGATGATATCAAGTCCATCAGAGTTAATAGCACTTATCGGGATTACCGAGTCGAAATCGTAAAGCGCTGCATATTCAGCGATAACAGGAATCAGAGCCTCTTTGTCCTCGAACAGGTCGACTTTATTGATAACGAGTATAACAGGAGTTTTTGAAGCCTGAAGCGACGCCAGAAGCGATTTCTCGGCATCCCCCGCCTTTTTCGTGCAATCAACAACAAGCAGAGCGCAGTCAACCGAGCTGACAGAGTTGTCTATGGCCTTGAGCATGTACTCGGAAAGCTTGTCCCTTGAACGATGCATTCCAGGGGTGTCCATGAAGACATACTGAATGTCTCCCCTTGTGAGAACACCAGTAATCTTGGTTCTCGTTGTCTGAGGTTTTGAGCTTACTGCTGCTATCTTTTCGCCGACAAGAGCGTTTATGAGGGACGATTTCCCTGCATTCGGTCTTCCGACGATTGTTACAAATGAATTTTCTGTCACTTAGCTTCTTCCTCCACTAATTCTTTGTCATCCTTGGAATGAACAGGGTGCAAAAGTATTTCTCCGCTTTCATATCCTAGGGACCTCATAATTTCCTTCTCTTTAAGACGCATTTCCTTGGTTACTGGGCCATCCTCATCAGGGTGATCATATCCTAAAAGATGGAGCATCGAATGGACAACCAGAAACGCGATTTCCCTCTCGACAGAATGGTTATTGTCTGCAGCCTGTTCTGAAGCCTTTTCCGTGGAAATAATTATATCCCCAAGCATGTAGCAATCGCTGTCTGGATTGAGGTCAAACTCGCAGTTGTCGGCAAGTGGGAATGATAAAACATCTGTAGGAGCATCGATATTCCGATACTGGGCGTTGAGCTCCTTTATGACGTCGTTTGTGACGAACGAAATGCTTATCTCACAGTTTTCATCATAGCCGACACAGCAAAGAGAGCACTTGCAACAGGAACGCAATAGCTTCCTGAAATCCTTGGTTATTGGTATATAATTCTGCTCGTTATTAAACGCAACTCTAAGCCTTCTCACGAGTCTTCTTCATCCTTTCACTGTTGTTATACTGCTCATATGCCTTGACAATGTCCTGAACGAGCTTATGCCTTACAACGTCCTTTTCGGAAAAATGAATTATTCCGATGTCTGGAACGTTCTTTAAAACCTTGACAGCCTCGATAAGTCCTGATTTTCTCGGGTCAGGCAGGTCAATCTGGGTGACGTCGCCAGTGATTACCATTTTACTGTTGAAGCCAAGGCGGGTTAAAAACATCTTCATCTGCTCTGGAGAAGTGTTCTGCGCTTCGTCAAGGATAACGAAAGCCTCGTCAAGGGTTCTTCCTCTCATATAGGCGAGCGGTGCAACCTCGATGTTCCCCCTCTCCTGATACTTGGCAAATGATTCGGCACCGAGCATTTCGAAAAGAGCATCATAGAGCGGCCTTAGATAAGGGTCAACTTTGGTCTGCAGGTCTCCTGGAAGGAATCCAAGCTTCTCCCCTGCCTCGACAGCAGGACGAGTTAAGATAATCTTGTTTATGCTGTGAGACTTGAAGGCTCTTACCGCCATTGCAACAGCAAGATAGGTCTTTCCTGTTCCGGCGGGACCGATGCCGAAGGTTATGGTGTTCGAATCAATTGCATCGATATATTTCTTCTGCCCAAGGGTCTTTGGCTTAATGGTCTTTCCAGCTGCTGTTACGCAGATTCCGCCGTCAGAAAGCTTCGCGATTTCATCAGCGGTGGCCTCATCGCCCATCGACAGGACATACCTCACCTGCTGAGGGGAAATCTCGTCTCCGCTCTCAAGTATTTTAATCAGAGCTGTCACACACTTATACGCCTTCTCAACCTCATTGTCAAGGCCGATAATCTTGATATTTCCGCCTCTTGTGACTATATTCACTCCGAGCTCGTCCTGAATCAATCGGATATTCTCATCCTGACTTCCAAAAAGCCCTTGAATAAGGCTGACATTCGTAACTGCCAAAGTTTTTTCCATAGATCCACGTCCTTCCTGTTGACAATACTATTCGCCTGTTTACATCCCTTTCCATCATTATTATACCAGATAAAGCGGGATATTTCAATATCCCGCCTCAATTATTTCGCAAATATGGGGCTTTCTATGCCGATATCTCCTTGCAAAGTATACGTACAATGAAGCACCACAGACGTATCTGTCTTCTCAAATGTAACATCTTTGTCCACAATTTCATAATCGCCAATCAGGTTCTCTTCATAGTTTTCAAGCTTATTATAAACTATCTCCTCAGCCTCATCCAGAGTGTAGATATTGAGCTTATAGATCTGCTCAGTATACTCAGTTGTAGTTATCCCGACAGGCAGCTCTATTCCAAATAGATTAAGCTTAGTCGCGTATGTATCAGTGATATAAGAGCCATCAAGCACAGTCAGATCAGGAAGCGGAATATCCAAATCAAAAACGCTCAGGCTTTTTGAGTAATGTGTCTCACCGTCAACAACTTTTCTTTCGTAGATACTCTGCTCGAAAGTGACAGTCCGCTCGAAAACAGCCGTAATATTCGCAATCGAGTGATAAAAATAAACCCTGCCGTTTCCTCTCTCGACATATCCACTGACAAGTAAATCCCCTTTCGCCACAGCATCACCGATGAGAATCTCAAGATGCCCGACAAGCACGTTTATATCGACAATCTGGGCATCTTCAGTAGCGATAATATTACAAGGGATTCTCCCCTCGTCTGTCCCCGCCTTCTCATTGACAAGTCTTAAATTCACCGTCACGACGGAGCCACTGTTGCCGATTGACACCCAGGAAATATCGTCATCTATGGCAAAAAGCCGCGTCTGGAGATTCAGAAAGTTCAGATTTGGGATAAAGGCTCCTGCTTTCAGGCCTTCCTCCTCAAGAATTTCTCTGACTTCGTAGATAACACTCTCGTCATCAGTGCCGACTATTCTGATGCTGAAAACGATATTTGAGAGAAAGATTGATAACACCATTGCAGCAATAATTCCGAAGACAAAACCATATCTCTTTCGGTATTTGCGGAGGTGAAAGTAAATTCCCTTGCGGGAGGTGATCTCCAAAACGCAACTATTTCCTGATGAAATTTCTTCAAGCTTCTTCTCGTAGAAAAACGGCAGTGTTGCGTATATAGTATCGCCTTTAGCGTTAAGTGATATCACTTTACATTCTTTTCTGAGCCGATTAATCACAACTCCCATGTCAAAGCCGTCTATTCTGACAGTGATGACTCCAATCAAGCGCATCAAAAGCATACTCATAGTATCTTAGCACCCGCCTTTGTGATTTCTACAGAGGTAATCTTGCCACTGAGCGTAACGGAACGATCGGTATAATTAGAAACCTTCAGGTTCTCTCCCCAGACAACAACTTCATTTATCCCAGCCTTGACCCTCAGCATGATTTCATTGCACTCAAGGACATCGAGAACATTCTCGATCAGCACCTCATTGTCGCCAGTTACCGTCACATAAGACTCATAATAAGCATATTTTCTCGCCCGATTTTGCAGCTCAGGCAGTATAGATTTAATATTCAACAGAATCACTCCCTTCAATTATACTGCCGAAAAACCAAGCATAGAATTGTAAGAGTGAAAAAGGAGGCAAGCTTATTGAAAAATAAATTGCAAGGATTGCTTATGACACTGGTGATAGCGATTCTGGTGCTATCGCTTATATACATAGAAGATGTCAAAGATGCTATTGTAGGATCTATCGAAAAATGCATAATTGGAATAGTGCCGTCGCTGTTTCTCAATAGCGTTCTGTCTGGTGTACTGATAAAATGCTCGGGAGCATTCAAACCGAAGAGGATTTCATACTCAAAATACAATATTTTTCTAGCGTTTCTGTTAGGAAATATCTGCGGTTATCCAATAGGTGCAAAGATTCTAGCTGATCTTGTAAAGGAAAACGCCATTACAAAAGAGAAAGCTGAAATTGCCATTTGTTTTTCATATGCTTCAGGACCAGCTTATATTCTTGGCATAGTGAGTACAGCAGTTTTTCGTGCAAAGCTTTTAGGCTTTACAGCATTTATTTCAATATTCTAATCAAACATGGTTTTATATATTTTATGTACGGTCAAGCTAAAAGTCAAATCGGATGTTAATGCCAGCTGTAAAGGCTTTTCGCTTACAGATGCAGTGATGGGATCTATCACCTCTTCTGCCAATTCCATGATATCAATCTGCTCGGCAATAGTTTTCTTTTCTGCTATAATCGCACTTTTGCCATCGCTGAATCCAATTTTAGCTGCAATTTTGGAAATATCTAATATCACCTCACTGCAAGGAAGCGGAATGGCCTTCTTTGTACTGACAACTATGCTATTGTCTTTTGGAGGGCTTTGCGTTCATATGCAGATTATCTGCCTTGCTGGATCAAGCTTCAGATTCAAGTGGTTCTATCTGACGAGACCGATTCAGCTTCTGCTGACGGCTGCGTTTTCAGCGATTGGATATCTGATCGTTCAGGGTCATATCAGCGTTGAAACCAGTTTTAATAGTAGTATAGAATTGTCAAGTACTGGAAGCGTTATCCCCTTTATTTGTGTTGCCGGAATGGTTCTGATTGCTCTGACATATAGAAAAAGCGACCGCATGTAGCGATCGCTTTCTGATTTATATACCTTAATCTTCAAGAAGCTTCAGAACAAGCTCCTTCATGACAGCGGGGTTAGCCTTGCCCTTGGAAGCCTTCATGCACTGACCAACAAGATAGCCAAGAGCATTGGTCTTGCCATTCTTGTAGTCGTTGACCGACTTCTCGTTCTGGGAGACAACATCGGCTGCAATCTTCTCAAGAGAAGAGACATCCGAAATCTGCGAGAGAGAATTCTTCTCGATGAACTCATCGATATCGGCGTTATCTGAAATAACAGCATCAAAGACCTTCTTGCCAGCAGCGGTGGAAATCTTGCCAGAGTCAATATAGTTGACAAGCTTCGCAAGCTTCTCAGGCGTCAGATTCGTTTCGCAGATATCTGTTCCATCGTTCATGAGCTTCGAAATCTCGCCCAAAATCCAGTTCGAGAGGAGTTTGCCCGACTTGCAGCCAGCTTCGAGAGTCTTATCAAAAAGCTCCGCCTTTTCGGGGACGTCGACAATCATCGAAGCATCTGTGTATGACAGCCCGCAAGTGTCGATGTATCTCATAATTCTCGCATTCGGAAGCTCCGGGAGAGTGTCCTTGAGATACTGAACCTTCTCTTCTGTTACCACTATGGTTCCGAGGTCAGGCTCTGGAAAGTATCTGTAATCCTGAGCATCCTCTTTTGAGCGCATCGAAACGCTTTCACCCTTGGCGTCATCCCATCTTCTCGTTTCCTGAGTGATGGTGCCACCAGCTTCGAGGACTTCGATCTGGCGATTAGCTTCGTAGTCGATTCCGTGAACGACTGCCGAGAAGCTGTTAACGTTCTTCATCTCGCATCTTGTGCCAAGAGGCTCTCCAGGCTTGTGGACAGAAACGTTGACGTCACAGCGGATTGAACCCTCCTGCATCTTGCAGTCGGAAATGTCGATATATCGAAGTATTGAGCGAATAGTCTCGAGATACGCCTTCGCTTCGTCTGAGCTTCTCATGTCAGGTCTCGAAACAATCTCGATAAGTGGAACTCCGCAACGGTTGAAGTCTACCAAGGAGCCATCGAACTTGTCTGAGTGAAGAAGCTTTCCGGCATCCTCCTCGATGTGAATTCGCTCAACGCCGATTCTCTTCGTCTCGCCATTCACAATAATATCAAGGTAACCGTCATGGCACAGCGGAATATCAGCCTGAGAAATCTGGTAGGACTTCGGGAGGTCGGGATAGAAGTAGTTCTTTCTGTCCTGCTTGCAGATTCTGTTGATTCCGCAATTAAGAGCATGGCCCATCTTTATGGCGTATTCAACGACCTTTTCGTTAAGTGTGGGAAGAGTTCCTGGCATGCCCAAGCAGATCGGGCAAACCTGAGTGTTGACCTCAAGCCCGAAAGAGTTCTTGCAGTTACAATAAATCTTTGTTGCAGTATTCAGCTCGGCGTGAACCTCCAAGCCGACAACCACCTCATAACCTCTTATCATAGCTCTACCCCCTTATCCGCAATTACAGGCGCCTTGAATCCGCTGAAATCACACTCGTGAGCATATGCTGCGTTCAGAATTGTTCTCTCATCAAAGCTTCTGCCGATAATCTGCATTCCATAGGGCAAACCAGTTTCTGAGTATCCGCAAGGAATACTGACTCCTGGAAGTCCTGCTATATTGACTGTAACAGTGCAGATATCAGCTGAGTACATAGCAAGAGGATCATCCATCTTGTCGCCGAACTTGAACGCCTCAAACGGAGAAGTGGGAGTGACAATCACATCAACATCGTTGAATGCATTGTCAAACTCTGAGCGAATTCTCTTCTGCAGAAGCTTCGCCTTCTTGTAGTAAGCATCATAGTAGCCAGAGCTCAAAACAAAGGTGCCGAGAATAATTCTTCTCTTGACTTCTCTTCCGAAACCTTCGCTTCTCGTTCTCTCGTACATATCCATAAGATTTTCGGGATTCTCACAGCGGTAGCCATACTTGACACCGTCAAATCTGGCAAGGTTTGAAGAAGCCTCAGCACAGGCGATTATATAGTAGGCAGAAAGAGCATAGTCGGTTGAAGGAAGAGAAATCTCCCTGACTGTCGCTCCCCTGCTTTCAAAAGCCTTGACCGACTTCATAACAGCATCCTTGACCTCAGGCTTGATTCCATCGCCGAAATATTCCTTCGGGATGCCGATCTTGAGACCACTGACATCTCCGTTCAATGTTCCGCCGATTGGAGCATACTCTCTTCTTGCACTCGTTGCATCCATCGGATCGTGGCCACAGATTGCATCAAAAAGCATTGCCGAGTCCTTGACGCTCCTTGTGATAGGGCCAATCTGATCAAGAGATGACGCGAAGGCGACAAGGCCATATCTCGAAACGCTGCCGTATGTAGGCTTTAATCCAACTACACCGCAGAGCGAGGACGGCTGCCTTATTGAGCCACCAGTATCGGAGCCGAGTGCCATCACAGCCTCCATGGAAGCTACAGCAGCTGCGGAGCCTCCTGAAGAGCCACCAGGTACACAGGAAGTGTCAAACGGGTTCTTGGTCTTCTTGAAATACGAAGTCTCAGTTGACGAGCCCATTGCAAATTCATCCATATTCAGCTTACCGGTTATGATTGCGCCTGCATTTTTGAGCTTAGAGATAACTGTGGCATCGAAAACAGGTGTATAATTCTCGAGCATTCTTGAGGCGCAGGTTGTCCTCAAGCCAATTGTCGAGATGTTGTCCTTGATTCCTATCGGAATTCCAGCAAGAGGAGATAATTCTTCTCCAGCTGCCCTCTTAGAATCAATCTTCTCAGCCTCGGAAAGAGCAGACTCTTTATTAAGAGTCAGGTATGCATCAATCATGGGCTCAGTCTTTTCGATTCTGTCAAATACAGACTTTGTGAGTTCAACTGAGGATATTTCGCCACTTGCGAGCATTTCGCTCAGTTCACTCGCTTTATATTCATAAAGTTCCAAATTGCTTCCCCCTATTCAACAGTCTTTGGCACGACCACGCAGCCGGCAACGACCTTCGGAGCGTTCTTAAGGATTTCATCACGAGAAATCTTGCTGTCAGAAAGCTCGTCCTCTCTTAAATCCATGACGTTGCTCTCGTCAACCAGAAGCCCATCGTCGATCTCGGGCATAGCCTCGACCATCTTGATGATGTTATCCATTTCCTCTGAATATCTCGGAAGCTCATCATCGGAAATCTTGATTCTCGCGAGCTTCGCGACGTGTTTGATATCTATATTCATTTCGTCCGCCTTTCCTTTGTCATTATTCTAAAAGTCCCATGAGACCGTTTTCGTCGATAATCTTGATTCCTAAATCCTGAGCCTTGGTGAGCTTTGAACCAGCCTCTTCACCAGCAAGGACGTAATCAGTTTTCTTTGAAACAGAGGACTTGACCGTTCCACCGTTGTCCTCGACAAGCTTCTTAGCCTCGTCACGGGTGTAATTGGGAAGAGTCCCAGTGATTACAAAGCTTAGTCCTGATAGTTTCTGAGACTGAACTGCTCCAGCATACTCGGTGTTGACTCCGTAGCCCTTCAAAAGCTCGATTGTGGCTCTCATGTGAGGCTCCGCCAACGTTTCATAAACAGTTTCAGCAGTCAGCGTTCCGAAGCCATCGATGGCTTCGATTTCTTCAACGGTGGCGTCAAGAAGCCTGTCGATGCTGCCGAATCGCTCACACAAAAGCTTGCATGAAGCAGCGCCGACGTTTCTTATTCCTAAGCCACAAATAAGCCGATCCAAGGAATTCGATTTCGACTTCTCAATTGCTGAGACAAGCTTCTCAGCCGAACGTTCCTTGAAGCCTTCGAGAGTCATTATATCAAGAACCGTCAACGCATATATGTCAGGAACCCGCTTGACAAGGCCACTGTCTAAAAGCTGCTGTGCCACAGCTGGCCCTAAGCCATCAATATTCATCGCTGGTTTTGATGCAAAGTAAATTAAAGATCTCAGAAGCTGTGCCGGACACTCGATATTCGGGCATCTTAAGACGCTCTTGTCATCCTCACGGACAGCCTTTGTTCCGCATACGGGACAATACTCAGGAAGCTTGAAGCTTCCGCTTCCGTGCTTTTCTGAAACGCTCAGGACCTCTGGGATTATGTCTCCAGCTTTTCTCACGACTATCTCGTCGCCAATCGAAATGCCCCTCTCATCTATGAAATCCTGATTGTGAAGGGTTGCCCTTGAGACGCTTGTCCCTGCCAGAGTAACTGGCTCAAACACTGCAACTGGTGTGATAGCACCCGTTCTACCGACGTTGACCTCAATATCAAGAAGCTTCGTCTTTTTCTCTTCCGGCGGGAATTTATAGGCGACAGCCCACTTGGGAACTTTGGAAGTGTATCCAACTGCTTCCCTATCCCTGAGGTCATCAAGCTTTATGACGACACCGTCAATGTCATAGGAAAGCTTGAACCGCCTCTCTCCGAGAGATGCTATTGCGTTTTCTATGTCAGAATACTCGCTTAGTAGCTTATATTCAGGAATTGTCTTGAAACCAAGTTCAGCCAATGTATCAAGCGACTGCTTGTGAGAAGTAAACTCAATTCCTTCACACTGCTGAACGTTAAATACAAATATATCGAGCTTTCTCTTCGCTGCGATCTGAGGGTCTTTTTGCCGAAGTGACCCAGCAGCAGCGTTTCTCGGATTCTTGAAGGGCTGTTCGCCAGAAAGCTCCATCTCCATAGAAAGCTTTTCAAAGGAGGAATGAGGCATATAAACCTCTCCCCTGACCTCCAAAAACGGAATATCCTCGGAAAGCTTGAGAGGAATCGAGCGAATAGTTTTTAGGTTTGCAGTGACATCCTCGCCAACAAAGCCATCGCCTCTTGTGGAGCCTCTCACGAGTTCGCCGTTTCTATATTCGAGAGAAACGGACAAGCCGTCTATCTTTGGCTCAACCGTGAAGCTCGGATCGGGAATTTCCGCCTTAATTCTGTCAACGAAGTCCTTGACCTGAGAATAGGAGAAAACGTCCTGAAGGCTTCCCATCTGAATGGTGTGGGGAACCTTCTCAAAGCCTGAGACTGGTGCGCCACCTACTCTTTGAGTTGGAGATGTTGACTTAACGAGCTCTGGGAATTCCTTCTCGAGAGCGATAAGTTCCTCCATCAGGGCATCGAATTCGTAATCCTCTATTTCAGGGTTATCGTCGACATAATATTTCTTGCTATAATAATCGAGCAGGCGACTTAGCTCCTCTATACGCTTTTCAGCATCAGATTTATTCATCTTTACTGCCCTTTCTATCCAATATCGGCGTATCCAGATGGAATATCGCCGACAATTATTGTCTGTGCTATTACAAAATCCTGTGTGAGACTGAAACTTACTTTTCTTGGTGGAAGATAAGCCTCCGACTCAACAGTGATTCTTATTATAATGCGGTGCAAAACGGTATTTATACCTTCGCTTTCAAAGGATGAAATGACTTCGATAACTGGCACCGACGACTGCATTATCCGAAGCCTTAAGTTCGGTCCCCTTCCGCTTAAATAAGCGTTTCCAGTAACACTTCCGATGGGGACTTTAATCTTTGAAGCCCTGAGCTTCTCGAGGCTTGAAACCAGGCTATTGCTTAAACTTAGCTTGATTCTGTTTATCTCAGCGGAATTATATTCAACAGCCGTTACGAAGCCAGAATCGCTGAACGTGAGCTTGACTATGTCAGAGTAACCGATATCGGAACTGTCGAAAACATCACTGACTGCCTCGTCGACAGCCTTCGCCACCGACATCTTTCCATACGACTCCGCCATATTCATGATAACAGGCTTGAGCGCTGAATTAATGAATACCAGAACAACCACTATGCCGAGAATCAGAATCACGGCTGTGCCTGAATGACTGTATTCACTTTTGGTTCTGTGCCTTCGTCTCTGCAAAATATTGCCTCCCGTCCCGATAAGACATACTATGCTTTCGGAACGGGAAACTGAATATTTCTTAAAAATTATTTGCTTCTCATAGCTTCCTTGACGGTTGCTACGATATTCTCGGAGCATAGTCCGAATTCCTTGAGAAGCTGTACTGCTGGACCTGAGTAGCCGAATACATCGTTTACGCCGATCTTGACAACCTTGGTCGGGCAATTGGCTGAGAGTGTATCGCATACAGCAGAGCCAAGTCCGCCGATAACGCTGTGCTCTTCAGCAGTTACAACGAGTCCTGTCTCACGAGCAGCCTTGACGATGATTTCTTCGTCAAGAGGCTTGATGGTGTGGATGTTGATAACTCTTGCGCTGATGCCGTCGTTCTTGAGCTGCTCAGCAGCAACGAGAGCCTCGTAAACGAGAAGACCAGTTGCAACTATGGTTACGTCATTTCCTTCGGTGAGCTGAACGCCCTTGCCGAGCTCGAACTTATAGGTTTCCTTGTTATTGAAGACAGGAGTTGCAAGTCTTCCGAAACGCATGTAAACAGGTCCGACATACTGGATGGCAGCCTCGATAGCAGCTCTTGCCTCAACATCGTCAGCAGGATTGATAACGGTCATGCCGGGGATTGTTCTCATAAGAGCGATATCCTCGTTGCACTGGTGGGTTGCACCGTCTTCACCTACTGAAATGCCGGCATGGGTAGCGCCAATCTTGACGTTGAGGTGAGGATAGCCGATCGAGTTTCTTACGATCTCGAAGGCTCTTCCAGCTGCAAACATTGCGAACGAGGAAGCGAAGGGAATCTTTCCAGTAGCTGCAAGACCAGCTGCAACACCCATCATGTTAGCTTCCTGAATTCCACAGTCGATGTGTCTGTCAGGGAACTTCTTCTTGAATATACCTGTCTTGGTTGCAGCAGCAAGGTCGGCATCCAAAACGTAGAGATTTTCATACTTATCGCCGAGTTCAGCCAAGGTTTCGCCATAGCTCTCTCTGGTGGCCTTTTTAATCAGTTCTGCCATTTCTTATTCCTCCTCCAACTCTTTGAGCTGAGCCTGAAGCTCACTCATAGCCTGTTCATACTGTTCCTTGTTCGGTGCAGTTCCGTGCCATGAAACCTGATTCTCCATGAACGAAACGCCCTTGCCCTTAACGCTGGACATAACTATCATTACAGGCTGGTTCACGACTGTCTCGGCTTCCTTGAAAGCAGCATCGATGCTGTCAAAGTCGTGAGCGTCCATTGCAATTACATGCCAGCCGAAGGCGGAGAACTTATCGGTAATCGGATAAGGAGAGCAAACGTCGGAAATCTTGCCATCAATCTGAAGGCCGTTGTTGTCGACAATTGCGGTGAGGTTGTCGAGCTTCTGCTGAGCTGCAAACATTGCAGCCTCCCAGACCTGACCCTCTTCGATTTCGCCATCACCAAGTACGCAGTAAACGTGGTAGGTATCATTAGTGAGCTTTGCGGAAAGAGCCATTCCGCAGGCAGCAGAAATCCCCTGTCCCAACGAGCCAGAAGACATATCAACACCAGGAATGTGCTTCATGTCGGGGTGACCCTGAAGCATTGAGCCGATATGACGAAGGCCCTTAAGCTCCTCAACATCAAAATATCCCCTGTTGGCCAAGGTTGAGTAAAGAGCAGGAGCAGTGTGTCCTTTTGAGAGAACGAAACGGTCCCTTTCAGGAAGATCGGGCTTGTCGGGATATACATTCATCTTTGCGAAATAAAGATAGGTAAGAAGGTCAGCAATAGATAAAGATCCCCCCGGGTGACCACTTTTTGCGTTATAAACACCCTCGATTATGCCCATTCTAACCTTGCAAGCAGTTATACTGAGCTGTTTCTTTAGTAATTCGTCCATAGAAAAACCTCCAAATTATAATGTTGCCAATATAGCGAGTGCTTCCGCCATTGTATCCTCTGAGCAGGAGGATTTCAGGATGTAATCCGCCGCTTCCTTCACAGCAGGCTGTGAATCTGAGGGGCAAAAGCTTATATCGGATGCTTTTAGCATCTCAATATCGTTGTCATAATCTCCGGCGGAGACCACAAATTCTCTGTCAAGCTTTATAACTTGACACAGTTCCTTGAGAGCACTTCCCTTCGAAACATTCTCAGGCAGTAGCTCTAAGAAGTAGGGACAGCTTCTAACAAATCTGACACCCATTCCGTCAAACTTTTTAACATACTTCATGAGTTTGTCGATGACCTCAACGCCGTCTGCAAACAGAAGCTTGCACCAGGGTTCAGTTACCTCGTCGCCAGAAGTCTTCTTTATATAGCTGACCTGAAGTATCTCGTGATGCCACTTTTCAGCATCGTTAAGGTTCAGGTAGTACTGTCCTTCAAAGGTAAATATCTCAGGAGCAATTCCAGGAAATGTAGAAAAGATATCCTTTAAAATATCCCTTGCACAGTCAGGAAGATAAGTCGCAGAAAGAATCTTATCAGTATGATGATCATAGATAATACAGCCGTTATAGAGAATCAGTGGCAGGTCAATATCCAAAATATTGAGATATTTCCTCACAGTATGAATAGGTCTGCCGGTTGCAACCCCGAAGAGCCCACCAGCATTTCTATAATCGGAAATAGCTTTTAAGTTACCTTCTGAAACTGACTTATCAGGCGCCAGAAGAGTGCCATCCATATCTGTAACAAAAATCGAATTGTCAAGTTTAATCATATTTTGTCTCTCATTTTCTCAAGGAGTCTCGAAAAGTATTCAGGAAGCTCGCTTGTAAATTCAAGATATTCTCCAGTGATGGGATGAACAAAGCCGATCTTTCTTGCGTGAAGGCATTGGCCTTCACAGCCTTTGTATGGCTTGCCATAGACTTCATCACCCAGAATCGGATGACCGATATAGGCGGAATGAACCCTTATCTGATGGGTTCTCCCCGTTTCCAAGCGGAAATTGACGTACGAGCAGGTACCAACCGAGCGCTCATGCAGTTCCTCTAAAACTTTATAGTGTGTTATAGCAGGCCTCGAATTCGTTTCTGTCACACACATGCGCTTTCGGTTGTTCTTGTCCCGACCGATGGGGGCGTTAATGGTCCCGGCAGATTCCTTGAACCTTCCGCCAGTGCAGATAGCCTCATACTCACGCGTAAAGCTATGGGCCTTTATTTGTTCGGCAAGACCAAGATGAGCCTTGTCAGTCTTCGCAACAATCAGAAGTCCGCTTGTGTTCTTATCGATTCTGTGAACAATTCCAGGACGAATCACGCCATTTATGCCTGAAAGCTTGCCCTTGCAGTGCCAGAGAAGCGCATTCACGAGTGTCCCCTGATAGTTCCCTGCTGCTGGATGAACAACCATGCCTTTGGGCTTATTTACAACAAGCAGGTCGCTGTCCTCGTAGACAATATCAAGCGGGATATTCTCAGGTTCAACCGACAGTCCAACTGGGTCTGGCATTGTGAGAGTAATCTCATCGCCAGTGTTCAGCTTTATGCTCTTGGAAGCAACTTTGCCGTTGACTAAGACGTTGCCGTCATCGATAAGCTTTGCAGCGAATGAACGGGTTATATCGACCTCATCCTGAGACGCAAGCCAGGTGTCAAGCCTTTTACCTTCGCACTTGTTTTCAACGACCAAATCATATCTGGTCACTTGTCTTCACCCTGTGACTCTTCTTCTGTTTCGCTTTCTTCAACAGCTTCAGCAGCCTTTGCAAGCTTCTTGGCTTTCGAATCCTTAGCTTCCTGCCAGAAATAAATCAGGCAGAGTCCGATTCCCCCGACAACTACACACATGTCTGCAAAGTTGAATACCGGGAAATCGATGAAATCAAGAGCGATATAGTCAACTACACCAGTAAACTCAGAATCTATCAACATCCTGACACGATCAATCATGTTTCCGATGCCACCGCCGATTATCAGCGACAGCGTCAGATACTCGAGAGTGCCGATGCTCTTTCTCTTGACAAACATATAAATTACGATCGCTATCAATACAATCGATGTGAATGCAAGAAGAAATACAGTCTGTCCGCCTAAGATGCTCCAACCGGCACCATCATTTCGGATGTGAGTAATGCTGAAAACATCGAAGCTTCCGATCGAGAAGGTCCAATATCTGTGGATAACAGATGTACAAAGCTCAAAGTTAGTGGATATATAAAGCTTTAATAGCTGGTCGAGCAAAACAAGCAGTCCAGCAAGGATAAACGACAATGCCAGCAAACAAACACATCCTTAACTACAATGACCGGCTGCCGCTATAGGGCAGCAGCCGAGCAAGTTATTTCACTTTACACCTCAGCAGACATCTGGGAAACGGTCTCAGCACAGCGCTTGCAGAGTGTCGGATGATCATGAGAGCATCCTACCTCATCTGAGTAAATCCAGCAACGCTCACACTTTTCGCCTTCCGCCTTCTTGACTGTGAAGCCAAGGCCAGTCGTGTCGCCTGTGAACTCAGGAGCACCGTCCTTCTCGATCTCGACCTTTGAGACTATGAGAACTGCGGGAAGAAGTTCCTTGACAGCCTCAAGCTTGTCATAGCTGTCGCCTGCTGTTATGGTAACGCTTGCCTCAAGAGAGGAGCCGATAACCTTCTCAGCTCTCTTGAGCTCGAGTGCCTTCTTTGCGTCAACTCTCAAGTTGTAGATATATTCCCACTTAGACTTGAAGTCATCGCTGAATGTAAGTCCTGAAGCCTTTGGCATATCGTTAAGGAATACGCTCTCGGGATTCTCGGATGCAGAGTGCTTCATGTAGGACCAGATTTCGTCAGCGGTGAACGAAAGGATCGGAGCTATGAGACGAGCAAGTGCAGAAAGAATCATGTACATAGCAGTTTGAGCAGAACGTCTCGCCTTAGAATCTACTGCTTCACAATAGAGCCTGTCCTTGATGATATCGAGGTAGAAGTTACTCATGTCAACAACACAGAAGTTGTGGATGGAGTGAACAACGATATGGAAATCAAAAGCATTATATGCCTCGTCAACCTTGGTGATGAGGTTGTCGAGCTTCATTATAGCCCACTTGTCGATCTCTTCAAGCTCATCTAAGGCAACAGCTTGAGTATCGAAATCGAATCCGCCCTGATTTGAGATGTTTCCTAAGATAAATCTTGCGGTGTTTCTTATCTTCTTATAGGACTCGGAAAGCTGAGCCAGGATTTCCTTCGAGATTCTTATATCTGCATGATAGTCGCTCGAAGCTGCCCAGAGTCTTAAGATGTCAGCACCATTCTTATTGTAAATCTCCTGAGGCTCAATGCCATTGCCGAGAGACTTGTGCATCGCCTTGCCTTCACCGTCGACAACCCAGCCGTGGGTGCAGACAGCCTTATACGGAGCCTTGCCGTTGACTACCACAGACGTGAGAAGCGAAGACTGGAACCAGCCTCTGTACTGGTCAGCTCCCTCCAAATAGAGGTCAGCAGGAGAAGAGAGGCCTTCTCGCTGATCGAGAACAGCTGTGTGAGTAACGCCTGAATCGAACCAGACATCCATGATGTCGGTTTCCTTAGTGAACTCACCGCATCCACATTCACACTTGACGCTTGAAGGGATGAATTCATTAGCCTCGTGCTTATACCAGCCGTCGGAGCCTTCGCGTCTGAACAGGTCGGAAATAGCCTTTATAGTTTCATCATTGATAATCGGCTTACCGCAGTCCTTGCAGTATACAATCGGGATCGGAACGCCCCATGTACGCTGGCGGGAGATGCACCAGTCGGAACGGTCCATAACCATTCCCTTGATTCTGTCCTCGCCCCATGCAGGGATCCACTGAACGTCCTCGATAGCCTTTACAGTCTCTTCCTTGTAGTCCTCAACCGAGCAGAACCACTGCTCAGTAGCTCTGAAGAGTATATGAGACTTGCATCTCCAGCAGTGAGGATACTGGTGGACGATCTTGCTTGATGCAAACATAGCGCCAGTTTCGATAAGATGCTTTGAAATTACTTTATTTGCTTCGTCGGTGGTGAGTCCTGCAAACTGGCCAGCTTCTTCGGTGAGGACGCCCTTGCCGTCAACAGCGACGATTATTCCGACTTCATCATACTTCTTTGCGATCTCGAAGTCGTCAACACCATAGCCAGGAGCGGTGTGAACGCAGCCAGTACCGCTATCAAGCGTTACATGGTCTCCGACAATTACCAAGGAAAGTCTGTCCATGAACGGATGCTGAGCGGTGCAATATTCAAGCTCATTGCCAGTGAACGAGCCGATGGTTGTGTATTCGGTGATTCCAGCAGCTTCGAGTGTAGGCTCAATAAGCTCACGAGCCATGACATAGTTCTCGCCATTAGCCTGAACTATAGTATACTCGTACTCAGGCCCTAAGCATATAGCAAGGTTACCTGGCAACGTCCAGGTAGTGGTTGTCCAGATTACGAAATAGGTATTATCGAGGCTCAAGCCAAGAGATGTGAAAAGTCCCTTGTCGTCGACAACCTTGAACTTAACATAAATAGAAAGGCACGGGTCGTCCTGATACTCGATTTCAGCCTCTGCAAGTGCAGTCTGGCACTCAGGGCACCAGTAAACAGGCTTCAGGCCCTTATAGATATAGCCCTTCTTAGCCATCTCACCGAAGACCTCGACCTGTCTTGCCTCGAATTCAGGCTTTAATGTGAGATACGGATCATCGAAGTCTCCCAAGACTCCCAGTCTCTTGAACTGAGTTCTCTGAGTATCAACATAGGTCATTGCGAACTCACGGCAGTGCTTTCTGAGCTCAAGCGGAGGAATAGCTCCGTTTTCAACGCCGATCTTCTTCATAGCCTTAAGCTCAATCGGAAGGCCATGAGTGTCCCAACCGGGAACATAATTTGAGCAATATCCGCTCATGTTCTTCTGCTTGACGATTATGTCCTTGAGGACCTTATTGAGAGCAGTTCCCAGATGGATATCACCGTTTGCATACGGAGGGCCATCATGGAGAATGTATGAAGGACGACCTTCATTCTTTTTGAGTATCTTCTTGTATAAGCCTTCTTCGTCCCATTTTTCGACCATCGGCGGTTCTTTTGTCGCGAGATTACCTCTCATCGGATAGTCGGTCTCCGGGAGATTCAAGGTCTTGTTGTAGTCCATATCCTTTACCCCTTAGTAATGATTATTTCTTGTTAGGTGAATTATGACCGAATTTCAGTTCTTCGGACGTAAATTCCTGCTTTTTATACATGGATTCATCGAATCCGAATGTTGTACGGCGCTTTTCAGCTGCTGGCTTTGCAGCCGTCTGCTGAGCAGGCTTTTCAGCTGCCTGAGGAGCTGCTGGCTCTGCAGGCTTTTCAGCAACAGGCTCTGCGGGTGCTGCTGGAGCTGCTGGCTTGACCTGTCCAGAGACTATCTTTTCGATTTCTTCGTCGGAAAGCTCAGGCAAGGTCGAAACTACTCTTATCTGCTCATTCAAGACAAGGAGAACCTTCTTCTTGAAGTCTGTTATCTCAGCCTTCATCTTATTGAGCTTGTCCGACTGCATCTCAGTCTGAGTCTTGGAAGCGGCGACAACAGCATTGAGCTTGTCGTTCTCCTCCCTGATTGCAACGGCGATTTTCTCTACTTCCGAACGCTTTAAAGCCTCACAGTCGTTAGAGATATCTGCAAGTAGCGAATCTCTCTGGGCCTGAGCATCAGCGACAATTTTGTCAGCTTCAGCACGAGCATCAGCTATAATCTTATTTCCCTGCTTCTGAGAAACCAGGATAGCGTCTCTTATAGCATCCTCATCGTTTCTGTATTCATTTATTCGCTCGACGAGTTTTACAATCTTTGCTTCGCTCTCTTCCTTTTCCTTAATTGCGTTTGAAAGAGCAATGGCAACATCCTTAAGATACTCGTCAACCTCTTCGGGCTTGTAGCCGAAGGTTGCTTTTTCAAATTTCTTTGTAGCAATGTCTTTGGCGTTCATATTGTCCTCCTTATTTGAACTTATATATTGTAATGAAAATTCTGTCTTTCTTAGACATACCACCTACGCTGTTGAGCCTGAATTTTCCTTTTCCTCGTACAGAAAACACGTCACCCTCACAGACCTTTTCACTTGGGTCAAAAATCATCAGGTGATTCAGCATAACTCCCTCAGAGCGGATGAGAGCCTGAGTTTTCTCACGGGAAAGCCCAATAGCGTCTGACAAAACAGCATCGATTCTCAGTGACTTCACAGTAGCGTTTATTGTCTCGAACTTCTTTTCTGGGATATCACTTTCGGTGAAATCGTGGCTTATGCTCACTCCTACTCCGCCTATTTTGGATATCTCCTCAACAAGTGGCAGAACTGAATTCATGACAAACGCAACAGTTCGCTTCTCTCCGACCAGAATATCACCTATCATCTCACGCTTGATGTTAAGGGACATAAGCGTACCCAAGAAATCGCGATGAGTGAGTCTGCCAACATCTCTTCCACTGAAAACTACAGGAGAAAACGGCACGGCATATCCGTGGCCAGAAAAGACGATCACCTGTCTCTCAGCTCCGTCATATCCTCCGATGATTTCATAGTCAGGAATTTCGCCACCATCAGAATACTGTTCGAGAGACACACAGCAAAGAGCGAGCTGCCTTTCATCCAAAAAGCAGCTGAACCTCGAGCGTCCTGAAGACATGCTCCCACGTCCAAGATCGATAATATGCCGTAGAAGAACCCTCTCGTCATCACTTACAGATGACAGAAGTCTGAGCCTATGGCTATCCGAATCCATCATCTATCAGAAGCTATAACCGCTGTTTTCGATTTCGCTCATCAGGTCAATGCCACTGAATCCAACATTCTTAGGCATGATGACAAAGGTCTTGGTGGCAGTCATCTTGATTGTTGCTCCGTTTGCATATGCAACTCCCGAAAGGAAGTCCATAATGCGCTTTGCATCCTCTGCCTTGACCTGTTCAAGATTGAGAAGAACGGTCTTCTGGTTGTTCAGATCATCGCCGATGGACTTGACCTCGGAAAAGTCGGTAGGACGAGAGAGTACAATCTGTACGGTGGCAGTTGTATTGAACTTGAACTCTCTGTTTCTTCTCTCCTGAGCGACATCGACTGTTTCCACTGCGTTTTCTTCATCATCGACAAGAGGCTCGTAGTCCTCGCCTTCCTCTTCCCCGATTAAGAAGTTCTTAATAGAATCTAACACACTCATAATGTACCTCCGCATTTATTTATATAGCGATAAAAATCAAATATATCTATACCCTTCTATTATCATATATTTCGGCGCAAATGTCAAGACAAAATGTGAAAAAATGATACGAACAGCTCGTTATTCACTATTCTCGTCTTCCTCTTCAGCATCCTCTGCTTCATCTTCATTCTCTTCAGTTACGTCTCCGTCACTATCTGTCGAAGTCTGCCCCTCTGTTGTCGAAACTGGATCCAAAAGAACGCTGTCGTAAAGGCTCAGATAGCTGTCATCTGAGGTAACTGAGGACAAGACATAATCGTCGCCTTCATAGATTACATCGATAAGCTTGAACGCTGTCTGGCCACCACTCACGACATAAACACCCTTCTGGCCATTCTGGAACCTTATTGCGCTCCTTGAGACCTTGATGCCTGTGTATGTGCCGAACTCGATTTCAACATCTACAACTCTTGATGCAGCTACCGTCTCGTCCATCTGGTCACATGACAGGACGATTATCGCCTCATTGCCATTCCCAGTGGCGGTTATAGACTCAACGGTGACGGTATAAGTCTTGCCATCTGAAGTAAACGTCATCTCAAGAGTTTCGTTTACAAAATATCTGTCATCAGTATAAATAACGCCAACCATCTGCCACTTGTAATCGGAGAAAAGCTTCCCTATTACATTCGAGCTTATGGTGGTCTCCTTCTGAGGAGAAGCGATGATGGCATTTATTTCGTCTACCGTCAAATCTGATATGCCATCAGTTGTCAGGTCTGACTCGTATCCGTCAACTACAGATGTGAAGTATCCAGAGGAAGAAGCTGTGACAGTTGCAACTGCATTCACGAGTGAAACTTCAAGATTATTGAGCCTCTCTGTCAGAACGCTGATTCGGTCGGTATAGTCGCTCTCAACATTCGATGAAACGTTAAGAATACACATGAGCTTAAGAAGGTCAACTCTTTCTGAGTTGAGCTCCTCGAAGTCCTGGGTCTTGATGTCGGCGATTATTTCCTTGTACTGCTCAGAAATCTGAGTGGAGATGAATTCCGGCTGGACATAGTCGGTTGTTCCGTTGTCCTGAGCCTTTTCGAGAGCTTCGATCTCCTCCTCAAGCTTCTCAATCTCATGTCTGTTGTAAATCTGGGTGTAGGAGTTATATATCTTTGCTATCGAGGAGCCGTTTGAAACACGGCTTCCGTCGTCAATGTCATATGTAAGAACGCCATCTCCGAGATAGCTCGTGTATACCAGCGACTCATCACGAACAATAACGCCAGTAAAGCTCAAGGATTTGGTCGTCGTGAAGAGAGTTGCATCCTCGGTGTCGGAATCCGCAGACATGGTAAGATATATCTGCGACAGAACTATCGCAAATATACAGCCGAAGATTACAACATATATTAAAAAGTCTCTCAGCCGTCTGAATCTCACCTGTATTCCGCCTTTCAGTGTTTCTCAGTAATTCCGTTTCTTCTGATTATATCTCGAGCTATTGAAAGCTCAGTCTCATTCTCCGGGGGCTTGTCCCTGAGTATCCAGTTGATTCTCTCGTCACGCCTGAACCACGTGAGCTGCCTTTTAGCGTATCTTCTTGAATCCTGCTTGATGGTTTCAACACACTCTTCAAGCGACTTCTCGCCTGAAAAGTAGGGCTTGAATTCTTTATATCCGATAGCCTGTCCGGCTGTGGCAACGTTTTCATGGGAAAGAACCGTCTTTGCCTCTTCCAAAAGTCCCATCTCGAGCATCCTGTCGACTCTCAGGTTCACTCTCTCATAGAGAAGCTCCCTGTCGGAATAGTTGAGGCCTATCATAACAGGATCATATGGGCTTTCCTTCTGAGACAGCCTGTTCGCCTCGGTCATAGTTACGCCTGAGATTTTGTAGACCTCAATTGCCCGAATAATCCTCATAAGATTGTTCGGATGAAGCCTTGCTGCCGACTCAGGATCGAACTCTCTGAGAATATCAAGAAGATATTCCCCGCCTTTTTCTTCGGCAAGCTTTGAAAGTTCTTCGCGTAATTCCGTTGAAGAGCAGGTATCATCGAAGCTGAATCCGTTTATGAGAGAAGAAATATAAAGGCCAGTTCCTCCGCAAACAAGAGGTGTCTTTCCCCTGCTTGCTATATCCTCAATGCACTCGCTTGCCATCCTGACGTAATCGGCAACGGAAAACTCCTCAGATAGGTCAAGAATGTCTATCATATGATGCCTGATGCCACGCATCTCTTCTTTGGTTGGCTTGGCGGTGGCAATGCTGACGTCCCGATAAATCTGCATTGAATCAGCAGACACGATTTCACAGTCGAACATCTCAGCCAGTGAGACTGAAAGCTCTGTTTTTCCCGAAGCTGTAGGACCACATACAACAATCAACTTCTGCTTCATCGGCTATACTATCCTTCGGAACATCTTCTCGATTTCGCGCTTTGAGAGCTTAACGAGAATAGGCCTGCCATGAGGGCAATATCTGATGTCCTCTTCAATTATAAGCTCCATAAGCCTTTCGAGCTCGATCACATTCGTGTCGCTGTTAGCTTTAATTGCAGCCTTGCAAGCAAATGTGTGATACAGGTCGTCGAAAATCTCAGAGCCCTTGTTCTTTTTGCCTTCAACAATGCTGTCGGCAACCTGTATGACTACGTCAATTGGATCCATGTCCTGAGCTATCATCGGAGAGCCGGTAATCGTAATCTCAGGAGCATTTCCGAACTCCAAGCCTTTTTAGTACGTCCTGATTCTCATTGAGAGCTTCATATTGCTCATATGTAAGATTTATCTTGACAGGATTCAGGAGCATCTGGGAGTCGAGCTCGGTTCTGTTTTTCTTTAGCCCTTCGTATATAAGCCTTTCATGAGCGGCGTGCTTGTCAACAAGAAGGATATCCTCTCCGCACTGAGCCACTATATAAGTCTTGAATGCTTCACCGATGACCCTTATTTCAAGTGGCACATTTTCAGATACTGGCTCGACCACGACAGGTCTTGAAAGCGACTGTTCATTAATATACGTATAGGCATTATCTGACTTGCTTTCGACAACAGGTGCCTCGTCAACATGTTCTGCAGGCACTGGCTCCCTGTGAGGAGGTGTGTAGTCCTTCAGGAAGGTTTTCACAAAGTCGCTTCTCTGAACGCTGGTCCTGGTAGCTGCAGAAGCTGTCGTTCCGAATGATAGCTGCTCACCACTATCCGAAGACGACACTGCAACGCCAGTGTATAACTGATTATGGGTAATGGAACTGTTAGCAGAGGTTCTCGAGCCATCAGCACTTATCTCCTCAGGAGAATCGAACTTTACGAGAGCATCTTTTACGGCATAATAAACTGCACTGTAAACGGTATTATTATCCTGGAATCTGACTTCAAGCTTTGTTGGATGAGCGTTGACATCAACCGTGTCAGCTGGCATAGAGATGTCGAGAACGCATCCTGGGTGCTTACCAACCATCATCTTGTCGGTGTAGGCTTCCTCTAATGCTGTCGCGACGGTTACGCTCTTTATGTATCTTTCGTTGACGAAGAAGTTCTGGAAGGATCTTGTCGCTCTTGCAGCAAGAGGCTTCGAAACATAGCCCTTGACTGTTACATACATGTATTTGTATTCAACTGGTATGCAACCATCGTAAAATTCTTTTCCAAGGATCGTGTAGATCGCAGATAGAAGCTTTCCGTCGCCGGAGGTGACAAATTCGACCTTATTGTCCCTGATGAACTTCAGAGATATTTCAGGGTGAGACAGTGCAATCTTCTGCACAATGTTTGCTACAGAATTGCCCTCTGGAGTGTCCTTCTTAAGAAACTTCTGCCTTGCGGGGACATTGTAGAACAGGTCTCTCACAATTATGGTTGTTCCATCAGGGCAGCCGGCAGATTCGGATGACACCTCAATTCCGCCTTCAATCTCATATCTGAAGCCGAGCTCGTCTTCGCGCCTCTTTGTGAGAAGCTGAACCTTTGAAACTGCACATACGGAAGCAAGAGCCTCGCCTCTGAAGCCAAGAGTTCCTATGGAGTCAAGGTCTTCCTTGGCAGAAATCTTACTCGTAGCGTGCCTTACAAAAGCTAAAGGCACATCTTCAGCTGCCATTCCGCAACCATTGTCAGTGACGCGGATATAGGTTTTACCGCCATTTTTTATCTCGACAACGATGTTGTCGGCACCGGCATCAATAGAATTCTCGACAAGCTCCTTTATTGTTGAAGCAGGTCTATCAACCACCTCACCGGCGGCAATAAGCTCATACACCGATTTATCCAAAAGATGAATTCTGTTCAATTTGCCGCCTCCTTAAGATAGTTTTCAAATATACTTAACGATGTCAGAAATGAGTTCTCTTAGTTCCTTGTCAGAAAGCTCATCGATATTGGTCTTTCTCAACATGTTTATGACAGCCTTTTCATTGATCCCTTCAAACGAAACCTGATCGCTTTCAGGCTGAACGGGAGCTACGGGCTTGACCTCAAGCTCCTTAAGGATTTCTCTCGAGCGTCTTAAAATTGATTCGGGAAGGCCCGCAAGCTTTGCAACCTCGATTCCGTAAGATTCATCAACTCCTCCACGGACAATCTTTCTTAGGAACCTGATTCCGTCAGAGCCCTTCTTGACAGCTACGCTGTAGTTTTTGATTCCAGGCTTCTCGTTTTCAAGTGAGATAAGCTCGTGATAGTGGGTTGCAAAGAGGGTTTTGCAGCCGACCTTTCGTGGATTTGATATGTATTCAGCAACGCTCTTAGCGATGCTCAGGCCGTCATATGTAGAGGTTCCCCTTCCGACTTCATCCAAGATCACAAGGCTGTCGCGGGTTGCGTGTTTGACGATATCAGCAACCTCGCTCATCTCAACCATGAAGGTTGACTGGCCAGCAGTTAAGTCGTCAGAAGCACCGACACGGGTGAATATCTGGTCACAGATGGAAATCTTGGCGTAGTCAGCAGGCACGAATGAACCTATCTGTGCCATAAGGGTTATGAGTGCAACCTGCCTCATATATGTAGACTTGCCAGACATATTCGGGCCGGTGATTATCGACATACGGTTGTCGGTCAGGTCAAGATAAACGTCATTCGGAACGAAAAGCTCGTCTTTAAGCATGAGCTCGACAACCGGGTGTCTGCCGTTTCTTATATCTATAATTCCGTCAATAGCGATTTCCGGCTTGGTGTAGTTATTCTTGATTGCAACAGATGCAAACGATGCAAGAACATCGATGGAGGCGACCGCAACAGCGGTTTTCTGGACCTCTGAGAGTTTGTTTGCGACATACTCTCTGACTTCTCCAAATATCTCATTTTCGAGTGCCAGAATTCGCTCTGACGCGCCTGAAATCATGTCCTCAGCATTCTGAAGCTCTTTGGTTACATAGCGCTCAGCGTTGACGAGAGTCTGCTTTCTGATGAAGTAGTCTGGAACCTGTTCCATAAATGAACGAGTTACTTCGATATAGTAGCCGTAAACGTGGTTGTAGCCGGATTTAAGATTCTTAATGCCTGTTTTCTCACGCTCTTTTGCGACTATATCCTCAATAACACTCTTGCCGTCTGAAGCGATCTTTCTTAAATTGTCGAGCTCGTCATTGAAGCCCTCTTTGATCATTCCACCGTTTTTGAAGGTGGCAGGAAGATCATCAGGGATTGCATTATCGATAAGATTGGCAATGTCTTCAAGAGTTGAAATGTCGCTGTTAAGAGTTTTAATCAGGTCTGAGCCAAGCTCGCCCAGAATTCTCTTGATTTCAGGGAGCCTTGACGAAGTGCTCGCAAGAGCCTTTAAATCCCTCGGAGTTGCGGTTTTATAGATAACTTTTGTCATGAGGCGCTCGAGATCGTAAACTCCGCCAAGCTCGTCCTCAAGGCTCGAGAGAAGTGCTGAATTGCGATAGAGGGCATCAACCGCATCGAGCCTCTTCATGATCCTGACTGGATTGCAGAGTGGCTGCTCGATCCAGGATTTCAACATTCGCTTGCCCATTGAGGTCTTCGTCATGTCGAGAACCCAAAGGAGCGAGCCTTTCTTCTCGCCTGAGCGGATTGTCTTTGTAAGTTCAAGATTTGTCCTTGCAGTATATCCAAGAGCCATAATCTGCTCGTCGGTATGCTTCTCAATTGATGAGAATCTTGGAATACTGCCTCTTTGAGTATCGGCGATATAGCAGAAGAGTGCTGAAACAGCCTTGGCTTCGGGGTCCTTTTCGCTGAGTTCAAGTTTAAGGAAGGAATCGTTTGAGAACTGATCAAGAACCACCCGCTGGTTCTTTTCAAAATCAAACGAGCTCTCATCGAGAGTTTTGATCTGGGCTCTCAGCTTGTCCGAAATGAATTTAGCAACATCACTGTCCATCGGGAACTTTGCCTGGCAAAGGATTTCGACAGGCGAGTATCTCGAAAGCTTATTGATAAGAAACGCCTGCAAATCCCCTTCTGAGGATTTGTAGATATGGGCTTCGCCAGTTGACATATCGGCAAAGCAGACTGCGACAGTGCCAGCTTCGAGATAGATTGAAGCAAGCCAGTTATTGTTGCCCTCATCGAGCATACTGCTGTCGGTTAGCGTTCCTGGAGTTACGATTCTGATGACGTCACGCTTGACTATTCCCTTCGCTGTTGCAGGGTCTTCAAGCTGCTCGCAGATACAAACACTGTAGCCCTTATCTATAAGCTTCTTGATATAGGAATCGCAGGCGTGATGAGGGACACCACACATGGGAGCACGCTCAGGGAGCCCGCAATCCTTTGAGGTCAAGGCGAGCTCAAGCTCTCTTGATGCGATCAGGGCGTCATCAAAGAACATCTCATAAAAGTCCCCAAGCCTGAAGAAAAGGATGCTGTCCATATGCTCGAGCTTTATCTCAACATATTGTCTCATTCCCTTCGACAGAGAATTTATATCAACGTCCTTGAGTAAAAGTGGCATATTTCTTCATCCTTTCTCGTACTTTATTACTCAGTAAGCTTAGTGGCAACCACCGCAGGAAGCACAGTTTCCAGTGCAGCCATAATTCATGTCGCAGGTTTCGGGATCTTCACCGTTAGCAGACATGTTGATAATCGTCGTAACCTGCCTGAGGAGCTCGTCCATTTCATTTTTAGCGTCATTGTATGCGGTCATGTGCTCGTTCTTCATAATCTTTGAGTAGAGATCGCCTACGCTGGTTTTGAGCTCTTCTATCTTAGCTTCATCACGGTTCGGCTTCGAAACCTCATTATTGAGGACTGCTCTGCCGTGATTGAACTCCTGAATCATATCCTGAAGCTCACTGTCGTTGTCGTTGGCAACACGAGCTCTTACGTAGTTTGAATATCTCTCGTCAGCCTGAATTACCTTGCCGAGTTCTCTTGTAATCTGGATAACGTCCATTATTAGCTCTCCTTGTATCTAATACTATGATTTCAATTTTCAATGTGTCGCATTATCATTCTGAAAACACCACACCTTGATATTATACCACAAGGTCTTGTAAAATACAAGTCACAAGACTCAATTTACTGTATATTGCCGTGGAAAAATTGCGTGAAGACAAGAAAACGCCCCGAACAAACGGGGCGCTTTCGTTACAGACTTCTCGCTAAAGATTAGTGCTTCTTGGAAGCAACAACACCAGCAGCTGCAACTACCATAGGAAGAACGCAAAGAGCGATACCAGTGGTAGGATTGGTCTCGGTGGTCTCAGGCTCGGTCTCAGTGGTCTCACCAGTCTCAACAGTGTCGTCTTCGCTGTCAGTCTCGCCTGACTCTGCGAAAGCAGCAACGGTCATCATGGAGAGAACCATAACGAGGGAGAGAAGAAGTGCAACAATTTTTTTCATAAAGAAAAACCTCCTTTTTATTAAGCAAACCGCTTAGTAGTTATATTATACATTATTTTCGCGGGATTTACTATTGCCAATTTATACAATCTTTTTTGTATCAAAAAGCTCCAAAAATCGGCGTTATGTAAAAATTGCAAAAATATTGCATACAAAAATGTAACTTTTCCGTGAACTTATTCGGATAATCCGAAACCATTTCACGAAATTTCAGTTATTCTGCCCCTTTATAGCCATAAGGGTTATGGCTCTGCCAGTTCCAGGAGTCACGGCACATGTCATCTATGCCATATACAGCCTTCCAGTGGAGCTCCTTCTCGGCAAGTGTTGGATCAGAATAGTTCTCATCAAGGTCTCCGGCACGTCTCGGTCCGATGACGTATGGAATTTCCTTGCCACAAGCCTTTTCGTAAGCCTTGACAACATCCAGAACTGAATAGCCGATTCCAGTGCCGAGATTATAGATATAAACTCCGCCGTTCTTGGATTCGTCTATCTTTTCAAGAGCCTTAACATGGCCATCAGCAAGGTCACAAACATGGATATAGTCTCTGACGCCAGTGCCATCATGGGTCTTGTAATCATTTCCCCAGACGTTGAGATGCTCTCTTCTTCCGACAGCTACCTGAGCGATATAAGGAACGAGATTGTTCGGGATGCCCTGAGGATCCTCGCCAATGAGTCCTGAAGGATGAGCACCGATCGGGTTGAAATATCTAAGTAAAACGACGTTCCACTCATTGTCAGCTGTATGAACGTCGGTAAGAATCTGCTCGATCATGCTCTTTGTCCAGCCATAAGGGTTGGTGCAGGAGCCCTTCGGGCAATCCTCAGTTATCGGAACCCTTTCAGGCACGCCATAGACAGTGGCTGAAGAGCTGAAGATGATATTCTTGACTCCGTGAACCTTCATTGACTCAAGAAGTGTGAGTGTTCCTCCAATATTGTTCTTATAATACTCAAGCGGTTTTTCAACAGACTCCCCAACTGCCTTGAGTCCGGCAAAGTGAATAAGTGCTGTGATATCCGGGTTCTCATCCAAAATTTTATCCATCGCTGAGCGGTCGAGCATATCCGCTTTATAGAATTTAACCGACTTGCCAGTTAACTTTTCTACTCTCTTCAGGGATTCCTCGCTTGAATTTGCGAGATTATCGAATACAACAACGTCATAACCCTTCTCAAGTAAGGTCAAAACGGTGTGTGAGCCAATATATCCAGCTCCTCCTGATACTAAAATCGACATAGAAAATAGACCTCCCTACTCTTTTTGTGCTTATATAATAGCACATTCTGAGCGGAAGGTCAATCATTATTCGAGAAAAATTTAGCTCTGAGATATCACAAAAGTTGTAATGCTGTAGGAACTCATGACATATCCGAAGGTGTTTTCTGTGTAGGAAATGTTGCCAGTTCTTTCAAGGCTCTGGGTCTTGCTTGTTGTGTATGCCTCGATATAGCCAATGTCGAAGCCTAAGTCGCTGAGGCTGAAGTGCTGCTCGTAGTCGTTTTCGGAATTGTTGATAACGACTATAACCACCTCGTCATCAGTCTTGAAGGCAGAAACGCTTACGCCTTCGGCAGGTTCTTCGGTTGCATCAATTCTTACATATCCCGGACGGACATATTTCGAGAACTGAGCCATGCAGTAGCCTCGCTTGGTTATGTCTCCCTCTTCGTCAATAGGACCATAGTATCTGCGGATGTACCACCAGACATAAGCCTGGAAGTTGCCCTCGGTCAAAGCGTCCGAAATATGCTCTGCAGTTTCAAGAGCCTCTGGCCACATATCGGCAATTGAAGTAGAGTTTGGATAAATCATCTCGGTGACCCAGAGTTCTTTACCTTCACCAAGTTCCTCAAACAGATCATAGCTGAAATCAGAAACCTTGGTGCCATAGAGGTGTGTTGCGAATATATCTATCTTCTCAAGAGCTTCTTCGTCATTGAGAATTGCGTCGTAATACTCTTTATCGTAGTTATACGACTCAGGAGTCATCAGCTTGCAGTCAATCACATCCGAGTAATTCAGAATGAAATCCATAATCTCCTCAGTCGTCCAGGAAACCCAGCCGGAATTCGATAAGTCAGGTTCGTTCTGGAAGGAGATAGCATAAATCCCTATGCCATTATCCTTCATATAGGTGACATAATCATTGAGATGCTCAGCATACTCGGCATACTTGTCATGCTTGATTCTGAGTGGGCTGTCCTCACCAGCTTTTTCGTAAGTCTCCATCATATCGTCGGGAGCAGTCCAGGGAGAAGCAATTATTATTGCGCCTGCATCCTGAGCAGCCTTTGCCGTATCGAGATCATCTGCCCATCTGTCGCTGTCAGGGTCAATGTGAAGCCTGAGAATTGTGAAGCCAAGTTCATCCTCGCCATTGCCAAAGGCAGTCTGGCGTTCTTCTTCAGTCAGGTCGCCTATCCACACAGGGAAGCTCGTTCCGCCAAAGCCGATTATCGTCTGGTATTCAGTGCTGGCAGTTACTTCGATAGTTTCAGATTCGACAGTGTCAGAGTAATCTGGCGTGAAGAGCTCGTCATCGCGGATCTTTATCTCCCCTTCCTCTTGGCTCCCGCAGGAAACCATCGACAGGAGCATCAACGCTGCAAGAGTCAGGCACAAAGCCCTTTTAAGAAATTGTTTCATAATCATCCTCCAGGTAAATCAGTATTCTGAAATCACAAATGTCGTAACGCTGTATTTTTCAAGTACATAACCGAAGCTATTGCCATCATAAGAGATGTTCCCTGTCCTCTCGAGGCTTACGTTTTCATCCGTCGTGTACGCCTCGATATAGCCTATATCAAAGTCAAGGCCATTTATATTGAACGTCTGGGCATACTTCTTACTTGAATTATTGATGACGACAATAACCAACTTCCCGTCATCCTTATAAGCCGAAACGCTCACCCCAGTAGCAGAGGATTCAGTGGCTGCAACCCTCACATATCCAGGGCGGACAAACTTTGAATATTGAGCCATGCAGTAGCCACGTTTGGTTATCTCGCCATCCTCGCCTAACGGTCCATAGAATCTCTTTATGTACCACCAGAGATAAGCTTGGAAATTGCCCTTCACCAGCGAATTATGTACACTCTCAGCAACACCTATAGCATAATCCCAATCGTTGGCGTCATACTGATTACCACCAGTTCCTGAAGGCTCAATAATTTCAGTCATCCAAAGCTCTTTACCTGTTCCTTTGCTTTCAAAAAGCGAATATTCATAATTTGACAGCGCAGTTCCGTAGAGATGAGTTGCAAAAATATCTATTCTACTGAGAGCAGCTGAATTATTAAGAATAGCATTGTACATGCTCTTGTTGTACTGATAAGTTTCAGGAGTCATCAACTTGCAATCAATCACATCGGAGTAGTTGACTATAAAGTCAATTATTTCGTCCGTCGTCCATGCAAGCCACCCTTCTGCCCAATCAGGCTCATTAGAAAACGATAACGCATAAATCTCAACGCCTTTGCTTGACATATACTCTACAAAATCATTGAGATACTCCGCATATTCCGCATATGAGGAATGTTTGAGCCTGATAGCCTCCTCTCCAGAAGAGTTTGTAAATGTTTCCATCATGCTTTCAGGAGCAGTCCAGACAGATGCTACCACAAGGGCTCCGCTGTCATAAGCATATTTCGCTGTAGCAACTTCTTTTGACCAGTTATTTTTGTCGCCATCAATATGTATTCTCAGTATCGTAAACCCAAGCTCGTCTTCATCATTTCCAAATACAGTTTCACGCTCGCTTGCATTAAGTTCAACACCCCAGGTCGGATAATTCATGCCTCCAAACCCAATAATGGTCTGATATTCAGTAGCAGCAGATATGGTGACGGTGCCGGAGGTGGTGGTGCCGGAGTAGTTGGGGGTGTAGAGGGCATCGTCGCGGATGTCGTCGCTGGAGGTCGAGGCTTCGGTGGCAGCTGTGGTCGCTGCTGTCGTGGCAGCAGTAGTAGCTGCTGTGGTTACAGCTGTAGTTGTGGCGGTGGTAGTAGTTGTCGTTGTAGCAGGCTTATCGCTAACGAGATAGTTGTTGCTGACAAAGCCTTCTCCGCCTTCAAAACTAATACGATACCACCCGGTAGAGGCAACGCCAGTAACGGTTACCTCTTTGCCTTCGTCAAGATGACCGATTCTGTCATAGTCAGTTGAAGGACCAGAACGGACATTTACAGAAGCTTTTGCATACATCACAGCACTTATATCTTCAATAGTGTACGCTGCAGTAGTCTCCTCTGTAGTAGCAACTGTTGCGGTGGTTGCAGTAGTGGCAGGTGCAGTTGTAGCCTCAGTTGTCGTTGTCACTTCAGCGGTAGTAGCTTCCGTGGTGGTTGTAACCTCTTCAGTGGTCGTTACCTCAGTAACCTCTTCAATAACTTCGGCGTCAGATGTAGCAGTTGACGGTTCTGTGACAGAGTCGTTACTTGCTGTGTTTGCACATCCCGCAAACATCGTAGCAGTCAAAACGAAGGCTGTGAGCAACGCCACAACACGATTGTAAATCTTCATAATAAACTCGTCCTTTCAGATGACTTATGTTTATTTTAACATATCCGCAAGCGAAAGTAAATTGTTATCTCATTATCGTTATATTTTTGGCTATAGAATAACAAATATCAACGCTTGAGAAATTATACTCTTGTCGTGGTTGATTTCGAGCCGAAAGAGTGATATAATATCTCTATCAATCTTAAGTCGAATGAGGCGTAATAATGGCGGAAAAGGTATCCTTAAAACTGAATAATTCTAAATGGAAGCGGTTCTTTTCCGTGCCGTGTGCACTCGTGGATGACTACATAAGGCTTGCGGATGAATCGGCGCTGAAGTTGATACTGTATCTTATGTGTGATGAATCGGACGAGATAGATAAATTTGAAGTCTGCAAGAAGCTCGGAATCAGAGAAAGCAATTTCGACGATGCAGTCGCCTTTTGGAAAGAGATGGGCGTCATTGAATCTGACAGTGTGAAAACTGTGCAGGCTGTGGAGATGAAAGCTCCTGAAGCTTCCCCAGCCCCTGCCACTAATGTGAAAGTCCGCCTGAATTACACTCCGAAAAGCATTGCTGAGATGATCGATACTGACGAATCTGTAAAAGAGCTTTTCTCGGAAGCTGAGAGAACCATCGGAAGGCTTCTTAAACATGCTGAGCAGGAGCTCCTGATAAATCTCCGAGATTACTACGGGTTTGATACTCAGTCGATCATACTGATTTTAGAATACTGCCGTGACTGTGGGAGAACATCTGCAAAGGCGGTTGAAAATTTCGCTGCCGAGCTGTTCCAGAACGGAATTACAGGGTTCTTCGAGATTGATGCTGAAATCAAGCGGAGAACCGAATACAACACTTTCGAAAACGAAGTCAGACGAGCGCTGTTTCTCGAGACAAAGCCTACCGCAAAGCAATCGCAGTATATCTCCTCCTGGCAGGAGATGGGCTTCAGCGTTGAGATGATCGGAGAAGCGAGAGAGCGCTGTGTTAACCAGACAAACAAGCTCTCCTTCCCTTACATAAACAAGATTTTGCAGTCGTGGTCTGAAAAGAGAATCTTCACCCGTGAAATGCTTGAGGCTGACGAGGCAAACAGAACTAAATCAGCAGCTCAGAACGAAAGAAAGCAAAATAACAGCTCATTTGATCTGAATGAGTTCGACAGCTTCACTCTTTCCCAGTCACATTCGAATAAATAGCGGAGGTTACCATAATGAAATACAGTCAGGAAGCGGTAAACGCCGCCTATTCAGTCATCGAATCAAGACGCCAGGACGCCTTGAGTACCTATGATGCTCACGTTGCGAATATCAAAAAGAAGCATCCTGAAATTTACGGGATATTCGTTGATATATCCAAGACCTCTTCAAAGCTTGCAAAAGTCATCTTCTCAAAAGATAAGGATGGCAAGCCACTTGTCAACGTCTCTGAAGCAGTCGAGAAAATCAAAAACGAGAACCTGGAGAATCAGGAGAAGCTTAAGAACGCTCTCATAGCTTTCGGATATCCTGACGACTATCTTACAGTCAAGTATACCTGTCCAATTTGTGGGGACACTGGAATCCATCTTGGAAACCGCTGTAAGTGTGCTGAAGAGCTCATGACCTCGTTCACAATTTCGAAGCTCAACGAGCAGTGCAAAATCAAACTTCACAGCTTTTCAGAATTCGATCTCAGCTTCTATCCTGAAACATATCAGATTAACGGGACAACATATAGCTGCCGAGACAGAATGGCAGAAATTCTTAACTTCTGTATTGGCTACGCAAACGGATTCTCTGATGGGTCGCAGAGCCTCTTTATGCTTGGAAAAACAGGGCTTGGAAAGACGTTTTTGTCTTCGTGTATTGCAAATGAGCTCATCAGTAAAGGCGTGAATGTAGCTTTTGACTCGATTCAGAATTATCTCAGGTACATAGAAAGCGAGCATTTTGGAAGGGCAGAAGGAGACACACTGGAGCTTCTTCTCAACGCTGAGCTTCTGATTCTTGACGACCTCGGCTGCGAATTCAAGTCTTCCTTCAATTCTGCCACTATCTATAACCTCATCAATTCAAGATGCAATATGGGAAAGCCGACTATAGTTTCTTCTAACCTGTCGATCAACGAATTGTCCGAAAGGTATGACGACAGAATTATATCGAGGCTGATTGGCAACTACCGCACCCTCAGATTCATCGGAGAAGATATCCGGCAGATCAAGAGGCGTGAGGGCATCTTCAACTGATATCCCCAAACTTTTCTTTAAATCTTCACCAAGCATTAGACAAGCTTTCTTGTTTGTCTAATGCTTTTTTGACAGTTCGGTGCTATAATAAAGCTATCGGACACGAGGACAAGTGTTTTTATATAAATGGAGATGAAATTATGAATAAGAAAACAAAGAAAATAGTAATAGGTGCTTCAGTTGTTGCTGCATGTGCCTTGACGGCGGCTTCGACATATCTTATGCTTCAGAAGGTTGCGGAAACAGCTTTGAAGAGAGAAAAACCGAAGAAGAGCAAAATCACCAAGCGTCAGAAAGACGAAAACGTCGAGGAAACAGTTTTCGATAGCTTTGAAAACAGCAAGAAGCTTGCTGCTGAGAAGCTCGATGAACGTGGTCTCGAAGAGGTCAGCATAACAAGCCGCGACGAGCTCAAGCTTGTCGGACACTGGTGGCCTTGTGAAGACGCCAGGAAAACGGTTATCTGCTTCCACGGCTGGCACGTTACTTGGGATTATGATTTCGGCCTTTCTGCTGATTTCCTCCATGATAACGGCTGCAATATCCTGTTCGCTGAGCAGAGAGCTCACGGAAACAGTGAAGGCGAATACACAGCCTTCGGACTTTTGGAGAAATACGACTGCCTTGACTGGATTGCATGGGTTAACGAAAAATGCGGAAGCGAGTTGCCTGTTTATCTCTATGGTCTTTCAATGGGAGCAGCTACAGTTCTGATGGCAGCTGGGACAAATCCACCTGAGAATGTCAAGGGAGTTATCGCAGACAGTGCCTTCTCGTCTGCAAGGGAAATCTGGCAGCATGTTTTTGAAAAGAATTCCCGCATCCCCTACAACAGGGTTGAGACAATCTTCAACACCACAGCAGACAAGAAGCTTCACACCGACACTTCCTTTACCGTTTCAGAAGCTCTTGAAAACTGCTACATCCCTGTTCTTCTCATACACGGTACTGAGGACGATATAGTTCCCATCGAAATGGCTTATGAGAACTACAATTCCTGCTCCGCTCCGAAGAGGCTGTATGCAGTCGATGGTGCTGGCCATTGCATGAACTACTTCATGGACAAGGCTGGCTATGAAGCGGAAATCAAGTCGTTCTGGGAGCGCTGTGAATAACACTATACTTAAAAACCGCCTCCGATTTACGGAGGCGGCTTTTTTATGTCTGATTATTTCTTTATGATTTTTACAACCTGCTTCTTGCCTCTCTTGAGGATTGCCTCTGAAGACAAGTCAACAACGAGTGACACATCGCTGACTTTCTCATCGTTAAGGGTAACTCCGCCCTGCTGGATAAGTCTTCTTGCTTCGCCCTTGCTGGGTGCAAGCTTGGCTGTTACCATGGCATCTAAAATTCCGACAGTATCTGTCTCGAATTCGAATGTAGGCATGTTCTCGCTGGAGCCAGAGCCACCGAAGACAGCCTTTGCAGCAGTGAGAGCCTTGTTGGCTTCCTCTTCACCGTGAACGAGCTTGGTGAGCTCATAAGCGAGAATCTCCTTGGCCTTGTTGAGCTCGCTTCCCTCCCAGGAATCCATCTCGTCGATCTGTTCGAGAGGAAGGAATGTGAGCATTCTGATGCACTTCATGACGTCAGCATCGCCGACATTTCTCCAATATTGGAAGAAGTCATAAGGAGAGGTCTTGTTTGGATCAAGCCAGACGGCACCACTTTGGGTCTTGCCCATCTTCTTGCCCTCAGAGTTGAGAAGAAGGGTGATCGTCATCGCATAGGCGTCCTTGCCAAGCTTCTTTCTTATGAGCTCAGTTCCACCGAGCATGTTCGACCACTGATCGTCACCGCCGAACTGCATGTTGCAGCCATAATGCTGATAGAGATAGTAGAAGTCGTAGGACTGCATGATCATGTAGTTGAATTCAAGGAAGGAAAGTCCCTTCTCCATTCTCTGCTTGTAGCACTCAGCTCTTAACATATTATTGACCGAGAAGCAGGGTCCTACCTCTCTTAGGAGCTCGATATAATTAAGATTCAAAAGCCAGTCGGCATTGTTGACCATTATAGCCTTGTCGTCACCGAATTCGATGAAGCGCTCCATCTGCTTCTTGAAGCAGTCACAATTGTGCTGGATCACCTCAGGTGTCATCATGGATCTCATATCGGTTCTTCCCGAAGGATCGCCGATATAGCCGGTTCCACCACCAATAAGTACAACAGGGCGATTTCCAGCCATCTGAAGCCTCTTCATCAAGCAAAGAGCCATGAAGTGTCCAACATGAAGTGAATCCGCTGTCGGGTCAAAGCCGATATAAAATGTGGCCTTGCCGTTGTTGATAAGCTCTCTTATTTCTTCCTCATCGGTAACCTGAGCGATAAGCCCTCTCGCCTTGAGTTCTTCATAAATCTGCATTATAATTTCCTCGTTTCATCTCTTTGTAGTAGATAAACCATCTTAACACGGGAAATTAAAATTGTCAAGAGCTATACCTTAGATTTTATCCTTGACAGAGCACTTTTTTCGACTCTCGATATCTGCGCCTGGGATATTCCGATTTCGTTTGCAACTTCAACCTGAGTTTTGCCCTGATAGAACCTGAGATACAAAATATTTTTCTCCCTGTCCGAGAGCATTTTTATCGCTTCGCGAAGCAATAATTCATCAATCCAGCCTTCATCGCTTGAGCTGTCGCCGAGCTGGTCAAGGACATAGAGGGTGTCACCTGTGCTCGAATATACCGGCTCGTATATCGAAACAGGGTCACTTATGGATTCAAGAGCAAAGACGACCTCTGATTCTTTCACATCAAGCTCTTTTGCTATATCTCTGGCAGTAGGCTCGGTGTCGCTTGAGGCTGTCAGCCTCTCTTTTGCCTGCATTGCTCTGTAAGCCAGATCTCTTGTTGAACGGGAGACTCTTATGGAATTGTCATCCCGAAGATATCTTCTAAGTTCACCTGTTATCATTGGAACGGCGTAGGTCGAAAACTTCACATCGAGGTTCATGTTGAAGTTGTCTATTGCCTTGATAAGTCCGACAACGCCGACCTGAAACAAGTCGTCAGGAGGTGTCCCTCTTGACATGAATTTCTGAATCACGCTTAAAACAAGGCGAAGGTTTCCCCGAATAAGCTCGTCCCTCGCCTTTTTGTCACCCTGTTTTACTTTTGCTAAAAGCTCCATCTTTTTGTCTTCACTCAGGACCTTTAAGTCACGGGTGTTGACTCCACTTATCTCAACCTTACTGTATTGCATCATAAGTATACACTCCGAATAATGATTGATGCTTCCCAAATGGGAAATCTTATATCATTATTGCCGGAGTGTATCTTTGCTATTCAGGAAAAGCTATCTGGAAAAAGAAGTCAGCAGATAGCCTCCAATTCTTTTCTGAGCTCTTTTAAAATTCGCTTTTCGAGTCTTGAAATATAGGACTGTGAAATCCCTACAACATCTGCTACTTCCTTCTGGGTCATCTCCCTGCCACCATTTAATCCGAAGCGCATCTGCATGATGAGCTTTTCCCTGCCATTAAGTGAATCCACCGCCTTTATGAGAAGCTGAACCTCCGTCTCGCCTTCTATTCTTTGATAGACTTCGTCTGGCTCCGTGCCAATAACATCTGACAGAAGAAGCTCGTTTCCGTCCCAGTCGATATTGAGTGGCTCATCTATTGAAACCTCGTTCTTCTGCTGATTGGTCTTTCTTAAGTACATGAGTATTTCGTTTTCGATGCACCTTGAAGCATAAGTTGCGAGCTTGATGTTCTTTTCGGGATTGAAGGTGTTGACAGCTTTGATTAGTCCGATTGTCCCGATCGAAATCAAGTCCTCTATTCCAATTCCTGTGGATTCGAATTTTTTGGATATGTATACGACAAGTCTGAGATTATGAGTAATCAGGATTTCTCTTGCCTTCTTAGGATTCGTTGTGAGCATTTCAAAGACTCGTTTCTCTTCCTCGCCTTTTAGTGGTGGCGGAAGAGTGTCGGAGCCGTTGATATAGTCAACTGGCGAAGCTCTTCCTAAAAGCTTAAGAATTCTTATCCTGATTTCTCTCAAAAATTTCGGCTTTTTCATGGCTTTGGTCCTTTCATTCATGTAAAATTGCGGGATTGAATACTGCACGGCGTTCTCCTCTTTCGGTAAAGGCAAGGAGAGCATTTACAGTTTTCTTCTTCCCTGTTTCATCCTCTATGTAAAGCTCATCTGGCGAAAAGGCATAAAGAAGCCCTTCGCCATCTATAGTTGAATACGGCACAGCAGAAAATCGCTCGAAATCAGGCTTTTCATTTGAGCCAGTACAGATTATAACTGGTTTCCCAGTGAATAAATCGGTAACTGTGTTTCCTGTATCCGCAACGCCATCGAAGCTGTAACTGGTGCCACCATAATCGAACATTACCCGATAAGCATGGTTCCTGTCCGCTTTTCGCTCAAGAAGGCCTGAAATTATCACTGTCAGGACGTAAATCACAGCGGTGAAGAATATCAGAGTGCCGAGGGATATATCGAAATAAAACGAGGCATTATTTATGTAGATGATATCAGCTCCCATAAGCGATTGAAGAAGATACACTGCCCCTCCGAAGACAATGTTCACCCCTAAAAATTCAGCACAGATAATCAGAAATCTCTGCCTGCTCAGGCCTTTTCTTACGAAGGCAGCAACGATAATTATTACAAACGAAATAATCTTCAGGAATATAACGCCCATGTTTTCTGGAATTATGATTATGAGTGCTGAGAATCCGCCGAGAAAGGCACCTATCGCCATTCTTATTGGAGGCGAATACTGATGCGAAAGCTTTGAAGTCAGGCTCAGCGTAAGCCAGGTTATATACGCGTTAACAATTACGAGAGTGTCAAGATAAATGCTCATGTCTGTCACCAGTTTTATTCTATATCAGCTGGTCCGCGTAATTTGTCGGATATGGTACAAGCAGAGATAAAAATAAAGGCTCCGCCAGTGAAGCGAAGCCTTTTTAAAGCTATGTAATCAGTTCTTGAAGAATACTGAGAAGCCCTTGTAAGCCATGTAAACGTCAAGCTTAGCAGTGACTTCATAAGGAGAATGCATCGAGAGAACGGGAACTCCGACATCGACAACATCAATGCCTAAGTTTGCTACATATGCAGCAACAGTTCCGCCACCGCCAAGGTCAACTCTGCCTAATTCGCAGGTCTGCCAGATAACATCATTTGAATCGAAGATATTTCTGACGTGGGAAACAAATTCAGCATGGGCGTCGTTACAGCCACTCTTTCCTCTGGAACCAGTGAACTTGCACATTGCAACGCCATAGTTGCAATAGGAAGCATTTCTCGGCTCGTTAACTTCAGGAAAGGTGGGATCGAACGCTGCGGAAACATCAGCAGAGAGGCAGGAGGAATGAGATAAAACCGTGGGAGCATCGGTTCCAGCATTCTTTGCGATGTGGAAGATGAAGTCTTCAAGATAGCGGCTCTGAAGTCCTGTGTTGCCCATGCTTCCGATTTCTTCTTTATCGGTGAGAACAGTGACGCAGGTGGTCGTCGGGTTCTCGCAATCAAGGATTGCCTCGAGAGCGGTGTAAGCACAGGATCTGTCATCCTGTCCATAAGCAGCGATGAGTCCTCTGTCGAAGCCGACATCTCTTGCCTTGAAGGTAGGAACGATTTCGAGCTCAGCTGAGATGAAGTCGTCCTCAACTATGCCGTATTTCTCGAAGAGAATTGAAAGAACATTGAGCTTGACCTTCTCGGAAACTTCATCGTCGTTGAAGGGACGGGAGCCGATGAGAACGTTGAGTTCTTCGCCTCTGATGCCGTCGCCAAGAGTTCTCTTTGACTGCTCCTGAGCAAGATGCGGAAGGAGGTCGGTGATTATGAAGATAGGATCAGTCTCGTCCTCACCAACTGTAACGGTAACCTTCTCGCCGTTTGCCTTGCAGATAACGCCGTGAAGAGCAAGCGGGATGGTGGGCCACTGGTACTTTCTGATACCACCATAGTAGTGAGTCTTGAACAGGCAAAGCTCGTTTGACTCGTAAACAGGGTGCTGCTTTAAGTCGAGTCTTGGGGAATCGATATGAGCTGCTGCAATCTTGACACCGTTCTCAAGAGGCTCGGTACCAAATACACAGAGAACAATGCTCTTGCCATGGTTGTTCCAGTAGACCTTCTCGCCTGCGGAATAAGCCTTCTTCGGGTCGTACTCCTTGAAGCCATTAGCAACCGCAAGCTTGATAGCTGTGTCTGTAGCTTCACGTTCGGTCTTGGAGCTGTCGAGGAAGCTCTTGTAGCCTTCGCAGAAGCTGTCAACAGCCTCCTTCTCCTGGTCGCTTATCTTGAGCAAACCGTTCTTCTTCTGGGTAAAGAGCTTCTCCTGAAGTGCCTTACCAACTGACTTTTCTTTTTCGTTTTTTACTTCTGACATGATAATATCATCCTTTCTATAAAATCTCAGAATATCTTGAGTATGCTTTCATTATCTTTCTGACATAGTGTCGGGTATTGCTTCCCTCAAAGTCCGCAATATCGGGATTTTCAAGGGAAACAGTCCCCTCCTCTATCCAGCTGTCGACTTCTCCGATTCCCGAATGATATGCAGCAGCTGCAAGCTCATAGCTACCATATCTCTCATATAAGAACGACAGCATATAGGACCCATACATGATGCTGTATTCGGGCGTGAACATGTCTTCATATGTCAATTCACTTTCGCTGAGCTTTGAGCTCACCCAGTCGAAGGAGTCCTCCATAATCTGCATGAGGCCTATTGCCCCCGCGTCTGAAACAGCACTTGGATCAAAGTTTGACTCTGTCTTGATTACTGCGAAGACGAATGCTTCGTCGATTCCGAATTCTTCGCTGTACTTCTCAACTATCTCCTGATAGTCGGTCCGATAGCTTTCCTGGCCAAACCAGTATGGCATGTAGCCGAACAGAAACGCTCCCAAGAAACAGACAAACAGTATCAGCAGAATAAAAGCGCCTATTCTCTTAATTACATTCATCTGTATATAACCGCCTTAATTCTTCTATAACGCTGAGAGTTTTTTCCCGTAGGCTTTCAATATCTGAATTGTTAACTATAGTGAACTGTGATTTGCTAATAAACATGTCGTCCGATTTCTGGGAGCCGAGCCTTGAACGGACCATCTCAACAGGGATTCCATCGCGCTCTAAAACTCTTTGGATTTTCAGCTCCATCGGAGCGATAACGCTGACTACAGACGAGCAAATATCATCGAGGCCGCTTTCAAATAGAGTTGGAGCATCGAGGAGAATAAGGCTCTTGCCTTCGGATTTATAGGCTTCAATCCGTCTGAAAATCTCTCTCGATATGTACGGAAAAATTAAGTCTGTATAAGCCCCCAGCTTCTCGCTGTCGCAGAAGACTATTCCTGCCAGCTTTTGTCTTTCGAGACCATTTTCAGTCACACAGTCAGGGAAAAGCTTTCTCACTTCGCCTAAGAAGTCCTGATTTTTAGAGACCATATGCGATATCTCGTCGGCATTGATTGTCGGGAAGCCTTCTTCAGAGAAAATTCCGCTGACGGTAGACTTTCCAGCACCGCTTTGCCCGGTGAGGCCTATTATTCTTAAGTTTTCCGATTCAAATAGTCCCATCGGTTAGTCTCCAATCTTAAAGCTTTATGAGGTTGAACCCTGCTGAACGAAGGATTCTGTTGTATACGGCAAGCCCTACTCCTGAGCGTTCAGGGCATCTTGCATAAACTCGCTCGGCACCCATCTCATCGAACTGCCTAAGCCTTTCGAAAAGGTTATGAGCCTGTTCTATCGAGTCGTCGCCATAAGTGAGAAAAGGCACTCCCTCAACTGCTTCATCTTCGTCAAACAAGAGGCAATATGTGTTTTCAGTCTTATTTTCAGCAACATACTTTCCGAAGCTCTCAACGTCGCTGTCGATAAGTATCACATCCGCTTTCGGCGAATAGTGCTTATACTTCATTCCCGGCGAGCGGGCAACAGTGCCACTCGGAAGCTTTGCCGAAACGCCTTCGTCAATTATCACGTTGTCACAAACTCTCAGCAAGTCCTCCCGTGAAATTCCTCCTGGGCGAAGGATTCTGATGCCGTCATTCTCAAAAGTAATGACTGTGGATTCAACTCCGACATCCGATTCTCCGCCGTCAACGATGGCAGCAATCCTGCCAGACATGTCTTCGAATACTCTCTGAGCATTAGTTGGGCTTGGGCTGCCGGAAAGATTTGCTGATGGTGCTGCAAGAGGAAGGCCACATTCTGAAATTATCTTCTGTGCTATAGGATTCGAAGGAAATCTAATCCCGACAGTGTCAAGGCCTCCGCTTGTTACAAGAGGAATAGCGTCCTTCTTCGGCATGATCATAGTCAGAGGCCCTGGCCAGAAGAGTTCAGCACACTTATAAGCAAGCTCTGGCACGCTTTCGGCGATGTCATAGACCATGTCAAATCTGCAAATATGAACAATCAAGGGGTTATCGCAGGGGCGATTCTTCGCCTGGAATATCTTTCTGACGGCGTCTTCATCGAAAGCGTTTGCAGCAAGTCCATAGACCGTTTCAGTCGGGATCGCAACCACTTCGCCTTGTTTTATCAGCTCTGCTGCCTTGAATATATCGCTGTCAGATGTCCCTAATAAAAGCGTTTCCATCATATTTCACCCGCTTGCCTGGCAAGCTTTGCAGCCTGATCGGCTGTTGCAAGCGAGTCAATCACCTCGTCCAAATCTCCATTTAGTATAGAATCGAGCTTGTAAAGAGTCAGGCCAATTCTGTGATCGCTCACTCTTCCCTCGGGGAAGTTATATGTTCTTATTCTCTCGGAGCGGTCGCCAGTTCCTATCTGAGAACGGCGTTCACCAGCAATGGCCTTTTCCTGCTCCTCCTGCTTCATTTCAAGAAGCCTCGAGCAAAGGACCTTCATAGCTCTGTCCTTGTTCTTCTGCTGACTTCGCTCGTCCTGACATTCGACTACCATTCCAGTCGGAAGATGAGTGATTCTTACCGCCGATTCGGTCTTGTTTATATGCTGGCCACCAGCACCAGATGCTCTGAAAACGTCTATCTTCAGGTCTTTATCGTCGATATTCAGCTCGACATTTTCAGCTTCTGGGAGAACTGCAACCGTAGCTGTCGAGGTCTGGATTCTCCCCTGGGACTCGGTCTCGGGAACCCTCTGAACGCGATGAACACCGCTTTCATACTTGAACCTTGAGTACGCTCCTTCCCCCTCAACGGAGAACGAAACCTCCTTGAAGCCTCCAAGCTCGGTTCTGTTGGCGCCTAAGACCTCGGTTTTCCATCTCTTGGTGTCAGAATACATGGTGTACATTCTGAAAAGCGAACCTGCAAAGAGTGCTGCTTCCTCTCCACCAGCACCGGCACGAATTTCTATAATAACGTTTCTTGAATCGTTAGGATCCTTTGGGAGAAGGAGAAGCTTGAGCTGCTCGGTTGTTTCTGCGATTTCCTCTTTCGCTTCTTTAAGCTGTTCCTCAGCCATCGCTTTGAAATCAGGGTCGGACTCGTTTTTTAAAAGTTCCTCCGCCTCAGACTTGGCTTCTTCTGCTTTGAGATAAGCCTTATACATATCTATTATAGGTGTGAGCTGGTTGTACTCCTTCATCAAGCTTCTGTAGAGCTCACCACTTCCAGCTACTTCCGGCTGCATTAATCGCTCATTTATTTCGTTGTATCTGTCGAGCAGTGCAGCTAATTTTTCAAGCATTCATATCAATCCTTTATTGAATCTTATATTTCTCTTTCGTCTGTGTTGATGCTTTTGACGTTCTTTTCGGCTTTGGATCTTAATATCATGAACTCATGCCCACAGCCCTCACACTTAAGCTTAAAGTCCATTCCAGAACGGAGGACCCTCATTTTATTGGAACCACAAGGATGCGGTTTCTTCATCGTGAGAACGTCGCCTTTTCTTATGTCCATATTCCTGCCTCCAGACTTATTCATAGTCAACATGTTATTATAGCACAGTATTCCGAACTTCGCAATATTGAACTTTCCTTATAGGTCTATAAAAATCCCGATTGACATATTATTTAACAGTCGTATACCGATAGGGAAAGGAAGGCGCCATAATGATAAAATTTCCGCCGGAGGGCTATCTGATAAAAAGGTCAGAAAATCTCGAATATTTACGCTCTGTTGAAGGGCTCAGAAAAGCGATGGATAACGAAACAATCTTAGAAGCAAAGGCAGACATGTGTACAGCTTCACATGATCTCATTGTAAATCTGCCCTGCATGAATGCATTGATTCCAAGGGAGGAATGTGCCATAGGCATCAGCGAGGGCAAAACAAAGGATATCGCTATAATTTCAAGAGTCGGAAGACCTGTTATGTTCATGGTTGATGGCTTTACTGAAAATCAAGGAAAAACAGCTATTCTTTCACGAAGGAAGGCTCAGGAAAAGTGCATTTCAGAATATCTTTCAAAGCTTTCAAGTGGTGAGATTATCGATGCAAGGGTAACTCATATTGAGCAGTTCGGCTGCTTTGTGGATATCGGCTGCGGAATCCCATCGATGATACCAATTGATGAGATCTCAGTATCGAGAATATCCTCCCCTGCTGACAGATTCACTCTCGGTGAGAGTATAAAGGTGGTATATAAAGGCACTGATGCGGATAAGTTCTACATATCGCATAAAGAGCTTTTAGGCAGTTGGAAAGAGAACGCTGAGATGTTCTCGGCTGGCGAGACTGTCCCTGGAATTGTAAGAAGCGTTGAGAGCTACGGGATTTTCGTTGAACTTGCTCCGAATTTAGCTGGCCTTGCGGAGCCAAAGGAAGGCGTTGAAGTAGGTCAGACAGCAAGCGTTTATATCAAGTCAATAAACCCGGAAAAGATGAAGATAAAGCTCATAATCGTTGACGTTTCCGATACACCAATTCGGTTTGAAAACCGATATTTTATTACCGACGGTATAATCAAACGCTGGCAATATTCACCTGAAAGATCATCACGGCTTATAGAAACGGTATTTCAGTAAGGCTTTTATTTTTTGCCCTTAATTTTCTCCCAATACTCCTTGGCAGCCTGTTCGGTCTTGTTGTCACCATAGGTGTAATACTTTCTGTCCTTGAGATTGTCCGGCAGATACTGCTGCTCAACCCATGAATTAGGATAGGAATGAGGATATTTATAGCCCTGAGCTTTGCCGAGCTCTTTTGAGCCGGCATAGTGACCGTCCTGAAGGTAGCTTGGGATATCTCCTGCATCACCAGCTCTGATATCAGCTAATGCTTCATCAATAGCACAGATTCCACTATTTGATTTCGGGGCAGTTGCAAGAAGGATTACCGCTTCTGCAAGCGGAAGTCTTGCTTCTGGAAGGCCTAACTGCATTGCGCTGTCGACACAGGCCTTGACGATCGAAATTGCCTGAGGATATGCAAGTCCGACGTCTTCACAAGCTATTACAAGAAGCCTTCTTGAAAGTGAAATTATGTCCCCTGCTTCCATAAGCCTTGCAGCATAGTGAAGAGCAGCGTTTTCGTCGGAGCCACGGATGGATTTCTGAAGAGCTGACAGAATGTTATAGTGCTCATCGCCGTCACGGTCATATCGCATATTACTCCTTTGTGTGAGAAGCTTGGCGTTTTCGAGAGTTACTGTGATGCAGTCTTCCTTCATATCAGCAGACAGGATACACAGCTCAACCGTATTTATTGACTTTCTGACGTCTCCACCGCAGCCATGAGCAATGTGTTCGATAACTCCGCCTTCGAGGCGAAGCTTCTTCCCCATTTCATCGGCAGAAATCTGGAAAGCCCGCTCGATTGCTGGAGCTATTTCGTCAGGAGGCACCGGCAGAAATTCGAAGACGGTGGAACGGCTGATAATGGCATTGTAAACTGAGAAATAGGGGTTTTCAGTAGTTGAAGATATTAGAGTGATTTTTCCGTTTTCAATGTATTCAAGGAGCGACTGCTGTTGCTTCTTGTTGAGATACTGGATCTCATCTAAGTACAGAAGAATTCCGTTATAGCCGAAAAGAGAATCGGCATCAGCGATTATGTCCTTGATATCCTGAACAGAGGCTGATGTACCATTTAGCTTATACATTCTCATGTTGGTATTATCAGCGATAATTCTTGCAACAGTGGTCTTCCCTATTCCAGAGGGACCATAGAAAATCATGTTGGGGATATGTCCGCTGTCGATTATTCTTCTTAAGGGCTTGTTTTTGCCCAGTAAATGAGTCTGGCCGACTACATCGTCAAGCGTTTTCGGCCTTATCTTATCAGCAAGCGGTGAATTCATCTTATATCCCCTTTCTTTTGCAATCAAAAAACAAGGACGCATTTTCTCAACCAGTCGAGAAAGTGCGCCCTTGTAATTTACTTCTTTTTGTCTGACGTAGACTTTCTGACTATTTCCGGCTCTGCCCCTTCGGTCACGCACTCAGGGGTAATCACAACACTGACAATACTTGGGTCTGACGGAGCTTCAAACATCGACTTCATGAGAATTCCTTCGACTATCGAACGGAGTCCTCTTGCACCTGTCTTCTGCTCAAGAGCCTTCTTGGCGATTTCTGACTTTGCCTCATCCGTGATTTCGAGGTCAATGTTGTCATAATCAAAGAGCTTCTTATATTGCTTCTCAAGAGAATTCTTCGGTTCTGAGAGAATGGATACGAGTGCATCCTCATCCAAAGGCGACAAAACGGTCAGAACAGGAAGTCTTCCGACAAGCTCAGGAATCATTCCGAACTTGACAAGATCCTGAGGAATAACCTTTCTTAAAACCTCTTCGGAATCGAGCTTCTTGCCCTGATTGAGGGTTCCGCCGAAACCGATCTTCGAAGAATCTGTTCTTCTGCGGATGATGGTTTCAAGTCCGTCAAAAGCACCACCACAGATGAATAGGATATTCTTTGTGTCCATCTGGATGAACTCCTGTGTCGGGTGCTTTCTTCCTCCTTGAGGAGGAACGTTTGAAAGTGTGCCCTCAACAATCTTTAAGAGTGCCTGCTGGACGCCTTCGCCACTTACGTCACGGGCAATAGACTTGTTTTCTGACTTTCTTGCAATCTTATCTATCTCGTCGATATAGATGATGCCGTGCTCGGCAGCATGTACATCGTAATCAGCAGCCTGAAGAAGCCTTAAAAGGATATTCTCAACGTCATCGCCAACATATCCGGCTTCGGTAAGTGTTGTTGCGTCAGCTATCGCAAACGGAACGTTTAACGTCTTTGCAAGAGTCTGGGCAAGAAGTGTCTTTCCGACGCCAGTAGGTCCTAACAGGAGAACGTTAGACTTCTGAATCTCAACATCGTTTCCAGAATCATTGGAAATGATTCTCTTATAGTGATTATATACGGCAACAGAGAGAGCGAGCTTTGCTTCATCCTGTCCAATTACGTATTTATCAAGTTCTTTCTTTATTTCAATCGGCCTTGTGAGCGTGATATCGGAATTCTTGCGAATGCTCTTGTCGACCAAATCTCTTTCTTCAAGTATGTCGTAGCAGAACATGACGCAATCATCGCAGATGTGAACATCTCCTGCTGAAAACAGGCTCTTTACCTGGCTTTCAGGCTTTCCGCAAAAATTGCATCTTTTCATGCCACCGCCATCGAATCCCGGCATCCAGGACTCCTCCTTCTCAAAAATATCCTGCCGAACCGCATAAGTCATTAAGCCTTGACGCTATGCGGGTCCGGCAGTATTATCTTTACTTTCTACTGTCTTACCATTATCTTGTCGATAAGACCATACTCCAAAGCTTCCTCGGGAGTCATATAGTTGTCCCTTTCAGTGTCCTTGGTTATCTCCTCAATCGGCTTGCCGGTACATTCTGAAAGAATGCGGTTGAGCTTTTCACGAGTCTTGACCATGTGGTCAGACTGAATCTTTATGTCGGTGCACTGTCCAGAAAGTCCTCCGCCACCGATAAGAGGCTGGTGGATAAGAATTTCACTGTTGGGAAGAGCGATTCTCTTTCCCTTCGTTCCGCCTGCTAAAAGTACTGCTCCCATTGAAGCAGCCATACCAACACAGATGGTTGATACGTCACACTTGACGTACTGCATTGTATCATAAATAGCCATTCCAGCAGTGATGGAACCTCCAGGGCTGTTGATGTAGAGATAGATATCCTTATCAGCATCCTGTCCTTCAAGGAACAAAAGCTGTGCTACTACTATGCTTGCAGTAGAATCATCGACCTGGTCAGAAAGCACAATGATTCTGTCGTTCAGAAGGCGGGAAAAGATATCGTAAAATCTTTCGCCGTGACTTGTCTGTTCAATTACGTTTGGTACAAGAGCCATTATATAACCTCCTTACTTATTCAATGGTTTGTAACTTACTTTTCTTTGATTTAAGCGAGACTCTCAGTGAGAGAGATGATTGTGGATATGCTCGTCATCCTCGTCAGGCTCAGCTGTTACAGTCTCGATAACTGCATTATCCTTGACAAGGTCAGCTGCCTTACCAACACAAGCATCAGCCCTGATATCAGCAACAGGGATGTACTGCTTGACAGTGTCAACAGGCATCTCGTAGTAGGAAGCGATATCTGCATATTCCTTCTCGATGTCCTCGTCGGTAGCTTCAATGTTCTCGAGCTCAACGATTTTCTCAAGAGCGAGTCGAAGTTTTACCTGCTTCTCAGCAGGCTCCTTGTAGGTTTCTCTCAAGGATTCCTCAGTCATGCCAGTGTACTGGAGATAGACATCAAGCGGAATTCCCTGCTGCTGAAGTCTTGCGGAGAGCTGATCGATCATGTCGTTGACCTTGTTCTCATACATAACCTCAGGGATTTCGCCCTCGACCTTCTCAATAAGAGCATCCATAACGGCATCCTCAGCTTCTGCCTGAGCGTGCTCCTCCATATGCTCTTCAATCTGTCTCTTGACGTCTGCACGAAGCTCTTCAGCGGTATCAAAGTCGGAAGTGTCCTTAGCAAAGTCATCATCGAAGTCAGGGAGCTCCTTCTTCTGGATCTCATGAAGCTTGATCTTAAATGTGGCATCAGCGCCGGCGAGATCTGCAGAATGATATTCCTCAGGGAACTTGACGTTGATTTCAAACTCTTCGTCAACACTGTGACCGACAACCTGCTCCTCGAAGCCAGGGATGAACTGTCCGCTGCCTAAGGTGAGGGTGAAGCCTTCGTCTTTGCCGCCTTCGAAAGGAACGCCATCCTTGAAGCCTTCGTAGTCGATAACTACATCATCGCCCATTTCACAAGGTCTCGAGTCGATGCTGATGGTTCTCTCTTCCTTTTCGAGGAGATGGCCGATTTCATGCTCAACTTCATGCTCGGTGACGGGATGAAGAGTCTTTGTTGCCTTGATTCCAAGATAGTCCTTGACCTCAACATTCGGTCTTACAGTGCAGGTAGCCTTCATCTTGATGCCGATCTCCTTGGAAATCTCGGTGATTTCAACATCAGGAGTTGCAACGAGATCGAGCTCTGCTTCCTTTACAGCCTCTTCTACAGCGGGGCCATAGAGCTCATTGGCTGCATCCTCGAAGAAGCAAGCCTCACCGTACTCCTTCTCGATTACCTTTCTCGGAGCCTTGCCAGGGCGGAAGCCGGCAACGGTGATCTTAGATTTATTCTTTAGATAAGCCCTCTGGAGAGCGTCTTCGAACGCCTCAGGCGAAATCTCTATCTCCAATTCATACTTGTTTGTCTCAACTTGATTCTTTGTCTTTAACATACTGAACCTCCGATTTATTATTGTTTATGTAAAATCGCATTGGAACTATGAGACAAATATCTCACGGTTCCTGCGTTTTTCATACGTCTTTTTATTATAGCACATATTCGTTCTCTTTGCACCACATAATAAAACCTCAAAACTATTTTTTGCAATTATGCACAATTTCCGTGATATTAAGAGGCATAAATTGTAAATAATCACTTGAAATCAGTCTGAAGTTTATGCCATATTTCTCGCCATTTATTGCCAGACCATGCGATTTTCCGTGAAGATGGCCATAGAAGCAGAGCCTGACCTCATACTTCTTCAGAATCTCCAATATAACAGGATTTTCAACCCCAGCATAGACAGGCGGATAGTGCATGAAGACAATTGGTGTAAGTCCTTCCGAAAGAGCGCTCTGAATCGACAACTCGAGCCTTATAACCTCTCTTGCTATTACCTTGGCATCAGCAGGCTCGCTACCGTCGTTTATCCAGCCTCTCGTTCCACAGATTCCAAAATCCTCATACTTATAGTGATTGTTATGAAGAAAGCTTATGTTGTTGATACCGTTCTCGGCTAAGAACTTATCAGCCTTGGTCTTCGTTGACCACCAGTAGTCGTGATTGCCTTTTGAGATGATTTTATGGCCATTCAGATTGCTTATAAATCTGAAATCCTCAAGTGCTCCTTCAAGGTCCATCGCCCATGATATGTCGCCAGGGATGACGACTGTGTCCTCAGGCTTCACTACATTCTGCCAGTTTCTTTCGAGCCTTTCGACATAGTTGTCCCAACCGCCGAATATGTCCATCGGCTTATCCGACGATAAAGAAAGATGGAGATCTGCGATAGTAAACAAAGACATCTTGGTGACCAATCCTTACAAAATAACCAAACATTCAGGCAGAATATAATCCAGACAAAGAGGAATAATACATTTAGTCCGTCTTTGCATGGATTAATACTGTCCGAAAGGAATAATACAGATGGAAAACGATAAAATTTACGGTATCAAATGTGATGTATCCGAATGTGTCTTCAACAGAGAAGCGAAGGAGTGTGTTGCAGGCAAGATTGACGTGTGCTCCTGTGGATGCTCACATCCCAACTGCTCCGCTCAGACAGAGTGCAAAACCTTCAAGCCGAGAAGCTTTTAAGGTTATTCAGCATCAGGCTAAACCAGTCTGATGCTGATTTTTTATTTCAGAACAGGAAATCTAAGACTGCTTCGCTCATCTTGTCGGGAGCAACGGTTTTAGTAAATCTGACAGTCTTATTCTTGATGGAAGCCAATGTCTCGGGTGCAGGAACTCCACACTTCTCCTCAAGAAGCTTGACCATCTCGAATTCATCAGCTCCATCAGCATCACTGCCGAGAGCACCGAGTACAGAAGCTGAGAACTTATAGGGGCTCGCAGTAGAGGCGATGACAGTCTTTGTCATGTCACCTGTTGCCTGAACGTAGCTCTCATAGACCTTTGCAGCTACTGCTGTATGAGTGTCCATGGTGTAGGAATACTTCTCGAAGACACTGTTTATCTCAGCCTTGGTTTCGTCGTCGTTGCAGTAGTCAGCATAGAATATATCTTTCAGCTTAGCCTTGATTTCATCTGAGACTTCGAACCTGCCGGTTTCGGAGAGGTCTTTATAGAGGCTTCTGATATACTCATCATCTCCGCCTGAGAGCAGGAAGAGAAGTCTTTCGATATTGGACGAGATGAGGATATCCATCGAAGGAGAAATTGTTGTATAGAACTTCCTGTTCCTGTCGTAGACACCAGTACGGATGAAGTCGGTCAGAACATTATTCGAGTTGGAAGCGCAGATGAGCTTGCCAACAGGGATTCCCATCATCTTGGCATAATAAGCAGCTAAGATATTGCCGAAATTACCTGTGGGAACACAGAAGTTGAGCTTGTCGCCCATCTTTATCTCGCCATCCTTGACGAGCTCTACGTAGGAAGAAACATAGTAAACAATTTGAGGAACAAGTCTGCCCCAGTTGATCGAGTTAGCGCTTGAGAACATCATTCCGCCTTCGTCGAGCTTCTTAAGAACCTCGCTATCAGTGAAAATCTTCTTGACGCCAGTCTGAGCATCATCGAAGTTGCCGTCGATAGCGCAGACGGAGACATTACTTCCCTCCTGAGTGGTCATCTGAAGCTTCTGCATTGCACTGACTCCATGAGCAGGATAGAAGACCATGATGCTGGTGCCTTCAACATCCTTGAAGCCTTCAAGAGCTGCCTTTCCGGTATCACCTGAAGTTGCAACTAAGATTACAACCTTCTTGTCGATTCCGAGCTTCTTGACGGAGACAGTCAGAAGATATGGCAGAATCTGAAGCGCCATATCCTTGAAGGCACATGTTGGACCATGCCAGAGTTCGAGCATGTATCTGCCATCAAAAAGATGGGCAAGCTCCATGATGCTCTCGCTGTCGAAGTTGCGGGTGTTGTAGGCTCCTTCAGTGCAGTATCTGAGTTCAGCTTCGGTGAAGTCGGTGAGATACTTTGCAAGGACAAAGGACGCTTTCTCCTGGTAGCTCATGTCCTGAAGCGCAATCAGGTCAGCTTCTGTGAGCGTCGGAACCTCTGACGGAATGAAGAGTCCTCCGTCGGAAGAAATGCCCTGTGAAATTGCCTCAGCAGAGCTGAGATGAAGATTTTTGTTTCTTGTACTTTGGTAGAACATATTTTCTCCTTTCGTGTCTTCTTATGCTGTGAAGGCACGTTGAATGTATTTGAAGCCCGTGACCTTGGTTCCCGTTATCTCAACAACGGCAACATCAAACACACACGAGCAGTCAATGTTGTAGCGATTGATATAGACCTTTGCGGTTTTCACTATATGAGCAATCTTTGAAGGGCGAACGGCCTCTTCTCCTGTCTCATACGGAGCAGGCTTGCGGGATTTGACCTCGACAAAGTGGACAATATCGCCCTTCTTTGCGACTATGTCGATCTCTCCGCCTTTGATTGTGAAGTTTCGGCTGAGGATTTCGCAACCGTTTTTCTCAAGGAATCTGACTGTATAGTCCTCGCCAATATTTCCTATCTGCCTTGTGTTCATTATTTCTCACTCAGATTCTTTAAAAAGCTCCTTCTGTGAACTTCGCTTATGCCATACTTTTTTATCATCTCATAATGAAGCTTTGTGCCGTAGCCCTTGTGCTTCTCGAACTGGTACTCGGGATACTTTTCCGAAAGCTCAACCATGTATCTGTCTCTCTGGACTTTTGCGAGAACTGAAGCAGCTGCTATCGACTGAGATAGGGCATCACCATGGATTATGGTCTGGCATCTGCACGGAAGCTTCGGCGAACGGTTGCCATCAATCAGTGCAACTGCTTTGTCTGGATCAATTCCAAGGCCATCATAAGCTCTTCTCATCGCAAGCATTGCAGCTTCCAAGATATTCAGCTCTTCAATTTCTTCTACAGTTGCCGTGGCGATTGAGTAGCTGAGGGCTTTATCTTTTATGACGTCAAACAGTGCCTCTCTCTTTTTGGGGGAGAGCTTCTTTGAGTCGTTGATGCCTCCTATGACAGTTTCCCTGTCGAAAACCACCGCAGCAGCATAGACATCTCCCGCAAGTGGTCCCCTGCCGGCTTCATCTATTCCCACGATCAGGTTGGCTTCGCTGTCAAACTGTCGGTCAAATTCAAATAGCGTCATTTCGGCTCCTCAAGTGAGATCCTTCCAAGCTTTCCTGAGCGGAATTCGTCAAGAAGCATAATAGCAGCTCTCTCAGTATCGATTTCGCCGCCAGAAACGAGGAAGCCTCTCTTCTTTCCGATAAGCTCTAAAATCTCATGGTCCGAAAGATTCTCAGAAACGGAGATTTTGTATCTTGTTTCCAATGGTGCCACACTTACGGCTCTAAGTGTAGAGATAAAGTGAACTGCCAAAGACTCCATGTCCATGATATCGTCTTTTACCGCACCTGTAAACGCAAGCGCCAGTCCGACATTCTGATCTTCAAACTTTGGCCAGAGAACCCCGGGCATGTCAAGAATCTCGAAATCCTTCGATAAAGTCACCCACTGCTTGCCCTTGGTAACTCCCGGACGGTCTTCCACCTTGGTGCTCTTCGTTCCAGAAAGGCGGTTTATGAGCGACGATTTCCCGACATTCGGGATGCCAACTATCATAAGCCTTACCGCCCTGCCAGTCATGCCTTTGGCGTTCCAGCGTTCGATTGTGTCCTTCAGGGTATCACGGACGAGAGGAAGAACCTTCGAGACATTCTTGCCACTTTTGCAGTCGGTAGCAAGAGCTGGGATCCCGGATTCTTTATACTTCTGAATCCAACGGCTTGTGACTGTTTCATCAGCGGTATCGCATTTGTTTAAAAGAACTATTCTTGGTTTCCTGCCGACGAGCTCGTCCATCTCTGGATTTCTGCTAGACTGAGGAATTCTCGCATCGGTTACCTCGACAACGGCATCAACAAGCTCGAGGCTATCTGTCATCAGGCATCTCGTTTTCGCCATGTGTCCGGGGAACCACTGTATTGTTATATCGTTTTCAGCCACATAAACCTCCGTTATGAGAATACCGTTAGATCAGAGAACGGATAGAGCCGGAGCACTACTTTTCCTAAAATATCCTCACGGTCAACAAGTCCTACAGAAGCATCTCTTGAGTCACGTGAGCCCTGACGGTTGTCACCCATGACAAAGTACTGCCCTTCTCCAACTGTAACAGGATAGGCAAATCCGCCTTCATCGTTGAGGGTAAGATTTCTTATATAAGGCTCGTCAAGGAGCTCACCGTCAACATAAACGCTTCCCGTCGAAAAATCGATATCAACAGTCTGACCTTCAGTGGCAATAATTCTCTTGACGATAACCTCGTCAAGGCCTTCACAGTTGGCTGCAATGATGTCACCTTGGTCAGGAGAATAGAAAAGGCTCCAGAGAATCAGGAAATCACCGTCCTGAAGAGTGTCAGTCATAGAACTGCCGTTGACGACAGCTGTTCTCACAACGAAAGTGAAGAGCAAAACCACAACGGCGAATGTTATGCAAAGCGACTTGAGCCAGTCAAGAACGCCATCTGAATTTTTTTCAGTCTTATTTGCATCTACAGTATCTTTCATGATCATGTCTCCCAAAAATAAGTATCTCTATTGTAGCAAGTTTTTCTCGAAAAAGCAAGAGTTTAAGAGCGAATATTTGAAAAAGACAGACTAAAAGAGAACTTTTACAGCAAAACTGCTTGACACCTTGCCGAGGATATTGTATAATATTTTCACCAAATAAAAAATCAGAATCGAGGGATTGCTATGGATGGAAGATATGTTAAGCATGAGATGGAAATTATACTGTTTGAGGATGACTGCGCGTTTTTGTCGGTAGTGTGTTCCGGTTTAAACAGCCTTAGGATCCAGACATACTCGACTGATGATCCTGATGAGAATTTTAAGTAGATAACTGAAACTTTTCTTGTGTAATGTCTGAAGCCCTCCTGAAATATCGGAGGGCTTTTATATCAAAAATTTTTAAAATTCGACTTTATTCGACTTGCTAAGCTCAAAATGTATGGTATAATGTAGAAAATCGGCGAACAACGTCGTTCAATATTAATTTTGGGGTTCAGTATGAATAGAATAAGATTTATTGTGGAAATCGATGAATCATATCGAGAGGTCTTCTTAGAAATAATTAGCAAGTCCAGGCTACCTGTGAATGTTACGATGTTATCGGATGATGAGAGCGGTGGATGCTTTACAGAAAATTTGGAAATACAACAATACCTCTCCGACTTTTTGATCAATCTCGGAATTCCAGCAAGCCTTCGAGGCTATGATTACATCAAAGCAGCGATACTATACGTCATTTATGACCCGACTTATCTACGACGCAAAATAACCTCCAGGCTATATCCAGCTATTGCCAACAAGTTCGGAACAAAGGCAACGAGTGTTGAGAAAGCAATAAGGCATGCCGTTGCCGTCTCCTGGGATCGAGGAGACAGGAGCTATCTTAACAGACTTTTCGGCAGCAGTATTTTGGAAATGGCTGGAAAACTGACTAATTCAGAATATATTGCAAGAATTGTAGAGGTTGTGAAGGCAGAAGCTTTATGCCAAAAAGCAGAGATGGACCTGTTGGGATAACGTGTCTCGCTTCATATAGTATTAAACGTTCTTTCTTCATTTTTCCAGTGTATTTATCCGCCCCTTAGTCATGCAAATCTCTATTTCTATAATCTTACATAATATATCCCCTTGAAACAGACATTGTTTTTCTGTTTTAAGGGGATTATATTTTTTCAGAATTTCAAAATTTTATGCCTATTTTAGTCCACATCAAATGTTTTATCACATACCATGTGGGACAAATCTCAAAAAATCTACTCGACGTATTCAATTATCGTTTCAATAGTGCCATCTTCATCTAGATCTTCTTCCTCAGCTCCATCCTTGCTTTCGTCTACGTCCAAATCTAAATCAATAGACGCTACGCTAATTCCACTTGTTGAGGCATAGGAAACATCAGCAGAAGAAGCAATAGTATTTCTCACAGTAAGTTGACCATCTACAATTGCAAATACATTCCAGTATCTTCCGCTTCCTTGATCAGTTGGCACATTAAATGTGGCAACCAATGTGTCTCCCTGGTATAAGTTGATCTGAGCTTCAGAAGTTGCCAATGAGCCAGTGCCAGCATAGAGATAGATGTAATAGTAATAAGGGTTAGATGTGGTTAGCTGCAAAGTTATAGTTTCCGGGCCATAGCTTGTCGTATCGTCTACATCCAAATTACAAACTTCAACGCTTCCATCATAGGCAGACTTTTTTGCAAAATAAGTATGGAATGAGGAGCCGTTGGACAGTGTTCCAACAACATGAGAATCCAAATCCCTCGGATTTGCGCCCCATGTTAAAACGACTCTGAAGTTATCTCCTGAAATTATTGGAGATATGGAACCATTCTGTGATGATGTAGTTCCAGCCTGTACAACTATATTGATAGATGTAGCAATGTAACCATCTTTAGTTGCATACATAGTATAATTACCAATTGGTAGGGTGACAGAATATGCTCCAGAAGAACCAGTTGTTACAGTAGTAATGACATCGCCAACACTCGTGTTATCCCATCCTTCTCTAACCACTAGGGATACACCGCTCACCCCTGTTCCTGTAAGCGCACTTGTTATTGTTCCAGTAGCAGCCCCAGTTGTCCCCACGGCTCCCTGAACCATCAAATACGTCTCAGTGTATGTAACAGTGTCTGCTGTAACCGTAACGTAAGCAGTAAATGATATGTATCCGTCAGCTGAGATTACAACCTTATAATCTCCCTCTGGAACGAAGATAGTATAATTGCCTGTTGAACTTGAAGTGCAGGCGCTATACAACGTGTCACCACTGTAAATTGAAATAACAGCTGCCCCGATAGGTGTTGTTCTGTCCGAAGCCTTACAAACCATGCCAGAGAGAGTACCATAGTTAACCTTGGTGCTTTCTATCTCAGCAATTTTAGCGTTTACGCATCGAGCGTAGGCTTCGGCACCTTTAGCATTCGGATGGATAGAGTAAGCACTCACCATTCCGTCAGTAATATCTTCATCATTTGTTACTAGATCAATCCCATTAATCCAAGAATCATCAGAATATGCCTGATGATCAGTAAATTCGCTTTCAACATCAACATAGTATATGTTCAAGCCATCCATTATCCTACATTGAGCAACTAAGACTTCAATTCTTTGATTAAAAAGCCTTACTGCTTCGTTGATTACTGTCGCTTCCTCCTGATTGAATATAGCACCTTTTCCACTATAATCAAGTAACTCTGGATAACCAGCTACTAAAATACAAGCTTGTTCTCCCGCTGCCTCAGCTATGTCATTATAAAGTTCTGTAAGATCATTACTCGTTTGCTCAATCTTCGATAAAGCAACATTCATTTGCTTATATAGTGACCTATTATTCAAAAAACTACAACTTGTAACACACGATGTAATAATGTCTGAGAATCCTAGATCATTTCCTCCAATAGTTATCGTGACATAGTCAACATCACCGCTTATATCATTGAAAACATCTAGCTGAACTGGAATTGAAGCATCATACTCAACTTTTTCACGAAGAGAAATCCTTTTGGACACAGACTTAGTTTGTGGAGTTGCATTAACATTTTCAACGGTTGCTCCAGAACATGCGACAAAATACCACTGGTATGCTGAATAACTGCTGGCATTTCCGTCGTCGCTCTGAACATCAACAAATTTGCTTCCTGTTAATATCTCCGTATTGGGAAACTTCAATAAAGATCCCCAACTCTTCTCGGATCTATGGCAAACCCAGTTTAAATCATAACACTTATCTGAGCCAGACTTATCCTGCCCATAAAACGGCTCAATTCCTTCTCCTGACGAGTATGAATCGCCAAGAGAAACGATTATAACTGGATCGTCGTTTGAATTTGTCGCAAATACTCCAATCGTGATAGCCATGATAGTTAAAACTATCACTATCATTGAACAAAGTAACGTAGTATATAACTTTAAAGTTTTGTTCATCATAACTTGTCAATCTCCTCTACTGTCAAATTATCAAGTGTCTCTGCATTGATTGTATCAACAACTTTTACTATAACGGACGATTCAAACGGTACCGTGACGTAGAATTGATTAGTATCACCATCATAACTGATCGTCTCACTTGATTCTGATATAAGTACTGGAATCTCAGCCTCAGTCTCAATAATGTAGGATACCGGGTACGCAAAAATGTCACCATCAATTATGTATATCGTCCATAGCTCGCTGTTTGCAGAATAATAGTAAGTTGTGTACATCGGATGCTCTGTAGTTGAATCTTCTGTAGCAGTACTACTGCTATCATAATCGCCTGTCATCGAATACTCGCAAACAATTTCAAAGCTATCAAATCCTCTAGACTCTAAGAACGAGGTAGCTTCTGCCTCATTCATAATATTGTCTGACTCATCAGCACTAATAACATCAATAACAGTTGCATTTGACCAATAGTACTCATCAGCCTCAGATGGATCATCAGGAATAGTCAGGCCAAATCCGTAGCTAACAGTTCCATTAATCTTCACTTCTTGACCAGAAACAGTTACACTTGCCACTACACTAATTGTTTTACTTTGCACTTCTTCAGTTTCAACTACAACTGACATAGCAATAATCATAGAGCCAGTCATCGATATACACAAGAACAACGCCAAAAGCCTTTTGCCTTGTTTAAACTTTGATACAATTACAAATACAGTTGCTACAACAGCTACTATTCCTAAAGCAAAAATTATAATAATATAATCATTATTTCTGCCGTTGCTTGCGAAGCTCTCAGATTCAGAGGCCTCCATGCCCCCTTCAACGGGGTCCTCTATAACAACAACCTCAGTTGTCTCTCCACCGTTTCCCTCATCACCCGTACTGTAAAAGATAGGAATATTAAACGGGTAAGCATTTCCACTTGAAGAAGTTGCCTTATACGTAGCAGAAAAAGTAGCGCTTTCGCCAGCAGTCAGCGTTCCTATTTGGGTACCGCTTTGATAATTACTTACAAGCTCATATCCTTCTGAGGTTATTCCTTCAATGGTCACATCTGTCAACGCAAAATCATTTGTGTTAGTTAGCGTGATAGTAACAATAATCTGCTCACCAACAGTATACGATGATTTGTCAGCGCTAAGTGTGACCTCAAGACCGTCTTGCGTTACAGTTGTAGCTGCCAAGCTAATGGTCAAAGTGCTAAAGCATAGCACAGCAACAAACAAAACCGAAATAATTTTTCTAAACATCATGGCTTTTCTTCCTTCCAAAATAAAAATTTCCTCCGACGAATCGAAAGAGATAAATAAGATACACACGACACACGAACCTTCCGGACGCCTACAGGGAAGTGTTAGAGGATAGACAGCGCCTGTATTACAGGCATTACCCCCCACACAATTTTAACAGTTTGAGAACTTCGCTCTCAAGCAATCAACAGTTTATCACAAATACGTTGCGGTGTCAAGATATTTTTCGGGTAATTTAGGCCTTTTTTAAAAAGTTTGAACTTCGGGAGGTTCATGTCGGAAGAGGAGTTCTTGGACTGTAGAAGATAAAGATGGATTCGCTGCCGACACAATTGGAGAGAGCCATAGAATTGACCAAGAGTGATTCTACAACTTATCGTAAAGAAACATTAGAAATTCAGTCAAAAACTGCTTGACACCTTGCCGAGGATATTGTATAATATTTTCACCAAATAAAAAAATCAGAATCGAGGGATCGCTATGGGCGGAAGATATATTAAGCATGAGATGGAAATTATATTGTTTGAGGATGATTGCGCGTTTGTGGCGGTGACAGTCTCATCTAATAATTTCAACAGCACTAGGATTCAGACATACTCGACTGATGATCCTGATGAGAATTTTAAGTAGTAGATAACTGAAGCTTTTCTTGTGTAATTTCTGAAGCCTTCCTGAAATATCGGAGGGCTTCGATGGTTTTATTCGCCTTAATTTCCGAAACCAGTGTTTAAAAAGCCTGAGACTATATGCCTCAGGCTTAAATGTTATGCTTTTGTTACCCAACCCTGTCGATCGGAAGTGTCATCCTGCCTTCAGGATCGGAAACGGATATGTAGGGCTTGGTTGTTGTGGCAGGCGTTGTGGTCGTGGGCTGGGTCGTTGTCGTAGCTTTTGTCGTTGTGGTTGTGGTGGTTGTTGATTTCGTCGTAGTAGTGGTCGCAGGGGTCTCGGTAACCGTGGTTGTGACGGTAGTTGCAGGAGATTCTGTGGTAGTAGCCTCGGTTGCTGTGGTGGTCACAGCAGCTGTGGCTTCAGATGTTGAGGCTTCAGCGGCTGTCGTCACCAGTCCCTCAATATCAAACTCCATTATTGTAGTGACATCGGGAGAATAGCCCGGATAGTAGTAATAGTAATAGGGATCTGAATATTCGTCAGACAAGTCAACATACTCCTCAGATTCATCAAGCTCCACCAATTCTTCGTCTTCATCAAGAATCATCACGTTTTCAGAATCTCCAAGATCAACATCCTCAGAATCATCATATGAAGTCACAGCAGAAACTGGCGCTTCGGTTGGCACTATGGTTGTAGTTGGGGCAGAGGTTGTCGCAGCCTGAATTGACAGTGTAGCTTCGGGAGATGTAGTGACTACAGGCTCGCTTTCAGATGTCGTCACAGCTGAAGTGGATGCAGAAGTCTGCGGAGCAGTTGTTGTGGGAGAGGTTATCTCCTCAGGAGCTGTGGTAGTAGTGGCTTCAGAGGAAGTCGTCTCAGCATATGTGATGACCGTGGCAGAAGCAGAGTCATCAGTTGTTGAGGCCTTGGAGACGGTTATTTTCACACAGCCCGTAAGCAAAAGAGACACAAGAACCGCCGATATTGAAATCGCAACCTTCCGATTCTTCATGTCCCTTCCCCCATTCTTTTAAATCCAGCCTGAATAATTGTCGGCTGCTACACTGTAATGGTAAATAGCTTTACAGAGATTTTTTAATGCATCATCATATTCGTCTGAATTGATCACGTTATTCACATAGGACAAAACGCTGTATTTTGTGAATTCTTCCCCGTTTTTCGAAACGGTGAGCATCTCGCTCATTTTCCTTGCAGGAACCTTGAATTCGATATAGTATGAATAGTATTCATCGTCAATCGCATATTTCTCGAGAGTATTTCCTTCGAAAGTGAACACATCATTATCATCAGCAACATCTGCTGTCAGATAAAGCCTGATTACAACCGAGCTTCCGAGAATCAGTGTCTTTGCAACTCCATCCGTTGTAGTCCCAGAATAGCTGCTCAGATCAACCGTCCACTCTTCAGCGACGGGATCAACCCATCCGTCAATATCATCAAGAATATTAGTCCCACTTTCTGAGTCATAAATGCTGGCATAATAGCCGTAATTGAGAAGAGCTTTACAGAGGTCGGTTTCCTCCAAGTTTTTATTAATCGCCTCCAAGCAGTAAGTATCCACGGAATACTCATAGGTGTCAGTGACTGAAGTTCCATCAGTCAAGTAAACGTAAATCATGTCGCTGAACTGATTCGGTTTCACATAAACAGTGTAACAAATGCAATTGACTTCATAAGTATTCCCTGTTTCGTCTTCTACATAATCTGTATACTCACTGTAGCTACATATCTCCTCTTCCTCACCACCTTCTCCAATTCTTGCGACTAGATAATATCCCTCCGGCGCTCCCATCTCGGCTGTATCAAAGTAAAAATTCACTCCAACAGCCCCATCGAGCCTCAGACTAAACCCATAAAGCCAAGAATCCTCTTCTTCCTCACCATCACCACTATCGGCATCGCCCTCGTCATCCTCATCGACTTCAGGGGTATCAGACTTGACGACATAGGGATAATCTTCGTTGCCTGAGGCGACGCAGGAGTAGCCAGCATAAACACAATTAGAAATGTCATTGCTGTAATAGCCAGCAGTGATAACCTTTGTTGCAGAATTCTGCTTAATGGCGTTAGAAGAATTACCAGAGCCAATATACGCAGATGGATTTGAAATAGCCAAAGTAGCGGGACTACAGCATATTCCAAAGTAAGATGAATTGGTACTCTGAGCATATATTTCAACTTTATCGGTACCAGAAATTACAACCGAGCCATCCTCAGCGTAAATTCCATAATCCTTAGTTGCCTGAACAGTGCCAGAAGTAATTGTTGCGGAGCCATTTGCAACCCATATTCCACGTGGAGCGCTGATATTGCCACCATTCATATTCAAAGTACCGCTACTAGAAATCTTGATTCCACATTTTGTTGTACTAGTCAAAGTATTTATAATAGCACCAGTTTTCTCAGTGCTACTATCAATCAAAGTAAAAGTTCCACCATTAACAAGGACAACATAGCCATTAGAGCTCGTGATAGAATACCCACACAGGTCAAGCGTCGCGTCTCCAGTTACATTCAATAGTTTAACCGTGATATTACTATTAAGTTTATAAGTTCCATCTGTAAGCGTAACACTGCTACTGCTTGTCGTATTCTCAATGTATGTTACATCTTCGTCGGCAACAGCAGTTATCCCCGCCAAGCTGCCTGAGGAAAGGCATAAAACCAGGGCTAAAACTGTTAGTATACAAGATATTCGTTTGAACATGCCTTTCACTCCTTCGGTTTACTCCTTCATAAACTTTATTGTATCATATAGTATGTTATAGTTTAACACGAAAAAGCCAAGTTGTCAAGATTATTTGTGAGCAATTTCGACAATTTTCGAAAAAATTTTTTAGAAAGGGGAGAAAAGCGCTATAAGGCATTATGCGAAAAAGCTCCCCACACGTGGTGGGGAGCTTTTTACAGAGTGTGTCATCTTCTCTTTGAGGAGACGGCTGCGAGAGCAGCTATTGCCATTGGAATCAATGAAATTGCAATGCCAGTAGTCGGGTTCGACTCCGCCTCAGGCTCTGTGACCTCTTCCGGCTCGGAGTCGTCAGGCTCAGTGTCGGTTTCGGTGGATTCGATGGGGTCTTCTACCTGAATAACCTCATCCACTGTCTCCGTAGTTGTGGTAGTGGTGGTATTCGTGGTTGAAGTACTTGTGCTTGAAGTAGATGAAGTGTCAATCTTACTATCGGTATACCAAACGCCATTGAGATAGATAGCAGCATTCTTGGTCACAACTCCGTATGTAGTGGAAGATGTAACTGTAGCAGGATAAATCGCCTTATTTCCACAGGTGCTGCAATAGAATGTGCCTATAGCTGAATTCAGATCACTGGACCATGTCCAGCCAACGAATACATAAGTATGGGTATGCTCAGTTGTAGATGAGCTCGAATCGGCTGTAAATAATGGAGTTATTGTAACAGCAGATGAAGGCATCGTGAAAGTGTACACCCCATTAGAACCACTCACCGTTACAGAGCTACCACTCGCATCCTTAACAGTGATTCCAGCAACAGTGTATCCAGTGTTTGCGGTAACCGTAACAGTTACAGTTGCACCAGCTTCGGCGGATGTCGGGGTGACTGTGACTGTGCCGAGAGAAGTCTGAGTAGTTGTCACAGTATGGGTCGTGGTGGTTGAAGGATCATCAGTCGAAGAACCGCCAGACTTTTCTGCAAATACAACAGTTACAGTAACATCATTCTCAGGCATCGTGAATGTATAGTCGGCAGCAACAGTAACCTCAGTCCCACTGCCATAAGTCACGGTTACACTTGACACCTCATAGCCTTCAGCAGGAGTAATCGTCAAAGCAACCGTATCTCCTGCAGCAGCAGTTTCTGGGGAAGCGGTTACGGTGCCGTTTTCTGCTTTAGATACGGATATGCTGTACTCAACGTCTTCTTGAGCATATGCTGCATAAATTATTGTATCATTACTGTATATACCCGTCGCAGTTTCAATCTCTGAGGTTAACTCTTTATCATAATAGAAGAGAAGATCGCCCAAATTAGAAGTAGGATATTCCTCAAGTATGCAATCAACATTTGTGTAGCAAACGCCATATATATCATCATCCAGTATGACAGTTATTTGAAGAACAGTCTTCGATTTATCATTCAAAACAGGATATTGATCTGTAGAGCTATCTACTACAGTCTGATGCCAAATCAAGTCGCCAGAGCAAGTGCTACCGTTAAGCAAATATGTCACTTCACCGGAATTAAATTCTTCTTCGGTCTTTGAGGTTAATCCGGCAGTGACATAAGAGGTGAAACTGTTAGTAGACAAAGAGCCAACAGCAGATTCTGCGGATGTGTCAAGATAGTATACGTTGCTTACAGTACCCAACATCTCGCCGCTATTGTTAAGATTAGCACTGCCAAACGCTGCGCCGATATGACCACTATCATCAGCTATTACCGAACCCGCATTATAACAATTTTCACAATAAACACAATTTAAAATTCCAGCTATTCCACCAATATATGCGCTTGTCCCCGTGCTTGTTACACTTCCGGTATTATATGAATCTTTCAGTATACAAGTCACATCGTCATAACCAGTCTCACTAGTTGCACGAGCAACTACACCGCCTATATAGCCAACTGCACCAGTAACACTTCCAGTGTTGTAGCACCTTTCAATATTGCCACCTGCTGAGTTACCTACAACTCCACCAATAAGTTGGTAGCCAGTTACTGTTCCTTCGTTGTAGCAATCAGTTAACGAGCTGTCATCATATAAGTAGCCTGTAATTCCACCCATACTAGCACCTCTGTCTGATGTGGTGGATATGCTACCGGTATTGTAGCAATCGGTCACTATAACAGCCTTTGCATCTCCAAAAATACCACTGATGTAATTGTAACCGCCACAAATATCGCCTGTGTTAGAGCAGTCACTAACAATGATGTAGTCAAAGCTTGCGGAACATGAATTAAAATCATCTAAACTGGTTCGTCCAGCTATTCCACCTACATAATAGCCACTTGAAGTTACATCACCATTATTGTGACAATTTTCAATAGAATAAAGGTTGAGTGCATATCCAATAACGCCGCCTACCCTATTTCCAGTTCCGACAACATCTCCATCGTTGGTGCAGTTAGTAATTTGATATGCATTCGTCATTTTACCAACAATTCCACCAACACTGGTAGGACCACTTATAGCTCCGCAATTGTAACAATTGTCAACAGTACCTTCACCATCGCCAGAATTAAATGATCCGGCTATTCCACCAACCATACCGCCATCGTCAACGGAAACGACATCACCATAGTTTGAACAGCTTGAAACAAGACTGTCGCCATGAATTTCTCCTGCGATTCCTCCAACTCCCCATGTTTCATGCATCGTCACATTACTGTAATTTACACAATTACTTATAGTAGTATCATACATAACTCCAACGATACCACCAACATCATTATCGCCATCAACACTGCTTCCATAGTTTTTGCAATTAGTGATTGTGCTTTCCTTGGCATAGCCAACTATGCCGCCGATGTCGTATGACCATGCTTCTTCATATATACTACTGACAGTAACATAACTCGTACAATTACTGATTGTGCCATCAGTAACAGTCCCAGCAATAGCACCTACATTACTTCCGCCTGAGACAGAACCTGTTATGGTTAAATTCTTGACTATACCACCATTTATAGAGGCAAACAATCCGACATAGCTTCCTGATGAGTCGATATTGTAATTAGAAATGATATGACCGTTACCGTCGAATGTTCCCGCAAACCCAGCACCAGTTCCAGAAAATAGCGGGAATAAATTGCTCGCATAAGACTCTTGAACACTCGTAAATTCGGAAAAGTCAATATCTATGTTAAGCACAATCAAATAGCCCTTATAAATTTGACCATCATTATCTGCATCTTCAGCTGTAGCTAGAGCAAGGAACTCATCTACACTGTTAATGTATACAGTATACTCATATTCATCCGCAATCGTGACCAAGCTCATCATGCTCAACGCAATTGCCAAGGCTGTGATGACAGCCAGAAGTTTGTTTAATTTTTTCATAATATATCCTCCTCAGTTGTGCCAAGGAGGACGAAAAACAGATATAAAAAATCCCCCGCAGCACTCTTTAGTGTCGGAGGTTGAAATTGGGTGTACCGAAGGTACTACCCCCCGAAATGATTTTTGCAAGTTAAACGTTTTACAGAACATTCACCCTACGTTGAAATTGTAGCACACTATTCTCAGGTTGTCAACCCTTTTTGCCCAAAAAATAGACAAAAAAATAGGAGCTAATCCTCCGCTTCGTCATCCTCCACCTTCGCAAGATACACTCGTATGGGCGAGAAAGAGTTGGCTGGGATGAAAGACTTGCGGGACTTGAGGGTGATTTCGTTGAAGGAGGCGAGAGGGAGACGGAAGGAGAAAAGGAGGCCACCGTCGACGCTTTCGTCTACTACAATGTTGGTGCCTGCTTCACGGCAGAACTTGCCTACGACTGCGAGGCCGGAGGTGGACTCTTCGTCGCAAAGGCACTCTTCGATTTCCTCGAGCTCTGCACCATAGCCGTTGTCGGAAACGGTCAGAGAGGCACTGCCACTGAGCTTGGAGATCCTGATTCTGATTTTTCCTTCGTCTTTGTCAACATTCTTAATAGCGTTAACTATAAGATTCATAAGGCAGGAGGTAAGTCTGTCTGGGTCGGACTCAACATAGACGCCAGTTTCGATTTCGGAGATAATCTCAACATTTGAACGCCTCAATTGTGAACGGCAGACATTGACCATGTCCTCAACCAGGTCAGAAAGGCAGAAGTAAACAGGCCTGTACTCATCAAGCTTGGCCATTTCTTCGGAATTGATGACGGCGGAAAGAACCTTGTAGCAGGAAGAGACGATTCTACGAACGGCGCCCATTTCTTCATAGACATCGGCATCCTCGAGAGCAAGCTCAAGGCGCTCAGCACAATTGACAACCTCCATGAGGTTGCTTCTGATAACTGTACATTCATGCTTGTTGAGTTCGAGTAATTCTTCCATAGTAACACCGCCTGAAATCTTAATTTATTGATATCCATATCCATAAGGATATCATATCACACTTTTAGGGATTTGTAAAGACAAAATTCGACTTTTTCTTGACATCCATTCGGAAGTATAGGTCCCCTGCCCCGAATCACGCCAAAGATATTATGTCCTGTCCTGCCTGACATATCCCGTGTTATATGATTTTTTACAAAAGCACCGCTCTCGAGATGAGAACGGCGCTTTTGCTTTACAGAGAAGCAAACTTTTGAAATTATCTTCTGCCAATTTCAAGCTCAGCAGGACCAGCGTTGTCGTGGTCGATGATGTACTTGACGAGGTCGTCAACCTGAGTGAAAGCAAGTCCGACATAGCTGTCAGCGCAGCCATAGTAGATAGCCATCCTGCCGGTTTCAGCATCCTGAAGTGTAGCACATGGAAAAGCAACGTTCGGAACGAAGCCTCTCTCCTCATACCACTCCTCAGGAGTGAGAAGGTAAGTAGAGCAGCGGTGAATAACCTTTGAAGGCTCATCGATGTCGAGAATAGCTCCACCGATAGAGTAAACAAAGCCGTTGCAGGTGTTGGCAACGCCGTGATAAATGAGGAGCCAGCCTTCAGAGGTCTCGATCGGAACAGCGCCAGCGCCGATCTTGGTTCCCTCCCACCAGTTGTTGTAGGAGATGCCCATTACGTGACGGTGATGTCCCCAGTATTCCATATCATAGCTCTCAGAGAGGAAGATATCGCCGAAGGGAGTGTGGCCAGAGTCGCTAGGACGAGAGAGGAGCATATACTTGCCATTGATCTTTCTCGGGAAGAGAACGCCGTTTCTGTTGAACGGAAGGAAGGGATTTTCGATTCTTGTGAAGGTCTTGATGTCGGTGGTCTTTGCGATACCAAGGGTTGCGCCATAGCCATCCTGACACCAGATCATGTAGAAGGTATCCTCAATCTTAAGGAGTCTCGGGTCATACATGTAAGAAGGCATGAAGGTCTTGCCTTCCTCGTCTACGAAGTTGATTCTGTCCTTCTCGAATTCCCAGTGAATAGCATCATCGCTATAGCCGAGATAGAGGAACGGAACACCGTTGATCGATTCAGCTCTGAAGATGCCGACAAAGCGTCCGCCGTAGGTAACTACGGAGCTGTTGAATATTCTTGCAATTCCCTCGATCGGATTTCTTCCGATGATCGGGTTTTCAGTGTATCTCCAAACTGGGAGATTGTAGTTTTCCGGCTTGTCCTGCCAAGGAATGTTGGGAAGATTTTCGCCGTTTATAATCTTTACCTTGTCCATTTTTTAGTCTGTCCTTTCGGTCAAAATTCAGAATTTATATCCCCTTCGGGCTTCTGCAAAATTATTATATCACAGGCTTTTTGACATTTCAAGGGGTGAGTAATATTTTCTTTTGAATCGTCAGATAGCACACTAACAGGCTTGACTTTAACGCCAATGTATGGTAAATTTGATGAGAACGACTCGATTATAATCGAATAATGAAGGGAGTTTCTCTTGAATATGAGCAGTCGCAAAAAGTTTATAGAAAGCTGTGAAATGGTCGAGCACAAGATTTATAATCTCGGTGGCTACGAGCAGAAGGTTCTGATCGAAGGAAGAAAGGCGGATAATCCACTTGTTATATATCTTCACGGTGGACCCGGCAACCCGATTCCGTTCGGTGAAGGCTGCAGCGGTCTCTTCCCCACTCTCGAAGAAAAGTGTACGATGGTATACTGGGATCAGCTCGGCTGTGGGATTAATGATGCTGAGCTTGACGATTCAATCTGCATCGAAAGCTACGTCACTATGGCGCTGGATCTGATTAAAGCCTTGCATAAAGACTATCCCGACCACAAGATTTGCCTCTTCGGCGTCTCATGGGGCTCTGTTCTGGCAGCAAGATGTGCTGTGGAGGTTCCTGAGCTTTTGGATAAAGTGATGGTCTACGGGCAGATAACGAAAGAGCTTTTCTTCAACGATGAGGTTTTCTCGGCTCTTGAGAAGAACGTTTCAAATATGAGCAAGAGCGAGCTCGAGGCTTACGAAAGAGTGAAGAAGAGCACCGTCCCGAGAACCGATTCTGACATTGCAGACATGGAAAATCTCATCAAGAAATGCACTGACGGCTATCACAACCCGAACGGTGGCAAAACTCCTGTCGGAAAGTTTGTCGTCGGGATGCTTACCAGCCCAGATTATCACCTGAAGGATTTCAAAGCTGTTTTTGACAACGGCACTCATCGCAAGCCCATAATTATCAGGCAGCTGATGGATGTTGACATGAAAGACACTCTTGCAAAAATCAAGCTCCCCTACCTCATTGTGCAGGGAAGCTCAGACCTAGTTACGTCGACTAATACTATAAGAGATTATCTCAGCGAATGTCCTAACGAAAATATCAGATTCAAAGTGATTCCGAACTCTGGACATATGCCGAGTGGTGAAGCAATGCAATTTCTCATGGAAGAGGGCATGAACTTCCTTTCAGAATAGATTGCCGTCACCTGTCAGACTTTTCAGGATTTTTCCGAAGCTTCATGTATGCCAGGCAGCAGATTATCAGCACAATCGGGAAGATCATTGCTGCGGAAAGGCCTGACTTCAGGCTGTCGCCGTTGAGTCCTGAAACGAAGCCTACGAGTGTCGGTCCGCTTGTGCAGCCAACATCTCCGGCAAATGCTAAAAGTGCAAAGAGCGCAGTTCCGCCTTTAGGGAACTTAGCGGATGCGAGACTGAAAACTCCGGGCCACATAACTCCGACAGACAGTCCGCAAAGAGCACAGCCCAAGAGAGACAGAAGTGGCACAGGAGAGAGAACGGTCAGAATGTAAGAAATCACACAGAGGCCAGCGCTTCCGATCATTACTGGGAGTATATCGATCCTGTGGGAAATCTTCGAGTTAATAACTCTTGCAATTCCCATGAGAATCGCGAATAAGCATGGCCCCGCAAGGTCTCCCATCGCCTTCGAAACTCCGAGACCACTTTCGGCAAATGCAGATGACCACTGGCTCATTGCCAGTTCACTCGCACCGGCACAGAGAATCATTATTATGAATAGTATAAACACTTTTGAAGAGAGCAAATCCCGAATTTTCATTGAGCTTCCGTCTTCTGTCAGCGTTTCAATTGGGACTTTGGTGAACATGAATGCATTTACAGCAGGAACCAGTGCCCAGACGCAGCTCATTATCCGCCAGTTTTCTATTCCGAAAATGCTGAAGAAGGCTGTTGAGACGAGTATAACCAGCACCGCTCCCCAGCAGTAGAATGAATGGAGAAGGCTCATAGCTGATGCCTTGTCGTCAGTCGGACAGGCCTCGACAATCGGGCTTATAAGGACCTCGATAAGGCCACCGCCTACCGCATAAACTATAACTGAAATGAGAAGGCCTGCATAGGCACTGGGAAGAACTGTCGGCAGGACCGCAAGCATTACAAGTCCTGTTGCCGAGAAGATATGTGCAGCAACTATGCAGACTCTGTAGCCAAGCTTGTCGATAATCTTGGTGCTGAGTAAATCGACTATCAGCTGTGTCAGAAAGTTTAGTGTCGTTATAAGCGTTATCTGGCTGACGGATATTCCGAATTCACTGCTGAAGGTCACAAATAAAAGCGGTGCAAAGAGATTTACTACCGCTTGGGTTATGTAACCCACATATGAACAGTAAATTGTATTCTTGTAGCTAAGTTTCATATTAAACCCCTTTTGTGTTTATGCAAAGTTATGTCCCGTTGTAAAGCGGGACAATTTTTTATAAATTTTTGGTTTTAGCCTTACCACTCAATGCCGGTGATGCCATATCCAGCAGCGAATTCCTTGATTGCTGCAAAGGATTTGTCGCTGATGTCATGCTCCATTTTGCAGGCATCATTCTGGGCTGTTTCCTCGTCGACTCCGAGCCTGACAAGTATCTTTGTAAGGACTGTGTGACGCTCATATATCTTTTCGGCGACCTCAAGGCCAGCTTCTGTCAGTGAGAGATAGCCGTCTTTATCAACGGTTATATACAATCCGTTTTTGAGAAGGCCGACTGCACGACTTACACTCGGCTTCGAAAACCCCATATATTCAGCAACGTCCAAAGAGCGGACATATCCTTTCTGGTGTGAGAGTATATATATAGTCTCAAGGTACATTTCACCTGACTCTGCAAGATGCATTCTGACTCCTCCTTCTTAAAAACAATACATCCATGGTCTATATATTTATAATATCATCACAGCGCAAAAAATGCAAGCAAAAGATGAATATTTGTCCAACAAAAATTCTGCACAATTTTTGCTGTTAGCCAGAGCTAACTCATTGTGAATCCTGACGAATGTGAAAAAATCGGGAAAAAGATATTGACAAAAGCTCGAAAATGCGCTATCCTATATATGTACGGTTAGCTCGAGCTAACCCCCAAGCTCCGCTTCAAGCGGGTATTTCAACAAGAGGTGACATTTATGATTCCTTTGCCGATGGCTGATGTCGGGGAAGAATGTGTAATAAAAAAGGTAAACGGCGTTCCTGATGTCAAATCCCATCTTGAAGATCTCGGATTTGTGCCAGGTGCAGTAATTTCGATTGTGACCGTCATGGGTGGCAACGTAATAGTCAACATCAAGGACTCGAGAATTGCTATAAGCGAAGAGCTTGCAAGAAAAATCATGGTCTGAAATTTATTTCAAATAGATATAAGGAGGTATGTCAGGTGAAAACGCTCAGAGATGTTAAAATCGGCGAAACCTGCACAGTTGTAAAGCTTCATGGAGAGGGTGCTATCAAGCGCCGTATTATGGACATGGGCATTACAAAGGGTGTGGAGATTTACGTCCGAAAGGTTGCTCCTCTCGGAGATCCAGTCGAGATAACCGTCAGAGGCTACGAGCTTTCCATAAGAAAAGCCGACGCTGAAACCATCGAGGTTCAGTAAACAATTCGGGGATTGATTCCCCATTATTTAAATCATTCGATTAGCCTATGCTAATAAGCCTGAGCTAACTCTCAGATATGGCTGATCAGAAGAGAGGAATAACTATTATGGATAAGGAAATAAGAATTGCCCTTGCGGGTAATCCGAACTGCGGTAAAACTACGCTGTTCAATGCCCTGACTGGTTCCAACCAATTTGTCGGAAACTGGCCTGGCGTAACGGTTGAAAAGAAGGAAGGCAAGCTCAAAAAGCATGACGGCGTTATCGTCACCGACCTTCCGGGTATCTACTCACTGTCCCCCTACACCCTCGAAGAGGTTGTAGCGAGAAACTATCTTATAGGCGAGCGTCCTGACGCAATCTTAAATCTGGTCGACGGAACTAACCTTGAAAGAAACCTTTACCTGACAACTCAGCTCACCGAGCTCGGTATCCCGGTTGTCGTTGCTGTCAACATGATGGATATTGTCCGCAAGAATGGCGATAAGATTAATCTTTCAGAGCTCTCAAAGCAGCTTGGCTGTAAAGTTTTAGAAATGTCAGCGCTCAAGGGTGACGGCGTTATGGAGGCTGCTGAAGCAGCTTTGGATGCTGCCAAGAACGCTAAGACAGTTCCGATGCATACCTTCTCAGGTCCAGTTGAGCACGCTATCGCTCACATCGAGGAGGCTGCTGTACATAATCTTCCTGAGGAGCAGCAGCGCTGGTATGCGATCAAGATTTTCGAGAGAGACGAAAAGGTCCTCGAACAGCTCAAGCTCGACCCGGGAGTTCTTTCCCACATCGAAGCTGATATCGCAGCCGCTGAGAAGGAGCTCGATGACGATGCTGAGTCCATCATAACTAACGAAAGATATGTCTATATCGGTTCTATTATCAAGTCCTGCCACGTCAAGAAGAACGCAGGAAGCCTCACCGTTTCGGATAAGATCGATAAGGTCGTCACAAACCGTTGGCTCGGCCTTCCGATATTTGCGGTTGTCATGTTCCTGGTTTACTATATCTCGATGGTCACAGTTGGTGCAGCAGCTACAGACTGGGCTAATGATGGCCTGTTCGGAGATGGCTGGCACCTCTTCGGAATAGGAAGCTCAGCTTATAGCGAAGATGCTGAAGAGTATGGAAATTCACCTGACATCGTTCTTGCATTTGCTGACGAAGATAGTGGCCTTGAAGAAGTTCTCGACACCGAGTCTGAAGACTTCAATGCAGCAGTTGCTAAGGCTGAAATAAACGCTTTGATTGCTTCTGTTGATTCATCCGCTACGGCTGAGTATGAAGTAGAAGACGAAGAAACGCTTGCAGTTGAGACTGAAACCGCTACATATGAAGATCTGGTCGCTGCAGCAGAGATTCTTGAAAAGTATGAATACACAGAGCCGGACCCTGCTGATTATGGCGTCTGGGTTCCAGGTATCCCGGTTCTTATCGAAAGCGGACTTGATGCTATTGGCTGTGCTGACTGGCTCAAGGGACTCATCCTTGACGGTATAGTTGCCGGTGTCGGAGCTGTTTTGGGATTTGTTCCTCAGATGCTTGTTCTGTTCCTCTTGCTTGCTTTCCTTGAGGCTTGCGGATATATGGCAAGAATCGCATTCGTACTCGACAGAATCTTCCGCAGATTTGGCCTCTCTGGAAAGTCCTTCATCCCAATTCTTATCGGTACTGGATGCGGAATTCCAGGAATCATGGCGTCCCGAACGATTGAAAACGAACGCGACAGACGTATGACCATCATGACCACAACCTTTATCCCCTGTGGTGCAAAGATGCCGTTTATCTCGATGATGGCTGGTGCTATCTTCGGTGGCTCACCTGTTATCGCAGTCGGTGCATACTTCCTTGGTATGGCTGCTATAATCGTTTCAGGTATCATGTTAAAGAAAACAAAGATGTTTGCTGGAGACCCTGCTCCGTTCGTCATGGAGCTTCCTGCTTACCATATGCCGACACTCGGAAACGTCCTGAGATCCATGTGGGAGCGTGGCTGGTCCTTCATCAAGAAGGCTGGCACAATCATCCTTCTCTCGACCATCGTTATCTGGTTCACATCCTTCTTCGGATGGGCTCCCGACGGCTTCAGAATGCTTGCTGAGGAAGAGATGGAATATAGCATCTTAGCTAAGATCGGTTCACTCGTTGCATGGATATTCGCTCCTCTCGGCTGGGGCAACTGGCAGGCAGCTGTTGCAGCTGTTACAGGACTTGTTGCAAAGGAAAACATTGTTGCTACAATGGGCATCCTCTATGCAGGAGAATCCTCCGCATATGCTTCCATCGCAGCAGCATTCACAACAGTTTCTGGCCTATCATTCCTCATCTTCAACCTTCTCTGTGCTCCTTGCTTCGCTGCTATGGGTGCAATCAAGCGCGAAATGAACAACACAAAGTGGTTCTGGTTTGCAATCGGTTATGAGTGTGGATTCGCCTATGCTATCGCCCTCATCGTAAATCAGCTCGGAAACCTCTTCACTGGCGCTCTTATCGTCGACAGCGTGGTCATGAGTGTTGTAAACGTTGTTTCGCTCATCGTTGCAGTTGCTCTTATCGTACTTATGGTTTACATGCTTGCTAAGCCCTATAAGCCAGCTGAGAAGCTCACTGTTGGTACAAAATAATCTATAAAAGGGGTGTTTGTAATGGTTACATGGCTCGCTGAAAATATCGGCACAATAGTAGTGCTTATAGTTCTTATTGCGATTGTTACCGGCATAGTTCTTGCAATGCGAAAGGACAAGAAGAGTGGCAAGCTCAGCTGTGGCGGAAACTGTGGCAGCTGCGGTGGCTGTGCCCATGCAGCATCCTGCTCAGTCAGTCAGAAGAAAGGAAATTAAGAATGACTGAAACTGTTCTTAAGATTGACGGAATGAGCTGCCCAATGTGTGAATCGCACGTCAACGACGTTGTGAGAAGCAAGTTTAATGTAAAGAAAGTTACTTCCTCCCATAAAAAAGGCGAGACTGTTATAGTATCCGAGTCGAGTCTGAACGCTTCAGAGCTTTCGGAAGCCATAGGAGCGACTGGATACAAGGTCTTGTCGGTTGACAGCCATCCATACGTCAAGAAGGGGCTCTTCTCGAAATAATTATAAAAGCCGTCCATGTGGACGGCTTTTTATTGACTTCAGCGGTTGTGCATTGCCGCCATCTCATATTTCCTCTTGGTGGCTTCTCCACCACGGATGTGTCTTTCCTTCTTGTTGATGTCGAGAATAACCTTGACTTCTTGATAAAGTGACGGCTCTACTTTTTGCAGTCTGTCGGACACGTCCTTGTGGACTGTCGACTTGCTGATTCCGAATTCTTTTGCCGTCTGTCGGACGGTCGCCCTGTTTTCAACTATGTATTCGCCTAAAATAACAGGGCGTTCTCTGTCCCTCGGTATTTCCGTCATAAGCTCACTCTCTTCTAATGGGTTTTAGTAATGTATATTACAGACCGACGGATTTTAGAAGTACATGGCTTTTGGACTGAGAAAGAGAATCTTTCACAAAAATCGGCAACATAGAAGGCACAATCTGTGACATGATAGTGTCAGGATGAAAAAAATCGGTATAAACATTATCAATTTTCGGATAAAGGTCTTGCAAACTGCGAGAAAATGGTGTAGAATATAAGAGCATAAAAAACACTATTGGAGGTTTTTATATTATGTCTAAGTCTGTAAAAGTTGCGATTAACGGATTTGGCAGAATCGGACGTCTTGCTTTCCGCCAGATGTTCGGTGCTGAAGGATACGAAATCGTAGCAATCAATGATCTCACAAAGCCCGAGATGCTCGCTCATCTTCTCAAGTATGATACCGCTCAGGGCGGTTACTGCGGAAGAATCGGCGAGAACGCTCACACTGTTGACGTCAAGCCCGCTGTTTATGCAGAGGACGGCAAGACCGTTACAGTTCCTGGCGCTATCATCGTTGACGGCAAGGAAATCACCATTTATGCAAAGCCCAACGCTTCTGAGCTTCCTTGGGGTGAGCTCGGTGTTGACGTAGTTCTCGAGTGCACTGGCTTCTACTGCTCAAAGGCTAAGAGCCAGGCTCATATCGACGCTGGCGCTAAGAAGGTTGTTATCTCTGCTCCTGCAGGAAATGATCTTCCTACCATCGTTTACAGCGTTAACGAGAAGACCCTCACCACTGAGGACACCATCATCTCCGCAGCTTCCTGCACAACCAACTGCCTCGCTCCTATGGCTAAGGCGCTCAATGATTATGCTCCTATCCAGAGCGGTATCATGTCCACCATCCATGCTTACACTGGCGACCAGATGATCCTCGATGGTCCTCACCGTAAGGGCGACCTCCGTCGTGCAAGAGCAGGTGCTGCTAACATCGTTCCTAACTCCACTGGTGCTGCTAAGGCTATCGGCCTGGTAATTCCTGAACTCAACGGCAAGCTCATCGGCTCTGCTCAGAGAGTTCCTGTTACCACTGGTTCCACCACTATCCTCACCGCTGTTGTCAAGGGCGAGAACATCACCAAGGAAGGCATCAACGCTGCTATGAAGGCTGCTTCTTCTGAGTCCTTCGGCTACAATGAAGATCCTATCGTTTCTTCCGACGTTGTCGGTATGAGATATGGTTCTCTCTTCGATGCTACTCAGACTATGGTTGCTAAGCTTGCTGACGACCTCTATCAGGTACAGGTAGTTTCTTGGTATGACAACGAGAACTCCTACACCAGCCAGATGGTCAGAACCATCAAGTACTTCGCAGAGCTCGCATAATCAGAGTTTTATGCAAAATGCACCGCCTGTTAATTCAGTGCGGTGCATTTTTTCATTCTGTATCAACTACTATTGCCGGAAGCGTTTCTTCGTTCGGTGGTTCCGGCTCCCATGGGAGCTCATCCATAGTGAGTTCAGCCTTGTACAGGTCTCCATCAATTACAATATTGAAATCGACGTTATTGAGAGCACAGAGGCTCTTTGCGATTGAGAGTCCTAACCCGCTGCCTTCAGTTGAACGGGAGGAGTCTCCCCTGACAAAGCGCTCCATAAGCTCATCGCTTGAAATGTTGAGCTCATACTTCGAGATGTTCTTGAAGATAATCTGTATTTTTCCGTCAAGCTCTTCTGCGGAGACATAGACCCGCGTGTCAGGCTGGGCATATTTCACAATATTCCCCATCAGATTGTCGAATACCCGCCACATAAGCCTTCCATCGACAAGCGCCATCAGAGGCTTTTCGGGAGTTGTGACAACCAGCTTGAGAGAATTCGCTTCGAGCCTGTCTTCATATTCGCCAGTCGCCTGAGTTAAGAGAATCGACATATCCGTCTTTTCAAGTGCTACAGGAATCGCTCCTGCCTGAGCCTTCGAGGCTTCGACCAAATCATCGATGAGTTTCTTCATTCTCTGAGACTGTCTTACTAAAACATCCACATACTCTCTTGCAGAATCCGGCTGGATATCCTCCTTTGAAAGAATGTCAACATAGTTGACGATGGAAGTGAGAGGCGTTTTCAGGTCGTGAGAGACGTTGGTTATGAGCTCTGTTTTCAACCGTTCTGAGCGAAGGCTCTCGTCAACTGCTGTCTGGATGCCGTCGTTGATATTGTTGAGATAACCAGCAAACTTGCTGAGTCCGAAATATAGTCCGTCGTTATCGACAACGGTCTGAGTCTTTCCTTCTGAGATATCCTTGGCCCCCTCTTCGAGCTTATGGACACCCATTGCATAGGCAAGAGCTGCGATCAGGACTACAAGGTTTCCTACAGTGAACATTAGAAGCCCCATAAAGGCATCCACGAGCAGAAGCAGGAAACATAGGAAATCGTATATCAGAACGCCTATGAAGATGAATTTAAGCTTTGTTGCATATTTGCGGTTCGTAATAAGCCTTCTCAGGAAGCCGAAAAGCCATATCAGTGAGCCGAAGATAATAGTGTTCTTGAAGAACCGCCTTGACTTGATTCTTGCGGAGCAGGTCATCAGAACAAGCATTACTGCCCCTGCTGAAACTCCTGCACAAAGTGCAAAAATCAGATACTGAAGCAACCTTGCTTCAAGGTCAATATAGATAATTTCAGAGACGATGTACAAAGAGCCGAAAAGCACCACGCCAACAGGAATCAGGTATAGTTCAAGCGGAATCTTGTCGGCAAAAGTGAAGTGAACGCCCTCGTATTCCGGGAAATGCCCGGCAGTAGTCATCAGGACAACAAAGCAAATCATTGCCACTATTGCAGTTATAGCCATCAACGCTATGAAATTGTCCTTGTTGCTGAGAAGCGTGTTGATCCTCGAAAGCTTTACGTAAACATCATCACTAACTGTGAAATCGGTGAGATTAAGGGGAAGACTTACGGTTACAGTCAGAGTTTCGGACAGAGCTTGAGAGAGCACAATATGGGTGCAATAAATTATCTCGCCGTCCTCCTGATCAATGGAAATCTCAAATCCAAGAACTTTTACCATGTCGTCGATCTCAGAAAACATACTGAGACAGCTTACGGCTTCTTCATAACTGTAGGTGATAACCTCGACAACCATCGGCTCACCCATTACGGTGACGGTGCAATCCTCCGATGAGGAAGTCAGCTCAACGTCTTCGTCATCCGTAGGGGCTATATTGGAGTAGAGAGTTTCGTCCGCTGTATTACTTACAGCAATTCTGAAATTACTTCTGCCTTCGGGATAGTAGATCTCGATATAATTGCCAAAGCTTTCGAGGTCTTCTTCGGTAATCAGGGTTTCAGATTCCGCATATGAAACATTGAAAATTTCTTCGAGCCACTCTATAGGCGTTTCGCCGTCGTAATAGTAGAAGCCAAACAGCGGAGAAATATCTTCGTAATCGTCGTAGTTAATGGCATAGTACTCGATAAATTCATCATCGAAGAGATAGCTATATCCAGTGGCAGCGTCATATGCCGACGTTGTTTCCTGTTCATACGAATCGTAGAAAACAGCCTCATCCAGCGCTTCAGCAGAATATCCGTATGGCTCATACCACGAAAGATATACCTCAGCGAGATTCTTCTTGAGCTCAGTTTCATTTGAGATATAATCATCGATAATAGTGTAGTTATCAAGATAGTAGGCGTCGTTATAATAAAGAATAATTGTAGCAAGGGCACTGCCTGCGAATATCATCACAGCTAAGACAAGGCCGACGAATGCCGTTACTTTTATCCAGAGCCTCCCCCGTTTTCTTGTACCACTGGTCATAATTCAAGCCTCCTGTTCTCCCGTACGGGCGGATGATATCCGCCCCTACAATTAATTCTTTGGCTTTTCAAATTTATAGCCCTTTCCCCAGACAACTTTTAAGTATCTCGGAGCTGCTGAGTCAATCTCTATCTTCTCCCTTAGGTGCCTCATATGTACTGCTACAGCGTTGTTGACGCCTATCGGAACATCTCCCCAGACAGCACGGTATATCTCAGGAGGCGAGAAACATTCTCCAGGGTGCTCCATGAGAAATCTTAAGATGCTGTATTCCTTCGGAGTGAGAAAGACTTGCTCACCGTCAACCGTCACCTGCTTGTCCTCATATCTTATCTGAACACCGCCGATTTTCAGAGTGTCAGGGCTGGCAGGAGCACTGCCCAACATTGTGTATCTTCTGATCTGAGAACGAATCCTGGCTGTGAGTTCAACGGCGTTGAAGGGCTTGGTGACGTAGTCATCGGCACCAAGATTGAGTCCCAAAACTTTGTCGGTGTCCTCAGACTTTGCCGTCAGGAATATAACCGGGACGTTTGAAAAGCTTCTCAGCTCGCTCAGAGTCCTGATTCCGTCCATTTCAGGCATCATTATGTCCATCAGAACGAGGTCAATTCTCTCATCACGAAGTATTCTCAGGGCATCCTTGCCGTTTCCTGCCGTGAAGAAATCGTAGTCCTCGTTCTTAAGATATATTTTGAGAGCATTCACAATGTCAGGCTCATCGTCACAAATCAAAACGTTATAGCTTCCCATGAATTTTTCCTCTTTTCTTTTCCAACTTAAGTTGATATAGCTATTGTACCACAAAAAAGATTAAGACGCCATACATAAAGATATTAAGATTTCGGCCGATTTCTTAATAATTGCCGATTCAGCATATCAACTTCTATTGTACTCCCCCTATCGGAAGATTTGCAACAGTTTTCACAGATTGTCCGAGGTAAAAGCCTTTTTATGCAGAAAAGGCTTGAAAAACAGATGAATATCGGTTATAATCAAACAAGAGATAAATAATTGATGTGCAGTAACAACCATTTATTTCAAAAGGATGTGATTTCATGTTCCCGTTGACAGTATTGCCATTTGTCATAATCGGTTATCTCTGTGGCAGCGTTCTTTTTGCACCGATATGGGCAAAAATCTTTCATAAGGGAGACATAATCGAAAAAGCGAAGGACCACAATCCCGGTGCATCTAATGCGTTTGCATACGGTGGATTCTGGTGCGGAATGCTCACACTTATCTGTGACGTTCTCAAGGGCATAATCCCGATAAGATTGTTCTTCACGTTTGGTACATATTCAGATTCAACACCCTGCACTGATATTGCTTTTGCATTTGTTCTTGCAGCTCCTGTTATCGGACATGCTTTTTCCATCTTCAACAGCTTTAACGGTGGAAAAGGGATTGCGACCACATTCGGAACCCTACTCGGGTTGGTCCCCGTATATCAGCCGATACTCTTCATTGCAATTTCGTTTATCTTCTTCTCACTTATCCTGAAGATATCACCGCATTTGTACAGAACTGTAGTATCATATTTAACCACATTGGTCGCGATGAGTATTTTTGGCCTTAAGACAGGAATGGTTGCACTGCCGATTGGGTTTGTCATCATCACGGTTGCTGTGATGTATCGGCTCCACAGGAGTCCAGAAGAACGGGAAGAAATTGAGGTTAATTTAGCATGGAAGCATTGATACTTTCTATGGGCACTGGTGGCGGTCACAATGCTGCTGCCCGTGCTGTCAAGGAAGAATTAGAAAGGCGTGGGCACGAAACAGAGTTTATAAATCCATACACGCTGAAAAGCAGTGTGTTGGCTCGGTTCGTCGATAACGCATACATAAAAACGGTTACAGCAACTCCGAAGCTATTCGGTCTTGTTTACAAAATCGGCGATGCCGTGGCAAAACTCCCATGTCGTTCGCCGATATATTTTGCCAACCGCAAGCCAGCAAAGGCTCTTGAAGAACATCTGGAAGAATATCACTATGACGTCATCATCACCACTCACCTTTTTGCTGGTGAGATGCTGACAGCACTTAAAAACGACGGCGTGAAGCTTCCGAAAACAATGTTTATCGCTACTGATTACACCTGCATCCCATTTGAGAATGAGGTCAGGACTGATGCTTTCATCGCACCAACTGAGGAGCATAAATCAGAGTTTGCTCAGAAAGGCATTTCACTCCACAGCATATATGGCTATGGGATTCCAACAAATGCGAAATTCTCCGAAAAGGCTTCCAAAGAAGATTTAAAGAAAGAGCTTGAGCTCGATCCCGGATATAAGTATCTCTTGGTTTGCGGTGGAAGCATGGGCGCCGGGAAGCTCAAGAAAATAGTAAGAATTCTCGAAGAGTGGTGCCATCAGGACGGACACACGAAGCTCATCGTCGTCTGTGGAAACAATAATAAGCTTTTTGAGAAGCTCTTTGCGATTTACGGAAATGATATAATCCTATATCGCTTCACAGACAAAATGCCAGAGCTTTTCAAGCTCAGTGAGGTCTGCTTCACAAAGCCAGGCGGGCTCTCTTCAACCGAGGCTGCAGCAGCTGGCGTTCCGATAGCTCATATCACGCCGATTCCTGGGTGTGAGACGATAAACATGAACTACTTTTCCGACAAGGGCATGAGCCTTAAGGTCAAGCCTGATAAGAAAAGCATATACAAGACTTTGGAGTATTTTGGCGATCGACAGCATCGCCTCGATATGATAAAGCGACAGCACGAAACCATAAATCAAAATGCAACAGCAGACATATGCAATCTTGCTGAAAAGCTTGTTGCTGACGATGCTAAAAATAATTAAGGAGATGTAAATATGCCTGAAATGGACACTAAATACCGCGATTTTGCGAGGAAAAAGGCCTGTGAGCTCCTTGCCATCGACAGCCCTTCTGGATATACAGAAAGGGCAGCTTCATGGGTCAAGGATGAATTCGAGAACCTTGGCTTCAAGGCTACTATCACCGAAAAAGGCGGAGTTATCGCTGACTTAGGTGGAGTTGCAAAGGACGATGCTCTTCTTTTGGAGGCTCATGCTGACACCTTGGGCGGCATGGTCTGTGAAATCACAGGCTCAGGTCGGCTTAAGATCACAAACTTAGGTGGCATGGAGGCAAATAATGCTGAAGCTGAGAACGTCAGAATCTACACCCGTGAGCAGTTCGTCTACGAAGGAACACTTCAGCTCTGCAATGCAAGCGTTCACGTCAACGGCGAATATCACTCAACAAAGAGAAGCTTCGACACGATGGAAGTCGTGATTGATGAGAATGTCAGCTCTGCCGATGATGTCAAGAAACTCGGTATCGCTGTTGGAGATATAGTCTGCTTCGAGCCGAGGACGAGGCTCACTCAGTCGGGATATATCAAGTCAAGATTTTTGGATGACAAGCTTTCTGTCGGGATTCTTTTAGGTTTTGCGAAATATGTTGCCGACAACAATATCAAGCTTCCGAGAAAGACCTTCGTTCACGTTACAGTTTATGAGGAAGTCGGCCACGGCGGTTCAGGTTCTGTTCCTGAAGGAGTTACCGAAGCTATCAGCGTGGATATGGGTTGCGTCGGAAACGGGCTTTCCTGCACCGAAAGGCAGGTTTCAATCTGCGCCAAGGACTCTGGCGGGCCTTACAACTATCAAGTGGTTTCAAGGCTCATAGCCGCTGCCAAAAAGGAAGGTGCCGACTATGCTGTCGATGTTTACCCTCACTATGGTTCGGATGTTGAGGCAACTTTGAGAGCTGGGTATGACGTTCGCCATGGTCTCATCGGCGCTGGCGTATACGCCAGCCACGGCTATGAAAGAAGCCATGTTGATGGCATCATGAACACCCTGAAGGTATTGAAGGGGTACTTGAATGTCTGACGGGGTTTCATTCGTAAGAGCAGCTGAGAGCGACAGAGACGTCTTTATCGAGATGTCGAAGGAGTTCTACTCCTCCCCTGCCGTTCTCTCGGATATTAATCCTGAGTTTCATGGGAACGTCTTTGATGAAGCCATGAGGAGTGATTGCTACGTCGTCATCTATGTTTTCAAGAGTGGCGAGGATGTAATCGGGTATGGGCTTCTCAACAAGATGTTTGCCCATGAAGCGGGTGGACTTACCGTCTGGATCGAGGAGCTTTACGTAAGAGATGGCTATCGAGGCTCTGGGATCGGAAGCGAGTTCCTAAGATTCGTGGAAAAAGAGCATCCAGCGATGAGATATCGCCTCGAGACTGAGCCTGAGAACGAAGCTGCAGCGAGACTCTACGAGAGATTGGGCTATCAGAAGCTCGACTACTGTCAGATGTACAAAGACAAACAGGCATGAAAAAAAGCCGAAGGATAAAACCTTCGGCTTTTAAAATTACTTGACCTTCAAATCAGTCGGAAGAATAAGGCAGAAGAGCTACGTACCTTGCCCTCTTGACAGCCTTGGTGAGTTCACGCTGATGGTAAGCACAGGTTCCAGTTACGCGTCTGGGTAAAATCTTGGAACGCTCAGTGAGGCACTTACGAAGCTTTGCAGTGTCTTTGTAATCGATGGTCTCTGCTCTGTCAACACAGAACATGCAAACCTTTTTTCTAGGTCTCTTTGTCGGTCTTGCACCGGCAGTATTTCTTTCCATGATGAAATATTCTCCTTTCAAAGATTATCCCGTTCTTCAGGTCAGAACGGAACGCCGTCGTCGCTCAGAATCTCTTCGAAATCGTCCATGTTTCCGATGGCGATAGGATTCGACGCCGGCTCATTATAAGCGGGTTGCTGCTGGGTAGGCTGACGATAGGATGACTGATACGAGGATGAACCGCTGTTATCACGGTCAGATGCCTTTTCACCAGTGAACGAGACGCCGTCAACAATAACTTCTACACTGTAGTGCTTTACCTGATTTCTATCTTCGTAATTATTCTCACGAAGCTGTCCTTCAATGGCAATCATACTACCTTTTCTGAAGTATTTGTTGATGAACTCGGCTCTCTGTCCGAACGCTACACAGGTAAAGAAGTCGGTCTGACGCTCTTCGCCCTGTCTTGCAAAATTCCTATCTACAGCGATACTGAATCTCAAAACGGCTGTGCCACCCTGAGACTGTCTGATTTCGAGGTCACGGGTTATTCTACCCATCAAAATTACTCTGTTAAGCATTACTCATTCCTCCAATCAGCTGTTTTTAGCGATGACTAAGGAACGAAGGACACCGTCGGTAATGTTGAGGACACGGTCAAACTCGGCCGGGAAGTCGGGCTTGGACTCGAAAGTGTAGACAACGTAGTAGCCCTCAGTCTCGTAGTTGATAGCATAGGCAAGCTTGCGCTTTCCCCATTCGTCAACTTCGGCAAGAGTTCCGTTTGCTTCAATCATGTCCTTGAATTTAGCGACAAGCTCAGCAACTGCCTCGTCGCCCGCTTTGGTTGAGAATACCACCATAGCTTCATAGTTCTCTGATAATTTTGCCATAATTGCACCTCCTTTTGGATTCCGCCCGCCTCTTACGACGGACAAGGATAACTAAAATAGTATACCAAAACAAATCGGATTTGTCAAGGAAAATTTCTGACAAACCCGAATTATTTTTTCATGATGCGTCCTATGTTGACGATCCGCTGCTTACTCCCATAACTATCATCATAACCGCCAGGAAGATTACAGTAAGCGCTACAACTGAGCCTATCGCATAAGCCATCGAGGTTCCGCCTTTGCTCATGAGAGCTTCACGCTGAGAACCGTATTCCACGACTTCTGTCTTGATCTTGTCAAGGTCGGTTTTTGCCTTCCTGTAGTAGAGATAGTTTGCAAAGAGTCCAGCAAAAAGACTCAGGACGTAGGAAAGTATTGAGCAAGCGTTATAAATCACTGCAAACGAAGATGTGCTGACAATCGCCTCGCCTATAAAGCCATACAAGTAAAGATAGTAAATAAGTGTCGGAATTGACATGGCAGCGGTCAGGAGAAGCATCACTATTCCCTCGGTAATCATCTTGCGATAGAAGAAATAGATATGCGGGAAGAAGAAGGCCGAGAAGTTGAATGACCACTTCTTTCCATTCTCGAATCTGACGAATTTCGGGATGAAATATGGGCTGTTTGAGCCGACATAATCGGCATATTCAGCCACCGTATGATTTCCTATGGCATAATCAGCGCTGTATGCACCGTTGCCGAAGAACGAGAATCCTCTGCCCATTCCTCCCATATAAGGATTTCCATATGGACGGCCATAGCCATTCTGGTTCTGGTAGCTGCCATTCTGGTTCTGATAACCACTGTTCTGATAACCACCATTCTGATAGCCACCGTTCTGGTATCCACCATTCTGATAATTGCCGTATTGGTTCTGGTTGTATGCTCCGTTATTAGTCCTCTGGTAGCCTCCCGAAGCCTTATCCATATTGACAGGCGAACCACAATTGCAGCAGAACGCTGCATCAGGATCGTTTTCGGCACCGCAGTTGGGGCAGATGAGCTTTTCAGGCTTCTTCTCCTCTTGCTTTATGGTTGGCTGCCAGCTCTCACCTGTTTCATGGAGCTTTTGGTTGGTGCACTTTCCTTCGCTTATATAACAATCTCTATGATACGGAGAACCACATTCTGGGCAAACTACTATATCATCTGTTTTGGTTAATATCCTGCCACACGACGAGCAGGGCTGACCTACATAAATTGGCATTGGCTCTCTCCTTTCTACATTCGTACTAATCTAAGTATAACACGTTTTTTTGAGAATGCAAACGAATTGATAAACTTTCATTTCGATTTCACCGAATGTGCAAATTGAAATCCGACTTTATGTCTGAGCTTTCATCAAATATCGCTCCTGTGAAAAAATTAACGATTCCAAGGTTTACACGGAGGGCAAAATATGCTATAATAGATGTCTATGGATAATGATTATTATAAGAAAGGTGTGGGCGGCAATGGACAACATTGAACAGGAAAACATAAGAAACTTCTGCATTATCGCACACATAGACCACGGAAAGTCTACCCTCGCGGACAGAATTCTTGAGATTACAGAAACTGTCGCATTAAGAGATATGTCAGACCAGCTTCTTGACAATATGGATATAGAACGCGAAAGAGGAATCACAATCAAGGCTCGTGCTGTCCGCCTGAACTACAAGGCGGATAACGGCAAGACCTATGTATTCAATCTTATCGACACCCCTGGTCACGTCGACTTCAACTATGAGGTTTCCCGTTCGCTGGCAGCCTGTGAGGGAGCTATCTTAGTTGTGGATGCCTCTCAGGGAATTGAGGCTCAGACGCTCGCCAATACTTATCTGGCGCTTGAGCATGGCCTCGAGATTCTGCCGGTTATCAACAAGATTGATCTTCCGAGCGCTAACCCAGAGGGGGCGATTGCGGAGATCGAAAACGTCATCGGACTTCCGGCTGAGGACGCTCCGAGAATTTCAGCAAAATTAGGAATCAACATAAGAGAGGTTCTTGAAAGAGTTATTACCGACTTTCCTGCCCCTAAAGGCAATCCTGATGCGCCTCTTCAGTGCCTGATTTTTGACAGCTATTATGACTCATACAAAGGGGTTATCATATTTGTCCGTGTCAAGGAAGGCACTCTGAATGTCGGAGACACCATTCACCTGATGGCGACTGGCTCTGAATTCCAGACGGTTGAAATCGGCTACATGGGTGCTACTGAGCTTATTCCTTCTGGATGCCTGAAGGCTGGAGAAGTTGGATATATCGCAGCATCCATCAAGAGCATCAGAGATACCAAGGTCGGCGACACGGTCACCAACGCTGCAAATCCTTGCGAAAAGCCTCTTCCTGGATACAGAAACGTGCAGTCGATGGTCTTCTCGGGAATATATCCTGCTGATGGCTCCAAGTATGGCGATTTGAGAGACGCTCTTGAGAAGCTTCAGCTCAACGATGCTTCGCTTACTTTTGAACCAGAGAATTCTGTCGCATTGGGATTTGGCTTCAGATGCGGATTTTTGGGACTGCTCCATATGGATATTATTCAGGAGAGGCTCGAAAGAGAATACAACTTAGATCTCATAACTACTGCTCCATCAGTTATCTACAGGGTAACAATGATGAATGGCGAGGTCAGATATATCGACAACCCAACCAATTACCCTGATCCTTCTCTCATCAAGCTTGCGGAGGAGCCGATAATCAGCGCTCATATCTTCTCTCCAAGCGAGTATGTCGGAAACATTATGGAACTCTGCCAGGAGCGAAGAGGGACCTTCAAGGACATGAAATATATTGACGACACAAGAGTCGATATCCATTATGTCCTCCCGCTGAATGAGGTTATTTACGACTTCTTCGACACTCTCAAATCAAGAACCCGTGGTTACGCTTCCTATGACTACGAACCTATCGGGTACCAGGAGAGCAAGCTTGTCAAGCTGGATCTTCTTCTCAACGGCGAGATTGTTGATGCTCTTTCGCTTATCGTCCATCAGGACAGAGCGTATCCGAGAGCGAGAAGACTTTGTGAGAAGCTTCGGGACAACATTCCCCGCCAACTCTTCGAGATTCCGATTCAGGCTGCTATCGGTGGAAAGATTATCGCCCGTGAAACCGTCAAGGCTTATCGTAAGGACGTTCTGGCGAAGTGCTACGGCGGTGATATCACTCGTAAGAAGAAGCTCCTCGAAAAGCAGAAGGAAGGCAAAAAGCGGATGAGGCAGCTTGGCTCTGTCGAGATACCGCAGGAAGCCTTCATGAGTGTTCTGAAGCTTGACTCCGACTGACTCCCTTCAGATTACAATTCAAATACAAATTCCACGTTTGGGTTGCATTTTTGCTGCCTGACATGTATAATTTTCCTAGCGACTGTTCTGAAAGGAGCGATAACAGCTTGGACAAACTCACGATCTCAAATAAATATGTGCGGTTCGGCATATCATGCTTTAATCTTCTTTATCTTTTTCTCATAAGCGTACTAGCAATGTGGACGTTTCTCTACACGATAGAGCTCAAGAACGAAACTACCTTCTATGTTGTCTACATCGCACTGAACGTTATCTTCTTCATACTTCTGATGATGACGAGAAACCAGTTCTTTACAAGGATTGTTTCCTTGCTATTGTTAATTCCGGTCTTTGTATTGGTTCTGTTCAGTTCTTCACCGGCGCTGTTTATCCCGCCTTTTGTTGTGGGAGTGCTGATGTTCTTTATCTGCGGTGCCGGAGATACCCCGAAGATTATCTGGGGTTCCTTCTACCTGATTCTCTTCATCGTCGGCATTATAGTATTCTACATCATGAGTACCCTATTCGGAGGCTCTGCAGTTGAGACGATTCTCGATTCGAGCGTTACCGACACAGCTATCACCGAAGAATACGACATGGGTAAGATTGCTGAGCTAAATGCCAACAGCGTCTCCCCTGACGGAAAGTATCGCTACTACATCATCGACGTTCAGGACAACGACAGAGGAAAGGTTATCATCGTAGTTGAGCCAAACGACATGGACGTTAACTATCGGTTCTTCACGCTTATTGAAGAGGGCTATTCGGTAAGAATTGCGAAGTACTCTACCCGTGGCGTCACTCCTGACATCGAATGGGTTGTGAACGAGGACTACAACGAATCTGGCGAGACGACAGCTGCTTCCTACAAGCTGAGGTATCGTTTCGGAGAAAACGCCGAATGGAAGACCTCGACCATCAACATACCAACGCAAAAGAACTATCTCACATTCCTGAATGTGGACTAAAGCATATAAGCGTCCCCAAGGCCTGAGTCTTGGGGATGTTTTTTGTCTGTTTACAGTAAAAAATTTCTAAAAATATCGAAAAGGCCTTGCAAAAGCTTGCAAAAAGTGGTATTATATGAATTGGAAAGAAAAATTATAAGCGAGGTAAAAACTATGGTCAAAAACATCTTTTCGCTTGCAATTCAAGGAATGAGGCGTAGAAAAAGGCAATCGTTATTGATTTTCTTCGTTCTGCTAATCTCATTCGCGTTTGCTATTATGCTTCTGAGCTATTCAAGCAGTATCTCCTCGACTAATTCACAGCTCTACACCGACACCTTCGGCACTTGGTATGCAGCATTTACCTCAGAAGATGAAGCTGCTGACAGAGAATATCTCGAGTCTAACGACTGGCTCGACAGCGTCGGCGTGAGTGTCAACTATGGCATAGTATCGGAATGTGACGAAAACTACTTGTATTTTGGAATCAAGGGTGCTGATTCCTTGGGCATCGGCACCGTAGATGAATCTCTTATCGACATGGGAATCCAGATGTCAAGCGGTCGTATGCCGAAGAAGAGCGATGAAATCGCTGTTGAATCAGCTGTACTTTCAAATCTCGGCTTAGGTTCAAGCCTTGGCCAGAAGGTTGAGCTCGTTGTTACCTTCACTGTGGACGATCACGAGTATGAGGTTGTAAGAGAGTTCACACTTGTAGGAATTATCAGCTCATACACGAGCATCTGGAACGTGAGTGGAACGCTCAACAGCGCTATCGTCACCGAGGATTGCATCAATGAGCTCTGGAATGAAGCGACTTCGAACGTGTATGAAGCGCTCAGGGATACTCTTGAGATTCCAGCAGAGGTTACAACCTTCTTTTCCATCAAAGATGGAATGGAGAAAAATGTTCAGAGTAAGGTCAGCTCCTATCTTGTATCTAACCACTCAACAGCAGCTACCCGCAAGCTTTCAGTCAACTCAAAAGTTGAGCTTGACGAAGAAAATGCTGAAGTCAACTCCTTCTATGTATGGCTCATATTAGCTGTAACCTTGCTGGCGGTTGTTATTATCTATGTTTTGCAGATGCAGGAAGAAGTCAAGCGGATTGTGAGACTTCGGAGCATAGGAGCTTCGAAGGGACAACTGAGGGCACTTATACTCGTTGAGACAATGATTTTATGCCTGCCAGCAATGATTCTGGGAACTGCGCTCGGGTGTCTTGGACTGTGGGCGCTGCTCAGAATCAGCACCTATACCGGCTCGACCTCGATAATCATCAATATTCCTTGGAATTATCTTCTGATATCGGCAGCACTCTGGATTGCAGGTGTTCTTATCATAAGAATGATAACCTTCCAGATAGCTTTGGCTACTCCCCTTACAGGAAGAATGGTCATGCAGAGAGGCAAGTCGAAATTCTACCTGAAATTCCGCCATGCTCTCGTTATGCTCATGTCGATACTTCTCTGTGTGTCGGTTGTTTTTACGTCGTTCAGCCTTGCTGGGCCCTTGTATAATTACAATGGCTGGTCGTCTCAATGGTCGTATTATTTCTGGACCTCAAGCTACAAGAACTATAGCATTGAGACTCCAGTCAACGATGAACTTCTCTCAACTATCAGTAACGTTGAGGGCATCAGCGATGCTATAGGTGTTGAAACTCTCATTGCCATGGTTACCATTGACGATTTTGATCCGATATATCTTCAGATTTGCGTAATGGATTCAGATGAGCTCGAAAACTATACTGACATTTCAAAGGTTGATACTGAAGCTTACGACAACGGTGAAAGCGTTATAATTCAGTATCACGAGAAAGAGGGTTACGCCACTTATTACGACAGCTATGGAAAAGAGCTTATAACTACTTCTTCCTTAGTCGACACTGGGCTGTTGGATTATATCGGTGTTGGTTCGAGCGTTACCATCTCTATCGACTACAGCAACGGATATGGTCTTCCCCTATCGGCAGAAGATGAAGGCATAATCAGTGTTGAAGCAGTTTTATGCTCGCTTGAAAAAGTGGACTCAGGCGATGGTCTACGAAAGTTAGCGGATGACTTCAGCCGTGGTTCCTCATCTGACACATACTCAAGTTTTTATTATGCTCTTAATGACTTCTGGCGTACCAACGTCATATGCTCACGCGAGTTTGTAAACAGGCTTATAGAGCAGGTGCCTGACGGCGGATACTGGACTCCCCTAAATGCCGGTTATCGTTTTAAGAATGACGGCAGCATGGAATATACCTACGCATACATATATACCGATGCCAATGCCAATTTCTATGCTACAGATGCAGCGATAACAAACATTGCAAAGGAGAACTTGAGCCTTTCAATGGTAAACCGACGGGAATACATATCCTCAAACACACAGGTTTATCTCCAATCGGTTATAACGCTTCTTGTAAGCGGAATCTGCATTGCACTGGTGGTGCTGCTGATTCTTCTGAGCACTCTGAGACTGGAAGCTGAAAGCGAGAGAAGGCATTACGGAATCCTGCAGGCGATTGGAATGTCGAAGAGGCAGAGAAATCTTGAGATTATGAGAAAATCGGCCGTGAGAGGAATTGTTTCAGTGGTCGTGTCGGTTGTCTGCTACCTGGGCTATTATCTGATAATGAACGCTTCAGCTCTAGCCGAAGGAACAAGTCCGATAACGCTTCTTGGGAACATGTTTACAACGCTTTCGGTTTACGGGTTGACCGCTCCAGTGCTCGCTATGATACTTCTGGCGCTGTTTTTGGTGGTATTCCTGATTTGTTTCATATCAAAGCTTGGGCTCAACAGGCTTCATATCATGGACATGCTGAATACAGAAAGCTGAACCAATAAAAATAAACCGGCGAAGGATGCCTTCGCCGGTTTTGTTATGCAAAAGATTACATGAGGCTCTTATAGAGCTCGGTGATTTCCTCGACACTGGTGTCTCTCGGGTTGCCAGGACGGCAAGCGTCTGCATAAGCGGACTCTGCGAGGAACTGAATGTCCTCCTCCTTGAGGATGCCCTTGAGGTTCTCAGGAATTCCAACGTCGTGAGAGAGCTTCTTGACCTCTGCGATGGTCGCGAGAGCCGCCTCATCGTCATCCATAGCATCGATTCCAGCAACACACATAGCCTTGCCGATTGCACGATATCTATTTCCAGCGACAGGGAGATTGTACTCGAGGCCTGTAGGAAGAATGATAGCGCAGGCAACACCGTGAGGTGTGTCATAGAGAGCTGAAAGGCCATGAGCCATGCTGTGAACTACGCCGAGGCCAACGTTTGAGAAGCCCATGCCAGCAATATACTGACCGAGAGCCATGCCTTCCCTGCCCTCAGGAGTGTTCTCGACAGCGCCTCTTAAGTTAGCAGAGATGAGTCTGATAGCTTCGAGGTGGAACATATCGCTGATGGTGCAGTGGCCCTTGGTGATGTAGCCTTCGATTGCGTGAGTGAGAGCGTCCATACCTGTTGCAGCTGTGAGGCTCTTGGGCATGGTGGACATCATATCAGGGTCGACAACGGCAACTTCAGGGATGTCGTTGGTGTCAACACAGACGAACTTGCGCTTCTTCTCAACATCGGTGATAACGTAGTTGATGGTGACCTCAGCAGCAGTACCAGCTGTTGTAGGAACAGCAATAGTGAATACAGCGTGATTCTTGGTGGGAGCAACGCCCTCGAGGCTTCTTACATCTGCAAATTCAGGGTTCTTAGCAATAATTCCGATAGCCTTGGAGGTGTCCATTGCGGAGCCACCACCGATGGCGATGATACTGTCAGCACCTGAAGCATTGAAAGCACTTACACCATGCTGAACGTTCTCGATAGTCGGGTTAGCCTTGATGTCGCTGTAAACGTCATAAGGGAAGCCAGCAGCGTCCAGAAGAGCAGTTACTTTGCCAGTAACACCGAACTTGATTAAATCGGGGTCACTGCAAACCAAAGCCTTGGTGCAGCCGTGAGACTTGAGCTCACCCAGAATGTTTTCGATTGCTCCGTGTCCATGATAGGAAACAGAATTCAGTACAATACGATCTGCCATAATTATAAACACTCCTTAAAATATTTTTCGATGAGGCGCATTATTCCCCATCACATAAGATAATTATACACCGTTTTCCTCACACAATCAACAGTTATTCGCTAAAAAAAGCATAAAAATTCGGTGGGAAATTCAAATTCCCACCGAAATAATATCATTACCATTGGCGGTAGCGACCGCTGAGCATGAGGAGAGCAAAGAAGTAGAGGCAGTTGTCGTAGTAGCGACGGTTGCCAGTACGTAGTGGCGTATTCCAGAACTTCAGGACGCATCTCTTGGCGCGTTCTATGACTTCTTCCGAAGCTCCCTCCTGCCATGAGGCAAGGGACGCAGCAGCGTTTGAGGCGATGACTGCAACAGGATGCATAGCTTTTTCATCAAGAAGAGTGCCGTCTCTCTGGGGGACTCTGTCCCAATTGTCGTCAAGGCTCTCAAAGAAGGCCTGAACTTTGGCAGCGTTTTCACATTGCCAAGGATCAACGGCGTTCCAAGAGGTGTCGAGAGCCATGTTCATGACGGTTCTATAGGAGTCCGAATAGTAGCGGTAGAACGCCTGAGGGTTCCAGAAGGGCTTATCCTCTGGGAAAACCATTGGCTTGCCTGAATATGCCGAATAGTCGGCACAAAGGCCGGTTACAGGATGGCAGGCGTGGTGGAGAAATTCTCTCGAAGCAGAAGCTGCTTCTTTCCAGAATTCGCTGTCGCGCTCATCGCAATTCTCAGCAAAAAGGTCATAGAAATGTGGGAGATGATAAGATGGGTCGGTGAAATCGACCTCGACGACGAATTTGATGAGGTGGTTGTCCAAATCCCACATGGTCTGGCCTGGCTTGTCGCCTTCACCGTTACGGTGGATGCAGTCTCTGAGAATATGGCGAGCCCAGGAGGAATAGTTATAAATCCCCTTCCCATCTCCCCACCGATGGGAAGCGAAGATCAGAGCCATTGCGAAGTATTCCTCGCCATCGGGTGCAGGGCCATAGGCATTCTTGGTGCCATCAGGAGCACAGGACCAAGCGAAATAGCCCTGGCATCTGCCCTCATAGAGATACATATTCGTCATCGACCACTTCCAGATGCGGTCGAAAACGTCTTTTCTGTCCATCTGGACAGCCATCATCATGCCATAGGACATGCCCTCGGTTCTGGCGTCGATGTTGCCGGTGTCCTCCATGTAGCCCATGCCGTCGGGCACTTCACGATAGATGCTGACATCATGAGGGGCGAAGAACATGGTTTCAAAGGAGTCGTTGATTCTCTTATCGATTTCTGCCTCGGAGATTCCGACCTCCGATAAAATGTTACGGTATTTCTTCATGTAATGTTCCTTTCAAATCTGCAATCAGCTCTCCGATTGCTCCTTGCTTCTCTCATAATCCCGGAGCTTTGACTCCAAGAGCGCCCACTCCTCCTCAGTTTCAATAGGATGGAAGGTGAGAGTTTTGTCGTCGGGGTCAAAAATGGAGGCGAAAACCTCTATATCCCCGTTTTCGTCGTAAGTATTCTCGGTGTAAACGATGTAGCAGCGGTTGGTAGCGGTGTTCTTAAAGGTGAATAGAACGTCACAATCGATAATTTCGTCGTTCTCGCCAAGTGCGGTTATAATAGCTCTGTCAGCCATGCTGGAGCCTCCTTTTTCAAAACGCATTAGGGTATATTTTAGCAGAAATTTTGGGAATGTCAAGGGATTGGGGGAATTTGAACACAAAAAAGCGCTCCCTGCGGGAGCGCCCTCTCAGTCGGCTTCGGAAGTTCGCTTGCGAACTTCTTGACAGCTCCCCACAGGGAGAGCCAAGATTATTCACCATCCGTCTCCCCTGCCTCAACAGGGTCGATTACCTCGATGGTCTCTTCGGTGATATTTACCGTCTCGGCGAGGACGAGGTTATTGATTGCTTCTTCTATCGCCTCAGCGTAGGAGTTTACTTGCTTTTGGTTCAGGACGCTCAGGCTCCAGTCTACCGCGTTGATGGCGTCGGTGACGGCGGAGAAGTTCTCGTAGTCATCGGGATTCAGGGAGTTGGCCTTCTCAATGGCTGCGGTGACGGCGGAGTAGCTTGCCTGGACCATCATAAGGCTTGTGCCGGTGGTCTTTGTGTCAGTATACTCTGTGCCGTTAATCGTGGTGGTTATCGTGTAGGTCGTCTGACCGAGGACGTTTTTCGACGTGACTGTCGCGTCAAACGTGTGATACTCCCCACACTCAAGGCACTTGACCGTCGCCGTCCCATCCTCATAATTCCAGACAATCGCACTCACCTCATACTCATGCTCCCCAGTAGCCGCAACCACTGTCTGACTGAGAGTAATCTCAGCCGTTGCATCAGCGTCACTGAAGTAAGTATCACAGTCCCCACAATACCAATACTCCACATTCCCCACCGTATCACACCCAGCCTCCACAGCCTCAAAATGCTGCAAAGTGTGGCCAAGGGCAGAAGTGATGGTTTCAGCCTGAGTGATTTCTTGAGTGCAATCAGCGTCGCTGAAATAACACTTGCAATCGGAGCAGTACCAATATTCAATGTTGCCAGCTTCGGTGCAGGTAGGATCATTAGCTACGAAATGTGTAACATTCTGGTGGCCAGTGGCTGCAATCGTCACAGCGCTCAGGCTTGTTGGCACCACCCCTGCTGTATCGCTGAAGTACCCTCCGCACTCTGAGCAGTAAAAGTATTCACTGTTTCCCGCCTTTGTGCAGGTTGCTTCTTGCGTCTCTACGCGAGTCAGGCTGTGACTTGTCACAATGTTACCATTAGTATAGGCAGCAGTATTGTCAAAAGCCTTGTTTCCAATCTCTGTCTTACAGCTTTCAAGTTTAACAGAAGTCAGGTTTGTACAACCATAGAACGCATAAATTCCAATGCTCGTCACGCCACTTGGAATTGTTACTGAAGTCAGGCCTAAGCATCCATAGAAAGCATAAGTTCCAATGCTTGTGGCGCTACTTGGAATGGTTATTGAAGTTAACCCAGACTGTGCAAAAGCGCTTGCTTCTATACTTGTCACACCGCTTGGAATTGATATAGAAGTAAGGCTTTCACAATACTCAAAAGCACCATCGCCAATGCTCGTAACGCTGCTTGGAAT
>JAJBTZ010000011.1:66661-89701 GCA_020860605.1 Ruminococcus sp. | reverse complement strand
TAAAATGCAAAGTTTTAAATGAGATGGGGTAGTAGGGGCGGATATTATCCGCCCGTTCCAATCGCCAGTAGCTTTTCGGGCGGATAATATCCGCCCCTACACGAATCGATACGAAAGGACAACCCCATGACATTCCCACCTAAACCTATTATCCTAAAAGACGGTCGCGAAGCGATCTTTCGCAGTCCTGAGCTCTCCGACTGCCCAGCGTTAATCAACTATCTCCTCACTACCGCCACCGAGACCGATTTTCTCATGTCTGACCCGAGGGAATCGGGCAGGTGGGAAGGCGAAGAGGGCTTACGGAGGGAGCAAGAGATTATCGGAGGCTTAATCTCGTCCCCTGACAAGCTGATGATCTGCTGCTTCGTCGACGGCGAGCTTGCAGGAAACTGCTCCATCAGCTACAACACCCGCCTCAAAACCGCTCATCGTGCCACCGTCGGCATCGGACTTATCCAGAAGTACTGGGGCTTGGGCATCGGAACGGCGATGTTCAACGAGCTCATCCAGAACGCCTATAAGCGTGGCGGCATCATGCAGATTGAGCTCGACTACTTAGAAGGCAACACCCGGGCCCTTGGTCTCTACACGAAGATGGGCTTCAAGGAAGTCGCCCACAAGCAGAATGCCGTCAAGCTTGCCGACGGCAGGCTTCTTGACGAGATTTCGATGGTCAAGGTGCTGTGAGATTGTTTCAAAAAAATTTTCAAAATCCCGCAAATACCCCTTGACAAGCTCCTCAGAATGGTGTATACTATAGTCAGTTAGCAGAGGCTAACACGCAAATCGAAGCCTCTGCTATATGAAAACCTTTAAGTTAGCCCAAGCTAACCTGACTCGAAAGGAGAGCCGAAAATGATAATTATTTTAGAGATCCTGTCCGCCATAGCTGTTTCCGCAGCAGTACTTCTTGCCATCACTTCTGTAAAACGGCTCTGCCGTGGAACCCTCGCGAGGCTGAAAAAAGCAGCGTGAGCCAACCCTGTTTGTCACACCACCTTTTATACACATTTCACAAAAGCCGACCAGCTATGAAACTGGTCGGCGTTCTCCTTTATATTCGGTTTTATTCCGCAACCGCCACTTTCTCCGCCCTTTTCTTCTTGACGAAGTTTATAATCGGTGGCACAAATATCGATGCAAACGCTGCTATGAGAAGGCACAAGGCTATCGGCCTCTGAAGAAAGATGGAGAAGTCTCCGTCGCTTAAGATAAGCGTCCTCTGAAGATTTTTCTCGAGCGTGCTGCCTAAAATCAGTCCCAAAACAATCGGTGGCATCGGAAAGTCAAGCTTCTGCAGGAAGTAGGCCAAAATTCCCACGATAAACATCAGGAAGATGTCGTTGACGTTTGAGTTCAGGGCATAGGTTCCGACTATGCAGAAAACGAAAACTATTGGGGTCAGGAACTTTGTGCTGACGGCGGAAATCTTCGCGAAGAGTCTGATTCCGCTGAAGCCGATGATGCCCATGAAGATATTCGCGACAAAGAGCCCGACGATGATTATGTAGACCTTCTCCTGCTCCTGAGTGAAGAGAAGTGGGCCAGGGACGATTCCTTGCATCATGAGTGCCCCCAGCATGATTGCCGTTCCGGCATCACCGGGGATTCCGAGCGTCAGAAGGGGAATGAGAGCACCGCCTGAGATGGCGTTGTTCGCAGCTTCCGGGGCTGCAACGCCCTCAACTCTGCCTGTGCCGAACTCCTCAGGGTGCTTGTCCCAGCGCTTAGTTTCGTTGTAGGCTGTCCAGCAAGCGATGTCACCGCCGGTGCCAGGAATGGCGCCAATCACGGTTCCGATAATGCTTGACCGAAGAACCGTCGGCATAATCTTTTTAATAATCTTCGGAGTCGGGAAGGTGTGCCGGATCTTTTCTTTCGACTTGACGGGAACTTTATTCCCCTCAACGATATTCGAAAGCCCCTGAGAGAAGGCATAGAGCCCGATCAAAACCGGCACCATCGCGATTCCGCCGAGGAGATATGTAGAATCAAAAGTGAACCTCTTCGCGCCGGTCAGGCTGTCCATTCCGACAGTCGCCAGTAGCAGCCCGATAACCGCGCTGATGAGGCCTTTCAGGATGTTTTTCGAGGAAAGGGAGGTGACCATGCTGATTCCGAAGACTGCAAGTGCAAAGTATTCAGGAGATGTAAACGACAGCGCCACCTTCGAGAGAAGCGGTGCCGTCCAGAGGAGCATGATGGCGCTGAAAATTCCTCCGAAGGTCGAGGCGAAAGTCGAAACTCCGAGAGCCTTCGCAGCCTCTCCCTTCTGAGCGAGTGGGTAGCCGTCAAGGACGGTAGCAGCTGAATTCGCCGTTCCGGGAGTTTTAATCAGAATTGCGGTTATAGAACCGCCGTAAATGGAGCCACAGAAGACTCCAAGAAGCATCAGAATTCCGCTGTTCCCCTCAAAAGTGAGAGTCAACGGCAAAAGGAGGCTCAGACCCATAATAGAGGTGAGCCCAGGCATCGCGCCAATGAACACTCCGAAAAACGCTCCGACAAACGTGAGAAGCAGGTTAAACGGCGTGAAGACGGTTGAAATTGCTGTTAGTAAAGATGATAGCATTTTGTCACCTCACGCGCTCAGAAGATGATGCCCTGCGGCAGGCGGATTCCTAAGAACAGTACGAAAACGAGATATATGAACACAAGCGACCCAGCTGTGACCGCCAGCATCATCCACCATCTTCGCTCTCCGAAGATGGCCATTATCGCCGGCAGCAGGAACGCCACAGCGATGTAGAACCCGAAGAGCTCGAGAAGAACTACAAACACCGCCAGCACTCCGAGAGCTATATAAAGCCTCTTCATGCCAGGGGACTTGAAGTCGAAGATCTTATCATTCTGAGCAGCTTCTCCCGCCTCTTCAGAGACCTCCGCTGCGTCAGGCTTCTTTTGCATCATGCTTTTCAGCTTGTCCCCGAAGAGAGCACGCAGAAGAAGAATCACCGAGAGGATTATCATAATGACACATAGGATGATAACCCAGACTCCCGGACCCATAGCAGTACCGCTGACCGCCTCGTTGTAGCCCGAGGCGGTCACGATCATATAAATCGAAATTAAAATCAGAACTATCGAGACGCCGATATCATATTTCTTCATATCAAGTGAGCGTCTTGTAGTATTCAGCCTGCTCGTCGACAAAGTCGTCAAGGTCATCGGCTGTAAGGGTGATGGATTCGAAGTAGAAGCTCTCTCTTGTCTCAGCGTAATCGTCAGAAGCGACAGCGTCGGCGATAGCGGACTTCCAGAAATCGACGATTTCGTCGTCAGTTCCCGCAGGAACGGCGATCATGATCCAACTGAGGAGGTTAACCTCCGAGAATCTGTCGTCAACCTCTGCCATTGTGGGGACGTCGGTGAGGGTTTCAGAACGCTCGCTTGAAGTAGCAGCGATAGCGATGAGGTCGCCAGACTCGAGGTTTCCGGCAGCGGAAGCCATAGCCGAGATGCAGATGTCTGACTCTCCCGCCAAGACGGCAGCGATAGCGTCAGGAGCAGAGTCGTATGGGACAACGAGTACGTCGAGCCCAGCGTTTGTGAGGATAGTTCCTAAGAGGTTCGGAATAGTTCCAACGCCGGTAACACCGACAACCAACTCGCCGGGGTTGGCCTCAGCATAGGCGATGAACTCCGCAAATGTTGAGAACTTGTCATTCTGAGCAGCAAGGAGGAAATAGGGATCCTGCTCAACACAGCCGAGGGCAATCATGTCCTCCATCGGGTTGATTTCGGTGGCGCCAGTGACGTAGTTGAGAACTAAGTCGCAGTTGAGAAGTCCCAAGGTGTAGCCGTCAGCGTCAGCCTGCATGAACTCTTCGGTTCCGATAAGGCCTGAGCCACCGACAGTGTTTGTAACAGTGATGTCAACGCTGAGAACATCCTCGGGGATAGCGTCAAGAACGCCTCTTACTGCTAAGTCAGTAGTACCGCCGACCTTGTAGGGGATGATAATTTCGATATCCCCATCGGGATAGTCGCCTGTCGAGGTGCTTCCGCAGCCAACGAGGCTGAGGAGCATAACTCCCGCCAGAAGCAGTGAAATAAATTTCTTCATTGTCTTTCCTCCATGATGGTTATTTTAAAGTCTGCATTTATTTATATTGACATACTGGTCAATATTTCTATATATAAATATACACTGTTGCGGTGAACTTGTCAAGGAAAACCAGATAAAACTTTTACATAGTCTCCCGTTTCCAAGCCTCAAGCCGATAGATGGGCATCCCCATCTCCGAGAACCGTTGCTCATACTCGGTGACGATGTTCCCCTCGAAGTCGCTGCGGTGGAGATCGAGGCTCACGTTTCTTAAGACAAACCCATATTCCGAGAATTCCTGAATCGAGAACTCGAAGAATTCGCGGTTGTCGGTTTTCTGGAAGATCCCAGCGTCCGGCTTCAGAAGTTTGTCGTAAATCTTAAGGAAGTTGTGGTGAGTGAGCCGATGAACAGCATAACTCTTCTTAGGATAAGGGCAGCTGAAATTGAGGTATAATCCCGAAATCGAGTTATCCGGGATAAACTTCTCAAGATAATTGGCATCAGCCCGCAAGAGAATCAGGTTCGGGATCTCCTCCGCAATCGCCTTCTCAGCAGCCTCAACGATAACGTTCGAGGTCTTCTCAATCGCTAAGATATTGAGCTCTGGCTCCCTCTTTGCAAGCTCCCTCGCAAACTGCCCCTTCCCGCAACCGATTTCCATGAAGATGGGGTTGTCGTTTCCGAAAAGGGCAGGGAGGTCGAGATATTCCTTCTTCTCAACCGAAGTGACGAAGTTTCTGTCCTCACAGTTAAGGATAATGAGTTTGCCTGTTTCAATGCACCTCTCGAGCCTTTCCTCGAGGTGTGCCTTCTTTCTCATTCTCATCCGAGCAGTACCTCAGTTCCGCCAACTGGACGAATCTTGAGGGCATAGCAGCTTCCCTCACCGAAGACCTTTTCAATTCCTTCGCGATAAGATTCGAGCATCTCGTCAGGAACATAAGCCTGAATGGTTCCCGCAAATCCGCCACCATGGACTCTTGTGGCGCCCTTGCCAGCCAAGAGCTTCTCGCTCATGTAAAGTCCAAGCGAAACACCCTGCTCGGTGGGAACTGACGAGGCGTAGACGTTCTGGAGGAACTTGTAGGAGCTGTCCCCAGAAGCCTTGATGACGCTTAAGTATTTCTCGAAGTCGCCATCTTCAATGGCCTTGACAAGCTCGTCAACCCTCTCGTTCTCGTCGAAGAAGTGAAGCGCTCTCAAGACCGCTCTGTCGCCCAAAGTCTTTCTGAGTGAGGGGAGATTATTAAGAATATCGTCGATGGTGAGCTCTCTTAAGACCTCTTTTCCGAGCATTCCAGCAACCGCCTTCATCTCAGCGGGAACGGCAGCGTATTCTGGGGTCATATGGGCATGATTGCCCTTCGTGTCGACGATGCAGACGCTGTAGCCATACTTTCCAAGATCTAAAGAAAGCGCCTTGACGACAGGATTTTCAAGGTCTTCGAAGTCGATCCCGACAACTCCGCCAACCGACGATGCCATCTGATCCATCAGTCCCGAAGGCTTGCCGAAGTAGACGTTCTCAGCATACTGAGAAATCTGGGCAGCCTCAATGTCAGAAACTTTTCCATCATTGTAGAGGTGGCTCAGGATTGTGACAATAAGAACCTCGAAAGCAGCCGAGGACGAAAGCCCAGAGCCCTTGAGAACGTTCGAGTGGGTATAAGCGGTGAATCCGCCGACCTTGTAGCCACGGTTCTTCAGACCCATGCAGACGCCACGGATAAGGGAGGCGGAAGTGTTCTTCTCGCTCTCATGGACGTCAAGGTTGCGGGTGTCGACAGTGTCGATGGGAAATCCTTCAGACTTGATGGTGATGACGCCGTCGGTCTGGGGCTTGACAGCTGCGAAAACGTCGAGATTTACAGCTGCAGCGACGACCCTGCCACGGTTGTGGTCGGTATGGTTTCCACAGATTTCAGTGCGTCCAGGTGCCGAGAAGAATCTCGTTGCCGGATACTTGAAGAGCTTTTCGAATTCGCCTGAGACATGCTCAAAGCGGACTTTTGCGTCTTCAGATTGGTAGAGCTGGTCGAAAGAAGTTTTACTCATTTTGGTTTCCTCGTTTCTTTATTTCTTTTTGAAAAGATTATCATATTTGGAGCTGTGGAAGTGGACTGACATTACAAGTCCCATCGCGACGGTGATCGACAGCATCGAAGACCCTCCTGCCGAGAAGAACGGCAGCGGAATCCCGATAACTGGCGTCACGCCGACACACATTCCGATATTTAAAACACAGTGGACAAACAGGTAGGCGAATACCCCCATGCAGATGCATCTTCCCAAGGTATCCGAAGCCCTAAGCCCGTTCCAAAGAATTCTGAGGCAGATAACGCCTAAGACAATCACAATTGTCAGGCAGCCGATATATCCGAGAGTCTGCCCGGCATAGGAAAACATGAAGTCGCTGTGGCAGACGGGGACATAGGAATAATCTCCGCCAAAGAGCCCTTTTCCCGTCAGCTGCCCTGAGCCGATGGCGATGAGCGACTTGTTGACCTGATATAAGGAATCCTCAGTTGCATATTCAGCCGGATTGATAATCGCAAGTATTCGGTTTTTATGTACCGGCTGCAAATAGAAGTTCCATAGTAAATAGAACGCAACAGGCGCTGCCACACATGCCCCCAAGATGTACTTCCACGAAATTCCCGCAGCGAAGACAATCGCTAAGAAGATGACGAGGAAGACAATCGCTGTGCCGTCGTCCCCTTGAAGCATGATAAGAGCGATCGGAATCGCAGCGTGGACGCAAAGCGCCAGAACGTTCAGGGGATTATTGAAGAAATCCTTCGTCTTGTAGCAGTGATAGGAGAGCGACAGAATAAACGCAAGTTTTAAGAACTCCGAAGGCTGCAGGCTGAACGAGCCGATCATAATCCATGCCTGGTCGTCCGAGCCCTCAAGCCCGGAAGTGCCGAGGCTCGTGAAGGTTAAAAGGGTCAGTCCGATAGTGAGCGGAAGATAAATAAACCAGAGCTTCGAGAATTTTCTATAGTCAAGCGCTGCCAGGAAGAGTGAAATCACTATTCCGACGAGAGCTGCAAAAAATTGAGTTTTGACGGTTGACGAGTTGATTGTCGCATTTGTGATGGTCTGCGTCTCGCTGTTCACCATCAGGGAGTAAAGAAGGGTTATTCCTAAGGCACAACAGGCGAGAACCAGCAGAAGAAGCAGCTTGTCGAGCCTTCTTAAGTACCGCAACACGGCAGAAAGAGCATTTTTGAGCATACGACCTCCCTCTTTCAAGTTTTGCTGAGCTTATTGTAACATATTAGCCCCACTTTTTCAACTCGAAATCGCCAAACTGACAAAATTTAATCTTGTATTTTTCTGAAAATGTGCTATGATATATGTATGAGCGGTGTCGGTGACGGCACTCGGTCACTTCCAAAAATTTTTCAAGGAGGAAAAAACAATGGCTTATAGAATCACTGAAGAGTGTGTTAAGTGTGGTGCTTGCGCTGCAGAGTGCCCCGTTGAGGCTATCACCGAGGGCGACGAGACCTACGTTATCGACCCTGATACCTGCATCTCCTGTGGCAACTGCCAGGCAGTCTGCCCCGTCGGCGCTCCTGTAGAGGAATAATCCGTACTTAAAAAAGAGTTCCCGCGAAAGCGGGAACTTTTTTTGTGCAGAATTAGTCGCCCCTGCGGGGCGACCGCGCTCACCTTCGGCTCGCGAGCCCTCTCAGTCAGCCTTCGGCTGACAGCTCTCCCAGAGGGAGAGCCGAGTTGTTGCCTCAAGGAAGGCTTTGTGCAAGCGGAAATCTTGGCTCCCCCTCTGGGGGAGCTGGCAGCTGCGAAGCAGCTGACTGAGAGGGCGCGAGCGAAGCGAGCGGTCGCCGAAGGCGACGTCACATAGCCTGAACTGAAGTATACGTCTTCCCATCAGCGTCAGCCAGATCAACATACCAGCTGCCGTCAACGTTTGCGATCTTTGGGTAGATGGTGTCGCCGAGATGGGCCTGGCGTTTGTATTCGACTCTGAGCTCATGGATATTAGAGATATCCGGCATCAGACCAAGGGCGATTTCGATGTAACGGGCGTTGTTGACGTGGTGATTGAGGTCGATATCATCTGCTCTGACGGGAATCGGAGCGACATCCTTCATGCCATCAGGCAACGAAAGCTTTCTTGGGGCATAGTCCATCTCGAGCCTTTCGTCGAGGCTGTAGGCAGCCTTCTCCTCCTCTGGAGGCCTTGCAGGCCTGCCGGTGTCGGTGTTCACATAAACCCAGATGGAATTCGCTTTGACAAGCGTTTTCCCGGACTTGTCATAGATGGTAAAATTTCGGTGCCCGTAGCAGTTCGAGAACTCGTAGGGCCTCGTTTCAACAGTGATTTCGTCATAGAGCTTAGGGCAGTCCTCAAGGATAACCTGCCAGCTCGAAAGAAGCCAGACGCGATGGTTCGCGTTTAAGTACTTAAGGCCAACGCCAATAGATTCGCAGTGAAGCATAACGCAGTCCTGCATGTAGTTCATAAGGCTCCCAAGCTTGAGCCTGCCCTGCTCGTCCGTCTCACTGAACCTGACCTTCCCGTTCATCCGATACATAATAACCCCTCCAAAATAGTTGTTTATCTTATTATAGTAGCATTTCCCCGAATCGTCAAGGAAAAATTGCGAATAAAGTGCCATATAGCAGGTATAAAAGCGAAAGAAGGCTTGATTTGTTGCAAGCTTTGTGCTATAATATAATCACAGAAGCGGGAACAGAGGCGATGACGATGGACGATTCTGAAAAGAATTATTCGGAAATGATAAGGCAAGGCGCAGAGAGACTGCAGCAGGAAAACCTATTCAGCGACACCTTCGCGTCGGTGGCGCTTGAGGACATTGATGCCTGCCAGTACGTAGTTCGGACGCTGCTCGGCAGGGATGACATCGAAATCAAGAGCGTCAAGAGTCAGTATCGGCTGCTGAATATCACGTCTAAAGACACAATTTTAGATGCTTTGGCGCAAGACAGCACAGGAAGGCTGATCAACATTGAAATCCAGCGTCGCGATACCGTCGACCACGCAAGGCGAATTCGCTATTACGGCTCGATGATCGATAAGAGCGTTCTCGACAAGGGAGCCTATTATGACGAGCTGCCGGATGTGTATATAATATATATCAGCGAGAAGGATTTGTTGGGCGTCGGCGAAGCGGTGTATCCAGTAACAAAGACTTTAGGAAAATCCGGCATTCCGTATGATGACGGAAATCATGTAATCTTCGCAAACGCTGCCATCGACGATGGCAGTGACGAAGCGAAAATGATGCAATATTTTGAAAATCCAGACCCAGACGACATGAGCCAAGGCCCATTGTCGGTACGCGTTCACTTTTTGAAACGTGAGAAAGGAGGCCACGACACAATGTGCAAAGTAGCAGAAGACCTTTATGAGCAGGGAATTGAGCAGGGAATTGAGCAGGGAATCGAGCAAGGTATCGAGCAAGGTATCGAGAAAGGCAAGCTTGAAAATGCCAAGTCCATGGCGATGAGCTTACACGAATCAGGAGTAGCTGAGGATTTGATTGCTAAAGCTGCTAACGTCAGTGTCGAACTTGTCAGGAAGTGGCTCGGGCTTTCGATGGCATAAATTTCTGAAGCAAAAAAATAGCCCCCGGCAGGTGTCTGTCTGCGCGAAATTATCGCAGAGACAAGGCACCTTGCCGGGATTTTTTATGCCTGTAAACCTGAAAGTTGCAAACCTGTCTTCATTGTGCTAAAATCCAAGCATTAAGCAAGCAAATATTTTTAGCTTGCAGCTTGGAAGGAGTATTAAAATGACAGGAAAATTTATTTTAGGTGAAGACACCCCCACTCGCATCTACCGTACAGCCCTCTACCTCAGACTTTCCCGGGAGGACGGTGACAAGCTGGAAAGCGACTCCATTGCGAACCAGCGGAAGCTCCTTGAGGACTACATCCGCGACAAAAGCGAGTTCAAACTCGTTGGCGAGTATGTTGACGACGGCTACTCCGGCTCGAACTTCGAGAGGCCAGCCTGGAAGCGTCTCTATTCCGACCTCGAAAAGGGCCTCGTCAACTGCATTGTCGTCAAGGATCTTAGTCGTTTCGGAAGGAATTATATCGAAGTCGGACGCTATCTTGAGATGACCTTCCCGGTTCTCGGAGTCAGGCTTGTCGCCGTAAACGACAATTTCGACACATCAAACGAATGGAATGGCGACTCCCTGACCGTTCCGATGAAGAATCTAATCAACGACATCTACTGCAGGGACATCTCGAAGAAGGTCTCAACTCAGCTTAATGCCATGCGTCGCAGAGGCGAATGTGTCTCAAACTTCGCGCCTTATGGCTACAAAAAGGATCCCCAAAACCGTTCCAAGCTCATTATTGACGAAAACGTTGCAGGAGTCGTGAGGCAGATTTTCATCTGGAAGCTGGAGGGCTACAGCGACAACGTGATCGCGAAAATGCTGAACGAGCAGGGCGTCCCCTCACCATATGAGTACCAGACCTCTCAGGGCAACCGCGTTTCCGGCAACTTCAAGAAATCGGAGAAAGCGATGTGGGCGAGGGGAGCCGTCTACAACATTCTCCACAACGAGTGCTACACCGGCACTATGGTTCAGGGCAAGCGACGGAAAATCAGCTACCGCTCGAAGGAGATGGTCCTCCTGCCGAAGGAGGAGTGGACAAGGGTTCCCAGTATGCACGAGCCGATTGTCGAAAGGAAGCTGTTCGATCTGGTGCAGGAAACAATGAAGAGAGATACAAGGATAGCCGGAGGTAAGACTAAAGTGGAACTACTCTCCGGCTTTCTGTTTTGCCCTGAATGTCACCGCCAGCTCACCATCCAGTCGACCTACTGCAACGGCAGAAAGTACCGCTACTACACCTGTCCCGATTGCCGTGACGAAGGCAGAAAAACCAAGCGTATCAGCGAAACCAAGGCCTGCAGAGCCATTCTCGAAGCTGTTCAGGACATGGCAGAAGTTGCTGCCAGAATGGAGAAACTTGTCAACGAATCCGACTTCCAGCCAACGAAAAGCCGTGAAGTCCTCCGCCTCGACAGCGAGCTCACGAAGCTTCAGGACGAGATGGAACGCTACTTCCGCCTTAAAAACGGCCTTTATGGCGACTACTGTTTGGAAATTCTCACTCGCGAAGAATATCTCGACTATAATCAGCTCTATTCGGACAAAATCGCCGCGGTTCAGGATTCGATTAAAGCTGTTGAGAATGAGCGCGACCGCATCATTTCGAGCCTTGAAAACGCCGAATGGATCGGCACTTTCAGTAAATATCAGGGCATCACAAGCCTCGAACGCCCGATTCTCGCCGAACTCATAGATAAAGTGCTGGTCTACCCGGGAGGAAAGCTCGAAATCCAGTTCAGGGACGCGAGCGCCATCGCAGCAACTCTTGAGGCGTATGGATATGAGGAGGGCGAGGACGATGTCAGAAAAGCAATGTAAACGGGCTGGAATCTACATAGCTCCATCCGCCTATGGCTGGCCTGTTGATAGGGAAGAAGCTCTCGCTTCATGCAAGTCGTTCGTCAGAAAGAGCCCAAGCCTCGGGCTCACGCGAATCTACTGCGACGAGCAGGTTTCTGTCATCAGGACTCCTGAGCAAAACGGCAGGCGGAAGCCGTTGGGCGTCACCGGCAACGATGCCTGGCAGCGACTTCTTCGGGACACCGAGACCTCCGCCATTGAGGCGGTTGTCATCTACGCTGCAAGGACGGTCGCGCCGAGCATTTCAGGGCTGAAAACCATTCTTCTGGAATACTTTTTGCCCTTCGGAATCAGGTTTATCGACGTTGAAGCGGGCTTTGATTTAGAAACTGGCGATTTGGATGTTTACCTTAAGGCCAGAACCCGTGAATTCAGGAGCACTCTCTACGGAAAGAAGGCGACCGAATGAGCAGGCGAAACCGAATCCCGAAATCCACCGAAAAGTATCTCGAGCTGAAGAACCGCAACGTCTGGAGCACCGCCGTCTATGCAAGGCTTTCCTACGAAAACAACGGCTTCGAGGACGACCGCTCTCTACAGAACCAGCTGAACTATCTGCTCGCCTACATCGACCGCCATCCCGAACTCCGCCTTTTCGACAGCTACGTTGACAACGGCAGAAGTGGCCTCGATTTCGATCGCGCTGAGTTCCGAAGGATGCTCGGGGACATAAAAACCAGCAGAGTCAACTGCGTCCTTGTCAAGGACCTCTCCCGCTTCGGGAGAAACCACATTGAGGCTGGCTACTACCTCGAGACCATCTTCCCAGAGCTTGGTGTTCGGTTCATCTCGATTAACGACGGCTTCGACAGCCTCTGTGAGGACGATGCTGGCAGCATAATCCTTCCTCTGAAGAACATGATTAACGAAATGTATGCCCGTGAAACACAGCGGAAGATTCTGGCGGTTCTTCGTGCCAAAGAAAAGGCTGGTGAGAGGCCGTTCACGATGATGCCCTACGGCTACATCGTCGACCCTGACTGTAATTTCCATCTCCTGCCAGACCAGAACACCTCTGAATTCGTCCGCCTCGTTTTCAGAATGAAATCAGAGGGCTTCGGCTGCACAGCTATCGCCGACAGGCTCAACGAAATCGGTGCTCCGACACCGCTTGATTACCTGAAATCGAAGGGCAAGTTCCTGAGTGCCAGAAGCTCCGGCAGGTGGGATCACGTCAGCGTCCAGAAGATTCTTGAGAATCGTACCTACACCGGCGCTACCGTCTACAACACCTCCGGCAAGGGCGACTATGCCGTCCTTCCCGGCACCCACGAGGCTCTTGTCGAGCCTGAAGTTTTCGAGGAGATTTCCCGGGAAATGCTTGAGAGGAGCCGTAAGCGCTCTGAGGCTCTCAAGGCTGCTGCAACCCGTGCTGAGCGCTGCCCGAATGTCCTTCAGGGCAGGTTCTTCTGTGGCGACTGTGGCAAGGCGATGCTCTATGATCGCTCAAGGCTCCGCTACCGCTGCAGTGGCTATAGTGATTTTCGGAAAACCGACCCCAGCGCTCCTCCCTGTGCCAAGAAAATCTCAAGCATCCCAGAGCAGGCTGTCCATAAATTCGTACTCGATTCGATAAGAAAAGAGCTTCGTTCAGGCGATTTTTCGGAGCTTACTTCAGAAGATATTCCAGCCGAACCAGTCGGGATAATTCATCTCACCGCCACCTCGACGGTCGAAATCGTCGCATCGGATAATCCAGATATGATTGAGAATATCCTCAGAAACGGCTTAACGCCTGAGCTTTTGTCGAAATTCGTCGAAAAGGTCTGGTACTATTCCGACGGCAGCCTTCGGATTGAGCTGAGAGGGGAGAGTGAGAGATGGTAGCGCTCTACATCCGCCTCTCCCGCGCTGACGACACCGGCGAGAAGAGGCTCGAGAGCAACAGCATCGAAAACCAGCGAAGGCTCCTCCGCGACTTCCTCTCAGAGCTCCCAGACCTGAGGGAAAAGGACTCGGAGGAATTCATTGACGACGGCTACAGTGGCACCAACTTCCAGCGCCCGGCATTCCAGCGGATGCTCTCACTCGTGAAGAGGCAGGTCGTAACGACGGTCATCGTGAAGGACTTTTCACGCTTCGGGAGGAACTATGTCGAGTGCTCCGATTATGTCGAGAAGCTTTTCCCGTTTTTAGGGACGCGGTTCATCTCAATCTCGGACAACTACGACAGCGGAAGCTGCCAGGAGAGCGGAATCGATCTTGCAATGAAAAATATAGTCAATTCTTATTATTCTAAGGATCTGTCGCGGAAGGTGACGTCGACATTCGACCTAAAACGCGAAAACGGCGAGTTCTTCTTCGCCGTTCCGTTCGGATATTTAAAGGACGAGAACCGCCCTGGAAAGGTCATCATCGACGATAAGGCTGCCGAAGTTGTCCGCCACATCTTCTCTCTCGCCTGCGAAGGCCTGTCAACCGGCATGATCGCGAAGAGATTGAATCGTGAAAATGTCCCAACAGTCGCTGCCTACAATCGCGATCATAGGGTAAAGGGCAAGTCGGGAGCTCTCGAAAACCGCGAATTTGCAGCCTGGAACGGCACGAAGGTCGGCCAGATCCTTAAAAACGAGGTCTATGCCGGCACTTTTGTCCTTCAGAAAAGAAGGCTCGTTTCAACCGGCTCAAAGAAGAGCGAACCGATCGAGTGTCCAAAGAAAATCCCTGATAATCATCCGGCAATTGTCGACCTAGAGACCTTCTCCGAAGCTCAGAAAATCTTCAGAAGAATCCAAAGAAAACCGTCGGAAACCCGCCGTTATCCGCTCAAATCGAAGGTTTTCTGCGGAAATTGTGGCTATGCGATGACCTATCAGGAGAACGTCTACGCCGAGTGCTACTTCTTCTGCAGCCATTCGGCACAAACTGGCCTGAGCTCCGGCTGCCCAAGCGAAAGGTTCTCAGAGGAGCTCCTGAATGAGCGGGTCTTCCTCAGGCTCCGCCAGTGGATGATGCTCTTAGAGACCGCCTGCGGAGCTGCCGAAGAAGCCGAGAGGATGCGCCAGCAAGGCCTGAATCTCCTTAGCACCGAGGCGGAAACCCTCCAAAGCGCTATTGACTCCCTCAAGTCCCAGAAGCTCGCCCTCTACGAATCCTACGCCGACGGCCAGCTCTCCAAGGATGACTATATCGCCGAGAAGGCGAGCGCCACCTCCGAAATCTCTTCGATCCAATCCGAGCTCATGAGACTCCACGAGAAGGAGCAAGAGCTCCGCTATACCAGAAACCGCCGTAAGCCTGAACTCGATTCGCTGTTAGAATCCGTCCACCTCTTCGCCTCCGAGCCCCACCTGACTCGCAAAATGTCCGAAACCTTCATCACCCGCATCACCATCTACGACAAATGGCAGATGGACATCACCTGGAACGGTGAGGACCTCATCACCCCAGACGAAAAATCTTAAAGCCGGGGTTGATTATGGGGGAGATTTGTGGTATGATATAGGTGTAAAGACGTATATTTCACACTTGCGTGAAAGGCGGTGACTGCCGATGGGACAGAATGGCGAAGTTGTCAGTGACAACTTGACGGAAAGAAAATATAATACTCCGTATGATGATGTGTTTCGTACTCTTCTGAACGATTGCAAAATGCTATTGCTTCCTGTATTGAACGAGATTTTTGGAGAAAACTATACTGGTAATGAGCAGATTGTCTACTCCAAAAATGAGCATTTTATGAATCGGCAGGATGGAATTGAAGAGGAACGGATAACCGATGCAAGCTTCACCGTAATCGGCGAGGAAACGAAGAAGTATCTCTTTGAATGTCAGAGCAATCCAGACAGCAGTATGCTTGTGAGAATCTTCGAGTATGCCACGCAGATTGCACTTGATGAGGGAGAGATTGTCAGGAATACTCTTGAGGTTACAATTCCCAATTCGGCGGTCTTGTATCTGAGGAGCACGAAGTCAACTCCTGATAAGCTTGAAATCAAAATCAATACGCCAGGTGGCACTGTGGCTTTTGACGTGCTGGTGATGAAGATAAGAGAGTATGGGCTGGATGATATTTTCGAGAAGAATCTGCTGTTCCTGATTCCGTTCTATATTTTCAATTTCGGCACAAAAAAGCAACTTGAAGAGCTTGAAAATGATTCGACCAAGCTTGAAGCATTGAAAAAAGAATACGAGTATATCGTGAGACGTCTCAATGAGCTCAACGAGCAGGGAAAGCTGAGTGCTTACTACTACGTTACCATTATAGAGATGTCAGGCAAAGTTGTTGAGAGTTTAACGGCACAATACGAGAAGGTCTTGAAAGGAGTGAAAGACGTTATGGGAGGAACTGTACTTGATTACAAGGCAAAGGATATTTACGAGCAAGGCAAGAAAGATATGGCAATCAGCTTGCATGAATCCGGCGTATCAGAGGATTTAATTGCCAAAGCCGCCAACGTCAGCGTCGATCTCGTGAGAAAGTGGCTTGGCATTTCCGTCGCCTGATTTTCCTTGACGTAAGAACGATAATGTGATAGCCCAGTAGCCCCTTCCCGGGCCCCACCGGGCTATTTTCATCCCCAAAAATCGCTAACCCCTTTCCTATACCTCAGTGGCGTCGTCCCTGTCAGCGACTTGAACTGGCGGAAGAAGTGGACCTCCGTCTGGTAGCCACACATTTCCGAAACGGCGGAGACGCTCAGGTCGCTCGTTTCGAGGAGGGTCTTCGCGTAGTCGATCCTCATGCTGATGAGGTCCTTCTGAAAGGACACGCCGAACAGCCTTCGGTAGAGCGCCTGAAAATAGGATTCGCTGATGTGGAGCATCCTTGGTGTAGGACTACTCCCAGAGGAGCTGGCGGATGAGAGAAGTGTACATGTCGGCGTTCTGAATCGGAAAAAGCTGGTTGCAGGCGGGAAGCGACTCGGGGCAGTCGGTCTCGAAGTGAATCCAGTCGTCCATATAGCTCCCGTTTGCGAGCTCGTAGCGATATGGCGTGTTCGGTGAGATGATGACTGCATGGCTGGGTTCGACCGTCTGCCTGTTCCCGCCAATCACGAATTCACCGCCAGAGTGAACGATCAGGAGGACATATCTTGGGAAGCCGTTTTCTCGCGACATGACGAAACCCAGATTGTGCCGCGTGTGGCATCCGCCTCTGAAAATCCTGAACATAATTCACCTCCATAAAAATAGGATAGGTTAGTTTTTATATATTATACGATATTGCCTCGCTTTTTGCAATAGGTTAGAATGAATTATAAATCTTTTGATAAGGAAAGGGAAGATTATGAACGAGCAGGCTTTGGCAAAGGAAACGATGGATTTGATCGAGAAAAAGCTGTCTTTGGTCGCAGAAAGAAGTCGTGGGATCATCCCGTATACGACTAATGACGGCAGATTTGACGACACCTCAAAAAATAGTATATGTTGGTGGACAAACGGCTTCTTCGGAGGGATGATGTGGCAGCTCTATCACTACTCCGGCAAAGAGCTCTATCGTGAGCTGGCGCTCGATATCGAGGAAAAGCTCGACCAGAACCTCATGCTGCCGTGGGGGATGGACCACGACAGTGGCTTCAAGTGGCTCCCGACAGCGGTCGCTCACTACAAAACTGACGGCAGCGAGCAGTCATTTAACCGCGGAATCTTAGCTGCTGAGAACCTTGCAGGGCGTTTTAACCCGCAAGGCAGCTTCATCCGCGCCTGGAACGACTCTGGCGACGGCTCGAGAGCTGGCACGGCGATCATCGACTGCATGATGAACCTGCCTCTCCTCTATTGGGCTTCGGAAGTCACCAACGACCCAAGATTCTCGCAAATCGCAATCCGTCACGCCGACATGGCGGAAAAATATTTCATCCGTGAGAACGGCTCGGCAATCCATATCGGAGTTTTCGACCCGAATTCAGGCGAATTTCTCCACTCCGAAGGAGGCCAGGGCTATGCCACTGGCAGCTCCTGGACCCGTGGCCAGGCTTGGGCGCTCTATGGCTTCACCCTGAGCGCCATCCACACCGGGAAGCCTGAACACCTCGAAACAGCAAAAAAGGTTGCGGATAATTTCATCCTTCAGATGACCAAGTGGCCTGAAATGGGCATCCCTGTTGACTTCGACCAGCCTCACGACTGCAAGCGCGAGGACTCCTCGGCAGCTGCAATAGCGGCCTGTGGACTGATTGAACTTGGAAAGTATGACATAAAATATCACGAGGCAGCCGTGAAGCTTCTTGAATTTCTCTGCGAAAACCGCCTCAGCCTCGATGATAATACCGATTATCTCCTGTGGAATTGTGCCGACAGCTTCTGGAGCAACCGTGAGCAGATGACGCTTATCTATGCGGATTATTTTCTGATTGAAGCACTGTTGAAACTTATAGATAAAGATTTCCCGATTTTCAAGCCAAAGAAAGAGGCGAAATAATATGAAAAGATACCACTACACTGAAGCCGACTTCATCACCAAAAAGGCTGCTCAGGCGACGCTTCTTCGCCTCCTGAACCCGCTTAAGCCCTTCTATAGCGACGGCTGCGCCGAGCTCGAGCTCGGTGTCACGAGCGAAATCTCCTGCAAGGCCTTCGACACCGGCTTCGCGGTCACGAAACAGGAGGACTGCACCGCCCGTTCTCTCAAGGGCGACGGCATGGATCAGATGCTCTGGCCCGACCCGAACACCAACCTCATCGCCACGAAGACGGTCATCCCGATGGTGGTCTACGAGATTCACGAAGGCACTCAGATTATTGAAACAGAATTCTGCTACCTATAAATAATGGAGGAAACTAAAATGGACATTCGTTATTCCGCAAATCAGCGCGATTTCAAGCACTACACCACCGAGGAGCTTCGCAACGAGTTCCTCATCCTGAATCTCTACCAGCCCGCCAAGGTCGTCTCTGTCTATAGCCACGTCGACCGCATGGTCACCCTCGGCTGTATGCCAGTCGACGAGACGGTTCCGCTCGAAAAGGACATGGACGTCTGGCACTGCTTCGGCACCGAATTCTTCCTTGAACGCCGTGAAATTGGCATCTTCAATATTGGTAATGCTGGAAAAATCACAGTTGACGGAACGGTTTATTCGATGAACAATAAGGACTGCCTTTATATCACTCGTGGTGCCAAGGAGGTTCTCTTCTCGAGTGACGACGCGAGCGCTCCTGCGAAGGGCGGTCTCAAGATGCTGACGAAGAACATCGCTTCAGAGTTTGGAGCGCAGAACATCCAGTGCAACGGCATCGGTCCCGGCTATATCGCGACTCCCCAGACGGCACCGCTCCGTGAGCCCCAGCCTGACGGCTCGAAGCACCCGTTCGACCAGTTCATCTGCTCGAGAACCCCCACCAACCGCTGGGGAACAACGGAGGATTTGGTTGGACCTGCCATTTTCCTCGCCTCCGACGCCTCCAACTTCGTCAACGGCCAGATTCTCTACGTTGACGGCGGAATCCTCGGCTACATCGGGAGGCAGCCATGAAGAAAATCCCGACTCTCTTTGCCAGAAAGTTTGAAGATCACGTCGTTGTTGAAATCTCTCCCGAGGTCACTTCCGGCCTCGAATGGGTTCTCGAGGGAGAAGGCACCGCCACCGTCAAGTGGGACGGTGCCTGCTGCGCCATCATCGACGGCGAGTTTTACAAGAGATACGACGCCAAGCGCGGCAAAAAGGTCCCCGAAGGCGCGATCCAATGCGAGCCCGCTCCCGACCCGGTAACCGGCCACCTCCCCTGCTGGGTGAAGTGTGAGAGGAATAATCCTGCCGATCGCTGGTTCTGGTCCGCCTACGATAACTACCAGTCCGAAAAATCGGACGGAACCTACGAAGCCCTCGGCCCCCACTTCCAGTCGAACCCCTATAACCTCGCCCAGGACATCCTTAGACCTCACGGCCAGGACGTCATCAAACTCACCCGCACTTTCGAGGGCATCCGCGACTACCTCGAAACCCACAACATCGAAGGCCTGGTCTTCTGGAAAGCCGGCGAACCAAGGTGCAAAATCAAAAGGAAAGATTTTGGGTTGCCCTGGGGCAAACAAAATGAATAACAAGAATTTTGCCATAGTTTAAAGCAACAGTAAATTTAGCCTAAGCCCTCTTCGGAGGGCTTATCGCATAACGCTGACAAGCTTGCCAAGATGGTGGCGGACGATGTGTGTTTCAGTTTTTTATGATTTTCACGGACGCTTAGCGTGAAACAGAATTAACAGAAGCAATAAACTGAATATGCTATGAAGAATGTCCGCCTCGGCGATTTTTTCATTTTATCACCCAACACGATAAAAAAACCTGTTGACAACATCCAAATAATGTGATACACTTGTGATAGTTCTGAGAAAGTGTTTCTCAGGCTTGTGTTTTTTCGTGCGGGGGGGGTACTGCCTTCGGCAGACCCGTTTTTCAACCTCCGACACTACTTAGTGCTGTGGGGGATTTTTAATAGTATCTGTTCGTCCTCCTTTAGGCACTTATAGGAGGATGTTTTTATGTTAAAAAGGGTTTTGTGCGTCCTGACAAGCATAGCATTGGTGCTTGCAATGATGCCAACAAGTGTGGTAATGGCTACTAATAGTGGAGAGATTGTCATTACTGGCTCTGCCGATGACGGTTTGCTATTGTTTAGCTGGACATATATTCCTGCTAATGATAGCTTAGAAGTGGGCTACTATATTTATATTATTGATAACTCAACGACTAAAACCCGTTTAGTATCAGGAGAGAGAACGGAAAGTACTTCTGTAGTTGAGCCGTATACCGAATCTGGCACCTATACTATAACCGTTTCTGCCTATACTTCTGACGGTTACGGTATAGCAATGGCAGATTATTCAGTGTTTACTGGTTCCTCATCAACGTCTTCAACAAGTAGCGTTGAAAGCATAACAGAATCAGGAGTTTCAGTTGAAAACGCAGGCTATAATTCTGAATATGAAGGATATAGCTATAATTTATCATGGGATGCTATAGGCGAAGCAGGCGGTTACTATGTTGTCTATTCTTCTACCTTGGGTAGTGGACATATGTATGTGACTGATACAAGTACAACTATAAATGGTCTTAGAATTGGATATACATATACTATCGTTGTTCATGCGTGTACTGGAGAGAGTTTTAGTTTTCAAGGAGATTATGTTCAAGTTGTGGGGTCAGCAACAGTTGTTGTAGGCTCATCATCAACACCATCATCAAGCACGACAAACGGCATAACTGTAACTGCCGTGAACAATGCGAGTACAGTAATTTCATGGACGGCTAACATTAATTGTGCCAGCTATGCTGTTACTTATACCACTGCTTCTGGAACTTATAACGCGGGCATCACAACGTCCACCAGTTGCACTTTAGCAATTGCGTATTCTTCATTGAAAAGCGTTACAGTTACCGGCTATTCCAGTGAAAGCGGTACAGGAACGGCGACTACAGTCGGCACTTGGACTCAAAGCAGTTCATCAAGCGGTTCGACGTCTTCTGGAGTAACAGCAACGAATTTGGGCTATAATGCAAGTTACGAGGCGTATGCCTATTCCTTCTCATGGACAGCAGTAAGTAACGCAAGTCAATATGGTCTCAATGTGACTTCGAGCAGCGGAAATAGCAATACATATACAACAGCTAATACTTCATACTCAGCTTATCTTTTACCGGGAAACACTTACTATGTAACCGTTTATGCGTATACAGGTTCTGGCAACATAACTGTTGGCGCGGTTGCATTCACAGTGGGTGGCTCGTCTTCGACATCCTCAGGAATAACATATACGGAAAATGGGTATTGGCCCTATGGTTATTTCAGTTATACGTTTGAGTGGAATGCGTTTAGCTCAGATACATATATCTACGATATATACTATAACAATGAGTATGTAGCATCGACTACCGAAACCTCGTATACTGATATTTATATTGATAGTGGTTCATATGTAGTCACCGTGTATGCGAAAGACGAAGAAGGTGAACTTTTAGGTAACGTAGGTTCAGTATCATTTATGACAACTCCCCTTGCGATTACTGCGATAACAGTAACCATGCCATACATAATAATGTCCAATTCATACATGAAAGTCTTTTTTTCATGGGATGATATTGAATATGCAAGTTACTATGAGGTTTCCTATACTTCATCAACCGGGGAAGAAGGTACCTTAGTTGTAGAAGATTGCTCATATCAGGCAGTTTTGAAAAGAGGTTGCACATACTCAATCACGATCAAGGCGTATAATGACAGAGATAAAATGCTAACAGAAGGCGGTTTACCAAATTGGACTATCAATAGTTCTTCAAGCTCAACGACAACTGAAGCTGTTATGTGTGAATTAGCCGGAATTACGTCGGATGGTGACGACAGATACGCCGTTTCATATAATTCTTACGACGGCGCAACTCACTATCAGGTAACGGCTTATGAGGTCTCGGGGACGAGTTATGTTTTGACGGATACTTCCGATTACACAACAGAACTTGAAACAACCCTCGACCTTGAAGATGGGAAAACATATCGGATTTATGTATATGCTTATGACCCGTCTTATTATCGCTTAGGTTTGGTCGGATATACTGATATTACTACTGACGCTTCCGTTGCGGAAAATGCTGAGTTTACATTCACTCTACCGTTTTACGGAACACTGTCGGCAGGAGACGAAATGATTGTTACATTGCCTTCAAGCCTGACAACAGACGAAAGTGTTGTATTGCCGATTGAATACAGCATTACACTGAATGGCGTAACTGTTAAACTCGAAGGCTCCGACGGCACGGAAAGCGGCGTATATGAGCAGATAGTGGAAATCGGCATGTTTGCAAGAGATTATTTCAGTTCGGAAGAGATAACGGTTGATGCAATGCTTCCCGAGTTGACAGAAGTTTCAACAACATCGGATATTGTCATTACCGCCAGTGTCGATTGTAGCGAATATGATGGTGCTCCGATAATATCTGCCGAAGATTTGTCGTCAACCTACGGAAGTCTCATGACTGTTGCTGCTAATCATATTTGGCATGAAGGACAGTTTGCCGATATATCAAGCTCCTATGTTGCATTATATCCTATAACTTCCTCCTTCACCGGCGGAACTATCACCACTGACCTGGTCAGTGCCACAAGTGGGTTAACGGTTACGGTGGAAGCAAGTGCTGAGAGCGGATATGAGTTGTCGGGAGTAATGGTTACGGATGCTGACGAGGCGAGTGTGGCGGTTACGGATTGCGGAGACGGGATTTATACGTTTACGATGCCGTCAAGTGCGGTCACGGTTTCCGCAGATGTTTCTCATGCTCATAGCCTCGCCAAAACCGACGCAGTCACCGAAACCTGCCTGACTGAAGGTAACATTGAATACTGGCACTGCTCCGTTTGCGGAAAGTACTACAGCGACGAATACGCTACAGACGAAATTACGCTTGAAGACACCATCACGCCGAAAATTGCTCATAGCTACGAAGCAGTAGTAACCAATCCAACCTGCACCGAGAGTGGTTATACAACCTACACCTGCTCCGTCTGCGGTGATAGCTATGTCGCGGATGAAACAGAGGCAACTGGCCACAGCTACGAAGCAGT
>JAJBTZ010000011.1:0-66561 GCA_020860605.1 Ruminococcus sp. | reverse complement strand
GCGGATGAAACAGAGGCAACTGGCCACAGCTACGAAGCAGTTGTAACCGAACCGACCTGCACAGATGGCGGATACACCACTCATACCTGCTCTGTTTGTGGTGATAGTTATACCGATAATGAGACCACTGCTCTCGGTCACAACTACGAAGCCGAGGTCACAACGGAGCCGACCTGCACCGAAACGGGCGTTATGACTTACACCTGCTCAATATGTGGCGACAGTTATACAGAAGACATCGACATGATTGCCCACACCTACGGCGAGCCTGAATGGACTTGGACTTGGTCTGAAACTGATCAGACATACACCGTAATCGCCAAGTTCACCTGCACGGTATGCGGCGGAACCGACACCGAAACAGCACTGGTTACCTCTGAGACAACCAACGCCACCTGCATCGCAACTGGAAGCATCGTTTACACGGCAGTTGTCGATATGAATGGTACTTCTTATAGCTATACAAAGACAGTAGAGCTTCCAATAGTTCCTCATACCGAGGGCGAGGCGGTAGTTGAAAATGAATTCAAGGCGACCTGCACCACTGGAGGTTCCTACGATAAGGTAGTTCGTTGCACAGTATGCAATGAAGAACTCTCAAGAGAGACTATCACAGTTTCTGCAACCGGACATACAACCGAAATCCGAAATGCCAAGGATGCCGCTTGCACCGAGGACGGCTACACCGGCGACGAGGTCTGCACCGTTTGTGGTGAGACGATAACCGTCGGCACTGTAATCCCAGCTATCGGACATAGTTTTAATAGTGAAGGTGAATGTAGCGTTTGCGGTACGAAGACAGGGGAATATGGCATCACTTCTGCTGTGAAGATTTCATCCGGCGATATCATATTCGCAAACGTCCTTCCTTCCGGCTTGGTGACTTCTGTCACAATCTCGATTTCTAACGACAACGGTGGCACGCTTGTTGTATCGAAGATTATTGAGGACAGCGCTTATCCTTACCTCGTTGAGCATATTGCGGACACTCTCAGCTTCACCCTTTATAGTGAGGCACAGGGCGATGACCTTATCAGCGATACTAATAGCTTCACGATTACAACTACAGAGAATAACAAGAAGGTTCTCAAGAAGGTCACAATCCTCTTCTATGGAGACATTGACTACAGCGGAACAGGCACTTCCACCGTCAAGATGGACTTCGCCTCTGCGTCTGACCTTTCGTCAAGCGACATCTATGTGCTCCATTATACTGGCTCATATCCCACATGGGAAGTAGTAGTCAGTACCGTCACATTCGGCGAAACCCTCGCCGTTGAGTTCGAGGCTTCCGACTACTCGCCGTTTGTTGTACTGTCGGTAGCGAGCGCGTCGTCCGGCGGAAGCTCTTCGATGATAGACATTCTTCTGAAGATTTCTGCGAACTACTCAGCAGTCACCGAGGCTATAGACAGAGCGAACGCCCTCAACCCGAGCGACTACGAGAACTTCTCAGCTGTAACCGAGGCAATCAACGCAGTTAATTGGAATCTGAAAGCAATCAACCAGCTGACCGTCAACGCCTACGCCGACGCAATCAACACGGCGATTGATAACCTGGTCGAGACCACAGCCAATATCATTGAGGAAACTGTTGAGATAATTGATCCGATTGAGGACACCAATACTGATACGGAAGATGATGAGGAGGAACCCTCCGAAGCTTCCGAGCCAGAAACCAACCCGACAACCGGAATTGCATTCTCGATTCTTCCGATGGTGATAGCCGCACTTGCGGCAACTTCGGTAAAGAGAAGATAGAGAGTTAAAAACAACAGCCCAGTAGGTGCTTTTAACTGTGATAATCTCACAGTTTGAAAGAGAGCCTACTGGGCTTTTTTTATGCCTATAAGACGGTAATATGGTTATGCTGAACAGGCGTAACCTGAGATGAAAGGAACAGCAGATAATGAACAAGATAACATTTAATCCAAAAGACTTGAAAGGAATGCAGAACCTCATGAAGACCTATGGTAATTCACCAGAACCGTTTTGTGGCGAGAACGAGAATGGCGAGCAGATAACAATTTCAGTTTTCTCAGATAGGATTGCCGTTGTGGTCATGCAAGGCAACGGTTGGAGCAGAGTCAATTCTTACTATGCTGATGGCACTGTAGAAGAGACCTACGAAAAGTGAAAGTGTGGTAACAAACATCCAAAAGACACTTAACAAAATCTAATCACGATACCAATGCCCTCTTCGGAGGGCTTATTTTTTTGCTTGTTTTTGAGCTAACCACGTTCGTAAAAAATTTTGTTGCGAGGTTCAGAGTGCACTTGAGTTCTTGTCGTTAGAACAAAAAATTTGTACAGACGGATTGCCATTGAGATAAGTAAAAAGTTTAAAAAATGTGGGATAGATATGACGAACGAGACAAGTAAAGAGAGTACATTATTTAAGAGGAAGATAGACAAATCGCAAATCCCCACCTGCAAAATTTTAGGCGTAGACATAGCCGCCATCGACATGGATTGGCTTCTGAACTACACCGCAGAAAATCTCGAAAATCTGAAAGGCGATTACTTCAGCGTGGTGAACGTTTACTCAGACGTCACCGCCTACAACGACCCCGAATTCTGCAAAATCCTGAACAGTTCTGCTCTTTGTATGCCAGACGGCGGTCCTCTCGCAACAGTAGGTCGCCATCGTGGCTACAAAAATATGCAAAGGACCACTGGACCTTCCTACATGGGCGAGATTCTCAAAATGAGTGCCGAGCGAGGCTGGAAGCATTACTTCTACGGCTCGACCGACGAGACTCTCGAAAAGCTCCGCACAAAGCTATTGGACGCCTACCCGAATCTCAACATAGTAGGAATGTACAGCCCACCGTTCAGAGCGTTGACAGAGGAAGAGGACAAGCTCATAGTTGACCGAATCAACGAGCTCCAGCCGGACTTCGTTTGGGTAGGACTCTCCTGCCCGAAGCAAGAGCACTGGATGTATGAGCACTTGGGAAAGGTAAACGGTCTCATGGTCGGCGTTGGAGCCGGTTTCGATTACTTTGCTGGAAATATCAGCCGTGCACCTGAGTGGATGCAGGATCATAATCTCGAATGGGTCTATAGATTGATACAAGAACCGAAGAGACTGTTTATGAAGTACTGGCATACGAATATTCCGTTCATTTGGAATGCTATGATTAGGGGGAAGTAGAAAACCATGAAAGGCATAATCCTAGCCGGCGGGAGTGGCACCCGCCTATACCCACTAACAAAAGTAACATCGAAGCAATTGCTTCCGATTTACGACAAACCGATGATTTACTACCCAATGTCTGTTCTCATGAACGCTGGCATCCGGGACATCCTGATTATCTCGACGCCACAGGACACGCCTCGCTTTGAGGACTTGCTCGGCGATGGTCATCAGTTTGGCGTGCATCTTACATATGCCGTTCAGCCGAGCCCTGATGGTCTCGCTCAGGCGTTTATTATCGGCGCAGACTTTATCGGCGATGACACCGTTGCAATGGTACTGGGTGACAACATCTTCGCCGGTCATGGCTTGAAGAAGAGATTGAAAGCCGCCGTTGAGAATGCTGAAAATGGCAAAGGTGCTACAGTGTTCGGATATTATGTAGATGACCCGGAGCGCTTCGGTATTGTAGAATTCGACAAAGACGGCAAGGCGATTTCGATTGAAGAGAAGCCGGCACATCCGAAGAGCAATTATTGCGTAACAGGTCTCTACTTCTATGACAATCGTGTCGTTGAGTACGCAAAGAATCTCGAACCCTCTGCTCGTGGAGAGCTCGAAATCACCGATTTGAATCGCATCTACCTTGAAAATGGCAACTTGAATGTAGAGCTACTCGGTCAGGGCTTCACTTGGCTCGATACAGGTACTCACGAGAGCCTTGTTGATGCGACCAACTTCGTAAAGACCGTTGAACAGCATCAGCATAGAAAGATAGCTTGCCTCGAAGAAATAGCTTATCTGAACGGCTGGATTTCGAGGGAGGAAGTCCTTGCTGTCTATGAAGTTCTGAAGAAGAACCAGTACGGACAGTATCTGAAGGACGTGCTTGACGGCAAGTATCTTGACGTATTGCATTAAGAGAGGAAACCATCATGACAATAGTAGTAACCGGCGGAGCCGGCTTCATCGGCTCAAACTTCATCTTCCATATGCTCGATACATACCCGGATTACCGCATCATCTGCCTGGACAAGCTGACCTATGCAGGCAATCTGTCAACATTAGCACCAATAATGGACAACCCCAATTTCCGTTTCGTCAAAGCTGACATCTGCGACAGGGAAGCGGTCTACAATCTTTTCGGGGAGGAGCACCCCGACATCGTCGTCAACTTCGCCGCTGAGAGCCACGTTGACCGTTCAATCGAGGATCCTGGAATCTTCCTCCAGACAAATATTATCGGCACCAGCGTCCTGATGGATGCCTGCCGGAAGTATGGCATAACCCGCTATCATCAGGTCTCAACTGATGAGGTTTATGGCGACCTGCCTCTTGACAGACCCGACCTCTTCTTTACAGAGGAGACCCCGATTCATACAAGCAGTCCTTACAGTTCGAGCAAAGCAAGTGCAGACCTCTTGGTTCTCGCTTACCACAGAACCTATGGCTTGCCTGTGACTATTTCAAGATGCAGTAACAACTACGGACCGTATCACTTCCCGGAGAAGCTGATTCCGTTGATGATTGCGAATGCCTTGAACGATAAGCCTTTGCCCGTTTATGGCGAAGGTCTCAATGTCCGCGATTGGCTCTATGTCGAAGACCACTGCCGTGCAATCGATCTCATCATCCATAAGGGCAGAGTCGGAGAGGTTTACAACGTCGGCGGTCACAACGAGATGCGAAATATCGACATCGTTAAGATTATCTGCAAAGAGCTCGGCAAGCCTGAGAGCCTCATTACCCACGTCACCGACCGTAAAGGTCACGATATGCGCTACGCCATCGATCCGACCAAGATTCATAACGAGCTCGGCTGGCTCCCCGAAACAAAGTTCGAGGATGGCATCAAGAAGACGATTCAGTGGTATCTCGACAATAGGGAGTGGTGGGAGACTATTATTTCGGGTGAGCACCAGAACTATTATGAGAAGATGTATGGAAACAGATAGTATGAAAGTATTCGTAACCGGTGTCGGAGGACAGCTCGGACACGATGTGATGAACGAACTGAATAAGCGTGGCTATGAGGCAATCGGCTCGGATGTCGTTGAACTTGTTAGCGCATACCCATATGTTCAGCTTGATATTACTGATTCTGAAGCTGTGGGTAAAGCAATAACCGAAGTAAATCCTGATGTCGTAATTCACTGCGCCGCTTGGACGGCTGTGGATATGGCAGAGGACGACGACAAGGTCGAGAAAGTTCGTGCAATCAACGCAGGTGGAACCAAGAATATCGCAGAAGTCTGCAAGAAATTAGATTGCAAAATGGTCTATATCAGCACCGATTATGTTTTCGATGGACAAGGCACGGAGCCTTGGCAACCGGACTGTAAGGACTACAAGCCTCTCAATGTCTACGGTCAGACCAAGCTTGAGGGTGAGCTGGCAGTAAGTCAGACGCTTGATAAATACTTCATCGTCCGCATAGCGTGGGTATTCGGACTCAATGGCAAGAACTTCATCAAGACGATGCTGAACGTTGGCAAAACTCACGACACAGTAAGAGTTGTGAACGACCAGATTGGAACCCCGACCTATACATATGACCTTGCGAGACTTCTTGTGGACATGATAGAAACCGACAAGTACGGCTACTACCACGCCACCAACGAGGGCGGATATATAAGCTGGTATGACTTCACCAAAGAAATCTACAGGCAAGCCGGTTATACAACAAAGGTAATTCCAGTTACAACTGAAGAATATGGCTTGAGCAAGGCTGCACGTCCATTCAATAGCAGACTTGATAAGAGCAAGCTGGTGGAAGCTGGATTCAAACCACTTCCGACTTGGCAGGATGCTCTAAGCAGATACCTTGAGGAGATTGAATACTGATGGGACAGATAAAAGTTGAAAAGGACGTCGCAGGCATCAAGGGCTTGTGCGTAATAGAGCCAGCCGTTCATGGTGACAGCCGTGGCTACTTTATGGAGACCTACAGTCAGAGAGATATGGAAGAAGCGGGAATTGACATTACTTTCGTTCAAGACAACCAGTCGATGTCAACAAAGGGCGTCCTTCGTGGACTTCATTTCCAGAAGGATTATCCCCAGACGAAGCTTGTCAGAGTGATTAAAGGTTCTGTTTTCGATGTAGCCGTGGATCTGAGAAGTGGTTCAGACACTTACGGTAAATGGTATGGCATTGAGCTGACTGAGGAGAACAAGAAGCAGTTTCTGATTCCCAGAGGCTTCGCACACGGTTTTCTCGTATTGAGTGATACGGCAGAGTTCTGCTATAAGTGCGATGACTTCTATCACCCGAATGACGAGGGAGGACTTGCCTGGAATGATCCGAAGATTGGGATTGATTGGGCAGGGGTTGGAGTAACAGGTGCTTACAATGGGACAGCATCTGCTGAGGGATATGCGCTTGAGGATGGTACGCCACTTAGGCTGAGTGAGAAAGATCAGTTGTGGGTGGGGTTGAAAGATACGTTTAGGTTTTAGTACTCAAATAAAGCTATAAACCTGGAAAGATACAAAAATGGACAAAAAATATAAAATCCTACTAGTCCACAACTACTACCAAATCCCTGGCGGCGAAGATACCGTTGTCGCCAACGAGAAAAAGCTTCTCGAAGACCACGGTCACGAGGTTATCCTCTACACCCGAAACAATTCCGAGCTTAAAACCATGTCAAAAGCCAAGAAACTCCTGCTTCCGCTCACCACGGTTTTCAACCCAAAAACCTACCGAGAAGTCAAGAAAATCATCAAAGAGCAGCATATAGACATCGTTCACGTTCACAACACGTTGAATCTCGTTAGTCCTTCTGTCTACTATGCCGCATTTTCCTGTAAAGTGCCCGTGGTGCAGACCATACATAACTTTCGTCTGCTGTGCCCAGGTGCGACTTTCTACAGAGACGGGCACATCTGCGAGGATTGCGTTGAACATGGCTTAGGATGTGCTGTAAAGCATTCCTGCTACAGAGGCAGTAAACTCCAAACCTTGATGTGTGTCATCACAACGAAGATTCATCGAGCACTCGGAACCTATGGAAAGCTGAATTATATATGTCTGACAGAGTTTAACAAGCAGAAATTACTACAGCTAAAGCAAATCAAGCCTGAGAGAGTTTTTGTAAAGCCGAATTTCGTTGAGGCGAGTGGAGACATAATCACGTTCGAAAACCGTCCCGATCAGTTCATCTACGTCGGCAGACTCGACGAACTGAAAGGCATAAAAATCCTATTCGAGGCATGGATGCAGATGGGCGAGCGAGCCCCAAAGTTGATTGTCTGCGGTACAGGACCGCTTGAGAATTGGTGCAATAGCTTCATGAAAGACAATCTTGACGTTAATATCGAAATGAAAGGGTTTGTCCCTAATACGGAAGCTAAGAAATTAATTGCTAATTCAAAAGCCTTGATATTACCGACACAATGGTATGAAGGATTTCCTATGACGATTCTGGAAGCGTACTCAGTGGGAACGCTGGTGATCGGTTCTGATATTGGAAATGTTGGGGATTTGATTGAAGAGGGAGTAACTGGGTACAAGTTTAAATCTGATTCGGCATCTTCTCTGGTTGATGTAATCCAAAAGTGTAACTTCGATATTTGCGAAAGTGTGAAGAAAGTATACGAAGACCAGTATTCAAGCGAGGAGAATATCAGCCAATTAGAAGCTATATATGATCGAGTCTCACGGTAAGAGGGGCAAAAAACTTGATGAGTGATATGAAAAGTACGTCTGGCATACTGAAACAGGCACTAAAGATAGAAAAAACTGAAAAGAAAGACTCATCGCACTTTGTTCTTTGCAATGGAGATAAGATTAGATACATAATTGCTCCCAGCGGAAAGAAACGGCTGAGTCAGAATATCTCTACATATTCCGGCAAGCTGGGACTGCTGATGAAATATCTGAACTGCATTCCGTTTTGGCTGCTCGAAAAAGCTGGAATGGGCTACTTTGCAAAGGTGCAGCTTCATCCAGAGATAGAAAAGGCATTCGAGCAGACTGGCAAAAGTTCATGGAACATGATTGTCGGAACATATGACGAAAAGCAAAAGCTCGTAATGCAGTGCTTTGGAAATGATACAGATGATGCAGTCTTCGTAAAAATAGGAAACTCCGCCACAGAGAAAGAAATGTCTGCTGAGATGGATTTCCTGAGCAAGCGTGGGGCATACAGGACATTTGAGATTCCCGAACTCATCACAGCTATAAAAGCAGATAATGGCAATCCGTTCAATTTACAATTGACAAGGGAGTTTAAAGGTGAAAAAGTCGAGCCGGTTCTCACAGAAGATATTGTTGAGATTTACAAAGAAATATCGGCTATAAAATTTGGGGAGCATTTGTCGGGATGTGAGTTTTCACACGGTGATTTTGCGCCTTGGAATATTAAAAAGACTGAAAACCGCTATACGGTATTTGACTGGGAGCAATGTGGCTACAGAATGGCAGGCTATGACATCATGCATTATGTAACGGTTATAGGCGTTGCTCTGAATAATCTTTCTTTTGAAGATGCTTATGAAAGTGGCATTAAAGAAATTAGAAAGTATATCCCTGAGTTTGAGATAGACAAAGAAGCTTTTTTAAGCGAGTTTAGAAGGCTGATAACACAGCTTGCATAAGTGAAAAGGGCAGTGGATGATATGAGTTGCGAAGTTGATTTCGTGAAAGCCATATTTAAGGCACTTGAAAAAGAAAATATAAAATTCTGTGTACTCCGAAATGCTGATGAAGTCGAGAATGGCGAAGCACACGATATAGATATGACAGCTGATGCTGACAGGCTGGTAGATGTTGAGAATGTAATGATACGAGTGGCATATGATTGTGGTTGGAAGATGCACATCAAAACTGGTGCCTCGAAAGACAAGACGAATATCAAGTGCTATCATTTTTATTTCGCAGATCAGAGTGCAAAAGAAATACATATTGCTCATTTTGATGTTTTCCCGACATTTGCTTGGAGTGGCTACGTTCTTCTTGAAAATTCAACCCTTATAGATAACATCGACAGCAGCGGTGTAATACATAAGGCTGACCCTGCCGTAGAAGCCGTTACAAAGCTCTTCATCAGACTTCTTCATAATGGTTATATCAAGAGCAAGTATAAGGAATATATTGGAGGAGTCTTTTCTTCTCATGAAAAGTCTGTCAAGGTTCTTATGGAGAATTTTCTTGACGGCGACACGGTTCAATTCGTCTATCAGTGTGTAATGAACTCTGAGTGGACTAAGATAGAAGAACAGCGCGATAGGATAGTAAAATCGCTTCAAAAGTCCGCAAGGAAAAGTAAGATTTCTTACTATAAATATCTTCTGAAGAAAGCGAAAAACAAACCGGGTTTGATGGTAGCTTTCGAGGGTACGGATGGAAGCGGCAAAAGCACGATTATTGACGGCTTAGAGCAGGTACTTGAAAATTCATTTCCTGAAGGAATGTTTGACTATAACCATTGGAGACCTGGAGTCATTGTGAAGAAAAAAGGCGGTGCATCCGGTGAAAGCGTTGTAGTCACAGAACCACATGCCAAGAAGCCATATGGACGTGTGAAGTCCTTTTTGAAGTTTATGCTCTTCAATTTTGATTACCTATTTGGCTATTGGCTCAAGGTGCGAAAGCAACTTTCAAAAGGACACTTAGTTGTGTTCGATAGATATTATTACGACTACTACATGGATAAAATTCGGTATCGCCTCAGTATCAGCGACAAGGTTCTCGATTTCTTTAAATTCATGATTCCCAAGCCGGATGTGACATTCCTACTTATCGGTGATCCACGGGTTTTGTACGAGAGAAAGAAAGAAATTGATGTGAGCGAAATAGAGGAGCAGATTCAGCGGCTGAGAACAAATGAGCTCAAATTTGCACATGCTGTGGAGATTGATGTTAACGAATCCATTGATGATGTTGTGTATAATGTTGCAAAAGAAATTTTAGATTCATGCAATGCGAAGTGCTAAGTAAAATATCGACATGGAGGAGCAGGCAATGAGAAAAGATATAGCATATATCATAGATTGCTTTAGTGAATTTGAAAAAGCTGGTATTAGATACTGTGTACTTCGTAATGCAGATGAAATCATAAGCGGAGATTTGCATGATGTCGATATAGCGATTGATTTGAAATACAGCGACCAGATATTGAGAATTATACGTAGCAATGGATGGAAGATTGCGTATTCCGTATGGCGGGATTTTGGAAATGTGTGGACAGTTGTGATGTCAGCGGATGATGGAGATTATCTTGCACATTTTGATTTCCAATCATATGGTTGGAATGGCATTAACTTACTGCCTGCAGAAATGCTTTTAGAAGATAGACGGAAAGTTGATGGAATCTATGTAGCAAGTGATTCTGTTCAAGCAGTGACGATGCTTTTCTCAAGATATTTATATCATGGCTACATAAAAGAGAAGTACAGAGATTTTATACGCAAAGTGTATTTATCCGATCAATGCAAAGTAAAAGAATTGATGAACTCATTTCTTACAACAGAGTTTGCGAATGCAATATACGAAGATGTAGTTGCGGAAGAATGGAAAAATATTGAACAGGAATGTCCTGTAGTAAGACGTACGATCAGATTAGTCAACAAGAAAACGCAGGAGAGTAAAATTTCAAAAGCTAAGTTTTATCTAACCAGAATGATAAATCCACGAGGTATTATCTTAGACGTCTCTCAGCTCGATGAGACTGACCGCAACAATATGATTTGCATATTGTCGCAGCAACTCAATCATCTTTTTACAAAAGATGAATTGATAGAAAGCAGCAGTGTGGGGGGGTACTCGCTCATTTGTGCAAAGGTTGCTGTGTAATAACAAGACGCGTACCCAGAATGCTGCGTAGATATTCCTATAAAGTTTCTGCAGATGATTTATACGATAATTCTAGTCTGAAAAGGCAAACAATTAAAGCTATGACCCATTTATATGATTTCAGTAGATGACGTGGGTTTGTGCTCTGTTTAAGAGGAGACTCATAAAATGAAGATTTTACTATCAGCATATGCTTGTGAACCGAATAAAGGCTCAGAGCCTGGAGTTGGCTGGAGCTGGGCAATAGAATTAGCTAAGCACCATGAAGTCTGGGTCTTGACAAGGGATAATAATGAGCCAACCATTACTGATTATTTAAAGAAGAATCCAGAGTACAAGAATGACAACCTTCATTTCATATATGTTGGTTTATCTAGGAAGCTGACCTTTTGGGAAAAAGGTCGCCGTGGAATGCGCTTATTCTATATGATGTGGCAGAGAAAGGCACTGAAAGTGGCGAAAGAGTGGCACAGTAAAATACACTTTGATCTCGTTCAACACGTTACTTTCGTGTCATATACTCAGCCGTCATATATGTACAAACTGGGGATTCCGTTAATTTGGGGAACTGTTTCTGGCGGAGAAAATATTCCTTCAGAAATTAAAATTGAGATGACGACCAAAGAAAGGCTGATTGAAGCGGTCAGAAAGCTCTCTCAAACAACAGCATTAGTTACGCCGTCTATTCGGAAAGCAATGAAGAGTGCGAAAGCTATTCTTGTTGCAACTGAGGAAACGAAAGCCATGATACCAGAAAAATATCAGAGCAAGACAAGAGTTGTTCCGGCAATTGGCTTAGAAAAGATGCCGGATGTACAGCGAATAGAAAGAAACGACAGTAAAGTAAAGATCGTTATGGCAGGTAGATTGATATACTGGAAAGCCTTTGACATCGGTCTTAAAGCTTTCTTACAGGTAGCAGACAAGCATCCTAACGCTGAATTGCATATATTAGGCGAGGGAAACCAGAAGCCAGCATTGCAGAAATTGGCAGAGGAACATTTGAATAAACAGGTATTCTTCGATCCTCCGGTACAGCATGATAAGATATTTGAGTACTACAGTCAGTTTGATTTGTTTGTGAACACAACATTACGCGATTCTGGCTGCATGACAATGATGGAAGCAATGAGTATCGGACTGCCTTGTATTGCGATTGCAGCAGGAGGACCTAAAATCTTATTAGGAGAGAATTCAGAAGGCTGTATTAACGCAATTAGCTATGATTACTGTATATCTGCTTTGGCTGAAAAGCTGGGTACTTTGATTAACAATCCAAGTATCCTGAAAGAGCTGAGTATACAGCAGAGTCAACATATTGAGGACAGTTGCTTAATGAGCCGAAAAGTACATAGTATGAGCGACATATACACCTAAAGAGAGGAAAATACAAAATGGGCGAGAAAGTTTCGATAATCACAATTTCATATAACTCGCAGAAGAGCATTGAAGCTACGATGTGTTCTGTCTTAGAACAGACATATCGCCCATTGGAGTATGTTCTTGTTGATGGCGGATCAACCGATGGAACAATACAGTTGATAGAATCGTATATTCCTAAATTCCATGAGGCTGGTATTGAGACAAACTTCAAATCCGAACCTGATAAAGGCATAAGTGATGCTTTTAACAAGGGCATTGAGAGGTCAACTGGAGATATTATTGGGATTATAAATTCGGATGATAGGCTTTCTGATAAACAAATTCTTAAAAAAATAGTAGATTCATTTGATAGTGACTGTGAAGTAATATGCGGAGATATATTGTGGGTCGATGAAGTTAATAATATGCAATATGTCAGAAAATCATCTATGAAGCTCAAGAAGCTAAAGTACGACATGGTTCTTATGCATCCGGCTTGTTTTGTAAAGAAGACAGCTTATCAGAAGTATGGAACATTTGACGTTGAGTTTCGTTATGCAATGGACAAAGATTTAATGGCACGATTCTATAGTAATGGGGTTAAATTCCAAAGGTTCCCAGAAGTCACTACTATTATGTCTGCCGGAGGAGCTAGTGACGAGAATGCAAAAAAGGTTTTTCAGGAAGGCGTTGAGATAGGGGTACGCAACGGAGTTCCTAGATGGGTAATGAGGACAAGAGAAAAGTATAAGACAGCACGCTTGAAACTGATAAATATTTGGAAGCGTGGGGGGGTACAAGATTTAGAAAGACTCCGTAGAAGGCCCTATTTGTATGGCTTATATCGCTGGACAGGAAAAACTGATTTTAGGACTTGGGTTCACTGGATGGGCATTTCAAAATACAGAGTAGTTTACTTGTTTCGCAAATGTAAAAAGTACAAGGACAAGAATAAGGTGTTGTTTTGCTTTTGGAGAGCAATTTATGGTCATTATGCTACCAAGTATGGAGTAGATCTTGGAACGACAACACAAATTGGATCTGGTTTTATAATCAGACATGTCGGAGGTATAGCAATAAATGGCGGTGTTATTATTGGAAAAGACTGCGAGATACTTCAAGGTGTCACTATCGGCTATGAGCGCAGAGGCAAGCGTCAGGGAAATCCAACGATAGGAGACAGAGTCTGGATCGGCTCAAACGCAATAATAGTTGGTAATATAAAGGTAGGCAATAATGTGTTGATTGCTCCGGGAGCATTTGTAAATTTTGACGTGCCTGATAATAGTATTGTTATTGGCAATCCGGGGAAGATAATTCCTTCGGAGAAAGCAACTGAAGGATATGTCGTTAACACGTTGGATATTTAATATATATCGAAATAAAGCATGAACATTTTAAAGAATACTAGAACGAGGTTAAAAAGAGGAAAAAGAGAATGGTTGATAGATTTTCTATAATGATTTTATTCATAGCATTATATCCGATTTTGCCAACTTATTTTGTTGTCGGGAACATTTCTGGAGTTTTCATTCTTGTAGCCCTGTTTTTTATTCTCTATTTGTTTACAACACACGGAAAGCTTACTCTGAAAAGACCTTCAAATTGGACAGATATCTTTATGGCTTTATTTGTGGTATCTACATTTGTAAGTGGAATTGTCAACGAGAAATGGGTATCAAATATTTATTATATCGCATATGTGCCTGTTTTAGGAATTCTCATTATCAATGAGGTTGATTCTGAGGAAAAATTCAACAGAGTCATTGAAGTTCTTGTCTCAGTGGCGGGTCTATTATTTATATTTGCAGTTATTGAAACAATCACAGGATATAATGTTTTTTTCTACTAAATACTAGCCAAGCTGAAATAACAGATCAAATTAGACTGGGACTAGTGCGTGCAAAATCTTTTACTTATCAGTCAAATTCGTATGGTGCTTATAATTTGCTTATTTCACCACTATGCGTGTATTTACAGAACAAAGCTCAGGATTCAAGAGAAAAATTAAAATACAATATCATATATATGTTACTGTTTGTTGGAACAATTTGTACTATATCGCGAGGTAGTATAGTATTCTTTATCATTTGCCAAATTCTTATTTGGATGAGTCTTGGATTTCATGATTTTGCAAAACGACTGCTTGGGGTATTAGCAGCACTTGTAGTCGTTTTATTTGTGTCGACGTTGTTGTCGAGTGGAACATCTAACATTATGAGAAATCTATTGTATATGATTTTATCTGTATTTGATGATAGCTTTGCAGATAATATTTCAGGCTCCGATACTGGCGTTGGGACTGCTGAGGGACATCGTATTCTGCTTTATGCATGGGTTTTTGAAAAAGTTAAAGAACATCCATTGTTTGGATATGGTGCAGGCGCAACATTGGATTACGAGTATTATATGGGTAATGTATCATATGGTTACTATGCCACTAAAGAAAGTATAGAAGTAGAGGTACTGAATTGGTTGTACAGATATGGGATATTTTCATTAGTAGCCAAGGTATTGCTTTGTTTAAGTGCACTGAAAGACTGCTTTGCTATGAAGCTTAGTAAAATCCCTGACCGTTATATTTCTTTGTTTAAAATGATTGGAATCGGTTTTTTGACGTATTTTTTGACCTTATTTAGCATAGCTCAAGACACTGAGTCTCGTATTTTTTACATAATTCTGTTCTTGACATTTGCAGCTCGAAAAAATGGCTTTTTACTTGAAGAGGAAAACTAATATATAAGGAGTACTATATGAAAATCATAGCTTTTTATTTGCCGCAATTTTATGCATTTCCTGAAAATGATAAATGGTGGGGGAAGGGATTTACAGAATGGACCAATGTAAAAAAGTCAAAGCCCCTATTTCGTGGGCATGTGCAGCCAACTATTCCGCTGAACGATAATTTTTATTCTCTGGAGGAAAAGTCGACTTTTGAGTGGCAAATTTCACTTGCAAAAAAATATGGTGTATACGGCTTCTGCTTTTACCACTATTGGATGGGAGAAGGACGTCAACTCATGGAGAAGCCGGTTGATATGTACTTAGCCAACAAAGATTTAGACCTGCCTTTTTGCTTAAGCTGGGCAAATCATAATTGGGCACGTACTTGGACCGGCGGAGATACAGATATATTGATGGATGTTAAGTATGGTGACGAAGAAGAGTGGGAGAAGCATTTTCAATATTTACTACCATTTTTTTCGGATAGTAGATACATTAAGTTTAATGAGAAGCCGTTACTTGTCATTTATCAGCCTGAAAAGATAGAATGTGCTGAAAGAATGTTCTCATACTTAAATCGTAGGGCAGTTGAAAATGGTCTTAAGGGAATATCATTCATTTCTCAGGCTCAAACATACTTAATGGATAAAGCTAATGTAGATTGCATCAGTAAATCCATTCAGTATGAACCGGATTATTCTAAGACATGCTATATGAAGCATCGTATGAATACTATTCGTGAAAATCTGATAAGAAATCCGAGATTTGTATTCAATATGATAGGACAGGACTGTAAGAAAATATTAAACATTGCTACAAAAGGAAAGTTTAAGTCTTTACATCTATACAAGTATAGCTACGACGGAATTTGGAAGTTCATTTTGCAAAGGCAAGCACAAGAAAATATCATTCCATGTGCATTTGTGAATTATGATGCCTCTCCTCGTAAAGGGTTTAATAGTACAATTGTATGCGGATTCACTCCTAATAAGTTTGGAAAATATCTAAAGCAGCTGATTGTAAAAGCGAAAAATGAGTACCACACCGACTATCTGTTTCTTATGGCATGGAACGAGTGGGGCGAAGGAGCTTATGTTGAGCCGGATGAACATAACAAATTTAGTGTTTTAGAAAATATAAGGAATGCACTTTCTTCAACGGGGGAATTAGAATGAAAATTGGCTTGCTAGGCTTCGTAGTAGAAGATGCAAATAAGGGATGTGAAGCTCTGACATATTCCTTTTTAAGTATGCTGGATAAAATGACAAATGATGATTTGGAGGTTCATTTTTTTACCCCGGTTGCTTCTCTTGATAGATTGATGAATCAATTTCCAAATATCAAAATGAGCATCGGCAGATTGAAAATCAAGGACCCTAAATTTGAGTGGCGTGAGATGATAAAGTCCTGCGATTTTGTTTGTGATATTACCTGTGGCGATGGGTTCTCAGATATATATTTTCCCAAGAATGTATTTTATACTACGCTATTTAAAATACTAGTTGAAAAATGTGGAACACCACTTTATTTGTTGCCACAAACATATGGTCCTTTTAGCAATAAGAAGCTGGAAACGATGGCAAAGTATGCGATTAAGCATGCTTGTTTTGTGACAACAAGAGATCAGTTATCAGCTGAGTATGTGAGAAAACTTACAAAGATTAATCCTATGGTTGTTACTGACTTGGCTTTTGCTTTACCGTATGATTCACAGAAGTATTCTACTGATAAAAGAAAGCTGAATATTGGAATTAATGTATCTGGATTATTATGGAACGGCGGCTTTATTAAAGAAAATCAATTTTCGTTAACAGTTGATTACAGAAGATATATTACTGAGTTGATTTTAGCTCTAAAAAAGAGGGATGACGTTGAAATACACATTATTCCTCATGTAATTGAGACGGATTCAGATAATATTGATGGAGATGTCAGTGTATGTAGGGGCATAGCAAAAGAGCACAGCTTAATAGCTGCACCAGCTTTCACAGATCCTATTGATGCAAAGAGTTATATTAGTAGCATGGACGTTTTTCTTGGGTCAAGGATGCATTCAACTATAGCAGCATACTCATCCCATGTACCTGTTATTCCTTTTTCATATAGCCGTAAATTTGAGGGATTATATGAGAATCTTAATTATGATTATGTAATTCATGGTTGCACAGATAGCACGGAAGTTGCAGTTAAAAAATCATTAGAGTGGATTGAGAATAAAGATAACCTCAGAAACGCAATAAATAAATCGATGAATGCTATTGATCAGTATCTCTATGATTTTAAAAACGCTATGAGAGGTGAGATAAGCAAATTGGAAGGGGAACAGTCTTGAGTTTTTATGATTTTTGTTCCGGCTGTGGTCTTTGTCACGATATTTATGATATAGACTTTTGCAAGGATAGTAAAGGCTTCTATTATCCCGACTTTGAGGGCAAAGAAGCAGAAAAAGCATCTATGGTTTCCGTTTGTCCAATCGGGAAGAATGGTGTGAGAAAGTATAATGGAAGTGTATGGGGAGATTATCACGGAGTATTCCAAGGGTGGTCCACGGATGAAGAACTACGAACTAAGGCATCTAGTGGTGGCGTGGTTTCTGCTTTAGCGGCATACCTTTTGGCTCATAGCTTGGTTGACGGCGTTATTCAAGTAAAAGCCTCGGAACATGAGCAATATTCAACAGATGTTGTATGCTCAAGATGCGTTGAAGACATATATTCTTGCTCTGGATCACGTTATTGCCAATCATCTCCTTTGTATAATCTTTCCGCTTTTTTGAGAGAAGGAGAAAGATACTGCTTTATCGGAAAGCCCTGTGACGTAGCTGCAATCAGAAACTATATGGATTCCGATGAGAAATTGAGGAAAAGGATTCCGTATTTAATCTCTTTCTTCTGTGCTGGAATCCCAAGCGAAGATGCAAACAAGAAATTGCTTGATGAATTGAAATGCGACAAATGTAAGGAGCTTCGTTATAGAGGAAATGGATGGCCTGGGCTTACAACAGCCATAGATGACGATGGCAAAGCACACACAATGGAATACGAGAAAAGTTGGATTGAGATTTTGGGCAGAGATATAAGAAAGTCATGTAAGTTTTGCTTTGATGGGATTGGCGAGCGGGCTGATATTTCATGTGGTGATTATTGGTATCTTGACGCTAATAACAAGCCTGATTTTACGGAAAAAGACGGTAGAAATATTGTATTTGCTTGGACAGAAACAGGTTTAGAGCTTTTAAATAGAGCGTTTAAAGATAAAGCGATTGATTTGAATAAGATTGACGATAAGGTAGATACCATAAGGTTTGTTCAGCCCAATCACTATTCGAAAAGAACGAATATTGCTAGCAAGGTTTTAGCACTCAGACTTATGGGAAAAAGCTCTCCCGAGTATGATACTAAGAATATGTTGAGCTATGCCAAAAATGAATCAGCAATTTCTTTCCTGAAATCGTTTAGAGGAACTGTGAGTAGGGCAAGAAAGAATACGTTATAAAAGATGATTGTATATGGAGTGTCTTGAATTGTATAAAAAGTTGTTTGATATTCCTGTTTTAGGAAAGCATATATTTATGCCTAAGATAATTCAAAAAGAGGGAGGACAGCAACAATCAAAAAGCTTACGTGACTATTATCGAGAAAAATATAAAGTGGACGTAGAAATGTATAGCTACGGCTGTTTTGCCTCCGATTTCAATTATGCTGTGGGCGGCGAAATTCATGTCGGGAGATACTGCTCCTTTGCCAAAGACGTGCATTATTTCGCAGCTAACCATCCGATGAATTATGTGGCGATGTCTCCGTATTTTTATAATACTTCATACGGATTTAAGGTTAACGATGTCGAAAGAAACAAGTTAACTATTGGTCACGGCGCGTGGTGTGGATATGGCGTTCTTATAACCGCTGGATGTAGAAGCATAGGAAACGGGGCTGTTTTAGCTGCTGGTTCAATTATAACGCATGATGTACCGCCATATGCTGTAGTGGCAGGCAATCCCGCAAAAGTAGTCAAGTATCGTTTTAATAACGAAGAAATTATAGAGATTGAAAAGTCAAAATGGTGGGAATATAAGCCAGAGGAAATTATGGAGTTCTATGGCTTAATTGATAAGCCGATTGAATTTTCTGAAAAGATTGTATCTTGCAAACATTAACCTTGGAGGTGTTTGTACTTGCAAAATAACTCGTTAAAAAGCAATATAATGAGGGTTCTATCTGCGAATTTTTTAGTAGCAGCTGTAGGCTTTATTGGAAGCTTTATTTTTCCCAGAATTTTATCTATTGATTCATATGCCCAATACCATACATTTACCCTATATGTGAGTTATATCACAATACTGCATTTAGGTTTTCCGTCTGGCATGGTTGTCAATTATGCAGGAAAGGATGTTAATGATCTGGATAAGAATCGTTTGAAAACCGAAAGCTTGATTACGTTTTTTATTTTACTTTTCTTCTCCATCGTCTTTACAGTAATCGCACTGGTATCAAAAAGCGAAATACTGTTTTATATAGCAATTGTAATATTGCCGTTTTGTAGTGTAGGAAGTTATAGATCTTTATTGCAAGCCTGGAGTCAGTTTAAAACTTATTCACGCATAAGCATGGTGTTATCGGTATCTGTGCCATTGCTTGCATTGACAATATATTTAGTATCTGGCAGCCTCTCAGGACAACAGTACATATTGTCTTATTTGTTTGTATACTGGGTGGCATTCGTGTGGATGCTTTTCCAAGTGTTTCGTATTCTGAAAGGCTCTCATTGCACGAAATTTTTAAGCAAAGAGAATTTAGACACAGAGAAAACAGGTATTGTGATGGTTTTGGGAAGCTATATCAATACTTTATTTACATCAGTTGATAAGCAGTTTGTTAACTCCGTTTTTAGTACATCAGATTTTGCTTATTATTCTTTTGGACTTTCTTTGCAGTCATTGATGACAGTTTTTATTACTTCAATAGCGCAACCTTTATTTCCTGCAATGGCACAGGGAAGATGGGAGGATAAGGAATACAATAGCATAAAAGAGTTACTCTTTATCTTCGGAACGCTATCTGGGTGTGCTTATTTTGCAGCTTCTATAATCGTTAAGGCTTTTATACCGAAATATGTAGATAGCTTAGAAGTTATTGTTGTTTATTTTTTGGTTTTCCCTGCTATGGCGGTTGTGAATTGCATATATGTAAACTTGTACAAAATTAAGAAGAAGACAGCGACATATACTAAAACATTAATTGGTCTCTTGCTCTTAGCCGTTGTTTTAGACACCATAGCTGTCCGTGTCCTGAATAACTACATCGGAATTGCAATCGCAACAGTGATTATTTATTATATATGGCTTGTGGTGGGCGCATTTCAATTTAAATTTATAAAAATTAAGTTACGAGACGTATTGTACCTGTTGCTTTTTGTTGCCGTATTTCTTATATTTGTAAATTGCATTAGCAACGATTTTGTTGGCTTCTTTGCATACTTTATAGTAATTGCTTTGCTTGACTTGGTCTTCTATGGTAAGAATTTAAAGAAATACATTTCATTTTATAAAAAGTAAAACGCCAGCAAGGGCTGGACTTTATAAAAGCAAGGAAGCCTGGAGGATGTCGATATGAACTATAAGGAAAATTCTTTTGACGTAATTAGATTAGTTGCTTCAGTACTGATCATGTTTTCTCACTATTCTGTTGCGGTTTTTGGATTAGAAAACCTAGCATATGATAGATTCCTCTTTGCTGGTGCATCATTAGTTGCTTTCTTTGTAATATGTGGTTTCTTCCTTATACCTTCTTTAGAACGGTCGAGTGGTGGAGTCTATCTTATAAAGAGATTTTTCCGAATCTACCCTGTGTATATCGTTAGTATTATCGCCATGATTATAGCTGCATATGTGCTGAGTGTGATTCAGGGGGGTACAACTTAGTGCTGAGGATGTACTGATTTTTGCAGTAAAAATGATATTAAAGCCAAACGGTAATGAGATATATGGTATCAGTAACGGAGCAATATGGGCTATATGGATTGAACTTCAGATTTACGTGATAGCGGTGCTTTGTAAAAAGGTGCTTATTAGCAATTGCAGCAAGACCTTTTGGGGGATTACATTTGCGTGTGCTTTTCTTATTAATCTGATTGGAAATGAGCTTGTCTCACTTTGTCAAAATAATGGATTTGGCATTGTGGCTAAAATATATTCCAGTAGTTTTTTGCCGTATCTGTACTTTTTCTTGATTGGAGTGCTAGGATACAAGTTCAAAGACAGTGTAATACGATTTATCTGTAATAATCTCATTTACATAACAGTTGCATTTTTGGCATGGCATTTGCTGATAAAGTATCATGTCGAACCACTTGCAGAAGCGGGATATTATACAGATCCTATAACTGTACTGTTAGCAGGAATGTTGACATTAGGTCTTGCGTTTCGATTTGGAAAGTGTCGCCTTAAGGTTGAATTATCGTATGGAATATATGTATGGCATATGCCGATAATAACTTTTCTCATACAGGTAATTTCAGGAAGAGAATGGTTGTTGATTCTGATTTCAATGGTGTTAACATTTATGTTTGCCGTTTTGTCTAATATTTTCATTGAAAAGAAAGTACAAAAAATAGAGAGCCACATTTTACAGAGAGGGGTATTCAGAAGTGAGTGTCAGTAAATGCTTGCAATTAGGAAGAAAAGCGTGGGGGGGTAGACGCTTGATTAGTTGGTTTATGCGCCATTACTATGGATGTGATATTCCAATAGATGCTAATATTGCTGATGATGTTTCATTCCAGCATTCTGCATTGGGCGTCGTGATTAGCAAGTATGCGGTTGTTGAATCTAAGGTTATTATTCAGCATGGTGTCACATTAGGAGCCTCAAAAGGCTTGGAAAACGCACCTGTAGTTCATAAAGGAGCAATTCTTGGGGCAAGAGCTACAATTATTGGACATGTTGAAATCGGCGAAGGCGCGATTGTTGGTGCTGGCGCAATTGTAACTAAGGATGTACCACCTTTCCATACAGTAGTTGGTGTCAACAAAGTATTTCCCAATTCATCGGAAATGGAGACCATTCGTAAGAGCTTTGAATGATTTATAAGGAAGTGTTCAGAATTGAGACAAGATTCTGTTATTGTTTTTAAAGGTCTGGATGTTTACTCAGACGATAGAGGGTATACCTCAGTTTCACTGGAGATTGATTCTGCGAGAAAACTTGGAATCAATTTTGATGTATGTCAAATAAATCATGGATACAGTTATAAAGCCAATACTATGCGTGGTCTTCACTTTCAAAAGACACCATATGAACAGGCAAAACTGGTTTCCTGCCTTCACGGTTCTGTTTTTTCTGTGGGTGTGGATATAAGAAAGGGCTCAGATACGTTCGGTCAATATGTTGGAGAGGTACTTTCCTTTGAAAACAGAAAAATTATGTATGTTCCTAAAGGATTTGCTCATGGCTACTTAACACTTGAGGATGATGTTTTGATGCAGTGGTGTATAGATGGAGGGTTCAAAAAAGAAGCAGCGTGTGTGCTCAGATACGATGATCCTGATGTTGGAATTGAGTGGCCGAAGCTCAACAACAAGTTAATTATTTCCGATAAAGATATTGAAGGGATGGAGTTAAAGCGAATTTGAGGAGTGTCGATGAATTAACTTCTCTCTGTTAAAATGGGATGGTGACAGTTTTTATGAGATTCATAATCACCAATTTAATATCCGCATGGTCCAGAAACCAAGCTGTGCCTCCAACCATCCAATCTTCCGATTGGTCCGCCATCTACAAAGAGCTCACAGCCCAATCCATCGCCTATCTCTTTACCGACATGGTCGCGGATGTTGTGTCGGATGAATTATCTGAGAAATGGATCAACGCCACCATGTACAACATTCACCGTTTCACCGAAATTCAAAACGAACAGCATGACTTGTACAAGCTTCTTTCGTCTCACAATATCGAAATGGCGATTCTGAAAGGAACAGCGGCTGCAGTCAATTATCCAAATCCTGAATACAGAGCGATGGGCGACATCGACTTTCTCGTTCCGATAGAAAAGTTTGATGAAGCCTATCGTCTTATGCTTGACAATGGCTACGTTCTCACCTATGATGAGGATAATGTCGATTACCACTATACGCTTGAGAAAAACGGCATTACATTTGAGATTCACAAGTATCCTGCGGGAATGAAAAGCGATGATGAGTATCTTTTCGGACTGTTTCAGGACGGTTTAAAGAATGTACAGTTGATCCCATGCGAAACCTACGAAGTACCTGTTCTCCCTACTTTGCAGAACGGTCTTGTTTTGCTACTACATATTGTTAAACACCTTGATGGAGGCTTGGGCTTCCGCCAGATTATTGACTGGATGATGTTTGTGGACAAGAACTTGGACGATGTGGCATACAGCAATGAGTTCAAGCCGGTCTTTGAAAAAGCAGGTCTTGATGTTATAGCGAAGACTGTCGCGAAGATGTGCCAGATGTATTTAGGACTTCGTGAAGACATCACATGGTGCTCAGACGCAGATGAAAAACTGTGTACAGAGCTTCTGGATTACTTTTATACACAGGGCAATTTCGGCAGAAAGGCGAAAGCAACTTCAGAGGGAAAAGGTGCGTTTCTATTCTCAAAGTGCAATAACCTCGGAGATTTTTTCAGAACTTTGCAGAAATATGGAATGCTCAGGTGGAAATTAGTAAAGAAGCACCCGTGGTTAAAGCCGTTTGCGTGGTTATACCAAGCAGGGTGGTGCATGAAAGAAATTTTGATTGGTGAATATAAACTAAAAGGTATTAAAGGCGATTTTGCAAAAGGAAAGCAGCAGAAAGATTTGATTCAGGCATTGAGAATATTTGAGTAACAAAGTGAATTAAATTAGCCCATATTCAAGTTGCCTTAAGATAGTGTGAAGCGTAGAGGAAAGTGAAATCAAATGGAAGATGAGAAGAAGGTACTGCCTGAGTTGCAGGGTGTAAAATACCTTTTGAAATTTGGAGAGAAAGAACATATAGAACAGTTTATTGGCGGCTCGTTATTCTGTTTTAATGCAGAGACATTCTGGGGCATAGAGAATGATAAAAAATCAAAGGGTAGGGTTATCGTCTTGAAGGAAGCGTTGGACGAGCAGAAGCTACAGAGCGGAAAAATCAAATAGAAAATAACGAATAGGAGTAGCAACAAAATGATAGAAAGTTTTACTTACAAGATCACAGGAAAGGCTGACAACACGGCTTTAGCTCTTCTTGCACATGAAGCTGCGAAGTACTCATGCTATATCATTGTAGCTAAACCCAGCTCGTCACCAAAAGATGCAAAGAGCATTATGTCGTTAATAACAGGTTGCTTTAAAACAGGAGACACAGTTGAATTCTCGTTTGATGGTTCAGATGCGGATGTCGCTGCAAAGAATATAAAAGCAGCTATAGATTCCATTGGACTTTAATTCATAGCGTAAAAAGAACCCCCTGTGGTTTCTCAGAGAAAACTCTGGGAGCTACAGGGGGTTTACTTATTTTCACTGTACTCTACGGGAAGTTCAAGCTCAAGATACTTATCCATATCAACAATCTCTCCCCGTGCCAAGCAGGTTGCCACCACTTGACAAAACGACAATCGGTTTAAAGGCAGAAACATAAAAGCAATTATTTTGAAAAATAAAGCATCTGCGGCGGCTGATTTAGACAAGATACAAGTCCGTGGCATAAATAAAGCATAACAGAAGTAACCACGCAGACCCCGTGTTCATCAAAATTTCAGAAAAGAATCCCACATTCGTTGCCTCTGTGTTGTTGTATTGATTCCGTTCAAGTGATAAAATAGAAAGTAGCAATCTATGTTGCGAAAATCGGACTGACATTACAACGAAACAACAACGCAAATGGAGGTGTCAAATGGCTGAAAAAACAATCATTTATTACTATTCCGGCTCTGGGAACAGCCTCTCTGTTGCAAAGCATATTGGTGAGAAGCTGGGAAATACAACACTTATGTCTATCTACTCTCTGCGTGATAACCCGGAGGTTCCGGCAGATTACACTCGTATTGGTATCGTGACCGCTACGTGGTTTGTTCGTCCTCCGAGAGTGGTGAAAGAGGTCTGTGAGAAGCTCTGCTGTTCCAGAAAGCAGAAGATTTTCGTCCTTGCCACCTGTGGTGGCTATGACGGTTACGTCTGTATCGACCTGAAAGCCATTTTGCAGCCGAAAACGGACTTTGCTGTTCAGACATTTATGCTGCCCATGCCACCAAACCATATCGTGGGCTTTTCTCCCATGCCGGACTGGATCAATCGCATCTATCTGAACCATGAAGCCAAAGCTTCTGCTAAAATTGTGGAGAAAATTCAATCGGATGTGCCTACGAAAAACCGAAAAGGTATCAACCGCAGATTTCTTTCGTGGGCATCAGCGACTTTCAATAAGCGTTTATTAGGGGTTGATCGTGACTCTGTTGAGGGTGGCTTCTATACCACCGAAGCCTGTACAAAGTGTGGCGTCTGTGAAAAGCTCTGTAAAAACGGAAACATCAAGTTGACCGAAGATGGTCCGACCTGGGGACATGACTGCCAACAGTGTATGGCTTGCATCATGTGGTGCCCAAACCATGCAATTCGTCACCCCAATGTGCCGGAAAAGCGCAGACGCTATCAGAATCCGAATGTCACGCTTAATGATATGATGCAATCTGAATTCTATGTGAGGGGATAATTATGAGTTGGAAATTAGAAGATATACCTGACCTTTCCGGCAAAGTTATGATTGTGACAGGTGCAAACAGCGGTCTGGGCTTTGAGACTGCTAAGGAGCTTTCTCGCAAAGGCGCAAAAGTTGTGATGGCCTGCCGTAATCCGAAAAAGGCAGATGTCGCCGTGCAAAAGATTCGGGACGATGTTCCGAACGCGGATCTGGATGCTATGCACTTAGACCTTGCCAGCCAAAAAAGTGTTGCGGATTTTGCAGATCAATTCAAGCAGAAATACAGTCGCCTCGATGTTCTCGTCAATAATGCGGGAATTATGGCTGCGCCGTATTCTGAAACCGTTGACGGCTTTGAAAATCACTTCGCAACGAACTATCTCGGTCACTTTGCACTGACAGGAAGATTACTCGACCTATTGGAGGCAACGCCCGGCGCAAGAGTTGTCAGCGTCAGCAGTCTTGCATACTTTTTCGGAAACAAGATAGATTTTGATAATCTGTACTATAAAAATAAAAAGGGCTTCGGCAGATGGAGAGCATACGGACGTTCCAAAATGGAAATGCTTTTGTTTGCGTATGAAATGCAACGGCGTCTTACACGCACAGGCAAGTCTACGATCTCACTTGCTGCACATCCCGGAATAGCACAGACAAACATCATGCCGGCTCAGGCAAATAACGCTTTCACCAAAGGATTCCTGACGTTTGTGGCAAGCTTTCTGAAGCCTACCATCTATGGTTCAATGCCATTGATTCGTGCGGCTACAGATGAAACTGTCAGAGGAGGCGAATACTTCGGACCATCAAAGGGCAGGATGCCTGATGTGGTCAAATCCAATAAAGCGTCGCATAATCCGGATACAGCAAAAAAGCTGTGGGAAGCTTCTGAAACATTAACAGGACTTCACTATTTGGATTAGGCGTTTTTCAAACCAAGCTGACCCCGCTGGATATGTGCAAAACTCTGTGGAGGTCAAGAAAAAGAATAACATCATCCTTCCGAAAGAGATTCTGAAGTGATTCTCTTTCGGACTTTTTGTGTTGGCGGGACAAGATATGCCTTGCACCCTCCCCAATTATATGTTATACTTCAATCAGAGCCACATTCGCAGAAAATGTGGATGCAATATCTGATAAGAAAGGAAAATGAATATGCTTTTCAACAGAAAAAAGAGGGTTGAGCCGGCTAAAGTGAACAAAGCTGTAGATGACACGATTAGTAATGATTCCAAGCCGACTGTAAAAATGGTTAACCCAAATGATCCTTATCGGCTGTATGAACAATATATAAAGTACTGGTACGATGGCGATCCTGAAACAGCTTACGAGTATGCTTTAAAAGCAGCCAAGGCTGGAGATGAGAATGGACTTTTAACCTATGGACTACACTACATGGATGGCAATGGTGTTGAAGTTGATAAAGAGAAAGCGTTCAATGCCTATAAAATCGGTGCCGAGTTGGGAGGACGCGATACCCAGGTTCAGCTTGCCAGGAGTTATGAACAGGGTGAAGGAACTGAGGTCGATGTCGAAAAAGCCATCTATTGGTATGAGGAATCTCTGAAAAAAGAGGACGATTACAGAATTCGGAACAGGATCGAAGAACTTCGTGCGCTGACGGATTCCACGCTTGCTGAAAAATTGGCAGAAAAGAAGGCAAAAGAAGCGGAGGAAGAGAGAAAAAGGCAAAAGGAACTGGATGATTACTATAACACTGAAGAAGGGAAGCAGAAGCTATACAACACTTATTTAGCTGGCGCTTTGAAGGGTTATCCTGTATCACAGTTCAGTCTTGGCGTATGTTGCAGAGAGGGAAGGGGTACCGCTGTTGATAAGGGACAGGCTCTTCGCTGGTTTCAGGTTGCTGCCGTAAATGGGCACTTAGGAGCAATGTATGAACTGGCCAGATGTTATGAAAACGGTGAAGGCACCGCCGTTAATAAACCTGTAGCCTTTTACTGGTATTTAAAAGCTGCCAGGGATGGACACGAGGCTTCCCAGAACATTGTCAGGCAAGTAATGCCTGATGAAGCCATCAGTTATTTAACCAGTGTAAGTGAAACTGAAAACGAGAAACTGGGCTCAGATGCCAAGAGATTAAAAGAGCTTATGGAATTCGACTTATATAAAAATGGTGCTGAAAACGGGAATATAGATGCGATGAGAAATCTCAGCAAATGTTATGAAGAGGGAATTGGAACAGATGCTGATCCTTCCCAGGCGTTTTATTGGTGCAAAAAAGCTGCTGAAGCGGGAGATGCCGATGCACAATACCGTTTGGGTATTTACTACAGGAAAGGCATGGGCACGGAAAAAGATGAAAATCAGGCATTTTACTGGTTTAAAATGGCTTCTGATAACGGACACATTGATGCCATGTACGAGCTTGCATCATGCTATGATCTTGGCACAGGAGTCGCCAAAGATCTGAATCAGGCGTTTTATCTTTACGATCAGCTCTGCCAGAAAGGATACATTCAGGCACAGTACGCCATGTGTTATCTTGTAATGAATGACCTGACCCCTGAACAAAGGGATAAAGCCGTGTATTGGCTCGAACAGGCTGGTGAGGCAAATTACAATGATTCACAAAGCTGGCTTTACACTTTTTATTCATACGGAATGTATAGTTTAAAGCCAGATGAGAAAAAAGCCCTGTATTGGTTGGAAAAGCTTGCTGAGGGCGGAGATATAGAGTCACAGCGTGAAGCCTGCAGGCGTTATAATGAGGGCATAGGAACGGCTGTCAACAAACAAAAGGCGGTTTATTATCTCAGTAAAATAGCCGAAGGCGGAGACATTGATGCCCAGATTGATCTGTACAACATCTATAGAACTGGAGAAGCAGGCGTACAGAAGGATGATAAACGTGTCTTTTACTGGTGTGAAAAGCTTGCTGAAGAAGGCTTTGAGAGAGCGTACTATAATCTCGGATTATTATATCTGAAGGGTCAGGGAACCAGTCGAAGCAACTATAAAGGCTTTTATTGGATGAAACAATCCGCCGAAGCTGGGGACGTAAAAGGCATGGAAATTCTGTATGAGCTGTATCGTGATGGCATTGGGACAGATGCAGATATGTCGCAGTATCGCTATTGGTATAAAATGTGGAAACAGAGCAAGTAGCAATGACTATCTGCTGCTCTCCCACCACCCCCAATTCTCAAGATACCACCTCACCGTCTCCTTAATCCCATCCTCAAACTTCATCTCCGGCACCCATCCCAGCTCTTTCCGAATCTTCGTCGCATCAATGGCATACCTCAAATCATGCCCCTTCCTGTCGGGAACATGGGTAATAAGCCTCTCCGGCTTCCCGAGCTCCCGGCAAATCATCTTCACAACGTCAATATTCCTCATCTCGTTGTGCCCGCCGATGTTGTAAATCTCACCAATTCTCCCATTATGTATAATGAGGTCGATCGCCCGACAGTGGTCTTCGACATAGAGCCAGTCCCTGACATTAAGCCCTTCGCCAAAGACAGGCAAGGGCTTGTTGTTCAAGGCGTTCATAATCATGAACGGAATCAGCTTCTCGGGGAACTGATACGGTCCATAGTTATTGGAGCACCGGCTGATCGTCACTGGCAAGCCATAGGTCCTGTGGTAAGCCAAGACCAGCAGGTCAGCACTCGCTTTGGAACTGCTATAAGGACTGCTCGGACGAATCGGGCTTTCTTCGGTGAAGAAGAGGTCTGGCCTGTCCAAAGGCAGGTCGCCGTAAACCTCATCAGTCGAAACCTGATGAAAACGTGTTATGCCATACTTCCGGCAAGCATCCATGAGGACACTCGTGCCGATAATATTCGTCTGAAGGAAGATTTCAGGCTCCTCAATCGAGCGGTCAACATGGCTCTCGGCGGCAAAGTTGACGACAATATCAGGCTTTTCTTCTTCAAAAAGCTTGTAAACAGCTTCGCGATCGCAGATGTCAGCGTGCACAAACCTGAAATTCGGATTGCCCATGACGGGTGCCAGCGTCGAGAGATTGCCGGCATAGGTCAGCTTGTCGAGGCAGATTGTGCGGTAATCAGGGTGAGTTCCCAGCATATGAAAAATAAAGTTCGAGCCAATAAATCCAGCTCCACCAGTTACGATTATAGTCATATTATAAATCTCTTTCTTTTATATCAATCAAATTGTCAAAGCTAATCACAAAATCCGTCACGCCGTCCTCGCTGATTCTCATGGTTCTATAGACCTCATCGATACCCGTCACCCTGCCTGCAGTGGTCACGTTGTAGCCGATGTCGTCGTTTTCGGCGTCCGGCGTGAAGAAAACCACGTCCACCTCCATGCCCTTCCTGACCCTCAGAACCTTGTCAGAAAGCGCCTTCGCACCATCCTCCGACAGCTCAACCCGTTCGCTCCACATCAGCTTGACATCTTCCTCCCCAATCCGTTCGGAATGGCCACGGAGAGCCGCAAAAGGCGCGAAAATCTTAGCTCTGTCCTGCGGAGGCATCTTCGGATGCTTCTTAAGAACCTCCTCCGGCCAGGGGCGCTCCATGTCGATTATATCGTCAAATTTTTCGTTCAGGCTCACAGTTCTCCCTCCTCGCCAGCCTTGTGCCCGCCAATCTGCCCGTTTCGCTCCCTCATCGTGGCACCCTCGAGGAAATTCGTCCCCTTGAGAACCGCATTTTTCCCGAACCTCTGCTTGATGCCGACTACGGCGTCCTGCAGGCTTTTTTCTTTTTCGAGACTCTCCGTGTCGGTGAACATGTCGACCTGCATGATGCCCGGGTCCGGGATGACCCGATTCGCGGTAACAGTAATCCGCCTGACGGTGAGATTTCGGTCAACAATCCTGTCAAACAGCCCCACAATCGCCTTCTGAAGCTGGCTTCCGAGATTTGTGGGACTGTCCAGCCTCGTGCTCCCATGAGCAGGCTTCGGGACGAGCCGCCCGTAGTGGTCGGTCTTTGTGTCGCCAAAATATTTTCCTCTGTCGCAATTCTCCCTGTCGTAGCTGATGTCGAGCGTGAACGAGTCGGACACCAGCCCCTTCGTCGTCAGCTGCAACATCAGGCTGTCGGTCATCTCCTGGACAATAATTCTCGCCTTATCATAGGGATATGGTTCCGAGAGAACCTGCCCTTCGGAGAGACTGTTCGTCTCAGCCTTGTAAGATTTCACCATCTCCATCGTAGTCGGCTCAACGCCCCAGGCGTGGTCGATGAGGATCTCAGCGTCGATTCCGAACGTCTTGTAGAACCACTCCTGGTCGTAAGTCGACATCCTCGCAAGCTGTCCCATCGTGTAAATCCGCCGTTTTTCGAGCCTTCGGGCGGTTCCTTTGCCAATCCGCCAGAAGTCGGTGAGGGGCGTGTGGTTCCAGAGCTTTTCCCTGTAGGAGTGCTCATCGAGCTCCGCAATTCTGACACCGTCCTTGTCGGCAGGAACGTGTTTCGCCACAATATCCATCGCAATCTTTGCAAGATACATATTTGTCCCGATGCCAGCAGTGGCGGTGATCCCAGTAGCGTATAGAACCTCCCGAACCAGCGTCATGCAGAGCTCGTGGGCGGTCATGCCGTAGGTGTGCAGATAGCCGGTCGCGTCGATGAAAACCTCGTCGATTGAGTAGGAGAAAATATCCTCAGGAGCAATATATTTCAAATAGATTGAGTAAATCTGCGCCGAAGTTTCGATATACCTCGCCATTCGTGGCGGGGCAACAATATATGATAATTTTAAATTAGGATCCTCCGCCAGCCCTTTTGAGTCAAAACATTCGGATGTAAACCTTCGCCCAGGAGCGTTCCGAAGGCGTTCGGCGTTAACCTCTTTCACCTTCTCGACGACCTCAAAAAGCCTCGCTCTGCCTGGAATCCCGTAAGCCTTGAGAGAAGGGGAGACCGCCAGGCAGATGGTTTTCTCAGTCCGACTCTGATCCGCAACAACGAGATTTGTCGTGAGCGGGTCAAGGTGCCTGTCAGCGCATTCACAGCTTGCATAAAACGACTTTAAATCAATAGCAAAATATGTTCTTTTCTTATCCATGCCGTCTCTCCTTTCTTAAAATCAGCTCGCCACAACCTCAACGAACCATCTTCCCAACCGTGGCGGAAACGGTGCGTGCTCGAAGAATAATCGTTTTTCTTCTCCTTTGATTACCACTGTGTAGCAGTCGCCAGGGAAGCCGAAGCCGACGGTATCAGCCGGCCTAAAATCCCGAACCTCGTCAATTTTGTACATCCGCCCGTTCGTCCACTCGACCGCCTTCGGGTGCATGAACCCCGTTGTGTCAATCTCCGAAGTGACCGACACGTAAATTTTCTCATATTTAGGATGCAATGCCCTCGCAGTCGCATTCATGCCGGTCACCTCCATGTCATCAAACACCAGTTTCGAACTTTCGTTTCTATTGTAACACGAATAGAGGTTCATGTCAAGGGTGTTTTCAAAGAAGTTTCTGGAAATATCTGGGCGCTGAATCCACTTTTTTCACCCCACATATAGCATTTCCCGCCCCAATATGCTATAATAAACCCAAACCCCAAAGGAGGCCAAGCCATGTCCACATTCACCATCACCTCAGAGCGCTTAAATCTCACCCTCGACTGCAATAATCTTCTATATAAAGTTGAAACTGGCAGCAACATCTGGCGCCAGCCTGAGGAATTTTGCCCGCATTTCATCCTGTCCGACGGCAGCGCCCTGCCGTTCACGACAGCCGACGTCATCCGCCACGAGCGCTGGAAAAGTGGCGTCGGGGAGGGAATCCTCTCCCGCTACGAGTGGACCGAGCGAGGATTCTCTTTCGAAACCCTCGCGTGGATCGAGACCGCAACTCAGTCGCTCCGCTTCGAGCTGATCCCGGGCAAAGGCTCGCTCGAGTTTAAAAAAATTATATATCCCGGGCACTTTCCGCTCGAGAATTCAAACGCCTACACTGTCATGCCGGTGCTTCAGGGCCTCCTGATCCCAAACACTTGGGAAAACGAGGTCGCCTCGCTGCCGTTCGACGGCCAGTTCTGCTCCTCAGGCGCCTACATGCCCTGGTTCGGCCAGATTGAGGACCGCCACGGCTACATCGCCATCTGCGAGACACCTTGGGACGCCGGCTATTACATCGACCATCCGGCAGGCGGGCCATACACACACGTCGGCGCCTACTTCCTTCCGAGCCTCGGTGAGTTTTCCTATCGCAGAACATTAAAGTACGAATTTTTGGACAATTGCGACTATAACGACCTTTGCAAAGTCTATCGCAAATACGCGATTGAGACTGGCCTTCTGACGACTCTTCGGGAGAAGGCTGCCCGCAACCCTCTCGTCGACCAGCTCATCGGCTCCGCCATCGTCCACAAGGGCATCAAGAAGCACGTTTCGCCAGATTCGAGATATTTTGACCACGATAATCCTGAAAATAACGATCTTGTAGTTCCATTTCATGCCAGAACCACCGAAATCAGGAGATACCACGACAAGGGCGTTCCGAAGCTCTATCTCCACCTCGACGGCTGGGGAGCGCCGGGCTACGACAACCAGCACCCCGACTATCTCCCTGCCTGCCCCGAAGCCGGTGGCTGGGAAGGCTTCAAGGAGCTCTCGGACACTATCGCCGATTGCGGGTATCTTTTTGGACTCCACGACCAGTACCGCGACTATTATCTGGATGCCGAAACCTATGATAAAGAGTTCGCTCTCCACGCTCCCGACGGCTCCGTTTTCGAGATGTCAGTCTGGGCAGGAGGCCGGCAGAACTACCTCTGCGCCACTCAGGCACCCTACTACGTCAAGCGGAATTTCGAGGAGGTTCTCCGGCACGGAATCCGCCTGCAGGCGTCCTACCTCGACGTCTTCACCTGCAACGAGCCTGACGAGTGTGCCCATCCGAGGCACCGAATGACCCGCCGCGAGTGCCTTGGCTACCGCAGCGCTTGCTTCAACTATCTCTGGTTGAAGGGAATCCTCCCCAGCAGCGAGGAATGTGGCGACTGGGCGATGCAAAGCCTCGTTTTCTGCCACTATGGCCCATACGATTTCATGCTTCAGAGCCCTGGAAGCCCCCGTAGAGGCGTGCCAGTCCCGCTATTCAATTTAGTATATCACGACTGCATGATCCTCCCATGGTTCATGGACAAGACCGACGGGGAGGACTACATGCTCTACGCCCTCCTGAACGCCGGCGTCCCCTATCTCGATCGCGATGGCGCCTACCCCAATACCGACGGCGCCTTCGACAGCGAAGCCGAAAAGCGTCTCGAGGAAGAAATCTCCCGCTGTCAAGTGGTGACCACTCTCCACGAAAAGCTCGCCAAACAGGAAATGCTCCGCCACGAGTTCCTCAGCCCCGACTACACCCGCCAGAAGACAACCTTTTCAGACGGCACAACAGTCACGGTTGATTTGAAAAAGGGGGAGTATGAGATTGGATGCGAAATCTAGGAAATGACACTTGATTATCTCCGAAAAATATGTTAAGCTATATTCAAAGCAGTTCTCAATGGAGGTGATCGGATGAGCAAATTGTCGTTTGTGGCGTTTTGCGTGGAGTATTACGCTGAGCACACGAACCAGCCGAGCGAAAAGGTGTACGAGCTGTTTAAAAAGGAGAAGGTTCTCGATCTGTTTCGTGATGACTATGACGACCTCCATGGCATGAGCATGGAGTACATGATGCAGATTATCGATCAGTATTTGGGAGGCGGTCACGAATGCTAGTCTATCATGGAACGACACTGGAAATACAGAATCCGAGGATTATCACGAGTGAAATCGGAAGAGATTTCGGCTCCGCTTTCTATACCACCGATATAAAAGAGCAGGCAGAACGGTGGGCAATCCGTCGCGCAAGGATTTTGTCACGTTCCAGTGGCAAAGAGGAACAGGCTGTCATCAATGTGTAGAGTGGAATGAGAGCCATACCTTGAAGGAAAAGGTATTCAGCGAAGCTTCGCTTGACTGGCTGGATATGGTGGTGCAGTGCAGAAGTGATGCGAGCTATCACCATGTGTACGATATTGTAATCGGAAAGATTGCAAATGACAATGTGGGTGAGACCGTGTCCTATGTCGTCCAGGGCATCATGCGTAAAGAGGATGCTGTCGAACGACTGAAATTCGAAAAGATCAATAACCAGATTGCGTTTTGTACGGAAGCAGCTCTTCGCGAACTGACGTTTGTAGAAAGCTACATTGTGGAGGTTTAGGCTATGGCACATGCCCTGATAAAAGCGACCCTAATCCCAGAAATCGTTCGATTGATTGCGGAGAAATACCATATTTCGGAGGAAGAGGCGATGGATGAGTTTTATACTTCCAAAACAGCAGAGTCGCTTTCTGATACCGAGATTGGCCTGTATGGCCAGTCGGCGCTATTCATTTTCGGACTGTTCTGCCAGGAAAAGTCGAGAATACTAAAATAAATCATAGAATTAAAACTGATATAGAAATCGGTTCCACCGACGCTGAGTAACGAAGTCCTACGTTATAACATCTTCGTGAAATGGTCTTGATTTATCGCAAACTCTGTGGTATAATATAATCACAGAGTGGAAATAGGGGCGATAACATTGGGCGATTCTGAAAAGAGTTATTCGGAAATAATTGAGCAGGGCGCAGAAAAATTAAAGCAGGAAAACCTGTTCAGCGATACATTTGCGTCGGTGGTGCTTGAGGATATCGGCGCCTGCCAGCACGTAGTTCGGACTCTTCTTGACAGAGACGATATAGAAATTATGAGTGTCAAAAGCCAATATCGATTGCTGAATGCCACGTCTAAGGACACTATTTTGGACGCATTTGCACAAGATAGTACAGGACGGCTGATAAATATCGAAATTCAGCGTCGCGATACCGTCGACCATGCAAGAAGAATCAGATATTATGGTTCGATGATAGACAAGAGTGTCCTCGATAAGGGAGCATTTTACGATGAGCTGCCGGATGTTTATATAATCTACATCAGCGAGAAGGATCTTTTGAATGTCGGAGCAGCTGTCTATCCCGTCAAAAAGACTCTCGGAGAGTCAGGAATTCCGTATGATGACGGAAACCACGTGATTTTCGCGAACGCTGCTGTCGATGACGGCAGTGACAAAGCGAAATTATTGAAGTATTTTTACACGGCAGATCCCTATGATATGAGTCAGGGACCGTTGTCGGAACGCGTTCACTTTTTGAAATGTGAGAAAGGAGGCCACGACGAAGTGTGCAAGGTAGCAGAAGAACTCTATGAGCAGGGCAAAGAGCAAGGACAGCTTGAAACCACTAAAGCCATGGCGATGAGTATGCACGAAGATGGCGTAACCGTAGATTTAATCGCAAAGTACGCCAATGTCAGTGTCGAGCTCGTCAGGAAGTGGCTTGGCCTTTCCGTGGCCTAATCGCTTGTAACGTAAAGATGCAATAGTCCAGTAAATGCATCAGAACTGTGAGATATCTCACAGATGGAGATGGTTTGCTGGGCTATTTTTATGCCTGAAAAACTTTCCCCTCAAAAATCCTCCTCTGCCCCCCAATTTACTACTTGCAACCTTCATTCTTTTGGAGTATAATAGAACGTGGCTAGGTGGGCTTAGTGTTTTTCTGGGAGGCGGTCAGGTGAAAAGAATAATTTTGATCGTGCTCAGCTGCCTCATGCTTACCGGCTGCGAGGCGTTCACCTTTTCGGTGGACGAGCTTCTCAGCGCTCCTAGTATTTCCGATGACCAGGCTGCCCTCAAGCAGGCGCTTTATGACAATGTCGGCCACTCTGTGACTTTAGCATACCCCCAGTCGGGCGAATATCGCTCAGCATTCGTCATCGCAGACCTGGATGGCGACGACAACGACGAAGCCCTCGTCTTCTACACATCTTCGAGCGCAACTGCTTCTGGTACCGGCGAAAATGTTCGGGTCGCAGTCTTTGATAAGGACGAAAGTGGTGACTGGCACGCGATGTATGAAGTCGCAGGCGGTGGCTCATCAGTCGATACGGTCATAGTCACCGACTATGGCGATGTCACCGACATCGTAATCGGCTACGGAACCTCCGTCCACGACGAATCAACAGTCAGCATCTACAGATACGAAAACGGGATCTTACGCTCAACTTATGACGGCTGGTACACAACGATGATCAGCGCCGATATCGACCTGTGCGGAACCGACGAAATTGTCCTGTTCAAGAAGTCCGGCACCGTCGTCTCAGTAGGCGTCATCAAGTCGAGCGATGGCCTCAGCTACGTGACCTCCGAGAGAACTCTCACGTCAAGCGTCTCAGCAATCTCGAATTACACCTCTGGGCTCCTCTATGGCGAGACGGGTGCCCTGTTTATAGACGTCACCGACGAGGACGGTTATCTCCTCACGGAGGTAGTATATCTCGAAGGCGACACCCTCACATGCCTTTCGTCGGTCGACAGCGAACTTCTCTGGGTGACCGAGAGAACTGGCGGGTACCTTTCGATGGATTATGATAACGACGGAATCGTTGAGATTCCGACTCTCGGGCTGTTTTCGGGCTACTCAGCCGGAAGCGGTGCCGAATATATGGTGAACTGGCTGAGCTACAGCCAGGATGAAAACGCCTTCACAACCGAGTCGAGCGCCTACTATAGCCTCTCGGACAGCTACATCTTTAAGCTCCCAAGCAGATGGACTAACTTCGTCTCCGTCATCCGCGACAGCGACACTGGCGAAATAACCTTCGTTGAGTATGACAGAACCGCCGACAGCCTTTCGGATATGACGAAGCTTCTGAGCATAATTTCAGTGAGCTCCCGCAACGCCCAGACTTATCTCGATGATGGCTATACTCTTGTGACAGAGTCGGGCAGCATTTCGTATCTCTATAAAAAGCTCGCCGATGATGACGAGCCACTGCTCTTAACTCCCGATGAAATTTCAGATAATTTATATATAACAGAATGACAGATTAAGGAGAATTTTGCATGAAGCGTGTTTTGGTCTGCGAGGATGAGGATTCGATAAGAGAATTCGTCGTTCTCAATCTCAAAAGAAGCGGTTATGATGTCGTCGACGTCAACTGTGGCGAGGATGCCATCAAGGCGTTTGACGATGCCGGTGGCGATTTCGATGCAGCGCTACTCGATATCATGATGCCCGGAATGGACGGCTTCGCTGTCTGCAAGAGCCTCCGCGAAAGAAGCGCTAAGATAGGCATAATCATGCTTTCGGCCAAGAGTCAGGAGATGGACAAGGTCTCCTCCCTCATGATGGGAGCCGACGACTACATCACAAAGCCCTTCTCGATTTCGGAATTGGTGGCTCGTGTCGACGCCATCTGCAGAAGAGTCAGCCTCATGGACTCCACCAAGGCAGATAAGGGCGACGAGATAACCTCCGGGCCGTTTGTAATAAACCTAAAGAGCCGGGTTCTCCTGAAGAACGGAAAGCCGGTAGACCTCACACAGGTCGAATATCAGATAATGGAGTTCTTTTTAAAGAACCAGAACACAGCCCTCGATCGGATTACTATTTTGAAGCAAATCTGGGGCGAAAACTACTACGGCGAAGAGAAGATCGTCGACGTGAACATCCGTAGAATCAGAATGAAGATAGAGGACGAGCCCTCCAGCCCCAAGTACATAATCACAATCTGGGGCTATGGCTACAAATGGAGCTCCGGCGAATGAGAGTTGAGCGTTGATGCTGAAAAAAAGAATCAGGCAGAGTATAACTGGCAGGTGGCTTGTTAACTCGATGGGCATCGTACTTCTGGTGCTCCTCGTGGTTGACGTCCTTACGCTTGTCATTTTCAGCAATTACTACACTAACGCTGCCGAGCAGAACCTGACCGTCAAGCTCGAATCGGTCGTCTCTCCGCTTTCGAGATACCAGACTGTTTCCGGCCTCGAGAGCGAGATTGAGTCGTCAGTGACCGAATTCGACGAGAAGGAGAAATATGAGCTCATAGCTCTCAGCACCTCAGGAGAGGTCCTCCTCACAAGCTCAGGCTTCCAGCCATCAGACTGGCTCGACTTAAGCGGTTACGAAAAGGCTCTCGAGTCTGAGGAAGGGGAGTATTGCGAAACGCTTACCCTCTCGAGTGGCGAAAAGGTCATGTGCTACACGGTGATCCTAAGATCGCTTCAGAGCGAATATGGCGCCCTGATGCTCTTCACATCAATAGATCTTATAGATAATCAGATCCTGAAAATAGGGATAGTCCTGACTGCCTCACTCCTTGCGATAATACTTCTCATGCTCTTTGCGGGACTGTCGTTTGTCCGCTCGATAGTCGTTCCCGTCCGGCAGATGTGTGATATCTCGAAAAAGTACGCCGAAGGCGACTTCCGTGAGAGAATCGACCCGAAGACCTCAGACGAAATAGGCGAGCTTGCTGAGTCGATAAACTACATGGCTACCGAGCTCGAGAATTCAGACAAGGTCAAAAACGAGTTCATCTCGTCCGTTTCCCATGAACTGAGAACGCCATTAACAGCGATAAAAGGCTGGAGCGAGACGGCACTTGAAATGTCCGACGACCCGGAAACTATCCAGAAAGCCATGAAGGTCATCACAGGTGAAACCGAGCGCCTTTCCGACATGGTCGAGGAGCTATTAGACTTCTCCCGAATCGAGGACGGCAGATTCACCCTCAATCGCGAGACCTGCGATATTTTGGCGGAGCTCGGCGAAGCGGTCCTCATCTATGGCGAGCGGGCTAAATCACTTGGAATAAAACTTGAATACTACGAGCCGGAAATGCTCCCGTTCGTCTATGGCGACCGTTCCCGACTCAGACAAGTTTTCATAAACATAATCGACAACGCCGTGAAGTACTCAAATTCGGGCGACACGGTTTCAGTCGAGGCATTCGAAAAGAACAAGGAAATAGTTGTCCTCATATCGGACACTGGCGTGGGAATCTCTCCCCAGGACCTCCCGAAGGTCAAAACCAAGTTCTACAAAGCAAATCACACACGCCGTGGCTCAGGCATCGGTCTGGCAGTCGCCAACGAAATTGTCGAAATGCATGGCGGAAGCTTAACCATCAACAGCGAACTCAGCAAGGGCACGACAGTATGCATCACCCTGCCGATTACGGAACAGTTTTAAAGATTGTAGGGGCGGATATTATCCGCCCGCCCAAAGGGCACGGCATTTGTACTGCCAAATTATGTAAACAGGAGGATCTAATGAGCAAAAAAGAAGCAAATAACGAGCCTGCATTCAAGTCGAAAATCGGCGGGCAGGCGCTTATAGAGGGAATTATGATGAAGGGCGTCGACACCGAAGCAATGGCTGTAAGGCTTCCGAATGGTGAAATCGAGGTTGAAACGTGGGAGCTTAAACCCGCAAAATGGTATAGAAAGGTCCCGTTTATCCGCGGCTGCGTCAATATGGTAGTGAGCTTTATAGACGGCTACAAGTGCCTCTCGAAGTCTGCCGACAAGTCGATGGAGGGAGTCGAGGAGGAAGAGCCTTCAAAGTTCGAAAAGTGGCTCACTGACAAGTTCGGCGACAAGCTGATGAATGCCGTCATGGTCATAGCAACAGTTCTGGGAGTGTGCCTGGCGCTCTTACTCTTCATGTATCTCCCGGCACTCGCCACAAGAGGCGTTTCATACCTTATCCCTGCACTCGCCGAGCTGACATTTGTCAAGAACATCATCGAAGGTATCATTAAAATCGGCATCTTCGTCGTCTATCTCTGGGCAACGAGCCTTCTCTCGGATATGAGAAGAACCTATGAATATCACGGCGCCGAGCACAAGACCATCTTCTGCTATGAGCACGGCCTCGACCTCACCGTCGAAAATGTTAAGAAGCAGAAGCGCTTCCATCCCAGGTGTGGCACTTCGTTCACATTCTTAGTCCTCTTCATCTCAATCTTCGTATTCTCGATCTTCCAGGTTCCGTGGGATTCGCTTCTTCTGAGAGTTGGCGCTCACATCATCCTTCTTCCGATAATCGTCGCGATCGCCTACGAGCTCATCCGCCTTGCCGGCAAGTATGATAACATTTTCACGAAGATAATCTCCGCTCCCGGACTCTGGATCCAGAGACTCACCACGAAGGAGCCAGACGACTCCCAGATCGAAGTCGCCATCGCAGCCTTCAAGCCCTGCATCCCTGAGGACAGAGAACGCGACAGATGGTAAACTCGCTTTACGAGAACACCCTGCAAGAGCTCGAATCTCATGGAATCGAAGACTCCCCCTTCGAGACAGACGTAATCTTCGAAGAGATTTTCGGCAGAGATTTCAGGCTTAAGCTTATGACAGGTGCTCTCAAAAGGGAAGAAACCGAGTCCGAAGCATCAAGGCTTCAGGAAATGCTTCGCCGTCGCCTCTCAGGCGAACCGCTGCAGTATATAGTAGGCCGTTGGGACTTCTACCGAGGCGAGTTTTCGGTAGGAGAGGGAGTCCTGATCCCAAGACAAGACACCGAAACCCTCGTAGAATCGGCGCTCAGGCTCGTGAAAGATATTAAAAGCCCGAAAATTCTCGACCTCTGCTCCGGCACCGGCTGCATAGCGATAACTCTTTCGGAGCTTCTCCCTGAATCCGAAGTCCACGCTGTCGAGCTCTACGACGACGCCTACAGCTATCTCGAAAAGAACATTTCCGATCACGGAAACCGCGTCATCCCCCATAAACTCGACGTTCTGAGCCCGGATTCTGTGAAAGAATTCCGGGATTTCGACCTGATAACCTGCAACCCGCCATACCTGACGGAGCAGGACATGCAAGCCCTCCAACCCGAAGTCACCCACGAGCCCGTCACCGCCCTCTACGGAGGCCCCGACGGCCTCGACTTCTATCGCAAGCTCCCGATAATCTGGAAACCATCTCTCAAGCAAGACGGCTACATCGCCTTCGAGATAGGCGCAAGCCAGGGCGAAGCGGTGAAGGAAATTCTCGAAGATGTGGGATATAAGAACGTGAGAATTATTCAGGATTTGTGCGGGAAGGATAGGACGGTTGTTGCAAAGCTTTAATGAGTAAATTGTGTCACCGGCGGTGACACAATTGGCAGAGCTGAGAAAAATCTTTTGAAGTCCAATTTTCCGTACCCAAAACTCTTTACAAACTCACACTGATAGTGTATAATATAGAAAAAGAACGGTACAAAAGTACCAAATATCAAATAGAAACGAGGAAAACGATATGGCAATGAAGAAGACTGCTGAGAAGAAGACCGTTGCGGACCCGCAGAATCAGGAGGAGAAAAAGAAGGCTCTCGAAACTGCGATAGCGCAGATTGAGAAGACCTATGGTGCCGGCGCTGTAATGCGCTTGGGGCAGAACTCCACTCTCAACGTCGAGGCTATACCGACAGGCTCGATGACCCTTGACATGGCTCTCGGCATCGGCGGTGTTCCGAGAGGAAGAATCGTCGAGATTTTTGGCCCTGAAAGCTCCGGCAAGACGACTGTCGCCCTCTCGATTATCGCTGAGGCTCAGAAGCTCGGCGGTGAGGTTGCTTTTATAGACGTTGAGCACGCTCTCGACCCGACTTATGCAGCAGCTCTGGGAGTCGACATCGACTCAATGCTCGTGTCCCAGCCGGACTCCGGCGAGCAGGCTCTCGAAATTGCCGAAGCTCTCGTTCGTTCGGGCGCCATCGACGTAATAGTCCTCGACTCTGTCGCTGCGATGGTCACAAAAGCCGAAATCGACGGCGAAATGGGCGACACGCATGTGGGACAGTTGGCCCGCCTCATGTCTCAGGCGATGAGAAAGCTTACATCAGTCATCTCGAAGTCGAACTGCGTCGCGATTTTCATCAACCAGATCCGTGAGAAAATCGGCGTTATCTATGGAAACCCTGAGACCACGCCTGGTGGCCGTGCCCTCAAGTTCTACGCTTCCGTCAGAATCGATGTTAGAAAAGGCGAAGCCATCAAGAACGGCACCGAGGTTATCGGTAACAGAACCCGTTGCAAAGTTGTCAAGAACAAAGTTGCGCCTCCATTCAAGGAAGCCGAGTTCGACATGATTTTCGGCAAGGGAATCTCCCGTATTGGCGAGGTTGTCGACGTTGCCGTCGAGCTCGATATCATCCACAAAGCAGGCGCCTGGTTCAGCTATAACGGCGAAAAGATCGGGCAGGGAAGAGAGAAGACCAAGGAATATCTCCTCGCCAACCCTGACATCATGCAGGAGGTCGAGGACAAAATCAAGGAGCAGCGCTCCAACGTCTCGATGCTCTCTGGCAGGAACAAAAAAGAAGCAGCTCTCCGAGAAGCTGCCGACACCGCCCAGTCATCCGAAGCTCCAACCCCAAAGCCCACTTCGGTAATAGTAGAACCCGATGAGGAAGACTTCGAGGAGTTCACACCAGCTGAATAATGTAGGGGCGGATATCATCCGCCCGCTATCCCATTAAAAAATTGGGCAAGGAGAATAAGCTATGCCCACCATAACATCCATCGAAAAATACAAAGGCTCCACCATGCGAGTTGACCTTGACGAGGGCGAGCCTTTGTTCATTAATGTTGACGTCCTGAACGAGTATAACCTCCAGAAGGACATGGTCATCCCTGAGGGTGCCGTTTCGGAGATTATCCACGCCAACGATTTCAGGCGCGCGAAGGAGCGAGCGCTATATCTCTTGGACGATCGCGACTACTCCTATATCGAGCTCTATAAAAAGCTTGAGAATAATTACGATGAGGACATCTGCCTCGAGGTCTGCAATCGCCTTTCGGAAATCGGCTGCATCAACGACAGGCGATATTCCGAGCATCTTGCCGAGCACTACTGCGTGACGAAACGCTTTGGTCTGAGACGGGCAAGAGAGGAAATGCGGAAGCGCGGCATCTCGAATGACCTGATCACCGAGGCTCTCGAGCCCTATGAGGACTCAGTTCCCGAGCGGATCGCTGAGATTATAGACAAAAAATATGCAAGGTACTTAACCGACGAAAAAGGAGTTCAGAAGGTCAAGGCAGCTTTAGTCCGCCAGGGCTACTCCTTTTCGGAGGTCAACAAGGCCCTGGCTGAATACGAAGACGGAATGGAAGAAGGAGAGGAGTAAATGGCTGTAACAGTCGGAATAGTGTCATTAGGCTGTGCCAAAAACATGCTCGACGCTGAGCATATGGCTTATAATTTAAGGGAAGAGGGGTTCGAGCTCCAGCCTGACGCTGCACTCGCAGATGTCGCAGTAATCAACACCTGTGGCTTCATCGAGTCGGCAAAGCAGGAGGCAATCGAGACAATACTCGAATTCGTCGCCCTCAAGGAAGAAAAGCGAATCAAGGCGATAATCGTCACAGGCTGCCTTGCCGAGCGCTATCGCGAAGAAATCCTGAAAGAGCTCCCAGAGGTCGATGCCGTCTTAGGAATCGGCGCGAACGAGCTCCTTGGTGAGACTATAAGAAAGGTTCTGGAGGGCAACTCGGACATCGAAATGTACGGCGACAAGTATTCGCTCCTTTTGGGTGGCAGAAGAATTGTCTCGACCGAGACTTATGCCTACATAAAGATCGCCGAAGGCTGCAGCAACCATTGCACTTTCTGTGCAATCCCTGGCATCCGTGGCAACTTCCGCTCGAGGCCGATGGAGAGCATCATCGATGAGGCCAAGTGGCTCGCCAAAGTCGGCTATCGCGAGATAATTTTAATAGCTCAAGATACTTCCCGCTATGGCGAAGACCTCTATGGCACCCAGAAGCTTGCTGAGCTCTTAAGGGAACTCTGCAAGATAGAAGGCCTCAAGTGGATAAGAACCCTTTATTGCTACCCTGAACGCATCACCGACGAGCTCATCGACGTTGTTGCCTCAGAGCCGAAGTGTGTCAAATACTTCGACATCCCGATCCAGCACTGCTGCGACAGGGTCCTGAAGCGGATGAACCGCCATTCAAACGAAGCTGAGATAAGAGCTCTCGTCAAGAAGCTCCGCGAGCGAATCCCGAACGTCATCATCAGAACGACTCTGATGGTCGGTTTCCCTGGCGAAACCGAAGAGGAATTCGACAAGCTCTGCGAATTCGTCAAGGAGATGCGGTTTGACCGCCTCGGCTGCTTCGCCTACTCTCAGGAGGAGGGCACCGCAGCTGCGAAGCTCGATGGCCAGCTCGATGAGGACGAAAAGAACCGCCGTGCTGAGATTCTCACTCAGGAGCAGATGCTCGTGAGCGACCAGATGACTCAAGAAATGCTTGGTAAGGTCTACGAAGTAGTCGTCGAAGGCTACGACCGCTATGCCGAGTGCTGGTTCGGTCGGAGCGCTAACGAGGTTCCTGAAATCGACGGCAAGATATTCTTCACATCTTCAATCCCTCTGAAGGTCGGCGACTATCAGTACGTCCAGATCACCGACACTATGGACTACGACCCGATCGGCGAAGTTATTCTGGCAACCTGAACGCGCCCTGCGGGTGCGCCCTCTCAGTCGCCTTCGGCGACAGCTCCCCCAAAGGGGGAGCCAAGAAGTGAGCCTCGCAGGAAATCTTGGCTCTCCCTCTGGGAGAGCTGGCAGCCACGAAGTGGCTGACTGAGAGGGCGCGCGAAGCGCGCTATCGGAGGATAATAGTATGAACCTACCAAATAAACTGACACTTCTAAGAGTAATCTTAATCCCATTTTTCGTACTCTTCGCCTTGTGGGAGTTCTCAAGCGTGAATCTTCTCATAGCGCTTCTGATATTCGCAGTCGCCTCCATCACTGATATGCTGGACGGCAAAATCGCCCGTTCGAGAAACCTGATCACAAACTTCGGCAAGTTCCTGGATCCACTCGCTGACAAAGCTCTAGTAATGGCAGCGCTTCTCGTTTTCGTTGACAAGAGCTGGGTCAGCTCAGTTCCAGTCATGCTGATTCTCTTCAGAGAATTCATGGTTTCGGCACTTCGCCTCGTCGTCAAATCTGGCGACGGCACCGTCGTCGCAGCAGGCTGGCTCGGAAAGGTCAAGACCGCCTTCACAATGGTCGCGATAGTCGTGACCCTGTTCATCCACGGCATCATGGCTGTGGGAGTAGGCCTCGATGGCACAGTAGTAAGCGTCATCGATAACCTGCTTGTCTGGGTCGCAGCTATACTGACGATGGTTTCAGGCATCCAATATCTGTGGGCATACCGCAGCGCAATCGATACAAATGAATAATTTTTTGAAGGAGACACCGAAATGAAACGTTTTTCATTCAAGAGACTTCTGGCACTTCTGACCGTATTAGTAATGTGCCTCGCAGTGTTCACCGCCTGCGGAGACACCGCCGACGGCCACGTCCACTATGGCGAGAATGCCGAAACCACTTCGATTTCCGCAAGCAATCTCATCACCGACATGGGACTCGGCTGGAACCTCGGCAACAGCTTTGACTCGACAGGCGATTCGGAGACTTCATGGGGCAACCCAGTGACAACCGAAGAGATGATCGATACTCTCGCCGAACTCGGCTTCAAGACCATCAGAATCCCTGTTTCATGGAGCTATCACTGCGACGAGAATTACACCATCGACGAGGACTGGCTCAAGAGGGTTCAGGAGGTAGTCGACTGGGCTCTCGAGAACGACATGTATGTCATCCTCAACTCCCACCACGATAACGAGGTTTATTATCCCACAGCCGACAACCACGACGAGGCTGTCAACTACATCACAACAATCTGGACCCAGATCGCCGATTACTTCAAGGACTACGACCAGCACCTCATCTTCGAGCCGATGAACGAGCCAAGACTCGCCGGCACCGACTATGAGTGGTACTATTCCGAATGGTCGACCGAGTGCCAGGAAGCCATGCAGACCATCATGGACTGTAATCAGGCGTTTGTTGACACAGTCCGCGCCTCAGGTGGCAACAACGAGACGAGATACTTAATGGTCTCGACTTACTGCGCCTCACCAGACGCTGCTCTCTCGGACGATTTCGAGCTCCCCTCAGATCCGAGCGACAAGCTCCTTCTGACGGTTCACATGTACACTCCCTATAATCTCGCTATGAGCGACAGCTACGCCTACACTCAGTTCGACGAGTCCTGCGAGAGTGACATCGACTACTACATCGACGCCCTCTATGAGAAGTTCGTCGCAAACGGCACCTACGTCATAATCGGCGAAATGGGCTGCACCAACAAGGACAACCAGTCCGCCAGAGAAGCCTGGGCCGGATACTTCGTCTCGAAGGCAAAGGAAAGTGGCATGGTCTGCGTCGTCTGGGACAACAACTACATCAACGCCGGCAGCGAAGCCTACGGCCTCTTCGACCGAGCCAACCTCGAAATCTTCGACGACTGCCTCGACTACTATAACGGCCTGATGGCGGGGTTAAAGTAAAATAAAAGGACAGCCAGTTGGCTGTCCTTTATTTTATCGTTCGTCAATAATAATCATCGCATCCCCAAAGCTAAAGAACCTATACTTTTCTTCGACAGCACATTTATACGCTGCCATGGTCTTGTCCTTGCCTAAGAACGCCGAAACCAGCATGATCAGCGTGCTCTCGGGGAGGTGGAAGTTGGTGATGAGGCCGTCGATCGCCTTGAACTCGTAGCCGGGGTAGATGAAGATGTCGGTGTTGCCTTCGTCGGGACGGATTTCGCCCTGGAACTTCGTCGCAACGCTCTCGAGCGTTCTGCACGAAGTCGTCCCGACGGCGATGACCCTGCCACCATTCGCCTTGGTGCGGTTGATGAGCTCGGCCGTCTCAGGTGGGAGGTCATAGTGCTCGGTATGCATCTTGTGTTCTGCTATGTTCTCCTCTTTGACGGGTCTGAAAGTCCCCAAGCCCACGTGGAGCGTCACTTTTCCAATGTTTATCCCAGCAGCCTGAATCTCCTCAAGCTGCTCAGTGGTGAAGTGGAGCCCGGCGGTCGGGGCAGCAGCGGAGCCGACCTCGTTCGAGTAAACCGTCTGATACCGCTCGTTGTTCTCGAGCTTCTCTTTGATGTAGGGCGGAAGTGGCATCTGCCCGATTTCGTCGAGCACGGTGTAAATGCTCCCATCACAAGAAAACTTCGCAATGCGGTTTCCGTCCTCCAAAACGTCTAAAATCTCAGCGGTGAGCTTGCCTCCGCCAAAGATAAACTTCGTCCCAATCTTCGCCTTCTTGCCGGGCCTGCAGAGAATCTCCCAGACCATGTTCTCCCTCTGCTCGAGGAGTAAAAACTCGATAAACGTCCCGTTGTCCGCCTTCTCGCCGTAAATTCTGGCGGGCAGAACTCTCGAGTCGTTCACAATCAGGGTGTCACCCTTTCTCAAGTATTTACATAGATTGTAGAAGTGATCGTGTGTGATGTCGCCGGTCTCACGGTCGATAACCATGAGGCGAGAGGCGTTTCTCGGCTCGACAGGAGTCTGAGCGATGAGCTCCTCCGGCAGGTCGTAATTAAAGTCGCTGGTCTTCAAATCGGTAACAAAAGTCATGATAATGCTGCTTCTTTCAAATAAAATTTGGTGTATTTTAAGGTTGACGGATTCGCAATGCTGTTGTATAATAAAGAAGTATGGATTGGGGATTGAACCCCACTTGACATTATATAACAACCGCGCGACTTTTTCAATACAAATCTTCGTCGCCGGGAGCTTTTAAGGAGTAATATTTATGAAAAAGTATAAAGTTGGAGTAATCGGCGCCACCGGCATGGTAGGCCAGAGGTTCATAACCCTCCTTGCAAACCATCCTTGGTTTGAGATTAAGGTTTTGGCTGCCTCCCCAAAGTCGGCAGGGAAGCCCTATAGCGAAGCTGTCGGCTCCCGTTGGCTGATGAGCACTCCGATTCCTGATAATGCGAAAGACATCGTTGTCATGGACGCCACCGCGGATAAAGAAAAAATCGCCTCCATGGTCGACTTTGTCTTCTGTGCCGTCGACATGAAGAAGGACGAAATCAAGGCTCTCGAGGAAGCCTATGCCAAGCTCGAGTGCCCAGTTGTCTCGAACAACTCCGCCAACCGCTTCACTCCTGACGTCCCGATGGTCATTCCTGAGGTCAACCCCGAACACATCGAGATCATCGATGCTCAGAGAAAGCGCCTCGGCACCAAGCGTGGCTTCATCGCCGTCAAGTCTAACTGCTCCATCCAGAGCTACGTCCCGGCGCTCACACCCTTGAGAAAATACGGCATCACCGAAGTCCTCGCCTGCACCTATCAGGCGATCTCAGGCGCTGGCAAGACCTTCGCAACCTGGCCTGAAATGGTCGACAACCTCATCCCCTACATCGGCGGAGAGGAAGAGAAGAGCGAGCAGGAGCCCCTCAAGGTCTGGGGTCACATCGAAGGCGACGAAATCGTCTGCACAACTGAGCCTTCAATCACAACTCAGTGCCTCCGTGTCCCCGTTTCCGACGGCCACACCGCAGCTGTTTTCGTTAGATTCAAGAATAAGCCCTCAAAAGAGGAGATTATAGAGGCCTGGAGAACCTTCTCAGGCGTCCCGCAGGAGCTCGAGCTCCCCTCCGCTCCGAAGCAGTTCCTCAACTACTTCGAAGAGCCCGACCGTCCCCAGGTCAAGCTCGACCGTGATCGCGAAGGTGGCATGGCCATCTCGATGGGCAGACTCCGTGAGGACACCCAATACGACTACAAATTCGTCTGCATCTCCCACAACACCTTAAGAGGCGCCGCCGGTGGCGGAGTCCTGATGGCAGAGCTTCTTGCAGCGAAGGGATATTTTGATTAATTCGGAATTCGCAATTAAATTGTAGGGGATTGTGTAATATGGCAAGGCGAAAATATCATAAGAGTCGACAGTCAACTGTTAGTAGCACCGCAAAACGATATGCCACCTATCGCGTTATGCGTGGCGTAGAAAAGGGCGTTGGAAGTGCTACCAAAGGAATACTCAATATAGTCTTTGGTATCGTAAAAGTACTTTTGTTAATTTGCGTTATTTTGATTGTTGGCTATTGTGCGATTATTGCGCTGCCGATTGCACTAGCTATCGTAGTTGTTGGCGCTGTTGTTATTGTTATCGTGAAGCGGAGGGCTAAGGCTTCTGCTGTTACAACCGTTGATAGCGACAAAGCAACAGTTAAAGATTGTCCTCAAAGGCAGGCAGCTCTTCGAGAGATTCAAATAATGAATGAGAGTTTGGCACTTGTAAACGATTCTGCTGACTTCGGCATTGTTGCGAGTAGGTACAAATTACTTATAGAAAAATTGAATCTGTTGTCTACATACAGTTCAGAAGAGCTTGCAAGTTACGGAATATCGCTTCCTGTGTCATTTCAAGAACAAAAGCAGATTATCGAAGGAAATAAAATCGTTATCTTTAATCAGGCGATTGATCGTGCCCTTCAGAAGGAGAAGGAGCATATTAATGGCTTAAAAACCGATAATGGGAAGGCAAATGCACTTGTCAGATTCTATAATGACACTTCAAATGCCATTAGAGATTACTCGCTGCCAGCAGAATGTCAGTCACATTTAGAGGCTGTGTGTCGTGTAGCGTAGAATATATGGCTCCCCTGTCAAGGGTGAGCGCATTAGTTCGGCTTCGCCGAACTAAGAGAGTTGCTTCGCAACTCTGACTGAGGGTGCGATTTTCGCCGGAGGCGAAAATCGCTTCGGCGAAGGAGGCTTTAGCCTCCGCAGCCGAAACATGTAGGGGCGGATATCATCCGCCCGCTATGCTGCAAGTTGTGGGTTCGGGCGGATAATATCCGCCCCTACACAGTACGAGGAGAGTGACACTATGAAGAGTTTAATATTCACCGGCACCGCCACCGCCCTTATAACCCCATTCAAGCCGAATGGCGAGATTGATCTTGAGAAGTATAGGGAACTCATCGAGTTTCAGATTTCCTCTGGCGTCGACGCTATCGTCGCTGTCGGGACTACTGGTGAGAATGCTGTTCTTTCTGGCGAGGAGCATAGGGCGCTGATGAAGTGTGCTGTCGAGACGGCGTGTGGCAGGGTTCCTGTGATATGCTCGACCGGGTCGAACGACACTGAATACTGCATCGGAACCACTACAGCAGCCGAAGAGGCTGGCGCTGATGGCCTTCTCCTCGTGACTCCTTACTACAACAAGTGCACCCAGAACGGCCTTATCAAGCACTACGAGCGGATTCTCTCGAAGACAAAGCTTCCCGCTATCGTCTACAACGTCCCTTCGAGAACCGGCTTCAATATCAGCATCGGAACTTATAAGGAGCTCTCGAAGCACCTTCAGATAGTTGGCACCAAGGAAGCGAGCGGGAACATGGCTCTCGCGATGGAAATCCGTGCCCAGTGTGGCGACGACATGCCACTCTATAGTGGCAACGACGATCTGACGGTTCCGATGATGGCCATCGGCGGAAAAGGCGTCATCTCGGTGCTATCAAATATCCTTCCGAAAACCACTCACGAGATGACTGAGTACTGTTTAGGTAAAGACTTCGATAAGGCAAGCGAGCTGGCATTCGAGTACTTAGACCTCACAAATGCCCTCTTCAGCGAGGTAAACCCGATTCCGGTTAAGGCTGCGATGAACATGATGGGCATGAATGTAGGCGGGTGCAGGCTTCCTCTTTGCGAAATGGGAGCCGAGAACAAGGAAAAGCTCAGGCAGATACTTATCAGGCACGGATTAATTTGAAAAGAGAGGATTGATTAAATGGTTAAAGCGGTCATAAGCGGTTGCTTCGGAAAAATGGGCAAGGTAGTCGGAGACGTGATCTCAAAAAGAGACGACATCGAAGCTGTCGCCGGTGTGGATAAAATAACGGCAGGGGAGCTATCATTTGAAACGGTCACAGACATAAGCGATCTTACCTGCAAGCCGGATGTAATAATCGACTTCTCCCATCCATCAGCGCTGCCAGGGCTCCTTAATTACGCCAAGACCAACGGCACGGCCTTGGTTTTGGCCACAACCGGCTACAGCGAGACGGATATTGCAGAGATAAAATCCGCATCCGCTCAGGTACCCATCTTCTTCACTGCAAACATGTCGATAGGAATAAATCTCTTAAGCGCCCTCGCCAAAAAAGCTGCCACAATCTTGGGTGACGATTATGACATCGAGATAGTCGAGAAGCACCATAACCAGAAGATCGACGCCCCAAGTGGCACCGCTCTGATGCTTGCCGATTCCATCAACGAGGTCAGAGACGAGCGCTACAACTACATATACGACCGCCACAGCCAGCGTAAAAAGCGCGACAAAACCGAAATCGGCATCCATTCCGTCAGAGGCGGAACAATAGTCGGTGAGCACGAGATAATCTTCGCTGGACGTGACGAGGTCATCACTCTCTCCCATTCAGCAGCCTCAAAGGAGGTCTTCGCCGTCGGAGCCGTCAATGCAGCGGTATTTCTTTCGGGAAAGCCTGCCGGAATGTATTCGATGCAGGACCTTATCGAGGCTTCAGGTAATTGACATAAAAATCCCGACCATTTTCAGTGGTCGGGAGATTTTTTACTGCTTTCTCATGGGAAGGAAGTTGCAGATAAGGTCAGCTACATCAGACGATGTTGCAGAAGAGTCGCTTTCCAGCCAGGTGTAGATGAGGTAGTAGTAACCGCCCTGGTAGAAGTTTCTCCAGAGCTCCTTCTGCTCAGGTGAGAGCTCCTTCGGAGCATATTCTTCGGTGAATTCCTGCCTAAGTGTCAGGTTAAACAGTTTCTCAGAGAAATCCTGAAGTATAAACTTGCTGTTCATGAACAAAAGAAATGCCGACCTGTTTTCCTTGAGATAGTTGAGGATAGCCTCTAACTGCTCGCGGACCGTGAAGCTCTTCTTCGGGTCGATCTTCTGGAGCATCTCTTTGATGTCTTCGACCTTTTCGTCCTCGATCTCGGTCAAAACGTCATACTGACTGGTGTAGTGATGATAGAATGTGGAACGGTTGACGTGTGCCGTCTCGCAAAGTTCAGTGATCGTTATCTTCTCAATATTCTTGACTTCAAGAAGCTTCAGAAGAGCGTCGCTGATAAGCTGCTTGGTAACCATAACGCGTCGGTTGCCCTTGGTTATTTTGTAGGCCATAAATCCTCTCTTTCTGATAGTCGTATATGTAAAAACAATATATTCTGCCTTGTTGATTTTGGGACAAATACTACCCATATGTCCGTTGCAAAATCAACACATGTATATTATACTTGTCTCAGAAAGAAAAGTCAACGGCTTTTCTTTGGACAAAAACCTAAATACGGGAGGATTTCTTATGAAACAAAAATTGTCTGGAATCGGACTTGCGGTGATTGAAATAATCGTTGGTGTCCTGATTCTCATCGATCCGACAGGACTCACCAAAGCCATAATCACAGTTGCAGGAATTGTACTTATACTCATGGGTGCAGTTTCACTTATCAACTACTTCCGCTCCGATCCTGTTGGCGGAGTTCTCGGGCAGGGAATGACTACTGGCCTCATGGAAGTAGCAATCGGTGTATTCTGCCTCATCAAGACAGGATGGATAGTAGGAGTATTCGACACTGTTATAGGCCTTGCTATCCTTATCAGTGGCGTTTCAAAACTCGGTATGGCGATCGACTTCTTGCGCCTTAAGGACTCGAGCTGGAAGCCAGCACTCATCAACGCAGCTGTAACCCTTGTTTGCGCGTTCATCATCGTCAGCGTTTCCGCATCCGACATGCTCTGGATCTTCATCGGAATCGTACTTATCGTTCAGGCTGTTCTTGACATCGTAACCACCTTCTTCCCTGGAAAAAAGAAGGATGACGAAGTGGTCGTCGAAGAGCAGGAGTAATTCGCTTTTTCATTCTTAAAGCTCCTTATAAAAAAGCACCGTTTGGAATATTCTCCAAGCGGTGCTTTTACTTATGTGAAAATCAGTCCTCAACAGCCCTGAAAATCATGTCAGCGGCAGCCTTCATCGGTTCGCAATCGTAGCTTTCAATCTCGCCTTTGTCGCAAAGAGCAGCGATTTCGGAGTCAAACGGCAGCCTTGCAAGAAGTCCCAAGTGGTTCTCTTCAGCGATTTTCGCCGTGTGGCTCTCGCCGAAGACCTTTATCTCCTTGCCACAGCATGGGCACTTGACGTAGCTCATGTTCTCGATGATTCCCAAAATCGGAACACCCATCATCTCGGCCATATTGACAGCCTTCGAGACTATCATGCTGACCAGCTCCTGAGGGGAAGTGACGATGACGATTCCGTCAAGCCGAATCGACTGGAAGACGGTGAGGGGAACATCTCCCGTTCCTGGAGGCATATCGACAAACATATAGTCGACATCTCCCCAGTTGACCTCGTTCCAGAACTGCTTGACAGCTCCCGCAATGATGGGCCCTCTCCAGACAACCGGCTGGGTTTCGTCATCTAAGAGTAGATTTGTCGAAACAATCTTGATTCCGCCTTTGGAGACAGAAGGGTTGATATATTTTCCGTCAGTCGTTAGCTGACTGGTAACTCCGAACGCTCTCGGGATCGAAGGGCCGGTGATGTCGGCATCGAGTATTGCCGTTTTGTTGCCTTTCTTTGCCGATTCGGATGCCAGAAGGGAAGTGACGAGCGATTTTCCAACTCCGCCTTTTCCACTCACAACTCCGATTACTTTTTTGACATTTGAGAATTCATTCGCCGAAACATGCATGTCCTGCGGAGCCGTTCTCGAAGAACAGTTCTGTGAGCAGGACGAGCAATCGTGACTGCATTCCGCCATTACAAATTACCTCCGATTGATATGATTTTATGAATTATTCTGCACTTTCTGACTCAGTGCCCTCAGCGCTCTCAGCTTCGCCTTCAGTGGTTTCATCCTCAGTGGTGGTGCTCGAGGAAGCAACCCCAGTGCCCGCCTTAAGGGTGACCGTCACGATAAATCCGTCAACATTGTTTCCAGAAATCTCGTAAGGATAAGCGGTGACTCCGTCGTCCTGAAGAGGAACGTAGATGGTCGTTGAATCAGAGCTGGACATCGGCACATAGTAGATGATATACTGCGCTCCGTCGTCAGCGTTGACAAGGAGGAAGCCACTATCGATAGTATAGTTCTTTATGAACGAGATATATTCCTCGAGGCACATGTCATATTCATACATAACCTGAGCATGAGGGATTCCGACATATCTGAAGTGCCATGGCTCGTTGTCGATAAGGGTGATAGACTCCTTGCCCTCAGGATAGCGGTTGATATAGCCATACTTATAGCAGTTCTCCATGATCCACTCATAGTCGCCTTCGCCGTCGAAGTCGCTGTAAGAGCTGCCGTTGTAGGTGGTGAAGTCGATAGCGTAGCCAGTGTGGTGCTCGCTGTAGCCAGCCTTGGCAACGAGAGTCGAAGAATCCTCGCCAGTCGATGCGAGCTCCTCTTCATAGAGCTCCTGCTGATAGTCGAACGAGCGGTAGCCACTTCGAACCATTACGTTGTCGTTTCCAGTAGCGGTGTAGAACCCTAAAAGCATCTCGTTAAGAGCATCCATGGCGTCAGGAAGAATCTTGACGCTGTAGTCGCTGACCCAGTAAGCGCTGTTCTTGTATTCTCTGACGACGACCAGGTCGTCCTCGTTGACTTCGTTTAAGAGCGCAATATTGTTGTTTACAAGAACCAGAGTTCCCGAACCAATCTCATCTGAAGACACCGTCACAGAGGCGAACAGGTATGAGCTCTGCTGAGTGGGATCAGAAGTTGTGCTCGCATCAGGCTCTTCCTCAACATAGTCTGACAGATTCGTGGTGGTTTCGCCCTGCTGTTCTGAATCGCTCTTTTCACTGTCGTCACTCTTTCTCACAGCCGAGCAGGAGACGCAGATAATCGCAATAATAATGAGAAGAATCGCCAGAATAAGCGCGAGATTTCCATATCTTATCCTTGAGGCCTTCTTCTTGAATGACAGGTAATCAATCCTTTTTCCTTTTTTCATGTAGTGCCGTCCTTTCCGCTCCGAAAATCGGAACAAGTTCTATAAGGCTTATGTATATGATAGCACATTTCCCGCAAAAAATAAAGACGTTTTTCACAATATTGCGAGATTTTTCGACCTAAAAATCGGCTGCCATGGATTTAACTCCACGGCAGCCTGTTCAAAAAGCGTTTTATCGGAAGATTACTTCACAGAACCAGTCTTGTAGGCGTCGAGCATCTTTTTTAGCATCTGACCGCAGAGGGAACCGGCCTCACGGGAGGTGAGGTCACCGTTGTAACCGTTCTTAAGATTAACTCCGACTTCATTGGCAGCCTCAATCTTGAACTTCTCAAGAGTCTGTCTGCCCTGATCGCTTGTAATACCCTTCATATTATATCTCCTTTTTTAGTTGCACCCCTGGCTGAAACGCATCCCAGCCTCGTGCAATTCTTACAAACAAAAACTTAATTCTCGCTTGCAAGGATATTATTTGCGAAGACCCAAGCGATATTAGTGGTAAATTTTTTAGAGAAAAAAAGCTCCAGCAAAAAAGCCGGAGCTGAAATTCTTATTCGTTTTGTTCAAGATACGCCTTAACCGCTTCGAAAAATTCTATTGCTTTTTCGTACTGTTCAACAGCCTCATCTTTTGAAACCATGTAGTAATCCTCGTAATCAGCACGGTTTCTGTCCTGAAAAGCTGTTGTAAGGTATTTTGAAAACTTTACATCGAACTTCTGAGTCTTGATGTACTCCTTCTGAAAATAGGAAATAACCCCAGAGTGCTTGGAAAAGTCCTTACCGTCCAATGCGAGAATTGCTCTTGTTGAAGCAAACATAGCATAATAGGAACGACCGATTGAGTCCTTGAAAAATCCTTGGTCGAGGAGAAGCTTTGAAGCTCTAAGAAGCTCTTCAGCTGATTTCATACGATAATCAGATAAAATTTTTCTATGCGACTCATCCATTGACAACAATCCCTTCGTTTTCAATATTCCTGTAGTACGGAAGGTCTTCTTTCCACTCTTCGTATTCATCATACGGAATCACAGTCGGCGAAACGATAACCTCGTATTCAAGCCCTAAGTCATGGGAAACATCCCATACCTTTCTGAGGTCATGCTGTAGATCAGCTCGATCGCCTTTCACTATCGCCACAATGTCGATATCCGAGTACTCGTGGTAGTCACCACGGGCATAGGAGCCGTAAAGGAGAATTTTCGTAATATTGTCCCCATAAGTTTTCCGATAAGACTTCGCCACTTCGTCAAGAATTATATCCAGATCCTGCCTTGAACACATATTATCACCGCCTTTTTAAATTGTTCAAAAGCTCTTCTGATAAAATTATATCATATATGACTAGAAAATGCAAGCATATATCCAGAATCCCCGCCTCGCCAATTCGCCGATCAATTTTCCGCCAAATCGCCGAATAAAAATCCGCCAAATGTCGGAAAAATTTTTCGCCATTTGGCGGAAAAAGCTTGATATCATCCAGAAAGCGTGGTATACTATACTTAGTAAATCCGAATCGAGGTGCCGAAATGAAACCAAAATCCTACAGAAAGCGAATTGCTGACGAAATTTTAATAAGAAAGCTCGAAGGCAAGGGTGCAGTACTGATTGAGGGGCCGAAGTGGTGTGGCAAAACCACGACTGCCGAGCAGATTGCTGGCAGCATCCTCTATATGGACGACCCGCAGACGAAAGAGCAGAATATAAGCCTGTCAGAACTCAACCCGAAAAGGCTTCTCAGTGGCGAAACACCGAGGCTCATCGACGAATGGCAGCTTGCTCCAAAGCTCTGGGACGCTGTTCGGTTCGAGGTCGACCACCGTGGCGAGATGGGCCAGTTCATCCTCACAGGCTCTGCTGTTCCTGTCGACACAAGGGAAATCACACATTCGGGCACAGGCCGCTTCACCTGGCTCACGATGAGGCCAATGAGCCTTTATGAATCAGGCGAATCGACGGGAGACGTCAGCCTGAAATCCCTCTTTGATGGTCTCACTGACGTTGACGGCGCCTCGAATATCGATATAGACCGCCTTGCGTTCCTCACATGTCGTGGCGGTTGGCCTCAGTCGGTGGATATGAGGGACGAAATCGCCCTCGATCAGGCGATCGACTACTATGACGCCGTCGTCCAGTCGGATATCAACCGCGCTGATAATGTCCAGAAGAATCCCGAACGCGTCAAGCGCCTGATGCGTTCCTACGCAAGAAATCAGGGCAGCCAGGTTCCACAGACGGTTCTGGCACATGATATCGCTGCCAATGATGATTCTCCCTTGAGTGAGGACACCGTTTCGTCCTATTTGAACGCTCTCCGCAAGATTTTTGTCGTCGAGGACATGCCGGCATGGAACCCTAATCTTCGTTCGAAAACAGCCATCCGTTCCGCTGACACCCGCTACTACGTCGACCCTTCAATCGCAGCAGCAGCCTTAGGGATAGGTCCTGTTGACCTTATAAATGACCTCAGAACTTTCGGATTTCTTTTTGAAACTCTTTGCGTAAGGGATCTCAGAGTTTACGCCGATTCCCTCGGTGGTGGAGTCTACCACTACCGCGACAAGGATGGCCAGGAGTGCGACGCTGTCATTCATTTAAGAAACGGCAGATATGGCCTCATCGAGATAAAGCTCGGTGGCGACCGATTCATCGAGGAAGGCGCTGAAAATCTCAAATCCATGCTCTCGAAAATCGACACCGACAAGATGCGTGAGCCCTCCTTCCTGATGGTCCTCACCGGTACCGGTGACTATGCCTACCGCCGTAAAGACGGCGTCTCAGTCGTGCCGATCGGGTGCCTGAAAAATTAAAAAATAGGGGAGACTGTTAAGTCTCCCCACTTTATTGAGGTTACCACCCCAACCACTCCTGAATAAACTCGCTGAGGCTCTGGGCAGCCTTCTCCTGCGTCACAGCGCTCGGGTGCCAGTCGGCACCATACCCATCTGAACTGCTCTGTACCTCAAACTCGAAGCTCGTGACCTTTTCGTCGCCAGTTTCGGTGACATATTTGCTCACCGCAGCCTCAACCATCGGATAGAGCTCGTTGCCCATGATTCCGAGGGCACAGATGATGTAGGCATCAGGGTTGTCGTCGCGGACCTGCTTGATAAATTCTATATAGGCGGTCTTGTATTCGTTCTGCTTGTCAGCATCGGAGCCAGTGTAGCTGTAGTCGTTCGTTCCGAGATTTATGACGACCAGATCGACGGGATTATTCTTAAAGTCCCACTTGACCGAATCAGGAGTAACACCGTCGACGGTTCCAGAACCCGAGCCGAAGCTCTCGTAATAATCGGAGAGAACTCCCCACGACTGAATCGTCCCGTCAGAGGTGTAGCCAGTGATAATTCCGTGGCCACTCTTCGAAACGAGGCTGTAGTCGGCGTCCAAGAGCTGTGCCGTCAGATAGGCATAAGACTTCGAAGCGTTCTCGGTACGTGTGGAGAATGAGCTGTTTTGGTCCTCAGCATCAACTCCGTAACCGCAGGTTATAGAGTCGCCGATAAATTCAATAGTGTGCTCCTTATCTTCTGTAGGCTTGATGGCGCCATAGGCCTCAACCTCGATGGAGCCGATAACCATGGTCGAGTTCCCGGTTTCCGAGAGCTTGACTATTCTTATAACGCAGTCCTGAGCGGTTTCGCTTTCAAAAACAGTGAAGCTTGTCGACTCCTCCATCAGCATCTCGTCGACAACGAGCTCGTCGTTGACGTAGATAGCTACTCTCGGAACGCTGTTCCAGTCTTCGCTGTTAATAGTGTCGTCGCCAAGAAGGGTGATGGTCGCCTTGGTTCCGTTGAAGGAAAACTCGGCGCCAGAGCCAGAATAGGCGAGCCAGAGACCCTTGTCGGTCTCCTCAGTACGGCCTAACTTCTTCACATATTTATCTGTCGGCAAAAAGCTGTTCACACTCAGCACATCCTCGTCAATTTCAATTTCGTTTTCAGAACTCCCGCAGCCGGTAAATCCCAGAGTCAGCATCGTAATGCTGAGAAGTATAGCAATGACTCGCTTCACCATCTATTAAAATGCACCCTGCTTTCTTCATAGATAACCTTGTCGTTGTCCTTCACTTCGTCTGGATATCCAAGAGCTATCACCGAGAGTGGAACAATCTCGTCGGGGAGCTTCATGAGCTCTTTCACGTTCTCAACCTTGTCCTCCTGAGGATAGGTTCCGAGCCAGACGGCTCCCAGGCCCATCGCCGATGCTGCAAGAATGATGTTCTGAGTCGCAATCGAGGCGTCCTCGATCCAGTAGTCCTTCGCTCTCGAGAAAGCCCTGTCGAGGTCACCGCAGACGATAATCGCTGCAGCAGCATCCGGGAGCATCCCGGCAGCTCTGCCGTTGCAGTGGGAAAGCTCGGTTAAAAGCTCCTTGTCGTCAACAACGATAAAAGCCCAATCCCTTGCGTTGACGCAAGTAGGACCAGCCATGCCACACTCTAATAGCTTGTGCATAGTTTCAGCGTCGATCTTCTTGTCAGTGTACTTTCTTATGCTTCTTCTTTTGAGAATATTTTCAACTGCTTCCATTTGTTTTCTTCCTGTTCGTTAATTTATAACTGAGCCCCAGAAGATACTGGATATCCTCGTCGGCAAAGTTTTCTTTAAGTTCAATAGTCAGCCACTGCCTCTTGTTCATGTGATAGGCTCTGTGGAACCCTTCGTCGTTCTCCACGAGCGAATCTATGAGCAGCGGGTCAGACTTGATTGTGAGAATATCGATCTCGTCAGAATAGTCGTGCCCAAGCTTGTCAGCAGGGATCCTCATGAGAAGGGCAAACCACTTCTTGTTCTCCGGGTGCCTTGCAACCGCCGAGACGAAATCCTCATCAAAAGGGAAGTCCGGCTCAACGCCGAAGGTGTCCCTGATATAATCAAAAACCTCGTTCCGCGTCATCGCCACAACCTCCCCTAAAATTCATTTTCCGAGCATTTTCTTGAGCCTTCTCATGGCCTCTTCGGTGTTCTCGTGGGTTGAGAAGGATGTAAGCCTGAAATAGCCCTTACCGTTCTTGCCAAAGCCTTCGCCAGGCGTTCCGACAACGTTTGCCTCTTCGAGGAGCTTGTCGAAGAACTCCCATGAGCCGAGCCCGTCGGGGCACCTGAGCCAGATATAGGGCGAATTCTTTCCGCCAAAATACTTGATTCCGCACTCATCGAGAGCTGCCATCATGATCTTCGCGTTCTCCTGATAGTAGGCGATGTTCTCCTTGACGCCCTTCTGTCCCTCAGGAGTGAAGACCGCATTCGCGCCACACTGAACGATATAGGAAACGCCGTTGGACTTGGTGGACTGACGTCTCAGCCAAAGCTTGTTGAGGTCCTCATCAAAGTGAAGCCCATTCGGAACGATGGTGTAACCGCAACGGGTGCCTGTAAATCCCGCAGTCTTCGAGAGCGAGCAGATTTCGATGACACACTTCTTCGCATCCTCAACCTCATAAGCTGTGTGGGGAACATCCGGGTCGGTGATGAACGCCTCGTAAGCCGAATCGAGGAGGATTACCGCCTTCTTCGACATAGCATAGTCAACCCACTCCTTCAGCTGAGCCCTCGTATAAGCAGCACCAGTCGGGTTGTTCGGCGAGCAGAGATAGATTATGTCAGCATTCACAGCATAATCCGGCATTGGGAGGAACCCGTTGCCCTCAGTTGCGTCAGCATAGACAATCTTTCTGCCAGCCAAAATATTGGTGTCGACATAGACGGGATAGACGGGGTCAGTGACAAGCACTGTGTTGTCCGCATCGAATAAGTCGAGAATATTTCCTAAGTCAGTCTTAGCTCCCTCAGAAACGAAGACCTCCTCAGTCTCGAGATCCACTCCGAAGCTCTTGTAGTACCCGACAATGCTCTCGCAGAGGAAATCATAGCCCCTGTATTCACCATAGCCCTTGAAGGTCTCCTTGACTCCCATCTCGGAAACCGCCTTGTGCATCGCGTCGACAACCGCCTCGCAAAGGGGCAGGGTAACGTCTCCGATACCCATCTTGATAATCTTCGCCTCCGGGTGCTCTTTAGAATACTTCGCCGTCCTGTCAGCAACCTCAGCAAAGAGATAATTCTGCTTTATCTTATAAAAATTCTGATTAGCCTTCATTATGTAATACCTCCTGATGTAGGGGCGGATATCATCCGCCCGTTTTTTCGTCAGTCTATATATCCCTCAAATGCGAATTCCGCTCCGCCGCGCATCTGAATACTAAAGTCTTCCGAACAGGTGATGAACAGGTCTCCGCCAAAAAGCTTGACAGTAATTTCATCCCCAGCCTTGCAGATCCCGTTCCTTACAGCAGCAGCGACACTTGCACAAGCGCCGGTACCGCAGGCGAGAGTCTCTCCGCTTCCGCGTTCCCAGACCCTCATCTCGAGCGTTTTCTGGTCTATAACCCTGATAAATTCAGTATTCACTCGTTCCGGGAAAATCTCATTATTCTCAAAGAGAACGCCGATCTTCATAAGCTCAAGGTTCTTAACCTCGTCAACAAACGTGACACAATGCGGATTTCCCATCGAAACACAGGTGACGTGATATTCCTTGCCACCGATTTCCAAAGGCTCATTGATAACTTCTGATTTATCGGAGATAACAGGAATCTTCGAAGACTCAAACTCCGCCTTTCCCATGTCAACGCAGACGCTCTCGACCACGCCATCCTTAACGTCAAGCTTCAGCGTCTTGATCCCAGCAAGGGTTTCAAGGGTGACAACGGTCTTATCGGTGAGCCCCTTCTCGTAGACATACTTTCCTATGCATCTTGAGGCGTTCCCACACATCCTCCCTTCGCTGCCGTCGGTGTTGAACATTCTCATCCGAAAATCAGCGACATCGGACGGCATAATCAGCACAATCCCGTCTCCGCCGACAGAGAAATGCCTGTCGGAAAGTCTGATCGACAGCGCTTTCGGGTCCTCAATCTTCTCCTCGAAGCAATTGAAATAGATATAATCATTCCCAGCTCCGTGCATCTTAGTAAATTTCATATCCAGTCCTTTCGGCTATGTAGGGGCGGATATCATCCGCCCGAAAAGTTATAAATCGTTCACTGTGAGGTCTTCAAGACTTTCTCGCCTTACGGCAACATAGCTCTCGCTTCCGTTGACCATAACAATCGGAGGTCTCGCAATTCTGTTGTAGTTCGACGCCATCGAGTAGTTGTAGGCACCAGTTGTGAGGACGGCAACAGTGTCGCCTCTCTGAATGCTCTCAGGGAACATGACATCCGGCTGGACAATATCTCCCGACTCACAGCACCTGCCAACGAGATCACACTTGAGCGTCTTCTCCTCACTCGCCTTGTTGGCAGTGAGAACCGTATATTGCGAGTGATAGAGGGCATATCTCGGGTTGTCGGTCATGCCTCCGTCGATCGAGACATAGTTCTTGTACCCGGTAATCCTCTTGACGGTGCCGACGGTGTAAAGCGTCATCCCTGCATCCGCAACAATGCTTCTTCCGGGCTCGAGCCTTAAAGAGGGAAGGGGAATGCCGAGCTTCTGACACTCGTGCTTGATAAACTCTGAAACCTGTTTAATATTATCTTTGATACTGATAACCGGCTGGCTCTCGACATACCGAACGCCATACCCTCCGCCAAGGTCCAGAATTTCGGTCTGGTAGCCATACTTCTCATTCATCAGCTTGCAGAAGCCAAGCATAATCTCAGCGCTTCTTACAAAAGTGTCCGAATCAAACACCATCGATCCAACGTGGCAGTGGAAACCAGAAAGCTTGATATTGGGCTTCGAGAGAGTATAAGACGCTATCTCCTCCGCCTGACCAGTCTCAATGGCTGTTCCGAACTTCGAATCTACTTTTCCAGTAGCGACTTCATCGTATGTATGAGGATCGATGCCCGGGGTGAGCCTCAAGAGAATCTTCTGTGTAACGCCCTTTTTACTGGCAATCTCCGAAATCGCATCAACCTCTTCGACATTGTCGCAGACGAAATAGCCGACACCGGCATCGATAGCATACTCGATGTCCCAGTCGGTTTTGTTGTTCCCCTGGAAGTAGGCGTTCTCGAGAGGGAACCCAGCTAACTTCGCTGTGTGAATCTCACCGCAAGAGACCAAATCCGCTCCCAGTCCTTCTTCATTAATAATCTTATAAATCGCCTTGAAGCAGCAGGCTTTTCCAGCATAGATTGCCTCAGTGCCGTTCCCATAGAACTCATCCAAAGCCTCTTTATATTCACGGCAGTTACGGCGGATCCTTCCCTCATCCATGAGATAAAGGGGAGTGCCATATTTTTCAGCAAGCGACAGCGTGCTCTGCTCCGAAAACCAAAGCTCGCCGTCGCGGATAGTAACGTTGTCAGTCAAGACCGTTTGCATAAATCAGATAATCCCTTCGTTTTTCATAATTCCCAGCATCTTGTCAAGATGCGCTTTCTCCATCGGTGTTAATGGCAGTCTCAGCTCGTTCTCGCAGAGCCCCATAGCTGCCATAGCAGCCTTCGCAGGAATTGGGTTGACTTCGCTGAACAGAGCATCGATAAGCGGAAGATACTTAAGCTGCATCTCGCATGACCCCTTGACATCGCCCTCAAAGAACTTCGTGCAGATTTCGTTAGTCTCATGCGGAAGAACATTCGAAAGAACCGAGATAACTCCCGAACCGCCAAGCGAAAGAATCGGAACAATCTGGTTGTCGTTTCCAGAGTAAATGTCGAGCTTGTCGCCAGCGATTGCAGCCAGCTCCGCTACCTGAGAAATATCTCCCGAAGCCTCCTTGATGGCGACGATGTTGTCGATCTCAGCGAGCCTCGCAGCGGTTGCAGGAAGAATGTTGCAGCCAGTTCTCGACGGAACATTGTAGAGAATACATGGCGCGCCACAGGACTCCGCAATGAGCCTGAAGCTCTGATAAAGTCCCTCCTGAGTCGCCTTGTTGTAGTAGGGCGATACTAAGAGAAGCGCATCAGCGCCAGCGTTTGCCGCGAATCTCGAAAGCTCAACAGCATAAGCTGTGTCGTTCGAGCCGGTTCCAGCGATAACGGGAACGCGGTGGTTAACCTTCTCGACTGTGAATTCGATGATGCTCTTGTGCTCCCCATCAGTGAGGGTCGAGCCTTCGCCGGTGGTGCCAGCTACGACCAGAGCCGCGATTCCGCCAGAAATCTGCTGCTCTAAAATCGCCTCATAGCTTTCATAGTCAATCTCTCCGTTCTTGAACGGAGTTATAAGAGCGGTTGCCGCTCCCTTGAAAACAGTGTGCTTCATGATAAAAACCTCTTGTGTCAAAAATTAAGGTTAAAGCTAAAACAAAAAGACAGCTGCAAGCAGCTGTCGCCGGTTCATCTATAGCGCGTACAGCCGCGCAGTTATGAAACGTCGATAGCTCTCCGCACTTTTGGTGCGACAGCAAAACGGATATTAACCGCATTGCCGGATCACTTTTTTGCCGTAAAGCGTCCTCGGCAGTAGTCCCTTTCACGAAACCGACCTTGGCGGTCAACGCGGCTTCGCTACTCTTGGCATACTGCGCCTCTACCTCTCCTATATTATAAGCAGACATCGCCAAAATGTCAATAGTTATATAGCCTCAATTCAAAATTTATTTTAAGAAAAAGGGAGGTGCACCCCAGTTCCCGAAAGAGCTGAGGCACACCATTGGTGAGAGATGGAGATGGCAATTATTAATCCGACCCATGGGTCAATGCAGCCTCAGCTATCGAGTAGAAGCAAGGCTTGACCGAGAGGTCTCTGTCGAAGAGCAGGGAAGCGTTTCTTCTGATCTTAGGAGTGGAGTTGAGCCAGGAGTTCTCGTCGTCAGTTCCCCAGAAGATGATGGTGTCGATGATACCTTCATCAGCGAAGTCAAGGAACATGTCGATGAGCTCAGCATACTTCTCAGCCTGCTGCTCAAATTCTTCATCCGACCAGACATAATATCCGCCGTCCGAGTTCGAGCCGATGAACATATCCATGTCAAGCTCGGTGATTGTGATTCTGAAGTTTCCAGCATACTCAGGGAAATATTCGTCATAGAGGTCGCTTAAGCTTGCGATAAGCTCTAAATTCTGCCTGTAGGTTTCAACGTTGCAGTCGAGCTCGATATGAGACTGGAAGCCAACGCCGTCGATTCTGACGCCCTTTTCAAACAATCTGACAACCAGGTCATACATCTGCTGGCACTTAGCCGAGGACCACTCCATGTTGTAGTCGTTGATCATTAAGACAGCGTCTTCGTTTGCAGCTCTTGCAGCCTCAAAAGCGATCTGGATGTAGTCATCCGAATAGCCGTCGCCGTCAAGGTCGCCGACGATATAGGACCAGTAGGAGCTGTCGTTGACGGTTCTGACGCCGGTTCCCGAGTCGTTCAGGACCTCGTTGCAGACGTCCCAGATGTCGATGGTGTCGGCATATCTTGTGACGACAGTGGTGATATATTCAGTCATTCTCTCGACAAGCTGATCGCTTGTGGCCAAGGTTCCGTTTGCATAGCATTCCTCAAGAGAGCTGGTGTCAGAAGGATCCGCCTTGAACCACCAGTCGGGAACCTGAGAGTGCCATACAAGCGTGTGTCCACGAAGAGTAGCATCAGTCAGCTGTCCGAACTCGACGAAAGCGTCAGCATCGTCGAAGTTATATTCTCCCTCGGAAGGATTAACGTGGTCAGGCTTGAGCTCGTTGCCCAGGGTATAAACTCTGTAGTGCTTGAGGATGCTCTTAGTGATGTCGTCCTCAAGGTCGACAATCTGGTCAGACGTAAACGCCACGCCGATGTTACATAAGCCTTCGAAGTACTTATAAAGCGCCGGAAGCTCATAATCAGCAGCATAGAGAGTCTCCGTCTCGATGTCATAAAGCTCGTCAAGAGTGTAGGTGAGCGACTGGTCGGTGAGCTCAGTTAAATAGTCAACCTCCGCCTCTTCGCCACAAGACACCAGCGACAACATCATGCAAGCCGCCAAAACAATAGCAAGAATTCTCTTAAATGAAGTTTTCATAATATGTATTCCTTTCACGAAAGTGTGATGAACCCATTATAGCACACTTTTCGGGAGAATGGAATAGATAATTGAAATTTTTTTGAAACTCTGCTCTGCCCGGATAGAATAATAAAAAGCCTCCCCCGAAGGGGGAGGGGGACCGTCGCCTTCGGCGACGGTGGAGGGGTGCAAGTTCGGCGAAGCCGAACTTGCGACTTTCGCCGAAGGCGAA
>JAJBTZ010000007.1 GCA_020860605.1 Ruminococcus sp. | reverse complement strand
TGGCTCCCCTGTCAAGGGGAGCTGGCAGCTGCGAAGCAGCTGACTGAGGGGTGCTTTTTCAGGCGGAGCCTGAAAAAGCGCAGTTTGGCTTCGCCAAACTGCCAGCGTATGTACAAAAAGGACGTGAAACCATGGCATACCGTGATGACAATTTAGCTTATGACCTCTCGGTGTACGAGCCGAAGAGCAATGTGGTGCCGAAAACTCAGCCGAAGGCGGAGCCTAAGGCTAAGCCTCGTATTGAAATAAGGCGGAACACTATTGCGCTTCCGCAGAACCTGTTCACCATATTCCTGACGGCTGCCGTCGTTTTTGCGGTCATGTTTGCGCTTTTATATGGCAAGGTCGAGACGAATCGGCTGTTTGGAGAGATCACGACGCTTGAGAGCCAGCTTTCGGAGCTCGAGAGCGACAATGCAAGCCTGGCTGCTGAGTATGAGTCGAAGACTTCACTCAAGAGCGTTGAAGAGTGTGCCCAGAACGTTTTGGGGCTCGAGAAGCTCGACAAATCGCAGATTGAGTATGTCGAGGTCGAGGGGGACACTGTTATCGAAGTTGTCGAGACGGAGAGCTCGAATATATTCGTAATCATCAAGAATTGGTTTGACGACCTGTTCGAATATCTTGGCTTCTGAGCAAATAAGTATTGTATAAGAGAATGTATCGAGGGAAAGTTAAGTTTTGCCTTCTTGAATATTGAAGGGTAAACTTAGCTTTCTTCAGTAAGAGGCAAAAAGTCGGAACGTGGAATTTTTTGGAGGAAGGAGTTAAAATGGCAGAATCGAAAAAAACAACTCCAAAAATGAAACGGCGATTGCTGATACCGCTTATGGCTGTGATGATGGTTGCGTTGGTATATGTTGCATACGCAATGTATCAGGTCGCAATCGTCGACAGCGAAACCTATCAGGCACTCGCCAATGACCAGCAGTTCAAAACAACAACCTTAAGTTCAACAAGAGGAACAATCTACGACACCAACGGCCAGGTTCTCGCCCAGAGCGTGACCGTCTACACCGTTTTCGTCGACCCGATAACCTTCCGCGACCGCGACACTGAGCAGGAGGACCTCATCGTCGAGACCCTTTCTGAGTATCTCGATGTCGATGAGGACGTCATCGAAGAGAAGCTTTCAAAAGACAACGCCTATCAGGTTATCGCGACAGAGGTCGATAAGACCACAGCAACCGAAATCTTAACCATCATGAGCGACGCAGGAATCACTTCGGTCGGCGCTACTGCAACCACTGAGAGATACTACCCTCAGGATGACCTTGCAGCCAATGTTATCGGCTACCTTCACTATGACGGCTATGGAATCTATGGAATCGAAGCTTCCTATGACGACTACCTTACCGGCACCGACGGTGCTATAGTCACCGCTATCGACGCCAACGGCTCTGAAATCCAGTATAAATACAAGTCGAGCTATGACGCTGTCGACGGCTATTCGGTCTATTCGACACTTGACGCCACTATTCAGTATTACGTCGAGGAGGCGCTCGCGAACGCTGTAACGGCCAACGACCCGGAAAACGGCGCCTGCGCTATCGTCATGAACTGCAAGACGGGAGCCATCTATGCGATGGCCTCTTCGCCGACGTATAATCTTAACGAGCCCTCGGTTATCACCGACGATTCGCTCTCAGCATACTTAGCGGGGCTTTCCGAAACAGCTACAGATGAAGAATACAGTGCTGCCCTTGCGGAGGCGAGATACACCCAGTGGAGCAACAAGGCCATCTCGAGCATCTACTTCCCGGGCTCCGTTTTCAAGGTTGTAACCGGCTCGGCAGCTCTTGAGGAGGGTGCTATAACCCTCAGCGACGAGTTCTACTGCGCTGGCTACATCACCGTTATGGACACCACCTATCACTGCTGGAGCTATTTGACTTCCGGCGCTCACGGTCACCAGACCTTCGTTGAGGCTATGACCAATTCCTGCAACCCGGCTTTCGTCCAGATAGGGCAGAAGCTCGGCGCTCAGGCGTTCAGCAAATACTTCGAAGCGTTTGGCTTCACTGAGAAGACGGGAATCGACCTTCCTGCCGAGTCGAACAGCCTCTATATCGATGCCGACAGCATGACGCTTGTAAACCTTGCGTCCAGCTCCTTCGGTCAGGCGAACAAGGTTACTCCTATCCAGATGCTCTGCGCCTACGCAGCGGTCATCAACGGCGGATACCTCCTCACTCCTTACGTTGTCGACAAGGTAGTCGACAGCGAGGGGAACATCGTCATGCAGAACGAGACCACTGTCAAGAGGCAGGTTATCTCTGAGGAGACCTCCGAAACGATGCGAGAGGTCCTCGAGACTGTCGTCAATACGAATTCAGGCACCAACGCCTATATAAAGGGCTACCGTATCGGCGGTAAGTCTGGTACTTCCCAGAAGCTCGATGAGGATTCGTCCGGCAACACCTATGTCTCCTCATACGTCGCCTTCTATCCCGCCGACGACCCGGAGATTATAATGCTCGTCATGGTTGACGAGCCGACAAACGGCCTCTACTACGGCTCTGCCGTCGCTGCACCCGTTATTGTAGAAGCGCTTTCGGAGATTCTCCCGTACTTGGGCTACTATGCTGAGTATACCGAAGAAGATCTTGAGGATATGGACGTTTCCGTTCCTTATATCAGAGGCTCGACTGTCGAGCAGGCAACGGATACACTTGAAGCCTTAGGGCTTGAAATAGAGGTCATCGGCGAAGGAAGCACGGTTGTAAGGCAGGTGCCTTCAAGCGGAAGCACCATGCCGTCAGGAGGCACAGTCGTCGTCTACACGGATGAGGACTATGACGTCGAATACACGACGGTTCCCGATATCACCGGCTGCACCCTCTCCGAGGCGAACCGCCTGATTACGAAAGCAGGTCTTAACCTCCTCCCGCTCGGCGGTGCCGCCGACAAAACCGGCGCCGTCTGCACCGGCACCTCTAACTATACAGTCGGAACGACGGTTGAGGTGGGGACTGTTATTGAGGCGTACTTTGTTGTTAATGAGGACTCAGGTTGATTTCGCGAAGCGAAATCAACAATTAGGAATTCGTAATTCGGAATTAGTCGGCTACGGCAGCTGGCGCTGCCTACGCCGACGCGATTTTCGCCGAAGGCGAAAATCGCACCCCTCAGTCAGCTGCTTCGCAGCTGCCAGCTCCCCTTGACAGGGGAGCCATAACTGCTCCTCCCGAAAGCCTTTCCCAGAGGCAGATTAAGCCTCCCCTGTCAAGGGGAGGGGGACCGCCGCCGAAGGCGGTGGTGGAGGGGTGCTTTTTCAGGCGAAGCCTGAAAAAGCGCAGTTTGCGAAGCAAACTGCAATTAGCCAAGTGAAAGTTGGTGTAAAAAATGAAGTTATACGACCTATTATCTGGCATCTGCACCGTAACCCCTGCAGACATTCCTAATATCGAAATTGAGAAGATTTCTTCCGATTCTCGTGATGAGGTCTCGGAAGGGACGCTTTTTGTCGCGCTCAAGGGGGCTAAGTTTGATGCTCATGAGGCGGTGCCGGAGCTCTCGGAGAAGGGAGTTCAGGTGTTTGTCGTCGAGCATGACTGCGGGGTTGAGCACCAGATTGTCGTGAGAGATACCCGTTTGGCACTCTCGACCCTATGGGCGAACTGGTACCATAATCCTGAGCGGAAGCTCAAGCTCATCGGCATCACTGGCACCAACGGGAAGACTACGACTACCACCGTTATAAAGAGGCTTCTTGACGCCCTCGGCATCAAGGCTGGACTTATCGGAACATGTGGTAATGAAGTTTGCGATCGGCATATTCATGCCGAAAACACGACCCCAATGCCGAACGAGTTCTTCGAGCTTTTAAGCGAGATGGTCGACGAGGGCTGCGAGTATGCCGTCATGGAGGCTTCTTCTCAGGGGCTCGAGCAAGAGCGCTTGGGAAAATGCGTCTTCGAGGTCGCGGCGTTTCTGAATCTTACACAAGACCACCTCGACGTCCACGGCAGCATGGAGAACTACTATCAGGCGAAGAAGCTGCTCTTCTCGAGAAGCAAGAACGCCGTCATCGACATCGACGACCCCTATGGTGAGAGGCTTTTCCGGGAGATCGGCTGCCCGAAGTACACCCTTTCGATAAAGAAGGAAGCCGATTTTTATGCTGATATGATCAAGCTCTCGGCTCATAAGTCCACCTACTGGTACTCGAATGCCCTCAAGAGCTACAAGGTCGAGATCCCGCTTCCCGGAAGCTATAACGTCTCGAACACTATGACCGCCATTGCGGTTTTGGAGCTTGCCGGAATCAGTGCCGAGAGGACGGTGCCCCTCATCTCGAAGATTCAGGGTGTCAGAGGCAGATGCGAGGTCGTCCCGACAGGACGTGACTTCACCGTCATCATCGACTATGCCCATTCGCCGGATGCGATCACGAATATCTTAAACAACGTCCGAGAGAGTGCTGGTGAGGGAAGGCGAATCGTCTGCCTGTTCGGCTGCGGGGGAAATCGCGACGCGAAGAAGCGTCCCCTGATGGCTCAGGCTGCCGAGAAGGGTGCCGATTTCCTCGTCGTAACCTCCGATAACCCTCGGAACGAAGACCCTCACGCAATTATCGAGGACATCATTGCCGGTCTTTCCGAAGGCTTCAGCGAATATATTGAAATAGACAACCGCCACGACGCCATCTTCTGGGCGATCAAGAACGCCCAAAAGGACGACGTCATCGTCCTCTGTGGCAAAGGCCACGAGGATTACCAGATTCTCTCGACGGGGAAGATACATTTTGATGAGAGAGAGGTTGTGGCGGAGGCGTTGGGACAGCTGTAGCATTGTCGGCTGCGGAGGCTGAAGCCTCCTCCGCCGAGCGTCCCCTTCGGGGACGCAGCGCTCGCTTCGCTCGCGCCCTCTCAGTCAGCTGCTTCGCAGCTGCCAGCTCCCCCAAAGGGGGAGCCGAGATTTCCTCTTGCACAAAGCCTTCCTTGAGGCAGCAACTTGGCTCTCCCTCTGGGAGAGCTGT
>JAJBTZ010000005.1 GCA_020860605.1 Ruminococcus sp. | reverse complement strand
AGGAAATTCCCGCTATCAGTTATCGCATGGTCTGGTGGAATGCACTTTTCGGATGAGGACTTGGCTTTATTCTCACATGGGTACATTTTTTCAGAGGAAAATGGAAAAGAAATGTCGGCTGATCGCATATCCAGCCGAGCCGGTCAACGGCATCCACTGCTTCTGCAAGACTCGAAAAACCTATAACGGCGCGTATGAGTGTGTGAAGTTGGCGACGGGATAACAAGGTCAGGCAGCCTCTACGGTCATTTGCTCTCCGCCATCACGGCTTCAATTTCCTCAACTGTTCTGGGGATTCCGGCGGACAGATTTTCACACCCAGTTTCCGTCACCAGACAGTTATCCTCCAGCCTGAAGCCAATGCCCCATTCCTCGTGGTAAATCCCCACATCAATACAGAACACCATTCCGGGAGCCAGAATTTCCGGCGTTTGCACCACATCGTGGACATCATAGCCGATATGATGGGCTCCGCCATGCCACATATATGTGCCGATCTGGTCAACTGAGGTCATCGCTCCAGCCTCTACCAGTCGCTCCGCATTGTAACGGCGGATTGTGGCGTCAACATCCATCATCCGCATACCCGATCGGATGATGGAAAACATATAGTTGGAGGTCTTCAGGGCACACTCATAAAGCAGCCGCTGACGCTCGGTGAATTTACCGTTGCAGGGCCAGCCACGGGACACGTCGGTTATCATGTTCTCGTACTGTGCTCCTACGTCGTTCAGGATCATGTCCCCATCATGGGACTGGCCGGTATAGCTATAGTAGTGAATACAGAAGTTGTTGCTCCCTGCGGAAATAATGGGAGGAAAACCGTGTACATACGGCCCATGCTGCCCGATGACGTTGTCGAAGGCTGCCTTGTACTGATATTCATAAAGCCCAGGTCTGGAAATCTTCATCATAGCGACGATTCCTTCGCCAGTGATTTTCTCCGCCTGACGAAGAGCCTCGATTTCACACGGCTGTTTGATGGTGCGGAGTTCCCGGAGAGGGAGGTTGGCGTTGCCGATTTGCAGGAAGGGATATTCCTTCTGGGCCAAGGCGTTCAGCTTGTGGGCAGGACGATCAATGTCCTCGCTGCTGCAGCGGTACAGGTCGAGATACAGGTGTTCATAGCGACCGCTGGTTGCCAGCTGGTGCAGATCCCCAAGGAACGCCCCAGTATGGCGAATCTCTTCAACCCCAGAAATCTCCGTTGCCTCCTGTGGCTTGACCCGGCGACCTGTCCAGCGCTCGGCATAAGCATCCGGGGGAAGAAGATAAAGTCGCTCCTGCACGGAGCCGTCCTGCTCTTTCATAATGAGCAAAACCGCCTCCTTGCATGTAAGGCCTGTAAGGTAAACAAAATTCCTGTCCGCAAAGAAAGGATAATATTCATCGTTGGTCTTGCGGATTTCCTCGCCAGAGAAAATCGCTGTCAATGAGCCGGGCTTCACCGCTTCTGCAAGACGTTGCCTGTTTGATGTAAAATAGAATGAATTCATAAATGCCTCCATTTCCTCAAAGCCATTCACCTTGAGTAATTATATCGTTCCACCGTTATCGGTTGCTCCTCATGCTCCCCAATAATCTTCTCCATCCAGATCATGTCGTACCACCTACCGAATTTATATCCGCACTGGCGGAATCTGCCGACTTCCTCGAAGCCCATGTGGGCATGGAAGTCGGCACTGTTATTGTTTAAGAATTCGTCCTCAGTGTCGGTGCAGGCGATGCAGGCGTAGAGGTTCTGAATCCCCATACGCTTCAGCTTTTCTTCGAGTGCCGAGTATAATTTCCTGCCGCAACCGCATTTCTGAGCCCCATGGTCAATGTACACCGTCAGTTCACATGACCAGTCATAAGCAGCCCTTCCGCCGCTGAACGGGCCAGCGTAGGCGTAGCCCAGGACGTTGCCATCCTTCTCGACGACTATGTAGGGGTACTTCTCCATCGTGTGTTTCATCCGGCTCTGAAACTCAGGAACAGACGGAGTCTCGTACTCAAAAGTGATGGCGGTGTTTTCTACATAATAGGAATAAATTTCGACCAATCGCTCCGCATCGTCAAGGCGAGCGTTGCGGATTGTGACGTCGGACTGGTGTTCTCCACTATTCAAGATTATTCACCCCCTCAAGCAACTCCTCAAACGACTTCTTCATCATCCAAAATGTGCCGGAGAACCTGCTCCCGATGGTTGATGAACAGCTCCATCACCTGATACTGGCTGGTGTCCTCATAGCGGCACTTGTGTATTTCTCCGTCGTCAAAGCCAAGAAGCTCAGCGTTCGGAATGCCCAAGAGTATTGGCGAATGGGTTGCGATGAAGAATTGCGAGCCAGCAGAGGCACACTCACAAATCGAGTATAGTAATCCGAGCTGACTCTGCGGAGAGAGTGCCGACTCGGGCTCGTCCAGAAAATAGATCCCGTTCGGCGCAAAATGCTTCTCAGCGATGGTCAGAAAACCCTCGCCGTGGGAGCGCTCGTGCAGGTGCTCCGGCTTGCCGCCTATCTGGCTGTTGTAGTACTCCTCCTGAACCGCAAGCGCATAGTAAGTCTCGGCTCTGAGGAAATAGCCGCACTGAGGTCTGCGGGTTCCTCTGACAAGTTTAATTGCACTATATAGTTCCGAGTGAGAGTCGTAGGTTGAGAACCGATAATTCTGCGTTCCGCCCTCAGGGTTGAATCCCGCAGAAATTGCCAACGCCTCTAAAAGCGTCGATTTTCCCGTCCCGTTTTCACCGACAAAGCAGGTCACGGGGCTTGAAAATTCGAGATAGTTCAGTTTGCTTATGGCAGGAATTTTTCGAAGATAGCTTTCACGGCTTATTTTGGACCAGTCGATAGTGAGACTGTTTATCAGAAGATTGCTATTCATTCCACGCCCTCCTCTTGCCAGGACACAAATCACATTCAGAGCCGTGAGCATTCAGGATTCCGATGGCTTGCAGGTAAGAATAAATGGTGGTGGAGCCTACGAAGGTCATACCACGCTTTTTTAAATCTTTCGAGATAATGTCGGAGAGCGGAGAGGTGGTGCGGAGGTGGTAGTCCTCCACAATGGTCTCGCCATTAGTGAAGCCCCAGATATACGCATCGAAAGAGCCGTATTCACGCTGAATTTCTTTAAAGATTTTGCTGTTGTTGACTGCCGCCGTGATCTTTCGCCGGTTGCGTATGATGTCGGGGTTGTTCATCAGTTCTGCACACTTTGCCTCATCATAAGAACAGATCTTATCGATGTCGAAACCGTCAAAGGCAATGCGGAAATTCTCCCGCTTGTTCAGGATACATTCCCACGACAGACCGGCTTGAAAGAACTCAAGAACAAGAAATTCGTAGAGCTTCTGGTCGGAATGCTCCGGCACGCCCCACTCTGTATCGTGATAGCTGATGTAGATCGGATTTTTCATGTTCACATATGAGCAGCGGTGTTCGATATTTCTCACGCCTTGCATCCTCCAAAAAGATGAAAATAATTTATAGTCATTATACAGCAGATGAAAGGAAAAAGCAACCATCTTGTTGTGAGATTGTGGCCTTGAGGAATCCTTGATCGGAATCTTCAAAATAGCCTCCATTTCTCAATTTTCCTCTTGCATTTCCCCGAGAAAAGTGGTATAGTTAGACACATGGAAGCATAGCTCAGCCGGGATGAGCGTTCGCCTCACACGCGAGAGGTCACGGGTTCGAGCCCCGTTGCTTCCACCACTCTCTCTGAGAGGCTGATAATCGGCGTGTCGGTTAAGACATGCCGATGTTTTTTAACTTGACAAAGTCACTGAATTGTGGTATCATGTAATCAAGAAGTCAGAGGACGTGACAACATGACCAAGGAAGAAGAAAAGAACTCATACCGCGAAAGATACCTGCAAATTCTGAGCGAGTTTTGCCTCATGGATGACAGCTATATGACGCTATTTTTCGGTGGCAACATCGAGACCACGCAATTACTTCTCAGGATTATTCTTGAGGATCCGGGCATAACGGTAATTGAGACAGTTGGCCAGTTCGAAATCAAAAACCCGAATGGCAGGTCTGTGAGATTGGATATCCATGCAGTTGATGCAAACGGCCAGCACTTCGACGTCGAAGTTCAGCGTCAGGACGCTGGTGCAGCTGCTGAGCGAGCGAGATTCAACAGCAGTATGCTCGACACGAAGATGGCAAATGTCGGAGATAAAATCCCGAAGCTGAAGCCAGCCTACACGATTTTCATCACCGAAAATGATGTTTTAGGCGGAGGTTGTCCACTTTATCACATCGACCGAAAGATCACAGAGCTCGACGACCAACTTTTCGGCGATGGCTCGCATATAATTTATGTAAACGGGGCGTATACTAACGAAGACAGCCCGATAGGCAAGCTGGTGCATGACTTCAGGTGCAAGTCGCCTGATGAGATGTACTACGAAATTCTCTCAGATCGAGATCGTTATTTTAAAGAAACTGAAGGAGGACGAGATGATATGTGCAAATTGATGGATGATTTTAAGAATGAAATAACAGAGGAAGTCACTAAGAGGGTGTCGAAGGAAACGGCAATTATATCCGCAGTTGATACCGCGAGACTTTATGGCATTGCTGAAGAGGTAATCTTTAATGATATCATGAAGAGATTTGATTTGTCCGAATCCGAAGCCAGGAGCTATATGCTCAAAAAATCCGCATGACATTTTGTAGCACCCCGCTTGGGGTGCTTTTCTTATCCAAAAACTCTTGCACTCTTTGCCGTTTTGTGGTATAGTCTTTTAGAGAAATTCCGGCACAGAAAGGGTGCTTTTTATGATAAAAATTCGGATTCCGGCGACAAGTGCTAACCTTGGGGCTGGGTTTGACGCTTTGGGGCTGGCGCTTGATTACTACAACTTCGTCGAGATGGAGGAGTCTGACCGCGTTGACATAAGCTCGACTGACGACGTTGCGGTCCCGACTGACGAATCTAACCTTATCTACATCTCCGCCAGAGACCTGTTTGAAGTCTGTGGAAGAAAACTCGAAGGTCTCAAGATTATTCAGACCAACAACATTCCGATGGCTCGTGGGCTCGGGTCGGCGTCTGCCGGCATTGTTGCGGGGCTGGTGGGGG
>JAJBTZ010000048.1 GCA_020860605.1 Ruminococcus sp. | reverse complement strand
GCTGGCAGCTGCGAAGCAGCTGACTGAGAGGGCGCGAGCCCCGAAGGGGCGAGCGCTGCAAGTTCGGCTTCGCCGAACTTGCCGACTTCGCGAAGCGAAGTCGTTTTCCCAGAAGGGAAACTGTACTTGCACGAAGGCGGGCGCGTCGGCGCGAAGCGCCGACATGTTTCCCTTGACAACCCCCACAAAGTATAGTAAAATAACCATAGGGAAATCTCTCCCAAATAAAATCAAAGGAGAAATATGTATGTCTAAAAAGGGAATAAGAATCGCTGCGAGGATTGTGTTTGGAATACTGGCTCTGGCAGCGCTGATTACTTGCATTTATTATATTGTTGAGGGCTCGCTCTCGGAGGTGCTGTCCTCGATGACGCTCTGCCTTCTGTCCGTCTCGCTTGGGTATATCTACGGCAGAAACGACCCTGAGCCGGAGGAGGGAATCGTTCCTGAGGCTGAGAAGAACAGCGTTCGGAGCCATATTGGCATGGACAGCGTCGTTGTCCTCGGCGATGGCGACTGGTCGCTCGACGGAAGAGCTGGCGGAAAGAGCGTCTACGGCTCTATCACCACCGGCAACGGCGAGATTATCTGCACAACTGATGACGGCAGGAAGATTGTTTTAACGGGCATCACCAATGAAACGTTCACCCTTCTTGACCTCTCAGGCGACAAGGTGAACTGCGAGATTCACGCGACGAGAAAATGAAGCATAAACGCAAAAATTATATAGGAAACATTGCCGCAATAGTTCTGACTCTTGCGGCAGTTTTGCTGCTTGCCTACGTCGCCCGAGGCCTCATGCCGACGAGTATTGACGACACTTCGGTCTCCACGACCACCGCAGCCACTACTGAATCCACAACCACAGCGACCACTGCCACTACAGAGGCCACCACTGAGGCTTCTACAGAAGCCAGTGAGCCAGTCGAGCTCACGACTGAAGAAAAGGCGCTCGAAATCCTTTCTGGAATGACCCTTCGCGAGCAGGTCTACCAGCTGTTTATTGTTCGTCCTGAGCAGATCACAGGCTCTTCGGAGAAGCTGACCGAGGCCGGGAGCGACTTTGAGGAGGGACTCAAGGCCTACCCCGTCGGCGGAATTGCGATGTTTGCGGAGAATATCGTCGACCGCGAGCAGACGATAGAGATGATTTCGGACATGCAGTCCTACAGCGCTCTCGGGCTCTTCATCGCCGTTGACGAGGAGGGCGGAAGCGTCTCGAGAATCGGGAACAATTCGGAGATGGGGACGACGTCGTTCCCCAGCATGAAGACAATCGGCAACACCGGCGACACGGATGAGGCCTACAACGTTGGCCTCACGATCGGCACCGAGATTCAGGAGCTCGGTTTCAACCTCGACTTCGCTCCTGTCGCAGATGTCGACTCGAACCCCAGTAACACCGTCATCGGCAATCGGGCCTTCTCGAGCGACGCTGATATCGCTGCCGAGATGGTCGCTGCAGCCGTTGAGGGCTTCGAAGATAGTGGGATTTTGTGTACTTTGAAGCATTTTCCTGGCCACGGCGACACCTCAACCGATAGCCACCTCGGCTACACCGAGCTCGACAAGTCTCTTGAAGAGCTCTGCGAGACGGAATTCGTGCCGTTCGAGAGTGGCATCGAGGCTGGCGCCGACCTCGTGATGGTAGGCCACATCTCCGTTCCCCAGGTCACCGGCGACGACACGCCGGCGTCACTCTCTGAGACGATGATAAGTATTCTCAGGGACGATTTGGGCTTCGACGGCCTCATCATCACCGACTCGATGCAGATGGAGGCGATCACCGACCGCTATTCGTCAGCAGAAGCAGCCGTCCTCGCCATTCAGGCGGGAGTCGACATCATCCTCATGCCTGAAAACCTCGAGGAGGCTGCAAACGGCATCATCGAAGCCGTTGAGAACGGCGAAATCTCGGAAGAGAGGATCGCTGAGAGTGTGCTGAAAATCCTGGAGGTCAAGATTGAATCTGGCATCCTGTAGGGGCGGATATCATCCGCCCGAATTTTTTGGAGGAATTCATATGATAGAAATTCGTGAAATTACAGCTGAAAACAGCGCTGACGTCAACCTCAAAAACGACCCTTTCAAGTTGATTGGTCGCCTTATTGTCGAGAGACGTGACGGAGAATGGAATTATCGGGAGGAGCTTCTCCCAGAGTCGGAAATCACCGAAATGGTCTTCCCGGACGAGAACTACATCTTCGAGAACATGCTCGGCGACGTCCTTCTCGGCGCCTATGAAGATGGTGAATGCATCGGCGTCGCAATCTTAGAGCCCCATTTCACCGGCAGGCTGTACTTAGAGGACCTGAAGGTCTCCCGCAGCTCCCGTGGCAAGGGAGTCGGCAAGCTCCTCATCAAGGCCTGCCAGGAGTACTCCCGAACCCACGGCTTCAAAGGCCTCTGCACCGTCGGCCAGGACAACAACCTCGTCGCCTGCCGTCTCTATCTCGCAACCGGCTTCCGCATCGGTGGGCTAGATACTGAGATTTATGAGGGAACCAGGCAAGCAGGGAAGGCGGATGTTTGGTTTTATTGGGGAGATGTCGGCTGAGACAATAGACTTTCGCCTTCGGCGAAAGTCGGCGCTCCCTTCGGTCGCGCACCCCTCCACCACACTTCGCATGGTCCCCCTCTCCTAAGCTTAGGAGAGGCTAGTAGTGCGGAAATTAGGCTCTCCTACGTTTAGGAGAGCTGTCAGCGAAGCTGACTGAGTGGTGCGCCTCCGAAGGAGGCGCTTCGGCGGAGATGGCGTTAGCCATCGTAGCCGACAAATTGTTTGTAGTTTTCTCCCGCAAAACCGTAGTATACAGTTGAAGCCCGAAAAAAGGAGGAGAAAACATGGAAGACAGCGCGATTATTGGGTTGTTTTTTGAGCGGTCGGAGGGGGCAATCCGGGAGCTCGACCTGAAATATGGCGAGATTTGCAGGGGATTCTCGAACAATATTTTAGGGAGCAGGGAGGACGCTGAGGAGTGTGTCAACGACGCCTATTTAGGCGTCTGGAACGCCATTCCGCCTGCAAGGCCGGAGCCGCTGCTCTCATTTGTCATAAAAATCGTCCGAAATATCTCGATTAATGCCTACCACAAGAAGGAGGCTGCCAAGCGGAGGAGCTCCTACACGGTTGCCATGGAGGAGATCGAGGCCTGCCTATCGAGCGGTGGCAGTGTTGAAGGAGAGCTCGAGGCGAAAGAGCTGGCGGAAATTATCGGGAGCTTTCTCGATACGTTATCAAGCGAAAACCGAGCGATTTTCATGAGGCGATATTGGCTCTCCGAGAGCTACCCGAAAATCGCCGAGGCGGTCGGACTGTCCGAGAAAAACGTCTCGGTGAGGCTGGTGAGGCTCCGCAAGAGCCTTCGGGAGTACCTGAAAGAAAGGGGAGTGCTGTGATGGTCACGAGTAAGCTTTTTTCCGAAGCCATGGGCGAGCTGGATGAGAAATATCTGACCGAAACGCTCGAATATAAGCCGAAAAAGAGGCAGAATTTCACGAGATACCTGGCGCTGGTAGCGGTGTTGTGCCTTGTGGTAGCGGTGACGGTGTGGGCGAATTGGGGAGACAGTGGGCTCAGTGTCGATGAGAGCAGCTTCCCGATAGGGACAGAGTATGAGGACGATACGGTTGAATCAGTTGATAACAGCATGGCTGAATCAGGAGATTTAGTGCCCATGGTCTGTGTCAACGGTATGCTTTACCAATGCGCCGGAAATCAGCCTGACCTCACCGGTAAAGAAGACGAATTTGTTTTTTTGGGAGAAATCCAAAGTCAGGTTGACACTTCGCAAGAGCCGACAAATGATTTCCAAGCCAACGATGATATTATTGGAGCGAAGGTGTACCAATATGGGGATGATATTGTTGTACTGATTGACGGGCAGTATTGGCTGTATGAAGCAATAGAATAAGATTGGAGGAGTTTGCATGAAAAAATTTATTGCTGTACTTGTGACCGTGGTTCTACTTTTGGTTGCTTTAATTGTGGCGGTTCTGATAGGTTCAAATATGGTAGCGTATTCCGCAGACATTCCAGATGAAGATTTGCTTGCGGTCGACTCTGCCTATGCTCAGGCGGTGCTTATTGGAAACAACGGCTTGGAAGTCACCCCGACAGACGCCTATCATCTCACCGATGTCTCGGGAAACGAGACCTATACCTGCGTAGAGTTTTCTTACGACAGCGGCGAAAGCGTCGGTTGGATGGTGATTGACCTTACAACCTACGAGCCGACAGTCTACTCGACCTATAAGCAGTCGCCGTTTTACGAGTACAAAGACAGCACCATCATCTACAGCGGAGGCTTCGACTTCGCCATAGTTCAGCCAGACAGTGAAACCGTCCTCGATGGCCTTCGGGAAGAAATCGTGCCGATTGAAGACGTGCAGAGCGACGCCCGGGCAGGCTTAAAAGCCCTCACCCTCCGTGAGAGGGAAGCAAAGTTAGCGGAAATATCCTGACGGAAAAGAAAAAAGCATAAAAATTCAGCCCTGCCGGGATTCGGTGGGGCTGAGTTGTTTGTGTTCAGAAAATCGCCTTCACTCCATACGACACGAGCAGCATAATCACGCCTGCCGTGATGACTCCTGCAAAGATGATGGGGAAGGCTTTTTTCTTGTCGATGCCCAGGACTACGGCGACGAGCGAGCCGGTCCAGGCGCCAGTGCCGGGGAGGGGGACTGCTACCAGAACGAAGAGGCCGAAGGCTTTGAACATCTCGATGGTGCCCTGCTTGCTATAGGCCTTTTTCTCGAGCCAATTCGCTGCCTTGCCTAAGAAGTTCGGCTGCTTCTTCATCCACTCAAGAACTTTTTCCAGAAGCAGCAGGATAAACGGCACGGGGAGCATATTCCCCAGAACCGCAGCGATAAAAGCCTCATAAGGCTTCAGCCCGAACCCGACGCCATAGGGGATCCCTCCCCTCAGCTCGACAATCGGGAGCATGGATATAAGAAACGTGGCAATCAGCTTGCCAATGTGGGTTGATGTGAGCCAGGAAAACATGGAAACCTCCAGTTCAATTCGTAATTAGTCGCCCTTCGGGGCTCGCGCCCTCTCAGTCGCCTTCGGCGACAGCTCTCCCAGAGGGA
>JAJBTZ010000083.1 GCA_020860605.1 Ruminococcus sp. | reverse complement strand
GGCGGCATTTTTTTGCCGTAGAATAGACATACGATCGATCGGAAATAAAAATCAATATAAGAGAGTTTTTCGCCAATTCGCAACGTACATACGTACCGGTTGAATGGGTGGAGTGATGTATGTGTGTACAACATGTACGTACGTACATGGCTTTTAACCGTAAACACAGCTATATAGGTAAGCCGAAATGAAAGGAGATTAGCTTATGGCAGGAAACACAAAAGTAGAATGGCTCGAAAACGAACAGGTTCCTCGTTTTCGGTATGAAGGACAGGAATATATCATGCTCAATGACAGCATTGAAGTTGTGATTGACGGCGTGCTTTATAGGGTCAAGAGCATCTACATAAATGATCCCACCTTTATGGGAGACGTTCTGGATGCTCTGACAATGGAAAAAATCAACCGAACAGCGGCATAATTTTTCGTTTAGCTATAGAAATCTGATGACAGATGCGGTATAATGGTAGCAGGTAAAATCTGTTGTCATTATGCTGCATTCTAAGGAGGTTAAAATACAGAGATGCAGGATAATGCAATTTATAACGTAGGGATTTACGCCAGACTCAGTCGGGATGACGAAAGAACCGGCGAGTCGGTATCCATTGAGAACCAGAAGGAACTGCTTAATAGATATGTCCGTGAACAGGGTTGGAACCTGATTGATTACTATGTTGATGACGGAGTGTCAGGCACCACATTCGACCGTCCGGGGCTGAATCGACTTATTGGTGATGTCACCGCCGGAAAAGTCAATCTGGTGCTGTGCAAAGACCTTAGCCGTTGGGGACGAGATTATATCGAGTGTGGTAAGTACACCGATTACATCTTTCCCTCTCTGGGATGCCGGTTTATTGCTCTCAATGACGGCGTAGATACCCTGCACAAAAACAACGAGATGGTCATGATTCTGAAAAATGTCATGAACGATCTCTACGCAAGAGACACCAGTAATAAAATCAAGGCAGTTAAAAAATCCACTTTTCTGTCCGGCAAGTATGTGGGTGCTTATGCACCACTCGGCTACCAGAAAAGTCCGGAAGATAAGCACGTCCTGATTCCCGACCCGGTGACAGCTCCTGTTGTGAAGCGTATTTTTGACCTGCGGTGTCAAGGATATAGCTATCGGAAGATTGCCACTATACTCAACGAAGATGGTGTGCCTACGCCTCGTGATTACTATTACATGGCTTTGAGCAAGCAGAATCCACGAAGCGATGGAGGTTACTGGCAGGGTCAGACTATCAAGTCCATTCTGCAAAATGAGGTTTATCTGGGTCATACAGTGCAGAACAAGACGGGCAATGTGTCATATAAGGTTCACAAACTGGTTCCAAAGCCTACCGACGAGTGGATTAAAGTGGAGAATACGCATGAGCCGCTTATCTCGCAGGAGGTCTGGGAGCAAGTACGTCGGATGGATGAGCAGAATATGCGCAACCGCACAAAAAAGGACGGAACCACTGCTCTCTTTGCCGGACTTCTCTATTGTTTAGACTGTGGCAGTCCCATGAAGCATTGCCACGAATCCCGCAAGCACAAAGACGGTTCTGAATCACCGTATCACAGTTATATCTGCAACCGATATGGTTTTGGAGGAAAAACGGCGTGTTCGGCTCATGTTCTCAATCAAAGGGTCATCACCAATATTGTTCTTCTTGACATACGATTGAAGGCAATGTGGGCGCAGAACAATCCTGAAGACCTGAAAGAGAAGATTCGTCGGCAGAAGCACTCTGCCGAAGCAGAACAACTCCGTTCCCTGCAAGGAACACTGGTAGCCACGGAAAAGCGATTGTCCGAGTTGGAGCGGTTGGTTATGAGTGCCTATGAAGACAAAGTGAAAGGTGAAATCCCCGAAGTCCTCTGTGTGCAACTTCTGCATCGGTACGAGGACGAACGTCTGGAAAAATTAGAGCAGAAGGCAGAACTCACCGCCAGAATAGAGGCAATGGAACAGGTCGAGAGCGAAGCTGACGAGTGGATTGGCATGATTCAGGATTACTCCCATCTGGAAGAACTTGACCGTCCCACGCTGCTGCGGCTCATCAACCGGATTGAGGTCGGCGAGCGCAAGATGGTGAACGGTCAGGACGAACGTGAAATTAAAATTTATTACAACTTTGTCGGATTTGTAGAAGTGTAAGAAAACATCAACGGCAACCTTGCCGGAGAACATCGTTCTTTATGTAAGGTTGTCGTTGATGAGATTTTTCATCGGAACGGTAAGGGCGTCACCATTCTGCCACTCATTAAGAGTATCAAAGTTGTCATTGATGGCGACAAGGCGAACTCCGAGAACGGGGAAAATCATCTGAAGGTATCTTCCGACTTCGATATAGTTTCTACCGAAACGAGATAAGTCTTTCACAACGATACAGTTGACAGCACCACATTCTAAATCTTCATAGAGTTGCTTCCACGCGGGTCTTTCAAAATTGGAGCCGCTCCAACCATCGTCAACATATTCATCTACCAAGCAAAACTCTGGCTTGTTCTCGATGTAATCAGCTATGAGTTTTCTTTGATTCGAGATAGAATCGCTCTCGTTCTTATCGCCATCATCACGAGAAAGGCGCAGATAAATGGCGGTTCGATATATTGCCTGATTTGTTTTTCTTCTTGGACTATACTCCGTAATCATCTATCTGCCTCCTCTCTCTAATGTTGTAATTTCATCAGCTACAAATAGTTCGGATGTAGTGGCGGAGAGCTTCCTCCATAAAACGCTTTCCAGCAAAGCTTACTTTAACCACCATGCCATAGTCAAGATAGCAATATGGGTTCTTGATCTGGCGGATATAGTCTACGATTCTTTCCACTGGCGGAAGCGAGGTATTAATCTCGACTGTGTTGATGTCTACAAGGGTTGACTTGTCCACTGTTCGAATATCTACGTTCTTCATTTCTTCAAGCTTTTTCAAAAGCTCTCTTGCTTCTTCTTTTGTCACGGGTGTACGGTCTTCAGTATTTCTTGTCATGATGTCTCCTTTTCTCACGGAATGAGAAGTTGCATTCCTACTCGGATATAGTTGCTGTTAAGGTTATTGAGATTGCGGATTTCCATATACCTCGCGCCGTTGCCAAGGGTCTTCTCAGAAATCTTCCAAAGGCTATCAGTAGGCTGAACGGTGTATAGACTTGTGCCGGTGTTGAAGTAGGTGCCGGTTGTATTGCTTACGTAAGCGTAGCCACATTCAATCTCATCACACTTAATCCTGTACCAGCCATCGCACCGTTCCAAAACCTCGACTATGGTTCCTTTCTTGATGGTTGTAAGCCTCTCTGCATCAAGGGAGTTTCCAGTCCTTACGTTGAAGAGCGTGTTTGCTCTGGCATAGAGAATCGTGTCTGTGTTGCCGTTATTGGGATACCCGCTTTCAGAAGATACTTCGGTGATTTCTCCTGCCGTAGACTCTGCAACAATCTCTTCACCTTGTGTGCTTTCTTCCGGCTTTTCATCTTCTGGGTAGATTGCGATGCCATCACTGGTGAAGATATGACAGCCAGGATTTTCGTCTGCCTTTGCTACGGCACTCTTAAGAGTGCGGTACTGTCCTATCTGGGTGGATTCGTCCTCCCATGCCGTTCTGACATAGTAGTAGCCCTCTGTTAGCTTTGCGGGATAATCGTTAATGCTCATTTTTTACCTCCATAAAATTGTGCCCCTGCGGGATTTCTCCTGCAGAGGCTATCTGATGTTTTGCTGTTACTTTGTGTACATAAAAAGCCTTGTCAGTTCACGACTAATCGTAAACCGCCAAGGCTCTCACGTTATTTATTTGTCAATTCTTCACTTCGGCTCGTAATCCTCACGTTCAACTACAACCTTGCACTCTTTTTTGTAGCAAGCAATCGCATACTTCCAAAGCGTTCTCATGCCGTCGGACTTGAGTTCCGCAGTGTAGTCGTTGTCGTTTATCTGCTTGATTGCGTTCTGACATTCGCTTTCAAACTGAGCGTTCTCGGCATACTTCACCTCGATGATTATGCCGATTTCTTCCCTCTCAATTTCAGCAGCGATGTCGTAGTAGCCATTGCCGGACTCACCGTTGGAGTCAACGCTCCAGCCATCTTTATAGCTGAGGATTCCAATAAGCAGACCGTGATAGAAGCTCTCCTTGAACGACTTTTTGACTGCAGTGTCTCTGATACTAATAGTCTTCTCCATGAAGTCGTTGAACAACCTCTCAACTTCCTCAGCGTTGCCGGTTTTCAAGGCATCGCAGAAGTCAGTGACCATTGCACCGTCCTGAGCGACTTCTTTCTCAAAGAGATTCAAAACCGAATCCCTGAAGATAGTCCTGACCTCAGTATTAGGGATAGCGAGACGAACGACATTTCCCATCGGCGTTTCGCTCTGAGTGAGGTAGCCAGTAGCATACAAGAGGCTCCACATATTTTCAATGCTGTCGTACATTGTGTCATATGTGAGTTGCTCTTCAATCTTTTTCTGAACAGTGTCGCCGGAGATCAGACGCTCTATCTGAGTTTTGGTTACTCCATCACCCATTCGCTCAATAAATCTTTTCAGTTCTTCGTTACTGCTCGAATTAGCCCAATAGCATTTTGGAATTCTATCTAAGTTGTTCAACAGCTGATTGCACCAATTTATGACGTCCCAAGGATTATATACATTCGCTTGCCCAATCATGTAGCCATCATACCATTCCCTTGTCGTACTATAATACTCGGAAAGGTCATAGTAAGCCAACATTTCTTTGACTTCTTCATCTGTAAAGCCGAACTGTTCATCACATTCTGCTTCAAGCAAAGAGTACACCTTGGTATTATTCAAGCCTGTGAAAATGCTTTCTCTTGACACACGAAGACAGCCAGTCAAGACAGCAAATTCGAGACTAGAATTAGTCTTGAGGACTTGCTCAAATAGATTGCGAATGAGAAGAACCATCTTCTTGTAAAATCCATGATTGCTTGCTTTTGCTAGTGGAACATCATACTCGTCAATCAGAATGATAACCTTTTTGTTGTAATGCTTCTGGAGTAATCCAGATAATGTTTTAAGGCTCCTGTATAAAACCTCATCATTCGAATCTGCTTGCAGAAGACGAGCATAGGACTCTTTTTCGCTCGCGGACAGCCTGTCACTATCAGCTAAAAAGCTCATTCTTTCAGCCTCGTCACGGATCTCAGAAGCAATAAGGTTACGACTCGTTTCGAAGTTGTCAGCTTCAGTAGATTTCAACGTAATAGAAATCACGGGATACTGCCCCATATATTTTTCGCACAACTCGGTTTCCTTTGAGATAGCCAAGCCGTCAAACAAACTCTTGTCTGTACCAATCTCAAAGAAGCACTTAAGCATACTCATATTCATGCTTTTACCAAAACGACGAGGACGGGTGAAGAGATTAACTTTCCCCCAATTGCTTAGCAGCTCTTTTATCATGCCAGTCTTATCGACATAATAAAAGTCCTGAGAAATTATCTCCGCAAAATCCTCTATACCAATCGGCAATTTCTTTTTGTCCATTTAGCTATCCCTCCTCGTGATTACGACGCTATTTTACTACTTATAGCTTACCATAAATGCGAGGGTAAATCAAGGGTTAGGCGAAAGTTTTTGATAGCATAAGCTCCACACTACTGCTTCTTCAAATACCTCTCCGAGCAGAAGCCGGTGTACTTCACCGCTTCAAGAGTCACCTGCACCGACAACCACTTGGTTCCGTTATAGTTGGTATAGTAGCCATAGTTCTTGACTGTTGTGCCTTTTGGGATTGTCACCATTATCTTTTTGCTTGTCCCTGCACCATTACGCATATTCAGTTTGTCTGTCGTGACATAAGTCCCAGCAAGAGATTTCAGATAGCTCTTTGCAGAATCAGTCGCTTTTTTGACAGTCGCCGTAGATGTGGTTGCAGTAGTTGCTGTTGTGGTTGTTGTAGTGATGCTGTCCGTGTACTTTGGAAGACCAAAACCACGGATATATTTGCTGTTTACCTGCAGGGTTCGTCTCTTCACAGAGCTTGAGTAATTGCCCTCTATGACTGTAATAGTCGAACCAGAGACACTCTCGACGATACCCACATGGTCGGCATGACCTGTATTGTCACCAGAACCGCTGTCCTGCCAGTCATAGAAGATGACATCTCCGGTATCCGGCACATAGGAATCATCCTCTTCCCAACATCCGAGTGCCTGATACAAGTCAATCATCTTCTCACAGCCGCATTCGGTCGGCATAATGTCAGTGTACCCACACCTGATTGACACTGCAGATACAAAAGTAGCGCACCACTCATCGGTATATTTCATGGTATAGCCTCTTGCCAAAGGCTTATGACTGTTGTACACATCGATTATTTCTTTGAACGTCTCATCGTTCTCGTTATACCCAAGCCACGCCTGCGCTTGGGCTACTACCTTACTTCTCAAATAGCTCATCCCATTGCCTCCTCCAAATTATCTCCTGCCACTTCTCTCTTAGCGACATCCATTTTGTCCCGTTCCAACTTTATGATTTCTTCCTGCTTGGTCTCGTTGTAGCTCTTTGCAGCGTAAACTGCAAACGAGACTGATTCTGCAACCACGGCAGTAATGAGGGCATAGAGTGCATCAAGATTCTGTAGCTTCCACATGACCACCATCGAGTAAATCTCCACAACCGTGCAATTCAGAAAGATATATGCCACGATTATTTTCGTTGTCGTGGGGAGCTTAAAGCTTCTCATCGACCGTTTGACCAGCTTCACTTCAAGACGCTTGTCGTAAAGCTCTTTCTTCCTGTCGCACTGCTTCTTTGCCCTCTTTACCCGCTTCATCTCACGTCTGAATTGCTTTTCGCTCCACATGATACTCACCTCAATTGACCTTGTGTGCCTGCTTCGAGAGATAGGCGGTCAGTTCCTCATGAGCCGCAGTAGTCGGACCGTTCGCACCGATCTGGTGCAAGCCGTCTATGATGGCAAGGAGTGCTCGCATGGTTATTTCACGTTCCTCCAAAGATGCCTGCATGATGCGCTGGTCCTCCTGCTCTTCCCGGAGCAGCTCTTCAAGGCTTATATAGTCCTTCTCGAGCTTGCCCTCAACGTCTGCAAGCCTCTCCTCCACTTTCGTCAGCCTCAGCTCCACTCCTCTTTCACGGCTCTCCTCTTCAATCTCTTTCTTCGTCCCGCCGGTAATACGCCTCTTGAATTCTGGATACTCCTTGTAGACGAAATATGCTAAGAGTAAAAAGATAATGAGCCACTGAAGAATCGCCTCACCGATTCTTTCATATCCTGCACTGTTTTTGTGTAACTGATCCCCGTTGTACGGATAAGGCGAAGAGCCGGTATACTCTTCCAGAACTACCTCACCGTCTCGCCACTGATAATACGAAGTGCCCTTAACGTACTTAATTCGTGTGTCTGAGACGGCATTTCCATCTGCATCAAGCTCATATGGGCTATATGCCTCGTTATCCGCATAAGAATTGTTGCCAAACACCGACCAGGTGAATTTGTTAATCCCGGAATTATGCCAGAGGTCAACACACGGAACAGAGTTGTACTCAGCCACAGCCTTCTGGATGTTTGCCAATGTTTCCATAGTACGACCGGTCCCGGACGGATACTCTGTGTAGCCGTCAGCATCAATATATGGATACCTGCCGGAGCAATCTACAGTGACAACAAGAAGATGGCACTTGGTATTACCCGCTTCTTCCAACTCCTCGTAAATACGGTTAATCGCATACTGCATCATACCGGCTATGGTTCTGCCGGTACCTGCATCCGCATCGTAACAATCTCCCACTTCACCATCAGCGGTTCCTCTGTTGTTATACCCAATAAACAGCACAATCAAATCCATGTCTGCAACATCATCTGCATCTAAAGGACGAAGGTCTCCGGCTGCGTCTGTTTCATTGTCATATTCTCCGTCCAATCCATAACTGCCATCGACCCCGGCAATAATGCCAATACCGCCCTTACAGTGATAATAGGTGTTTGTACCAAGAATCTTTGCAACTGTATCCGGGTATTTCTTCGCCGCTGTTAAGCTGTCACCAATATACAGCACGTTCTTCCCATACCAACTGCCTGGGTCAGCATTCAAGTCAGAGATGGTGTCGTTCAATCCCGAAACCTTGTCGTTGAGGTCATCAACAGAGTCATACAATTCAGATATTGACTCGACAAGATTGTACGTTGTACCAGCGATGATTGCTTTGACAGTAGATTCTGAAATTGAAGTCGCACCATCTGGAACTACACCATAGGCAAGAATCTCCACCTGCCATTCATCTGCTATTGCATTACTGAATAAGCCGAGATACATATATTTCAGGACATCTTCTTCGGAATTCATGGTGTGGTAAGCATAGCGACTTGGGTTATCAAATCCACTCCACTGTCATTTCGGACTACCATTACTATCTTTTTGCCTGTATACTTTCCTGCAAGCAAATTCTCTACGGTCATGCCGAATGCCAGCCGTACAAAGCAATAGCAATAACCTGTTGTTGATTCACCTGTCTTGTACCAATGAAAGTCGAAATTGTGCTGTCCCTCGCTCAGCCATCCCACATAGGTTGCATCGGAATCAATGTCTGTTTTGTCAGCCATAATGGTTGCAGACGTGAATGCCAGCTTATTGATTAGTCCGCTCTGTACATCTGCATCAATTTCCCGAAGAGTTTCTCCTAAACTTGCTTCTATTGTCCCACCGTACCGAATGCGAGCATCCACTACCTCTGCTGCATAATCAGCATTTTCATCAGTTGAGGCTGTGGCGTTTTCCGTCACCTGTGCTTGCAGTGTTTTCATGTTGGCTTCAAGGCTGTCTACATCGGAAGCAATCATGGAAAGTTGTGCCGAGTAGTCTGCACAGAAAGCCCAATATTCCGTGTCAGTGATGTCCATACATTTTTGGCACTGCTTTTCTGGACATATAGCTGTCACCTGTGTCGGCATATAAGACCACCGACAAAGTTTCATAGGTTTTGGTGCTGTCCCATGTGCCACAGTGTTTCGGAACTATTCGCCCACCTGTATATTCGCTCATGCGTTACTTCCTCCTTCGTAATTTATACTCACGTTGCCCTCGTCATCCATCTCGAAATTCAGTCCAAGACCGTCTTCTGAAACTATGACAAGATAACCGTTGTCATCGATATAGCAGTCAACAATATTGGAAGCAAGCTGAGAGACAAGACCTGTGTATGAGCCAGTAGACAGTTCGGGACTTCCAAGGGATGCTTTCTCGACTTTCAGGACAAATGCAAAACTGCCGAGAGCAGAGCCGTTGCCATCTATGACGGTTACATCAATCGCCGTTCTGCCTGCTACACCTGTCATCACGCTGGTGAGCCATATGCTTGCTTTTCCATCCTCAACACAAACGACATCAGAATTTGTTTCTGAGCTATATTGAAATATCTCCCCATCAGGGCGAGTGCCGGAAATGTTTATTATTGTATCTGAATCGAGGATAACGAACGTACTACCTTGGTAAACACTACAAACGACTTTTCTCCCCATATTGTCATACTGCTTTGCGTGGATGATTGTTGGAATAAGACTTTCGGTTAATGACAGATCAACTGTCTGGGTTATTGTCACCATCTTGTTTTTCACCTCTCCATTCAGCACTCATCTGCTCACTGGTCTTCGGCATAACAACCGTCTCTATAGCTGTGTCGCCGTGCCTTTCCACTTTCGTTAAACCCTTTTCTTCACGTTCACGCTGACGTTCTTTCTGAATTTCGCTTACTCTTTGAACACGGACATCATTCAGAATTTCTGTAATGACATAATCCAAAATACACGCCGGCATATGTGAGTCGTTGATGTCTTTTATTAGCTGTTCTCGCAAGTCTTCCACTCTTGCATTTATTCCGAGCATATTAGTCCTCCTCTTCCGCATACAAAGCCTCTTCAAAAGGAGAAGCCTGCGATGTCGAGCTTGATAGTGAGCCTCCTGTTATTACTTCAACGGCGTTCAGCTCATCTTCGGTTAACCACACACGAGATACAGTCTGCAAGCTTGCCGATGCCATTGGTCTTGAATTCGGTTTCGGATATGTCATAAAGACATGGAATCATAGCGTCCACCACCTCGGAGTTATTTCTACAGAAGTTATTCCGCCACTCCACTCAATCGTGTTTTCTCCCGGAGCGAGAACTGGAAACTCCTCTGAATAGATGTTACTGTTGCAGAAAGAACCATCCAAAAGGTATGCATTCTGGGTTTCACTGTTGAGGATGACTTCTCCGTCATCAAAGCTATAGATAGCCACGGAATAATCTCCTATAGTGAGAACTCCCTCAGATGAGCCGTTGACGGTAATTAAGGGTTGAGCATAGAATTCAAACGGGTTTCGGATGACACAGCCGGAAGATTCAAGCGTTATGACTTTCTGTCCCTCGACGCTCCACCGCTGAGGTTTGCAGTTAAAGATTAGCTCCATCTCCGCAGATTTCTGCCTTGTAACTTCAAATTCAATCGCCGAGGTACACATACCCATTCTGAAGAAGTCCGGGTCGTAGGTATCCTGCAGTTTACAATAGCCGGTCGGCGACAGAAGCCAACTCTCAACAGCTCCCGTCTTCTTAGGTAAGCCGTTAAAGAAGAAAGCTTCATACTTTATATCCACATTGTTGAACCGCCGATGTCCAGACTTAGCGTTATTCTGAATCAGGTCACCGTTCAAGCCGGGAATACTCGTTGCTTCAACATCCGGTGCCGGAGAGTTATATATCCCCGGTCCGGATAAATACAAAAGGAAGTCCTTTGAAGACTTCCCGTTAAACGTGAGATACTGCCGCTTGAACCGGCTTCTCATTTCAAATTGGGAGACTGGCATACATACTCCTTTCAGATTTTTGGCATGAAAAAAAGCATCTCGATGGAGATGCTTTCATCGCTATTCAATCAGTAAACATTGTATTTCTACAGACTACTTTACTTTTACGCTCTTATTTTTGAAAAAGAGAGCGAAAAAGTAAAGTATAAATAGTCTCACTGCTCTTTGTTAAACAACCCACTATCCACAATCTTTTGAACACCAGTAATCGCTATATCATACGAAACCTGCTCATACAACAGTTTTTCTGTGATTTCTTCATAGTCGCTTCTGTATGCTCCCGTACGGATTATCTCAGTAAGAACGTCCTGTACATTGACGCCATCTTGAACGCTGAGACAATGGCTGTCGTTTCTTCTTTCGTCAGCCACTGAGATTGCAAGCCCTCCCATAATTTCCGCTCCCAATACTGGGCTTTGCGGCTCTGATCTTCCGAATCGTTACAGAAACAGGCGAGGCTGGGCCCTTACTCCCCTTCCTTATTGAAAACTACTGAGAAGGTTTTGAAGATTAGTTTCCAGTCTTCGGTGAAGCTATAGTTGCGGACGTACTCGGCGTCGAGCTCCATCCACTCTTCGAAACTGACTTCGTTTCTTGCGTGGTGGGCCTGCCAGTAGCAGGTCAGGCCGGGTCTCACGAGGAGGCGCTGGCGCTCGAAGTCGCCATACTGCTCGACCTCTCTCGGCAATGCGGGACGGGGGCCGACGATACTCATGTCGCCTCTCAGTATATCCACGAGCTGCGGGAGCTCATCGATACTTGTCATTCTTATAAAGTGTCCGACGGGAGTGATTCTCGGGTCCTTCTTGATTTTGAAGACAGGGCCGTCCATCTCGTTCTGGTCCATCAGCTCGTCGAGCTTGCTCTCGGCGTTCGGAATCATCGAGCGGAACTTCCAGAGCTTGAATATCTTGCCGTTCTTGCCGACTCTCTCCTGCTTGAACAGGGGGCTCGCACCGGGACTTGTTATCCAGATAATCAGCGCCACTATGAGCATCGGAATACAGAGAACGATGAGCGCTAAAAGCGACAGTACAAAATCCTCTGCACGCTTAATAAGGCGATAGACTTTTTTAGAGGATTCAACCTCTTCCCGAGTGATAAGCTTCCTACCATCGGGTTCGTCTTCGCCGTGCATCTTCGATGATTCAGTTTTACTTCTCTCTGCCTCTTCCACTTCGGCATATGTACTCTCGTTGACACGAGCGTTGTCACGAGCGTTGACACGAGCGTTGACACGAGCGTCAACATGAGTCTCCCCGTCAATTTCTACCGTCGGGGTGGTTGTCAATACGTCTGTCTGCATTGTTTTTATCAGCCCTTCCACAAGCTATTTGAAATACAATGTTGAAATATAATGTTCCTGTTGTTCCAAAATCAGCAATCCCTGCCGATCGTGTGAGCTTTTTCAACTCAGCCCAACTAATTTATCCTGTTTTATAGTGTTATTATAACAGAGAATATTGCGGTTGTCAACAGTGCAATTTTAGGTTTTCACACAGTTTGGAGATTTGCACAAACATAGCTTTTTGTCTCAAACTAAAATTAGGATTTTTACGGCTCGAGCGCCATCAACGCTTGATTCTTATGCCATTTGCTCCCATAAAGAAGAGCAGCACCGCCGTCGCCACCGCTCCTCCAACCATCATTCCGAAAATAAAACTCAGCATCGCAAAAACCTCCTGAATATAGTAGTACTATTATATTCAGGAGGAACGCTGCTACTCTCTTAATTTTTAATTTTCAGCCCTGCGAATTCAGAAGCTCGACGACCTTGTCTCTTCTCTCGAAGAGGACGCACCCGCCGGCATGATCCTCGACGAGGACGTCACCGCTTTGCAGGTCGGTGAACAGCTTCGAGTGGAGAGCTTCCCTGACAGAGGTGTCCTTGACGCTTATGTCAGAATAGGGTGAGAACGGGCAAGGCTCGGCTCCGCCGTGGGAGTTGATGTGGAAGAAGCCTCTTCCTGCTGCCAGGCAGCCACCTGTCGCCTTTTCGTCGCCTGGGAAGGAAACGAAAATCATCTCCTGATACTTTTCGCGAAGCTCGGTCATCTTGTCTCTGAGAAACTCTCTTTCGGAATCTCCGGGAGCGAGCTCTGTACTGTCATCGGTCACCGGGACGAATTCCACATAGATAACCGCCTTACAGCCTCGCTCCGAGAGCTCCGTCAAAAACTCTTCCGAAACTACCTCATTGATATTGGAAGTTGTGACTGTCACTGATGCACCGAAAATCAGGTTGTTCGACTTTATCTTGTCCATAGCCTTGATCAGAAGCTGATAGATGCCATTGCCTCTTCGCTCGTCGGTTTTGAGCTCGTCGCCTTCAATGCTTAAAATCGGGACAAGATTTCTTGCGCTGTCGAAAAGCTTGATATAGTTGTCGTTCATCATAGTGCCGTTTGTGAAGACCGGGAACAGGATTTCAGGATACTCCGCCGCCTTCTGGAGCACATCCTTTCGCATCATCGGCTCGCCACCTGCTAAAAGTATAAACCCGATGCCCAGGTCGCGCGATTCCTCGAAGATTCTTCCCCACTCATCCGCTGTAAGCTGGTCATATGCCACTTCATCGTTGCAGGCGTGATTCTCCCGGGCATAGCAGCCAGCACAGTGGAGGTTGCAGCTGCTGGTGATGCTGGCGATGAGGAACGGAGGGATATGCTCGCCCTGAGCCTCGAACTCAGCACGCCTTTTCGTCGACTCACGGCTCGAGCGTGCAAACTTCGCCATGAAGATGCTCTCTTTAGGGTCTTTAAGAGTTGCCCTGATTGCACCCTTGACGAGGTTTTCAACGCCTCCAGCCATATATTCGGACAGATTGAATTCTTTTTCAGCCATAATTACTCTCCCTTAACAATCTTTGCAGCGAATTTCTTTGCGGATTTTAAGTCGTCATCGTTCGGATGACCCTTGTGAAGCGCTGTAAATTCTCCACGGCAGTAGAAATTCTTTTCATCAACTCGTATGCCCTTGTCTTGCAATCTCTGCTTGATCTGAGGAAATGCCCGCTCGGCGAGTGCTGATGTCGAGAAGACGACCACCTTGCCGATTTTGTCCTTATCAAGCTTATCTATGAACTCCTTGACTTCGGAGCTGATTCCTCCCCAATATACGGATGCTCCAAGAAACAGAACATCTACATTTGCGTCAACCGGCACAGATATCGGCACCGCAGTGCAGCCGACGGCTTCGGCTATTGCTTCCGCTACCTTCTTCGTGTGTCCTGATTTTGAGAAATATCGCACTGCGACATTAAGATTGTTCATAAAAAATCCTCCGATTTTTAAATTTGCTCCTAAAAAAGACTTTACTCTTATTTAGATATCTGCTATAATGTAATTATAACACCTGAGAGGATTATGTCAACTACGCAGTTTTTCTGGATTAAGTAAGAATAAAAGCACCTGAGGAGGAATTTATATGGCTTATGAACATGTTTGCCCTTGCACGGTTGGGTGTCCATTGCAGAAGACGATGAGTGCAATTGGCGGGAGATGGAAGATGTCCATCATCTGCTCGCTGTCGCAGGACGGAGCGACGAGGTATAACGACCTCAAGAGGAAGATGAACGGTATCTCCAACACCATGCTTGCGAAGTCCCTTAAAGAGCTCGAAGACGACGGTCTGGTCAAGAGGACCGAGTATATGGAGGTTCCCATAAGGGTTGAGTATGAGGTCACCGACGCTGTTCGGTCTCTGACGCCGATTCTTGCGGAGCTTGCCGTCTGGGGAAGTCAGCTTCCTGATACTGAAAAGAGCGACCTTTGAGTCGCTCTGTTTCTTGTTTCTTTTCTTCTGAAAGCCCACGGCAAATCTTCTCCACTACCGGGAAGAAGACTCCACCGACTACGTTTCCGAGGGAGACGACCAGCAGCCGAAGGATCGACTGGCCGAAGTCCTCGAAAATCACTCCTGAAACGCACCAGTAGTACATGTCGGCGATGCTGTGCTCGGTGCCACTAAGGATGAAGACGGAGACGCCCAGGAACAGCGAGAGGTATTTGCCGAGCTCGTGGGGACACTTTGCGAAGCCGTTTACTGCCACAAAGATGCAGACGTTGCAGATTATTCCCAAGACAAAGAGCGACAGAAGCGAAGAGTCCATCTTCGAGAGGACCATTTCTCGTGCCGTAACGTTGATGCCGGAATCTTCGCCACAAAGGCCGGTCAGTCTCTCGAGGCCCGCCATCAGCATACATCCGCAAAGATTTCCGAGCCAGACGACCACGAGAAACAGGAGGTATTTCGGCTTGTTGCCGAATATGTAGCAGGCCTTGCCGGTGAAGAGGTTGTAGCCTCGTGTGCAGATGATGAAGAGGCCGATTGCGAAGAGGAGCGCCCCGACAACGTTTCCGCCTGTGAAGGCGTCCTTAAGTCGCAGAAACACCGTTCCGCCAAGACCGATTGAGAAACCAGCAAGGATTGCGAGTAGGAAATCGCGCAAGTATTTTTTCATGATAGCACCATCCTGTTCAGAGTTTTCTATATAGCGTGAAGTACATCGTCAGGAAGCAGGCAAGTCCGCCGACAACGTTTGAAATCGGTTCTGCAAGGAAGACGCCGTCGGTACCGAGGTTCATAAACATCGGCAGGAAAATAGTCAGCGGAACCACGATGACGACCTTTCTTAAGATTGAGAAGAAGACTGCTCTTTTCGGCTTTCCGAGCCCGACAAAGGTCGACTGGCCCATGAATTGCAGGCTCATGAACACGAAGCCCATGAAATAAATTCGCAAGGCTCTTGCTCCGAGTTCAATCGACTCAACGTCGTTCGAGAAGATTCGGATAAACGCTGCCGGAAACAGCTCGATTGCGAGCCACATCAGGGCGGTGTAGACGATTCCCGTCACAGCCATAAAGCGTATCCCCTGCTTGACCCGGTCGTTCTTCCCGGCACCGTAGTTATAGCCGAGCACCGGCTGCCCTCCGCTGCTTATGCCGGTTATCGGGAGAGAGGCGATCTCCCGGACACTATTTATAATGGTCATGATTCCGACATAGAGGTCTCCGCCGTAGCTCTGCAGCGTCACGTTGCAGACGATTTGGACGAGGCAGTTTGTCGCCTGCTGCATGAAACCACTGACGCCCAAGCTCAGGACGTTTTTGACAGTGTGGACCTTAAGCTTCATATAGCGGATTTTGAGCGATATTCCCGTCTTATTTGAGATTAAGAAGCGCATCACCCAGATTGCGGAGACGCATTGGCTTATCACCGTCGCCAGGGCTGCACCCTGCACTCCCATCGAGAAGCCGAATATCAGAATCGGGTCGAGGATGAGATTCAGGACAGCACCGATGATTGTCGTCCACATGGCGGTCCTTGGAAATCCGAGAGCGCTGATGAAGCCGTTCATGCCGGTCACTATCATCGAGAAGATGACGCCGAAAAGGTAGATTTCAAGGTAGCTTTCCGCATAAATAATGGTGTCGTCGCTCGCGCCGAAGAGGTAGAGCATCGGAGTTTTGACGGCGTAGCAGAAAACCGCGACTATCACCGAGGTTCCGAGAATCATGGTGAAAACGTTGCCCATGATTTCCCGGGCTCTCTCCTCGTTCTTAGCGCCACGCTGTATCGAAAAAAGTGGCGCTCCGCCAGTCCCGAACAGGTTTGCAAACGCCAGAATCAGCGTTGTTATCGGGAAAGTGACCCCAACTCCCGTCAAAGCCAGGCTGCCGATCTCAGGCAGATGCCCGATGTAAATTCGGTCGACGATGTTATAAAGCAGCTGCACCAGCTGAGCTATCGTCAACGGCACCGCCTGTGCCGCGATGTTACGCCAGACTTTTCCTTGGGAAAAGTCCCGCCTTGTTTCCCCTTCCTTTGCCGTAGGTATCGCCTCCATTTGGTTGGTGGTTATATTATATCACAGCCACGGAGGTTGTGCAAGAGATAACAAAGCCCCACCTATGCTTGAATTTAGCACGGGTGGGGCTCTGATTATCGGGTTTTACTCTTTCGAATAGGGCAAATTTCAGGACTGATATCTGGCTTTTAGCCGATATCAGTCCTTTTTTTAGTACTAACTTTGATTGACATGGATATTTTGCGGTGGTACAATGGGCTTGAAAATAAACGAAAGGAGTTTAAAAATGAGCAAGTACAAAAATTTAAGAGAGATGTTGGAAGATGTCCTCACCATTATCGAAGGTTGCGATACCGTTGAAGAAGCTGTAGAAAAGCTGAAAGCCTTGCTTGACGAAATGACAAATTCGGGCAAACGCACTAAGTCCTCATCCAATGCGGAGTGATTGGCCAGGACGGATGTAACAAGGGAGTGTGATATTATGGTATGCTTTGTTCTGACGAGTCTCACTCGTGACAGGTACATCTACTTCGACGACTATCGCAGGATATCGGTGACGAAGGACATTAACCAGGCCAAGGTTTTCTCTGACATAACAAAAGCCCGCAACTTTCTTGACAACCAGGTGCCAAAAAAGAAGCGGGATGAGTGGATGGTTCTCACCACAGAGGTGAGCCAGCCGAAGAAGTCAACTCCAGAAAGGTTCAGAGCAAATCAGGATTATTCGAAATCAGAAGCAGAGCTTCGCTTGGAAGATTACATCGACAGCACCACCGGTTCCTATCAAAGTCTTCGCGATTACAGGGAATATCTCCACAAAGAGCTGGCCAAGGCCGAGGCGGAGCTCTGCGACATTGAGCACGCCATCGAATTCTTCAACTACAGCGCGAGTGACGGCTACAAGATGTGCAAGATGCTCCACGACTGTCGAGTCAGGCGAAGGGGAATCAAGAACGATCTTCACAAGGTAAACGTAGTTCTGAACACGAGCTACAAGCAGAAACTCGCTGGTGAAGTCGACGAGGCCTTCGAAGAGGTTGATACTCAGACCTATGAGCCCCGGGCCTTGCCAGAGCTGTTCGAAAGGAAAAAGCCGTAGTCAAACGGGCTGAAGCGGAAAGGAGGCCAAGTCATGAGGCCCTTAAGGTTTTTAAGCATGTATTTTTTTGCGATCGGCACTGTAAAGCTTATAGCAGCTCTAGTAATGCTCGCAAAAGACAAAAGGCAAAAATGAGCGACACCCGATCGCTCATTTCTGCCATTACAGCGAACTGCTTTTCTTTTACAGAATATAACTCGTCACACAATCATACCAATGCACAAACTTATTGCCATTAACGGTTATGGTCTCGTTCTCGGGCAAGCGCTCGCTCCAGGGCTTTTTGTACTTCCCTACTGCCCAGGTGTCGGCGTTGAAGCGGCGCCAGAGGATGGTTTTGCCATTCTCGTCAAGGTACTGCTCGCTGGCGACGCCGTCCTGATAGTTCTCGATGTCGACAACGCAGACGGTGTCGTAAGCTTTCCCGCCGATGGTGACGGTGTAGCGGCCGACGACGTCGAGGACGTTTTTCGAGCCATGGCAGGTGATCTCGCTGCCGTTTCTCTGGATGATGCCCTTTGGGGCGAGGTTGACCTCGTTACCGCAGTTGTCCTCACCGAAGCCCCAGTTGTCGAGGAAATCGTCGCCGTCGAGGAAGGTGTAGAGCTTGCGGGTGCAGTCCTCAAAATGGCTCTCCGCAAGGATTCTCGAGTGAGTGTCGGTGAGCTGAGCGACGAAGGTGCGGTGAACGGGGTTGTCGCCGGTGGCGTTCTGGTCCACCGGGTCGAATTCAGTCGTGTGGATCTCGACGCCTTCGAGGCCGTGAACCGTCGCCTTGCCGGTGACCTCCATCAGGACCTCCTCGGTCTTTTTCTTTTCGGGGAAATCGTACATCGCCCAGCTGAGACGCTCACCCAGTCTTGGGATGACGAACCAGCCCATCATCTCTTCCCACTTGACCGGGAACGGCTCGAGTGGGGACTTTTCGATTTTATAATTCGGGATGAACTCCGGCATGATGTTTAAAGTGTTACTCATGGTATCCTCTCCTTTTTCGTGCTGCCTTTCGGGAAACTTTTCCCGGAGGCGATTTTTTGCATAGTGGAGGCGACTTTTGACGGTGCCGACGGGGATTCCGAGAATTTTCGCGATATCCGCCTGCGGGAGCTGTCTTAAATAGTAGAGCCTGAGGATTTCGCTGTCGCGGTCACTGAGCTCCCCGAGAGCCTCCGAAACGTCACTTTTGAGCGAGATTCCGTGGATGCCGATCGAAAGCTTTTCTTCGGGAACTGTCTCGATGTCGACGAGCTCGAGTTCCCTTGCCATCTGGCGATAGCGGTCACGGCACTTGTTCCGGGCAATTCCGATGAGCCAGGCCTTGAAGTTGTCGCGATTATCGAGTCTCCCGAATCCCAAGTACGCAGCAAGGTAGACCTCCTGCAAAACGTCCTCAGGGCTCGCTTCCGAAGGGATTTTAAACCTGACGAAGCGCTCGACGGCGTTTTTATTCTCGAGTAAAAGCCTCTCGAATTCGGCCTGAAGGGCTGTCTCCATTCGCCTCACCTCCTCTGAGTTTATTAAAACCGGTTTCACTTATATAGTCGCCGGAGCTGCGAAAAAGGTTCAGAAACTTTGCAAGCAAAGTTCAGAAATAAAAAAAGTGGCCTCAAACCGAGGCCACTTGATTCTGGGGTGGATAATCGGACTCGAACCGATGGTCTTCAGAACCACAATCTGACGCGTTAACCAACTACGCTATACCCACCATTTGCTGAACAACAGAGAGATTATAGCACAAGTCGCGGAAAAATGCAATAGGGAAATTAAAAAAAGTTTTGGGGGAGGTCACTCCCCCATCATCTCCTGATACATTCTCATCAACTCCGCCACACACCCCGACTCAGTCATCTCCTTAGAAGAGAACCCATAAGCCTGCATAACAGCGAGGTCGTTATACTGATGAGCCTTCCGAAGCTCAGGCGGCATCACCGCCTCATCATACAAATCCGCCAAGCTATCATTCGGATACAAAGCCCGAGCCTCCAAAATCCCCTTCGCCGTCTTCTCAATCTTAGCCTTCTGCTCATCGGTAGGATTGGGCCAGGGGAAGTTGTTGTAGACATCATTGATGGTATAACTATAATCACTTTTCAACCTGCAACAAATAGCCCTCATCCAGGCCATGTGAACATTGGACTCTAAAACTCCAAAGTGATATAGGCTTCCTTCAGGCATAATACGAACCTTATCACTACAAATTACATTTGCGTCCATATAGCCCATAGGAATATATCGGCGACGTTCAGATGAAACTTGCGGAATAACAATATAGTTGCCTTTTGGCATATTTTCAGTTTGAAATCTTGTGGGCTTATCAGCAAGTTTAACAGTAGCGTTTCGTTTACTAGACAGTCTGAAATCTCTAACCGCTTGAACAAGCTTCATACATTCTGGCATCTTGCGAAGTTCAGAAGGAGAACATTCTCCTAACCATAAGCAATATCTCGGCTTGCGATTTATAAATTCAGCAGCTCCGTAGAAAGGCTTAAAATATTTTTCGGATGCAGGTTCTTTCTTGATGAACTCTTCCATTTCAGCTTTAGTGAAGAGGTAGTTGCCATCATCAACTGGTTGATTTCCGATTCCGATTTGAGGAACATTGCATATTGGCTTTTTTTCGACTTTCGACAAATACGTTGTCAGCATCAACAAGGTAGCCATTGATGTTAGAAGCGATTTGTGGCCTTCCTTCCGTGAAAATAATACGATCTTTTATATTTGGGGCAACACTAAATCCGATAATTACACAATGAACATGAGCTTTGATTTTTGCTTCACTGTCCCAACGGAAAGTACGATATGCAAAATCAATGTGTACTCCCGATTCCATCAATGGCCTCCAAAGATTAGCAACACTCTCGCCTTGGGAAACAGAATTTGTTGAAACTAAAGCCGTTCGTATAGACGTTCCCTTCATCAAGTCAGAAGCTTTCTTATACCAACAACATACATAATCGAGATCGCCTGCATTTTTCCAGCTTTCGCCAAAGACTTGGAAAAGGTCGCTTTTCTGTTCTTTCGACATCATTCTTGCACCCACAAACGGTGGATTCCCCATGATGTAGCTCAGCTCGTTTTTGGGCACTATGTCTTCCCAGTCGAGTCGCAGGGCGTTGGCTTCGACTATGTAGGCGTTGGTTTTAAGAGGGAGGAAGTCGAGGGTTTGGAGGACTATTTCTTCGGTTTCCTTCATCATCTGGCTCTCCGCTATCCAAAGAGCTGTTTTAGCTACCGTCACGGCGAAGTCGTTGATTTCTATGCCGTAGAATTGGCTGATGGTCACTTTGATCGGGTCGATAACGTCGCCCATCGACATCTGGCCGTGGGTGAGCTCACTGATAACGTCGTTCTCAAGCCTGCGGAGGCAGAGATAGGTCTCGGTGAGAAAGTTGCCAGACCCTGCTGCGGGGTCGAGGAATTTAAGATGAGCGAGCTTGGCCTGAAACGCCTTCAGGGCAGCGACACGCTTCTTTTCGACGGAAATCGCCCTGATTTCCGCAAATTCCTGCTTGAGGTCGTCAAGGAACAACGGGTCGATGACTTTATGAATATTTTCGATGGAGGTGTAGTGCATCCCGCCAGAACGCCTTGTTTCGGGGTTCAAGGTGCTCTCGAAAACGGCGCCGAAGATGGTGGGGCTTATCTCCCGCCAGTTGAAGCCAGAGCTGGCCTGCTCAAGAAGAAGGTCACGAATCTCGTCGGTGAAATTAGGAATCTCGATGTTCTCGTCCGAGAAGAGACCGCCGTTGACATAGGGGAAGGCTGCAAGCTCAGGGTCGAGATATTTGTCGCGCTCAGCTTCAGGAGTGTCGAGGATTTTAAAAAGCTCAATGAGTCCAGAACGCATCTTGCTGGTCTTGAATCCAGCCATGTAGTCGTGGAACATGCCGTAACGGTCGAAGATACCGGCGTTTTCAGCATAGAGGCAGAATACAAGCCTGACACAGAGCACATTCAGACTGTGCATGGCAGACTTGCTTGTCGGGTCGACATACTGCTTCGAGAAGGCATCATAAAGGAGCCCGACAATCTCGCCAGCAGCGATGGAAACCTCCATCTCACGCTTGATATGCTCGCTGCCAGTGTCGACAAGGAAATTAAGGCGATAGTATTCTTTCGGTAGGTCTTCAAGCTTGATGATTTCCGGCTCGCCGTTCGGCTTGTTCATGTCGTAGACCCAGAACTCGGCGAAGTTGCAGGTGATGACCCATCTTGGGTGCCTGTCAACAGGGAGCTCGACTATGTAGCGCTTCGCCTGCTGGAACGGGGTCAGATAAGTTCCATCCGACTGCTTGCCTGCTTTTTTGAGGTCTTTATCTATTCCCTTCTGTTCGATAAGTACTTTTGTGGAAGGAATGTAGCCGTCGATAAAGCTGGTGTGGTCAAGGTGCACCTGGTCCTCAAAGCTAATGAATTCGGAGATGTTTTTAACCCCGTAGACATGCTCAAGAAGGTCAATCCAGAACTTCTGGGATTCCCCCTTCTCATACCCCTTCCCCTTCCAATAATCCGCAAATTTCTTCGCTTCCGCTGCCTGTAAATCCGTCACAATAACCCCATCCTTCCACGTAGTATAATTACATTATACCCTAAGACAAAAATTTGTCAAGATTCAGACGGAGACGAAAAAGAATCCCCGAACAACGTTCGAAGATTCTTCAGGAGCTCGCTTGCGAGCTATTGGTGCGGCAAGTGGGACTTGAACCCACACGTCTATGACACACGCACCTCAAACGTGCCTGTCTGCCTATTCCAGCACTGCCGCATCTATGTTAAGCTGTCAAGAGGATTTTCACGGGAACTCGCTCAAAGTTTGCCTACGCATTGAAGAATATGCGAAGCATATTCTTCGCGAGATGCTTGCGAAGCAAGCTTCTCGTGGACAGCTTCTATATTATAGCACCGTCCATCCGAATTGTCAATACCAAATTTCAAAAAAATTTTTCAAGTTTTTTCTCGGCCGATTTCAACTTTTTTCGTGGGGCGACACTTTACAACCTGCGAAAATAATGCTATAATTTCTATAACAATTCCTGAGGGAGGACTTTTCGTGTCTATTTTTAAGAGATTTTTGTCGGTGGCGCTCTGCTTCACCGTTATGATAACTGCCTTTTCCGCCTGTGGGGAGACGGAGGTCGTCCTGCCGGATGAGGACGGCTGGGTAACCGCCTGGGCTGCTGCACCTGAAGCTTCGGATGTCGACACCCTTCCCTCTAACCCGGGTCTTAAGAACAACACCGTCCGTGAGGTCATCCGTCCGAGCATTTCTGGCGACACCATCACGATAACCCTTTCTAATGAGTACGGCTCGATTCCCGTCGTCTTTGAGAGCGTCCACATTGCGAAGCTCAAGTCCTCCGGGAGCGATGCCATCGACACTTCAACCGACACCGTCCTCACCTTCAACGGCTCCGAAAGCGTGACCCTTGAGGCTGGCGAGACCATCACCTGCGACGAGGTCAGCTTCGAAATCGAGGCACTCGAAGAAATCGCGGTTTCTATCTGTCTTGGGGACTACACTGGCGGAACCGTCACCTGCCACAAGCTCTCGAACTATTCAAGCTGGGTCACTGAGGGCAACTGCGTATCGGACGAGAGCTTCTCAACTGTAAAAGTCATGAGCAGCTGGTATTATATTACAAGACTTGACGTCTGGAGTGAGGCCGGAACCAAGGCTATCGTTTGCCTCGGAGATTCGATCACCGACGGCGCTTGCTCGACCTACAACCAGTACCAGTCCTGGTGCGACCAGCTGGCGGAGATGCTGAATTCAAATTCTGATACCGAGAATATTTCCGTCGTCAACATGGGAATCAGTGGCAACATGCTCACCGGTGAATCGAGCGACAGTGCAGTCAATCGATTAACGAGGGACGTTCTGGAGGTTTCGGGAGTCCGCTATGTCATACTGTTAATAGGTATCAACGACGTCGGCACCGCTCAGGCGGACATTTCCGACGAGATGATCGAGTGCTACAAGGAGATCATCTCCCAGTGCCACGCTGCCGGCCTGAAAGTTTATGCTGGCACGCTGACCCCTGTCAAGGGCAACTTCTACTATTCCGAGCTTCACGAGAAGATTCGCACCGCCGTCAACGAGTTCATCATGTCTGAGGACTCCGGCTTCGACGGAGTGATCGATTTTGGAGGAGCCATCGCGAGCGAGGAGGATTCAGCCCAGATGGCTGATGAATACAACGGCTCCACCTCCGACTATCTCCATCCGGGAGATGCCGGTTATCAAAGAATGGCCGAGGAAGCCTACGAAAGCCTCCTCAGCTTCTGGTCGACAACATGATTTAGCCCCCACAGAGGCTGATATTTGAAGAGCAAGCACCACGCAGAAATGTGTGGTGTTTTGCTATTTACATTTATCACATTTTGTGCTACAATAAATATTGCATATTTTTTCGAAAGGAACGATTTATATTATGACAAAGAAATTACGTCGTTTGACGGCACTTGCTTTGGCTCTGGCAATGGCGCTCAGCATGTTGACAGCCTGCGGAAGCACCGAAAACGACGCCGATGTAATGGAGGAAGAGGAAGATATGACAGAAGTAACCGATGAAGAAACCGTGACAGAAGCCTGGCTTGCAGCCTGGGGAACGTCCATGCAGACCGTCTGGTCTTCGGACACGATCCCGAGTGAGGCAACAAGCGGTGAGACTGTCACCATCCGCCAGCAGATAAGGCCTTCAGTATCTGGTGAGGAGCTAAGATTCACTCTTTCAAACCAGTACGGGAGTTCTGATCTCGTCATCGACAGCATGGAAATTGCCATGCTTCTTGACCCATCAAGCTATGAAATCGACACCGACACATCAGTCACCATCACCTACGAGGGAAGCACAACTATAACAATCCCTGCTGGCGAGACCATTGTCACCGACTCAGTCGAATTCAGCTATTCAGCCCTTGACGACATTGCCGTTTCGATGGAGATAAGCCAGATGCCGTCAACGATCACGCTTCACCGTGCTTCAAGATGTACCAACTGGATTATAGCCGGCTCTCACGTAAGTGATAACGACTGGTCGGAAGCATCGACCTATGCAATGTGGTACTTCCTGGCTGTCATGGACGTGATGGCTGACCCCGACTGTTCGGCAATCGTCTGCCTGGGAGACTCCCTCACAGACGGCGCAAGCATCACCGAGAATTCATTCACACGTTATACCGATACCCTCATGGAGCTCATGCAGGCTGATGATGATTTGAGCAGCTACTCTATTATAAATATGGGCGTTGGCGGAACTCCATTCTTAGGAACATATGATAATTCAACTGGTTTGGGAAGAGTAACCCGTGATATCGTGAACATCTCTGGAGTAAAGTACTGCATAGTTCTCATGGGTGTCAACGACATCGGTGGCGCAACTACAGATATTTCAGCTGACATAATTGCCGGTTATGAATCCCTTGTCGAGCAGTGCCACGAAGCAGGAATTCAGGTTATCGGCTGCACAATAACTCCTTTCAACGGCAACAGCTATTATTCAGATTTGCACGAGGAGATTCGCCTTGCTGTAAATGAATATATCATGTCGGATGACTCTGCATTTGACGGCTATGTGGACCTAGCATCGGCAGTTGCTTCTGAAGACGATTCCTCGAAGATGGATTCTCAGTATGTTTCCACCTGGAACGACTACCTTCACTTCAACGCCACTGGCTATGGCCTTCTTGGCAGTACCATTTATGATTATCTCAAGGATTTCTTATCCTGATTGAAAGGAGCTTATTATGAAGAAATTCAGAAAAGTCCTGTCGCTGGCAGTTGCACTCGTGATGGCGCTGACCGTTTTCACTGGCTGTGGTAACAGCTCAAATGAAGAGGTAACGGTTGCGTCAACCGATGCCGAAGTAACGGAAGCAGTAACCGAAGCTACCACCACAGAGGAAGTAACCACAACGACAGAGGTCACAACAGAGGCAGTAACAACCACAACGGAGGCCACCACTGCTGTCACTACAGAGGCTACAACTGTCACTGTAGCCACAACTGAAGAGACCACCTCAGCATATACAGTCGAAGAGATGAGTGCTGTGATGTATGCCAAGTCGTCCGTAAATGTTCGCTCTGGACCGTCTACTGATTACGACAGAATCGGGCACCTGGACGAAGGCGAAGAGGTAACCGTCACTGGACTTGCATCGACCGGCTGGTATAGAATCAGCTTTGAGGGCGGTGAGGGCTACGTCAGCAATAACTATCTTGTTACCGAGAAGCCTGCAACCACCACAGCTACGACTACCACAGCAGCCACAACCGCTGCAACAACAGCAGCGACGACCACTGCCACAACCGCAGCCACCACTGCTTCCACAGCTTCCACCACCAGTAGCTCTGAAATCTGGGTTGCTTCCTGGGGAACCTCGATGCAGACTGCATGGTCCAGTGACACAATCCCGAGCGAAGCGACTTCCGGCTCGACAGTAACAATCCGCCAGCAGATCAGGCCTTCTCTCGGAGGAGATGAAGTGAGGTTTGTCATCTCCAATCAGTATGGCAAGACTGATTTGGTCATTGACAGCATGGAACTTGCTATGCTGAACAGCCCGTCGAGCTACAAGATTGATACATCCACCCGTACAACTGTTACATATAACGGCAGTACCAAGATAACCGTTCCTGCCGGAAAGACAATCACGACTGATGCAATAAGCTTTTCGTTCGATGCACTTGACGACATAGCAGTTTCCATGAAAATAAGCTCGATGCCGTCTACAATCACGCTTCACCGTGCTTCAAGGTGCACCAACTGGGTTGTGACCGGAAGTCACGTTTCGGATAACAGTTGGTCTTCCGTATCAGAATTTAAGATGTGGTATTTCCTCGCAGAAATGGACGTAATGGCCGATTCAAGTGGCGGTGCAATCGTCTGCCTGGGAGATTCTCTCACAGACGGCGCAAGCATTGATAATAATTCGTTTGCAAGATATACCGACAAGCTTGCGGAGCTTTTGCAGGCTGACTCAAGTCTTGATAATTACTCGGTAATCAATATGGGAGTGGGAGCAACCAATTTCTTAGGAACCACCGACAACTCAACCGGCCTTGGACGAGTCACAAGAGATATTGTTAACGTCGCTGGTGTCGAGTATTGTATTGTATATATGGGTGTCAACGACATCGGCGGTGCTACTACGGATATCTCTCAGAAGATTATTGATGGCTACGAAAAGCTCATCAAAGAGTGCCACGAGGCCGGAATCAAGGTTATAGGCTGTACAATCACCCCGTTCAACGGCAGCTCCTACTATTCCGAGCTCCACGAACAGATCCGCCTGACGGTAAACAAGTACATAACGTCTTCCAGCTCCGACTTTGACGGCTACATCGACCTCGCATCTGCGGTCGCGTCCTCGTCTGACTCGTCGAAGATGGATTCGAAGTATGTTTCCACTTGGAACGACTATCTCCACTTCAACGCCACCGGCTACAGATATGTCGGAACGACGATTTATAACTATCTCAAGGACTTTATTTCGTAAAGGAGTTTTATAAATGTTTAAATCTTTAACAAAAAGGCTTCTGAGCCTTGTCCTGGCTGCGATGCTTCTTGTCGGAGCAACCGGCTGCGGAAGCGAAGTCGGTGCCGACATCGTTGAGGCAGACGGCTGGTTCACAACCTGGGGAACCGCTATGCTCACTGCAAGCATCGATGAGACGCCAACGAGCCCTTCGCTCAAGGAAAACACCTGCCGTCAGCAGGTCAGAGTTTCCATCGGCGGTGACAAGATCCGCATCACTCTTTCGAACGAGTACGGCGACATTCCGCTCAATATCGAATCTGTCCACATCGCTCATCTCGTGGATTCGTCCTCATCTACGATTGACACCTCGACCGACACCGTCATCACATTCAACGGCGGTTCCGAGAGCGTCGATATCTCGAGTGGCGAGAAGATAGTCTCGGATGAAGTCGATTTCAGCTTCGATGCGCTCGATTGCCTCGCAATCACCATCAAGTTCGGCAACTACGTTGGCGGAACAATCACCTGCCACACAGCAGCCCGTTGCTCGACATGGATTGTCGAGGGTGACCACGTTTCAGACGAAACCCTCACTGGCGCTACCGTCATGACCTCGACCTACTACATCGAGAGCGTTGAGACCTGGGCTTCTGCCGGCACGAAGACTGTCGTCTGCATCGGCGACTCTATCACCGACGGTGCAAGCTCGACCCAGAACGGATATGCCCGTTATCCCGACACCCTCATGGAGCTTCTCGCTGCCGACGATAGCGTCGGAAACGTTGCAGTCGTCAACAAGGGAATCGGCGGAAACGCTGTTTTCGGAGGCCTTGGCGACGCCCTCGTCGACCGCTTCCAGCGCGACGTCATCGACGTTTTGGCTGACACCACAGGCGAGAGATATTGCATCCTCCTGATTGGTATCAATGATATAGGATACGAATCCGAAGACCTCTCCGAGAGCATTATCGACGCCTACGAAGAGCTCATAGAGCTCTGCCACGAGAACGACATCCTCATCTATGCCGGAACCCTCACGCCAATCGAGGGCAGCTCCTACTATAGTGAGCTCCACGATGAGACGAGAGTGGCCTTGAACGAGTACATCCGCTCGAGCAAGTCGAAGTTCGACGGCTACATCGACTTCGACGCAGCCCTTCAGGATCCCGACAACACCTCTAAACTCTTAGATGATTACGTCTCCATCTGGAACGACTATCTCCACCCGAATGATGCCGGCTACGGCAAGATGGGCGAGACGGCGTATGAATTCCTGAAAGAAATTCTTTCGGATAGTGAATGATCTGTAGGGGGCGGATATCATCCGCCCGAATCCCATCAATAAGCACTAGCGAGCGGGGCAGTTGGCGAAGCCAACTGTGTATCCAGACCCTACTTTTTCGGCTACGACGACTTCGTCGTCTCCGCCGAAGCGACCACCTGCGGTGGTCGCAGCGCTCGCTCCGCTCGCGCCCTCTCAGTCGCCTTCGGCGACAGCTCCCCCAGAGGGGGAGCCAAG
>JAJBTZ010000040.1 GCA_020860605.1 Ruminococcus sp. | reverse complement strand
AGGATAGCGGAATGATTCGTGAAGCAAAAGAATGTGAATTAAATGAAATATTGCAGTTATATTTGTATCTTCATGAAACAAGTATTCCTGATGATACGGAACATCTCAGGACAGTCTGGTCAGAAATTATCAATGACAAGCACCATCATTTGATTATTTGTGAAGTGGATGGAAAAATAGTATCGTCCTGCGTGTGTGTGATCATCCCCAATTTGACCAGAGATGTTCGCCCATATGCGTTTATAGAGAATGTAGTTACTCATAAGGAATACCGCCATTGCGGATATGCTACTGGATGTTTAAATTACGCGAAAGAAATCGCAAAGAGTGAAAACTGCTATAAGATAATGCTGTTGACTGGAGCAAAAAATGCGGAGACATTGGATTTTTACAGGAAAGCCGGTTATAACAGTACAGATAAGGCTGCGTTTATTCAGTGGATTGATAGAAAGTAAGTTGAAGGAAGATCGGGATATGCGAACTTAACACATTTTATATCTGAGAGCGACTACACAGTCGCTCTTTTTTCATACTCATCTAAGGCGATTACAGCGGAGAAACCTCCAACTTCTCCCGCATATTCCCGCCGATTCGGCAAATAATAACACCGAATTGCCACTTAAGCTGGCAATCGGGAGGCTCACTGTGGCTTCCAGAACTAAAACGAAAGGACTGATTCCATGAAAGCGACGGGAATTGTCAGGAGGATTGACGACCTCGGCCGGGTTGTCATCCCGAAGGAAATTCGTCGGACTATGAGGATTCGCGAGGGGGATCCTCTTGAAATATACACGAGTGGCGACGGGGAGGTCGTCTTCAAGAAATACTCGCCGGTCGGCGGGCTGCAGGAGAGCGCCTCCGCGGCTGCCGACGTCATCCACAAGCTTGGCTCGGCGCCGGTGGTCATCTTCGACAGAGACCACGTCGTCGCGACGGCGGGCGTCCAGAAAAAAGAGTACCTCGAGCGGCGGATTTCGCAAGGTCTCGAAGAGCTGCTCGAGACGCGAAAAAGCTGGGTTTGCGACACGGAGGGGAAGGCAATTCTGCCCGTCGAGGGCGTCGGAAAGAGCGCCCTTGCGGTCTCGCCGATTATCGCTTCGGGAGACCTGGCGGGGGCGGTCTGTTTCCTCGGTTCCGAGAGCCAGACGAAAGGGACGGAGCGGCAGCTCACTCTCGCCCAGACGGCGGCGATGTTCTTAGGAAAACAATTAGAAGCGTAAACGCCATAGAATCAAAAAGCTTCCTATTGGGGATAGGGGGGCTTTTTTGTATTTTCTCAATACTTTTCGATAACGGTTACACCGGCACGAACTTCGACCGTCCGCAGTTTCAAAAGATGATGGAGGCTGTTCAGGCGGGGAAAATCGACTGCGTGATTGTGAAGGATCTTTCACGTCTCGGCAGAAATTATATAGATACTTCACATTTTATTGAGAAGATATGTCCTTTCTTCGGGCTTCGGTTTATTTCCGTCAACGATAATTACGACACGGCAACCGTCACCAACGAGGCTCAGCTCTCGGCGTCTCTTTCTAACATCGTCAACGACTACTATGCCAAGGACATCTCCCGCAAGGTCACTTCGGCACTTCGGTCGAAAATGGAACGGGGAGACTTTATCGGCGACTACGCTCCCTACGGCTACTTAAAAGACCCTTGCAACAAAAATCACCTCATCCCCTGCCCCGAAACCTCGCCGGTTATCAGGCAGATTTTCGAGTGGCGGGCAAGCGGCATGAGCTACGGCGGCATCAATCGAAAGCTGAACGATGCCGGCATCCCCTCGCCTTGTCAGTACAAGAAGGACAACGGCATCAAGACCAATCGGGATAATGTGGCGCACAGGATTCTCTGGAACAGGCACGTCATATCCGATATCCTCGGCGACATCGTCTATCTCGGTCATACGGCGCAGAGAAAAGGCAGTCAGTGCCTCTATGAGGGGCTTCCGTTTCACACCACGGACAGAGAAGACTGGATTATCGTTGAGAACACCCATGAGCCGCTTGTCAGTGTTGAGCTGTTCGAGAAAGTGCAGGAAATCAACCGGCAGGCTTCGGAGAAAAGCAAAGCAAACTCCGGCAAATATCCGAATCTTCCGAAAGCCGAAAATATCTACGGCAGGAAGCTCACCTGCGCCGAATGCGGACACGTCATGAAGCTTCAGCGTTCAATCAGTCGGGACAAAACCAAGGCTTACTTCACCTTCAAATGCCCGACCTATGCCGAGCATGGCAAAGCCGGTTGCTCGGACGTAAAGATGAAAAAAGAGACCTTGGACGAGGCGGTTTTCGCCTTCATCAAGTCTCAGATGGATGTGTTTGTTGACATGGACGAGAGCCTGCACAGGCTTCTTGCTCTGAAAAAGTCGAAGCTCGCAAAGAGCGACAACCGGCAGAAGCTGAAGACGCTCAGGGGTCAGCTTGAGAAAAAGAAATCTGTCCTCAGTAGCCTTTATATAGATTTAAAGGACGGCTTTCTTTCGCAGGACGAATACTGCCACCACAGGGAGATAATTCTTTCGGACATTTCGGCATTGGAGATTGAGCTGTCGGAGCTTGAATCCGCAAAGTCCGAGACCGAGGAACAGCTCACCGGCGAGATGAAGTGGCGGTGCATGGTGGAGCGGTTCTATAATGCCACGGAAATCTCCGCCGGGATGGTCGAAGCCTTTGTCGAATCCATCAGGCTCCACGAGGACGGCTCGTTTGAAATCAGGCTCAGCTATATGGACGAGCTTGCGGCTCTTATGGCAACCAATGAACGGCTCAGAAAGGAGCTTGCGGCATAATGAAACAGCAGATTGCAATTTATCTCAGGCTGTCTCTTGAGGACGTTGACAAGCGTTCGGGCAGGATTAAAGACGTCAGCAACAGCATCGTCTCACAGCGGTTGCTGATAAACAGGTATCTGGATGAGGTTCCGACACTATGCGACTTACCTCGCCTTGAATTTTGCGACGACGGATTCTCCGGCACAAACTTTGACCGACCGGATTTTTCTCGGATGATTGACCTCGCCAGAAAAGGCGAAATCGGTTGCATCGTCGTCAAGGACCTCTCTCGATTCGGAAGGGACTATCTCGAAGTCGGCGACTACCTCGAGCATATCTTCCCCTTCCTCGGCATCAGGTTTATCTCCATCAATGACCAATACGACAGCGACCGGCTCAAAGGCAAAACCATCGGCATGGACGTGGCTTTCAGAAATCTTGTATACGACTACTACAGCAAGGATTTGTCGAAAAAGGTCAAGTCGGCGATGGGCGTGATGCAAAAAAATTGCGAGCTGATTTCCTGTGTTCCCTACGGCTACAAGGTCAGTCCCGACGACAGGCACAGGCTCGTTATCGACGAGAAGACTGCCCCGACAGTCAGAAGAATCTTCTTGGACATCATTTCCGGGAAGTCCTGCACCGCCATCGCGAAGGCTCTGAACGAGGAAGGCGTGCCGACTCCGGCTCAGCAAAAGAATATCCGAAAGTCTTCATCCGTCATTTCCCAGTGGACGCACACCATGATTCACAACCTGATTGGGAACATCAAATACACCGGCGCGATGGTCAACCACACTCGCGAGAGTCGGTTTATCCGGGACAAGAACCAGCGGCGGCTTCCGAGGGAGGAGTGGTACATCCGGGAGAACGCACACCCCGCCATCGTCACCCGTGAAGAGTACGATGCGGCGATGAACGCCATCTCAAGAAGGCGCAAATCCTCCCGCTCGGCTCACGACCAGTCGGACAGAGTGTACTACTGCGGACACTGCGGCGGCAAGCTCGAAAAGGCGAACGACACCGTCTTCGCCTGCCGCTACAGCCGCTACCACGACGGAAGCCCCTGCGAAGAGGTTCATTGGCGCAAATCCGACCTTGAGGAAATCCTTTTCGAAGCCCTCAAACGCCAGATTGAAATCACAAAAGTTGAGGCAAGAAAAGCCGGCAACAGTTCAAAAGAAAAGAGCGAAAACTTGGAGTTACAGCTCTCAATGCTCAAATCCCAACTCGACAATCTCGCCAGAGAAAAGCTCACCATCTACGAAAACTATCACGAAGCCAAAATCACCGCCGAGCAGTATCTCACCACCAAAGACGACCTGACGGTGAAGCAAACGGGGCTTAAAGCTCAGATTGAAGATTTAGAAGCACAACTAAAAGCAAGCGTTCAAGATAAAAACACGGCAGAAGAACAGGGAGATACCGCAACTCACCTGTCGACCCTCTCTGACGAACAGCTCCGGGAACATCTTTATGATGCTGTTGAGAAAGTGCTGGTGTATGACGGGAAGAGCGTGGAGATTGTTTGGAGGTTTGGGGGATTACATCATCTCCAAGGTCTCCTTTAACAGGCGATTGCAGGCTTCGAGGATTGCGGAGATTTCTTTTTTTGGATGCATCGTTGATATGTATGCCGGCACGGACACAGACAGGGCAGTTGCACTTTTCCTGAAACGCTCCTGCCCACTCCTCTGTCAGAACGGCTTCTTTATGTCCTTGGCGAGAGATAGTGTGAAGTTCCCTACGGTCGGCAATGGTGACCGCTCCGACATGGGTTTTGTCCCCACCAAACAGGGATATATCCAAGCCTTCGTCAAGACGCTCTATTGTGACAGTTACGACCCTTCCCAGAATCACAATGCTGTTTGTCATATCAGCCCTCCCATCTGCGATAATCGGGTAGCTCCAGCCCAAAAAGGTCGAATATCTTCCCGACAATATGATATTCCATATCGTGAACCGACTGCGGATTCATGTAGTACGAAAGTACAGGCGAAACAATGTCCGCACCCATCTGGCTCAGGTCAGCTAAATTCCGAAGATGAATCGGGCTCATCGGGCATTCCCTCGGCACGAGAAGCAGCTTTCTTCTCTCCTTCAGCATTACATCGGCAGCACGCAAAAGAAGATTTTCGCTGTAGCCCGACCAGATCCCGGCAACGGTCTTCATCGAGCAAGGGACAACGACCATCCCCATGCTCTTCCAGCTCCCGGATGCCGGAGCGGCGCCGATGTCGTGCGGGTCATAGACACGAGTCGCCAGAGCCCTGACCTCATCAAGACTTTCCTCGGATTCCTGTCCGATTGTCAGCGCTCCGCCCTCGGTGATTATGAGGTGAGACTCAATTCCGGATTTTCTCAACGCCTTAAGAAACGTCACCGCCAACGGGGCGCCGGATGCCCCGGAAATTCCGACAATCAACCGTTCAGCCATTTCTTATAATCAACCTCCAGAAACTGAGCGCGCCTGAACTTGTCCTTCATGTGGAACGGCACCGTGCAGTCAAAAATCGTCTTGCACGAAATTCCGACATTTGAAATCGACGGGCTGTATAACGGGTCTGAGCTTGGGTCGAGAGGGTGACAGCGGACGCCGGGGATAGTGATTATGTCCCTGTCTCCCTGAAAACGTGTATTCATCGCCCAGAGTACATCGTCAGTGTCGAATATGTCGACGTCTTCATCAACGAGGATGATATGCTTAAGCTCCGAAAAAGCGGAAAAAGCCAGAAGAGCCGCCTGACGCTGCTTTCCCTCATCGGTGGGGACAGTCTTTTTGCACTGCAAAATCGCCATGTACTTTCCGCCTCCCGAAGGGTGCGAATGAACATTCAGAATTTTTCCGGGCATAGCCTTATCGAGCATGTTGAGAATACTCGCCTCGGTCGGGATACCCGCCATCGAAACATGTTCACCACTCGGACCGATGCACGTCTGTAAGATAGGATTTCTTCTGTGAGTTACCGCTTTGACACGAATCTCCCAGCAAACGGAGCTTGCCGCTCCTGTATACCCGGGAAATTCAGGCATAGCATAGCCGGTGTGAGAATTCTTGTCCTCCTGAACACGGTGCCCGGTGATGATTTCGCCCTCGATTACAAACTCTGCATTGGCAATGCAGTTCTCCTGGATTGTCAGGCAGGGCGCAAGCTTCACGGGTTCATTTCTGATTGCTCCCGCAACCGACAGCTCGTTATAACCAAGCGGTGTCGTGGGTGGTTCGAAGCATGAACCTATTTCTATTGCAGGATCCACGCCTATGGATATCGAGATGGGAAGATTCTGTCCAAGCTCCTCAGCGCGCTCCGCCATCGTTCCTATATGTCTCGAGCCGGGCTGCAGAAACACGGATATTTCATCAGGTCCCTGCAGGCAAAGGCGATGGATGGTAACGTCCGAAAGACCTGTGTCGGGATGAGTTGCATAGCACATGCCCATTGTTATATACGGTCCCGCATCTACGGGCGTGTTCTTTGGTGCGGGGACGATTTTTCTTATGTCAAATCCATCGTCAGAGCTCAGGTGAACCACCTCCTGACAAACGGGCTTTTCGCTCGTAACCACAGGCGGGATGGGGTTCAGTGCCGAACGGCAGAGAAGCCTTCCGAGCTCCTCTTTAGGGCAGTCGAGCAAGCTCGCAACCCTCTCCCTTGTTCCAACGACACCTATTGCAACCTGAACACCCGGGAAGCCGTTGACATTCTTGAAGAGCATCGCGGGACCTTTCGTGTTGGTTGGTCTTTGGACGGTTCCGCCCGCTCCCACATAACGGTAAACGCCGGACAGCTCGGCCTCTGGGTCAACAAGCGTCGACGTTTCGAGCAGCATATTGTTTTCACGCAGGCAGTCAAGTGCACTGCGAAGATCACATACTTTATTCATCTTTACCTCTTCCTTATGTCAAAAGTTCGGGCTCGTCTTTCTCGGTGAACCGCCTCCGAAATCACAGCCGCCGGGGCAGGCAGCACATTTCAGATAACCGCTATTCCAGTTCCTAAGAGCCTCTTTTGCGTTCTTTGTGCCGGTAACGGTTTCAACGCTGACAGCTTTCGCTTCCGGCAGGCTGTCAAAAGGCGCGTTTTCGTCAAGCTGTTCCCGCCAGACCTTCATGGCAGTAAATCTCGAAACACAAGCCCGGCGGAACATTCCCGCCAGCTCATAAGTCGTGAGCGTTCTCAGCCCTTCCACATTTTCAGTCTTTCCTGCCGTGCAGGAATTGATGTATACTGCGAGGATGTCATCCTCGGAGATGCCCGTTTCGGCACTATAGGTTCTTCTTGCAATCCTTGCCGAATAGCTTTGCAGGCTTCCGAGCCCTGAAAGGCTTGATTTCTTTTCGGGGTAAAGCTTTTCTATGAGATTTCTTATCCCCGGACAAGCCTCCGAAATTACGTCTTCCATGGCGATTTCCCGGGAAATATAGTCGTTCTGCGTCGGAACAGAGGAATAAACCCGTTCGAATCCCAGCTTTCTGAGCATGGACACCAATTTGCCGGAACAGTCTCTTTCCTCTTCATAGAAAAGCCTTGGAAAAGCTTTTGCTGTTGAAGGCGTGAGAATCGCTATGACGTGCTTCTTTCTCTGCCTGATTATATTGCGAAGCTCTGCGGTGTCGTCCCTGATTGAGAGAGCGCCCGTCGGGCATGCTGTCACGCATTGACCGCATCCGATACAATCGGTAAGCCCAAGAGGCTTCGCAGGACCGATTTTCTTCTCCCAGCCACGTTTGAATGAACTGAGTATATCCATCTCCTGATTATGGCAGGCGGCAACACATCTGTTGCAGGACAAGCACTTTGAGTAGTCCCTCACAAGATGCAAAGCGCTTTCATCCTTTTCGGGGATAATTTTATACGGGTTATAGTCACGCTCGCTGATGCCGTAATCCACACACAGCGCATGAAACTCGCAATCAGAATAGCGACTGCATCTGTCACAAACCATCCGATGGTGAGAAGCAAGCTGGTCGAGTGTCATTCTTCGGGATTCGCGGACTCTTTGGCTGTCGGTGAATATCTCCATGCCTTCCCTGCATCTGGTCACACAGGCAGGAGGCAGGGCTTTCATTCCCGTAACCTCGACAACGCACATTCTACATGCAGCGACCTTGTTGCAGTCCTTCATAAAGCAGAGTGATGGGATAGAGATGCCGTTCTTCCTTGCCGCCTCGAGTATGGTGTCGTTTGTATCGGCAGTGTACATGATGCCATCAATTTTAATCGAAGCTGTCATATTATACCTCCTCAAACTCTTCGGGGCACAAGCGGATTGCCGAAAGCAAAGCCATCGAGGCTGATTGCCCGAAGGCACACCTTGCGCTGTCGGTAAGATAGTCCGCCAGGCTCTCAAGCTCGCTCAAGGTAAACTTTCCGCTTTCCAGCAGGTCGGAGATTTTCTTTGTTGTGAATCTGCAGGGAGTGCACTTTCCGCAGGACTCCTCCGAAAAGAATTTTGCAATATCGGAGCACAGAGCCACAAGACTTTCGGAATTATGAATCACCCGGATGCTTCCCGTCCCAAGGCTTCCGCCGACAGACTGCATTCCCTCTATGTCAAGCGTTGCATCGAGCTTTTCGGGTCCTATAAGGATGCCGGAGGCTCCTCCGCCAATCTGTAGAGCCTTCATATCGTCAAAATCGCAACCGACGCTTTCAAGAATCGTCCTCAGCGGCGTTCCCTATTCAATCTCATAAACTCCGTCACGCTCGGTTCCCGTTATGGTTATGACCTTTGTGCCGGGGTTCTTTTCAGTTCCCATGCTTCTGTATTCCTCAGCACCCAAAGTCAATATCAGAGGGACATTGGCTATAGTTTCGACATTATTGACGACTGTAGGCTTGCCGAAAAGTCCCTCAACACCGGGGTATGGCGGCTTCAGACGTGGCTCGCCCCGCTGTCCTTCGATTGAAGACAGAAGCGCCGTTTCCTCACCGCAGACATACGAGCCTGCTCCGCTGACAACCTCTATGTCAAAATCGAAATGACTGCCACATATATGGTCCCCAAGACAGCCCACTTTCCTTGCTCTTGCAATTTCGGCTTCAACTATTTCCTTAGCCTCGGGGTATTCCGCCCTTACGTAAATAAAGCCCTTCTTCGCACCGACACAGACGCCACAGATTGCCATGCCTTCTATAACGGCATGGGGCACCGTCTCCATGATTATCCTGTCTTTTGCAGTGTCCGGCTCGCCCTCGTCGGCGTTGATGACGACGTATTTCTCTTCACAAGTGCAGTCCTTCGTGGTTTTCCACTTGAGACCGACAGGGAAGCCTGCTCCTCCTCTGCCGCGAAGACCCGATTCGGTGACAGCTCCGAGTATTTTCTCCGGGTTACTTACAGCAAGCCTGAGTCCCTGATAGCCGTTATCCTGAGAAAGAATCCTTCTGTTTTCGACAGAAAGCGGCTCGTCCGCAAGCTCGCACCTGCATACGCTTCCAAGATGCCCACCGTTGAATTTTGAATAGAACGAAGCCGACCCTGCAACCTGTGACAGGGGCATACCCGATTCTTCTGCGACTACTTCAAGAGCGGTGACGTCGAGAACGCCGTTTTTTTCGTATTCACGTTCCAAAAGAGACAAGAGTGTTTTCATGCACGCTCCTCCTCTCCAAGCCAGCCATATGGCTCCTTAAAGAAGGTCTTCTCGGGAGCATCCGCCTGCCCGAGGCGGAAGATTTCCCCGGTTGCTTTTCTCTTGAAGAAAATCCTCTGGTTTATCGGCAGGTGCATCTGCAAAGCACCGGTTCTGCAAGCCTCAACACAGCAGGCGCAGTACCAGCACTCGTCCGGAAACACCACAACAGGCGACTTGCCCGCCACGGGATTCGGCATAATAGTCTGTGTTCTGCAAATATTGGCACAGGCATTACAGCCCACGCAAATATCCTCATCTATAGTCACAGCTTCGGTGGGACCAGTGGGATTTGGAACTATGTAGATTTCACTTTCATCTATTCTGAGCGGTTCCATCATTCGCCCTCCTTTGCACGACAATTTTCGTAATTTTCAAGATACGAATCGGAATAAGGAGCCTTCAGCCAGTATTTCGGCTCTTTGTATGTGGATACAACCTTGCCATCGCCTTCAAGGCGGTTGAACATATAAGTCCCTTCGGGGAGCTCGCTCTTTTCCGATTTCAGCTTCTCAAGGCTTGCATAAAGGAAAATCTCCGATACAGCGATTCTGCTTTCGTCCTCGAGAACTCTTGCAAGCTCGTGGGGATTTCTCGCGTATGTGTGCTTCATCTCGTTTTTACGGATGCTGTCAAGCCATGAAAGACCGTGCTTGAGGACGGATGGCGTTCTGAAGTCTCCACAGCACTGCTGCATTACTCTTGCCGTTCCTCCCCAAAGCTCCTTCCAGCTGATGTATGAATCCTTCTGCCCCGTTCTCATTACCGGCTCATACACACGGTTAAATTCCGCCTGAATCTGGACTTCATCGGGCTCGGTTTCTTCCACCGTTCCGGCAAACTCCGCAGCACGGTTTCCCGCATAGAATCCCGATGAGCAGGCGTAGCTGCTTCCCTCCAAGCCACTTGACGCACCGGCGACAAACAGTCCGGGAAGACTGCTCATGAGATTCCAGTCAACCGCGAGCTCTCCCTGTGCGCCTGAGCTTTCTGAGCGCCACATCTTTGCGGCGTCCTTTTCACCATGGAACCATGCGCCGATTGAATAGGACTCAGGCATCATTATCGGAGCCATGAGCATATCCGTGTCAGGATTGAAGCCCTCACGGGTGTATAAGTCATAGATAGTATACCGGCTCTTTCCCTCATTACCAATCATCATTCCCCAGATAGAATAGCGCTCGTCCTCGGGAAGCGAAGAAATATCCGCCCAGAGGGGAAGCTCAAACTCCCCGCTTCTTATCCTCTCCGGCAAATCCTTTGTGAGTGAAGGAAGAGCTGCTCCTTTCCAGACATCGCTTATTGTGGAGCCGCAGTAGGGCTGATCATCAGAGGGCATATTCCTGTCCTCATAGTTCTTTACAGGATTTCCGGCGTGGTCAACCCAAGGAATTTCTTTTCCGTTGTTATCAACGATTGTGCACGGGAACCATGTGTTGGCGGCGTTTCCTACGCCAAATCTCGGCCATGCGAACGGGTGCTGTCCGTTGGTATGACCGTTCTTCTCCATTCCGAACACCTCAGCACCCGCCTTCCATGCCATAGCGAGACCGTCGCCGATTTCGTTCGGATCCCAACGATAGCTGTTTCCCGTCAGCTCAGTAGAGTAGGTCCATATGGTGCAGGCATAGCCGCTTGCGATTATAACGCTCTTTGCATGGAACACATAGAATTCACCGGTTTCCATCGAAAATCCCATGGCACCTATGACCCTTGCACCGGTCTTTCCGTCTTCTGTGAGGAGAGCTGTGACCATGATTCTCTCAAAGATCTCTGCGCCTTCCTTGCAGAGCCCCTCATAGATAACCGGCTTCAGATACTGACCTCCGCGGAGTTTGACCGCAATCATGTCCTTATAGTCATACGCTTTCAGAAGATTCGTTTTCCCGTCAAGCGTACGCTGTCCCGCAAAGTCGCCGTCCTTGTCGCGGATGGGCAAACCGAGCTTTTCGATTTCAAGGAGCGCTTCCCACGTTCCCTTGACGGCGATGTAATCACGGTGTCCCTGTCTGCCGTTCAGGTTGCCACGCTCCATATTTTCTTCCGGAGTCATGGGCGAATCGGGATTGCTCAGAAGATTGTTCCAATGATCCATTCCTGCGCCACCGCATCCCGAGCGTTTGATAGGTGCTTTGTCAACGACTGCGACCCTGCATCCTCGCCTGAGTGCACTGAGTCCTGCACATCCACCCGCCAAGCCGGTTCCGACGACCAGCACATCTGTGTGTACATGGTTCACCTTTCCGTATTGCACGGGATATGACCAAGCAAGTCTTTGTTCGGCTTTAGCCTGATATTCCATAATCGTTCATCTCCATCAGATAATCCTTGATTGCGTGCCTTTTAAATATCGTATACTCTGCGGGCGTTCCCCGAAAGAATGAGATTCTTCTCTTCATTGGTGATGTCTAAAGAGCGGACATAATCGGGTCCGCCTGTGAGCCATACCTTCCTTACGGGATATGACGAACCGTATATGATGTGGTCTGCGCCACAGATTTTTACAGCGGCTTCAAGCTGCGTTTTGCCCCATGGCTGGGCGTGAGACATTTCAAAGTATATATTCTCTCTATACTGCCTCTTTATGTCCCCGGAAGCACTCTGGAAGCGCGAAACGCTTTCCGAAGGCGCGGGACCGTGGGGCATCATCATTTCCGAAATGGCAAAGAAGCCTCCGCCAAGCATCGAGTGAACGAGCTTAATATTCGGGTATTTGTCGAACATTCCGCTGTATAGTTCTCTTCCGACAGCAAGCCCTTGGTCTACGACTCTTCCGTATGAACGGCGGACGTTGTTATAATCGAGGAAGCTCTGGTAATCAATAGGAACGGGGGTATGATGGACGTAGGCAGTCAGGCCGTATTCGTTCATCTTCTCAAAGAATCCTGAGAAACTAAGGTCATCGAGATATTTGTCGCCATAGTGAGCGCAGAGCTGGACAGCCTTCATTCCGAGGCTCTCAACGCAGAATTCAAGCTCACTCACAGCCTCTTCGCTTGCGGGAGCTATGCATGCTAAAGGCACAAGCCGTCCGCCGGAAGCCTTCGAATGTTCCGCCATTCCGACGTTGAAGGTGTGACAAAGCTCAGGCGTGAGCCATTCGTGGCATCCGGGAACCTTGAGAAGACCCATGTCGATTCCGGCTGAATCCATGTCGGCAAGCTGAACTCCGAGCTCGTATTCTCCCTGAACGTAGTTCAGATTTGCGCTTCCTTCCGGCTTTTCGAGGATAATCTGCTTCTTGCCGTTTTCAAGCGTCTCCATTCTTCCGTACCAGCCATACTCATGAGGAATGGCGGAGAAGAATTTTTCCTGTAAATCTATATCTGTAAACAGGCTCTCGGGAAGCCAGTAAATATTCGAATCTATAACCATTATATATCACCTGTAGCTTTCAATAATTATTTACGCCTCAACGCCCAGACGGGCGAGGGCATCGTTTGCAGGCTTGCCGACGTGATCCTTGCGGACTGCCGCTTTGCGATACCAATAAACGGCGGTTTTAAGCGAGCTCTCGGTTCCAAGCCCTTCTTCATACATTTTTCCGAGATAATACTGACTTGTAATATCTCCGAGTTCGGCTCCTTTGCGGAACCATTCAAGTGCCTTTTCGTAATCCACAGAGCCATCAAGCCCATCAAGATAGCAAAGTCCAAGATACCGCGGTGATTTCATCTCTCCTGAGTCTGACGCTTCCCGAAGAAGCTGTACGGCGCGCTTTGTGTCAGCAGGGACTCCGTAGCCGTAGAGATAAAGGATTCCCAATGTGTGCTTGCCCATCGCATTTCCATTCTCGGCAGCCTTTTCCGAATACCAAAATGCCTTTTCGTAATCTTTTTCAAAAAGGCTGTTCCCCATAAAATACTGGTTCCCTAAGATCCCCTGAGCGTCCGCGTCCCCGGAATCCGCCTCTGACAGAAGCAGTGCTTTCGCTTCCTCTTTTTTACCTGCGTTTTCAAGCTCACGGATTTTCTTCATAATCTTCGGCATTGGCATCTTTATCTCTCCTCATTTCGACATATTAGCTTAGAGGGAGATTTTCATCTCCCCCAAGCTGATTCTTTAAGTTAGTAAGTATGATTGCGGATTTAAGAAATCATCCGGCAGTTTCGCCGAAGCTCTCAAAGGTGATAGGCTCGAAGGTGCCGTCGCCGGTAATCTGAACGGTGAAGCCCTCAGGGAATGCCCAGTCACCCGCATCAGGAGCCGGATCCATTGCGCCGCAGATAATCTGGTCGCCTTCAATGGTAGCCTCTGCTCCTGCATATTCCTTCAAGCCGCTGAACGGATTGTCCTCAGAAAGATAGAAGGAGCCATCCTCGTTGACGATGAGGGTCCAGATAATATGAGCATCAACCATTTCCTTATAATCATCATAGATGAAGGTGCCGGAGGTGACTTCTGCTGCTACGCTGTCGGAAGCTTCTTCGCTTGCATCCTCAGCTTCGCCTTCACCCTCTTCGCCCTCTTCCATTTCCTCACGTCCGAAGACTTCGTCACTGATATTCTCAGGAATGAAGGTCATGCTGTCAACATCGACGAGGATGGAGAATCCGGTGGGATAAGCCCAGTCGCCCTCGGTGGTGGATCTGTCAGCATCCATTGCGCCACAGTTGACACGGTTGCCATCGGTTTCGCTTGTCTGTCCGCCGTATTCGGCAACGCCTATGAACGGATTGTCCTCGCTGAGGTCATAGCTTCCGTCCTCGTAAAGAACAAAGGTCCAGATAATGCTGAAGTCCATGTCAGCCTTGTAGTCGTCATAGATATAGGTTCCTGCGACTACGGTTGCGCTTGCATCATACTCGATTGTGGTGCTTTCTTCGTTAGAAGAAGACTCGCTCTCCTCGAGGAAGGAGTTTACCAAAGAGTCGGTATCTCCGCCCTCTGTGGCTACGGAATCCTCATCCTCAGCGGTGCTTCCGCAAGCAGTGAATGCTACACACATAAGAGCCAATGCGAGCATCAGAGCAAGGATTTTTTCGATTGTCTTTTTCATTGTAGTTTCCTCCAATTATTATTGAATTTATTGCAAATCAAAGTGCCTTGTAAGCCTTTGATAAGTTGCCGGTTGTCTTAATCGCCTTCACGCCAGCCGAGGTCGATGAAGTTCAGCCAAGGCCAGTTCATATGGTCTCCCCAACCGCCGACTGCCTGCGAAAGAGCATAGCCTTCCATCGGCACGAGTGTCGTCGTTGTGAGGTCTGCTTTTCTTACGGTGCAGGTCGGAGCCATCTTGAAAGTGACGGTCGAGCCGTTGAATTCCGCCTTTACCTGCCACTGCGTCGAGTACAGAGTGTGCCCGAGAAGCTGAGGGTCGGTGAAATCATACACGGTTGCCTCCGACTCATCGGTGGTGACTGTAAACGTTCCGTCGCTGTTCTCGATAAGCCACGCCTTGTTGCCGTCCTTGCTGTAGGAATAGCTGTAAGCTGTGCCTATGCTCGCAAGCTCATCACTGGTAACGCTTCCGATGTTCTCAACGCCGTAGATAGCCTGACATGTTACGGTTCCATCTGTGTTGGTTCCGCCACCCGTCTGCACACGGTATGTGTAAACAGAAGCGATGTCATAGGTCTGGGTGAGAGTTCCGTCGTAGCCGTCAACCTTGTCGGTGTTCACTGTGATAGTCATCGTGGTGTAGACGGGAGTATAAGACCAGTAAATCATGTTTACTGCAATCTGGGTGGTCCCTGCGTCGGAGAAGACGCTGTAGTCGCCGTCAGGCATCTGCTCGCCGTTTGAAAGAGTAACCATGCCGGTATTTGCAACCAAGGTATACTGATCCTCCGGGAATATGTCGGTGTACTTGCCGGTGAGGGTGATTGTAATGTCATCCGCTGTGAGAGCCGAAGCATCAACACCCGAAGGCCAGCTGATATAGAAGTTGTCGGTGTTGTCATAGCCATCCTGCGGATAGTCGCAAAGAATCGGCTTGTCATAACCGGCACTGCTGTCGACCCATGTCCACACCGGCTCCTTTCCAACCTCAGGGGGTTCCGAAAGTGCAGTCTTCGTAATCTCAGAGAACTTTAGCCTGTTGATTGTGGCTACTCCCCATGTTGCAGTGTCCTGCGAGAACTCTCTGCCGTAGATGTAAATCTTCGCTCTGAAATAAGCCGGCGCAAGCTCTTCTCCGTCATAGGTTATGCCACTGACGGCAAAATTGAAGACGTAATTGCCGTTTCCGTCGCCGCCCTGAGCGCTCCTCTCCATTCCTCCGAGCAAAACCTCATAGGAAGGGTCATTCACCCAGTCGAGGTCTCCGTCGTGGAGATGATATGTAAGGGTGCCGTCGGAGAAGTCGTCCTCAAGCGCTGTGCCTATGAACTCGAAGTCGCTTGTATAGTAGCCGTCGCCGTCCACAAGCTCAACGTGAGCGTTACTTGTGTCGATGAGGGAAGCGTCGGGCGTACTGCCGTCAGCCAGAACGACAGTCATAACCGCAGATGTGCTCTGGTCATAGACCACGTCGGTTTCCGCCTCACCGGCTATACAGGTGTCTCCGTCGGTAAAGCCTGAGCCATAGAGGTCGCTTTCGACCGAAACGTAGGCGTTTTTGCTATAGGGGCTCTCTTCCTCTTTCTCAGAATCGCCACAGGCGACAAGGGTCAGCATAAGCACCATTGCGCTGGCGAGAGCGAGAAATCTTTTCAGTTTTAATGTCATTGCAAGCCCTCCTTACTGGAATTTCTTCGTTATGTCGAACGAGATGCTGGTACCTGCATACTCAACCCTGCGGAGATTTTCGGGAGCGATAGGCTCGCTTCCTCCTCTGTCTTCGGGATGAGGCGCCATACGGTCGTAAATCGTTCTTGTCTCATTCGGGTCCTTCTGCATCATTCCTGGAGGCGGTCCCTTCGGTCCGCCGTTTGAAGGTCCGAGGTCAGGCTGCTCCATGGCGTATTTTGCACATACCAGACAAGCATCAAAGAATGCCGCCTTCATCACAAACGCCCCGCCATAAAGCATGTCGAACTCTTCACGGTACTTGTCGATCTTCTCTAATCCCTCGTACCAGCTCTTGAGACCTCCGTTGAGCCTCTTGCCCATGGGCATGAACTCATCACCTGTGTACAGAATCCTCGCCTTTCTGTCAAGGAAAACCATACTGCTTTCCGCGTGATCGGGAAGCGACAGTGCAAGAAGGTCTCTGCCTTTGAGAGGAATCACTCCTCCGTCGGGAACGACTGTTATCGGATAATCTCTCGGAAAGTCCATTCCCGAAAAGCTCGGGAACGGAATTGTTGCCAGCGGAACAGCCTTTTCGGACATATAAGCCATCTCAAAGTAGCTGTTCATCGCTGTGTGGTCAAAGTGATGATGGGTGTTGGCAATCCGACGCACAGGCTTATCCGTAAGTGTTTGCATGAACTCACGGATATTACCAGCTCCGTACCCGGAGTCGATTGCCAACGCCTCATCATCTCCTTCCAGGAGATATGAACTGTCACCGCTTGATATAATCCGCCATGTGCCGGGAGCTATCTTCTCCGGCAGGAAGTACGGCTCATCCATTCGTGAAAGCGAACCGTCCTGATTGCGGATCCATATATCATGTTTGCTTGAAAAATCTATCATATTTACTCCAAATCTTTCTTAATCGTTTATTTCCTTCACCCTGCAGCAGGAAACGTAGTGGTCCTTTTCGACCTCCTCGAGTACCTGCGGTTGGAGGCAAGCCTCTGTCGCATAAGGACAGCGCTTTGCGAAGCGGCATCCCGGCTGTGGATTGATTGCCGATGTGATTTCGCCCTTAAGAAGGATTCTCTTCATCGGATGGTCAATATCCGTAGACGGTATAGCCGAAAGAAGTGCTTTGGTGTACGGATGAAGCGGGCGCTCGAACAGATCATCTGTCGGACTTGTCTCGACCAGCTGTCCGAGATACATAACGCTTATGTCATCCGAAATATGCTTTACTACAGACAGGTCGTGGGTTACGAAGAGGTATGTGAGCCCTCTTTCCTCCTGCAAATCCATCAGGAGGTTCAGAACCTGTGCCTGAATCGAAACATCAAGAGCCGAAACAGGCTCATCGCAGAGGATGAAATCAGGATTGAGAGCGATTGCTCTTGCAATACCGATGCGCTGTCTTCTTCCGCCGTCAAGTTCATGAGGATAGGCATAGCGGAGTCTGTCCTCGATTCCGACGTAGTCCATGAGCTCCTGAACACGCTCGTCTATTTCCTTCTTGGAATAGCGCCCCGATTCCTTGAGCGGCTCGCGGATGACCTCATCCATGGAGTATCTCGGGTTCAGAGAAGCGTAGGGGTCCTGGAAAATAATCTGCATACGTTCGCGGACACGTTTTAAGTCCTTACCCTTGACATTCGTTATATCTTCGCCATCCAGGAGAATCTGACCGTCGGTAGGCTCGTGAAGACGGATAATCGTTCTGCCCAAAGTGGACTTGCCACAGCCGGATTCACCGACGACGCCCATGGTTTTTCCCTTTTTGATTTTCATGGTTACGTCGTCAACGGCGTGGTTGGTGCCTGCCGGCACATAGAAATACTTTTTCAGGTGCTTTATTTCCAATAAATCAGCCACGGTCATACCTCCTCTTTCTTGGCTCTCAGACACTGGCAGAAGTGACCCGGAGTGATTTCGACATTCTCAGGCACACCCTCACGGCAGGCGTCTGTAGCATACTGGCATCTCGGTGCAAACACGCAGCCCTTGGGAAGGTCTGTCGGGTTTGGCGGCATACCGAGAATCGGCTTCAGTCTTGTGGACGAGTCGTTCAGCTTCGGAATGGAATTGAACAAGCCTTGTGTATAGGGATGTGCAACATGCTTGAAGATATCTTCCTTTGTGCCGCTCTCCACGATGTGACCGGCATACACAACCGCTACCTTATCGCAGGTTTCTGCAACGATTCCAAGGTCATGGGTGATGAGAATCATAGCCGTGTTGAACTTGTTGCGCAAGTCGCGGATCATGTCGAGAACCTGTGCCTGAATGGTTACGTCGAGGGCTGTAGTCGGCTCATCCGCAAGAAGAAGCTCCGGGTTACAGGCGAGCGCCATAGCTATTACGACACGCTGCTTCATTCCGCCGGAAAACTGGTGCGGATACTCAACATAGCGCTCAGCCGGGATTCCGACCATTTCGAGCATCTCGATGGTGCGCTGTCTTGCCTCTTCCTTTGAGCACTCATTATGCAGGGCGACAACCTCGGTTATCTGCTTTCCTACCGACATAACCGGGTTAAGTGCGGTCATAGGGTCCTGGAAAATCATCGATATCTTGTTGCCGCGGATTTTCAGCATTTCCTTTTCCGGCAGCTTGAGGAGGTCAACGCCGTCCATTTCGACGGTACCGCTCTTGACTCGTGCCGGAGGTTCGGGGAGAATCCTCAGTATAGACTTGGCAATGGTGGTCTTGCCGGCGCCTGTTTCGCCGACCAGTCCGAGAGTCTCTCCCCTGTTCAGGGAGAAGCTCACGCCGTTGACTGCCTGTACAATATCTCCGTCGGAGGTATATTCCACAACGAGGTCTTTTACTTCTATAAAATTATTCTCAGATACAGACATATATTGCACCTCACTTCTTCAGCTTCGGATCCATGGCATCGCGAAGTCCATCGCCGAAAAGATTTACAGCAAGAACAACGATTGCAATCATCAGACCGGGGAATATCATCATGTAAGGATAAAGCAGAGAATAGCTTCTTGCCGCAGAAATCATGGCGCCCCATTCGGGAATGTCAGACGGAATTCCGAGACCTATGTAGCTAAGACCAGCCGCGCCCATGATTGTTCCGCCGACTGACATAGTCGTGCCGACGATAGCAGGCGAGATGATGTTCGGAAGCATATGCTTGAACATAATCTTTGCCTTGGAGCAGTTATAGGACTGTGCTGCCTCGAGATATTCCATCTCACGCTCCTTGAGGCACATTGCTCTTGTACTGCGGATACTCATCGGGATTCCGCCGATGGACATCGCAAGTATCGTGTTGAAGAATCCGGCTCCCAATGTGGTTGAGATTACGATTGCCAGAAGCTGTCCGGGGATTGCCTGCCAGACGTCGCATACTCTCATAAAGAAGTTGTCGATAGCTCCGCCGAAGTAGCCGATGATTGTTCCTAAAACTGTACCGATAATGGCTGTAAACAGGGATCCGATAAATCCGAGCGCCAGAGAATATCTTCCGCCATAGACGATTCTTGCGAATATGTCTCTTCCCAAGTCGTCGGTTCCGAACCAATGCTTGAGGGACGGTCCCTGAAATTGCTCAGCAAGATTCATCGAATATGGATCGAGGCTTGGAATAAGCGGTCCGAAGACGCTGACTACAACAAGGATGATGATGATAATCATGCCGACAACAGCGACTTTATCCTGACAGAGACGGTGCCAGACCATAGAGAAGTTGGATTGCTTCTTTTTTCTCACTATTACGTCTTTTTCTAAAGTTTTTTCAGGCATGTTTCTTATTTCCTCCCTTGCCATAGGATACATACTGTGCCTTGATTCGAGGGTCGATCAGTCCGTAAGCCAGGTCAACCAGCAGAACCGCAGCAGCGGAGAAAATAGCCAACATCAGGACGCATCCACGAACAACCGGATAGTCAAGATTATTGATGCCGTCGAGCATATACATTCCTATTCCAGGGAATGAGAAGACGGTTTCAATGATGACCGTTCCCGAGATAACCATACCGAACTGTCCGCCCAACTGGCTTAAAATAGGAATAAGTGCGTTGGGAAGCATATGCTTGTAGGTTACCTTGAAGGACGAGAGTCCTTTTGCCTTAGCGGTGGTGACGAAGTCAGCACGAATCGTTTCGAGAACCGCGCTTCTTGTCATACGCAGGTTGTTCGCGATACCGCCGATTGAACCTGCAAGAACCGGCATTACCCAGTATTGCCAGTCGGCATACGGCTCTCCCATTATGCCCATAGGCGGCAGCCACCCGAGCGTTTGCGCGAACAGCTGAACCATCAGGAGTGCCAACCAGAATCCGGGAAGCGCTACACCTATCATCGCAAGGATTGATATAAGATGGTCAATCCAGCTGTTCTGATGCAATGCACACGTTATTCCCAATGGTATTCCCAGAACGATGTTGATTAAAAGACAAAGAAGTCCGAGTCCCAATGTTCTCGGGAGTCTTTGAGCGAATCCTCGGCTTACCGAGGCGCCCGTTATGTAAGACTCACCTAAGTCGAATTTGATAAATGTGTTGTAAAGGTAGTTTCCGAGCTGTACTATGTACGGGTCATTCAAACCCAGCCGATCTCTGTAAGCCTCACGCTCTTCAAGCGTGGAGCTTCCTCCGAGCGAGACAAGTGCGGGATCTCCCGGAATAAAGTACATGATTGTGAAGATGATTATTGCGACACAAACTATGATAGCTACCAATGCCAACAGACGTTTGACAATATATCTGCCCATAGTGTATCCCCCTTAGCAGTTACTTCGTGGTTTGTTATTTTGTGTAGACAAATGCTCCGGGCAGGAATACGGATTTATCGTTGAGCCAGAGGCTGCTGATTTCCTCTTCATCATAAGCAATGTAGGTAATCGGGCTGTAGAGACCTTCTACGAGTGCGTTGTCTACAGTTGCCTGCCAGAAAGCGTCCATGTCGTCCTGGGTTGCATCGAGCTGAAGGGTGTTCTGGAGGAGCTGCTGATACTCTTCGCTGTCATAACGACCCTCGGTTGTTCCGCCTACGAATGCACTGCCGTTCATAACGTGAGACCAGAGATTTGCGACATAGTCGGATGCACGGACACCACTGTTAAGATAGAGATCCCAGTCGGTTCCTTCGGAAAGAATATCGGGAACGATAGTCGAGGACTGCTTGCTGATAGAGCAATCAATGCCTATATTCTGAAGAACCTGCTGGATGAACTGAGCACACTTTTCGGAAATGCAGAGGATTACAAGCTCTTCGCCGTTGTAATTACTCTTTTCGAGATATTCCTTTGCCAGTGCCAGATTTCCTGCGGAGGTCTGATAATTATCCCAGGTCTCCCACTCATCGTTATAGTCAGGGAATACGGACGAGCCAAGGCAATAAACCGCTTCATTGGATACGGCACCCATAACGGTTGCGGCATCTGCTGATGAAACTGCATAGAAGATAGCCAGGCGGAGATTAAGGTCGTCACTGAGAGGGCTCTTGCCGCTCATATTTGCTTCAAGGTAAGCTACGTCGTTGCCGGGGAGCTTTGCCAGAGTCAGACCATCATTTTCAATGGTCTCAATGTAAGCCGGAGGTACAGACTGGCTCATGTCAACGGCTCCTGTCTCAAGAGCTGCAACTTTCTGAGCATCCTCAACTACATACTGAACGGTGATGGTATCAACGTTTGCATACTGACCTCTCTGCATCTTCGAGGTGTCGGTCTGCCAGTAATTATCATACTTCTCCATCTTGACATATGCACCGCTCTCATAAGCAGACAGTGCATAAGGACCGGTTCCACATTCCTCTTCGGTAAAGTTGTGGTCGTTGTAAGCCTGCTCGGTGAACATGAAGCAGCGAAGAACTATGTTTTCAAGCTCGCCCTTGCTGGTAAGCTCACGGGTGCAGGTCATGACAAGTGTGGTTTCGTCAATAGCTTCCCAGCTCTCAACTACGTCCCAGCCGGAAACCTGACCGCCTTCTCTGGTCATCTCAAATGAGAACGCCGCATCACTTGCTGTGAAGTGGTTGCCGTCGTGGTCGTAGATATTGTCACAGATGTAGAATGTATAGACATTCGAACCCTCTTCGTGGTCATATCCACCGTACTCGCCACGGTCTGCGTCCGCCAATGTAGCACGCATTTCGCTTCCCAAGCCGCCTGAGACCTGGAAGAGCATCTCATACATGGAGTACAGCTCGGTTCCTGAGTCATAGAGCTTTACGGGATTGATGTTCAGCTTGCCGGCATCGATTGTAATGCTGTCGTGCTGAACCGATGTTGCCATCAGCTCGGCAACCTCTTCGGTTGAAAGAGCAATGCTTGAGTCGAGAACAGCGTATTCGCTCTCCTCACTTGTCGAGCCATTGCTACTCGCTTCTGTACTTTCTGCTCCGCATCCGACAAGGTTTAAAACCATGGAAGCGGCAAGCAGTATTGCCAATAGTCTTTTTTTCATTTGTTGTTCCTCCTAAAACTATAACTTACCAAATTTCATTTGCTCCTACAGGAGCTGAAACCGGATTAGGCACTCTGTCAGTCTTTCTCGCTTTTTCCGCGAAATGCAATCCGAACGACAACGCCGCGCCGACAAGCTTGAGCCCTGTTGCCAGAAGGTCGTAAGCTTCGAGACTGCGAAAGACAATCAATGTTCCCACTGGTGTCACCACCGCAACTGCGAGCATCAGCCACGAGCAGGCAAACGTTGCTCTCTTAAGCCCTTCGGATGCGGATTCGTGTTCTCCGATTGTCATCCTCCTCGGGGAGCTCACCTGCATAATCAGTCTGTACAAAACCCATATCATTGTGATGAGCGACAGCATCTGAAGGATGTCTATAACGGGAATCTGGTTTGTGGCGGTCGGAAGTGAATCCGAAGCAAGCGACACCGTCGCCATCATCAGAAACATCAATGTGTATGCGAACTTTTTCAGCCTCCAGATGTTGTCGCTTTCGGAATACTTGTAATAATCCGCAACGTACAACCTCTGGATGCTGTGGCCTCTGCCACTCTTGCGGGGAGTTCTCCATTCGGCGTAGCCCTGAAAGTTCCTGTGATAGGCACTGCTGTGGGTAAACGGATCTCTCGTCTCATCGTTGCCGTAATCATCAACGCGCCGAAGGAAGCGGCGCCATCTGCTTTCCATTCTGAATCACCTTACCAAGCCAAAAGAATCTCACGGATTTCCGACTTCATTTCCTCCGGCAGAACCATCGCTTCCACGCTTGACAGCTTGCAAAGCTTATCCTGATTTCCCGTGATGATGCGATACAGCTTTTCTTTCGATGCAAACGGAATCTGCGCCCGGTTTATTGCGCTATATGCAAGTGAGGAAATGTTGTTTCCTGTTGTCTCAGCCTCGGGGTTAAGAACGACCTTGAACCCCTCACTGCTTTTTACCGAATTGACGCTGAGAGTCGCCACATGCCGTTCCTCGTCATAATCCGCGCCGGGAACAGCATCCTGACCCACACCATAGAATTCCAGGGTATAATCCCTGGTCCCGGGAATCAGCTTTGCATCGCCTTTTGCAGGGGCGACGACGAAAAGCTTATTCGTCCAGTCAAGAGTCATCCTGGTGGTTACGGACTTTCCTTCGGTGTAATCCATGGAAATTCCGTCGTCCTCGTACATATCGAACTCGCCGTCTGCTCCGCAGAAAATCTTAATAACAAGCTTCTTCGGGTTGTCGGTTCTGCTCGATACCGTTTCCTTGCTCTCAAGCGGGAGAATTCCTCCTGCACGGCAGAGAACAGGAATACTGTCGATACTGCGGTGCATCCTGATTGTACGATCTCCGTGATAAACCGTTCCCGTGAATATATCGTACCATGTGCCCTCCGGGAGCCATGTCTTGACTGCACCTGTTTTTGTCTGCGGGTCGGATTTTTCTGTGATCGGGCTCACCAGAAGCTGACTGCCGAAGAAATACTCATTTCTGTAGCGATAAGCGTCCTCAACGCCCGGATATTCGTAATAAACCGGCTCGACCAACGGGATATTTTCCGCATAGAACCTGTGGTTCATTGTGTATGTATACGGTATAAGCTGATGCCTGAGGCTTAAGAACTGTCTCATGACACGTTCCGAATCAGCGCAGAACTTCCACGGCTCCTTGCCGGTGAAGACCTCGTCGGAGCTGTGAAGCCTCATAATCGGAGAGAATACTCCGAACTGAACCCATCTCGTTGTCAGCTCGTCGTCACGGTAGCCGTTTCTGTGACCACCGATATCGTGGCTCCACCAGCCGTAGCCGACATTAGAGGCGTTTGCGGTGAAGTAGGGCTGAAAGTCAAGAGATTCCCATGTTATAAATGTACTGCCTGAGAACCCTATGGGATAGCGGTGCGAACCGAGCCCCGCATAACGGGAGAAGTCCATCGGACGATCTCCGTTTCTTGCATTATCTATATAGTGGTAGTGGTTGAGTATCCAGAGCGGATCATAGCCGGGAATCTTGGAATTTGAACCCTGTTGCCAGTCAATCCACCAGAAATCCACGCCCTTTTCCTCATAAGGATGATGAACATATTTGAAATAAGCGTCCATGAAGTCCTTGCTTGTAACGTCAAAAGGTATCGGCGCTTCGTGCTCATAGTCAACACCCAGAGCCTTCGCCATGTCTTCATACATCTCTTCATGCGCTCTGATACCATCGGCAGGGTGTACATTCAGCGAGAAGTGCATTCCGTCGTCGTGAATCTTCTTCATCATCCCATCAGGATCGGGGAAGAGCTCGCGATTCCAGGTGTATCCTGTCCAGCCCTTGCCGTATTTCGGGTCGATGTCCACATAGTGCCAATCCATATCCAGAACACCTACTGCAATGGGTATAGACTCACTGCGGAACCGCTCCAGAAGTTCAAGATATTCATCCTGAGTATACTTGTGGAAGCGGCTCCACCAGTTGCCCAATGCGTATCGGGGTAGCATTGGAGTCTTACCTGTAAGGTGATAGAAAATGTCTAATATTCCGAGATAGTCTCTGCCATAATTTAAAAAGTATATATCCTGATGACCTTCTGGTGCCGGATGGACCCAACCTTCCTCATCAAAGACCAAAGAATCGCTGTCGTCAATGACCGTGAAGCCGTTCTTGCTCATCAGCCCTTCGCACAGTTCAACAGGTCTGTCGGGCTCGCCCCAGACTTTGGTCTCATCCTTCGAATCACGGTAGTAGGTGTCGCCGACGGCATTGTCAAGCGTCGAGGCGGTTCCTTTCAGGTTACCCATGCTTTCGAGACCCTTGTCGCCATAGAACCATGTGCCGCTCTTTCTAAGATAGGGGTTTCCGACCATCTGAATATTGAGGGTGGTGCTTGAAAAGGGCTTGTTCTTCTCGTATGTAACAATTAAGTTTTCGGTTGTAACAATGATTTCGGTTTCGCTTTCGGAAACACGGTATTCGGGAACGGGAAAGCGACGATCCAGAATGGTCTGTGTCTGCTGGTTGATGAACTCTCCGTTCGGGCTGTACTCGATCCGCACCATCCGCTCGGTAAGAACCGTTATCCTGTATTTCTCTCCTGTCACCAACGCCTTGGGGTCAGCTGCCGAATTTGGATTTTTTCCATAGCTGTAATCCATTGTGTTTGCTCCCTTGCTCTTTTATCTGTCTTAATTGTAATTCTCATTTTTATTTTTGTATAGTCGGTAAAATTTCAGAACAGCCCTTTTTCATCCATTTTGAACCGACGATTTCTCCAAAACCACTGATTTTATCCGCATTAGCACTCAAAATTTTCAACAATTCTTGATATTTGCGCGAATATATGCTATAATAGACTGCTACCTTGGAGGAACCAAGCCCGAGGTCAAGAAAGTCAGGGATAGTTATGAAATCGGAATTCAGCGTTCACCAAGAAATAAGAAAGTATGCACCACTGCTTATCCTTCCTGTTATCTTCAGTGTGTTCCTCTATGCCTTCGTGCACAATTTCACACAGGAGCGGCTGAAGACCGAGGCGGAGCAGACTCTCGACCTTTTCTATATGCAGATGTCCGCCATGACAAGAGAGACGGAAGGAATTGGTGAAAGCCTCAGCAGCGACTTTACCATGCTTCTGAACCATCCTGATGTCGTTTCTCTTTCATATTCGTTTTCGAACCCCTACAGCGTCTGCACTCAGATTGAAATCCGCAAGTCGGACAGCCCCTATATCGACCATATTTATTTTGTCTACGATTCGGAGGATGCAATATATTCCGACTACGGATACTATACCTATAGCTCCCTTTCCGGCATCCTTTCGGGACTCAATCTCAGCGTTGAGGAGTTTTGCAGTATAGACAGACCACACTGGGAGATGTCGACAGTCGGAATGCTTCGGGAACCGTTTTATGTGATGCCGTTCAGGGACGAAGACGGCAATATCGTCGGAAGATTCCTGTTTACCATTTCCCTCGACCAGCTCGTCGACATAATTTCGACATTGGATGCAGAGTATGCCTGCCTTTATGGCGAGGATTTCCTGATTGTCTCCAAGCCTCTTGATACGTATTTCACAATAGATGATCTTTCCACGGATGCAGGAGTGAGCGCTCTTCTCGGAAAGAGAGTCAAGTGCTTCTATGTTGAAAAGGGCGACTACACATACATGGCGGCGTTTGATGCCATCAGCTACTATGCTCCGCTTTTCTGGATGATATTTGGATTTGTCGTCTATATCCTGCTTGTGTTTGTTATAGACTATCTGTACCTGTTCAAGGTCTCAAAAGCCAGGTATGAGGAAATAACCACACTCATCAACTCTCTTCCGCAGGAGAATGAAGAAGAATCCCACTCTTATGGAGAACTTCTGCCGGTTGTGCAGAAAGCCCTGCTCAGTGCCGCAGACCTGAGAGAACAGCAGAACGAGATAACCGAAAACCATGTGATACACAATATTCTTTGCAGGTACTATAACCAATCACTTCTCCAAAAGTATGCCGGTCAGGTGGGCATACCGACATCGGGTGTCACTTATTGTCTGTCACACTTCTCAATTCGCGAGTGGGACAATATTGCTTTGTCCATGAGTTCTCCGAAAGACAGCCACAATATGGTCTGGACCATCTTCAAGACCGCCGCAGGACAGTTTGAAAATGGAAATGTCAGGATATTCTGCGACGACGGCACGGATTCCTTCAACGCTCTGTTCTGCGGAAACGCTTCAGATGGCTTCTCCGCTTATGTAGAGTCTGCAAGCGAAAGCATATGCAAATTCATGAGGGATGAATACGGAATTTTTGCCCACGCGTCGGTCAGCAGTCTCTCCGAAAACATCGCCGAAATCCCCGACCTCCTGAGTCAGGCGCAGAAGCTTGAATCCTTCTCGATAAGCATCAACAGTTCCTCACCAATCATCAGCGAAAGGCTTCTGAAGGAAAACAGTGAAAGCTTCACTCTTGGCAACTTCTTCCGTCAGGAGATGACCCTTTCAAGCATGATACTTGCAAAGAAATATGACGTGATTCCGGCTACCGTGGCGGCAATCCTGGACGAACACGTCACTAATAATCCGGATTATGACCTGGCGATGGATCGTCTGAAAACGATCTCCAGTTCACTTGCGGAGGGACTCCTGACGATAAAAGGCGTGGATCTGGATCTTGAATTCTATGCCAAACGACTTCGGGAGGCGAATTCCGTCTCTGCCCTCAACGCCGATGTCGAGTTTGTATTCAGGGAATTGAGCCTGGCTGTCAGCACATCGCCGACGACCTACAAGGAAGTTGATGAGGCGTGTGCATACATCAAAGAAAACCTCGACGACAAGAATCTGAATGTAACAATGATTTCCGAAGCCGTCAGCACCATTCCACAACGGCTGACGCCACTCTTCCAGAAACAGCTCAACATGGGAATAGCCGAGTATGTCAACTATCAGAGAATCGAGAAGGCGACCGAGCTTCTCACTACATCAAAACTGAAAGTCACCCAGATTTCCGACATGGTCGGCTACTGCAACACTGACACCTTCACCCGCAATTTCCGCAAACTCAAGGGCGTGACACCGACCGAATACAGGCAGATGTCCACATGATGCAATAAATACAAAGTGCCGACCACGGGTAATCCCATGGTCGGCACTTTTAATCCGGCGATCTTGCTGTCTTTCTCACTCCGTCTGTTCGAGAATTGCCTCGTACAGAGCGGAGGTTGTTTTTTCCGACTCGTAGTTGATAACCATCACCTGCTCATCGGCGTGAATCACGATGCACGGCTCAACCTTGGAGTTCGTACAAATCAAATACTGTCCGAGTCCGTCGCTTTCCCAGAGCCCGCTTTTCTCATACTTGTCGTCAGTTCCATCCACTGCGGTTCCGTAATCCATCTCCTCGAAATATTCAACAGATGTTATAGCGTCGTAAACAACCGTCAGCTCATACCCGGAGCGGCTCGTCATGAGAAGCTCGCCGTCTCCGGCGGCACAGCTGACATTCGAGGTCGGCTTCATGAACAAGGAGAACACGGCAATTACCGCGACCCACATAATAATTGTTGTGACGGTCCTTTTCCGCATAATGATCCCTCCCGTGCCTTCTTGCGTATAATCACTGATAACATCATACACGATTTCCATCCAAAAGACAAGTCAGCATTCCTTCCAAAAGGCTTGATTTTGTCCGTAAAGAGCCTGAAAGCACAAATCAACACAAATCAAATTTCATGTGGTTCAGTTTTTTTCTTGGTTATCTGTATGATACAGATAGAATTTCGTGAATATATGTAATGGTGATTTCTTTTGCAATCGCTATGCTTCTTTTCATTTTCTCCTTTACATTTTAATTTGCCATCGGCAACCGGCTCCGCCGCTGTGACCA
>JAJBTZ010000027.1 GCA_020860605.1 Ruminococcus sp. | reverse complement strand
TGAGAGGGCGCCGACCGAAGGGAGGCGCTGCGACCCCGCAGGGGTCGCGTCGGCGGAGATGGCGCCAGCCATCGCAGCCGACCATGTAGGGGCGGATATCATCCGCCCGCTACTGATTGCTGGAGGGTTTTCGGGCGGATAATATCCGCCCCTACAATTAGGATTTCGAATCCCCAATAATTCCGAATTACGAATTCCGAATTTCCCTTGCTTCCAAATAATACCTCTTATCCTCCCCACACCCCATGGAAAACGTCTTCCGGGGCAGGGCGCCGTCGTGGATGACGGCGGGGAAGAGGTCGGCTTTGTCCATCGGGTCTAAGATAAATCCGACCGCGTTCGGGGCCTGGGCGAGAGTTTTCAGCGTCTCGGTGCCGTGAATATAGTCGATTTCACCGCCGTTTTCGCGGAGGTAGTCGTCTAAGAAAGTCTGCAAGCTGCCGACGGCGAGCTTCGAGAGGGGAGTGTGAATCGTGAGGGACTGCTCGGTGCCCTGGGTGACGACTCTGAGCTTCTGCCCGTCGCCTCCGGGGCTGGTGCCGAGGGTTTCCTGCATTTTTGTGAGAAGATGCCCCACGTCGACTCCCGTCACAATTCTGTGAATCGCCTCGAATTCGAGGGCAGGGGAGTGGAGGTTGACGATTTCGCAGAGGGCATAGCGGGCAGGATGGTTCGAGAGGTCGACGCCAGGGTTCTCGCGCTTCAGGCGCTCATAGTGCTCCTTCGCGGTCGCGAGCGAGTGGTTGCCGTCTCCCATCGCGAAGAGGAGCTCCGACTTCTTCGAGAGCTCGCCAAGCGCCGAGTCGACGGCCGAAATCTCGCTTTCACCCATGAGATACCCGGAAATGCTCCCTCCGCCTTGCATGAGCTCGAAATCATAGAGCTTTCGGAGCTCCGAAGCCTTCTCAGAAAGTGGTTCGATAACGGTGCGGTCGGGGTCGTCTATAAGAATCATTGTATGCGGGAGCTCCACGGCTGCATTCTCGCGAATCTTCAGCCTCGGTGGAATCCGCTCCGCAACCGTCGCCTCGGTGGCGCGAATCTGGGACTTAGACCCGCTGCGGTAGTCATACTGCTCAAGGTCGACCGCCCCGACAATCCCTTCGCGAAGCTTTCCATCCGACTGCACACGCCGGACATAGACCATGGCGTTCTTGTATTCAGTAAACACTCCCGCCTCAAGATAGCTCTCGATATTAGCGTTGATTTCGGCAATGCGGTCGTCGGTGTCAGGCTTCCCGAGATAAATCTCCGGCAAAACGAGCCGAAGCGTCGACGGCGCGCCCGAGACAATCCGTTCAGTCCGAGCCCAATACTCAGGCTCGCCCGTAAACTGGTCGCAGGCGACCACGGACCATTTTGACATGTCGGTGCCGGGCTTGGGGAGGAGGATGTTGGCGGGGTGGAAGGCGGTTAGCATAAAATTTCTCCTTAAAATAAAATTTCCTCTTGTATTATGGCCAGAATTATGGTATAATAAGGCCAGAATAATCCCGATATGGAGGTATGAATTATGGCATTGCCAAAAATTATTCCTATAAATGAGCTCAAGAACACAGCGAAGATTTCGCAGACCTGTGAAGAAAGCGACGTGCCAATTGTCATCACAAAAAACGGTTATGGCAAAATGGTTCTCATGAGCGTTGAACTCTATGAACGAGAGATGGCAGAGGCTGAGCTTGCTGGACTCATCAACGAAGCTGTCAGAGAAGAGGAAAATGGTGCTCCTTGGATAGACGGAGACGAATTCTTCGCTTCAATGAGGGAAAAGTACGGTGAACCTGAGAGGGAGAAGCGCGGTGCCTGAAAAATATTCGTTAAAAATTCTGCCTAGCGCAGCCCAGAATTTAGAGGAAACGTTTGAATATATCTCAAGAATTCTCGGAAACGAAACGGCAGCTGCCAATCTCGTACAAGATATCTTCGATGCACTGGACCTTGTAAGATACAACCCTGAGATGTGCCCGATTGTCAAAAACGAACGTGTCAGCCGTCCCGACTTCCGAAGGCTTCAGGTAAAGAAATACCTGATTTTCTACCGAGCAGACCACGAAAATAGAGAAATCAAAGTCTATCGGGTCATCTATGAGAAGCGAAAGTACGAAGATATCCTATAGTGTCCCGCAGCTCTCTAAACACCCGTATTTCCTATCTAATTCATCTAGAAATTCCAATCCATCTTTGAGATTTTCTGGATTATCTGCTTCTTTCAGTGCTTCATTAAGAAGTACAGCCACTTCATATTCAAAGTAGGTTTTCTTAAAGAAATCAGCACTCATGAGAATCAAGTCGCCATCCCCGCCATTTTTGATGAGGTACGGAAATTCACTGTTCTTGCATTTCTCCGAAACCTTTTCAGGATCTCTGAGCTCATCTAATGACATCAATCTTGGTATCAGTTGATCCATACTATCTTCTCCTTAAAAGTAATCCTCTGGCACCAACTTGGCTCTCCCTTTGGGAGAGCTGTCGCCGAAGGCGACTGAGAGGGCGCGAACGAAGCGAGCGCGTCGGCGCCTTCGGCGCCGACATCTGTAGGTGCGAATTACAAATCCCTCCCACAACACTTCTTATACTTCTTCCCGCTCCCGCAAGGGCAGGGGTCGTTTCTTCCGATCTTCTTTCCAACCTTCCTGGTCGCAGAAACTGAACCGTCCGACGAGCCTGTCGGGTCGGCTTTTAGGACCTGCTCCCGCTTGATGGGGGCGTCTTTTCTTAGGTGGGTGTGGTAGAGGATGCGGACGGTGTCTTCGCAGATCGACTCGATCATCGCGTCGAACATGTCGAATCCTTCCATGCGGTAGGCCACAACCGGGTCGTGGCTGCCGTAGGAGCGAAGGGCGATGCCCTTCTTCAGCTCATCCATGTCGTCGATGTGCTGCTCCCACTTGGTGTCGACGACCTTCAGGAGCGCAACTCTCTCACATTCTCTCAAGATCTCGGTGCCGAGTTCAACCTCCTTGTCGTCATAGGCCTTAAGGGCTGCCTCGGTGGCCTGCTCAGTGACCTTCTCGCGGGTGAGGTCGCTTAGCTCGTTGATTGTATAATTAAAATCGTTCTCTACTGTGAAGAGGCCGGCAAAGTGCTCTCTCAGGCCGGCAAAGTTCCAGTTCTCCTGCTCGTCTCCGGCAAGATAGGTGTTGACGCTGTTTGTGACGAAGTCGCGGATCATCTTCTGGATGTTTGCGTGGATGTCCTCGCCCTCCAAGACCTGCGACCGCTGGCCATAGATTATCTCGCGCTGCTGGTTCATGACGTCGTCGTAGTTGAGGACGTTCTTTCTTATCGTGAAGTTTCTTCCCTCAACCTTCTTCTGAGCCGATTCGATAACGTTTGAGAGCATCTTCGACTCGATGGGCATGTTCTCGTCGACATTCATCGAGTTCATCATCGAGGTGACCCTGTCGCCTCCGAAGAGTCGCATGAGGTCGTCTTCAAGCGAGAGATAGAACCTGCTCTCGCCCTCGTCGCCCTGACGGCCTGAACGGCCTCTCAGCTGGTTGTCAATTCGCCTCGACTCGTGGCGCTCGGTGCCGATTATGAAGAGGCCTCCGGCAGCCTTGACGGCTTTGGCCTTCTCCTTGATATCTGCTGCGAACTTGTCGTAGGCCTCGTGATAGAGCTTCCTGCCCTCGACGATTCGCTCGTCTTCAGTCTCGTTGAAGCCGGTAATCTCGTAAATCTCATCTTCGGTGTAATCATTTTTACGGAGCTCAGCCTTCGCAAGGAACTCGGCATTACCGCCGAGCATGATGTCGGTTCCACGTCCTGCCATGTTGGTGGCGATGGTGACGGCGCCCAGCTGTCCTGCCTGAGCGACAATCTGAGCCTCACGTTCGTGGTGCTTGGCGTTTAAAACTTCGTGCTCGATTCCACGGCGCTTCAGCATCTTCGAGAGAAGCTCCGACTTCTCGATCGAGATAGTACCGACGAGCACCGGCTGACCCTTCTGGTGGCACTCGACAACCTGATCGATAACGGCATTGAACTTCGCCTGCTCGGTCTTGTAGACGACATCCGGGTGGTCAACCCTTATCATAGGCATGTTTGTCGGGATAACGACAACGTCGAGCTTATAGATTTCTCTGAACTCGTCCTCTTCGGTGGCAGCGGTACCTGTCATGCCGGAGAGCTTTTTATATAGTCTGAAATAATTCTGGAAGGTAATGGTAGCGATAGTCTTCGACTCGTGGGCTACTTTCACTCCCTCTTTGGCTTCGATAGCCTGATGGAGGCCGTCGTTGTAGCGCCTGCCGTACATGAGACGACCTGTGAACTCGTCGACGATGATGACCTCGCCGTCCTTGACGACATAGTTGATATCCCTCTTCATGACGCCGTTCGCCTTGATAGCCTGATTGATGTGGTGAAGAAGGGTGATGTTTTCGGTGTCGGAGAGATTCTCAACTCCGAAGTAGGCCTCCGCCTTTGCGGTGCCCTTCTTGGTGAGGGTTGCCGTGCCCGCCTTCTCGTCGACGATATAGTCGCCGTCATAGGCCTCGTCGGTGTCGACCTTCTTCTCGACCTCGACAACGACGTTCTTTTGGAGAGTCTTCGCAAACCTGTCCGCTTTCTGATACATATCTGTCGACTTGTCGCCCTTGCCAGAGATAATAAGCGGAGTTCTCGCCTCATCGATTAAGATAGAGTCGACCTCGTCGACGATGGCAAACGCGTGTCCACGCTGAACGCGGTTCTTCTTGTAGATGACCATGTTATCTCTCAGGTAGTCGAACCCGAACTCGTTGTTGGTGCCATAGGTGATGTCGCAAGCATAGGCCTCCCGCCTCTCGTCGTTATTCATAGAGTGAAGAATAACGCCGATCGAGAGCCCCAAGAATCTGTAAACACGCCCCATCTCTTCCGACTGGAACTTCGCCAAGTAGTCGTTAACCGTGACGACATGGACGCCCTCACCCGTGAGGGCATTGAGGTACGACGCCAGGCAAGCCGTCAAGGTCTTACCTTCACCAGTCTTCATCTCAGCGATTCTGCCCTGATGGAGGACAATAGCGCCGACAATCTGCACAGGGAAAGCCCGCTTTCCCAAGACTCTCGCAGCAGCCTCACGGCATACCGCCAGCGCCTCCGGCATAATATCATCAAGTGTTTTACCGTTTGCCAATTCAGATTTAAATCTGTCCGTCTCGCCTCTTAAATCCGCATCGGAAAAAGCCTTGTATTTATCTTCAAGGCTCAGAACCTTCTGCTTAATAGGCTCAATTTTCTTGAGCTCCTTGTCCGAGTATGTGCCGAATATTTTATCTAAAAATGCCATATTGCTGGCTCCTTTCTTCGCGAACGTATTCAGATTAAGTATACTCCGAATTGGCATTGATGTCAATATTGGAAATGGTTAAGAATTGGTGACAAGTGTCTGCACCTTCGGCGCAGACGCGATTTCGGCTCCGCCGAAATCGCACGCTCGCTTCGCTCGCGCCCTCTCAGTCGCCTTCGGCGACAGCTCCCCCAGAGGGGG
>JAJBTZ010000029.1 GCA_020860605.1 Ruminococcus sp. | reverse complement strand
TTACAGATATCTACAGTGGTTTATTTTACAAGATACAAGAGTCACGACAAACGGTATGATTGGATGAGAAAAATGATTGTCAAAGACATTTAGTATACCATAGATATATAGTAGTTATGTTCCGAAAGAGATTTCAGTAAAATTCTCTTTCGGACTTTTTATGCAGCAACACATTCCTAATGGACTACTTAGGAAGTTGCAATAGTGTTTAGCGAATAAAAATCAAGTCTTGCAATCTGTAGAATTTTATGCTATACTGTCATTGTAGTGGATAATTAAACGAAACTGCATCAAAATCGTGAGGTGAAAAATGATGGACAATGTAGTGCCATGTATTGATGCGAGAAAAGATGATATAAAAACAGAAGAGTCTCAATCGTATGTATCTTCAGAACTGCAGGCTGATGCTCTCTTCAACTTTGTGGACAAAATTGATTATATCATAGAGCCGCTGGAACACAGAATGTTGTCGCCCCGATATTGTTTTGAATCTGTTGAATACTTGGAAATTGATGATATTACGAGAATAGCGTTACCAATGAAATGCTTTTGCGATATTAGCTTCCATAGGTTGGAGGCACACTTAGAGTGGTATGGTTACTATGGACTGGCGTTTAATAAGGAATGGGGTATGCGAAACGGTATTCAGCCGGTACAGTACATAAATAAATTTTCGACCCAGCGAAAAGATTTTACAGAAGCATTGAATTTGGCAAGGTCTGCAACTAAGTCTGGCGACGATGTTGATAATAAGCTTAAAAGTTTTATCCTTGAGCAGATGCTTTAGGCTGTCAATGAGGGCTAACCTCAGAGATACCAGTAGAAAAGTTAAATACACTGTTAAGATTGGTAATCCCAAAACCGTTTCAGAAACTATCGAAACCATAAAGCTATATAACGCATTTGTAACTGGCAATGCTTGTATCGATGGCAGAAAGCTCAATGGCGTGAATAAAACGAGTGAGGGTAGAATTTTCAGCGAAAGTGAAATTCTATTCTGGGAAAAGGTACTCCAGATAGAGCAAAAGCTGAATGTGCATTTTGTCCCACCAGTCGCTGATGTGTCAATGGAAGAGGCGGTTACTGTTGAGCGACTCTATCAAAGTCTCATAAAAATAAACCCGACAAAAACTGGGAAGAGGATAGATTCGCTGACAGGTAAAGGAGTCCGTGAAATCAAAGAACTGTCAGAAAAATCCGTCGGCGAGCAGTTGTATATGGAGATCACAAGGGTAGAGGAGTATGATTTGTTTGGAGAGCATTTAGAATTGCTTGGCTTGGTTAGTATTTGCAATGCTGTTCTCAGTGGCTATACTACAGAAGGAGATTCAATGACGGTGAAATTTGCAGATAAGAGCGAAAGTGAAAAGTTATTCACCACTATTCTTTTGTTCAGCAGTGAAGAAGAACTTATTGAATATCGCAATGGAGATGCCGTAGAGCGCATACAACAGGCACATAATGCCATGGAACCGATTGAATATCTGTAAGACAACTCAATGGTGGATCAGAGCAACAGATTTAAAACCTCTGTGAGATTTTACTTATTTCTCACAGAGGTTTTCTTTTTTGCAATCAAAGTTAGGGCTTTATATTAAGGCATCATTCATGTGATCAATACGGTAGTTTGCCGTGCTGTCATGCTTCGCACTGTAAACGCTGACGTAGTAATTATCCTCGTTGATGACAAGAGCAATCGGCTCGACGACGTAGTGATAGCAGATAGCACTGTTTGGCTTAAAAAGCCAAACGATATTTTCTTCAAAATCATTATACGCAATGATCTTTCAAGCCTAAATTTATAATTTGTGCGCCAATACATTGTATGACGTGATTATAGGCTAAGTTGGAATTCAAATAAGCCTACTTCTATTTACAATCTCAAAAATTCATGGTATAATAATATCACTGGTATAGTCACTTCGTAGGCTAATATGGTGTGATAGTGAAATTTATTGAAATAAGGTGTAACTGTGAAATGGACTTTTTTTCCGCTTAACAAGATGATAACAGATGACTTAATGCAAGTGATTCAAGCATTTTTTGATTGTGAAGAACTTATATCTTCAGAGAATCATACACTTAAGAGCGATGATGTTTTAGCAGCAATGAGGCCTAAGCTGGAATTGCTTGGTTATTCTGTTGAGAAAAGCAAGGCGGCAATTGACAAAGTCAGAGTCCCTGTGATGTACGGAGAAAACGGCATTGCCGAGCTGACCTTTGAAGTTGATGCATATAGTGAAGCACGAAGAACAGTAATTGAGATTGAAGCCGGTAGGGCTGTCACTAACTATCAGTTTCTTAAGGATTTTTATGAAGCATGCTGCATGGCTAATACAGAGTATCTTTGCATTGCAGTACGACAAACATACAGAAATAATCCAGATTATCAAAGGGTCTGCGACTTCTTCAAAAGTTTATATGTGAGCAACAGGCTCGTAATACCACTAAAGGGCATACTTATCATCGGATATTAGGCGGTCTGTTTGAAATCATGTTCTGCCCTATCCTTTTCCTTTCTAAAATTTTCCCTCCCCCTTGCCCTCCCCGCCAAAATGCCTTATAATATATACAACACTCCAAATTCTGCAAAAGCGAGGCATGAAAATGGAATACTTCTGGTACATAATAGCTGCCTTGGGAGCTGGGATCGGGACCGGCCTGGCGGGGCTGTCGGCTGCGACGGTCATGGTGCCGATTCTCATCGTCCTCTGTCCGTCATTCAGCGGGAAGTATGGCGCCTATCAGGCGACGGCGATTGCGCTGGCGTCGGACATCCTTGGCTCCGCCGTGACCTCCTCGGTCTATGCTCGAAACAAGAAAAACGACCTCCGGCACGGCTGGGTGATGATGGCCTGCATAATCGCCCTCAGCGCCGTCGGCAGCTATGCTGCATATCTCGTTGGGAACGTCGTTCTGGGAGGCTTCACCCTCTTACTGACCCTCTGCATCGGCATAAGGTTCCTCGTGAAACCCGACACCTCGAAGTCGGGAGCAGATAGCTCCAATGTCAGATTAGGCGTTAAGGAGATAATAATCTCGATCTTCTTCGGCCTGACAATCGGCTTCGGGACTGGCTTTGTCGGCACTGGCGGAGGAATGATGATGCTGGTCGTCTTCACGGCGTTCTTAGGCTACGACCTCAAAACCGCCGTCGGCACGTCCACCTTCATCATGACATTCACCGCCTTAATCGGCTTCATCAGCCACTCGCTCATTCACCCTGCAATAATTTTGGAAAGATGGGATGTCCTGCTTATTTGTATTGTGACAGCCACCGCAGCCTCGCTGATTTCCGCAAAGTTCGCGAATAAGGTCAACAACAAGACCGTCGGTCGGGTCACAGGCGTGATTCTGACGGTTCTGGGCGCTGCGATGATTTATCTCAACTATTTCCACAAGGATTAAAATATGAAATTCCAAAGCCAATGGATAACCACCAAAGATTTTATTTCGGAAAGACCCGCAAACGTCTTCCATCGCGAGCTCGAGAGCTTCGAGAGGAGAGACTGTGGTCTCGGCGACTATTACGCCCTTTTCCGCCACAAATTCGTGCTCGAATCGACTGAAAACGTCACCCTGAGGATCTCTGCCGACGACTACTACAAGCTCCGCCTGAACGGCGCCTTCGTCTGTCAGGGTCCAGCTCAGGGCTACTATTTCTCATACAATTTCAACGAGCTTGACGTTTCTCGGTTTCTTAAACCCGGCGAGAACGAAATCTCCGCTCTAGTTTTCTACCAGGGCGGAATCAACCGCGAATGGTGCAGCGCCGACAACCGTCAGGGCCTGATTGTCGATATTTTCCAGAATGGCAGGTTTATTTTTGGAACGGATAGCACTTGGGAATACGCCGTCCTCCATAGCAGGACTCACGCGGTGAACTCCTACGGCACGATAGATTCTGAGAGCATCGACTTCCGCATCAGCGACACCGTTTTCGAGAACGCGATTGAGGATCTCACCGATGACCATGTTTTCAGAGACGCTCCCGTCGATCCAGTTGAGGTCTATGAGCTGAAGCCTCAGACGGTCAAGAAGCTTGGGGCAGGGGAGTACTTCCTCGACCTCGGCACTGAAGTCGCCGGCAGCCTCAGCCTCACCATTAAAGGCGAGCGTGGCCAGAAGCTCACCGTTGCCTATAGTGAGGAAGCCGAAAACGACCACGCGAAGCATGACCTCCGCTGCAACTGCCGCTACCTCGACGAGCATATTCTTTCGGGAAGCACTGACACCCTCGACTACTTCACCTACAAGGCCTTCCGCTATGTCAATATTTCGACAGATGTTGACATTCTCGATCCCGATAGCTTCAGAATCGTCGCGAGAAATCATCATTTCAACGAAAAAATCGCCCTCACGAGCGATATCGAACACTTAGAGGACATCTGGAAAATCTGCCGGAACGCCTTGAAAATCGGCACTCAGGAGGGCTTCCTCGACTGCCCGACACGCGAAAAAGGCCAGTATCTCGGCGATTTCACCGTCAGCGGGCTTGCGTATCTCTATCTCACTGGCGACGCCGAAATCTATCGCAAAACCCTCTTCGACTTTGCCGATTCGGCACGAGTCTGCCCGGGCCTCCTCGCCGTCGCTCCCTCAAGCTACATGCAGGAAATCGCCGATTTCTCCCTCCAATATCCCCTGCAAATCCTGAATTATTTTAATTATACAGGCGACATTGAAACCGTCCGCCAGCTCCTCCCGACAGTCCGTGGCGTCCTCGACTTTTTCAGGGATTTCGAGCGCTACGACGGCCTCCTTGAGGGCGAAATAGGGAAGTGGAACCTCGTCGACTGGCCTTCTAATCTCCGCGACGGCTACACCTTGCCGAACGAACGCGAAGGCTTCATCCCTTGCCACAACGTCCTGAACGCCTTCTACATCGGCGCCATGCAGACTGAAAACGAGCTCTCAGAAATTCTCGGAGAGCCTATCCGTCACGATATCTCAGGCCACAAATCCGCCTATATCAGCACCTTCTACAACCCCAAAACCGCCCTTTTCTGCGATTTAGAGGACAAATCCCATTCTTCCCTTCACTCAAACGCCCTCCCAGCCTTCTTCGGAATCCTCCCTGAAGGCAACTGCATAGCCGATTTTATCAAAGAAAAAGGCCTCGCTTGTGGCGTCCAGTTTTCCTATTTCACCCTGAAAGCCCTCGCCAATCTCGGCGAATACGAAGCCGAGCTGAGTCTCATCACGAACGAAACCGACCACTCATGGGTCAACATGCTCTGCGAGGGCGCCACCACATGCTTCGAAGCCTGGGGCAAGTCCCAGAAGTGGAACACCAGCCTCTGCCACCCGTGGGCAAGCTCGCCTATTATCGCTATAGTCGAAGATCTGGCACCTAATTTTCCTGATAAGCTCCGAATAGTGCCACTTGACTGATTATTTTTGCATAAAAACACCCGCCACGGGCTTTAACTCCCGTGGCGGGCTTAGCTTTGCAATTATTAAGATTTCATTAAGATTTTTTGCAAACTATTGATATTTAA
>JAJBTZ010000085.1 GCA_020860605.1 Ruminococcus sp. | reverse complement strand
TGCACAAAGCCTTCCTTGAGGCAACAACTCGGCTCTCCCTTTGGGAGAGCTGTCAGCCGAAGGCTGACTGAGAGGGCGCCCACCGAAGGTGGGCGCAGGAATTTCGCCTTTGGCGAAATTCCACCCCTCCACCATCGCCTTCGGCGATGGTCCCCCTCCCCCTTCGGGGGAGGCTTTTTTTACGCTCTCGCAAACCCTTGCCTGAGGCAAAAAAAGGCTCCACTGAAAGGGGAGCTGTCGAGCGAAGCGAGACTGAGGGGTTTCAGAGCCCAAAGTGCTCCTTAATCACTCTCGCTGCCTCCTCGGGAGGCAGGGTGGAGTTATCGATTCTCAGATAATTATCGTAAACCTTCTCCACTTCGCCAGGGTAGCTCGCCATGCGGTAGCCTTTGTCGTCGCTTAAGAGACGGGCTTCGGAGGTCTCGAGGTCTCGCTTTGAGGGCTTGGCTGCAAGGCGGGCTTCAGTTTTGTTTCGCTCGAGGCGGATTTCTTGCGGAGCATTGAGCTCGACGAAATAGACCTCCAGGTCGGGAGAGTTCTCCCGAATTACCTTCTCGACATGGCGGAGGTATTCGTACTCTGAAGGGAGATTGAATGCAAACATGTAGGTGAAGATGAGACCATATTTCCCTGATTTCGAGAATTCCCGGAACACAACGTCCCGGATGCCCTTGATGGCGTCGCCATTCCATTCTCCGAAAACATCGAGCACTGGCTCTATAGCCACGTGATTGTGGAAGAGTCGAAGGTCAGTAATCTTCGTGAGCTCCCTCCCCACTGTCATCTTCCCCACAGCAGCGTCGCCGACTATGTATACAAGCTTCATGATTTTCCCTGCTTTCATAGATGAATTTGGGGTATTATAGCATGGAAAGTGGTTCTTGTCAAGGAACTGCGAGAGAACAAAAAAAGGCTCCCCTGTCAAGGGGAGCTGGCAGCCACGAAGTGGCTGACTGAGGGGTGCCATTTCAGGCGAAGCCTGAAATGGCTCGGCAAGGTGGCTTCAGCCACCGCAGCCGACATGTAGGGGCTGGATACACAGTTGGCTTCGCCAACTGCCCGCCCGCTTACGTGCTGCCAGAGGGTTTCGGGCGGATGATATCCGCCCCTACAATTATCTCATAAAAAGCCTAACCAATTTCTCATAAACGCCTTTATACGGCTGATACCTCATCGGCAAATCTATCCATTGCTTTTTGTCAACAATGCTCTTGTAATGGGTGAACGTGTCGAAGCCGGTCTTGCCGTGGTAAGCGCCCATACCACTTTCACCAAAGCCACCGAAGCCCATTTCGGTGGTGGCGAGGTGGATGATGGTGTCGTTGATGCAGCCTCCGCCATAGCCTACCTGAGAGGTGACGCGCTTGACAGTCTTCTTATCTGAGGTGAAGAGGTAAAGCGCCAGGGGATGGGGCATCTCATTGACCTGAGCTATGGCCTCGTCGAGGGTTTCGTATGTAAGAATCGGGAGAATCGGCCCGAAAATCTCCTCCTGCATGACTTTGTCGTCAAAAGTGACGTTCTCCATGACAGTCGGCTCAATCCGAAGAGTCTCCGCCTCAGAGCGACCGCCGATGGCGACCTTTTCCATGTCCATGAGGCCAAGAAGCCGATTAAAATGCTTCTCGTTAATAATCTTGCCGTAGTCGTGGTTCTGAAGGGGAGAGGTCTTGAACTGCTTCTTGATCTGGATTCTGAGCTCGTCTAAAAGCTTGTCCTTGACCGAGACGTCGCAGTAGATATAGTCAGGTGCGACACAGGTCTGCCCGCAGTTTAAGTATTTTCCAAAAACAATTCTCTTCGCCGCAAGCTTAAGGTTTGCGGTTTTGTCAACTATGCAGGGGCTCTTGCCACCGAGCTCGAGAGTGACGGGAGTCAGGTGCTCAGAAGCCTTCCTCATGACCTCTTTTCCGACCGCCTGGCTGCCGGTGAAGAAGATGTAGTCGAAGTGCTCCTCCAAAAGCGAGGTGTTCTCAGCCCTGCCACCGGTGACAACGGCGACATACTCCTCGTTGAAGCACTCCTGAAGGACGGTCTTGATGACCTCGCTCGTGTAGGGAGAATAGGCGCTCGGCTTGACGACAGCGGTGTTTCCGGCGGCGATCGAGTCGATAAGAGGGGAGATTGTGAGGAGGAACGGGTAGTTCCAAGGGCTCATGATGAGTGTTACGCCATAAGGCGAAGGCTTCTTGTAGCTGTGGGCATGGAATTGTGCCAACGGCGTCGAAACCGTCTTCTCTTTGGCATAGCTTCTGATATGTGAGAGCATGTGGCTCAGTTCGCTTAAGACCATTCCCGTCTCACACATGTACGACTCGAAGGCGCCCTTTCCCAGATCCATCTCTAGAGCCTGATTGATCTCGCCCTCATGCCTTTTGATGCTGTTTTTAAGCGCCTTCAGCGCCGAAATCCTGACGCTTACGTCGAGGGTCTTGCCTGCTTTGAAATATTCCCGCTGAGTGGCGACTATCTTGGTGATTTCAGATTTATCCATAATTTATCCTTTCTTATTCCATGACTTCGTAATAGAAGCGCTCGAGTTCCTTGGCATCCATCAGAACGGGAACGGGGTAGAGGGGATTTCCCTCCTTGTCGGCGTATTTCGCAAGCTTTGGAATGTCCTCACGCTTAATTTCAGGAATCTTGTCGCCGATGCCAAATCTCAGCTTCATGTCCTTGATAGCCTGAATGAACGCCTTCGCTGCCTCATCGTCAGGAGTCTCAGCAGTGGCGATATTCGCAGCAATTGCGAGATTGTGGAGCTTCTTATCGATTGTGTGGCCGTAAGCCTCCAGAACATGTGGCAGTAAAATCGCATTCGCAAGACCGTGAGGAACATTATACTCGCCACCAAGCGAGTGAGCGACAGCGTGGACATAGCCGACATACGACTTCGTGAAGGCACAGCCGGCGTAGTAGGAAGCCGTCAGCATGTTTCTTCTCGCCTCAATATTCGAGCCGTCGGAGTAGGCAGTGTCTAAATTCTCGAAAATCAGCTTTACCGCCTTCAGGGCCTCCTGCCTCGTCTGCTTCGTGGTGGAACGGCCGATGTAGGCCTCGACGGCGTGAGTGAGAGCGTCCATTCCCGTCGAAGCGGTGATCGATTTCGGCAAACTCAAAGTCGTCTCAGGGTCGAGGACGGCATACTTCGGGATAAGCGGGAAGTCGTTGATGGCGTATTTGTGTCTCGTCTCCGAGTCGACGATGACCGCTGCCAGAGTCGTCTCGCTGCCGGTGCCAGCGGTGGTGGGAACAGCGATGAGAAGGGGAATCTTCTTCCCGACCTTCAGAATTCCCTTCATCTTATTGAGGGACTTTTTCGGACGGGCATATCTCGCTCCCAAAGCCTTTGCACAATCCATGCTCGAGCCTCCGCCGAAGCCGATAATGCAGTCGCAATTCTCACGCTTGTAGAGCTCAAGCGCCTCCGCTACGTTCTGGGTGGTCGGGTTCGCGACGGTGCCGTCATAGAGGGAATAAGGCATCTTAGCCTTCTCAAGAGCCTCAAACAGCGGTTTCACGAGCCCAAGGCTCATAATCCCTTTGTCGGTAACAATAACCGGGTGAGAAAGCCCCTTCGACTTGATAGTTTCAGGGATGAGCCTCATGCTCTTGATTATCTCTGGTTCCCGGTAAGGAAGCACCGGCAACGCAATCCACAAGCAGGTCTGAAATACCCTGCAATAAGCCTTCTTAACAAAATTCATTCAGTCAGGACTCCTATCCATATCAAACTTATTTAATTATAGACCAGGTTTGTGGTAAAGTCAAGTAGGGGCGGATATCATCCGCCCGAGAACCCTCTGGCAATCCGTGGCGGGCGGATAATATCCGCCCCTACATGTTCGGCTACGGAGGCTGAAGCCTCCTCCGCCGAAGCGATTTCGCCGAAGGCGAAATCGCACCCCTCCACCACCGGCTTCGCCGGCGGTCCCCCTCCCCCTTCGGGGGAGGCTATTTTCAGCTAAACAAAAATCCCCTCGAAACCGAGGGGATGGAGCTAGTAGTCGGACTCGAACCGACGACCTGCGCATTACGAATGCGCTGCTCTACCAACTGAGCCATACTAGCGAACTTCTATATTATAAACGCAAAGTTTCAATTTGTCAACTGGATTCTACGCAAAATTTTGGATTTTGCAGTCAAAGCCTCCCCCGAAGGGGGAGGGGGACCATCGCCGAAGGCGATGGTGGAGGGGTGGAATTTCGCCGAAGGCGAAATTCCGCAGTTGGCCTTCGGCCAACTGCTACGCTCGCCCCTTCGGGGCTCGCGCCCTCTCAGTCAGCTGCTTCGCAGCTGCCAGCTCCCCCGGAGGGGGAGCCAAGTTGCTGCCTCAGGGAAAGCCTCGTGCAGCAGAAATCTTGGCTCTCCCTCTGGGAGAGCTGTCGGCGAAGCCGACTGAGAGGGCGCGAGCGAAGCGAGCGCAGACTTTCGCCTTAGGCGAAAGTCTGAAGTTTGCCGAAGGCAAACTTCTTTGGGGAGGGATGTGGAGCCTCCCCAAAAATTTTTCCCTCATTTTCAAAAAAACAATTTGCTATTGCACGCCGAATGTGTTATACTATGAGATGACGAATAAAAAGCGTATTTGCTCAGATAAAGTTGAAAGGTTGGGTATCATGTTTCAGGAAACTGTCAAAAAGCGCAAACCGTTGCAAATTGTGGGGATTATTGTCGTAATTATCCTGGCACTCGCGATAGTCAGTACTTTTGTTGTATATGGAATTTTCAAGGACTCTAACTCCGCTCCGATGGTGTTCGGAAAACGGGTCTATATCATGAGCGGAACCGGCATGGAGCCGAGAATTCCGCAGGGCTCGGCTGTCTTCGTTGAGGAGGAAACCCTCCCAGAAAACGAGGGCAACGTAATCTTATGTAACATCGACGGAAAGCTTGCACTTGTCGGCTATGTCGGCCCCCAGACGACCACCTCGGAAGATGGGCTTGTCACCACGAGCTACATCGTCAAGTACGACAGCACCTCTGCTGACCAGCAGTGGACGGTCGACGCCGAGGACATCATCGGCAGGGCTGTTTCGTATGATTTACTTATGGGGCGGGTGATAACCTTCGCCTCTTCTAAAGTCGGAATGTTGGTTATAGTGATCGTTCCCTGCGCTCTTCTGATTATCTATGAAGTCATCATGCTCATCATAACGGCGAGAAGGAAAAAGACTGCCGTTGAGGGCCTGGAAGAGCCTGAGCCGGATGTGGATGAGAGCTTCCAAGAAGCCAGCGCTTTCTCCCTGAATCAGCATCATCATAACCAGTTCTTAGACGCCCAGAGCAATCCTTCGGACAATTCCGACATCGACTTCGGCTTTACTAACGAGAAGCCAAAGGCTTCCGCCAAGGATGCTCCTCTCTTCGACTTCGGCGACTTTACTCCGAAGTATACTCATGAGGACACCAGCTCGTCGGAGCTCGAATTCTCCTTCGGCAGTAATTCTCCTGTTCAGGAGGAAGAGCCAGCTCCTGCAGAACCTGAGAAACCAGCAGAGGAGCCCTTCTACTGGCGCTCCATCGCCACTCCAGACCCCACTCCAGTAGTCACTCCAGAGCCAACCTCAACCGTCGCCGAGACCACTTCAAAGCTCGACGAGGTCGCAAAGTCCCTGAACTCAAACGAGCCCGCCCAGGCCACCTCTTCAAGAATCGACGAGCTCATCAAGCTCCTTGAGGAAGAGAAGCAGAGGCTTGCGGGAACGGACAAGAAATAATCGATAATAAAAGCCTTCCGAAATGGGAGGCTTTTGATTTTCATTTCGTGAAAATCCTTGAAACGAGGGCTCAGGCATGGTATAATCAAAAGAAAACGGGGGATTATCATGAAAAAATTATCAAAACTGCTCTTCCTCGCGCTGGCACTGATGCTCATACTAACCGCCTGTGCGGACAAGTCCGAAACTATTGAAAACACCACAGAAGCTGCAACGGAAGCTGTAACTGAAGCCACCGAGGAAATGCCGGAATACATGAAAGTCGACAACGGCGACGGCTCGGCTGACCTATTCTATGGCACCTATGCCGACACATGGGAGATTAACACCAAGGGAGTGCTGATTCTCTATGAGAATTTCGAGATGGAGGACTACGAATACGGCAGTTCACCGTGGAATTCCGACAGGGAATTCGTCTATTCGCTCGAGATCCAGTGCGATACCGATTTTATCGGAGGTGGCGCGTTCTGCGGCCTGACAAATCTTGAGAGCGTCGAAATCCCCGATGGCGTCACCCGAATCGGATTTGGAGCTTTTTACGCCTGTGACGGCCTGACGGAGGTCACTATCCCCGACAGCGTCACGACGATCGAAAAGGATGCGTTTTTCTGCTGCAAAAGCCTGAAATCCGTCACACTGCCTGACGGTCTTACCATGATAGGCAACGGTGCCTTCACGAGGTGCTATAGCCTTGAAAGCGTCACAGTTCCGGCAAGCGTCACCGAGATAGAAGACTATGCCTTCTACTGTTGCACCAGCCTGACCGCCATCACGGTCGACGAAAATAACCCGAACTATGCCGATGTCGACGGCGTTCTCTTCACCAAGGACCTGACCGAGCTCATCTGCTATCCTCTCGGCAAGCCTGACACGAATTATGAAGTCCCTGATGGCGTCACGACCATAGCCCAGAATTCCTTCGGAGAGAGCGAAACGCTCACAAGCGTCACGATTCCCACAAGTGTGACCTTCATCGGCGGGTACGCCTTCACCGAATGTCCGAACCTCACCGACATCTACTACCAAGGCACCGAAGCCGAGTGGAACAAGGTAACGGTTGAGGAGAGCTACGACTACGGCTCGACGGTTGCGGTGCATTTTGAGGGAGAATAGATAGACCATAAAGCCTTCCGAAGCGGGAGGCTTTTTTGACGAAAAGGCATAGACAAACTGCTTCCGTTGTGCTAAAATATAGGTCAAAGAAAGTTACCGGCAAGCGCAAGTCTGCCGTTAGATAGGAGTTCCCATGTCGAAAACTCACCGTATCATCATAATAATTTTCACCCTCGTATTCATGATTGCTGTCATCGCTGGTGTGGCTATACGTTCGCTTCAGGACGACGGGCTCGAAGCCGTCTCGCCTGACGTCACTCTGGCGACTGAGGACGAGGCGGAGATCACTTCTGTGACGGAGGCCACGACTGAGATCACTACAGAAGCCACCACGGCTCCCACAACCGTCACCACCGAAGCGACTACTGAGCCTGTTCCTGAGGAGGAAGAGCCGGAGGAGAGCGGGGAGGTCGTCATCGCGATCGGCGGGGACACCTCGATAGACTCCGAGTTTGCTGGTGCCTGCTACAAATGGGGAGTTGACTACCCGTGGAGCGAGGTCAGCGACATCTTCAATGCTGCCGACATTGCGATTGTCAACCTCGAGACCTGCGTCAGCGACACTGGCGAGTCGGAAAAGCCGGAGGGCTATGGCTTCAGGACGCCTCCTGAGATGCTCGAGGGCTTCGTCAACGCCGGAATTGACATCGTAAATCTTGCGAATAATCATGTCAGAGACTTCGGCTACGACGCGCTTCTGAACACGTTTGAGAACCTGAGCGCCTACGGAATCGAGTACTTCGGAGCAGGCTATGATGAGGAGGACGCGGAGGGCCTCGTTATAAAAGAGGCCAACGGCGTCACGATCGGCTTTGCAGGCTGCAATAAGGTCTATCTTTCGTCGAGCTGTGCTGCTTCTGAGGACCACGCCGGCATCAACATGGTCTACAGCATGGACGACGAGCGGACTCAGGACTTCCTTGCGAAAATTGCCGAGTACGACACCCAGGTCGATGTTCTCATAGTCTTCATGCATTGTGGCACCGAGGAGACCTTCGACATCACCTCCTATCAGGAAGACCTCGGCAGGGCGCTCATCGACAACGGCGCCGATATCGTCATCGGTGGGCACTCCCACACACTCCAACCGATAGAATTTTACAACGGCAAGCCAATTTTTTATAGCATCGGCAACCTTATCTTCTGGCACGTCGACGACGACATCGACGGCCTGACCTGCATCTTCAACATCACCGTCGACAAAGACGGCTTCAAGAGCCTCACGATAAACCCGCTGTTCATCAAGAATTACAAGGTCTATCTTCTCGAGGAAGGCGAGGGTACATACGCCTCAAGATACCGCCAGATAATCGACCTCATGAATGAGCTGTGCCTTGACTATGGCGTGCAGTTTGATGATGATGGGGTGATGTATTTTATAGAAGAAATGGAAAATCAATAGAAAGGAAAGAAATATAATGCAACACGAAAAAGTACTGATAATCGACTTTGGAGGGCAGTATAACCAGCTCATCGCCAGACGTGTTCGCGAGGCGAATGTTTACTGCGAGGTCGTGCCCTACCGCAAGGCTTCGATCGACATGATCCGCTCCGAAAACCCCATCGGAATCATCTTCACAGGTGGCCCAAAGAGCGTTTATAAGGACGATTCGCCGTCCGTTTCGCCTGAGATTTTCGAGCTTGGGATCCCGATCCTTGGCATCTGCTACGGCGCCCAGCTGATGGCTTATCTATTAGGCGCAGAGGTCGCGACCGCGCCTGTCAGCGAGTATGGCAAGACTGAGACGGAGTTCTCGACGGAGTCTGCTCTCTTCAAGAATCTCCCTGAAAAGTCAATTACATGGATGAGCCATACCGATTATATAAAGACTGTTCCTGACGGCTTCGTCACCACTGCCCACACACCCGTCTGCCCGACGGCAGCGATGGAAAACGTGGAAAGAAAGCTCTACGCCGTCCAGTTCCATCCAGAAGTAAACCACACTGAGAACGGCTTTGCGATGCTGAAGTCCTTCCTCTACGACGTCTGCGGGTGCCATGGCGACTGGACGATGGAGCGCTACGCCGAGACGGCGATCAAAGATCTTCGCGAGAAAATCGGCGACAAGAGGGTGCTGCTGGCGCTCTCTGGCGGCGTCGACTCGTCAGTCTGTGCAGCACTTCTCTCGAAGGCCGTCGGCGAGCAGCTCACCTGCATTTTCGTCGACCACGGCTTCATGCGGAAGAACGAGGGCGACGAGGTCGAGGAGGCCTTCTCCGACTGGAAGGTCAACTTCGTGAGAGTTAATGCAAAAGATAGATTTATGGCTAAACTGACCGGCGTCTCCGCTCCCGAGCAGAAGCGGAAGATTATCGGCGAGGAGTTCATCCGCGTTTTCGAGGCCGAGGCGAAGAAAATCGGCCACGTCGAGTACCTCGCCCAGGGCACGATCTACCCTGACGTCATCGAGTCGGGCGCTGGCGACGCTGCCGTCATCAAGAGCCACCATAATGTGGGAGGACTCCCAGATTATGTCGATTTTGAAGAGATTATCGAGCCTCTTCGGATGCTCTTCAAGGACGAAGTGAGGGCCTTGGGAAGGACCCTTGGCCTCTCGGAGAAGCTCGTCAACCGCCAGCCCTTCCCTGGCCCCGGCCTCGCCATCCGAATCATCGGCGAAATCACCGACGAGCGCCTCACAATCCTCCAGGACGCCGACTGGGTCTTCAGAGACGAGCTCGCGAAGAGCGGTGTCGACAAGAACCTGAGCCAGTTCTTCGCCGTCCTGACGACCATGCGCTCTGTCGGCGTAATGGGCGACGGCAGGACCTACGACTACACCCTCGCCCTCCGCGCCGTGACGACCCAGGACTTCATGACCGCCGACTTCGCCAAAATCCCCTACGACGTCCTTGAGCGCTGCTCGTCGAGGATAATTAACGAGACGAACGGGATTAATAGGGTGGTGTATGATATTACTACGAAACCGCCGGCTACTATTGAGTGGGAATAACCCACCCAATAGCACAGCTCCATCCCCAATCCATCAGGCTTCAAGGAGCCCAGCCAACCTAACCCCCTCAATCAAACCAACCCCAAAGAGCGACCCTGGTCGCTCTTTTTTTACCCATTAATCGCTTTTGACTACCGCCACCCCTTGCAATCCCCGTCAATTTATAGTATAATATCCCTTAAATAATCAGTTTTTGGGGGAGGATAAAATGCCGGGGCACGACGACAGAACAACGCTTTACAGCACGAGTCAGGGGCAGACGATGGGGACTGTGGTCACCGTATTCGACGGGCAGTCGAACCAGCTCAGTTTCGATCTCGACAGCTTCGGGAAGGACGTCATCTCGTTTGGAAGAGGCCTGGGAGTTGATATCAGGCTCACTTCGAGCCTCGTCACACATTCGAAGCCACACGGCTTCTTCGTGAAGCGGGGAGGGCAGTGGTACTGCGAAGACAATGCGAGCACCAACGGCCTCATCTACAACCACAGAGCCGTCTCCTCAATTCCTGTCTGCGATGGCGGTTTTGTGAGGATTGACGACGGCGTCGAGACTGTTGTGAACGGCGTGTTGATGGTCTTCGCATCTGGTGATTCTAACAATAAATGGCGGACTTACCCGGTTTCTGGCGCGACAAGCTATACTATCGGGCGCGACCAGTCCTGCGACATCGTCCTTCCACATATCAGCATCTCGAAAATTCACGCGAGAATCACCTATGAGGCTGGTGGCTACTTCATCTCCGACTGCGGGAGCACCAATGGCGTCCTCCTGAACGGCAGGCGACTTGTCGCAAAGACGAAGCTCCACGAAAAAGACGTCATCACCATCACCAACTCGAAGCTCATCTTCACCTCCCGGGCGATCCACTACTGTTGCTATATGAGCGGCATTTCGGTGGATGCGGTGAATATTGTTATAAACCGCCGAGACAAGAAGACCCACAGGCGGTTCACCACCTGCAACGACGTCAGCCTTGGCATCAAGCCGGGCGAGCTCGTCGCGATTATCGGCGGTTCTGGTGCCGGTAAATCCACAGTTTTAGAGGCTATGTGTGGGTATCTTCACCCCGCCTCTGGCGAGGTCTACATAAACGGAATCGATCTCTACAAGAATTTCGACTCCCTCAAGCAGCTCATCGGCTACGTTCCCCAGTCGGACATAGTTTACGACAACCTGACCCTTGGCGACATGCTCGCCTATGCTGCGAAGCTCCGCCTCCCGAAGGACACGACCAAGGAGGAGCGCGACAGTGCCGTCGACAGGGCGATTGAGCTTGTCGAGCTCACCGAAAAGAAGTCGAGCTACATCAAGGCTCTCAGCGGTGGTCAGAGAAAGCGCGCCAGCATTGCAGTCGAGCTCATCTCTGACCCGAATCTCATATTTTTGGATGAACCCTGCTCCGGCCTCGACCCTGGAACCGAGCGGAATCTCATGAAGTCTCTTCGGGAGATGGCGGACCGTGGCAAAACAGTCATCCTCGTAACCCACAGCACCCTTCAGCTCAAGCTCTGCGACAAGATCGTCTTCATGGGCAAAGGCGGAAATCTCTGCTATTTTGGAGACTACAACTCGGCGCTTCGGTTCTTCGGAGTCAAGGACATCGTCGACATCTACAATCTCATGACCGACAACGCTCCCACATGGAGCGCTAAATACAGGGCTCTTCAGAAGACCTCACAGCGCCGTGACGGCGAGCCTGACACCGTCTCGAAAAAGAAGCGGAAGCGGTGGCAGCTCATGACGTTGAGCAGGCGCTACTTCAAGCTCGTCATAAACGACCGTCAGAGGCTGCTGTTACTCCTCGTGATGGCACCGCTCCTCGCGTATTTAATCTCGCTCGTGGCGGACGGCCAGCAGTTCGAGCAGTATGAAATGACCCAGAGCCTACTGTTTGCGCTGTCCTGCTCGGCGTTCTGGGTTGGAATGTTCAATTCGATTCAGGAGGTCTGCAAGGAGCGGACTGTCCTCAAACGGGAATACATGACCGGCCTCTCGCTCAATTCCTATCTTTTCTCAAAAGTGATAGTTCTTGGCTTCATGTGCCTCATCCAGAGCCTTCTTATAATGGGAGTTTTCGCTTTTACTGTCGGATTGCCGGAGGAAGGCCTCCTCGTGGGCCCGTTTTTAGAGATGCTGATAACGACCTTCCTGACGGCGTTTTCCGCAATGGAGATGGGGCTGTTCGTCTCATGCCTCTTCACAAACGCCGATAAGGCGATGATGGTCGCGCCTATTCTCCTGATGCCACAGCTGCTGTTTTCAGGACTTATCTTTGACCTCGAAGGCCCGACCGAAACAATCTCCTGGTTCGCCATCTGCCGTTGGAGCGTCGAAGGCTACGGCACCACCGCCAACTTAAACGACCTTCCCCTCCGCCTCCAGCAGGAAGGCATCCGAATCTCCCACATCGCCGAGGATTTCTATGAGTACACCCAAGACCACCTCCTCCGCTCCTGGGGAATTCTGATCCTCTTCGGGGCTGTCTGCATGGCCTTAGCAAGGATTGCGCTCAGCTCGCTCAGGAGGGAGAAGGGGTAAAACCCGAGCCCACAACCAGCATAAATAATAGAGCCAGCAGTCAAGCGCTGCTGGCTCTTGCTATTGCGATAGCTATTATGTTACTCTCCGTCCGTCCAGATCTGATTGAAAATCCCCTCGGTTACCGCCTTATACGGCTTTCCGTCGCCGTCGAATAGGGCTTCGTTATAGCAGGCGCTGCCTTGGGCTTCGGTTATGCTTGAATTGGCGAGGTCGTACTCGGCTGCCGGGGTATTGATCCAGCCAGAGCCTTCGCTCGACCATGTTTCGGACGACGTGAGAAGCCATGCGGGTTCCCAATAGAATGTACCGATGCAGTTGTCGATCTGAGCTGCTGCCTCGTTCAGAACGGTTATCGCCTGAACCTGGCCGTCCTCGCTCGGAGTTCCGAAAACGTCCTCAACCTCGTCGCCATACGAGCCACTCGTTCCGTAGGAATATTCCGCAATCATCGTGAGCTTTCCGAAGGACTGAGCCACCGCGTTGAGGCTCTCGGTCAGGTTCTCAAGTGTTCCATGCCAGAAAGGATAGTAGGACGACGCGAAGATATCATAATCAGCACCGACCGCTGCGAGCATGTTTGCATAGCCGTAGTAGGTCGTCGGGTCGGGGCTCGTGAAGTGAACGGCGATCAGGATGCTGTCGTCGAACTCTCTCACAGCTTCGCAGCCCGCTGCTATTAGCTTTGCAATATTTTCGTTTCCGCTTTCACCAGCAAGGTATGAGTTCGTCTCGTTTCCTACCGAAACTATGCCGATATCGACGCCTGTTGCAGCAATCCGCTCGAGTGCTTCAGTCGTGAACTCTGCAACGGCAGCCTCTTTTTCTTCGAGAGTATAATCTGCCCATTCTTTTGGAGCATAGGAACGGCTCGGGTCGCTCCAGAAGTCGGAATAATGGAAGTCGACATAAAGAGTCAACCCCAGCTCAGCACACCTTTCGGCAATCTCACAGGTGTATTCAAGGTCGCAGACTCCACCGCCATAGCTGTTTTCGGGAGTCTTCTCCTTGCCCTCGGCATACGGGTCGTTCCAGACTCTCACTCTGACATAGTTCACCCCTGCATCCTTCAGGATTGCGAGCAAATCCTCTTCCTCGCCGTCAGCGTTGTAGTAGACAACGCCACTCTTTTCGAGAGAGATGAGCGACGAGACATCGACACCCTTGATCCAGTTTCCATCGTTAATTACAGTTCCGTTATATGTGATACCACTGAAGTCGATGGAGCCTGAGCCAGTCGCGCCAGCCTCCTGAATATCCCAGTTTGCATCTGCGGGATCAACTCCATAGTCCTCCGAAGCTCCTCCAAGAGGATCATTAGCGGTGCTCGAGGCGCTCGCTTCGCCTTCCACAGCAGCATTGCCACCCTCAATCGAGTCCTTCTCGCTTGCACTAACAAACACGACGTTGTCAATATCGCCCCAGTCGTCAGCCCCAAGCTCTCCGATAATCTGAATCGTGACGATATCGCCCGCTTCAACCGCGATTTCATCGGTGATCGCAGTCGTCCAGACGTCCCAGTCGAGGCTCGGTGTTATGTCGAGAGCTGCTGCCTCCTCGCCGTTTACGAGAATCGAAAAGGTCAACGAGCCCTCAAAAGTGCTCGAGCCTTCATAGTAAATTCCGCCAACGTAGCTGCCAGCCTCTTCCATCAGAAGATACTGCGACAGTGTGAATGAGCCACCAGCGTAGGAGTACATCTTGGCAAAGTATGAGGTGTTGACGCTAGCCCAGTCGTCATTCTGGACATTGACGACTCCACTCGCCGATTCCACAACCGTCCAGCCCTCAAAATCCTGCGTCTCAAAGTCGCCGTTAATGAGCTCCGAATGGTACTCAATTTCCTCTGCAATCGCTTCGATGGTCGTCTCAGCGGTTGTTTCTACACTTGTTTCAACGGTCGTAACCGTGTCGTTATCGCCACTTTCGCTATCGCCTGAACCGCAGCCTGTCAGTGTGAAAACAAGTACGATTGACAACAGTAGAGCGACGAATCTTTTAAAATTTCTTGTCTTTTTCATGGTGCTCCGCTCCTTAACAGAAGATTTATATATATCATTTTATGATAACAAAAAATAAGTAGGATGTCAATAGTTTTATGAGAAGTTTTAATAAAAGGCAGGCATCAGCCCTGCCTTTTTTCTGCATATTTTTCGGAAGTTTATATGCAGAAACCAGCCCTTTCTGCATACAATCACCCCATTTTATATGCAGAAAAGTGGAAATATATCAAAAAAAGAGCAGCCCCTTGCGGACTGCTCTTCCTATTCATATCTGATTTAATTACTTCCCCGTCGGCGTATCCGTCTTGACAACCTCCGCGATCGAGGTGGCGAGTCCGGCAAGGCCCTGAATATCCGAAGGGACGACGATCTTTGTCGCCTTGCCGTCAGCGAGGGCGTTGAGGCTTTCGAGGCTCTTGATGGTCAGGTAGCCCTGATTCGGGTTGGCTTCGTTGATGAGGCGGATGCCTTCGGCGTTGGCTTCCTGAATCTTGATGATGGCCTCTGCCTTACCTTCGGCCTCCTTGATGGCTGCTTCCTTCTTGGCCTCGGCTCTGAGGATTGCGCTCTCCTTCTCACCCTCAGCGATGAGGATTGCGCTCTTCTTTTCGCCTTCGGCCTTGATGATGGCCTCACGACGCTCACGCTCTGCCTTCATCTGGCGCTCCATCGCGTTCTGGATGTCTGCCGGAGGCATGACGTTCTTGAGCTCAACTCTGTTGACCTTGATGCCCCAAGGGTCGGTAGCTTCGTCGAGGATGGCACGCATACGGGTATTAATAGTATCTCTTGAAGTGAGAGTCTCATCCAGCTCGAGATCGCCGATGATATTTCTGAGAGTCGTCGCAGTGAGGTTTTCGATAGCCATCATCGGGCTCTCAACGCCGTAGGCATAGAGCTTCGGGTCGGTGATCTGGTAGTAGACGACGGTGTCGATCTGCATTGTGACGTTATCCTTGGTGATAACCGGCTGGGGAGCGAAGTCGACAACCTGCTCCTTCAGGCTTACCTTTCTTGCAATACGATCGATGAAGGGGACCTTGACGTGGAGGCCAACGTTCCATGTGGTCTGATAGCATCCGAGACGCTCAACGACGTATGCAAACGTCTGGGGAACGATTCTGATGTTGCACGCGATGAGTGCGATGATTATGAGGATTAGAATAATTACGATTGCCATTGAATTTTTCTCCTTTCAGGCTGTTACTTTTTGGTGACGATGAGCTTTACGCCCTCGATTCTCGACACGGTAGCTACAGAATTTTCGGGGATATCCTCGCCCGATTCTGAGCGGACAGTCCATGTCATGCCGTTAATCTTTCCTTTGCCGGTGCCTTCAATATTGCTGACATTCTCGGTTATGAGAACATCCCCGCCAATCAGCCCGTCAACATTTGTCTTAAGCCCCTTGGGTTTCAGGAGCTTCATCGAAAGAGGACGGAGCACCGCAAGCATCAGGGCAGAAAGAATCACAAACACCGCAATCTGCACTCCAAAACTTGCTCCGAGAGCAGCTGCGGCAAGTCCACCCAAGGACCCGATGACAAACCAGACAGATACAAGCTGATATGTAACCGCCTCCAGCACTATGAAGGCAATAATGGCAATCAGCCAACCAGTGACATACATTTTCGAAAACTCCTTTCAAAGCTTAGTACCTATAGTATACACTATTTCGAGCCCCAATTCAAGATATTTCGTCGAAATATTGTGTGCTGTTTGGCCATATCAACGCTTGCACTTTCCTTCACAGTGTGATATAATCAATCTACGAATGCACATTTAGGAGTGTAATATAATGAAAAAGATAACAGTACTGCTTTCGGAAGTCGTTTCCGAAGCGTTTGAAAAAGCCGGATATTCTAAAGAATTGGGAACCGTGAGCGTTTCCGACAGAATGGACCTCTGCCAGTTCCAGTGCAACGGAGCGTTTGGCGGAGCCAAGCTCTACCACAAGGCTCCCTTTATGATTGCTGACGAAGTCGCAGCGGTTCTTTCTGAGAACCCGATCTTCCTGAAGGCCGAAGCTGTCAAGCCCGGCTTTATAAATCTGACATTGACCGACGAGTTCCTGCTCGAATACGTCAACGGCGTCATCTCCGACCCGAATCTTGGTGTTCCTCAGGTTGAGACTCCTGAATCGATCGTCATCGACTATGCCGGCCCGAACGTCGCGAAGCCCCTTCATATCGGGCATCTGAGATCCTCCATCATCGGCGAATCCCTCAAGAGAATCGCCCGTGCCACCGGCAGAAACGTTGTCGGCGATGCTCATTTGGGTGACTGGGGAACCCCTCTTGGCCTCGTTATCGCCGAATATCAGGAGCGCCACCCCGAGTGGCCCTGCTTCCAGGAGGGCTTCGACCCTGAGCGGGACGGTCTCCCCCAAATCGACGTCAACGAGCTGAACGAAATCTATCCCTTCGCAAGTGCAAAGAGCAAGGAAGACGAGGAGTTCAAGGACAAGGCTCACAAGATAGTCTACCAGTTCCAGCATCATCACCCCGGCTACTACTCCCTCTGGAAGCAGATTGTCGAGGTTTCAAAGACCGATATCAAGAAGATTTTAGGCAAGCTCAACGTCGACCTCGACTACTGGTATGGCGAGAGCGACTGCGACGCCTATACCGACGAGCTCATCGCTCGCCTCACCGAGAAGGGCCTTCTCTACGAGAGCGACGGAGCGCAGGTTGTCGATGTCTCTGAAGATTCGGACAAGATCACCGTGCCTCCCGTCATGATCAAGAAGTCGGACGACTCGAGCGCCTATGCCACAACCGACCTCGCAACGATTATTCAGCGTGAGAAGGACTTCAAGCCCAACAAGATCTGGTACGTCGTCGACAAGAGGCAGTCGCTTCACTTCACTCAGGTTTTCCGCTGCGCCAGAAAGGCAGAGCTCGTTCCAGCTGACACCGAGCTGACGCTTGTTGGATTTGGCACTATGAACGGCTCCGATGGCAAGCCCTTCAAGACGAGAGCAGGCGGAGTAATGCGCCTTGAGGACCTCATCAAGATGGCAACAGATGGTGCTCTCGAGAAGCTTCAGGATTCCGAGTACGTCTCCGGCGACAAGGAGGAGATTGCCGAGAAGATAGGAGTAGCCGCCATCAAGTTCGGCGACCTCTCGAACCAGCCCTCGAAGGACTACGTCTTCGATCTCAATAAGTTCCTCTCCTTCGACGGCAAAACTGGAACCTATCTTCTGTACACCGTCACTCGAATCAATTCGATTCTCAAGAAAGCAGGCGTTTCCTATAACGAAATCCGCCCCATCGGCGGAATCTATTCCGACGTCGAACGCGAGCTCGCCCTCGATTTCGCCCTCTTAGGAGAAACCTACGACAAGGCCTACAGTGACCTTGCCCCCTGTGTCCTCTGCGACAGCGCCTACACCATCGCCTCAACCTTCTCTCGCCTCTACCACGACGAGCATATCCTCAGCGAACCCGACGCAAAGAAGCGAGCAGACCTCATAGCCCTCTGCCTGATGGTCAGAAGGACGCTCGAGAAGCAGCTCGGGCTGTTGGCGATTGAGACTGTTGAGAACATGTAACTTCGTTTCTCGGATAAATCCTCGAAACGAGGAAAGTAAATTTCAGCTTTGCTGAAATTTCTTCTGCCTCTTGCAATCTGATTTATATTGCGCTATAATGGTAATGTTAAACCCCAAAGACAGAAAGGACGAAATGATATGAATTTATGGCATGATATTGACAAGGAAAGAGTTACGCCGGATGATTTTCTGGCGGTTATTGAGATTTCTAAGGGCAGTAAGACTAAGTATGAGCTCGACAAGAAGTCGGGAGCTCTTATACTCGACAGAATCCTCTACACTTCAACACACTATCCCGCAAACTATGGCTTTTTGCCGAAGACGCTGGCTGACGACGGTGACCCGCTTGATGTGCTGGTTCTCAGCAACGAAGTGCTGGTGCCTCTCGTTCTCGTTCAGTGCTACCCGATCGGCGTTATCAACATGATTGACAACGGCAGGATGGATCAGAAGATTATCGCTGTGCCGTTTGAGGAGCCGAGCTACAACAGTTATCGCAGCATCGAAGGCCTGCCGAGCCACATTTTCGACGAGATGATCCACTTCTTCACCGTCTACAAACAGCTTGAGGGCAAGGAGACCGCCGTTGATGAGGTCATGGGAAGAAAGGCTGCTGTGGATATTATCCGCGAAAGTATCGCAAACTATGACGAGATTTATGGTGCAAAGTACAACAAGCAGCCGGAGGAAGCTCCTCAGAAGGCGTAGTTTTGCCTAATTGTCATCACTTTATCACAATCAGGTACTACAATGTCTCCTATTGGCGGATTTTTGCATATGCAATAACGAAATGAAATTACAAAGGAAGGTTATGTAAAACCAATGAACAGATTACTAAAACTACTCGCATTCATCATGGCTTTGGTGATTGCGGTATCTTGCTTCGCTTCATGCGAGCTTTCTTCGTCGAGTGAAGACGATTCGTCCGACTCTTCTACGTCTGACTCTACAGATGATACCGATTCGGACTCCGACTCTGAAACCGAAACCCTCTCAGCTGGTCTCTATATCGACGGCGAGAAGATCGACACCGACGACCTCGTAATGCTCACCATCACTGGCGAAGGCATCGACGAGCCAATCGAAGTCATGTTTGATGAGTACAGATACATGTATATGTATCTCTTGAGCTATTACGGCCTCACCGACGACTCATATTGGGAGGATAACGAAGAGCTCTTCGAAACCTTCATGACTATCGTCGACTACTATGTCGAGGACAACCAGTGGGGAGCAATTTTAGCTCAGATGTACGATATCGAGCTTACCGATGAGGACTATGAGACGATAGAAGAGGTCATGCAGGAGGAAATTGACAGCTTCGATTCTGAGGACGAGTTCTACTATGCACTCGAGGCTTCTGGCATCAGCTATGATCTTCTTGAAAGAGTAGTCACCCAGAGCGTTCTCTGCGAGAGAGTTTATCAGGTCCTCTATGGCGACGACGGAGCTATCCTTCTCGAGTCTGACGAAGAGATCAAGGAAGGCCTTCAGAATGACTACGTAAGAGTTTACCACGTTCTTATCACATCTGACCACTTTGCCGATGATGAAGAATACGCCGACGCTACCGATGAGGAGCTTCAGGCTGCTGCACTTGCCTATGCCGAGGAAATCCTTGCCGAAATTCAGGCAAGCGACGACATCGAGGCTGCTGTTTATGAGTATGCTCAGGACGCTGACGACTCAGGCATGGTCGACAACGAAGCTGGTTACATGTTCACCTATGGCGACATGGTTGATGACTTCGAGGAAGCATCCTTTGCACTCGAGGTTGGCGAGCTCAGCGGAATCGTCGAGAGCGTCTATGGCTACCATATCATCTACCGCCTCGAGCAGGATGAGTATATCGAAGAGAACTGGGACGACCTTAAGTCCGACTACATCAGCATCAAGTTCAACAACTACGTTGATGAGGTCCTCGCCGAGTGCACTATGACCTATAGCGAGTATCACGACCAGTTGGAATACGGAGATATCCAGTAACTTAAATCGAATTTAAAGAGCAGGGAGCGATCGGGCTATGAAAAAAAGTTTGAGACTTGTTTCGGTGGCGCTGGTTGCATCCCTGTTTTTTTGCGCCTGCGGGAGTGTTGAGATAACCACTGAGGAGAGCACCACTACTGTTGCCACCACTACAGAAGCTGTTACAACTACCACTGAGGCGACCACAACTGAAGTCACAACAACAACTGAGGCAACTACTACAGAAGTCACAACCGAGGCTGAGCCTGAAGTCGTCGAGATTGAGTTCTCCTTCCCGGAAGAATTCTTCACAGAATTGCAGGAGATTTTCGACAGGTACGGCGTCAACATGAACTGTGATGGCGATGAAGAGAATTGCAGCTGCGACATCTATAACGAGACCACCGACGAAGAGGGGAACGTGACCAGAGAAAAAGTAGTCTCGATCTACTATATGGATCTTGAAACCGGCTATTCGTTCGAGATCAATTCCGGCGTTCACTATCCCGTCGCAAGCTGTGTGAAGATTCCGTTTGTTGTCTATCTCTACGAGAAGCTCGCCGATGGCGAAATCGATGGCGAAACGGTCCTTACATACGAAAAGCGCCACTACATGGCCGGCACCGGCATCATCCAGGACGGCGAAGTGGGGGACCAGTATACGGTGATGGAGCTTCTTGAGCTCTCAGTCATCCGCAGCGACAACATCGCCTTCCAGATGCTCAAAGACCTCGTCGACTGGGACGAATTCGAGGAGTATTGCCAAGGTTACGGTTGCACCCACGAGCAGGACACGAGGCTCACTCAGGAGAAAATCTGCACCGAATCTGCGGGAGCCTATGCGAGAATCTTGGCTCAGTTTTTGGAGAGCGACAACCCTTATGTCGAGACCTTCAAGTCTCACCTCGCCATCACCCGAATCCCGATGATAAAGTCGAGCTATACTCTTTACAGAAAGTATGGCTGGTCGCAATATGCTTTCCACGACATCGCCTATGCCGAGGCGGAGCACCCGTATATCTTAGCGATTCTCACAAACCTTGAAGGCGAGGACAGTGCCGACTACAGCCTCTACAGCGAGATTTCCTACCTGATTGAGGGGTACGCTGACGCGACATGGGCAGAAATATCAGAAAATAGTTCAGAGAATACTTGAAATGTGCCGTGAAATTTGGTAAAATAGCCTTGACTGATCAATCAGCTCAGGCTATTTTATTTTTTATAAACGGAGGAAATTTGTATGAGAGTCAGCGGTATTCTTCTGGGAATATCCTCGCTTTGGGGCGATTATGGAATTGGAAAAATGGGTAAGGAAGCAAGGGAGTTCGTCGATTTCTTAAGGAAATCGAAGCAGCACTACTGGCAGATTCTCCCGCTTTCTCCCACCAGCTATGGCGATTCGCCCTATCAGTCCTGCTCGGTTTATGCAGGAAATCCATATCTTATCGATTTAGAAACACTCGAGAAGGACGGCCTTCTGAAGCCTTCCGAGTATAAAACCGTCCAGTACGGCGACAATCCCCGTTACATCAACTACGGTATGCTCTACGAGACCATCTGGGACACGCTTAGGATAGCTTTTTCGAGATTTACGCCCGACGAAGACTACAAGGCGTTTTTAGAGAAAGAGAAGAGCTGGGTAGGGAATTATGCCCTCTTCATGGCTCTCAAGGACGAAAACGGCGGAAAGCCTTGGTTCGAATGGGAGAAACCGCTCAAGATGGCGGAGCCGGCAGCACTTGCTGAGGCGAAAAAGCGCCTCGAGAAAGAAATCAACTTCTACATATTCATCCAATACGAGTTCTATAAGCAGTGGTACGCTCTCAAAAAGTACGCCAACGACAAGGGAATCGAGATAATCGGCGACATGCCGATCTACTGTGCCCACGACAGCGTCGATGTCTGGCTGAACCCTGAGCTCTTCGAGCTGGATAAGGATCGTAATCCCGTCAACGTTGCCGGCTGCCCGCCAGATGACTACGCCACGAAAGGTCAGCTTTGGGGGAATCCTCTCTATGACTGGAAGAAGATGCAATCGGACGGCTACAACTGGTGGGTTCAGAGAATTGCTCACACGACCGACATCTATGACGTCGTCAGAATCGACCACTTCAGAGGTTTTGCGGGCTACTACTCGATCCCATATGGTGACGAGGACGCCATAAACGGCGTCTGGAAGAAGGGCCCGGGAATGGAGCTCTTCAACTCCGCCAACTACTGGCTCGGCAAGAAGAGAATCATCGCTGAGGACCTGGGACTTATCACTCCAGATGTCGTGAAGCTCCTTAAAGACACTGAATACCCGGGCATGAAGGCCCTCCAGTTCGCCTTCGACCCGACAGGAAAGTCGGATTATCTCCCCTGCAACTACACCTCCACGAACTATGTCGCCTATGTCTCGACCCACGACTCAGACACCGCAAAGGGCTGGGCAGATGGCCTCTCGGGCAAGGCTCTGAGCTTCGCGAAGAGATATTTTGGCATCAAGAGCAAGAAGGAAATCCCGAATGCTCTCATCCGCCTCGGCTGGTCGAGCACCGCAGATGTTGTCATCGCTCAGCCTCAGGACTTTTTGGAGCTCGGAAACGAGGCGAGAATCAACATCCCCTCAACTGTCGGCACCAACTGGCGCTGGAGAATCTCCAAAGAGGAGCTCAGCTCGTCGCTTTCGAGGAGACTCCGTGTCCTCACCGAGACCTTCAACCGCGTTCCTGAATATCCAGCTGAGCCGGAGAAAGAACCCGTGGAGGCGGGAAAGTAAAAATAAATCTTGCGTTTTCAGGGCAACTCTGTTATTATTATAAATAAGAAAACGGCTTTTTAAGCCGAAAAATAATTGAAAGAAGGATTTTATCATGGACGTAAAAGAAGAAGCTAAAAAGGGTACTGGCAAGGCCAAGACATTCCTTAACGAATTCAAGGCTATGATTTCGAAGGGCAACGTTGTTGACATAGCAGTCGGCGTCATCATCGGTTCCGCCTTCAGCAGCATTGTCACCTCGCTTGTCAACGACATCATCATGCCGTTCATCAGCCTCATCACAGGTGGCATCAACTTCGAGAACTGGAAGTGGGTTCTCAAGGCTGCTTCCGTCAACGAAGCAGGCGAAGAGATCGCCGAGGTCGCCGTTACCTTCGGCAACTTCATCTCGGTAGTGCTCAACTTCCTCATCGTTGCCCTCTGCATCTTCGTAGTAATCAAGATTATCGGCAGTGCAAAGAACAAGGTCAAGAAGCCCGAAGAAGCAGCTCCCGAAGCCCCCGCCGAGCCCGTCATCACCGAACTCGACGTCCTCAAGTCAATCGAAGCCAAGCTCGACGCTATTGCGGAGAAGAAGTGACCTGACTTCGTCAGGTCAGCAAGTTTCGCCTTTGGCGAAACTTGCACCCCTCCACCGTCGCCGAAGGCGACGGTCCCCCTCCCCTTTCAGGGGAGGCTATTTGTATCCTATGCTAACTTTGAGAAAGGGGATAGCAATATGATAAAGGAACTTTGGAAAAAGAGTTTGAAGAATTCGTTACTCTACTCGATCGTTTGCATTTTTGCTGGAATGATGTTTATTATGTATTGTCGGGGAGAGATTACATGTCTGGTGTCTGGCTACACTGATTTTTCGGATTTGCAGGTTAGTGAAATCAGGTGGGGAGTATATGTGACTATTGATCTCGACGAAAACTATGGATTGTTTGCTACCAAATCCGTAGAGGACAGTAAGACAGGCGAGGAAACAATTACCGACTATTACTACATCATAAAAGTAGGAAATGAAGAGTCAGGATATAAGTACATGGCAATAGATGTAAACAGCTCTGATTATACCCGAATGGACAGAATGGCTGAGCAGACGGCTAACGGCACGGCAGAATCCACATTCACTCTGAAGGGAGAAATATGTACTTTGTCGTCAGAGAGTTCTGTGCTGGAAGGAAAATTTAGTTCGGCTGTTAAAAAGCTTGGCTACACTGACGATGAAGTTGATTCAGTAATGCTTGATTACTACATTGATGCGAGCAAAGGAGAAATATCGTGGTTTGACAGTTATATGCTGTTCGTTGCTTTAGGGGCTGCATTAGTTATTTATGGAATTGTAATCCTTATAAAAGGAATTTCTGGAGCCTGTTTAAGCGATGTCAGGAAAACAGTTTCTGCTTCAGGCCTTTCTCCTGACGTCATCGAAGAGGATTTTAGAAATGCTGACACTGTTGGAAATAACGACTATCTGAAAGTTGGCAGATTATTCACCTACTACTTTGTGAACAATATTACGCCAAGGATGATTTTGAATTCCAATATTTCATGGATATATGAAGATATTACAGAACACAGCCATAAAGGAGTCAAATCCAAGCAGTGCTATATGGTTATCAATTCTGAGACTGACGATAAGAAAAAGAAGAAAGTGAAAATCTCTTTCCGTAAAGAGGAATCCGTGTACGAGGCAATTCATTTTTATGCAATCAGATTCCCGTGGATAGTTACCATGTATTCACGCGAATATTCCGATATGTACAAAAACGACAGACTCCAATTCTTAGACATCAAATACAACAAATACCCAAGAAATTAATAGTAGTGCTTCTCTTGCTGATTGCAAGGGGGGAGCAGGAATGAAACAAAAAAGGATCCCGGAAGGGAGCTTTTTTGGATAACCAGCTTGACAGCTGGTGAAACATCTGATATAATGTCGGTCAGTGGGAGGTTGGTTTCTCTTTCCCTGCGAAGGGAGGTGGGGCTGATGGAAACAATGTCCGTGGTTCTGGAAGTCATAGCTTTGCTTATGACCGCGTTCTCTATTGGTTACGCCCTGGGTTCTAACCACAAGAAATAACCGCGCCTGATTCTTTCAGTCGCGGTCACACAAGTACTATTTGATGGGAAAGAGTGGCCGTTGCCTGAACTGCAATTCAAGCAGGCCTCCCACTACTTTTAGTATACACTGAAAAAGCTAATTTGTCAATAGCGTCAATAGCTTTTTTATTTTGCCAAAAAGTTGCAATGAGGCAGCAATAGCCTCCCCTGAGAAGGGGACACTTCGCCTTCGGTGATGGTGGAGGGGGTTTCCGAAAGTTCTCACAGCCCCATATAATCCCTAATAACCAGATCGCAAACACCCTTCATCTTGTCCCAGTCGTCCTTCGAGTGCTCCTCGAGGACGCCGACGGTGTACATGTTGGCGGCTTTGGCGCCGACACAGCCTAGGTAGATATCCTCGAAAACGGCACACTTTGAGGGATCAGAAACGCCTGCTTTTTCGGCAGCTAAGAGATAGACATCTGGGAAGCCCTTCTTGCGCTTGACTTCGTCAGTCGTGACGAAGACGTCGAAGAGGTCGAGTACTCCGTGCCTCTCAAGGCAGGATTTGAAGAGCTCAGGGCGTGACGCAGTCGCGAGGGCAATTTTGACGCCACTTTGGTGGAGCCTAGTGATGAATTCCTTCGCGCCAGCGACCATGCCGATGACGTTTGCATAGTCGTACTCGAGCTCCTCGAGCCACTCGTTCATGACGACCTCCTTCGGGTCGGTGACGCCACACTCCGAGATGACATAGTCGGCAGCCTGAGAGAAATTCAGCGTCGAAACCCTGTCGTAAAAGTCGTCAGGAATAGGCAGATTCCGCCTTTTCATGAAATTAATGTCAACCTCTCTCCAAGCGCTGATAGACTCCACCAAAGTCCCATCGAGGTCAAATATAGCGCAGCTGATGTCCTTGTAGAAATTCATATATTGCACCTCCAAATCAATTCGGAATTCGTAATTCGTAATGCGTAACTAGTCGGCTGCGGAGACTGGCGTCTCCTACGCCGACGCGACCCCTGCGGGGTCGCACCCCTCCACCACCGGCTTCGCCGGCGGTCCCCCTCCCCTTGACAGGGGAGGCTATAGCAGCCTCAGGCAAGAAGCTGTGGGAGGGGCAGTTATGGCTCCCCTGATAAGGGGAGCTGGCAGCTGCGAAGCAGCTGACTGAGGGGTGCAAGTTCGGCGAAGCCGAACTTGCCGACTTGCCGAAGGCAAGTCATGTCGCCAACGGCGACAAATTCGCATCGTGTAATGTAATTTTACCCTATTTTTCACAAAAAGTCAACTCACGACTTGCAAAATCTGTGTGAATTTTGTATAATAGACCGAGAAAAGTTTGCGAGGTGAGATAATGAAGCTATCGGATGATATTAAGTACCTGAAAGGCGTTGGCCCGAAGAGGGCTGAGATTTTTGCGAAGATGGATATCCATACGATTCGGGACTTACTCTATCATCTTCCACGAAGCTACATCGATTTCTCCTCGCCTGTCACTATCGAAGACGCTACCTTGGACGAGCAGAACCTCCTGAAGTGCCGTTGCTCCGAGAAGCGCTCCTACCAGTATACTCGCCGTGGGATGCAGATATTCCAGCTCATGTTCACCGACGGCAGCGACGACATCTTCGTCACCCTCTTCAATCAGGGCTACCTCTACGACAAAATCAGGGTTGGGGAGGATTATTTTCTTTTGGGAAAGGTCACCGGCACCCTCACCGAGCGGGTGATGAATGGTCCTCAGATTGTCGAGGTTTTGCAGGCTGAGAAGCTTCGCCCGGTTTACCCATTAACTGAGGGAATGACCGAGAATATTCTCAGAAACTGCATGAAAAACGCCCTCACATGTCTCGATAACGAGACCTGTGAGGTCATGCCTTCTGAAATCATAGAAAGAGCCGGTCTGATGAGGACCGACGACGCTTTGAAATATATCCACTTCCCGAGGACTCAGTCGGACGTCGTTCCTGCAAGGAAGCGCCTTGCTTTTGATGAACTGACGACCCTCCAGCTCGGAATGTTGTCCCTGAAGGACAGAAACCGCACCCTCACGCCTTATGTGATGAAGAGCTTCCCGATGGATGAGTTCTACCGCTCGCTCCCGTTCGAGCCCACAGGCGCTCAGAGAAGGGCGATCGGCGAGTGTATTTCGGACATGGCCCGCAACGTCCCGATGAACCGCCTCATCATGGGCGATGTCGGCTCTGGAAAGACGGTCGTGGCGGCTGCCTGCTGCTATCTTTCCCATCTCAACGGCACCCAGTCCTGCCTGATGGCTCCGACTGAAGTTCTGGCTGACCAGCACGCTGAGACTCTTTCGAGGTTTTTGGAGCCTCTGGGAGTAAAGGTCGCCCTACTCAAGGGCTCGATGTCCACAAAAGACAAAAACCGCGTTCGAAAAGGCCTCGCCAGTGGCGAATACAGCGTCGCCGTCGGCACTCATGCCCTCTTCCAAAAGGCGACTGAGTTTAGTAACCTCGCCCTCGTCATCACCGACGAGCAGCACCGTTTCGGCGTCAACCAGCGCGACGCCTTGGCTGAAAAGGGCGTCAACCCTCACCGCCTTGTCATGAGCGCGACACCGATTCCAAGAACTTTGGCTCTCATGATTTATGGTGAGCTCGACATCTCGACCCTTAACGAAATGCCGAAGGGCAGGCTCAAGATAGAGACCTATGCTGTCACGGGAAAGCTCCGTACTCGCGCCTATAATTTCACGAAAAAGTATCTCGACGAGGGCAGGCAGGCCTATATCATCTGCCCCGCCATCGACGAGGAAGAGGGGATGCAGAGCGTCCTCGAGTATGCCGAGAGGATCAGGTCGGCCGATTTTGCTGGCTACACCGTCGGCGTCCTCCACGGAAAAATGAAACCTGCTGAGAAAGAGCAGGTTATGACCGACTTCAAGGACGGAAAAATTCAGGTTCTCGTTTCGACGACTGTCGTCGAGGTCGGCGTAGACGTCCCGAACGCTGCCGTCATGCTGATTGAGAACGCCGACCGCTTCGGCCTCAGCCAGCTCCACCAGTTACGTGGACGGGTCGGCAGAGGCGAGCACCAATCCTACTGCATCCTCATCACCGACAACGTCACCGAAACCTCGAAAAAGCGCCTGAAGGCACTTTCCTCGACCTCCGACGGCTTCGAAATCAGCGAGCTTGACCTCCAGCTCCGTGGCCCCGGCGACTTCTTCGGCAACCGCCAACACGGCCTCCCCTCCTTCAAAATCGCCGACATCGCAGCGGATACGGATATCCTGAAACTCGCCCGAGAATCGGCGGAGGAGATTTATGCGAGTGGGTATCTTGAGATGGAGGAAGGAAAGGGGTTAAAGGCGAATGTGGAGAAACTTTGGGAGGAAGCAAATTAATTGTAGGGGCGGATATTATCCGCCCGCTACCGATTGCCAGAAGTTTTCGGGCGGATAATATCCGCCCCTACACCATCCTCTATACCTGTGCCAACCGCTCTCCCAATCCTTTCCTGACCCTATGCAACATACTCTTCACCCCAGCCTCGGTCATGCCGAGGCTTTTTTGCTATTTCCGCGAGCGTGTCCGAGTAGAAATACCTCATCACAAACGCCACTCTGGCGTCTTTTTTGAGTGTGTAGAGATATGTCTCAATCGCTTCTGCAAGCAGCTTCACGTCGAGCTCCTCCTCAGGAGTAGACCCGCCTTGGACACACTCCTCAAGCTCCGAGAGCGACACCGCATATTCCGAGCCCTTTCGCTTCTCGCGGTTCCGCTTGCGGTAGATGTCGATCGAGTATTGGCGGGTAATCTTCCCGAGATATGTAGACAGTATGCTCGGCCTCTGCTCCGGCATCGAGTTCCACGCCTTCAGGTAGGTCTCGTTGACGCTTTCCTCGCTGTCCTGCATGTCATTGAGCACAGAATAGGCAATCTTCATGAGATACTTTTCGTACTTCTCCTGCGTAATCCTGATCGCCTCCTCGTTGCGATCCCAGTAGAGACCCACGATTGCTTCGTCGGTAGTAATGACGTTTTCCATGGTTTAACCTCCTTAATCATAGTCAATCGCGACTTCGTCGTCTGAAGTTTTTTCTTCGAGGAACCCTCGCGCCGTCCAGTCGGTTCTTATAAATTCGCCCAAGGCTTCGGCATCGACGTGTGATGAGAACAGCATCGGGTTATTTTCGGCTGAGAAGTAGGCCTCGCTCGCCTCTTCCACCAAGCTTGGAATATATTCGGCAGTAATGAACGCCTCCGTCCCGAGATGGTACGCCGTGCCGTCTACAAGAAGATATTCCATCTCCCCGACAGGCACCCGCCAAGTATCTGAGCTCCCGAACACCGCCGACATAAACGTCATCCCGACCTCATACATCGGCTTCCCCAGATACTGCTGCTCCTTATCGCCAGCATGGGCGATATTCATGTAGTAGTCGACCTCGCAGTCCGCAAGCCAGTCGTAGGTCACATGGACTTTGTAAAGCGTTGTGAGCCGTGTGAAGATGTCCGAGCCGGTGAGCTCATAAGCCTCCTCAGGGCTGTAAACCGAGACTATCTCGAAGGTTATAAATTGCAGATTTTTGTAACTCGAGAGATAGTCGCAGAGGTCCTCATAGCTTGTGACAACTCCCGTCGCCGAGACGTCGATTGTCGTTACTGTGTAAGGCTCGATTTCAACCGGCAATTCTGTATCTCTGCTGAGATACACTGCGCCAAGTACTATCAAACAGACACAAGCAGCAATCGCCACAACCCGCAAGGCAGCTCTGTTGGCACGCTTCCTGCCCCTCAAGGCGTCGGCTTCTGTGAGGATTTTGTCGCTCAGAAGGCCTATGGCGTCGCTCAGGTTTTCAACTGTAGTTTTCATAAAATCACCTTCCTTAGGCAGTTATAGCCTCCCCTGAGAAGGGGACACTTTGCCTTCGGCAAAGCCGGGGGACCGTCGCCGAAGGCGACGGTGGAGGGGTGCGAAGCAGCGACAACGCTCGCCCCTTCGGGGCTCGCGCCCTCTCAGTCGGCTTCGCCGACAGCTCCCCCAAAGGGGGAGCCAAGAGCTCCGCTTGCACAAGGCTTTCCTTAAGGCAGCAACTTGGCTCTCCCTCTGGGAGAGCTGGCAGCCACGAAGTGGCTGACTGAGAGGGCGCGAGCGAAGCGAGCGATTGTGTCCTCCTACACTATATCCCGCCATATTCCCATAAAAGTTTCACGAAATCCGAAAAATCCCCCAGTTTTTTGCGAACTGGGGGATAAAATCAGCTTAAAATTCAGTCAACCTTGACAATCTCGCCGTAGAGCTCTCTCGGAGCGCCGATGGCGTTGGACTCGTCGGTGTCGATGTGCATTGCTGTAGCGTAGCTTGAGCTTACTCTGCAGACGGTGTCGCCGAGGATGGCGCTTCTCTCGGGAGTGTCAACTCTTACCCAGACGTTGTCGCCGTTCTTGACGCCAAGGGTCTCAGCATCCTCAGGAGTGAGGTGGATGTGTCTCTTTGCAACGATGACGCCTTCCGAAATCTCAATCTCTCCGCAGGGGCCAACTACCTTGCAGGGAGCGGAACCAGCTAAGTCGCCAGACTCTCTGATGGGAGCAGTGATGCCGATCGAACGGGCATCGGTTGCGGAAAGCTCAACCTGAACTGCATTTCTGCAGGGACCGAGGATGGAGACGTTCGGGAGCTCCTTCTTCGGGCCTACGATGGTGACTCTCTGCTCGCTGGCGAACTGGCCAGGCTGGGAGAGGTCCTTCTTCTTAGTAAGGGTAGCGCCAGCTCCGAAGAGAACTTCGAGAGCTTCCTGAGTCACATGAACGTGACGGGCTGATGTTTCAACTATAAACTTCATTTCTGTGTCCTCCATATTTGTTTTAGCTCGCCATTCGGGCAAGCGGATATTTCCCACTAATAAGTTTACTCCGCAATTTGGAAAACGTCAAGAGTTATTTCGTCTTTGCGAGAATTTTTTTGAAGAGCCAGCCGTTCTTAAACTCGACTATGAAGATTATGAGGATAAGCGAGAGGCCCAAGATCGAGACCGCAATGCCAAGCTTGAAGTAGTCAGGGAAGAACTTCATGGTGACGGTGTGGGTGCCCTCAGAGACCTCGATGCCGATAAGCGAATCAAGGACCTTCACAGGCTCAACCTCTTCGCCATCGACTGTAATCGTCCAGCCGGACTCATAGGGGATAGTCGTGAAGAGGATTCCGTCCTCGTCAGCGGTGACGGTGCCCGAGAGGTAGGTGTCGGTGTACTCTTCGATCTCCCACTGATTCTCTCTGAGCTCATCGAGATAGACTTCCATCGCTTCGATATCAAGCTCATAGAAGAGAACTGCCGAGAAGAGCGCTTCGCCGTTTGCAAGGGTCATTCTTAAGTGAATGGTTTCGCCGTCTTCATAAGTGCCAAGATCCAAGATGCTGTAGTACTCGCTTGTGAAGAAGTAATCTAAGAAAGCGTAGTTCGAGACATCCCACGAGTCCGCCTTTATCCACATGTTGCACTGCCTCTGATAGATAGTCGGGAAGAAGGCGTAAATCGGGTTATCGCTGTCGACGTTTATCGTGAACTCGACATAGCTGTCGCTGCCGTCGACGACGGTGGTGTACCAGATGTGGTCGCCTGTCGTGGCGGTGGAGACGTTGTAGGTGTCGGTGGTGTAGCTGTAGATTCGGCTGAAAACCTTGATCGAGCGGTCGCCAAGGAGGCATTGAAGCAGGTTCTCCTGATTCTTGATCGGGTCGTCGGAGTCGAGCTCTAAATCTAAGATATCATAGCTCGACATGTAGCCGATCGAGAGGGCATATGGGTTCTCGTAAACGGAGATATCGGTGCCGGTGTCCTCTTCGGTCATGATGAGCTCATACCCTTCATATGGCATCTCGAGCCAGTTTTCGTAGTTCTGGCGGTTTATCTCCTTCGGGTCGACCGATAACGATTTCTCATCCGGCTTGTACATTAAGTACTTGATGCCTAAGAGTGAGTCTGTAAGAACCGTCGCGCCGGTGTACTTCGAATAGTGTCCCGAAACGCCGAAGCCGAGCGAATCGAGAAGCTCAAGGGCAGCGGAGTTCATAGTAGAGCTTGAGTGTGAAATGCCCTTGTAGCCCATTCCGATCGGGTCGTTGACGGTTCTCTTAAATGTAGATTCCATTCTGTAAAGGCCGTCGTCATATTCCTCAACCTGGTCAACAACGCTTCTGCCGTCGATGAAGTAGTCCTGATAGGAATCGTAGGTCGAGTAGACGACGTCACAGTCGATCGAATAGACGGTGTAGAGCGAATTTTCGAAAATTTCAAGACAGATAAACACCGCAAGGACTATACACATAACCCTTGTCGGGTATTTCTTCATAAGGAACAGGAGTATACAGAAGACGACCACACAGAGAATCCCGAACCAGACGGTTTCGAAGAGATAAAACGTCTCGTAATCCTGCTGGTTGAGATATGCGAGCACCACAATCCATGCGAATGCCGTGAGGACTATCTCCCTGAACGACACTCCCGAGAGGTTCTCAAACGCTCTGTAGGCGCAGATGATCATCATGAAGGAGAATGTGAAGGAGTAGCGATAGGGGAGCCAGTTCGGGACCTGGAAGCCATGCCATGCGATGTCGATTGTCGAGACATACATGCTCCCGAATATCGCAAACATCAGAGAGCCGTTGGCGACCTTTTCCTTGACGGAAATATTCCTGTTGAGGAAGAAGAGCGGAATCAGCATGATTATGACGGTTCCACAGGCGATCATCGGAAGGCCTTCAGGGCGAACCGTGTCGTAGGAATTCGAGAAGAGCTTCGAGATGAACTCGAAGATGTCAAACTGAGTTGTCGGGGTGAAGTCCGGGTCGGAGAAGTCGAGCTTGCCGAGACTCAGAGAGTAGTATGTCGGAATCAGCACAACCGCTGCTCCGAGAACAGCGATTATTGCCGAAGCAGCAAACTTGAGCCCAGCCTTGAACCAGTGCGGAGCTATAGCGTGTCCCGGACGGGAGAAGATATAATAAACGAAGTATAGAGCGCAGAAGAACCCGATCATGTACCCAATGTAGAAATGTGAGATGAACATGATCGTTAGCGGGAGGACGAATCCGAGCATCTTCCCGTGATCGACAAGCCTCTCGATGCCCAAGAGGATTATCGGCAGCCATATCATTCCGTCGATCCACATCGGGTTCATCAGTTCGACGACAATGTAGGTCATCAGTGCATAGCTGACGGAGAAGATAACCTGGCAGTATTCGTTGGCACCCTTGGATTTTCTGAGATAATATGCAAACGCAAGACCGCAGCAGCCGATCTTTGCCAATTCCATAATCTCGATAGCGCCACACATCATCGTCCTCGGAAGTAAGATTATAATCCACATGAATGGGCTTGCAAGATAATAGGCAAAGATTCCGAACATCTCACCGCTTAAGTTTCGCGACCAGCTGTACATGAGCGAACCGTCGCCCCAGATAGCATCCCTCAACGCCTCGTAGTAGGAGACATACTGGCCGTTTAAGTCCAGAACCAGCACCGAATTCTCCCCAAACGGGTGAACTCCGAAGCAGGCGTAGACGATATACATAATTGCAACCGGCAGGAAGAAGATAAGAAGATTCCAGCGGTTTCTATAGAACCATCTGCCGACAGGATTGTCCCAGATTTTCTTTCTTTGCCTCTTAGGAGCCTCCGCTTCGGGATCTTCAGGAGCAGGAGTTTCTAAGACCACTGCTTCCTCCACCACTTCGGCTGTGGTCTCTGCGTCTTCAACCGTTTCTGGCGTAATATTTTCGATAGTATCAGTCATTTTGACCTCCCTGAGATTTGATAGAGTCGGAAATAATATATTTCGGTCGGTGTTTGATTTCTTCGTAAATCTGGGCTAAATATCTCCCAATAATCGAAAGGCATATGAGAATCAGCCCGCCAGTCAAGAGAAGTAGTATCTGTGAGCCACCAAAGCTCCCCATGCTTACTCCGCACCATTTCAGGATAAACAGAATCACCGAAGCCACCGAGATAATTCCGCCTAAAACTCCCGACAGATAGAGCGGTACAGACGTGAATGCCATGAGGTTCTTGATCGCATACTTGATGAGCATCTTCGGAGTCCATTTTCTTTCGCCAAATGCCCTCTCCTCAACGTCGTAGGTGATCGTCTCAGACCTGAACCCAACCCAGCCGGAAAGGGCTCTGAAGAAGGTCGTCCTCTCCTGCATTGAAAGAATCGCATCGATGACCTTGCGGTCTAAAAGCTTGAAATCGGAAGTATCTGCCATGTCAATCCCAGATGCCGAAGCGATCAGCTTGTAGAAAAGCTTCGAAAACGCCTTGTAGATGCCGTTTTCCTTGCCTCTTGAGGACTTTTTCCCCTCGACGACCTCAGCTCCGTTCTGCCAGAGCTTATACATTTCAGGGATCACCTTCGGCGGGTGCTGCAAGTCGCAGTCGATGACGACTGCACAGTCGCCCTTTGCTGCCTCGAGCCCAGCCCAGATGGCGCTTTCCTTGCCGAAGTTCCGGGAGAAGCGAAGGCCAGAAACTCTCGGGTCCTTCTCGTGGGCAAGAGTAATCTCCCGCCAGGTGTTGTCACGGGAGCCGTCGTCGGAGAAGATAATCTCAAAATCAATGCCGTTCTCGTCCAAAACCCCTGAGATAACGCTTGCTGTATTCTGAATATTAGGCTCCTCGTTAAACGAGGGAATTATGACTGAGAGCATGGCTCGCTCCTTTCTTAAGTCTCAGGATGGCCGGCGTAGAATTCTTCAGCCTTTTTCCTCTGCTCTTCTGGTAAGAGCGAGATGTCAGGCCTCTTGCAGGTGTGCCAGACGTCTCCGTCAGGCTGACTGAACATGTATTTGTTGGTGGCCTCCAGAATCGCCGTGATTTCGTCGTTCTGAAGCCGTTTTAAATAGTCATGGTCGTCCTTGAGAGGCTTTTCGAGGACTATTCCACCGCCAGGATAGCTCCATGTCGTGTGGGTGTCGGAGCCTCCTGTTATCGGGAGATTATAGGCTTCGGCATAGATTGTTGCCCTGCGGTCGAATTCAGGATCGCGGTGTGAAGCGTTGACCGCCTCAACTCCGTCGACTTTACGGGGGAACAGCCTTATCGTGTCGAGATACCCAGCCTCTCTGAACGGGTGAGCGTGAACGACGAAGCCTCCGCAGGAGTGAACGAGGTCGCAGTATGCCGGAAGCTCCATATGGTCAAGCTCCGGGTGATCGAGTAAAAACTGCTTGTCAAGGCCGTATGTCAGTAGCTCAGTCCCTCTGTAGGCATATTCCCAGCCGAAGAAGACCTGCAGCCCAATCTCGTCGCCTTTCTTCTTCGCGTCCTCGTACCCCTGGCAGAAGAGATGAATCTTCACGTCCCAAGGAAGCCTTCTGTCGACGGCAGTGTTTCCACCGAAGAAGTGATCTGTCACAAACATGCCAGCATAACCGCATCTTTTCAAATTCTCCGCCTGTTCAGCCCCACTCGAGCAGGAGCAAAGCGAGCCCTGAGAGGTGTGCAGGTGAGTTTCGTATTTATAAAGTTCCATATTACTCATACCCTCATCTTGTTTTCATAATATAACAGAGTACATTATACCGCGACTTCTTGCCAAAGTCAATATTTCAAGCCTCAGTAAGGCTTCTGAAAAATTTAAAAAAAGCACTTGACATTTGCTCAAAGATAGGTTATTATAATTGAAAAGGCGTTGACGGGAACAAAGCCAACCTCTTCCGTTTTAAGAGAGCTGCCGGATGGTGAAAGGTGGTAACGGGTCTTTGGTATAACTCATCCCTGAGCTTTCGGCTGAAAGGCAACGAGTAGGTTTGAACGGGTGCTCCCGTTAAAGGGCGGTCGCGTTGGTTGACGCGAAATGAGCGGGTTTGATTTTTACAAAATCGAATCAAAAAGAGTGGTACCGCGGAGATATTATGACTTCGTCTCTTTTATCCTAAACAAGAGTTGTTTTGGGTGAAAGATTTTTTATACCCAAACGCAGGAAGGAGTTTTATGAAGGGATACGAAAAGTACATTCGGCAGTATTTTGTGCCGAAGAATGCGACAAACGACTGGATTAACAAGGAATATGTCGACAAGGCGCCGATATGGTGCAGCGTCGACCTAAGAGATGGCAATCAGGCGCTCATAGTTCCGATGAGCCTTGAGGAGAAGCTCGAGTTCTTCGATCTTTTAGTCAAGATCGGCTTCAAGGAAATCGAAATCGGTTTCCCGGCAGCGAGCGAGACGGAATATGACTTCTGCCGTGCCCTTATCGAGAATAATTTAATACCTGATGACGTGACGATCCAGGTTCTCACCCAGTCGCGTGAACACATCATCAAGAAGACCTTCGAGGCTATCGATGGCGCAAAGAACGCAATAGTGCATCTTTATAATTCAGTGTCTGTGGCCCAGCGCGAGCAGGTCTTCAAGAGAAGCAAGGAAGAAATCAAAGAAATCGCCGTTTCAGGCGCAAAGCTCTGCCTTGAGTATAAGGAGAAAATGGGTGGAAACATCATGTTCGAGTATTCACCCGAGAGCTTCACAGGTGCCGAGCCGGAATTCTCGCTTGAGGTCTGCAACGCAGTTTCAGAAGTATGGAAGCCGTCGCCCGACAACAAGGTCATCTACAACTTCCCTGTGACGGTTTCGCACTCGATGCCCCACATCTATGCAAGCCAGATCGAATACATGTGCAAAAATCTCGACTACAGAGAAAATATTATAGTCTCTCTTCACCCGCATAACGACCGTGGCTGCGCCATTGCAGATAGCGAGATGGGACTTCTTGCAGGTGCCGACAGGATCGAAGGAACTCTCTTCGGCAACGGCGAGAGAACCGGCAATGTCGATATCATCACACTTTCACTAAATATGTACTCCCAGGGCGTCGACCCTGAGCTCGATTTCTCGGATTTACCGGCAATTACTGAAGTGTACGAGAGGGTCACGAGGATGCATGTTTACGAGAGGCAGCCTTATTCAGGCCAGCTCGTCTTCGCAGCCTTCAGCGGTTCTCATCAGGACGCCATCGCAAAGGGCATGAAGTATCGTGAAGAACATAACTGCGGAGTCTGGACGGTTCCGTATCTTCCGATAGATCCGACAGACGTCGGCAGAGTCTACGAGGCAGACGTTATAAGAATCAATTCCCAGTCTGGTGGCGGAGGAATCGGGTATGTACTCGAGACGAGATACTCCCACATTCTCCCTCCGAAGATGCGGGCAGCGTTTGCCTACCACGTCAAGAGCATTTCCGACCACGCTCACAAGGAGCTTCAGCCGGATGAGGTCTATAAGATATTCATGGACGATTTCGTCAACATCGAAACCCATCTTAAGGTCCCGGAGGCTCACTTCAAGCAGGAGCCCAACGGCATCACCGCCACCGTCACGATGGAAATCGACGGTGAGAGGCGTGTAGAAACCGCCTTCGGCAACGGCCGACTCGATGCTGTCAGCAACGCTATCAAGAACGCCTTGGGAGATATCTATATACTAGATACATACACCGAGCACGCTCTCGAGGTAAGCTCAAATGCAAAGGCTGCCTCATATGTCGGAATCAAGGACAAGGACGGCAAGCTCGAGTGGGGCGCAGGAATCGACAGCGATATCATCGTTTCGTCCATCTACGCGCTTGTAAGTGCAGTTAACAGGCTTTTGGCTCACTATAAAGAAAACGAAAAGTAAGGGAGGAGTTTAGACTATATGAAATTAACAGGAGCACAGATTGTAATAGAAACCCTGATTGAGCAGGGGGTCACCGATGTCTTTGGCTATCCTGGCGGACAGGTTTTGAATATCTACGACGCCATCTACGATGCCAAGGGCAGAATCAACCACATCCTCACAGCTCACGAGCAGGGAGCTTCCCATGCAGCCGATGGCTACTCAAGAGCTACAGGAAAAGTAGGAGTTGTAATCGCCACCTCTGGTCCCGGTGCCACTAACCTGGTAACAGGAATCGCAACCGCAATGCTCGACTCTGTTCCGATGGTTGCAATCACAGGCAACGTTCCCCAGAACCTTATCGGCAGAGACAGCTTCCAGGAGATCGACATCACCGGCATCACTCTCCCGATTACAAAGCACAATTTCTTTGTTCATAACGTAAATCAGCTTGCAGACCAGATAAGATTGGCTTTCAAGATTGCAAAGTCTGGTAGACCCGGCCCTGTCCTCATCGATATCCCGAAGGATATCCAGACGGCTGTCGCTGAGTATGAGCCCCAGCCAGTCGTCGAGAAGTTCCCGAATCCTCTTCCGCCGGAGGAGGACATCGAGGCAGCTATCAAGCTCTTGAACACAAAATCCCGCCCCTATATCCACATCGGTGGCGGTGTCATCGGCTCGAAGACCTACGATCTGGTTCGTGAGCTTGCCGAAAAGATCGATGCAGTCATCGGCTGCTCGCTGATGGGACTTGCTGCAATCCCTACTGATTACGAAAGATTTTTAGGTATGCAGGGAATGCATGGCCACTACGCCTCCTCCGTTGCCAGCAACGATGCCGACGTTATCATAGCTATCGGCACACGTTTCAGTGACAGAGCGACAGGCGACAAGTCGAGATTCGCAAAAGGCGCCTCGATTATCCACATCGACCTCGACTTTGCCGAGATCAACAAGAATATTCCCGCCAATGTAGGCGTTTGCGGAGACATTTCAGTCTCACTCCGTAAGATTATCGACGGAGTTGAGCCGAGAAGGAACCCTGACTGGATGGCACACATAAGGGAGCTCAAAAGACTTGAGAAGTCCTACATGCCCGAAGACAAGGGCCTCACTCCTCACGTAGTCATGGAGACCATAAACGACATCAAGGACGCCGACACCATCATCGCAACCGACGTTGGCCAGCATCAGATGTGGGCCTGCCAGTATATCAACTTCCAGAAGCCCCGTAAGATAGTCTCAAGCGGTGGCCTCGGAACGATGGGCTTCGGAATGGGAGCTGCAATCGGAGCATGTGTCGGCACCGGCAACAAGACGGTTCTTATCACCGGCGACGGAAGCTTCGGAATGAACTTAAACGAGCTCTGCACCGCTGTCAACACTCATGTGCCTCTGACTATTGTCCTCATGAATAACGGTACTCTCGGAATGGTCCGCCAGTGGCAGACGCTATTCTATAATCACCACTATTCGAACACGACTCTCGATCGCAAGACCGATTTTGTAAAGCTTGCAGAGGCGTTCGGAGCGAAGGGCGTTATGTGTGACACTCCTGAGAAGTTCAGGCGCGAATTCCAGAAGGCTTACGACAGCGACTGCGTAACGCTTATAGATTGCAGAATCGACATGGACGAATTCGTTCTTCCTATGCTTCCTCCCGGAGGAGCAATCGAAGACATCATTGTAGAAGCTAAGGCAAAGGGGGAGTAATCATGGCTGATAATTCAAGATTTGTAATCGCAGTTTACGTTGAAAACAAGTTCGGCGTTCTGTCACGTGTCACCAGCATGTTCACCCGTCGAGGCTTCAATATCGACTCGCTGACAGTTGGCGTCACCGAGTCCCCTGAGTACTCCCGAATCACCATCACAATGAGTGGCGACGGCTACGCAAGAGACCAGATGATTAACCAGCTTAGAAAACTCTTCAACGTCAAGAAGGTCGAGTATATCGAGGATTCGAAGGCTCTGCAGCGTGAGCTGATGCTCGTCAAGGTCAGAAACGACCCTGAAAACCACCAGAGGCTTCTCTCGGCTTTAGACATCTTCAAGGCGAAGATTGTCGACTATTCCGTCAATACTCTGAGTATTGAAGTAACCGGCACCACCGACAAGCTTGACGCTTTTATCGAGATGGTAAGAGAGCTCGGCATAGTTGAACTCTGCCGAACCGGCGTTGTAGCACTTCAGAAGGGCTCCTCGAATATGTTAGAGGGACTCAATCCTGAAGAATTCAATTGACCCAAATTAGCAAACTAAAATATAGCTATCTAAGGAGACAAAAAATCATGGAAAACAGAATCTTTTATCAGCAGGACTGCGACCTTTCTCGCCTTAACGGCAAGACAGTCGCCATCATCGGCTACGGCTCTCAGGGACATGCTCATGCCCTCAACCTTCACGACTCAGGCGTTGACGTCATCGTAGGTTTGTATGAAGGTTCAAAGTCCTGGGCTAAGGCTGAGGCTGCAGGCCTCAAGGTCATGACCTCGGCAGAGGCTGCTAAGAATGCAGACATCATCATGATCTTAATCAACGATGAGCTTCAGGCTAAGCTCTATAAGGAGAGCATCGAGCCGAACCTCACCGCTGGAAAGACCCTCGCATTCGCTCACGGCTTCAACATTCACTTCGGCTGCATCAAGCCTCCGAAGGATGTCAACGTCATCATGATCGCACCTAAGGGACCTGGACACACTGTAAGAAGCGAATACCAGGCAGGTAAGGGCGTTCCTTGTCTTATCGCTGTTGAGCAGGACGCTACTGGCGATGCTCTCGATATCGGTCTTGCTTATGCCCTCGGTATCGGTGGCGCAAGAGCAGGCGTTCTTGAAACCACCTTCAGAACCGAGACCGAAACCGACCTCTTCGGTGAGCAGGCTGTTCTCTGCGGAGGCGTTTGCGCTCTGATGCAGGCAGGATTTGAGACCCTCTGCGAGGCTGGCTACGACCCGAGAAACGCTTACTTCGAGTGCATCCACGAGATGAAGCTCATCGTCGACCTCATCTATCAGAGTGGCTTCGAGGGAATGAGATACTCCATCTCCAACACCGCTGAGTACGGCGACTATGTCACTGGTCCTAAGCTTATCACTGACGAGACCAAGAAGACCATGAAGAAGATTCTTTCCGACATTCAGGACGGTACATTCGCCAAGGAGTTCTTACTTGACATGTCCGACGCTGGCGGTCAGGTTCACTTCAACGCTATGAGAAAGAAAGCCAAGGAGCATCCTTCCGAAGTAGTCGGCAGAGAAATCCGCAAGCTTTATAGCTGGAGCGACGAGGACAAGCTCATCAACAACTGATTTTCGGTTAAAATTTCTGACGGCTCCATTGCTCTAAAAGGAGCAGTGGAGTCGCCTCTATATTATGATGTAAGGAGATTCATGATGGTTAAGGATAGAATTGTGGACGGGTTTGAGAATGCTCCTCACCGCTCCCTTTATAACGCTCTGGGACTCACCGAGGAGGAACTTAGTCGCCCTCTTATCGGTATAGTAAGCTCCTATAATGAAATTGTCCCGGGGCATATGAATTTGGATAAGATTACAGAGGCTGTCAAGATTGGCGTTGCAATGGCGGGAGGAACTCCTATTGTATTCCCTGCAATCGCTGTCTGCGACGGCATTGCGATGGGTCACGAGGGCATGAAGTACTCCCTCGTTACAAGAGACCTCATCGCCGATTCAACAGAAGCAATGGTCAAGGCTCACGGCTTTGACGGACTCGTCATGATCCCCAACTGCGACAAGAACGTCCCGGGACTTCTCATGGCAGCTGCAAGACTGAATCTGCCGACTATTTTCGTTTCAGGAGGCCCAATGCTTGCTGGCCACGTTGACGGCCACAAGACCAGCCTTTCCAGCATGTTTGAGGCTGTCGGAGCCTATTCGGCAGGAAAGATGACCGCTGAAAAGCTCCGTGAATACGAGATGAAGGCCTGCCCTTCATGCGGTTCCTGCTCTGGAATGTACACCGCTAACTCTATGAACTGCTTAACAGAAGTCATGGGCATGGGCCTAAGAGGCAACGGCACAATTCCTGCTGCTTATTCAGCAAGAATCGACCTTGCAAAGCGTGCCGGAATGCAGGTTATGGAGCTCGTGAGAAAGAATATCCGTGCAAGAGATATTATGACAAAAGAGGCAATATACAACGCCCTCACCGCTGATATGGCTCTCGGCTGCTCCACCAACTCGATGCTCCATCTTCCCGCAATCGCCAACGAGTGCGACGTCGAATTCAATCTCCCTCTCGTAAACGAAATCAGCGAGAGAACTCCGAACCTCTGCCACTTGGCGCCTGCAGGCCCCACCTACATGGAAGACCTGAACGAGGCCGGAGGCGTCTATGCAGTCCTCAAGGAGCTCGCAAAGAAGAATTTAATCACCACCGATGTCATGACCTGCACAGGCAAGACCTTGGGTGAGAATATAGCAGATGTTGAGAATCTCGACAACACGGTCATCCGTGACATCGACAATCCTTATTCTCAGACTGGTGGAATCGCTGTTCTCTTCGGAAACGTCGCCGAAAACGGCTGTGTCGTCAAGAGAAGTGCAGTTGCACCTGAAATGCTCGTCCACCGCGGACCCGCAAGAGTCTTCAACAGAGAGGAAGAGTGCATCAAGGTTATCTATCAGGGTGGCATCAAGGCTGGCGACGTTGTCGTCATCCGCTATGAAGGCCCCGCAGGTGGTCCCGGCATGAGAGAAATGCTCTCGCCGACTTCTGCTATTGCTGGTGCTGGCCTCGACAAGGAGGTCGCCCTCATCACCGACGGCAGATTCTCTGGCGCTACAAGAGGCGCTGCCATAGGCCACGTTTCTCCCGAAGCTGCAAACGGTGGCACCATCGCCTATATCCACGAAGGCGACATGATTTCTATAAACATCCCCGAGCACAAGATTCATCTCGAAGTAAGTGATGAAGAGCTCGAGGAGAGACGCAAGACCGACACTCTCAAGACTAACGACAATCTCAGCGGATACTTGAAGAGATACTCGAAGATGGTTTCATCCGCCGACAAGGGCGCGATTATCAACATAAAATAGGAGGCTAAGACTACATGGGAATGACACTCTCACAAAAGATATTAGCTGCTCACTGTGGAGCGGACAAGCTCGAAGCGGGTCAGCTCGTCCTGTGCAATCTCGACCGGGTTCATGGCAATGATGTTACATGCCCTCCTGCCATCAGAGAATTCAATAAAATGGGCTTGGATAATGTCTTCGACAAGGACAAAGTAACCATGGTCATGGACCACTTCGTCCCGAACAAGGACATCAAGGCTGCCGAGCAGTGCAAGATTTGCCGTGATTTCTGCAATGAGCACGCCATGGACGGCTTCTACGATGTCGGTAAGATGGGAATCGAGCACGCTCTCTTACCTGAAAGCGGCCTCGTAGTCAGTGGCGACGTCACAATCGGCGCCGACTCCCACACCTGCACCTATGGAGCACTCGGAGCCTTCTCGACAGGTGTCGGCTCGACCGATATGGCCTTCGGAATGGCAACTGGCAAGGCCTGGTTCAAGGTGCCTTCTGCAATCAAATTTGAACTTACGGGCTCGCTTTCGCCCTCAGTCAGTGGCAAGGACGTAATCCTCCACATCATCGGCATGATCGGCGTTGACGGAGCGCTCTACCGCTCGATGGAATTCACCGGCGAAGGAGCCCACAACCTCTCGATGAGCGACCGCTTCACCATCTGCAACATGGCTATAGAAGCCGGTGCCAAGAACGGCATCTTTGAGGTCGACGACAAGACCCTCGAGTATGAGAAAGAACACGCCAAGCGTGAGCCTAAGATTTTCCACGCCGACCCGGACGCTGAGTATGACGAGGTAATCAAGATTGATTTGTCGACTATCAAGCCGACAGTCGCATTCCCACATCTTCCTGAGAACACCCATCCTGTCGACGAAATCGGCGAGGTGAAGATCGATCAGGTCGTCATCGGCTCCTGCACCAATGGTCTCTACGACGACATCAAGACCGCTTGGGAGATTATCAAGGGACACAAGGTTGCAGACGGCCTGAGAGTAATCATCATCCCAGCCACTCAGAAAGTGTACTTAAGATGCCTCGAAGAGGGCTTCATCAAGGACTTCATCGAAGCTGGCTGCATCGTCTCGACTCCTACCTGTGGGCCCTGCCTTGGAGGATATATGGGAGTATTAGCCCATGGCGAGAGGTGTGTCTCGACAACCAACCGTAACTTCGTCGGAAGAATGGGCGACCCCACTTCCGAAGTATACTTGGCAAGCCCTGCAACCGCAGCAGCAAGCGCATTGACAGGAGTAATCACCGACCCGAGGGAGGCGACAAAATGATTAGTTCAGGAAGCGTCATCAAGTATGGCAACAACGTCGACACCGACGTCATCATCCCCGCAAGATACTTAAATTCCAGTGAGCCCGAGTTCTTAGCAGCTCACTGCATGGAGGATCTCGACAGCCATTTCCACGAGAAGGTCAAGCCTGGCGACATCATCGTCGCCGGTGAGAACTTCGGCTGTGGCTCGTCGAGAGAGCACGCTCCCGCTGCCATCAAGGCGAGCGGAATCTCGGTGGTAATCGCGAAGAGCTTCGCAAGAATCTTCTACCGCAACTCAATCAATATCGGCCTCGCAATAGTTGAGTGCCCGACAGCTGCTGAGGAGATTCAGGACGGCGACGAAGTCTCCGTGAACCTCTCCACCGGCGTCATCACAGACAAAACCACCGGCAAGGAGTACCAGTCTGAGCCCTTCCCGGAGTTTATCCAGAATATAATCTCTGCCGGAGGACTCGTTGAGGCAGTAAAGAAAGGCGTAATTGGGTGAACCCCTCAGTCAGCCTTCGGCTGACAGCTCCCCTAAGCGTAGGGGAGCCATAAGACCTTCTATTAAAGCAGTTAGGAGATAAAAGAATGACATACAATATAGCTCTTTTAAGAGGCGACGGAATCGGGCCTGAGATTGTCGACAGTGCTGTGAGAGTTTTAGAGGCTATCGGCGAGAAGTTCGGGCATGAATTCAGGTTTACGCCTTACCTCATTGGCGGTGCTGCAATTGACGAATGTGGGGAACCGTTGCCACAGGAGACCGTCGACGGCTGCCTCGCTTCCGACAGCGTCCTTCTGGGAGCAGTCGGTGGCCCCAAGTGGGACAATCTCTCAGGCGACAAGCGCCCTGAGAAGGCGCTCTTAGGAATCAGGGCAGCTCTTGGCCTCTTCACAAACCTTCGTCCCGCCAAGCTCTATCCTGCCCTCAAGGGCGACTGCCCTCTTCGTGAAGACATCGCCTCTGGCGGTTTTGATATCATGATCGTAAGGGAACTCACTGGCGGAATCTACTTTGGCGACAGAGGCTATCGCGAAGGAAAATACGGCGAGGAAGCCTTCGACACCGAGTGCTACTCCCGTTTCGAAATCGAGAGAATCTCCCGTGTTGCATTCGAGACCGCTCAGAAGAGAAAGGGCAAAGTCACCAGCATCGACAAGGCAAACGTCCTCGAGACCTCTCGCCTCTGGAGAAAGACCATCCACGAAATCGAGAAAGAGTACGAAGGCGTAACATGCTCGGATATGCTCGTCGACAACGCTGCAATGCAGCTCGTCCGCAATCCTTCCCAGTTCGACGTCATCGTGACTTCGAACATGTTCGGCGACATCCTCTCTGACGAGGCTTCGCAGCTGACTGGCTCGATCGGAATGTTACCGTCAGCGTCCTTGGGCGACAACACGAGAGGCATGTACGAGCCGATTCACGGCTCCGCTCCCGACATCGCAGGAAAGGGAATCGCAAACCCGATCGCTACGATTCTTTCGGCAGCAATGATGCTCCGCTACTCGTTCTCTTTGGCAGAAGAAGCCGACTGCATCGAAGCAGCAGTCGATAAAGTCTTGAACGACGGCCTGAGAACCGCCGATATCGCTGGCGAAAGTGGCGTTAAGCCTCTTACAACCACCGAAATGACCGACGCGATCATTGAGAGATTGTAATCTTTAGGAAGTGACTGAAAATGCACGATTTCAGCGGGCTTTTATCGAAGCTCGATTCAATAGTCCTTTTCAGAGGCGTCTCACGTGGCGAGGTCTTGTCCTCGCTCCGTTGCCTCTTGAGCAGTCCCGAAGGGGAGAATAGAATTGCTCTCTACGCCGATTTCGTGAGCGAGCTTTTCAAGCATGGCTACGATTTTGGCTCATATCTCATGGATGCCGTCTCGGAGGACGAGAACGACTATATCAAGCTCCGTTCCGAGAAGCTCGAAATTCCTGCGGTTTTAGAGGACTGTGCCAAGGAGGAGCTCAAAATCTTCGGTGAGCTTTCGGAAATCACTTCGGCAGAACTGAAAGAGTTCACCGGCTACAATGGTTATCTCCCCGAATTCGAAACGACCACATACGACTTCGTATCTGAATACGAAAGAAGAGCCCTCAATGTCGGCTCCACTGGCTACGGAATCTACGCGAAAAACGTCATGTTCCGTGTCGTTGACGGCGAAATCACGCCTCTAAGGTCTCCCGACAAGACGAAGCTCAGCCATCTCATCGGCTACGAGAGCCAGCGCGAGCAGCTTATCGGCAACACACTTGCGTTCTTGGAGGGGAGACCCTGTGCCAACACCCTTCTTTATGGCGATGCCGGAACCGGCAAGTCCTCAAGTGTCAAGGCGGTTGCGAACTACTTTGCTCCGAAGGGCCTGAGGCTCATAGAAATCCGCAAGGAGCAGCTAAGAGATATCCCTCACGTGATGGAGTCTGTCTGCGACAATCCGCTAAAGTTCATCATCTTCATCGACGACCTCTCCTTCAACGCTGACGACGACAATTTCAGCGCCTTGAAGGCGATTTTAGAGGGCTCGGCTTCGGTTCAGTCTCCGAACACGGTAATCTATGTTACGAGCAACCGTCGGCACCTCGTGAAGGAGAGCTTCTCCGACCGCGACGGTGACGAAGTCCACCGTGGCGACACCATGCAGGAGCAGATCTCCATGTCCGAACGTTTTGGGCTCGTAATCCTCTTCACAAAGCCTTCAAAGCAAGGGTACTTGGAGATAGTCAGGGGACTGTTCGACGAGATGAAGCTCGAGTGGTCGGACGACGTCGAAGTGAAGGCCTGTGCTTTCGCTCTAAGAAAAGGCGGATTCACCCCGAGAGCTGCCGAGCAGTTTGTCGACTTCTGCGCTGCCGAGCAGATGAAAATTGACGAAGAAAAGTGAAGTTTTGATGAATTCGATTGAACGGCAGGGCTCACTTTGCTATAATAGCTATGTCTGCGGTTACAGAGACGCAGTTGTCTGTAACCGCATGATAGTTTAAAGATATATTTTGGAGAACCATGTTTGAATTTCTAATCTGTGCTCTTGCAGGGATAGGGGCAGGAGTGGCCACCGGGTTTGCGGGGCTGTCGGCAGCTGTCTATATCGCGCCGATACTTGTAACTTTTTTGGGAATACCCTCCTATGAGGCGATAGGAATAGCACTTGCTTCGGATGTCTTGGCATCAGGGGCAAGCTCTTTGACATACTACCGCCATGGCAATATTGACATAAAGCGCTGCATACCGCTCCTGACATCGGTAATCAGCTTCACGATAATCGGAAGCGTAATCGGCTTCTTCGTCTCCTCAACCGAAATCGGCGACACCGCCATGACCTACTGGACGGTGATAATCTCTCTGGGACTGGGCCTATGGTTCTTAATAAAGCCAGTCGACAGCAAACCAGGGCACGTTTTCTCCGAGAAGATAAGGACAATCGCAGCTGTACTCTTGGGAGCATACACCGGCTTCCTCTGCGGGTTCCAGGGGACAGGTGGAGGAATGATGATGCTCTTCATCCTCACCCTCGTGATGGGCTATGCCTTGAAAACCGCAGTCGGCACGAGCGTCTTCATCATGACCTTCACAGCGTTTATAGGAGCGATTTCTCACTTTGCAATAAACGGTATGCCGGACCTTCGGAGGCTCATAATCTGCATAGTCTTCACCCTCGTGGCAGCCCAGATTTCCGCAAGCCTTGCGAATAAGATTAAGGTCTCGAGCTGCAACCTGATAATCGGAGTACTATTGGCAGTTTCGGGAGTCATAATGCTTTTAATAAATCTTTATGAATCGGGGATTTCGTTTATCTCAACAGGCGCTCTTGTAGGAATCGGCGCTGGCGCGGTTGTGGTGATAGTATTACTAGTTCTGATTGAAATAAAACGTTTGAAGAATAAAGAGGGGAAAGAGTGATCAAAGTGGCAGAAGGCGAAAATACAAAGAAAAAATCTTCGAGAAACAAGGTCAAGCGTAACCTCCTCCACAGATTCGTCTGGACATTCCTATGGGTTCTGGCACAGCCGTATATGCTGATAAGATACGGCTTCAAAACGAAGCATTTAAACCTCAAGGAGCCCTGTCTTGTCGTCGCGAACCACCTGACTGAGGTAGACATGATAATGGTCGGATGCGCCTTCCCACACCAGATGTATATCGTCGGAGGGGAGCATATAACCACAAGAAAGAGCTACCCAGTGCTCGATTTCTTCTTCCATCCGCTTACAATGTATAAGGGCGACGCCGATACGGCTGCGATCAAGGAAATTATAAGATATCTTCGAAACGGTCACAGCATCATGCTCTTCGCCGAAGGCAGCCGTTCCTTCAACGGCGAGACCGAAACCCTGCCCGACAGCATAGGAAAGCTCTGCAAATCCGGCAAGTGCGGACTCGTTACATATCATATCGGCGGAGGCTACTTCCGTGAGCCGAGATGGGCTTATACCGCCCGCAAGGGCAAGCTCTGGGGCGAGATAAAATCCTATCTCACTGCCGAGGAGGTCTCGAAGATGACCCCTCATGAGATAACCGAAGTCATCAACCGCGACATTCACGAAAACGCCTACGAAGTTCAGCGTGTTGAGATGAACAGATACAAGGGCGACCGCCTTGCGGAAGGCCTTGAGAACTACCTCGTCATCTGCCCCAAGTGTGGCGAATACAATTCACTTGAAACCTCTGGCGACACCTTCAGGTGCCCCCACTGCGGAATGAGCGGTAAGTACAATGAGTACGGCTTTTTGGAGGGAGAGGACCTGCCTTTTGACAGCGTCTACGACTGGGGCAAGTGGGTCGAAAATAAGCTTGCTTCGGACTTAGAGGGCAAGACTCCCGACGAGCTCCTCTTCACCGATTCCGGCATCAAGTTCTTCGAAATTGCTCCCGACCACGAGAGGATAACCCTTCCCGAGACCGAAATCCACGGTTACATCGACCGCCTCGAGATCGGCTACAACAAGTTCGAATTCTCCGAAATGACCGGCATGGACATGCTCTACTACGGCAAGACGCTCCTCTTCACCCATCAGGGTCGCCACTATGGCGTCACGGGAGACAGCTTCCACGCTGTGAGATACAAGTGGACATACGACAAGTTCCTAAAATCCGAATAGTTTTCAAACCGCATTGCCACAGGCTTTGCGGTTATTTTATACTCACAAGACGACAGTTTGCATAAATTCTTTTTGATTGAGGCTTGACAATTTGGAAATTTTGCAATATCATTAAAGGTACAATATCTTGAGGTGATAATATGAAAATTTTCAGACGAACACTAAGCATAATCCTTGCTCTCACGATGGCGCTCACGCTCCTGACAAGCTGTGGCGACAGCGCGTTTGACTATTCTGAATACGGAATTCAGGTCAGCGAGATTGAAGGGCTTTCGGACGACTTCATCTTCGGCGTCGACCTGTCCTCGATTATCGAGGTTGAGAACGCTGGCGGAAAGTTCTATGACGAGGATGGCAATGAGACCGATATCTTCGAACTCTTGGCCGACTATGGCGTCAACAACGTCAGAATCCGACTCTGGAACGACCCCTATGACGAGGACGGCAACAGCTTCGGCGGAGGCGGAAACGACCTCGAAACCGACATCGAAATCGCGAAGCGTGCCGTTGCAGCCGGAATGAAGGTCTGCCTCGACTTCCACTACAGCGATTTCTGGGCTGATCCCTCAAAGCAGACTCTTCCACGCGAGTGGGAAGGCTACACAAGTGAAGAATTGAGACAAGTAGTCTATGACTATACTTATAGCGTCCTTGAGGCCTTCGAGGAGGCAGGTTGCCTTCCTTCGATGGTTCAGACGGGCAACGAGGTCAACAACGGCATCATGTATCCTAACGGCAAGTCCGCAACCTATCAGGCAATCTATATGTCGGCTGCAATGTCTGCCGTCAAGGCGATTGATGAGGATATCCTGACAGTCGTCCACCTTGCCGAAGGCGCAACATACTCGACAATTTCTGGCAAGCTCGATACCCTGATCGAAGCAGGAGTCGAGTTCGACGTTATCGGCCTCAGCTACTACTCCTACTGGCACGGCTCGATGGCAGACTTCCAGGACTGTGTTGAGAAGTTAGCCGAAAAGTATGACCAGAAAATCTGCGTCATGGAGTACTCCTACGGCTACGGCGACGACTCTAACGAATACACCGGCAACATTTTCAGCTCCGACCTTGAAGAGGCAGGCGGTTACAAGGCCACCGTTCAGGGTCAGGCTTCGTATATCCACGACGTAAACGAGGTCATCGCCTCGGTTGACACCGGCATCGGCAGTTTCTATTGGGAACCCGCCTGGCTTCCGCTTGCGGGAACCTCTTGGGCTTCGGAATATGCTCACGACTACCTCGTCTCTCAGGGCGACGGCGGGGGAGAAGGAACCGTTTCATGGGCAAATCAGGCTCTCTTCGACTTTGACGGAAACCCGCTTGACAGCCTGAATGCCTTCAAGCTGATGCGTGACTCTGGAACGGCTGAGGAAAACATTCTTGAAATCAATACCGAAATCAGCTGTATGATTGACCTATCCTCATCTGAGGAGATAGCTCTTCCCGAAACCGCGACAGCTCTGACAGACCTCGACCGCTGGGTTGAGCTCGAGATAACTTGGAACGAGGATGAGGTCGCAGCCATCAGTGGCGAAGGCGAATACACAGTCACTGGAACCGTCACCTGCGGTGGCACCGACTACGAGATCACCGCCGATGTTCTGACATACTACGACTACCTGAAGAACGGCAGCTTCGACGACGACAGCGTTTCCTCTGATGTCAAGGACTTCTCGACCATCACCGCTTGGGACATGTCCGGCACCGACAACTCCTATAGAGTTGAGTCGAAGAACGCGAGAACGGGCAGCAACAACCTCAACATTTGGTGCTCGTCCGCTTTTGAGAACGTCCTCAGTCAGGACATCTATAACCTCACTGCCGGCACCTATGTCTTCTCAGTCTATGGAAGAAGCGCGATGGAGAACTACCTCTATCCCGAGTGCACCCTCTACGTGACCGTCGGCGACGAGACCTACGAGGCGGAGATCACCTGGGGCAACACCTGGAGCGACTGGGTTCAGACGACTATTGAGTTCACCGTCACCGAAACCACCGACATCACTGTCGGAATCAAGTCGACTGGCGCAGCTGCAACCTGGGCTCACTTTGACGATTTCGCTCTTGCGAGAAAGGATTAAGCCATGAGTAAATACCAGATTGGAATGGACATTTCAACCCTTTACGACCTCGAAGAAGAGGGGATAAAGTTATATGATAACGGCAAAGAGGGCGACCTCATAGCGATTTTAGGGAGCTATGGCGTGAACTCTGTTCGCCTGAGGCTCTGGCACAACCCGTTTGACGAAAACGGCGAGACCTATGGTGCCGGAACCTGCGACCTGAAGAGAGTCACCTCTCTTGCAAAACGCGTAAAAGCTGCCGGAATGAGCTTTCTACTCGACATCCACTACAGCGATTTCTGGTGCGACCCTTCGAAGCAGACTCTCCCGAAGGCCTGGAAGAGCCTTAGCTTCGAAGAGCTCAAAACCGCCGTTCACGATTACACCGTTGAGGTCATCGAGCATCTCAAGGCTAACGGCTGCGAGCCAGACATGGTTCAGGTCGGAAACGAGATCACTGGCGGAATGCTCTGGGAGTACGGCAGGCTCACCTGGAACGAGGAAAAGGGCTGCCATGAAGGCTATGACAATCTTTGTGAACTCTTAAAAGCAGGCGTCAGTGGCGTCAGAAGTACAACCTCCGCTAAAGTAGTCATCCACCTTGAAAGAAGCTTCGATAATCCGAGATACCGCGAATTCTTCGACAATCTCGTCTCCCACGACGTCGATTTCGACGCCATCGGCTTCAGCTACTACCCCTACTGGCACCACGGCTTTGATGAGCTCGTCGCCAACATGAACGACATGGCCGAGCGCTACGGAAAAGAGCTCTACATCGCCGAGACATCCTATGCCTTCACCCTCGAGCACTTCGACAAGTCTGGCGTTGGCCAGCACCTTGTCGTCGACCACAGCTACGTCCCCGAAGACGGCCAGCCTCTCCCGTACCCAATCAGCATCGAAGGCCAGCGCCAGTTCATCCATAAGCTCTTAGAGCTCATGGAAAGCGTCAAGAACTTCAAGGGTATCTACTATTGGGAACCCGCCTGGATCCCCAGCCCCAAAGGCACCTGGGCCAGCGAAGGCGCTCGAAAGTATATCCACGAGGAGAACAAAACCGACGGCAATGAATGGGCAAACCAGTGCTTGTTTGATTACGAAGGAAACGCTCTGCCGGCGCTAAACGAATTCAAATCCTTCGCCGATCGAAACAATTAACATGAAATGCAGGCGGTGATATCATCGCCTGCTTTTTATCGGGCGAAGTCATAATACCATAATTTTCAAACCCACTTCTTCCCATTCGAAAACCTCAATAATAGTTTACCGCCAAAAATCTGGATTTTGTTGGGCTTCAAATATTTATTTACCCCCACAAACCCGCTTCCCAAGCGGTTTCGTAATAATTGTGTGAAAATCCTCAATAATTTTTCGGATTTTGTGTTGACTTTTTCGTGCAAAAGGTATAAAATAAGCTTGTGCAAAGTACATAAATGCCCCTTTTGAAATTTGCACATCACTTGCGACTGTGGGGCATAACTCAAAAATACTTCTTTCCAAGGAGGAAACTACCATGAAAACAAATTGGCGCAGAATTCTTGCTGTCCTTCTTTCTTGCATCATGCTTCTTTCCCTCGTTGCTTGTGGCGATAGCTCAACCGACGATTCAAGCAGCAATAGCAGCAGCGACAATTCTGCAAACACTGACAGCGATGTTGATACCAGCTCTATCTCCATCACCGTATGGTGCCCCGAGGCAGCTGTTGACCTCACTACATCTCAGCTCGCAGCTTATAACGAAGCTAACGGCACTTCCATCCAGTTCACTGTTGAGGCAGTTGGCGAAGGCGAAGCTGCAACCAACATGATCACCGACGTTACCGCTGGCGCAGATATCTACTTCTTCGCTCAGGACCAGCTCGCAAGACTTGTTCAGGCTGGCGCTCTCACTCAGGTTTCCAGCTCTTTGGTTGACACCATCACCTCTGAGAACGATTCAGGAGCTGTAGCAGCTGCAACCGTTTCTGGCGGTATCTATGCATTCCCGCTCACTTCTGATAACGGCTATTTCGTATACTATGACAAGAGCGTTATCACCGACGAGTCCGTTCTCGAAGACCAGACCGCTCTTATCGAAGCTGTTGCTGCAGCTGGTAAGACCATCGCTTTCGAGCTCACTGACTCTGGCTGGTATGCTGCAGCTTACTTCTTCGCAACCGGCTGTGTATCCGACTGGTCAACTGATGACGACGGAACCTTCACCGGCTACACCGACACCTTCAATTCTGCAGCAGGTATCGTAGCTGCAAAGGGAATGGCTGAACTCGTTAACAGCTCAGTATTCGTCAACTCTTCTTCTGCTGCTTCCTTCTCAAGTGACGCTGCAGTAGTTGTTACTGGTACTTGGGACTACACCACCGCTTCTGAAGCTTTGGGCGACAACTTAGGTTGCACCGACCTCTGGAGCTTCACCGTTGACGGCGAGACCTACCACTTGGGCTCTTACTCTGGTAACAAGCTTCTTGGTGTAAAGCCTCAGACCGATGCTACCAAGGCTGCTTACTGCCAGTCCGTAGCTGCTTACCTCGCCAGCGAAGAGTGCCAGCAGGAAAGATTTGACACCCTCGCTTGGGGTCCCTCTAACGTAAATGTTCAGGCTAGTGAAGCTGTTCAGGAGAACATTGCTCTCGCTGCACTCGCTGCTCAGAACGAATACGGCACTCCTCAGGGCCAGTATCCTAACTCTTGGTGGGATACTTCCAAGGCAATCGGCGCTTCCATCCAGGCTCTCGGAACCACTGATCCTAGTGATTCTGACCTCCAGGCTATCCTCGACACCTACACCGCTGGCATCGAGAGCATCCTCTCCAATGCTGCTAACGAAGGCTGGGTTATCGTTGGTGACATGGACGTAAGCTGGAGCTGCACTGGTGGCGAGAACGGCGAATATGTCCTCACTGACAACCAGGTTGAGTCCGACGATCCTTACGTTGGTATCTGGGAATATGATATCACCGTTACCGGCGAGTCTGGATTCAGAGTAGTTATGTACGGTGCTTGGGATGCAGGCGATTACGATGCTTCTGGTATCGGCTACACTCACCTTGCTGAAGGTTCTGTTGGAACCGAAGGCTCCGACAACAATATCGTTGTTGACCCAGGTTCTTACCATGTAACCCTCGACACTACTGGCGATACTCCCGTCATCACCGTAGTTGCTAACTGATTTTCAGGATAACTGAAAACCTAGTTTAACATCAACCGAAGGGGGTTGGGGTTATCCCCGACCTCCTTTTGTTTTTTCATTCCAAGGGGACTTCCGAACGGGGAATTTCCATATGGAAAAGGGCAGCCCGCCTGATGTAAGGGTAATATCTATAGGAGGATTGAAATGGCTGACAAAATAACCGCAAAAGAACTGAAATATCTGCATTATAGCAAACCGATGAGACTGCTCTTTTCCATCTGGAATTTCATTTTGGACATTCCGAATAAGCTTTGGCATCTTATCTGCGCTATAGGCAGGGCATTCAAGAGCTTCGGCCTTGCAGTTGCACACCAGTTCCAGGACATATTCCTGACATTCAAGAACGGCGACTGGAAGACGAGGATTTCATTCGTAGTTATGGGCTTCGGCTCGATAGCAAGGGGACAGGTTATGAGAGGAATCCTCTTCTTACTGTTCGAGGTCGTGTTTATTGTATACATGGTTCTCTGGGGTGGAGCATGGATAGCTAAGCTTTCGCTCAAGAACCTCACCGCTACAACCACACAGATGGTCACAACCACCGTCGCTGGCATTGAGATGGAGGTTGAAACCACCATTTACGGCGACAATACATTGCAGATTCTGATTTATGGAGTTCTCTCCATCGTCTTCATTCTCTGCTTCATCTACACCTGGAGGCTCAATGTTAGACAGAACAGGGATGCTCAGGCAATCCTCGCCAAGGGCAAGAAGCTGAAGTCAGGAAAGGACGACTTAAAGTCCTTGGTTGACGATCAGTTCTACAAGACCGTTCTGGCACTTCCTGTTTTAGGTATCGTAATCTTCACGGTAATCCCGATTATACTTATGATTATGATCGCCTTCACCAACTACGATTATAACCACACTCCTCCTGTAAACCTCTTTGAGTGGGTAGGATGGTCCAACTTCAACCAACTCTTCACATGGGGCAACGGAACCTCCACCTTCTCAGCAACGTTTGGCGAACTCCTCTCGTGGACACTCATCTGGGCGTTCTTCGCAACATTCACTAACTACTTCTTGGGAATGCTCGTAGCAATGATGATCAATAAGAAGGGCATAAAACTCAAGAAGCTCTGGAGAGGAATTTTAGTACTTACAATCGCAATTCCTCAGTTCATCTCGCTTCTCTATGTTTCGAAGATGTTCTCCGACGAAGGCCTTGTCAACAGATTCCTTATCAATAACGGAATAGTTCAGACGGCAATTCCGTTCTGGACAGACCCGACGATGGCTCGAGTTATGGTAATTATCATAAACGTCTGGGTCGGTGTTCCGTACCTGATGCTCATCACAACTGGTGTTCTTATGAATATCCCGTCTGACCTCTATGAGTCTGCAAGAATCGACGGTGCAAACCCCGTTCAGCAGTACTTCAAGATCACTCTTCCATACATGTTCTTCGTTACTGGTCCGTATCTTCTCACAAGCTTCACCAGCAACATGAACAACTTCAACGTTATCTATCTCCTGACAGGTGGCGCCCCCTACACGCTTTCAGACAGTGCAGGCAAGACCGACCTTCTGATAACGTGGCTCTACCGACTGACCGTAACTAACAACGACTACAAGACAGCGGCAGTCATTGGTATCATGGTATTCGTAGTCGTGGCGGTAATTTCGCTTGTTGTATACAACGTCTTGCCGTCTATGAAGAATGAGGAGGACTTCCAGTAATGAAAAAGGCTTCAAGTATCCGCAGAAACAGAATACTGTCAAATACCGCTATCTACATAATCCTTGTCGTTATGTCAATAGTCTGGCTGATACCGTTCGTATTCATACTTCTCCAGTCCTTCCGTTGTGAGAACACATGGATGGTAGGATATGTCATTCCTCAGCAGTGGGGCTGGGACAACTATGTCAATCTGTTTAAAGAAACCTCCTTCCTTCAGTGGTATGGAAACACCCTCATCATCGCCTGCTTCAACGCAGTTTTGCAGACCCTGATGGTCATGATGATGTCCTACGCTCTCTCAAGACTCCGCTTCAAGGGCAGAAAGTTCCTCATGAACGCAATGCTGGTTCTCGGAATGTTCCCTGGCTTCTTAACGATGATCATTCTTTACTACGTTTTGAAGGGCATGGGCCTCACTCAGGAAGGCGCAGTTCCCGGACTTATCTTAGTTTACTTCGCTTCCTCAGGTATGGGCTACTACGTATTCAAGGGCTTCCTCGATACGATTCCTAAGAGCCTTGACGAAGCAGCAAGAGTTGACGGTGCGACCAGATTCCAGGTTATGCGAAAGGTCGTCCTTCCGCTTTCAAAGCCGATTGTTATCTACACAGTCTTGACCGCCTTCATGGCGCCTTGGGCTGACTACATCTTCGCTTCGTACATCGCGTTCGGCACGTCGAGCGGTTATAACGTGGCCGTCGGACTTTATTCGTGGCTGACGAAGGACATGATCAACTCGAACTACACGCTGTTCTGCGCCGGAGGCGTTTGCATAGCGATTCCGATAACGATTCTGTTTATGTGCCTGCAGAAATACTATGTTGAAGGCGTCACCGGTGGCGCTGTCAAAGGATAATAGGAGGGAAGTAATATGGCAACAGTTAAACTTACAAATGTTAAAAAGATTTACGATAAAAACGTCGTCGCAGTTCAGGACTTCAACCTTGACATCGCCGACAAGGAGTTTGTCGTATTTGTAGGACCTTCCGGCTGCGGAAAGTCCACTACACTCAGAATGATAGCAGGTCTTGAGGACATCTCAGAGGGTACAGTCGAGATCGACGGCGTAGTCGTCAATGACCTTGAACCAAGAGACAGAGACATTGCAATGGTCTTCCAGAACTATGCTCTTTACCCGCATCTTTCGGTATTTGAGAACATCGCGTTCCCATTAAGACTCAAGAAAGTCGATAACGACACCGTTTACAAGAAAGTAACCGAAGTCGCTGAAATCTTAGGCATTACAGACTACCTTATGAGAAAGCCGAGAGCTTTGTCAGGTGGTCAGCGCCAGAGAGTTGCAATAGGCCGTGCAATGGTAAGAGACGCAAAGGTCCTCCTCATGGACGAACCGCTTTCAAACCTCGATGCGAAGCTCCGTAACCAGATGAGAGCCGAGATCATCCTTCTCAGACAGAGAATCAACTCGACATTCATCTATGTAACCCACGACCAGACCGAAGCTATGACCCTTGGTGATCGTATAGTTATCATGAAGGACGGCTTCATCCAGCAGGTCGGAACTCCCGAAGAGGTGTTCGATATGCCGGTTAACCTCTTCGTTGCAGGCTTCATCGGAGCTCCTCAGATGAACTTCTATAATACCGACCTTGTCAAGGAAGGCAACGACTACTATGTCACACCTTTCGGAACCAAGATGAAGGTCAGCGACAAGAAGGCTGAAGGCCTCCGTGAAAAGGGCGTTGGCTCCCAGAGCATCGTCCTGGGCGTTAGACCCGAGCATATCACTCAGGGAACTCCAGGTGCAAGCGATTCCTTCACCGCGAAGATCGTCGTCAACGAAATGATGGGTTCGGAGTTCCATCTCCACACCACCTGCCCTGACGATTCAGAGTGCATCGTAAGAATTCCTACTCTTAAGATCGACCACGATCAGCGTGCTGCTCTCACCGCTGGACACGAAATCAATATCACCTTCGGTGGCGAGGCAATGCATCTCTTCGATCCCGAAACCGAGAGAAATCTCTTGACAGACTGATTCCCAGGAGTGTAACTGATGGATAAGTTCATAGTAAATATAATCCACCGCCCCGAGCTTTCTCCCGAATATGCGGAGAAGGTTACGGGCAGAGGAAAGAAAGAAAACGTGGGTGCTGATGACCTGCATGATGAATCGCTTGACATATTCATCTTCCAGCAGGAAACAGCACACGCAAACGGTTTGAAAACCACAATTCAGATAACCTATGCTTCGCTCTTCAACGACATAATCATCGACATGGCGAAGCGCGACCACGAGGTTTATGGTGACGAAATCGCTCTGAGCCTTCTGGGACTCCCCTGCAAGCAGTTCAAGGAGAAGTACAAGACCAAGGACTTCTGCATCTGGATGTTCTCAGAAGAGGACAAGATGGCCATCATCGACGACTGCTTCTCACTCTTCTATGAGAAGTTCGGATTCTATCCGCAGTCAACCGGCTCCTACTACCTCGATGCCTTCTGCATAAACTACATCAAGGAGAAGTACCCTTCTGTCAAATGTGCCGTTGCAACCTGCTGGGAAGAGGGCCCGAAGGCCTATCACACCTGCAACAACAGCTGGTACACCTTCATGGATGGCGGACCTTGGGCACCTTGGATCCCCTCGAAGCATAACACCCATTGCCCTGCAATGAACAAGGCTGACGACAGCGGAATTGTCGCGATCCCGCACCTCTCAAGAGACCTGATCGCCTGCTTCGACGGCAACGGCTCGAACTTCGGAACCCATCCTCAGAATGTACTGAGAGGCCTCGTCTACAAAGACAAAGAGCTTCCGTACTTCTTTAACCTCGTCGACCAATACAGACACCTTGGAAAGTATAATAATGGCCTCAGTTATAACATGGTCTTCGTCGGACCAGGCTGGCTGAATAAGGCTGGAAGATGGGAAGCACCTTACGAGCTCTTAAAGAAGTCCTATGAGGACGGAATGGCCTACTACGGCAAGCTCAAAAAAGAGGGCAAGTGCGACGACATGACCATGAGCGAATTCGCTGACTACTACCGCTCCGTGAAGAGCTACGACGAGCCGGAGGTAGCACTCTGGAAGGATATCCTCTACGGCTCACAGAAGCAGTACTTCTGGTATTGCGACCCGTATATGAGAGCCTGCCTCGACTTCAATCAGGGCGGTGCCATGATTGACCTTCGTCCTTACGTTGCCCAGCTCGACTGGAAGTGTGGAATCGGGACCGACCACGTCTATGACGCTTCCTACCCATACCTCATTCAGGCTAACTACCGTGCCGGTTATTTCACCCACTATGCGGGAGCAGGAACCGTAAAGTCCCTCAAGGTCTCCTGTGGTAGTGAGGAAATCGACCTGGCGTTGGTAAGATGCAAGGCGACATGGTCCAAGGATGGCGACGATACCGTCATCACGACCACACCTGTCGAGATCGAATTCGCTGACTTCACGATGGAGCTTCAGTCGAAGTTCACATTCAAGCGTGGCACAGGCGAAATCATCATCGAGAGAAATATCTTAAACGATATCGGCGACCACGAGGTAACGTTCGATGAGTACTTCACCGGCGCCTTCGGCACCACCGAGTATCAGTCGGATATGACAAAGGCCAAGCTCATCTGCGAGAGCGAGTCGGAGTCCCAGACTGTCGACTTCAACTACAAGTGCAGAATAGTGGATGTTCCTAACACCACTTCTGTAAGAGTAGTCATCCCGGATGTCGAGACCATCGTTGAAATGACTGGCGACAACGATATCGGAGAGTTCGAGGAAGGCCACGCCTTCTCGCCTTCGTACCGTATTTCGCTCAAGAAGAAGCTTAAGAGTGGAGGTATGAGAACATGTCTCAGGCTAAAAAAGGCAAACTGAACTACCGCTGCCCACAGTGCTTCCAGCGCGACATAGACATGGACCTCTTCTATGACGAGAAGAAGGACGAGTACTATTGCCTTCGCTGCTGCTTCAGAGGAAGCGAGGAGAAAATCCTTCGGATGAACGAGCAGATCAAGGACAAATATGGCCTCATCATGGCTCGTATCGACTCCTTCGGCGACGATGCCGGAGACCTCGAGTATCATACCTACAAAAAGGGCGAACTTTAACAGTTGCTTCGCAACTGAGCGTGAAGAGTGGAGTGTGGAGAGTGAAGTTGCTCCCTGCACTCCACAATTTGCAGGGGCGGAGAAGTTTGGCAAAGCCAAACTTCCGAAGTTCGCAAGCGAACTTCTACATTCAGCCCGAACCCCAGGTGGTAGCACTACAACGGGCGGATAATATCCGCCCCTACAATAATGGAGGTTAAGAATTTATGAAAAGACTTATTGCGTTTCTGCTCGGGTTTATGATTTTGCTGACCGCCTGCGGAAGCTCGGCTGAAACTGTCAGCGGTTATACCATGGCGGAGGTTACTCTCTTAGAAGAGAACATCCCGGACGATAATTATGGCAACTACTATGAAATTTTCGTCTATTCCTTCTGTGATTCTGACGGAGACGGAATCGGCGACTTTAATGGAGTCACATCGAAGTTAGACTATATCCGCGACCTCGGTTACACTGGCATCTGGTTTATGCCGATCACGGAGGGCTACTCCTACCATAAGTACGACGTGACGGATTATTATAACGTCGACTCACAGTTCGGAACGATGGAGGACTTCGAGAATCTTGTCGAGGAGGCCCACGCGAGGGGAATCAAGATTATAATCGACCTCGTCGTCAACCACACTTCGAGCGAGCATCCTTGGTTCAAATCCGCAATCCAGAGCGCCTGGGACGGCGACACGGAAGGGGAGTACTACGACTACTACAACTTTTCCGACACCGCTCTCGACGGCTATAGCTACTATGACGGCATCTACTACGAGGCGAGATTTACATATAGTATGCCCGACCTGAACCTTGACAGCGAAAATGTCAGAGCCGAAATCGAGAACATAATCGAATTCTGGATCGGCAAGGGAGTAGACGGCTTCCGCCTCGACGCCTGCACCAGCTTCTACACTGGCGACTATAACAAGAGCGCCGAGTTCTGTGCCTGGCTCACAGACGTCGTTCAGGAGTATAATCCTGATGCCTTCGTTGTCGGCGAGGTCTGGGAGTCCGACTCGATCGTCAAGACCTACTACGAAATCGCTCCCGAAACCTCATTCTTCGCCTTCTCCGTCTCACAGCAGGAGGGCTATGTCAACATGACCTTCTCGAACGCCTACCCTGCGAACTACTTCTGGAGCTACGCGAATACCGTCTACAAGACCGCCAACAGCGGTGAGTCGATCGCAGCGCCGTTCCTTGACAATCACGATACAGGACGAATCGCAGGCTCGGTCGGCAGGGACGAGAATAAGGTCAAATTCGCCTACGGGATGCTGTCGCTTCTCAACGGCACAACGTTTACCTACTACGGCGACGAGATTGGAATGGTCGGCTCCGGCGACGACCCGAACAAGCGAATCGCAATGCTCTGGGACAACTCCGGCGAAAACCTCACCGACAATCCTCCCGGAACCACTTCTGCAAGCTATGCCTTTGACGGTGTCGAGGAGCAGTACGCCGACGAGACCTCAATTCTCAACTACTACAAGCGCTGCAACAACATCCGCAACGCCTTCCCTGAAATCGCCCGTGGCGAGATGAAGATGACCTACTACAGCGACATGGACGTCCTGATCTTTTCGAAGACGTGGGAGGACAGCACCATCACAATCGTCGTGAACTTCTCGACAGAGGAGAAGACGGTAGAAATGGACCTCGGCGAACTCCAGGCCGAGCTAGCCGTTGAAGGCAACGCGACCTATGAAGATGGCGTGCTCACGTTGCCGATGTACTCGTTTGCGATATTTAAGTGACGGTCAGTCACCATTGGCATGCGGAACCTCTCAGTCAGCCTTCGGCTGACAGCTCCCCTTGATAAGGGGAGCCAGTAGTCGTTTCTCAAACACTTCTGTTAATGCACAAATTTGCCTCTCGCAGTTATGGCTCCCCTTTTTAAGGGGAGCTGTCGAGCGAAGCGAGACTGAGAGGTTCCGAAGGCGACAGAGAGGCCCCGCAAGCGACTGAGAGGTTTTACCGTTTTGTGCACCCTGCACAAAAATCCCTATATATTTTTGTACAATATTCCGATAAAGTTTTGTTGGACTTTGGCTTAAGAATGTGATATACTATGTATATGTACAGCTTAAGTCGTTTTTTTATGGTTTCGTGGGATGGTATGAAGCCTATGACGAGCGATGGAGGCGGCAAAAGGGATAGTTTCAAGGATGTTCGGATTTGGCTGAGAGGGAGTGGATGACCCGCTCAGTGCGCCGACCAGGCTTGTGACGCCCAATTTAATTTGATATTTGGAGGAAAAAACATGAAGAAAATTTTAGCTGTTGCGACGGCTCTAGTCCTCGCAATAAGCTCTCTTTGCGTGTTTGTTTTTGCAGCTGAGGGAAGCGCATCAGGCGTAATATACGTTAACGAGGATTATCATGCGTTGATAATAAACGGCAATTTCATTAGTAGTGCTCACGTAGATGATGACGGCGACGGCGTTTGTGATGTTTGCAAGGCTGAAGTTGAATCTGAAGGCGTAGCTTATGAGACTGTTACTGTTGGCGACGTTGAGTATGCTGTAGTCTTCTCTAATGATTTGAACGCTGCTTCTGGCAACTGGAATTCTTACACTCTTGGTGATTCGAGCTTCGCAGCTGCACTTAGCGTTGAAGGCTCATATCTCGTAATCGAGAGAGACACCGAGACAGTACTTTCCTACGTTGATGGCCAGGTTTGGGATAAGTTCATCATTTCCGCAAGCTCCAACGTCCAGCTCGGAACCAACGGTACAACCGCTGAGGATGAGGATGTTGTAGCATTCGTAAGCGATGACGGACTCACTGTAGTTTACGACGGCGCAACCGTTTATGCAGCTATGGAAGCAGCCGGCATCGAAGGCAGCTCTTCTTACAGCCTTATCTCCAACTCTTCCGCTTCCTACACTATCACAAGTGTAAAGGTTCTCGTTCCTGCTGATGCTGTATCAGTTGAGGAAGTCGAAGTTTCTGATCCTCAGGAATCCGGCGAGACCGACAGCGAGGATGATGGCGAAGATCTTACTGTTGACGACAGCGAGCCCGAGACCCCTGCTGAGACCAACCCGACTACTGGTGCTGTTCTCGCCCTCGTCCCGATGGCAATCGCAGGCTTGGCAGTAGTAGCTTCCAAGAGAAGATAATCCTAAAATCCTAAAGATTATTCCCGCCCCGAGACCAATCCATCTCGGGGCGATGTGATATAATCAAAATTTCCCTCTTGACAAAGAGGGAAGAGAAGTATATAATAAAAGTAGCGAGAGGGTTGCCTGAACGCCAATTCAGACAACATGGTCACTCTCCGAACTAATGAGTTAGGAAAAAGCGTAGCTGGTTTTTGACGAATGGGTCAAGGGTCAGCTATTTCTTTGAGTTATTACCGATGGTAATGCCCAAATTAACAGCCGATATCAGCAAACCAAGTAGCAGAATAATGGTTTCAACGTCCATGAGCATCACTCCTTTCCGTTCGGAAAAGGTGACCGCCTCTCGCTGAATATATTGTAGCATAAAAAGAACATGCTGTCAATCGATTCGGAAAATTTTGTTTGAGCAGACCCTCTCCTCAAGGCAACAACTTGGCTCCCCTTCTGGGGGAGCTGTCACGCGAAGCGTGACTGAGAGGGCGCGAGCGAAGCGAGCGCTTTTTTCCTTCAGCAGAGCTTATCCTCTAGGCAGAGAAAGCCTCCCCGAAGGGGGAGGGGGATCGTCGCCTTCGGCGAAATCGCTTCGGCGGAGACGACGAAGTCGTCGTAGCCGAACAAGTAGGGGCGGATATCATCCGCCCGTTTTTTGTGGCAGCTCACATATCCTTTGGTAATTCGGGCGGATAATATCCGCCCCTACATGAAAACCCTCCCTGGGATTTTCCCGGGGAGGGTTAAATTATATCAGATTTTCAACCGATCATTCCTGATTCGACAGCTCAACGAGATAATCATATCTCTGCTTAGCGTTGTCGACTGCGGAATCGAAGAGCTTTTCGGCTCTGTCGGGGTTGGATCTGGCGAGGGAGTTGTATCTGACCTCACCCATGAGGAAGTCCTTGTACTCAGCGGTCGGAGCCTTGGAGTCGAGGTGGAACGGATTCTTGCCCTCGGCAGCGAGTCTCGGATCGTATCTGTAGAGGTGCCAGTAACCAGCGTCAACAGCCTTCTTCTCCTCGGTCTGAGCGATGCTCATGCCACCCTTGATACCGTGGTTGATACAAGGAGCATAACCGATGATGATGGAAGGTCCGTGGTAGCTCTCAGCCTCAGCAATAGCCTTGATGCACTGGTTGTAGTCAGCGCCCATTGCAACGTGAGCGACGTAAACGTAGCCATAGGTCATTGCGATGCCTGCGAGATCCTTCTTCTTGATAGCCTTACCAGCAGCAGCGAACTGAGCGATAGCGCCAGTAGGAGTTGCCTTGGAGGCCTGTCCGCCAGTGTTGGAGTAAACCTCGGTGTCGAATACGAAGATGTTGACGTCGATGTTCTGAGCGATGACGTGATCTAAGCCACCGAAGCCGATATCATAAGCCCAGCCGTCGCCACCGAAGATCCACATAGACTTCTTTCTAAGGAAGTCCTTCTCCTTGAGAACTTCGAGAGCCTCAGGAGTACCAATCTTCGGGAGAACCTCGACGAGCTTGTCGGTAGCAGCGCTGTTAGCCTGACCGTCGTCAACTGTTGCGAGGTATTCATCTACAACAGCCTTGCACTCAGGGCACTCGAGAGTCTCGGAAATCTTCTTAAGCTTTGCGATGTTTCTCTCACGGATGGTGTTCTGAGCGAGATACATACCATAGCCGAACTCAGCGTTGTCCTCGAAGAGGGAGTTAGCCCAAGCGGGACCCTTGCCAGCTCTGTTGGTGGTGTAAGGAGTTGAAGGTGCAGAACCGCCCCAGATAGAGGAGCATCCTGTTGCGTTAGCGATATACATTCTGTCGCCGAAGAGCTGAGTAACGAGCTTAGCATAAGGAGTTTCGCCACATCCAGCGCAAGCGCCAGAGAATTCGAGCATCGGCTGCTTGAACTGAGAGCCCTTGACGGTGGTATCCTTAAACTTAGCGTGAACCTCAGGCTTGTCGTCGAGTGAACGTGCATAGTCGAAGACTTCCTGCTCACCGAGCTGGCTGTCAAGCGACTTCATAGAGAGTGCCTTCTCGCCCTTCTTGCCCGGGCAAACGTTGACGCAAGAGCCACAGCCGGTGCAGTCGAGAGCAGACATTGTCATTACGAAGTAGTAGCCAGGCATACCAGTTGCGGGCTTTGCCTTAGCCTTAGCAGCCTCAGGAGCGTTAGCGAGCTCTTCCTCAGTCATGATGGAAGGACGGATAACAGCATGCGGGCAGACATAAGAGCAGAAGTTGCACTGGATGCAGTTGTCGGAGTTCCATGAAGGAACGTCGATAGCGATTCCTCTCTTCTCGTAAGCAGCGGAGCCCTGCGGGAAGGTACCGTCAGCATTCTTGACGAATGTGGAAACGGGAAGCTTGTCGCCCTGCTGAGCGTTGCAAGGAATGAGGATGTCGTTTACGAAGTTGACTAACGTCTCGTTGTCGCCGGTAGCAGCTGGCATACCGATAGCGGTGTCAGCGCAGGACTTCCAGGACTCAGGAACCTTAACCTCGACAACCTGCTCACAGCCAGCGTCGATAGCGTCGTGGTTCATCTTGACGATAGCATCGCCCTTCTTAGAGTAAGAAGCGGTAGCAGCATCCTTCATGTACTGGATAGCCTCGTCGATCGGGATGATGTTGGCAAGCTTGAAGAATGCAGACTGCAAAACAGTGTTGATTCTTGAGCCGAGGCCTATCTTCTTGCCGATTTCGATACCGTTGATGATGTAGAACTTGATATTGTTGTCAGCGATATATCTCTTGACCTGTCCGGGAAGCTTCTCATCGAGTTCATCAACGCTCCACTGGCAGTTGAGAAGGAAGGTTCCACCGGGCTTTACGTCCTGAACTATATCGTACTTATTGATGTAGGATTCGTTATGGCAAGCGACAAAGTCAGCCTGGTTGATGAGGTAAGTTGACTTTATCGGAGTATCGCCGAAGCGAAGGTGAGAAACGGTGACACCGCCTGACTTCTTCGAGTCATAGGAGAAGTAAGCCTGAGCATACTTGTCGGTGTGGTCGCCGATGATCTTGATTGAGTTCTTGTTAGCGCCGACGGTACCATCGGAACCGAGACCCCAGAACTTGCAGGAGATGGTTCCCTTAGGAGCGGAGTCGAGTTTGCCCTGAGACTTGAGTGAAAGATGAGTAACATCGTCGTCGATGCCTATAGTGAATCTCGGCTTGTAATCATCCGTGCCCGGGCAGTTATCATAAACAGCCTTGATCTGGTCAGGAGTTGTATCCTTCGAGCCTAAGCCATATCTACCGCCTGCAACAGGAACGTCACAGAACTTAGAATTCTTAAGAGCAGCAACAACGTCGAGGTAAAGAGGCTCGCCTAAAGAGCCAGGCTCCTTGGTTCTGTCGAGGACGGAAATCATCTTGACAGTGTCAGGAATAGCCTCAACGAGCTTGTCAGCTACGAACGGTCTGTAGAGTCTTACCTTGACAAGACCGAGCTTTTCGCCCTTAGCATTGAGGTAGTCGATAGTCTCTTCGATGGTGTCGCAGACAGAGCCCATAGCGATGATGACCTTTTCAGCATCAGGAGCGCCATAGTAGTTGAAGAGCTTGTAGTTGGTGCCGATCTTAGCGTTGACCTTGTCCATATACTCCTCTACAACGCCAGGAACAGCATCATAGTAAGGGTTGCAGGCTTCTCTTGCCTGGAAGAAGATGTCGGGGTTCTGAGCGGAGCCTCTGAGTACAGGGTGCTCAGGGTTGATAGAACGGTTTCTGAATTCCTCGAGAGCTTCCCAGTCTACCATCTCAGCAACGTCAGCCTTGTCCCAGACTTCGATCTTCTGAATCTCGTGAGAGGTTCTGAAGCCGTCGAAGAAGTGAAGGAAAGGTACTCTTGACTTGATGGTTGCAAGGTGAGCGACAGTTCCTAAGTCCATAACCTCCTGAGGGTTGGTGGAGCAGAGCATAGCAAATCCGGTCTGACGGCAGGCATAGATGTCTGAGTGGTCGCCGAAGATGTTAAGAGCGTGGGATGCAACGCATCTTGCCGAAACATGGATAACGCAGGGGAGAAGTTCACCAGCAATCTTATACATGTTCGGGATCATCAGAAGAAGGCCCTGAGATGCAGTGTAGGTGGTGGTGAGGGCACCGGCTGTCAGAGAGCCGTGAACTGTACCAGCAGCACCTGCTTCAGATTGCATTTCGGCAACTCTTACGGGAGTTCCGAAGAGGTTGGTCTGTCCCTTAGCCGACCATGAGTCGGTTACCTCTGCCATAACAGAAGAAGGGGTGATGGGATAGATGGCAGCTACTTCAGTGAACGGGTATGACGCCCATGCAGCAGCATTATTGCCATCCATTGTTTTCATTTTTCTTGCCATTAAAAATCCTCCTTGATTGATAGGATAGTTTTGAATAAGTGTTACGGTGTAAGCAAATGTTAGAGTGAACCATAACTGTACACAGTATATTTTATCACAATCTGTCCGATTAGTAAAGAGGAAATTGTGCATTGAGCGAGATTTTTTTGCAAACTTTATATTAAAAAAGCGCTCACAGCCGAAGCTGTGAACGCTTTGATTACTTTTGACTTATCAGTCCATACCAAGAGCTCTCTCAGCAGTGTAGCGCTTGATGGAGTTCTCATTGACTTCAACCTCATAGGTTGCAAGCTTCTCATTGATGAGAGTGGTGTAATCCTCATCGAAGAGAGCCTCGAGATAAGAATCTCTGTTAGCCTCATAGAGGTCGTCGCGCTCAAGGATGTCGAGTCTCTCGACAAGATAGAAGCAGGTGTCGTCCTGGATAACGGTGTACTCGCCAACGTTGCAGACGGTGAAGACGTAGTTTACAAACTTCTCGCTCGGAGAAGTGCCCTCGATTGAGATGATGTACTCGTTGGCGTACTCGTCGACTTCTTCTTCGACTTCAACTTCTTCGACTTCTTCTTCAGTATCTTCAGTCTCGTCCTCGGAGTCTTCCTCTTCCTCAGCCTCAGCAGCTGCAAGGATTTCGTCGTACTCGGCTATGAGATCGTCCATAGACTCGCCAGCCTCAGCTCTTTCGAGGTAAGAGTTAGCGATTTCGAGCATCTCAGCCTTGTAGTCCTCGTCGATAGCGTCGTCAGCGCTCTCGGAGAATTCAAAAGTGATATACTTGATTCTTGCGTAGTTGTCCTCAAGATAGTCCTTGATGTCGTCTTCGGTGGTGCCGTTAAGTCCGCCAACCTCATAGTAGGCGTTGAAGACGTCCTCCTCCATCATGGTGATTTCTGCAACCTTTCTCACGGTGTCCTCAGAAATACCGGCAGCCTCATAGGTCTCGCTGTAGGATTCCCATGTGTTAGCAACGGAGGTCTCGATGTTTGCAAGCTCAGTCTCGGTGAGCTCGAGCCCCAATTCTTCAAAGAGCTTCTGGATTACGACATACTGCTTGCACATGTCAACAGCGTAGTCGCTCATATAGTCGGACATAGACTGACCGTTAACGGTTTCATCCAGCAGGGAATATCCGAATAAATAGTAATAATAATAGGTCGAATCTTCTTCGGAAAGTTCGTAAACCCCCGCAGTATAGCCAGCACCCTGATAGTAGATATACATGCCAGCATTGACGGTAACGTCGTCAACCTTGACTATCCAGGAGGTGTCTCCGCATCCAGCCATGGAGAATACAACCGCAAAAATCGTCAGAAAGACGAGAGCTTTTCTTAACAACTTGTTCATTTTAAAGATGTCCTTTCAAATGGGAGATTCGGCAAAAACGCCGATAACTAATATAGTATACAACATTTCCGAGGATTTGTCCATACCAAATTTCATTATTCTGCATCAGTTTCTTCACTGACTGTTTCCTCTTCAGAGGTTTCATCCACAGGAATACCGTAAACCTCAGCAGGAGCTTCGCCATAGGTGGTGATGTAAACCCGCTCGAGAACGATGTCCTCTGCCGGCTGATAGGTGTCGAGTACTTCAGTGGCCATCAGCGCTTCATAGACGTCCCAGCCGTCGTAAATCTGGGCAAATATCGTGTATTTTCTTGAGAAGTTCGGGATTCCGCCGTATTCGGCGTAAACAGAACCCAACTCGTCGCCATAGCTCCGCCTGAGCGCGTCCTCGTCCATATAGGCGTCAGCAATGTCGTTGATGAAGAAGAAGGTCGAGCCGGCACAGTTCTTCTGGAACGGCCAGATTCCCGTTGTCCCGACAAACGACGCCATAGAGCCCTTCAGTGGCCAGAGGTTGTCGGAGATTTCCGCCTCGATTCCACTGAGGTCGGAGCCTTCCGCCTCGACATTCGGGTCGGGATCGAGTGTACCTCCCAAGGCATAAACCCCGTCGACAACAGCGCAGACATAGCTTCCGTCATAGTAGCCAGAGTCGACAAGCGCCATGAAATATTCGCAGTATTCAGGCGCTTCGTCAGGGTAGAGGACAGCCGACATAGTGCCGATACTCGTCTCAAAGATGACAACCGGGTTGTCATCATCAGGCTCCTCAAGCTGGATGAAGTCGATATCGTCGGGAATATTCGACTGCCTTGCTCCTGCAAGCCAGATAAGAAGCATGAAGACCAGGATGACGATAATCGCGACCATGGAAACTCTGAAATACTTCCTGAAAGCAGGGGAGGTCAGCGGATTCTTTTTTTTAGGGTTTTCGTAGTTTTCGTAATCAGATGGCATTTATCTTTCCTTTCCATGAGGGTGTTTGTCACAAAATATTCTATTAGAAATATTACCCCCAAAGAGTCATAAAGTCAAGTGCCGAGGATAAATTTTCATCAAACTTTGCGATTGAATATTGCAGGTTCAGATTTTCTTGACAACAGTGCCCTGCCTTGTCTCTTCAACTGAGTAACCTAAGCTAACAATCTTCGCTCTTAATTCATCCGCAAGCTGGAAGTTTTTCTCCTTCCTTGCAGCCTTTCTCTGTTCGAGCAGTTCAGTGACCTCCGCAGGAAGCTCCTCACTCTCGCCAGCAGTCATCTTCTCAGCATGTTCAACAAGTCCCAAAGAGAGCACTCTGTCGAAGTCTTTGATAAGAGCCAATTTTGTAGCATCATTCGTATCAGCCTTCAGAACGTCATAGAGCGCCGTAACAGCCAAAGAGGTGTTCAAATCGTTGTCCATAGCGTCTGTGAAGGACTTTTTGAGCTCTGCGAAAGCAGTTTCGTCAACGTCACCAGTTGCCTTGAGAAGGGGAACAATCCTCTGGACAAGCTTCGTGAACGCCAGCGCTGCGTTGTCAAGATTCGGATAGGAGAAGACTAAAGCTCTGCGGTAGTGGGACTGAAGGCAATAGAACCGATAAACAATCGGGTCGTAGCCCTTCTCTTCGAGAAGCGAAACTGTCAGGAATTCGCCCTTCGACTTCGACATCTTCCCGCCTTCGGTGTTAAGGTGCCTCACGTGGAACCACTGAGGGCACCAAGGATGCCCCAGATACGACTCCGACTGGGCGATTTCGTTAGTGTGGTGGGGGAAAGCGTTGTCGATTCCACCGCAGTGTAGGTCGAGATATTCGCCGTTATTTTTCATACTGATGCAGGAGCACTCGATGTGCCAGCCAGGATATCCAACTCCCCAAGGCGAATCCCACTTGAGCTCCTGATCCTCAAATTTGGATTTTGTGAACCATAAAGCAAAGTCGGTCTTGTTTCTCTTTGCGAGGTCAGCCTCAACTCCCTCACGTACCCCGACGGCTAAGTCCTCCTCATCGAAATCGTTGAAGACATAGTACTTTTCTAACTTCGAGGTGTCGAAGTAGACGTTCCCGCCAGAAAGGTAGGCATAGCCCTTGTCGATGAGGACTCCGATAACCCTGATAAATTCGTCAATGCAGGAGGTTGCCGGAACGACAGTGTCGGGAATCTTGATATTGAGCTTCTCGCAGTCCTTGAAGAAAGCGTCGGTGTAGAACTTAGCTATCTCCATAACCGTCTTGTGCTCACGCTTGGCGCCTTTGAGCATCTTGTCGTCGCCAGTGTCGCCGTCGCTTGTGAGATGTCCAACGTCGGTGATATTCATGACTCTGTTGACCTTGTAGCCCGAGTAGGAGAGATACTTCTCCAGAACGTCCTCCATGATATAAGAGCGGAGATTTCCAATATGGGCATAGTGATAGACAGTCGGCCCACAGGTGTACATCTCGACTTTGCCGGGCTCGTGTGTCACAAATTCGTCTTTTGTCCTCGTGAGAGAGTTATACAGCTTCATTTTAAAGTCTCCTATTTCTTGATTTCTTCGAGTTTATTTTCGAGCTCAGCGATTCGCTCGTTCTGCTTCGCAAACTCCGCAGCGACAGGGTCGGGAATATGAATCTGATCGAGATCCTGAGTAACCCTGACGCCATTTCTTCTTGCAATTCTTGCGGGTGCTCCAACCGCTGTACAGTTGTCGGGAATCTCTGATAAAACAACCGCATTCGCAGCAACCTTGACGTTGTCGCCGATCCTGAACGGCCCCAGAACCTTGGCACCGCAGCCGACCATGACGTTGTTTCCAAGTGTCGGGTGCCTCTTGCCTTTGCTCCTGCCGTTACCGCCGAGGGTGACGCCCTGATAGAGGAGGCAATCGTCGCCGATCTCAGTGGTTTCTCCGATGACGACTCCCGAGCCGTGGTCAATAACAAGCCTCTTGCCAATGGTTGCGCCCGGATGAATCTCGATTCCTGTTAAGAATCGAGCCAACGTCGAAATCACCCTTGCCGAGAGATAATATTTCTTTTTGTGAAGGGCATGGGCGACCCTATAGGCTGCGATGGCGTGAAGGCCTGAGGAGGTTAGAAGAATCTCAACCGTGCTCCTCGCTGCCGGGTCTCTGTCCTTAATTGCCTGAACGTCCTCCGATAAAGCCTTTAAGATATAGTGCATAAAATCACTCCTGATATATTATTTGGGAAAACAAAAACCGCCTGCCGAATAGCATAACGCTAAACGGGAGGCGGTGTAAAATCGCGGTTCCACTCCGATTTGTAACTTTAGACGCTTTAACGCAGCAATACGTGGGAACATACTCAGCTTCCGCTCCCAAGCTCACGGATGCACTTCACAAAACCTTCCTGGGAGACTTTCCACCGCCGTCTCCTCTCTTTGCGGGCTCAGCTTCGCTACTCTTTCCGCTCAACGCTTTTATTCACTCTATGCAGTATATCACAGCTTTGTGATGATTGCAAGCCTTTTTTAGAAATTTTACTTTGTGCCGAAGATTCTGTCGCCAGCGTCGCCGAGACCAGGAACGATGTAGCAGTCGTCGTTGAGCTTTTCGTCAAGGTTTCCGCAGTAGATTTCAACGTCCGGGTGAGCCTCAGAAAGAGCCTTCAGGCCTTCAGGAGCAGCGATGATGGACATGAACTTGATATGCTTTCCGCCACGCTCTTTGATAAGATTGATAGCGTCAACAGCCGAACCGCCGGTAGCGAGCATGGGGTCAAGAACGATGATGGTTCTGTCGCCGATGTTGTCAGGGAGCTTGCAGTAGTATTCGTGGGGAATGTGGGTGACTTCGTCACGATACATTCCGATGTGGCCAACCTTTGCAGACGGAACGAGCGCCAAGATTCCGCTGACCATGCCTAAACCAGCACGAAGTATCGGGACGACAGCCAGCTTCTTGCCAGAAACGACAGGAGCCTTGGTCGTGCAGATAGGGGTCTCGACCTCGATTTCCTCAAGAGGAAGGTCTCTTAATGCCTCATAGCCCATGAGCATTGCGATCTCTTCGATGAGGGTTCTGAAGTCCTTGGTGCCGGTGGACTTGTCCCGAAGAAGGGTAATCTTGTGCTTGATAAGTGGATGATCGAAAATAGTTATATTTGCCATGGTATCTCTCCTCCATGAATTTTATTCAAGGCTATTGTAGCACTTTTTTTGTAAAAACACAATACCGGCAACCAAAAATTCGTTGAAAAGTGGGGAAGTTTATGCTACAATCTTTCTATAGAATTTTGAGAGGAGCCCACAATGAGTAAATCAAGATCCCTTTTCGCTCTATCAGCCATAGCAGTGCCGGCAGCACTTGCATATTTTTTATATGAAAACAACCGCCTCACCGTTTCAGATTATACTTTTGAGAGCAAAAAACTCCCCGCCAGCTTCGACGGCTTTAAAATAGTCCACCTTTCCGACCTCCACAACAAGTCCTTTGGAAGAGGAAACCACCGCCTTCTCGAGCTGATTTCGCTCGAGAGCCCCGACATCATCGTGATTTCAGGCGACCTCCTCGACTCCCGCCACACGAATAAGGCGGTAGCACTCGATTTCCTTCGTAAAGTCTCGAAAATCGCCCCCACATTCTACACCACCGGCAACCACGAGGACAGGTTCCATGAGGACGAGATGGCTGATTTTCTGAAAGACGCCGAGCAGGCTGGCGCCACAGTCCTCACCCAAGACACCGTGACCCTCACGATCGGCACCGACAAAATCCGCCTCTGTGGCCTTGCCGATAAGTACCGAAGCCGAGAGAATCTGAGAACGCTTATGAAAGGCTCTTCCGACACCTTCACAATCTTAATTTCCCATCGTCCACAGTACGGCAAGCTCTATTCCGAATGTGGCGCCGACCTGACCTTCTCCGGCCACGCCCACGGTGGCCAGATGAGGTTAGGTAAACTCGGCAGTCTCATCGCCCCCGGCCAAGGCTTCTTCCCGAAGTACTCCGAAGGAATCCACTATTTTGGAAATAGCGCCACCATAATCAGCCGAGGTCTCGGCAACAGCCTCATCCCGACGAGGATCAATAATCTGCCGGAGGTAGTGGGGTGTACTTTAAAGCGGAAGCAGTAAATCAAAAATCGCCCTGCACAAGCAAGGCGATTTTTAGGTTGAGAACTTTTCTACGTACTTTTTATTCCTCACTGCTAACATCAAAATACTTATGTGTCCCCAGGCTCAGCGCTTCGGCGGTGAGTTTGATTATTCCCAAAATGCAGGTCAGGGCGGAGAGGATTACGAGGGTCTTCAAAACTTTTTCTCTATTCATAGTGTTATACTCCTTTTTAAGTTCAAAAAGCAACAATCCGGGCGGTTTCGACGCCAGATTTAAGCGGCCACCTTAAGTATATCACAAATTGAGAGGTTTTCATAGCCCTTTTTGCGATTTTTCTTGATTTTTTTACGGGAGACTATTATAATAAAGGTATTGTTTTTTAGAAAGGAAGGCTGCCCTTGGCGAGCGAAAATAAAAACTTCAAAAAACTGATGGCAAACACTCTGATTTTCGCCATAGGTTCCTTCGGCTCGAAGATTCTGGTGCTGATTCTGGTGCCACTGTATACCGCCTGCCTGACTCCTGAGGAGTACGGCACGGTCGACCTCATTGCCCAGACCGCCAACATCCTTATCCCGATTTTCACAATTTCGATTTCAGAGGCAGCGCTTCGGTTCGGGCTCGATTCAAAAGAAATCAAAGACTACAAGCAGGTCTACACCGTCTGCCTGAGCGTCTATGTTCTGGGAATGGCAGCGATGGCGCTCATCTTCCCGATAATTTCGCTCTTTGACTATGTCGACGGCTACACCGTGATTCTCTATATCTACGTCTGCACCTCGTCGCTTCGGCAGATAAACATGTTCTTCACCAGAGGACGCGGGAAGGTCACTCTGTTCGCCGTGGACGGAATCATCTGCACCCTTGTGATGCTTCTTTTAGATATCCTCTTCCTTGTTGGATTCGATATGGGGATTACTGGATATCTCCTCGCAATAATTCTCTCTGACCTGATTTCGAGCATCTTCCTGTTCACAGCTGGACGCCTCTGGCGGTTCGTCAGCCCGAAGAGTTTCGACAAAGAGCTCGCGAAGAGCATGGTAAAATATGCAGCGCCACTCATGTCGACAAACCTCCTCTGGCTCATCACGAGCATTTCGGACAGATTTATTATCAGGATCTTCCACGGAGAATACCTGACGGGCATCAACGCCATCGCCTACAAGATCCCGACAATCTTAACGACGATATTCACAATGTTCTCGCAGGCGTGGAACATGTCCGCAATTACAGAGAACAACTCGGCAGAGCGTGAGAAGTTCTACACCGACGTCTTCAGAATGTGTTCGGCGTTCATGTATGTTCTGGCGTGTGGAATCCTCCTTCTCATCAAGCCGATAACGCAGGTCTGGATCAACGAGCAGTACTTCGAGTCGTATCTCTACTCACCGCTCCTGACCCTTGCGACCGTCTTCACCTGCTTTAACACCTTCTTGGGCTCCGTCTACATAGCCGAGAAGAAGACGAAGCACTCGTTTTATACCTCCCTTGTTGCGGGAATAATCAATATCATCCTCAACTTCGCCCTGATTCCGTCCTTCGGAATATATGGCGCAGCCTTCGCCACCTTCGTGGCCTACTTTGTGGTATTCTTCTACCGCCTCTACGACACCCGTCGCCTCATCCACTACGACTTTTCGATGTCAAAAATCATAATCAACACCGTCATCATGGCAGCGATGGTAATCGTGAACCAGATAACCTTCCCATACTGGTGGATGCTCTACCTGATACTCGGTGTGCTGTTTGCGATCTCGTTTGCGCTGAATATCAAAGACCTCTGGCAAGCGCTTATGATGCTGATGCCGGAGAAGTTGAAGGCGAAGTTTGTGAAGAATTAATCCTCGCGGAGATGCTGTACCTACGAATTGTAGGGGCGGATAATATCCGCCCGAACCCCAAACGCCAGAGAACCCCGGGCGGATAATATCCGCCCCTACATAGTCGGCTGCGACGACTTCGTCGTCTCCGCCGAGCGATTTTCGCCGAAGGCGAAAATTGCACCCCTCCACCGTCGCCGAAGGCGACGGTCCCCCTCCCCCTTCGGGGGAGGCTATGACTGCTGAAGGATAGCTTCTGGCTAATGCACAACTTTCAAATTGCAACTTAATCCCTCAACTCGAACCCTTGAGAGTGCTGATTAAAGCCTCCCCCGAAGGGGGAGGGGGACCGCGCGAAGCGCGGTGGAGGGGTGCGCGAGCCCCGAAGGGGCGAGCGCTGCAAGTTCGGCGAAGCCGAACTTGCCAGTTTCCCTTCGGGAAACTGTACTTGCGCGAAGGCAAGTCGTCGCGACACGAAGAGAAACTGTGCTTGACCAACCTTAGAATAAAATACCTTGCCAACCGGCAGAAAGGAACTCACCATGGCAGAAGTAACCTATGAAATCAAAGAACACATCGGCATACTTTCGGAGACAGCCAGGGGCTGGACGAAGGAGCTCAATAAGGTCAGCTGGAACGAAGGCGTTCCGAAGTATGATATCCGCGACTGGTCGCCTGACCACACCCGCATGAGCAAAGGCGTCACCCTCACCGAAGCTGAATTCGAAAACCTCGCCCACCTGATCAAAGGCGAAGACGTCGACCTCGGCGGGGATGATGTTGATGAGGAGAAGATACTGTAAAAATGTACAATGTACAATGAAAGTGGGTGCGGGCGTGACGGTTTTAAAAGAGAATAATTCTGGAAAGTATAGGCACGAAATCAAGCTTCTCATGTCAAAAGCTGAGTATGTCACGGCTCGTACACGGATTTCGGCGATCATGAAGCGGGATTCGCATTCGCTCAGAAACGGCGACTATTTTATCAGGAGCCTCTACTTCGACGACCTCAGTCACTCGTCCTATTGGGACAAGATTGCGGGAGTTTCTCACAGAAAAAAGTTCCGTATTCGGACCTACAACTTTTCAACCGATGTCATCCGCCTCGAGTGCAAGGAGAAAAACGGCGACAGGATTCGGAAAACCGGCACCAGCATCTCGCTCGATTGCGCTAAGGCTCTCATAAACGGCGACAGCTCGCTTCTCAAGGCTGACTCGAGCTTCGTCACAGCGGAGTTCCTTTCACTCTGGGGAGGAAAAGGCCTCAGGCCTTCGGTCGTGGTCGACTACGTGAGAGAGGCCTATGTCGAGCCTCTCGGAAACGTCCGAATCACGTTTGACAAATCCCTTCGGGCAGGAATTTCAGGCGTCGATATGTTCGACGATAATCTTCTGATGGTTCCCGTCTATCCGAACGGCATGGTCATCATGGAGGTGAAGTACGACGACTTCATCCCAAAACACCTCTCGATGCTCGTTTCGAGTGTCGGTGGTGAGAAGATCGCCGTCTCGAAGTTCACCACCTGCCAGGACGTTCTCAACAATTACAAGCCCCAGGCAATCAGTCTTTAAGATTAAGAAAGGAAGTTAAAATATGAGCAGCATCAGAGCAGTATTGCAGGAAAGCATCGAGCAGTTGGGCCTCGTCGAGCACCTGACCGTCTCATACATACTCGTAACCCTCGTTTGCGCGCTTCTTTGCGGAATCGTTATTTATCTCGTCTATCGGAACTTCTACCGTGGCGCCGTTTACAGCGAAAACTTCGCCGTCCTTATAGTCATGGTGACAATCATCACGGCGTTCATTGTCCTCGTAATCGGCTCGAACCTCGTTCTGTCTCTGGGAATGGTCGGAGCGCTGTCGATAGTGAGGTTCCGCTCGGCTGTGAAGGATCCCCTCGATGTCGGCTTCCTCTTCTGGGGAATAGCCTCTGGAATCACTTCTGGTGCTGGACTTTATCCCTTCGCGCTGATCGCGACCCTCGGCATCGCCCTCGTCTACATCGTTTTCACCCTCATCGCCAGAGGCAAGCGGACCTATGTCCTCGTCATCAGGTACGAATCCTCCGCTGAGGAGAACATCTCCGAAATAATGAAGGCTCTGAAAGCCAAGACCCTCGGCCACTCCCGTTATCAGGGCGAAACCGAGCTCACCGCCAACATCCGCCTGAAAAAGAAAAACACCCGCCTCGTAGACAAGCTTTACGAAGTGGATGGAGTCATCAGCGCGGTGATGGTTGAGTACACGGGGCAGTGAAGCCCCTTCACCGAATTCGCAAGTTTTCCTCCCCTGGAAGGGGAGGATTTTTTATTTTTGCCTCTCCTAAGCTTAGGAGAGGGGGACCATGCGAAGCATGGTGGAGTGGTGGCTCCCCGAAGGGGAGCCGGCGCCACCTTCGGTGGCGCACCCCTCAGTCAGCTGCTTCGCAGCTGCCAGCTCCCCTAAGTGTAGGGGAGCCTTTTTTACGTCACAATTACGAATTAATAATTTCCCCACTATGCACCACAACCGCCTTCCCGTCAACCTCAACCCAGATGTCCTTAGCGGTGGGGTTGTAGATCGCGTGGGAGCGTGGGTCGGTGGAGTATTCGAGGGCCTGGTAGGCCTTGTGGTACTCGCAGATTTCGATGTTGGTGGCGAACCAGATGTCGTCGCGACCGCTCACTTTCTTGAAAGCGTTCTCGATGACGTCCCAGTTGTCGTCGCGCCTGAATTCAGCAGTGTGACCCCAGAGGTAGAACATCCGGCAGTCCTCAAAATCGGTCGAAATAAACCTGTCGAGGAGCTCAGGCAGCCTCTTGTCGCCGTGATGGCAGGTGGCGAAGAGCCTCAGCCAGTCCTCAGGCATGGCAAAGTCGTCCCGAGTGCAGACGGTACGGCAGTACTTGATCCCGCACTTGCGGAGCGCCTCAACCGCCTTGTCGTTGTAGGAGCCATAGGGGTAAGCAGCGCCCCTGACAACCCCGCCATACTGCATCTCAAGGTTCGCCTTGTCGCAGGCGATCTCGCAGTAGAGCTCAGGCTCGGTGATCTTCGTAAAGTCCCTGTGGTGGAGCCCATGAACGGCAACCTCAACCCCGTGCTTCGGATATTCTTCCAGAGCTTCCGAAAGCGTGACTCTTGGCCAGACCCCATAAGGCTTGGTGCCCTCTTCACGGTAAATCTGGGAACTGATGTTAAACGTTCCCTTGATGCCATACTCCTCCATCATCTCCATGAGCCGAATGTCATCATAACACCCGTCATCATAACTGGTCGTAAACGCCTTCTTCAGGCCGTTCGGGAATAGAATTTTTTGCATAGTGGTTCCTCCTACTTCTTATATAGTATTAATTATTTGACGGCAGCGGTGGTTCAAACCCGCTTTCAAGCGAGGCTTCGAGCCATGCCCTTTTTGCGTCTTCTGCCATAGAACTGATTTCGTCCCGACTTTCGGTGCAAGTCACACAGCCTTTGAGGTCGGGAAAGAAGATCGTATACCCGCCTTCAACGGTGTCCTCCTCGACAACCATCGGGTAGGGGATTTTCATGTAGTCTTCAATAGTAAGATTGTTCATTATCTCATACCTTTCCTGAGGTGATTATAGCCTCCCCCTTCGGGGAGGGGGACCGTCGCCGAAGGCGACGGTGGAGGGGTGCGCCTCCGAAGGAGGCGCTTCGGCGGAGGCGACTCCAGTCGCCGTAGCCGAATTGTGTAGGGGCGGATATCATCCGCCCGTGGTTGTGCAGGTACTTGGGTTCGGGCGGATAATATCCGCCCCTACAATCGGGCACCAGTGCTCTTAGAAGCCTGATTTCAGGCACCCTCAAAAACTCGCACTATAATAATACCACCCTTCCCGAATTTTTGCAACCTCCCCATGATTATCTCCGCCCTTTTCTTCCCACGTCCAATACCCCTCGCTTTGCTTGACGAGGTGGTAATTCATCTGAGCATACGCCATCGGCAAATCGTCTGGCGAGTAGTAGACGCCGTAGTAGGTGCTCGACGGGGCGATGCCGAAGCCGGAGAGGGAATAGTCGATCATCTCGTGCCGATATCCCGCATTGAAGTAGGTCGCCGAAATGCAGGGAACACCGTCGGTGATAATAATGTGCTGCTCATACTTCTCCTCGATATAGTCGCCATACCTCGCCACAAACACCCAAGCCTGCACCTTAGGATTCATCCCAAGCCTTATCCCCACCAAGCAAACGGTGCCCAGCACCACGGCGATAATAATTGCGAATATTCTTCTTTTGGTCATACCTAAAACCCTTTCCTGAGGCAATTATAGCCTCCCCCGAAGGGGGAGGGGGACCGCCACGCGAAGCGTGGTGGTGGAGGGGTGCGACTCCCGAAGGGGGTCGCTACCGGCGAAGCCGGCTGGGATTCACAAGAACTCCTCCACCACATACATCTCCTGTCTGTTTTCATCCCAGAAAATCATGATGACGCTGCCGTCGTCTTTACTCTGCATATAGTAAACGCAGCTCTCGTAATTCGGTCGGTGGTAGGAGTTGTCGATTTCAAGCTCGTCGAGGAGCTGCTCCGAGTAGTCGACAACGCTTTCGGGGATATCGTCGCTCCAGCCGAGGAGGACGCTGATTCTCTCGGCATCATCGAAGTACATGACATGGTACCTCGTCCCGTCGCCATGGAAGCTGGCGCCGGAGTCGGCGGAGAACTCCTCGGAGTAGGCCCTGTCGGTCGGGATGACGATTCCCCAGTTGTTTTCGATAACGTCGCAGTAGGTCTGCGGGAAAATGTAAGAAATAGCATCACCGAAGACTGCCACTACCAAAACTACTACAAGCGCTATAAGCCTAAGAATTACCCTCATCTTCACCCCTCCGATACTCCAAAATATCCCCAGGCTGGCAGTCGAGGGCTTCGCAAAGAGCAGCGAGGGTCGAGAACTTGATCGCCTTCGCGTGGCCGTTCTTCAGGATAGAGATATTTGCCATCGTGATGCCGACCTTCTCGGAAAGTTCTGTCACACTCATCTTCCGCTTGGCAAGCATAACGTCAATATTTATAATTATTTCGCCCATAATTTCACCTCAAACGGTCAGATCGTTTTCCTGCTGCAGGTCCGCTGCCTTCTTCACAAGGTGGGAAAGCGTCGCAAACACCACCGCCACGGCAATTCCGACAAACACTATTAAAAGTGACGCCACGATCACTGACGGGTGATTCATGTTCACGAGCAGCAGCACCACGTTCCCGACGAAGAAAAACGCCACATCGCCGAGAGCGAGATAGGACATCACGCTGAAATACCTGGCGTTATTATACGAGAACGCCCTGCCACTAGCAATATTTCCGACAATCTTCCAGCAGTAGAAGAGCACCACGTAGCAGGGGATTGCGGTTATGAGGATGAACCCCAGCCAGGGCCAGAACCACCCCGACACATCCGGGTGATCCTCGATAATTTTCATCCCACAAACCGGGCAGACGACGCCATAAGCGACCGCTCCGCAAACCGCCACGCCGATTATAACCGCCCGCAGCCACCGAACCAATACTTTAAGATCCATTTTCTAACTCTCCTTCTTTCTTTTGTGACCCCAGTATATCACACTCCAACTCGTTTGTCAATAGATTTTTATTGAGAAACGATAAATTTTTATCGAAAAATCTCTGAGCTTGACATGCTCCCGAGTTTCATCTATAATATCAGCATCAAAACTTTTTTCGAGAGGCAATTATGTTATCCCACATCTTCGACACCCATTCCCACTATGACGACCCGAAGTTTGACGGGTTGAGGGACTATCTCATTCCGGCCCTTTTCGAGCTCAATATTTCTGGAATAATGCACGCTGCGACCGACCTTAAGTCCTCCGAATTCGGAGTCGCAATGGCTAAAAAATACCCTAAATACTACACCGCCGTCGGGGTTCATCCCGAGAATCTCTATGACGCGACTGGCGATTATCTCGACCGCCTCCGAGAGCTTGCAACTGACAGCAAAGTGAAGGCAATCGGCGAAATCGGGCTTGATTATCACTACGAGGGCTACGACCGAGAGGCTCAGATAAAAGCTTTCAGGGAACAGATCGAGCTCGCAAACTTTCTCCATCTTCCCGTAATCGTCCACTCCCGTGACGCAACAGGCGACTGCATGGAGATTCTGAGAGAGCTCCGACCCCAAGGCGTGATGCACTGCTTCTCCGGCTCGGTCGAGACGGCAAGGGAAGTCATCGATCTCGGCATGTACATCAGCTTCACGGGAGTTCTCACGTTCAAGAACGCAAAAAAGTCGATCGAGGTTCTGAAGTCGATCCCGATAGATCGCTATCTCTTAGAGACCGACTGCCCCTACATGTCCCCCGAACCCCACCGAGGCAAAATCTGCGACAGCGCGATGATCAAGTACACCGCCCGCAAAGCAGCGGAGGTTCTCGGCATGAGCTATGAAGACTTGGTTGTGAAGACTGAAGAGAACGCCAGGGCATTGTTCGAAGTGTGAAAAAGCCTCTCCTACGCTTAGGAGAGGGGGACCATGCGAAGCATGGTGGAGTGGTGGCGCCGACTTTGGAAGTTCGCTTGCGAACTTCTGTGCACCCCTCAGTCACGCTTCGCGTGCCAGCTCCCCTAAGCGTAGGGGAGCCAATTTTATAACTATCGATAATTCTTAATATTCAGGCTTGACAAACCCCTCAAAATATGCTATTGTATTCATGCTGAGTACAGTTGTACTCATGCTGCAAACTTTTAGGCTAAGAAGGTGATTATTGTGGACGAAAAATATGTCGTTGTGAGGGCAGATGTGCTGCCTGATGTTATTTTAAAGGTAATAGAGGCGAAGAAGCTTCTCGCGACCGGCGAGTGCAAGACCTCATCTGAGGCCTGCCAGGCTGCCGGAATCTCGAGGAGTGCTTTCTATAAATATAAGGACACAGCTTTCATGTACAGCGACGGCTTCGGCTCCCGGATCGTCACCTATTATCTCACTCTTTGCGACCGTGCAGGGGTCTTCAGCGAAGTTCTTCGCTGCCTTTATAGCCACGGCGCGAATATTTTGACCATGAATCAGAACATCCCCATCGACTCCGCCGCCACCGCCACCGTCACCGTCCGTTTCGACGACGGCGACTACAACGCCGCCTCCATCTGCGAAGAGCTTTCACAGATTGACGGGGTGATAAGGGCGGGGACGTCGTATGGGAGATAATTGTCGCGCTTCGCGCGACCGCTCGCCCTGCGGGCTCGCGCCCTCTCAGTCACGCTTCGCGTGACAGCTCCCCCAGAGGGGGGAGCCAAGAATTCCGCTTGTACAAAGCCTTCCAGAGGCAATAACTCGGCTCTCCCTTTGGGAGAGCTGGCAGCCACGAAGTGGCTGACTGAGAGGGCGCGCGAGCCGAAGGCGAGCGCGGTCGGCGAAGCCGACAATAAAATTTTCGGAGGAAAAAACAATGCCATCAACAAAAATTGCCGTTATGGGTTTTGGAGTCGTCGGCTCTGGGACCGTTGAGCTTTTTTATCAGAATAAGGACATCATCGAGAAGCGGTGCGGGCGGGAGCTCGACATCAAGTATATTCTCGATCTGAGAGACTTCCCGGACAGTCCGTTCCAGGACAAATTCACGAAGAACTTTGACGATATCTTAAACGACCCTGAAATCAAGGTCGTCGCCGAGGTCATGGGCGGGAAGACGTTTGCCTACGACTACACTAAGCGACTCCTCCAGAAAGGTGTCAGCGTCGTCACCTCAAATAAAGAGCTTGTTGCCACCCATGGCGCTGAGCTCCTCAAAATCGCGAAGGCGAATAACTGCAACTACCTCTTCGAGGCGAGTGTCGGTGGCGGAATTCCTATTATCAGGCCTCTTCACCAGTGCCTCGCTGCGAACCGCTTCTCAAGAATTGCGGGAATTCTCAACGGCACCACCAACTATATTTTAACGAAGATGATTTACGACCAGCGTTCCTTCGACCAGGCTCTCTCCCAGGCTCAGCAGCTTGGTTATGCCGAGAAGGACCCCTCTGCCGATGTCGATGGCCACGACGCAACGAGAAAGCTCTGCATCTTGGGCTCGCTCGCCTTCGGCAAGCATATCTATCCCGAATATGTCCACTGCTCCGGCATCCGAGAAATCTCTCTCGACGACGTCGAGTATGCCGAGAGCGCCGGCTATGCTATAAAGCTCATCGGCCTTATCGAGAACACCGACAGCGGAATCGTCGCGACCGTCTGCCCACGTCTCGTCAGCGTCAACAACCCGCTTTCGAGCGTGAACGACGTCTACAACGCCATCATGGTGACTGGCGATGCCGTCGGCGACTGCCTCTTCTACGGCAGAGGTGCCGGCAAGTTCCCGACCGCCTCGGCAGTTGTCGGAGACATCATCGACGCTGCCAAGCATGAGGGCAAGGATATCGTCTCCCTCAATTGGGAAGAGAGTGAGTCGAACGACTTCATCCGCCCCTACAAGACCGCCGAAGTGAGCATCTACGCAAGAATCCGCACCGAAAACCAGGATGCCGATGCTCTCAAGTCCGAAATCACAAACCTCTTCGGCTATGTCGACTTCATTCCGAGAAAACAGCGCTCCCAGCACGAACTCGCCTTCATCACCCCAACAATGGTCGAGAGCGAGATTGACGAAAGGCTTAAGAAGCTGACGGAAAAGTGCAAGCTGATGAAGAAGATTAGGCTGCTCTAATTGAGCCCTCAGTCTGAAAAAATTTCAGTTTTCCTGCCCGACAGGGCTTGCATTTCCCGGAATTTCGTGTATAATATAAGTAGAGGATTGATTCCTCTGCTTCGCTAAACGATGACGAGTGACGGTTCCGACTCGTCGGTAAAATAAAAACTGACCGTGCGAAGATGATGTGTGACGGTTCTGACACATCGGTAAAATAAAACTGACCGAGCGAAGAAAATCCGCGAGGATGGCCGTTTGGGCATCCTCGTTTTTTGTAGGTGATGGAGTTGGAATTTGACGCTGATTTATACTTGCTGTCCCCAAAATTCACGGAGGACTATCCGCCGGAGAGGTTTCCTGAGCTCATGCACAAGCATGGCAGGCCCTATACCTGCCTTCTCATAGATACTCACGATGATTACTTCATCTGTGTCCCGTTCCGTTCGGACATTCACCACAAAAATGCATTTCTCTTCACAAACACCGAACGCTCAAAGCGCTCCCGTTCAGGTCTCGACTTCTCGAAGATTGTCATTATTAAAGATACGAGCTATTTTGACGACGAAAACGCAATTGTCGATCAGGACGAATATGCTGAGATGAAACGGAATCTCCCGACAATAGTCGAATCCGCCGTAAGCTACGTCGACACCTACATAAACCATGTCACTGGCAAAAAGCCTCTTCACCCGAGAGAATTCGCAAGAAGATATCAATTTTCGACCCTGCCGTAATTTCATGATATTATGGGAATATGAGCCTGTGGCAATAGATGAAAACTTTGTGATAATAGAGCTCCCCAAACCGCAAGGCTTGGGGAGTTTCAATCTGGCGACAAAGCCCTCGGCTTGGCGTTAGCCGAGCCATATTCCTTGTGCACTTTCCACAAAAAATCCCGCTTTCACTGCTTCTCCAAAAAATAACGGTTGATTTTTTCAGCTTCTCTGGTATAATAGAATAGCAAGTTTGTAACCCTTTTGTAATAATTCAGAAAGGAGAAGCTATGTTTTGGGCACATATCCGGGCGGGGCTGTGGGCGATTTTTAACTTTTTGCAGTTTGTCGGTCGCACAGTGGCTGGTATTATAAAAAGAATATTGACCGCCGTTTTCGGGCTTCTCGGGACTGTCTTGTCGAGATTATTTAAAAGAATCGGCGGTTGGCTCTCAAAAAAGTTCAAACAGCCGTTATATGATATATGGTGCTTCGTTCTGACGCCGTTTGCCCATGCATTCGGGCGACTCGATCACACGAAGATTCAGTTTAAGAAAGCGAAGAGAATCAGCTGGAAACATGCTGCATCTGTCGTCTTCACGGCACTCGGAACCTTCTTCAGGTGGCTTGGAAGGGCGCTCGTGTCGCTTTTCAACTACGCTGCCCCCGTCATCTGTATCGCTTTCTTCGTGACGCTTGTCAGGTATGCTAGCTCGATCACCTACTCAGTTTCTGTCGAGTATAACGGCAGTGAGCTGGGAGTAATCTCGAGCGAGGCTGACTACAACGAGGCTCAGGCGCTTGTCCAGGACAAGATTACATACACCTCAAACGACGATGCCGTCCTCCAGACACCGACATTCACAATAAAGGTCGCCAGTGAGGATGACGACACGATCGACATCGACAGCCTTTCCGAGCTGATGCTCGAGTCGGCAGACGTCAACGTCGTCGATGCCTATGGCTTCTATGTTAACGACACGCTTATAGGCGTTTATAACGAGGAGGAGATGCTCAAGGTCAAGACCGCTCTCGAGTCGAGACTTGCGGAGTACTACACCTCCAACGCCGTTTCAACTGAGTTCGTCGACGATGTTGAGATCGTCGAGGGAAGATATATCGAGGACAACCTGACGCTTTCTGACATTGCCGTCGCCTACATCAACGGCAGCGTCACCGTTGAGGCCTACTATATTGTGGAGGACGGGGACACGCTCTCCTCGATCGCCGACGCCCTCGATTACACTACTTCCGACCTTCTCGATGAGAATCCGTTCCTTTCGGACGGTGTAAACGTTGGAGATATCGTCACATATCACTACACTGAGCCGAATCTCTCGGTTGTCACTACCCATTATGAAACTTACAATCAGGTCGTCGACAGGGTCACGAGGTTTGTCTATGACAGCTCGATGGAGGAGTATAACGAGATTCTCATTCAGTCCGGCTCTGACGGCTATGAGAACGTCACGGCGCTCGTCACCGAGACGAACGGCGTCGAGACAGACAGAACCATCACCGCAAGCTACACCATCATCGAGATGGTCCCGAGAATCTTCCAGGTCGGCACTGCCGAGAACACGACCATCGACGACACGAGTATTATCGATCTTTTGGGAACCTTCTGCTGGCCAGTTGGCGGTGACGGAGGATACGTCAGCTCGACCTATGGCTGGCGCTCATGGGACTGGTCGACCCACTACGCTATCGACATCGCTGCCGACTACGGCACCGACGTCTATGCTGCTTGCTCAGGAGAGGTCGTCTTCGCGAGCACCTATGGGGCATACGGAAAGCTCGTCATAATCGACTGTGGCCACGGCTACGAGGCCTACTACGGCCACCTCTCGTCGATTGACGTGAGCGAAGGCGACATCGTCGAAAAAGGCGACGTTATCGGCCACGTCGGCATGACCGGCTCCGCCTCCGGCAACCACCTCCACTTCGAAATGCGCTATGACGACGACCGCTTCGACCCAATCTATGTCCTTGGCGGGTATAGTAATCATGAGGTGAGGGATTGGTAAAATCCTGAATACCAATGCTGTGAAATAGAACTCCCCAAACCGTGAGGTTTGGGGAGTTATTCTTATTCAAATCCTATTGCTTTCGCCTTATTCGCTTTCGCTCTCATCCACCGCCTGAATCGCACTCGTCTCATCCGCTTCGAGCTTAAACGTAATCTCAAACTCATCCCAGTTGCCAGCGTCATCCATTCTTAGGACCGTTGCGGTGACTTCGTCGCCGGGGTCGAGTTGGAAGATTATTGCGTAGACGTCCTCGGCGGAGTCGACAGCCACTCCGTTCATCGTTGTGATGACGTCGTCGATCTGGAGGTCGGTGTTTGAAATGTCGCAGGTCTCGTCGATTGAGGCGATGTAGAGACCGGCAGGGAGACCGTAGACGGAGGACATCGTTTCAGAAATTGAATAGAAGCTGATGCCGACCTTGGGGCGTCCTAAGATGGCGCCGTTCTCGATGAGCTCCTCCAAAATCGGAATTGCAGCGTTTATAGAGATCGCAAAGCCGATGTTGTCGTAGGCGACCGACTCGAGCTTCGAGGAGGTGATGCCGACGACCTGCCCCCACATGTTGATGAGCGCTCCACCAGAGTTTCCAGGGTTGATTGCAGCGTCAATCTGGATGCATTCCATGCTGATGTTGTCCGACTCGACGTTGATCATTCGGTTGAGGCCTGAGACGATGCCGGTGGTGACGGTTGATTCGAGACCAGCAGGGGAGCCGAGAGTGACAACCTGCTCGCCGAGCTCAAGCTGGTCGGAATCGCCGAACTGAGCGGGAGTGAGGTCGGTGGCGTTGATCTTGATAATCGCAAGGTCGGTCCTCGTGTCGCTGCCGACAACGGTGGCGTTATACTCGGTGCCATCATAAAGTCTGACGACGATCGTAAGGTCGGCGTCCTCAATGACGTGAGCGTTTGTGATGATGTAGCCGTCGGAGGTCATGATGATGCCGGAGCCCTGCGAATAGGACGCGAAGATTGAGCTCCCGGTGTAGGACTCGATGGTGACGATTGAAGGAAGGCAGGTCTTCGCAACGCCTTCGACGGTGTATCTGCCGTCCTCCTGATAATACTTTTCTTCGAGCTCTTCGTGCTGAACTGTCGGGATGGTGAAGGTCTGGAAATTCCCTGTTCCGTCAATCATGTTCTTTATCCAGCCGGAGCCGAAAACATAGTGAGCGGTGACGAAGAAGACTATTATAAATAGTACGAGGAAGAAGCAGAAGCTTCCTAAGAACGGGTGACCGTTCCTTCTGACCTTTGTAATCGGCTTCGGCAGATAGTCGAGGTCGGCTGCCTCCATATAGGCGAGCTCCCTTAGCTCCTCCTCAACCGACTGCTCATTCTTCCTTTTCTTCTTTTTGGGCTTCTCTTCGGGAGCAGGAGCCTCCGCCACAGCCTCTTCCACAGTGGGTTCAGCCTCTACAGCGGTCTCTGTAGCCTCGTCCAAAGTTTCATTCTCTTGGTTAAATTCGTTCATAATGGTATTGCGCCTTTCGGGTTCGATTAATCGTCGTCCTTCCTGTCGAGCAGCTTGACGGCAGCAGCGGTGGCTGCGACGATGGCTCCGACCTGAAGAAGTGTTCGGGTGTTCAGACTGACAGTGTGGTCGTCCTTCTTCTTTTTCTTACTGACGGTTTTCTTGACGGTTGTGGTTTTCGGCGTTTTCTTGTATAACTCAGGATATTTGTAGGCAGGAGTCTCCTCCTCGGCAAAATATCTCTCGTCATATTCATAGTTGAATCCCGTTTCGCTCTCCGATTCGCTCGCTCTTGCCTGCTCGAGAGAATCGACCGCCTTTTCCATGTTGTCGAGCTTCTCGAGCAGCCTCTGAAGCTCTTCGTGAAGGGAATTGTCCTCCTCGACAGGGGCTTCTTCTTCAGGAACCTCATGCTCCTCCAAGGGGAGAATAACCGCCTCGTCGTCAACGCTCTCATCCGAGAAGGAAATATTGACATCAGGCAAATGCTCCTCCACAGGAGCAGGCTCTGGCTCTGGTTCTGGAACGGGTTCAGGAATCGGCTCAGGCTCAGGAGCTGCCTCAGGCTCAGGAGTTGCCTCTGGCTCAGCTTCAACCTCAGGCTCTGGCTCTTCCACGACTTCCGGCTCTGGAATCTCTTCGGGAGCCTCCGGCTCCTCTTCTGCAACCGGCTGAGGCTCAGGAACAAACACCGATTCCGGCTCGCCGGCAACGGTTATCTCGATTACAGGCTCCGGCTCAGGCGCAACAGTTTCAGGAAAATCAATCGGCACCTCTTCGGGAGCTGCTTCTTCAGGGGCTGATTCTTCGGGAGCAACCTCCTCAGGCTCAGGCTCACCTGAAGCCATCGCTTCGAGCGCCTTTTTCTCTTCCTCAAGCTTTTTCTGAAGCTCTTCCTGCTTCTTGGTCAAAGGGAAATCTTCGTCAAAGAAATCTATCATGGCTATTTCCTTTCCTTTATGTCACCGGCGCCCGGGCTGTCAAGCTCGAACTTATATCCGACGCTCCAAACCGTCGTAAGCTTCCAATGTGCTGAAACTCCGTCAATCTTCTTGCGGAGCCTCTTTATGTGGACGTCAATTGTCCTTGAACTTCCGTAGTAGTCGTACCCCCAGACCTCGTCAAGAAGCTGGTCGCGGTTGAACACCGTGTTCGGGTGCGACGCCATATAGTATAGCAGCTCGAGCTCCTTCGGGGGAGTCGGGATGATCTCCCCGTTCACCTTGAGCTCATAGCGGTTCATGTTAATGTCAAGGCCTTCGTAGTGAATCTTTTTTGACTGCGAAGTCGGCTTCGAGAGGCCATAGCGTCTTAAAACTGCCTTCACTCTTGCAGCGACCTCACGGGTGTCGAACGGCTTCACGATGTAGTCGTCCGCTCCAAGCTCGAGCCCCAGAACTTTATCAAAAATCTCAGATTTCGAGGTTATGAATATAATAGGAATGTCGGATTTCTTTCGAATCTCCCGGCAGACCTGCCAGCCGTCAACTGAGGGGAGCGTCACTTCGAGGAGCACCAGGTCTGGCTTGAGAGCGGAGAACTGCACAAGCCCTTCTTCGCCGTCAAGGGCGATCATAACGCTGTAGCCCTCTTTCTCGAGGCAAAGCCGGACTAATTCGCAAATATTTCTGTCACTGTCTATTATAAGAACTCTTCCGCTCACAAATACCACTCCCTCCGAGTCTGAGTCCCCAAAATATCTATCCTATATTATAGACTATAATTCGCTCTTTTTCAAGAGTTTCTGTGATTTTTGTTGCCAAAAGATTAATAAAAGCTAAAATCGGGTTCACAGACAGAGTTTTAACGTCTTAGCCATAATTTAAACGCTTTTTCGGATTTTGATGGTGCAAGTTGGGAGTTTTTAATTGTGAGAAAGGCTGATTTGTTGTGCAAACCGCCGAAAATCGAGATTTCATCCAAATATCGCTTGATTTTTCTGCAAGGCGTGGTACAATAGATTTAGCACTCGGGAGCGAAGAGTGCCAAATCTAAGATTTTTAAATTATAATCCATAAAGGAGGAAACATTCATGACATTAAAACCGTTGTTTGATCGTGTTGTTGTCAAGATGACCGAAGCTGAGGAAACCACCAAGAGTGGCATCATCCTCACAGCATCCGCCAAAGAGAAGCCCCAGGTTGCCGAGGTCGTAGCAGTAGGAGATGGCTCTCCCAGAGACGGCAAGGAAACCGCTATGAAGGTCAAAGTTGGCGACAAGGTTCTTCTTTCAAAATATTCCGGCACCGAAGTCAAGGTTGACGGCGAAGAGTACACTATAGTAAGTATGGGCGATGTTCTCGCAATCGTAGAGTAATCGCAGGGTTAAGATTATAAGGAGTGATTTTATAATGGCAAAGGAACTTTTATACGGCGAGGATGCAAGAAAGGCCTTGCAGTCCGGCATTGACCAGCTCGCCGACACAGTAAAGATTACATTGGGCCCTAAGGGCAGAAACGTTGTTCTCGATAGAAGCTATGGCCAGCCACTCGTCACCAACGACGGTGTCACCATCGCAAAGGAAATCGAGCTTGACGATACATTCGAGAACATGGGCGCTCAGCTCATCAAGGAAGTCGCTACCAAGACCAATGATGCAGCAGGCGACGGCACCACCACCGCAACTCTTCTTGCTCAGGCTATCGTCCGTGAAGGCATGAAGAACATCGCAGCTGGCGCTAACCCGATGGTTCTTAAGAAGGGCATCCAGAAGGCTGTTGACGTTGCAACCGATGCAGTTGTTGCAAACTCCAAGGCTGTTTCCGGCAGCGCTGACATCGAGAGAGTCGCAACCGTTTCCTCTGGCGACGAGAGCGTCGGCAAGCTTATTGCTGACGCTATGGATAAGGTCACCGCTGATGGCGTCATCACTATTGAGGAGTCGAAGACCGCCGACACCGATGTTGACGTTGTAGAAGGAATGCAGTTTGACAGAGGCTACATCACCCCCTACATGGTAACTGATACCGACAAGATGGAAGCTGTCCTCGACGACGCTGTCATCCTTGTTACCGATAAGAAGATTTCTAACATTCAGGAAATCCTTCCGCTTCTCGAGGAAGTCGTAAGAAGTGGCAAGAAGCTCCTCATCATCGCTGACGACATCGAGGGCGAGGCTCTTTCGACCATCATCGTCAACAAGCTCCGTGGCACCTTCAACTGCGTAGCAGTCAAGGCTCCTGGCTTCGGCGACAGAAGAAAGGAAATGCTCCAGGATATCGCTATCCTCACCGGCACCGATGTTATCAGCTCTGACCTCGGCTACGAGCTCAAGGACACCACTCTCGCAGACCTCGGCAGCGCAAGACAGGTAGTTGTCACCAAGGAGACCACCACCATCGTCGACGGAGCAGGTGAGTCCTCCGAGATTCGGGCAAGAGTTGCTCAGATCCGCAACGAAATCGCAAACACCACCTCTGATTACGACAGAGAGAAGCTTCAGGAAAGACTCGCTAAGCTCGCTGGTGGCGTAGCTGTCGTAAGAGTCGGCGCTGCTACCGAGACCGAAATGAAGGAGAAGAAGCTCAGAGTTGAGGACGCTCTCTCCGCTACAAAGGCTGCTGTCGAGGAAGGCATCGTAGCTGGTGGCGGAACCGCTCTTCTGAACGCTGCTCCCGCTGTTGAGAAGCTTGTTAGCGAACTCGAAGGCGACGAGAAGACTGGCGCTAAGATAATCTTAAGAGCTCTCGAGGAGCCTGTAAGACAGATTGCTGCAAACGCTGGCCTCGACGGTGGAGTTATCGTAGACAACATCCGCAGAGCTGACAAGGTTGGCTATGGCTTCGATGCTTACAAGGAAGAGTATGTCGACGACATGATCTCCGCTGGTATCGTAGATCCTACCAAGGTAACTCGTTCCGCACTCATCAACGCTGCTTCCGCTGCTTCGATGGTCCTCACAACTGAGAGCCTCGTTGGCAACAAGAAGGAGCCTGCAGCTCCGGCACCTGCTGCTGATCCGTCAATGGGTGGAATGTATTAATCAGAACCTCAGATAGCAAGCAAACCGCCATATATAATCCGCCGTCACCTGAACTCAGGGGACGGCGGATTTTTTAAATACCACCGACAACTCTGTTTAACCAAATCAGTGTTTTGTGCAAAGTGCACAAAAAACGTCTTTTTATTTGTGCAAGTTGTCAATGGAATATCCCGACGATTTGTGTTATAATATATCTCGCCAAATACTTTTAGGAGGTATTATAATAATGAAGAGGCTAATTGGTATTATCTGCGTAGTCCTGGCTATGACCATGGCTATGACAGCTATCTCATTCGCCGCTACAGCAGACATCGTTAACGAGTCTGTTGAAGGAACCGCCACTGTTGACGGTACAAAGGACGAGGCTTATGACGCTGCTACCGCTCTCGAATTCGTTCAGAAGGGCTCAAGCAACGGCGGAAGCGAAGTTCTCAGCGAACCGATAGGACGCGCTTACATCATTAACGACGCTGAGTGGGTATACGTCTGGTTTGAGGTCTATGACGACTCTCTTGATCAGGGCTCAGCTAACACCTATGAGCAGGACTCTGTTGAGTTCTTCTGGATGGATAACAACTCCAAGTATCAGCTCCGTGTCCGTTACGACGGCTCCATCTCTGCTGATACCGGCTCCGACTGGGCTGACAAGGGTGCTGAGTTCGTAGCAGTTGAGACCGACAACGGTTTCGCTGTAGAAGCTAAGTTCCCGATCACCGACGTCAAGGACAACCAGATTGAAATGACCTTGCAGATCAACGCCTGCACCGACGGTAGCCGTGACTACACCTGCTACATCCTCGGCAATGACGACGCTGATAACGCTTATCAGAGAACCAGCCGTGACACCGATTACGATGTTTGGTGGACCCTCACCCTCGCTGGCGGGTTCGAAGACACCAGAGTTGAGACTGCTGATCTCCCCATGGAGCTCGACGCTAGCAACTATCAGACCATTCAGGGACTGAAGATCGGTGCACAGGCTTATGGTCAGGAAAACGTAACCTGGTCTAACTGGACCTCTGTTGGTTCCTACACATCTGTTGGCTACGGCGAATCCGTAGATGTAAGCTGGGATTATGATGCTTACACCTTCGATGGACTCTTCACCGAAGAGAATACCAGCGGATGGACTGTAAACCCTGCACTCGCAATTCAGATTCAGGACGACGGATATCTTACTCTTCCTGAAGATTCACAGGCCGGCGACACTGGTGACAGTGCAAGATTCACATTCACCTATTCCGACATCACCATCACCGCTGAAGGCTATGATGATATCGTAATCTCTGGCGACACTGTAACCACAAGATGGACCATCAAGGATGAGGGCGGTTGGACTTCTGGTACTTCCAAGGCTATCGATATCCTCGCTCCTATCATGGAAGCAACAGGTCTTGACCTTCAGGGCGTAGTTGAGCAGTATCTTCCTGCTATGACCAATGTTTCCTTCAGTCTTAGCTTCGACGCTTTCGAGCTCGTATATCCTGAGGATATCGATGCATTCTTGGTTGAACTCGATGCTGAGGACGAAGAGGTCTTGGCTTCCCTCCAGGAATACATAGACAGAGTTGACGCTGCTGAAGAAATCATCAACAATTCCGAGTCCACTCTCGAAGAGATGGAAGATGCTCTTGACGATGCCAAGAAGGCTGCTAACCGTGCAACCAAGGCTGCTGAGGATTATCCGAAGGCAGAAGCTGCTGCTCAGGAACTTCAGGACAGAGTAACCGAGCTCACCGCTACAGTTGAGGCTGCTCAGGCAGCTGCTGAGCCCGCTGAAGAGGTTGTTGAGGAAGATACAACTTCATCTTCTGATTCCAGCTCATCTTCAAGCTCCAGCTCGAGCTCAAGCTCCACCGGCGTTATCGTTGGAATCATCATTGTTATCGTAGTAATCGTTGTCGTTGTCGTCGTAGTAGTCGTCACCGGCAAGAAAAAGAAGAAGTAATATCGATTAGCCATCGATAGATGATAACTCTTAAAAACCCGCCACCTGTAATAGGTGGCGGGAGTTTTTTGTGTGTCCTCTGCGAGGACACCGCTCGCCCCTTCGGGGCTCGCGCCC
>JAJBTZ010000036.1:3481-5617 GCA_020860605.1 Ruminococcus sp. | reverse complement strand
CGGCAAAAGAACTGGTATTGGCACAGGATGCACTGGAAGAATCGGAGCGAGCATATACGGTAAATAGTGCTAAGCGTGCGTCCGATATTTCCCGTCTACGGAATGAAGCGCAAGACAAAGATAAAAGCCTATCCGAGCGAAAAAGGGCATTGGAAGACGCAATTGCTCTGGAAAAAGAAGACTTAGAAGAGCAGAAAGCAATCGCCGCCGAGCGTCTCCGCATTGCCACCGAGCAAGCAAAAAGAGAAAAGGACACCTCTGACGAAACGAAGAATCGCATAGCAGATCTACAGGCAGCCGTTTATACTGCTGAAAAGAATTACGAGGACGGCACTCGAAAACTGCAGTCGCAGCTTCAATCCTTTGACGAGGCCGAGCGCAACAGTGCTGCGGCAGCCATAAAGGCAGCAGCCGATAGGCGGAAAGCCGAAGAAGAAGCCGCCAAGGCCGAAGAAGAGGCTTATGCTAAGGAAATAGAAGAATTGAACAACCGCACCCAAGCGGCAGCCATTCAGGCAGTCCAGCTGCGGTTAAACGAAGCCGCCCGGGGTTCGGAAGAGGAATACCGGCTAAGGTTGCAACTCCTTGACATGCAGCGGGCAAAAGAATTGCAAGACACCGAGCTTCTGGAATCGGAGCGTCTCAACATCGAAGAGAAATATCGCCAACAGACGGAGCAGGCACAATTAACCCGTGAGGCTGGAAGGTACACCGAGCTGCTAAATGGCATGCGCACCTATTTGGACGCCCGGAGGGCAGAAATCGAACAAGGTATGCAGGCCGAGCTTGCCGCTATCGATATCAGCTATAAGACACGTGAGCAGATCGAGGCCGAGGCTGCGGCGGTGGAAATTCAGGCACGGTTGACACAGGCCGAGGAGTATTACAACCTGCTGAACATGCTATCGGAAGAGGAGCGGGCGATCTTGTTCCCCGAAGAAGGCGGCTTTGAACAGGAACTTACAAACGCACTTCTAAATATACAGACGCTTACGGATGAGGTAGCTCAAAAGACGGGAGAATTGGCTGCCGCAAATAAAAATGCATGGCAGACGGCGGCAAAATCGGTGGCGGGTTCAACCTCTCAAATAATTGGTGATATTGGTTCTCTAACGGGTGAGAGTGAAAAGGCCGCATTTGCTCAACAAGCCGTAACAGCTGTTGAAACTACGCTTGCAAACGCCCGAGCCATCGCCTCGGGTATTGCCGGTGCAATGACATTACCGTTCCCTGCTAACTTAGCGGCAATGGCATCAACCCTTGCCGCCATTGCCGCACAATTTTCTACGGTTACTAGCTTAATAAATCAAGGCAAGCAAGCATTTGCCGGCGGTGGTATCGTAGCGGGTTCATCGTATACGGGTGACAAGGTAAACGCCTCGCTTAATAGTGGTGAGATGGTGTTAACACAGGAACAGCAGGCACGGCTGTTTGAAATGGCAAACAGCGGAAACACTTCAGGCGGTAGTAATTATACGGGGGGTATGGATTACGAACTCCTAACAGATTCCCTATCCGAGGCGGTTGCCCAACAACCGGCCCCGGTAATGGATTACCGAGAGTTTACATCGTTCCAGAAACGAACGGCGTTGTATGTCGAAAAATCAAACATAAGAACGAAATAAGTATATATATGGCAGTTACAATAATAGCACCCGAAGAAGTATGGATCGACGACGCGTGTACGCTCCAACTACAGTTGTCAGAGACGACCGGAGATGACGAAGACGCCGAACAAGTTACGTTAATGTTTTCAATGTATGAGAAAGAACAGTCCGACTCGAACCCAAGTTATTCCGAGTACGTCCTTGAAGCCACTTATAACGGTTGGATTGATGACAAAATTACGGTATCCTTTCGGGATTTCGCCCGGTCGGCATGGGATAACGGCTTTGAATATATTCAAGTAAAGGAATCGAGTAGCAGTACGAGCAATAACACGAAGAAGATTCTCCTACATGACGGTATTCGGACCTGCGAAACGGTCGTCCCCTTGCATGAATACCGTGTTGCGAAAGAAGGAGACACGGCTCCTATTTTCTTTATCGGTGGCGATTTGAAAATTTCCGGTACGGGGATCGAAAATAGTTGTTTTCCGGAATCCGGGAACACGAATAACGATAACACCGTTTCGAG
>JAJBTZ010000036.1:0-3381 GCA_020860605.1 Ruminococcus sp. | reverse complement strand
TTATGCCTGCGTGGAAGCCCACGAAGGGGTATATATGTTCAGCGGTGGCGGAGCCGACAGGTCGGTGCGAGTGAAAACGCTCGAAACCTGTTATAACTTTACGGCACGCTGGACGGGGATGTTCGGTTTTACAAAAGCATGGGCGTTCGAGCTTTCAAGCGAAAAACTTTCTCCCTCGGATAATGTAGACTTTTACGACCCCGATACCATTGGTTACCCACACCGGGCGGGGTATGAAATGGAAATCGGAGGCATTTCCCGGAATCTGACAAAAGAACAACGCCGTTATCTTGCTGACATCGCCACGGCGAACGATCTTACGGTTGAATGGATCAAGGAAGCCCAACCGGCGCGGGTGGGTACCGCTCCCAGTATCTCGTTCACCAGTCAAATGGGTGACGTTTCTGTTACCTTTAAAATAATTAAAGTCGTATTTTAATGTTATGTTTAGATTAATCATAAACACAGCCAGCAACAGCGTAACCGAAAACGAATCAGAAGAGAGCGAAAAATCTGTTGACTATATCGACCTTGAAGACAGCGGCGTGGGGTTTGAATATACATCCTTGTTATTCCGTTATCAGGATTTATTTATGACTCGCTCGTTCAACCTCTCGATTCCGGCGACACCGCATAACAATATAGTGTTGGGTTTTGGAAACGACCCGGCGGCTTCGGGCGATGATCTTACGCAGGAAAAGGGCTGTACGTTAATATATGATGGTGGACAGATATCCGGCAATATCATTATTAGCGAATATAATGACTATACCTATCGTGCCAGCATTACGCTGGAGATGGCGCAAATTAGCGTGCTCAGAGATCTAGCTCAATCGACAGACCTCAAAACAGTGATAGGGGTCATGAACGAAGAAGAAAGCGAAGAAGAAAGCGACGAAGAAGGAACAGGGACGCAATACAATAAGATTTCAGATCCGGCGACGTTATCCATCGTGCTGGAGTGGAACGATTCGGGATCGTGTCGGAGCGATTCGAATTGCAAAGACAAAGCACCCGAGTTCTGTATGCAACGCTATTTCCTGGAAGGCACCGCCTCGGGCACTTTTTACGCAGTCTGTTACGGCAAGAGCGGATTTGTTGCCGTCGGTCCAACGCTGATTGTTGGAAGCTCGGATGGGAAAAACTGGCAGGTACTTTATAACAGTTCGACGGGGAGCATCCATGATCAATTCTACGATTGTGCGGCTTATGATAGCAGCAATAATACTCGATATTTCGTTCGTGGAAATAATACGATTTATTCGTTTACCGGGCTTACAACGCTGGAAGGGGGTGCGAATGAAGGGGCTGAAAGTGTAACACTGCAAAGTGTGGTTACGACTAATGTGGGTACGCCTGCAGAAGATGGTAAATATTCTCAAAGGAAATGGGCCCCCCTTTGTGTGTGCGGGTCTTACCTATATTGGACGGTCGGGTCAAACGTTTATCGGGGGCTGATTCAGAGCGCGAACACGAATATTTCCGGTACTTCCGTGTTTACACAAAATTCCGGCAACCATTTTTTCACGCTATCAGCCCTTCCAAACAACACCGTAGGCGGGACGGGGATGCGGGGAAATTCCTGTTCTGTAACAAATGCAACAAATGCAACTGCAACTGCAACATCCTTTAACATTCTTCCTTCAACCAAGCGCGGGAAAAACGGCTACAGGTTTGTTTCTGGGTATTCCAATTACGTGCTCGCCCTTATGGATGGTCTCGATGGTAAAGGCGGTTGGGGGTGGGTTTATGAAACCGTGGCGGCACACAGAGAACAGTGGTCTTGGAGTTATCGAATGTATGGCGGAGCTTATTGGGGTTCGCAATACATTGTGTGCGGACAAGACGGACATATTTATTATTCCTCTAATGGCTCACCGTCCCAGAACAGTAACTGGACAGAGAACAGCCAAGGAAATAACACGTGGTGGGATATGGCTGTCAGCAGTGACAGCAGTGACAGCAGTGACAGCAGTGACAAAGGGGTGTGCGTAATGGTCGGCGATAATGGTATTAAGTACCTTGACGCCAAAGCAACCAGTCCAACCGAGTGGCAAACGCCGACACTTACACTTGCTGAGCTGCCGGAAGGAATACCCTTCATGCCGTGCGTTTCTTATATGTATCTTCTTGACTGTATCAGTCAGGGACTTGACCTAGGTTGGGTATCCACCGCCGACGAATATTACGATACGATAGGGAAGCTTCTTGTTATCGTCCTGCCCACGGCCGTTGACGCAAATGGAAACGACCTGACAATTGGGGATACTTATTATCTGATTGACAACCTGCCTGACATTGAACCGCTCGACCTATTCTTAACGTACGGAGCGATTACAGGGAGGACGCTCGGAATAAAGAATAACTCCCGTGGCGTGCCGTGCGTGAATTATTTCAACTATAATTGGAGCGATTCGAATAATTACAACAGTGGGGAGGCAACTGTTAATCCCCGGTATTACGCCCCGGAGATACTAGGAAGCGGTACCCTTACGCGGGGGGTTGGGGATATGGCATATAACAATTATATCACTTTCACCGAGAGCGACTTCACGGAAAAACGCGGCGACGGGTATACGTCTAACTACATCGTACCCAACGGGGCATTAGCCACCGAGGCCGACTGGTATGTTTCGCCCCTTGCATCGGGGTCGTCGCTGGGTCAAAATCTGTACTTAAAGAATATTGAGTACGAAATCGAAATAACAGACGACGAGGAGGAGGGGGATAAAATAACAATTTCGTTTGACGGCGATCCAACAGTCGCCGTGTGGAATGGGTGCGACGGTATACTGTTTTCGCTTCGTGGGTTCAATCTCGCGCAAAATGAAGATTTAAACCGGATCTTGCAGGAGCGGACGACGTACGAGATCGATATTCCTATGAAGGCGTATCAGTTTTTCGCCCTTGATCAACTCTCACTTCTTACCACCTCGGGGCGTGTGTGGTGCGTCTATAGTGCGGCATGGGAGGACGGCGTTGCCACGCTTACGTTGGTTCGGATGAATGCCCAGAATTTCGACGGGTCGGGGATTGGGGGAAATAGTATCAGTATACAGCCCAGCTCGGTCGAATTTAATATCTGTTGCGATAATGATAATGATAATGATAGTAATAAATGCAACTGTAATAATAACAATGGATCCAAAGAGGAGAATAAAGTTACTTGCACAACGACCGTAACCGTAACATCCAATCGAAGCGTAACAGCAACAGCGGATAGTTCTGATATCAGCGTCACAAGCATAAATGAGGATGATAACAAAAATAGTCACAAATTTACCATCACCTATACCGGCACATGGGAAGACAGCCCGGAACCGGATCCGGAACCGGAACCGGAACCGGAACCGGAACCGGAACCGGAACCGGAACCGGAAC
>JAJBTZ010000051.1 GCA_020860605.1 Ruminococcus sp. | reverse complement strand
GCTCCCCCTCTGGGGGAGCTGTCACGCGAAGCGTGACTGAGAGGGCGCGAGCCCCCGAAGGGGGGCGAGCGCTTTTGTGCTCTGCTCAGAGCTGCGATAGAAGCAAAAAAAGCTCCCCTGTCAAGGGGAGCTGGCGCCGAAGGCGACTGAGGGGTGCGCCCCGCAGGGGCGCCTTCGGTGTTTTGTTTGCATTATTCCAAATCCGTCTCTCCCGCCTCCACCGGCTCCTCAATCTCCACTATTTCTTCCGTGAGATCGACTGTCGTCTCTTCGGTTTCTTCAGTGGTGTTGGATTCGGTGTTGGTGTTTGCAGCGAGAGCCTGGATTCTCATTAAGAGTGCCAGAGCCTCGGCTTGGGAGGTGTAGGTTGACTTCTTTACCTCTGAAACGAGGATTACCGCAAACGGGGAGTAGCTGTCGGTTTCGGCGGTGATTGTGACGAGCCCGCTTGAGCTGATCTCAATATCGCCGTCAACCGTGACCCATCCGCCGTTCTCATAGTGCAGAAGCTTGATGTTGTCTGCGGTGATATCGCCGCTTATATTCAGAGTGCCACTTACATCCAAAGTTATCGTGAGCGTTGACGTGGTGGCGTTATTGGTCTCGAAATCGATATCTCCATAGAAGAGCACCGTGCCGGTGTTCTCTATCACGGCGCCACTCGAATTCGTCTCGACTCCTGTAAGGACTGTTCCTCCCGTGATCTCGCCTTCGGAGGCTGCAAACGTGTAGCTGCTCGAGCTGTCAGAGAAGGTGAGTGTGCCGGAAGCGGTGACAGTGTCCTTGATCTCTGTGACGGTCAGCGTGCCCGCTTCGGTGGAGGTTATCGAGATAGTCGCCTGATTGACGGTCGCCCCGTCAAGCGTGTTCGGCTTGAGCACTGAGTTTACGGTGTCGGAAACGACGACCGTGCTCGTCTGGGTATTAGTTGAGTCGGTAGTAGTACTCTCGCTCGCGCCATGCTCTCCGCAATTCTCGCAGACGCCATCGACATAGCTATGTCCCGTAGCCGAAGTCGTCACCGTCACCCTCGAGACCTCAGCCTCACAAACGGTGCAGTAAACGACGCTGTCGTAAGAGCCATCAGCAGTGCAAGTAGCAGCCACTTTGTTCTCAATAACCACTTCGTCGCTTTCAGTGTGGCCAGTGGCGGGGATGGTCTCTGTATAGGTGTCCTCGCAGACAGAGCAAGTATAAGTCTTCACGCCATCTTCAGTACAAGTAGCTTCTTTGGTTACGACGCCTTCGTAAGTATGTGTATGCGGCTCGTCCTGCACTTCTTCAACCGCCAAAACCATTATCGGCGAGAGGGAGGAGGTCGTGAAGGAGAGGGTTACCTGGCCAGTGGTCTCGTCGGTGGAGGTGCCTGTTACTTCGAGAGCTTCCCAGCTGGACGTTGAGGTGTCATAGCGAAGAACCGAGGGGGTGCTCGCGTCAAGGGTACTGTCGCTGGTCGGGGTTAAGGATATCGAGAAGGTCGATCTGTTTATGACGTCTGCATCCTTATATGTAGTATCGCCCGAGTAGGAAATATCGCCATAGAAGAGAACCTCGCCCTTCATTGAGGTGGTGTCACCAGAGGTGGCATCGGTATAAGTTCCAGTAAGGGTTGTGCTGGCAGAGATAGCAGTGCTGGAAGAGGCATTGCCAAGGGTCAGGCTGCCATTGGTGTCGCTCAGAGTGATAGTGCTAGTCGAGGTCGAAACCTGACCGACGTTGAGCTTGCCAGTGAGCTTGTAATTCGTTCTGCTCATAGTAACAGTCGAGCTTGTGATAGAGCTGCCGTTCACAACCGCTGAGAGAGCGGAGTTAGTGGAGCCATCAGTAGCAGTGATGCTCAGAATGCTCTTGACGCCGGAGGAGGTGTCTGTAGTTGCCTCGCTGTCAGCAGCACCGATAGCTCCGCAGGTAGTGCATTTGTTGTTTTCATCATAGGTGTGGTTTCCAGTGGCAGGATCGGTGCTGCTGTCTAATAATTCACTGGGGTAGCCGTCTGCGCTGCTGTAGTAACGGCCGCAGGAGGTGCAGTAGTAGCAATCCAGTATGCCGTCTTCACCACATGTCGGGGCAACAGCATCGATATGCTCCATGGTGTGGGCATAGGGAATATAATTGCCACAGACGGAGCATAATGCCATTAAATCGCAGTTCGATCCACCTGAGCTTCCCGAATGATCACATGTTACCCAATGAGCACATACAGTAGTGTCCGAAGAGAAGACTGTGTCTTCAGTGACCTTGGTTCCATCAGCCAAACGCCAACCATCGAGCATCATGCCCGATTTGAACTGCTTTGTTGGGAAAGTGACATTGCCACTGCTGTCAGCTCTTGAAATTAAAGTTGTAATCTTGCTGTCGCCGTTCAGATAACCGCCATTGGCATCAAATGTAACAACGGGGTAACCGCTGTATTCATAAGAGGCTGTTTCCACGCAAATCCAAGCAGCACTTGTGCTGATGTTATTTCCGTCACCATCTACAATCCAGATCTTGAACCAGTAACTTCCGTTAGCAGGGAAAATCTCTGAACCAGAGATAGAATTGCTGGATGTGTAAGCACTATAGATAACTTCAGTGCTACCTGTTTCATAAACATCAACTCTGAAACTACCACTGGTTCCATCACTTTTCCACGATAAGGTATCTGTGGAAGCACTATATGAAGCACTATAAATCAAAGTCCAATATGCTTCCTTAGAAGAATCATAGGTAAAAACATCAGAGGTTATAGTTAGTTTACCATATGTTACCGTAAAATAGTACGATTCACCTGTCGCCAAGCCTAAAGCACGTGCCAGAATGCAATTGCTATCCGTGACTATTGTAGACATATAGGGATCATCGGGATCATCGTCATCTTCTCTGTACACTTTCACATCATAAGAAGACGAACCAAGATCAGTCCATGAAAGCATACATACTCCGCCAATGTCACTATAAGAGCAAGTGGGATCATCCGCTGCAAAAGCAGAGGGAACGGTCAGGGAAAGGATCAGGGCGAGAGCCGTGATCAGGGATAGGAGTTTTCTCATGGGTTCTCTCCGTTTCTGTCCTTACGGACGGTCAGGCGTTTTCGGCTGCGATCGCCGATAGTGCCAGGTCTGGGTTCTGCTTGATGGCATGGATCATGCCGATGAGGATTTTCTGCTGAGACTTAAGATACTCTTCGTTCTCAAACATCGCATAGTGAACACAGGCTCTCACGAAGATGAAGATGAGACCCTGAACCGTCTCCCACGGGATGCCGAGCTGGGGTGCTAAGAGCTTTGCATACTCGGTGTAACGCTCGGTGACGCCGTTGAAGAACTTCTTGCCCTCTTCAAGGTATCTCGGTGAAGAGTAGACCTGATACATGAATCTGTACTTCTTGCCGTGGAGCTCAGCCGTGATGTAGGGCATCTCGAGGATGAACTTCTCGATTTCGTCGGCACTCTTGGGAGCGCGCTCCATGAAATCGTTCTCAACCATCTGCATACCACGGGCGGTGCAGACGATAACCATCTCGTCCTTGGTGTCGAAGTAGTTGTTGAAGAGATTGGCAGAGCTGGTGTTGCAGTAGCGGGCGAGTGTGTCGCTTCCTGAGCGCTCAAGACCGTTCTCGCAGAAGCACTCGAAGCACTTGTCGATGATTTCGATTCTTCTCTTTTGTCTTTTGGTGAGCTCCGCCTGGAACTCCTGCTCGAGCTCCTCCACGGTCATCAAAATATAATTGTCTGGAAATTTTTTCTTACGCCTGCCCATAATGTCAGTCCTTTCAAATAGTATTCCGTAAGTGGTTACTGTGATATGTTTATATTAACATATTTGCAGGCAACTTGTCAATAGGGGAGGGAGAATTTTGTTAGGAGGAAGCTTATTTTTTTGGGATAATTCCTGTAGGGGCGGATATCATCCGCCCGTAACGAAACGCCAGACAAAACCCGGGCGGATAATATCCGCCCCTACATGTTCGGCTCCGATGGCTTCGCCATCTCCGCCGATGCGATTTCGCCTTCGGCGAAATCGCACCCCTCAGTCGCCCTTCGGGCGCCAGCTCCCCTAAGCTTAGGGGAGCCTAAGAGCGCGGAAATAAGGCTCTCCTACGCTTAGGAGAGCTGTCAGCGAAGCTGACTGAGTGGTGCGCCTCCGAAGGAGGCGCTTCGGCGTAGCCAAAAACGCTTTCCCCAGATGCCCACTTCTGCGCCCTTGACAAATCCCCCAAAATCCTCTATTATAGAATCAACAAGAACCACCCGAGAAAGGAGTCAGACATGGTAACTATTAAGAAGAAGGACAAAAACTGGGACAGGGGAGTGGCTGTCGGGGCGAATCTTGGGCTGATTGGCACCGTCGTGGCTGCTGTCAGAGGGTACTTCGCAGAGAAAAGACATCAGCGTGAGCTTGCCCGCAGGAAGCGTGAGCGGAAGATGAAGATGGCGAGAGCCACAGCGTCTCTTATAAGAACGCTGACCTATCTCCTACCGATAATAATCGCCCTCCTGAAGGCAGCCCGCCTCGTGGTCGACATCCGCAAGAGGAAGCAGAATGAGAAGGAGGAGCCCGAGGAGCACGAGGTAGTGAACGGGATTGAGATTATCCCCTCCGAGCCCGTCGTTTCCGAGGATGAAGTCTTCGAAAAGGCCAATTCCGAAGCCCCCAACGAAGCCGAAGCCTGAAAAAATTTCCCGTGAAAACGGGAATTTTTTTGCGGTGGATGCAATAATTGGGGAGGGTGAGGTGTATTAAGAGTGAAGGGAAGGTTAAGAAGACCTTTGTCGGCTACGGCGACTGGTGTCGCCTACGCCGACGCGACCACCTTCGGTGGTCGCACCCCTCCACCGTCGCCTTCGGCGACGGTCCCCCTCCCCCTTCGGGGGAGGCTATCTCTGCCTCTCCTAGAAGCTTCTGATAGAGGCACAAGTTTGGTTAGCAATACTCTCCTCCAGCAGAAGTTATCCTCGAGCTAATCAAAGCCTCCCCCGAAGGGGGAGGGGGACCGCTGGCGAAGCCAGTGGTGGAGGGGTCGCTCCCCGAAGGGGAGCGCTTTGTGCCAGTGCCCCGCAGGGGCACAAAATCCCAAATAGAAAGGACACCACCATGTTAAAAACCCCATCAAAACTATTTTCAATCTTCCTGGCAATCGCCTTGCTCCTGGCCCTCGTCGGCTGCCAGGGCGTCGAAGACCCTGACGACACTGACGACGAAGTCGTCGGCGGAGGGCTTGTCCAGGCGAGAGGCGCCGAAGGCGAGGACGAAGCCGTCGAGACTGAAGACCCTGTCGTTGACACTGTCGATGAAGAGACCATTGCCGAGCTCGACATTACTGACATGCCGGAGTATGCTCCCGAAGAGGGTGCTGCTTTCGACGCTCTGGTCATCAGCGTGAACGGCAACAGCCTCGCAGTCTGCGGGCTCAATACCACCAGCACCAGCGGACTTTTCACCGTTTCCCTGAGCGATGACGCCGAGATTCTCAAAGCCGCCACCGAGCTCGCAATCAGCGACCTCACCGCTGGCGACATAGTCTACATCGTCTATAATGGCGAAGTCATGGAGAGCTACCCCGCCCAGATTTCAGGCGCCACAAAGGTCTACTACAACACCCACGCCACCCGCCTCGCCGAGATAGAATACCTCCTCCCCGACGGCTACGAAGATTTCGGCACCTATTTCCCAGCATGGGATGATTTTGAGTACTAGCGTATTTGCGGAAAGGCGCCCTCCGGGCGCCAACGCTCGCCCTTCGGGCTCGCGCCCGCAGGGCGACATGTTTTTCGTAGAACCTATCCTTGAGCTAAAAAAGCCTCCCCCGAAGGGGGAGGGGGACCGTCGCCGAAGGCGATGGTGGAGGGGT
>JAJBTZ010000046.1:7492-31207 GCA_020860605.1 Ruminococcus sp. | reverse complement strand
ACTAGACTTTCCATCTGGGAAAGTCGTGTGCCAAAAGGGGGTAGCCCTTTTGGATGAACCCCGGTGGCAGACGTACGGCAGTTTTAAACTTGAACATTTGGAAAGTTCAAAACTTGACAAAATGTGTGAAATGTGATAAGCTATTATTGAGCTTTAATCGATTGGAAAAGGAACGGTCTGACGAGGAGGATGAACATGGACAAAATAGCTATTGGAAAGTTAATGAAAAGCCGTCGCAAAAGCTTGGATAGATCTCAATTTGATGTTTGCAATGGCATTTGCGATGTCTCTTCATATTCGAGAATAGAGCGTGGACTCGTTGACAGTAGTGCCGATATTCTCATTTACCTTTTCGAACGCCTCGGACTATCTACAGAAATCCTTAACGATTCCATTAACGAACAAGACGACAGAATCCGGCAAGTAATTCGGGAAGCAAGTCATGAAAACGCTCATGGTGACCAAAAGCATGCTCTTTCTTTACTTGAGACTATTAGTGAAGAGTACGAAAATTTTTCTCAAGCAAATAAACAACGTTACGACACTGTAGATACTATGATTGCCTATGAAGAAGGTGTTATAACTAACGAAGAAAGACTCACGAATATGGAAAAAGCTCTGCGCATGACTGTGCCTAACTACGACATTGACAATCTGCCACCTCTTTTAACTAATACGGAATCATTAATACTTCGATATATTGCTAATGCATATGCTGTATTAGAGAGCTATGATATAGCCATTAAAGTGTACTACTACCTGAAGTCCAGAGAAAATAAAAAAAGCGACAGGTATGCCGCTTCTAAAAATTTGGTACATATATGCTACAATCTTTCCAAGTGCCTCGGTCAAGTCGGCAGATATGATGAATGTATAAAAGTCGCAAAAGAGGGAATGTGCTGTTGCGAATATGTCAGCAATATCAGCATGCTTCCGAGCTGTATGTATAACTGTGTTTGGTCTCTTGTTTTACGGAATAACGACGGGGACAGAGAAGAGGCAAAAAGGCTGATTGACAAAATATCTGAGCTCAATACGCCAATGACTTGGAATGGAGACGGATTAAAAAACGGTATTAATGATATTCTGAATACATACATCAATCACATTTCATCGTCTTCGGTCTCATCTATTGGTTGATTGCAGTCTAGTTCAGCGCTTGTTTCTTCTCTTGCGTTATCAACTGGTGGAATAACTATTGTGCCATCATCTAGTGAAAGAACGATCTCAGTTTTTGACTCTTGTCCCCACACCATGCCATCGGTTGCAACAGTACAAACCGTAGTTAAAGAAACGACCATAACTAATGCACTGATAATTGCTATAAATTTCTTTGTTTTCATTGTTACTACCTCTCAAAAAATTATTTGTAGTCATTACGACACTTCGAGTATATCACAATAGAATTAGCTTGTCCAGACTAAATAATTTGCATATCATGCAAATTATTTGCATGATATGCAAATTTAGACTTTGACAGAATCTTTGCTATCTGATATTGTTAATTCCATGGGGCTTTTGGCAAAGATAAGTAGTAAGTCGAGACGCTTGTTAAGGAGGTGTACGTATGAAAAAAGGAATTAAGAAAATTTTTACCATTATTTTAGCGGTTTGTATGATCATATCTGCAACCTGCATAACAGCGATCGCAGCTGAAGCAAGAGTAGCCTATGTTGTGTGTGAAAATTGTGGGGAGGGTGCTCGTGTTACAAGCTATGGTTATCACTGTGACTATTGTGGTCATGATTGGTATGCCTAATAGCACTTGATTGTTTCAAGAACAGTTCACTGTTCCTGCATAGTTTTTTGCCGAAAGTCCCTGCTTCTAAAGCCTCATGGTTTAGGGTGGTAATGCTATGAATTTAAAAACTATCTTTTCACTTGCATTTGAAGGCATCAAACGAAGAAAACGCCAATCCTTCCTGATTTTCTTCGTCCTGCTCATTTCGTTTACTTTCGCAATAATACTCTTAAGTTACACTTCAAGCGTCGCCGAGACCAACTCACAGCTGAGGCTCGATACATATGGTTACTGGTACGGAGCTATCACGGATGGCGTGGATAGCGACTTTGAGTATCTCGAAAGATCAGATTTTGTTGACGATGTCGGGACGAGCGTAAACTATGGCTCGGCTTCTGTAATGGTCGGTGGACTTTCGCAGGGCTCGCTCAAGATAGGAACCGCTGACGAAAACCTTGCTGATATGGGAATTAATCTTGAAAGCGGGCACATGCCGAACAGCTCAGATGAAATCGCCATCGAGGCGGCATCGCTGAACGAGGTTGGTTACGGCGCAAGTACCGGCTCTTCAATAACCCTGCAATGGACATTCAAGAATGACAGTAGCTATGCCACCGTTCAGAGAACCTTTAATGTTGTTGGCGTTATAAGTGAATACACAGGTCTCTGGGACATTGATGCCACGCTGAACACTGCCATTATCACCGAAGAAGCTCTGACGGACATCATCGCCGAAGCGGAAGCCTCACTCGGCGAAATTACCAGTCTCAGCCCCGAAACGACATACTTCTTTACCGTCAAATCCGGTATGGAGAGCGACGTTGAAACGGATGTGAACAAATACCTCTACAATACCCGTGAAGACGCGACTATCAGAAGAGTTACAATAAATTCCGTTGTTGAGATGGAAAACGAAGCGGCACAGACCAATATGGTTTATCTGGCATTGATTCTTGCAATAACTATTTTGGCTGTAGTCATGATTTACATCCTGCAGATGCAGGTAGAAGTCAAGCGAATTGTCCGTTTCCGCAGTATCGGTGGCTCAAAATGGCAATTAAGATTTCTCATTCTTGTTGAGACCCTTATACTTGCAATTCCGGCAGTTATATTTGGTATACTGCTCGGATTCTTGGGCATAAAGATTCTACTCAGCATAAGCGTCTATACCGGTTCTGTTGATGTAGCGGTAAGCATCCCATGGAGCTACCTCGGCATGGCACTTGCTTTCTGGCTTGTAGGCATACTTCTGGTTCGAATGATTACATTTCAAGTTGCGCTTGCCACTCCTCTTAGTGGTAGAATGGGCATGCAGAAAAGCAAGGCAAAGCTTGTGGGCGGTTTCAGACGTGCATTGATTATGCTTATGGCAACGCTTCTGTGCGTTTCAGCTGTATTTACTACCGTAAATCTGGCTGAACCGGTGAGCGAATACACCTATTGGACCTCGCTCTGGTCTTACTATATAAGTGAAGTGGACGGAACCAATACTCATACGGATTACCAGATTCCCGATTTGTCCGAGTATGAGGAGGATTTATTGTCAATCGAGGGAGTTACCGACTTTGTTGGCATCAACGACTTCTACGCCCTGATAACCTCTGGCGAAAGCACGGAATCGGCAGTAGTCATAACTATGGATTGGGACGATATTCAGAATTATGTCGATACAACCGGCGTTGACAAAGAAGCCTACGAGAACGGTGAGAGTGTAATCGTTCAGATAGTTTCTGATGACACAAGCATAACCGAAAACTCAGACATAACAATTTCCGTCGACTATAACCATTTTGATTCATATGTTGATGCCTCTGCTGGAGACCCTGTTCTTGATGAAAAAAGCCTTTTGAGTTCAGGCTTGGTGAGTGTAAATGTAAATACCGCATCAGTTCAGCTTCTTAAAAGCGACGAGGCTCTTGTATCGCTTCTCCAATACGACCGCTCTGGCAGATATTCGATTGAGAATTACACTTACTATGTAATCTGTTCCTTGCCTGTGCTTCAAAATATCGTTAATCAGATTCCTGAGGGCACTCGTTGGTGGATTGAGTGCGAAAGATTCCTGTGGGGTCAGCAGGAGGTGGGCTATAATCAAGGCTTCGTATTCACCAATATGAACGCCGAAGATTTGGGAGTAGATACAACACTATCTAAGTATATATCTCAGATTGTGTATACAACCACAACTGGATATAATGTAGTATCGGGTGCATACTTCAAAACCTATAATTTCCGTGAGATTAATTACGCCAACGCTCAGGTATACCGACAATCGCTCATAATGACTATTGTCAGTGGAGTTTGTATTTCATTGGTTGTCCTCATAATCCTCGTGAGCACGTTGCGCCTTGAAACAGACAGCGAAAAACGGCGCTATGGTATACTTCAGGCAATCGGCATGTCGAAGTGGCAGAGAAATCTGGAGCTAGCACGGCGGGCGATCGTCAGGAGCATTATTTCGGTTATCGTGGCGATGGTGAGCTACCTATGCTACTATCTGCTCATGAATATCTCGGTTATTGTTGAGGGTACAAGCCCGATTGCGGTCTTAGGAACTATGTTCACAACGCTTGCAGGGTACGGGCTGACTGTGCCCGTGCTGATTGGAATATTGGCTGTTGTGTTCTTAATCACGTTTGTAATCTGCTTCGGCTCGAAGCTGAGTATAAACAACTATAGCATAATGGAAATGTTAAGAGAAGACAGATAAAAGAGTTAATAAAAATAAATCTCGATTGCTTAGATTTGAAAAATTGCACGCCATGCAAATCCGGACGTTGACAGAATTTTTGCTTTCTGATACTATAAAGTTACAGATAACCTGTGAAACTTCCTACTATCGGTGCACAGATTAGTGGAAATTGTCGGGGTTGCTGAATAACAATTGAAATCTATCTGTGTGGTTGCAAATGATAAGTTTTTAAGGGCGGCACGGTTACTATCTTGGCTTGTCGCCCTTAAATTTTAAATAGGTAAGGAATGACCTCAGTATGTATATATTTTCCATCGCTTTTCAAGGCATCAAGCGCAGACGCAGACAATCCCTCCTGATTTTCTTCGTCCTGCTTGTATCGTTCACTTTTGCAATAATACTTCTTAGCTACACCTCAAGTATCGCCGAGACAAATACTCAGCTCCGCTATGATACCTACGGCTCATGGTACGGGGCAATCACCGATACCAACGAAAGCACTAAGGAATACCTCGAAAGTAACGAGTGGGTCGATGATGTCGGCACAAGTGTCAATTATGGTTCCGCATCCGTAATAGCCGGAGAAATGTCGATGGGTTCGCTTGTTATCGGCACTGCCGACGATAACCTTGCAGATATGGGAATTAACCTTGAAAGTGGGCACTTGCCGAATAGCTCAGGTCAAATCGCTGTTGAAGCAGCTGCACTTTCCGAAGTCGGCTATGGCACTTCAACGGGTTCAACCATAACCTTGCGGTGGACTTTTGCTAACTATAACGCAGAAACCGGAGATATTTCTCTTGCCACCGTTGAAAGGTCATTCTTGATTGTAGGCGTCATCAAAGAGTATACTGGTCTTTGGGATGTCAGTTGCACGCTCAACTCTGCTATAGTAACCGAAGAAGCTATGGCGGATATTATTGCCGAAGCCGAAGAATCCCTCGGCGGAAGCGTCACTCTGGTCCCCGAAACCGACTATTTCTTCACCGTAAAATCCGGCATGGAAAGTAACGTCGAAAATGAGGTCAACCGTTATCTCTACCAGAATCGTGTGGGCAGTAGCCTGAAATTCGTCACCATAAACTCAGTAGTCGGCATGGAAGAAGAAGCCGCCGAGACCAACATGGTCTATCTGGTACTTATCTTAGCGATAACAATTCTGGCAGTCGTCATGATTTACATCTTGCAGATGCAGTCGGAAGTCAAGAGAATTGTTCGCTTCCGAAGCATCGGCGGGTCAAAATGGCAATTAAGATTTCTTATTCTTATTGAGACACTTATGCTCGCGGTTCCCGCAATTATTCTCGGCATAGGTCTCGGGCTCCTTGGGATTCAGGGACTGCTCAAACTGAGCGTGTTCACCGGCTCCACAAATATAATCGTAAGCATCCCGTGGAACTATCTTTTGATGGCACTAATCCTATGGTTAGTCGGCATCTTAGCTGTTAGAATGATTACTTTCCAGGTTGCATTAGCAACTCCACTTACCGGCAGGATGGGTATGCAAAGAAGTAAAACAAGGCTTCTGTTCTGGTTCAGACGCACTTTAATCATGCTCATGGCGACAATCATGTGTATTTCAGTAGTATTCTCAACGATAAACATCGCTGAGCCGCTGAGCGAATACAACTATTGGGCGTCCCAATGGTCTTACTATGTATGCAGGCAAAAAAGTTACTTTGCTGCAGCTAGTTACTCACACCCTGACTTGTCCGATTGTGAGGAAGAATTATTGTCAATAGATGGTATTACTGATTTTGTGGGGTTTGACCACTTTTATGCCCTTACAACAGATTCAAACGGCAATAATCTGTCGGCTGTCGTGATTACTATGGATTGGGATGACCTGCAGAAATATGTTGACACAACAGGCGTTGACCAGGAAGCCTATGAGAGTGGCGAAAGCGTCATCATTCAGGGTAATACGACCAGCTCGGTTGCAACGAATCCGCCTGAGGTAGATTCAAGCTTGACAATTTCTATTGACTACAAGTATATCGATGGTTATGATGATTCAAGATCAAAATCGCCGGCACTTAGTGAAAGCAATCTCGAAAGCGACGGGCTTGTAAGCGTCAGTGCCAATGTCGGGGCTGTTCAGTTGGTCGAGAGTGACGAAACCCTCATATCCAATATTCAATACAGTCGCTCAGGCGAGTTTTCTCTGTCGAAATATTCGTACTTTGTAATCTGTTCTCTGCCGGTTCTTCAGGACATAGTTGATCAAATTCCCGAGGGCACACGTTGGTGGATAGATTCATGGAAATTCCTGAAAGGTCAACAGGAAGTCGGGTATACTGAAGCGTTTATATACACCAGTATGAAGGCAGGAAACTTAGAAACAGATGCTTTTGTTACAAATCTTCTGTCTCAAATTCTATTTACAACGACTACGGATACAAAAGTAGTATATGATTCATACTATAACCTTTACAATTTCCGCGAGGAGAATTACGCCAAGGCGCAGGTATACATGCAATCTATAATCCAGACTATTGTCAGCGGCGTGTGTATTGCTTTGGTGGTGCTGATGATTCTCGTGAGCACTCTGAGGCTCGAAACGGAAAGCGAAAAGAAGAGATATGGAATCTTGCAGGCTATAGGAATGTCCCGCAGGCAGAGAAACCTTGAGCTTATTCGCAGGTCTTTGGTAAGAAGCATTTCCGCAGTGGCATTGGCGGTGGGTTCATATCTTGGATATTACCTACTCCAGAACCGAAAAGCAACAAAAGCGATGGGTGCAAAAACAGTTCTGGGATGGTTATTCGAAGACCTCAACAGCTACGGCTTGACAAACGAGATGATGCTCGAAATTCTTGGAATCACGTTGCTCATCACATTCTTGATTTGCCTCGGCTCGAAGCTGAGTATAAATAAGTACACAATCATGGAAATGTTAAGAGAAGACAGATAAGGAGAAAAAACTATGAGTACAGTACTAAAAGCAAAGGACATTTACAAAACCTACAAAGCGGAATCGGGTGAAACCCACGCATTGAACGGCGTTAGTGCTGAGTTCGAGGAGGGACTTTTCTACACCATTATCGGGCGAAGCGGCTCGGGAAAATCGACGCTTTTGCACATTTTGGGTGGTCTCGATGAGCCGACAAGCGGCAATATCTACTTGGGCGACGAGGACTTGTATTCTTATCCCGATGCAAAAATGGCGGAGTTCAGAAGAAGGCATATGGGATTCGTGTTCCAACAGTTCAATCTTCTTGACGAGTACACGGTCTTAACCAATATCTGCATGCCGATGAAGCTCGACAACAAGAAGCCCGACCCGGAGTTCTTGCAGAATGTCACCGAACTTTTAGGCATCGACGACAAGCTCAAGAAATACCCGACCGAGCTTTCAGGCGGCGAACAGCAGAGAGTTGCCATAGCGCGCTCAGTTCTTGCAAAGCCTCAGCTCATCTTCGCCGACGAGCCGACAGGAAACTTAGACAAGAAGAACGGCGAGACGACGATTCAGCTTCTCAGAGATTGCGCTCAGCAGTTCGGGCAGACGCTTATTATGGTAACGCACGACCCCGAAATTGCGGCGAAGGCGGACGTGGTCATCAAAATCGAAGATGGAGTCGTTATAGATTAGTTTGCCTCCATAAAAGAACCGATTGCTTTCTGATTGAGAGCAATCGGTTCTTTATTTATTTTTGCATAACATTGCTGAATTTATGCTCAACTGTATGCTGTGCGTCGTAGGTAAATCTGCTGTCATTTGCTGTTTGTTCTTATCGTTCTTTATGTAAGGTACTCTAACGACATTTACTGCAAGGACATCTCGAAGAAGATAACCACTCAGCTCGCAGCTATGCGAAGACGTGGTGAGTGTGTATCGCCTTGCGTTCCATACGGGTACAAGAAAAATCCTAAAGATCACTCCAAAATCATTGTTGACGAAACCGTAGCATGTAATGTGAAGCAGATTTTTGTTTGGAAGTTAGAGGGTTATAGCGACAAGGCTATTGCAGATAAATTGAACAAGCAGGGCATTCTGTCTCCTTATGAATATCAGACATCCGTTGGTGTTCATGTGTCGGGAAATTTCAAGAAATCGGACAAGGCACAATGGGGTAGAAGATGCGTATATAACATTCTACATAATGAGTGGTATAGGGGTACAATGGTACAAGGAAAGCAAAAAGTACTCGACTATCGCTCCAAAGAAAGATTGCTTTTACCAAAAGAGAAGTGGACGAGAGTAGAAGGAACTCATGAAGCTATTATTGAACCGGAACTTTTTGACATGGTTCAAGAAATAATGGAGAAGGAAACGAGGATAGCCGGTGGCAAAACACAAGTGGAATTGCTTTCTGGATTTTTATTCTGCGGGGAATGCGGAAGACAACTTACGCTTCAACCCTCGTATAAGAATGGTAAAAAGTACAATTACTACACTTGCAAAGATTGCAGAGATGATGGCAGAAAGACAAAACGTATGAGTGAGCAGAAGGCATATAAAGCAATTCTCAATGCCATATGCAAAATGGCTGAAATTGCTGTTAGGATGGAAACGCTGATTGATGAAGCAGATAGTTTGCCAGAGCAGAGTAGGGAGGTAGCTCGTCTCGACGGTCAGCTCGTTCAGCTTCAAGAAGAGATGGACAGATACGTCAGAATCAAGAGCGGACTTTATGAAGATTACAAAGCCGGCATACTGAGCCGAGAAGAGTATACAGATTATACTCAAATGTACTCGACCAAGATTAATTCAGCGAGAGATGCAATGCGAAATGTAGTAGAAGAACGCAGACGAGCGATTGCTAATTTCGAAGAAGCCAAGTGGATAAGACTTTTAAGAAGTACAGGAACATAACAAGCCTTGAACGTCCGATTCTTGCTGAGCTTATAGAACAAATATTGGTCTATCCGGGTGGCAGGATGGAGATTGTGTTCAAGGACATGAATTCTATAGAGGCTACCCTTGAAGCTTACGGATACGAGGAGGATACAGATGGATCAGAAAGCAAAGAAGCAGTATAAGAGAACCGCAATCTATTTAGCACAATCAGCTTACGGTGAGCCTGTGGATCTGAAGAAAGCCCTGAGCAAGTGCAAGAGCTTCATCAAAGAGAATAAAGAGCTAAAGCTTATGCGTATCTATTGGGACGAGCAGGTAGAGATTATTAAAACCAGTGATGAAGACAAGGAGAAAGGAAAGAGGCAACCTCGTTGTGCCGAGGGCAATGATGCATGGAAGAAACTTCTTGCAGATACTGAGACATCAGTGGTTGAAGTTGTAATCATATATGCCGCAAGAACAGTTGCACCGACCATTTCAGAACTCAGATATGTAATCCAGAATTACTTTGTCCCTTGTGGCATTCGCTTTATTGATGTAGAGGAGGGATTCGATACGGCTGATGGTGACGTTGAAGCTTACTTGAAGAAAAAGAACAGCGACTTTAGATACACAGTAAAGCACAAGCCACATAAGAAATATAGAGACAGATGGAGGAAAACAACATGGGACGAAGAGACCGAGTAGCACATTCAACCGAGAGGTACTTAAAGCGAACTCAGATGGCAGAGTGGAAAACTGCTCTTTATGCAAGACTGTCCGATGAGAACAATGGATTTGAGGATGATAGGTCGCTCCAGAACCAGATAACGTATCTTGAAGAGTACATAGATAAACAGCCCGACTTGGCTCTCATTGACCGCCATGTGGACAACGGCAGAAGTGGTATGAATTTTGAGAGACCTGAGTTTCAGCGGATGATCTTCAGCCTGAAAGCAGGAGGACTTGGACTGACAGCAATTTCAAATCGCCTGAATCAGATGGGTGCACCGACACCTCTTGAGCATAAAAAGGCTTTGGGAAGGTATGCGAATGTGGGAAACGGGAATAAATGGAGCTGCAAACTCTTGTACAGGATTATTGAGAATCGTACCTATACTGGAGCCACTATCTATAACACCTTGGGAAAAGGTGAATACAAAGTTATTCCCAATACTCATGAGGCATTAGTGGACGAGGAGATTTTTGAAGCTGTCAACAAAGAAATGGCAGAGAGTGGTGCAAGAAAAAAGGAAGCTATGAAAAAGGGCAGTTCAAGAGCGGAGAAATATCCGAATATCCTACAGGGAATTTTTTACTGTGGCAATTGTGGACACGCAATGATTTATGACAGGACAGGACAAACGGCAGTTGTCCGAAACTTCAGGTATCGATGTGGCGGCTACAATAATTACAAAAAGGATGACGAAGGAGCACCACCTTGTGCGGTGACGGTTCAAAGCGTTTCTGATCATACTGTATACAAGTTCGTTCTCGACCAGATAAGAGTACAACGAAATCCGTGCGAGTTACTCTGAAAAGCTGAAAGCTATTCAAGAACAGCCTCAATCGAGTGATACAGATTCATGGTTGGAACTAAAGAAAAAGCTGTTTGGAAATGAGCCGGAGAGTGAAAAAGAGGGAACAATCCAGCTCACCGAGCATTCGAGCGTAGAGATAGTTGCAGACGATGAGCCGGATATGGTTGAACGGCTTTTGAGAAAAGGACTAACAAGAGAACTTGTCGAAGCAATGGTTGAAAGGCTTGAATACAGCGTAGATGGGAGCTTCTCTATCAAGTTCAAATGTGATGACTATGTAGAGAAGCTATTAACAGCGAGAGGAGAGCGACTCAATGGTAGGTTTGTACATAAGACTTTCACGTCTTGACGATGACCTGGATGAGTATAAGCAAGTGAGTAACAGCGTTGAGAACCAGAGAAAGCTCTTGAACGAGTATCTTCAGGAGCTGCCAGACTTGCGAACAGAAGAAGCCGAAGAATTTATCGACGACGGTTACAGTGGCACCAACTTCCAAAGACCAGCATTCCAAAGGATGCTTGCTCTCATAAAGAAGCGTGTGGTGACTACGGTCATTGTAAAAGATTTTTCTCGTTTCGGTAGAAACTATGTAGAGTGTGCAGATTATCTGGAAAAGCTATTTCCGTTCTTAGGAACCAGATTTATCTCTGTTGCAGACAATTACGACAGTGGCAGGCAGAACGAAGACCGGCAGATGGAAGTGGCGATGAAGAACATTGTTAATTCATACTACTCGCAGGACTTGTCGCGGAAAGTGACTGCAACTTTAGATATGAAGCGAGAGCGCGGAGAGATATTCTTCAGTATTCCTTTCGGATACTTGGTGGACAAGAAGAACAAAGGCAAGGTAATCATTGACGAAGAAGCCGCCGTAGTAGTTCGACACATATTCTCATTAGCTTGTGAGGGAATGCACCTTGGCAACATAGCTCGGATTCTGAATAAAGAGAACATACCCACTATTGCGGCATATAACGAAGAACACCATATACGAGGAAAAACGAGGGTTTTAGAGAAAAGTGAATATGCAGCATGGACAAATTCAAAGGTAAGGAATGTCCTTCAAAACGAGTTTTATACAGGAATGTACATAGGTCAACGCAGCAAGGTTGCTGTAGTCGGCATGAAAAAGTATGTGAAAGTTGAAGACTCAAAGAGAATTCCAAATAATCACCCGGCAATAGTAGATAGGGAAACATTCGAGAAAGCTCAGAAGATACTTCGGGGCAAGAAAACTAACCCCCATTCCAATAGACGCTACCCGCTGAAATCCAAGGTTTTCTGTGGTAACTGTGGCTATGCGATGGCATACCAGGATAACGTCTATGATGAGTGCTACTTTTACTGCAAACACAAAATAGAAACTGGAAAGAACGCTGGTTGCTGCGATGACCACCTTCCAGAGGAGTTCCTCAATGCAAGAGTTTTCACACAGCTCAAGTCCTGGATGATGCTTTTAGAGACCGCTTGCGGAAATGTAGACGAGGCAGAGCAGAAGCGTTGGCACGGCTTGAGGCTTCTTAATGATGAGGCAGAAAAGCTCGAAGCTGAGTTCAAAGCTCTGCAATCTAAGAAGCTGGAACTGTACGAGAGCTATAGCGACGGTCAGATAAGTAAGGAGGACTTTGCTACAGAAAAAGAAAAGCTCTCATCGGAGATTGATTCAATTCGCACTGGGCTAAACAAGCTTCACGAGAAAGAATCTAAGCTCAGAAAAACGAGAAACCAGAGAAAGCCAGAGCTTGATTCCTTGATGGAAAATGTGAGGCTTTTCGAGAATGAAACCCATCTCACCTGCACGATGGTAGATGTATTTGTGGAGAAGGTTATTGTCTACGATAAGTGGAGTATGGAGATAACTTGGAAGTGTGAGGATTTGGTGGAGAAGGCGTTGAGTGAAGCGGTTGATGTGGAGGAAATGGTGAGCTGAGAACTAATTGAATTTTCTGAAATCATGAGAATGGAGACGGGAAAAGAGATAAGAAGCAAGCTACTAATAAAATGTTCTCAAAACAAGCTAAAAGAAGCCTTGATTAGAGGACCGATTTGTGCTAAACTAAGTATGTATAGGTTTTTGCACCTTATTTATGATGTGATGAGGTGCACAGCATGAAAAGGAGACGTTGCTATGGCACTTATTAACTTAGGACCGAAAACTGAGCAGGTCGAATATAAAAAGTCAATAGGAGAACTAAAGGAAGGCATCATATCAATTGTCTCAATCCTCAATAAGCACGGCACAGGCGAGCTATATTTTGGCGTCAGAAATGATGGTACTGTGATAGGGCAGGAAATAGGAGAGTCAACCTTAAGAACAGTCAGTCAGGCTATAGGAAATCATATAAAACCTCCGATATATCCCGAAATTTCTGTAAAAGAATTCGACGATTGCAAGACAGTGTATGTCAAATTTCAAGGCGAACGACAGCCCTATTTAGCATATAATGTGCCTCGTATTCGGGTGTCGGACGAAGACCTGGTGATGGATCAGGATTTATATGATGATATGCTCCGCCACAGGGACGACAAGAGAAAGTCATGGGAAAGCCAGACATCTGCATATACCATAGAAGATATTGACGAGGAGTCTTTCCAGAAGCATCTGATTAAGGCAAAAAAGGCTGGCAGAATCACATTTGAAACGAAAGATAAAGAGGCGGTTCTGAAAAAGTTAGATTTGATGAACGGAAAATATCTGCTGAATGCAGGTGCGGCTCTTTTTTTGCGATACAGGCATAAACGAGCTTCAGATGGCAAAGTTTGCAACTGATGAACGGCTTACTTTTAATGATATACGTCGGTACACTGGTTCGATAATAGACTTGGCGGATAAAGCCGAAAAATACATTCTTGATGCAATGGATTGGCGAGCAGAAATCAAAGGTCTTACTCGTGAAGAAATCCCGGAGGTACCCGTTGCAGCAATTCGTGAAGCTATAATCAATGCGTTCGGACACAGAGTTATAGAAGCATCGCAAAGTGTTGAGGTTGCTGTATTCAAAAGCAGAATTGAAATTTACAATTATGGAGCGTTTCCTGAACAGGTTTCGCCGGAACAGTTTGTCAGCGGAAACGAGAGACCTATTCGTCGGAATCCTTTGATTTGCAAAACTCTGTACTTCTCAAAAGATATGGAGACGTTCGCAACTGGGCTGAAACGCATAAGCGATTATTGCACAGAGGCTAATTGCAGATTTGAATTTCAGAAAAAGCCATATGGATTTTGCGTAGTGTTCTATAGGCGTGGCAACTCAGACTTGGGAAGTAATACCCAAGTCGATACCCAAGTCGATACCCAAGTCGATACCCAAGTCGTTCCCAAGTATAATGATGCGGGTTTATCGGAAATGGAATTGAAAATCATTGAGTTTTGTTCTTCTCCTCGTCGTAAGGCTGAGATTGCAGAACATCTTGAGCTTAAATCGGTAAAGAGTATAAAGTCTGAGATGGAACATCTGCTGTGTCTTAAAATTTTAGAACGCACAATTCCAGAAAAACCGAATAGTAGTAAGCAACGATATGTTGTTCGAAAGTGAGCAATAGTAGGCTTGGCTGATGAGCTTGGTTCCGGCATGAAGAAGACATAGAGAATTAGTCCGGCTGGCACGTCTCACGCCATAATATGAATTCCCACCAGGCTATTTTCCATATAAACCACAACCGCACTTAGACGTAAGTCTCAAGTGCGGTTATGTCTTATGCAGGTCGTTGTCCTATATTCTTATGTGTCAGATACCCTGTGCTGAAAGAATCTCCTTCAGCACTTTTGCCGTTTGCGTGAGAATGTACTCTTCAGTCTCATTGCAATCCAGTAGCAACCGATGCAACTCACTATCCGCAGTGGAAGTTGAATACTCCAAACAATCTACAAGAATATCATCAGCAGAAACTTCGAGTGAGTTCGCAATGTTTACGAGCGAATCTACACCGAGCCCCATCTTGTTATTTTCAACCATACTGATAAACTCTCTCGAAAGATTTACCTTTTCCGCAAGCTCTTCCTGCGAGATTCCTTTCTGCTTCCGTAGATAACCAATACGTTGTCCAAATGTAGCATAATATGTAATCATGATTTGCCTCCTTTAATTCATGCCCTGCACAAGCATTCTATTATAGCAAGCAGAGCTGGCATTGGAGATATTGTGAAGTTTAATTCACAATTTTCGATTCATGTAAAGCAAACCTCATAGCTAATTTGTCGAAAAAGAAGTAAAATAGGGCAGAGGTGACCGCAATGAACGATTTAGATAACGCTATCAGAGATTATTTTGGGCAGCCAGAGGTGATTGCGGAGCTTTTCAATCGCTTTGTATTAAATGTGGAATTGAATCCGTCAGAACTGTCTCCAGTAGACAAGACACTTATCTTCAATAAGCTCATAGATTACGGTAGTAAGCTGACTCTGGAAAAGTTTCAGCATATATACAGAAACTTGTTTTTAATGAAGACGGAAAAGTTCTATTGTGCGCTGTTGATTGAAACAGAAATTAGCAATGTGCTGCCTATAAAGTTGTGTTTATTTGAAAGCGGATTGTATGCGACAGAGATAGAAACGTGGAATTGCATGAATAATGGCGGGCTGTTGCCGTGTTATACTGTTGTACTGTATCTAAGCCCAGAACATTACCATCTTCGTGAGACGGCAAATGATTCTCCATATGATTACATCTTCTATATGATAGAGCCTGCAGAAATCAGTGATGGAACGATGGCTGAACTGTCTGAAGACTTGGGCGGAGTGCTGCAGTTTGTGAAGATTAGCAACAACGCTGAGAAGAAGCAGGAGTTTCTTGCAAATGAGGTATATGCTCGGATGGGAGATTTGGCGAAAAGGTTTATTAAGTGCTTTTCAGACTGTATGATTACACAATAATGTTGTCTCTTGAAAAGTTCAGATGGTTCTATCATTGGCGTTCAGCCTGATAAGATTGAGAACATGAAGAAGGACTTTGTCAACACGGTAAACAATGGCAATAAGATTAATCCGCCACTGTATCTGATTCCAGAGCCATACGATATTGACGGTAGGACAATTATCCATATCCATGTTCCTGAGAGCCTGAGCGTTATCAGGTGCGGAGGACGAATATTCGACAGAAATAACGACTCGGATATTGACATCACAGATAACCAGCACTTGGTGTATCAGCTTTATGCTCGCAAACAGAACACCTACTACGTGAACACAGTTTTTCCGGCACTTAAAGTCTCCGATTTGAGAAGCGATCTGATTGAACGTGCAAGGCGAATGACGAGGGTGCGAACAGAGCATCACCCGTGGATGGACATGAACGATGAAGAGCTATTGCGTAGTGCGAAGCTTATTCTTACAGACCCGGAAACAGGGAAGGAAGGCTTGACGCTTGCATCAATCTTGCTTTTTGGCTCGGACAACCTGATTGTATCTATCCTTGCACACCACAAAACCGATGCCATTTTCCGCGTCTTTAATACCGACAGATATGATGATCGAGATGTCATTGTGACTAACCTGTTAGATAGCTATGACAGACTTATGGCTTTCGGACGAAAGCACCTGAACGATATGTTTTCGATGGACGGCATAGTGAGCATAAGTGCGAGGGATAAAATCCTCAGAGAGATTGTCTCAAACCTGCTTGCACACCGTGATTATTCAAACGCGTATGTCGCAAAGTTCATAATTGAGAAAGACCGCATTTATACTGAAAACGCAAACCGTTCTCATGGGTTCGGTGCCTTAAATGTGAAGGCATTTAGCCCTTATCCTAAGAACCCTGTTATATCGAGTGTTTTCCGTGAGATTGGCTTGGCTGATGAGCTTGGATCCGGCATGAAGAACACATACAAGTATACCGCACTTTATTCAGGCGGAGTCCCAGAGTTCATCGAAGGCGACGTTTTCCGAATGATAATTCCTTTGAATGAAGCAGCAACAGCAACCGTGGGCGCAGAAAATCCCATTTCCAGTGACGGAGTTAGTGACGGAGTTAGTGGCGGAGCTAGTGGCGGAGTCTCACCGCTGACAATCAAGCTTGATGCTGATAAAGCCAATGCGTTGATTGCGTTCTGCACAGAGGAAAGAACTAAGTCAGAAATGATGGAATTCTGCGCCATCAGGTCTGATTATTACTTCAGGGAGAATATTCTGAAGCCATTACTTCAGCAAGGCATACTGAAACGCACCGTGCCAGATAAGCCGAATAGCCCTAAGCAGAAATATATAAAAGCATAACAGTAGCAGCCCAGTAGGTGTTTTCTATCTCAGCATATGGAAACAACCTACTGGGCTGTTTTTATTTTTATACAAAGTCAGAGAAAATACTATGATTTCGTGCAGATTCAGTATGAGATAGCCTCCCGAATGGATGAAGACTACGAACTGAACGAGTCGCATACTCGAAGTTCTTAATAAACGAAAAAATTCTGAAAAATCCTGTTGACAACGCCAAAATAATGTGATACACTTGTTATAGGTTTGAGAGTTGTATTCTCAGATTTTGTGTGGGGGGGTAGTAGTTTCTGCCCACTTTTTCAACCTCCGACACTTAATTTGGTGTTTCGGAGGGCTTTTCTATATTTTTTCCTCCGATGTAGCCAAAAAACTATATAAGGAGGAATTTTTATGTCAAAATCTCTTGGCAAGAGGATACTGGCGATCACCCTGAGTGTTCTCATGGTAATGACACTCATGCCGACCGGCATGTTTGCGGCTGACAGTGTGGAAGTCACCGCGGACAACTATCAGGAGCTCTTGAACGTTCCTCTCAGCGTGAATTCCTTTATGCAGGATCACGTGAGCTGGAACTGGAACGGCTGTGGATGGAACTCCACAACCCTTGGCGGAACAGTCTCCGTTGATGAAGACTGGTTCGGAGATACCTACGACAGTATTCTCACTTCTGACAACACGAGTGAGTGGACTGTCAATCCGAGCTTCTGCCTTAGCATCACCGACGGAGGTTATCTCTCCGAAAGTGATAAGGAAGTCGGTTACACCGGCGAAGAACACACCTACAACTTCACCTATTCTGACATCGTCATCGCCGCCACTGGCTACAACGATGTCACGGTAAGCGGCGCAACTGTTGAAACTGTCTTCCAGTTCATTCAGTACAGCGGCTACACCGGCGGCACGAGCTATGATATTGACCTGCTCACACCTATTATGGAGCAAACAGGGCTGACGCTCCAGCAGGTCGCGGAGGAATACATCCCCGCCATCTACAATGTCAAGTTCTCTGCCACCCTGAACTCCTTCGACGGAGTTTCATATAGTGATATTCAGGACTTCATAGCAACTCTGGATGAGGGTGGTTCAGGTGAGACTGGCGATACCGGCGACACTGGCGAGTATGATTTGTCCGGCTACACGCTTTCTTACTCCGCGGACATCAACCTTGCAGCAAGTAATTTTAGTTCGTACACCTTCTCTGATACTGCGATAGTCGATGCTATGGCGACCGAGGGCTCTATCTTTGTGGTAACAAGAAGCACCTCTGTCACCGAGACGAACTATGATAAGTTCGGCTTGGTCGACGCGTGGTATGAGATGGGCGATTGGCTTAACCTTGGAACTGCTATATCCAAGGCGGCTGATGAAACAGGCACTGCCACTGTCATTGACTGTGAATTCGATAATGGCGTCACGGTAGTCTACGATGGCACGACCATCTATAATGCTCTTGTCGCGGCTGGATTCTACAACGGCGGTGCGGCTCAGTTCATCAGTAACACGAGCTCTCAGACCTACACTATTACGAACGTCTCTGTTTACGTTCCCACGACTACTTCAACATCTACCGTTCTTCCCTGGGAGCTCACTTCTACTGACTATGTCAGCAACTGGGATCCTGTTACCTTCTATCAGGTTGCTATTGATGGGCTTGAAATAGGCGGCTGGACGACTATTATCCAGGTGAACAGCTCTGAGTCGTGGTATGAAGATAACCTTGACCTCTGGTCTGGCTTCGTTGAGGCGATGCTCGCTGAGAATGCCCGCCTTGAGATTACTTCCACTGCGTCTGATCTCAGTATCTATCTGCAGACTGGTAGTAACTTCGGTTACCAGAGCGTTAACATTGCTGCTGATTCCGTGGTTGATAACGGCGACGGAACCTACACCAGCTACTTTGACTGTGCGGCAGCTATTGCGGCTTTAGGAAGCGCAACCTTCGAGGGCTATGAAGGCTCGCCTGTTGTTCCCACCAGCTCTTCCGATTGGGGCGACCTCTTCGGCTTGGTTGTAGCTACTGGAGGAAGCGCAACACTTTCAAGCATAAAGATCGTCGAAAGCACCGCTTCTTCCGGCGGCGAAACTGGCGACGAGGAAGATGAGCCGACTGTAGTCACCCTTCCCTGGGTTGACGAGGCTGTGGCTCAGAATACTTTGACCATTTCCGGCATGCAGTGGTGGTATGGAATCATCTACTGCACTGAGGCGTATGAGGGTGAAGTCGGAGAGTATGCCGATGGCGTTTCCGCTGATTTGGACGGCTTCCTCAAGGCTATCGCTTGTGACGATGCTGTTATTGAGATAACCTCCACCGGAAGCGGAAATGATCAGATCTTCATCCAGAAAGCAAGCGATTATTCGGGCACTGATTCCCTGAACATGACCGTTACTGACAACGGCGACGGCACTTACACCTCAACCCTTTCCGGCGCAGTATTGTCTGCATATGCCGATGCGGTCGTTGAGGACGGCGACTCAGTCTGGAAGATTTTGGCCAACAAGACCACAGATTGTGACACCGTCATCACCTCTATTCAGGTTGTCGAGGGCAGTGTTGTGGTTGACGAAGAATTCGATCTTTCATCTTACACTCTTTGGAGCACTGAGGAAGTTAATCTCACATCTGGCGTATGGAATTCATACTCCTTCACCGATGGTTCTTGGGCTGACGCCCTGGCGTATGACGGCGCAATTCTGGTAATAACCAGAGATTCGACCGACTACAGCTCCAGCTATGACAACTTCTTCTTCCAGGATTCAAGCGACTGGTCGACATTGGGTCTTGGCTCGGGAACGTCAAGTGCGGATATTTCCTGCACATTTGACAACGGTGACATGGTAGTTTATAAAGGCTCGACCGTTTATAACGCACTCGCCTCTCGCGGCATGTCTCCCGATGTGTTCGTCTCGAACTCTGACGCCGACCCCACCTACACTATCACCAGCGTCTCAGTCTACATCCCGACCGCCACTATTTTAGCGGCTAATCAGGAATTGATAGATTATCTCTCATCTCTTATGGACACCGACGAAGTTATCTACATCAATCAGACCGATGCAGATGAGGACTACGATGAGAGTGGATATTGGAACTACTTCAAGTATGTCTACGACAACGGTCTCGCTCCGAACGCTGAGGAGATAAGGACAAATTGGTGGACTTCTTTTGGCGAGGAAGCATCTATTGAGCATTTATATATAGTTGACTCCTATGTTGCTCCTGTTGCTGGAACTGAAGACGATCCCGATGGTACTGACGGTAGCTTTACACTTGCACGTAAAGCCAGTGTCGGCGACGGCGACACCTATGTTGAATCCGAATACTACTACACCACCGTTATCATCAAGGCGACTCAGCTTTATCATGTAGATATCCCCACTGACTCTGATGGAAGATTCACCGTCACCACGAGCGCTGAATATGCTTATGAGGGTGACGAGGTCACCATAACCATCGATACTGCCGAAGGCTACAAGGTTTCCGAAGTCAGAGCCTGGTATCAGGACGATGACGGCAACACCAACTCGCTCGGTATTACTTATTACGAGGACACTGGCGTATGGTCAATAACCATGCCGGCATACGACATCTGGGTGGCTGTCACCGTCGGAACGCTTGATGTCAACTATGCTTACGATTCAGACGCGGTATACCTTGTTGATGGCGTCACTTCTGCAAATGAGGGCGACGAGGTCATCTTCTATGTGTTCGTCAACAGAGGCTACGAGCTTGACGGCGAGATAACTGCTGTTGATGAAAATGGCGATACCGTACCTCTCACAGAAGTTTACTCCGGCTTGTCAGTAATGAATTATAAGCCGAGTACCGCTTATGCCTACTCCTTGACAATGCCTGACAGCTCCGTAACGATCACTGCTACCAGCTTCAAGGCGATTGATGGCTTCATCGATGGTGCATTCTATATCACCGATTGCGATGAAATATCCTTTATCGACCAGGTCGACTTCACCGATTCTGATACATATCTCGTAATTTCCTACGACCTGATGTTCGAGTCTGACGGGAACGTCGACAACTACGGCGACTGGAGCCCCGGAGGAATCTTTGCTGTTTCCGACACCGGCGAGTGGATTCAGCTCTGCGAAATCTCGAGCTACTATTCGTCAAACGGTACCTTTGCGATTTCTCTTGCCGATATAGCAGCCCTTGCCTCAGACGCTGGCTGTAACATCGACACCTACGGCGTCATCATCGTCTGGTGGGTTTATGACGACGAGTATGCAAGCAATGAGGACTTCACGCTCGTTTCTGCCGATTACTCAGTAAACACTGAGGTTGTGGGAAACATCGTTTCTGGTAATGGTGCTGACGTTTCCGTGTACGGTCTTCCGAATGAAGGAAGCACAATCACTGTTACCATCACTCCTGATGCTGGTTACGCTCTTGGAAGCGTAGTTGCAACGGATGCAAATGGCAACGAAATTGAGCTCACCATCCTTGACTGCGGCGATCATGAGTATTCATTCACCATGCCTGACGCAGACGTGACCATCGAGGTAACTGTCATCCCCGACAGCGAGCTCACCGAGGTTGTAAGTTGGTATAACAACGGCTATAGCTACAACCTGACCTATGATGGAATCCTTGATAACGAATATACAGATTATGCAGACGATGAGCTCTATCTTTGCTTCATCTATGACTATAGCTCAGTTGATGATAATAATTTGGGCTCTATCGGTTACGGCGTTGGTGACTATTGGAACTGGCTTTGCGATATTCCAATAAATGAAAGCGGACGCACCTATATCTCTCTTGCTGAGCTTGCTCAAGTAGCGGGTCAACTGGGCTATGAGGGAGAGTATTTCACCTATGCGGGTACTTTAGATTGGACTACCATGGGCTATGCCATCGTAACCTCCGGCGACCTTCTTGAAGTAAATGTTGAGGAATGCGAAGGTATTACAAGCGTAGATGTCAACGGCTACCGCAAGGAAGGCAAGACAATTACTTTCTTTGTCGATGTTGCAGATGGCTATATCCTTAGAAGCATCACTGCTACCGACGCTGAGGGCAACGAAGTTGAGCTCACCAGGAATTACATGACCATGGATGATGCTTGCTACACCTTTACCATGCCCGCTACCGACGTAACTCTCAAAGCTGAAACTGTTTTGCAGAGCGACCTTACAACAATAGTTACTGAAACCACTGGCACCGACTGGATTTATGTTTGGGATTTCGGTTCGCCTATATTCTACAACCAGTATGTTGACTTCACTGATGAGAATCTATACCTCACAATTAATTATGAGGCTAAGGATGATCATGAGGGTGAAACAGTAGCTGTAGTAGCATATGGCGATGTGAACTATGATTATGACTCCACTGTTTATCAGGATGTAATACGCTTGGTGGACAACGGAACTGGAACAGTTTCTGTATCCTTGGCGGACATTCAGGCAGCTGTTGAGGCTACTGGACTTACAAGCGGATACTACTACCTGTGGTCATATGATGGCGAGTATTCAATTTCATCCATATCTATTGATACACTTGACACTTACACAGCTGAGGAGTCCAGTGTTGGCGAGACTGTCACAATTGATGGCGTTGAGTACGAAATCACTTGGGACACTACCACCACTAACCCAACTGCTATCTGGTATGAAAACAACAATGTAATCGGTTGGTCAACCTGCCTGTACACCGATTGGTGGACTATTTCGCAGAGCTTCAAGGAAGCAGTAGTTTCTCACCTTGATGACAGTTCTCTGATTCTGGTTGAGGCTGAAGAAGATTTCGATTCTCTTGGCGTATGGCTTCAGCTCGTGGAAGACTACCATATCGTATACACTGGAGTAACTATCAATGGCAATACCGCATATATCAGACTGGACGATATTGCAGAATACGCGGCAAATGACGGCTACGAAGTAACAGCTGATAATATCAACTCCTTGCTCGTAGGCGACTTTGAGACCATGACATCAGGTATCACCGCCGTCCGAATCCTCACTCCTCTTACCTACGAGGTTGATTCTGTAACCTGGGCTACCGATTATTCATCGGTGACTGTTGGGTTAGTTGCGGGAACGTATACAACGCATACTCAGAGTGTCACCGTAACGGACGTGACCTCCGATACAACCAACGCTACCTGTACGGCTGACGGAAGCACCGTTTACACTGCCATCGCAGCATACAACGGTCAGACATTTGAAGTTTCGACAACAGTGACAATCCCTGCAATCGGTCATACCGAGGCAGAAGCAGTTGAAGAGAACAGAGTAGGAGCAACCTGCACTGAGGACGGCTCATACGATTCAGTCGTTTACTGCTCAGTCTGTCGCGAGGAGCTCTCAAGAGAGACCGTAACCATTCCGGCTACTGGACACTCTTACGAGGCAGTCGTAACCGACCCGACTTGCACCGAGAGCGGATATACAACCTATACCTGCTCAATCTGCGGCGACAGCTACACTGCTGATGAGACAGAGGCTACCGGTCATGATTATGGCGAGCCCGAGTGGACTTGGGACGGCTACACCTCTGCTACCGCGACCTTCACTTGCGGAAACGACAGCACTCATGTCGAGGTAGTAACTGCGGAGATAACTTCCGCTACAACCGCCGCGACCTGCGAGGAGGACGGCAAGACCGTCTACACCGCAACGGTCACATTCCAGGGTAAAACCTGCACAACAACCACCACCGAAGTGCTCCCAGCCACCGATCACGACTGGTCAGTAGAGTACAGCTGGAGCGAAGACGGTTCATC
>JAJBTZ010000046.1:0-7392 GCA_020860605.1 Ruminococcus sp. | reverse complement strand
ACATGATTGGTCAGTAGAGTACACCTGGAGCACGGACGGCAAGTCCTGCACCGCAACTCATGTCTGCGGTCGCGACAGCACTCACAACGAGAGCGAGACAGTCACAACCTCCGGCACTGAAACCGTTGCACCTACCTGCACCGAAAAGGGCACAACGACCTACACAGCAACATTCGATGCTGACTGGGCACAAACCCAGACCCTCGATGTTCAGGATATCGATGCCCTTGGTCACACCTATGGTGATCCTGAATTCACCTGGGATGAGGAAGCCTACACTGCAACAGCTGCATTCAACTGCACTGTTGATGGATGCGACGGTTCGTACACAACTGAAGCTGATGTCGCAAGTACTACAACCAATGCTACCTGCACCGAGGATGGCAAGACTGTCTACACCGCAGTTGTAACATTCAACGAGACAGAGTACACCGACACCTACGAGGTAGTAATCCCTGCAACCGGTCACACCACCGAAATCCGAAACGCCAAGGATGCCACTTGCACCGAGGACGGCTACACTGGCGATGAGATATGCACCGTTTGTGGTGAGACGATAACCGTCGGCAATGTAATCCCAGCAATCGGGCATAGCTTCGATAGCAATGGCGTATGCACGACTTGCGGAGCAAAAACTGGTACGGAAAGCAATTCATCGAGTGTAACCGTTTCATCTGGAGACACAATATTTGCGGAAGTCCTCTCGTCAGGATTGGTGACTTCAGTTGAAGTTACAGTTTCGAATGACAATAGCGGATCAGTGATTATTTCTGAAGTTGTTGAGGGTACTGCTGAGCCACATCTGGTCGGACATATAGCAGTAGATGCACTCAACTTCACACTCTACAATTCGAGCCAGGAAGATGATCTTATCAGCAATACCTCGAGCTTCAATATTACCACCACAAAAGAAAACAAAACAGTCATAGAAAAGGTTTCAGTGCTCTTCTATGGTGATGTTGACTACAGTGGTCAAGGCACAAGTGCTGTCACGATGAAGTTCACTGGTTCTGATCTCTCCGAGAGCACCATCTATGTCCTTCACTACACAGGAACTTATCCTGAGTGGGAGACAGTTACTTACACCGTCACGACCAGTGGCACAACTACTACGATTGAGTTTGAAACAGACAGCTTCTCGCCGTATGTGGTGCTCTCTGTGGCAAATGTGTCTTCATCCGGCAGCAACTCAACAATCCTGGATCTCCTTCTGAGAATCTCTGCGAACTACTCGTCAGTCAATGATGCTATTGCAAGAGCGAGCGCTCTTGATCCGAACGATTACGAGAACTTCTCAGCTGTAACCGAGGCAATCAACGCCGTTAATTGGAATCTGAAAGCAATCAACCAGCTGACCGTCAACGCCTATGCCGACGCAATCAACACGGCGATTGATAATTTGGTCGAGACCACAGCCAACATTGCCGAGGAAACTGTTGAGATAATTGATCCGATTGAGGACACCAATACTGATACGGAAGACGACAATGAGGAGGAACCCTCCGAAGCTTCCGAGCCAGAAACCAACCCGACAACTGGAATTGCATTCTCGATTCTTCCGATGGTGATAGCCGCACTTGCGGCGGTCTCGGCGAAGAGAAGATAGAAAGTTAAACACAACAGCCCAGTAGGTGCTTTTAACTGTGATAATCTCACAGCTTGGAAGAGCGCCTATTGGGCTTTTTTGCGTAAGAGGCTACAAATCCTACAATCCCTTACCGCATACCCCTTAAAAGTTTGTATACCTTATTCCTCATAATTGACTGGCTATTTTCCTTAAAAGTCGGTAATGTGGTTATGCTGAACAGGCATAACCTGAGATGAAAGGAACAGTAGATAATGAACAAAATAACATTCAATCCAAATAATTTGAAAGAAATGCAGAATATCATGAAGACCTATGGTAATTCATCTGAACTGTTTTGTGGCGAAAACGAGAAAGGAGAATCAGCAACAATATCTATTTCTCCAGATAGGATTACCGTTGTGACTACACAAAGCAATAGGTGGAGCAGAATAAACACCTACTACAGCGATGGAACTGTAGAAGAGACCTACGAAAAGTGAAAGTGTGGTAACAAACATCCAAAAGACACTTAACAAAATCTAATCACGATACCAATGCCCTCTTCGGAGGGCTTATTTTTTTGCTTTTTTAAGCTAAACGTACTCGTAAAAATTTTGTTGCGAGGTTCAGAGTGCACTTGAGTTCTATGCGTCTCAACAAAAATTTTGTACAGACAAAACGGAGGGAATCAGTTGAACAAAGCAGAAGAAACCTTCCTTGTAATACTGAAAGATGCGATTCATATCTCAGCGATAAGCCATGGTTGCTCCCAACAGAATGGGTAAAAAGAGTTATCCGCTATTTGCGTGGGGAAACATCTTCAAAGAACTTAACAGAAATAGACAAGAGCTATGAGATAGCAGAGGACAGACTTGCACTGTTGAAAAAGTATGGGATTATATAACCCAGTGGAAGGGTAATTGATTGAAGTATGAAGAGTAACAATAACAGCAAACTTAAGATTGCAATGCTCGGTCACAAAACAATGCCCGCAAGAGATTGCTCTCGCGGAGGTGTTGAAGTGGTTGTTGAAGAACTATCAACACGCTTGGTTGAAATGGGCTGTGAAGTGACCTGCTACAATCGGACAGGCTGTGACAATGGCGGTCTGAAAGAATACAAGGGCGTCAAGATGAAATCTGTCCCGACCATCAAGAAAAAAGGGCTTGCGGCTATGACGAGTAGTTTTTTTGCCACTGTCAGAGCGACATTCGGCGGCTATGACGTGATTCATTTCCATGCCGAAGGACCCTGCTTCTGGATGTGGATTCCGCATCTGTTCGGAAAAAAGTGCGTTGCGACTATTCACGGTCTCGACTTCGCCCGTGCTAAGTGGAAATCTGGTTTCGGTGCCAAATACATAAAAGCCGGCGAAAAGATGGCAGTTAGGTACGCTTCAGAGATTATCGTGCTCAGTAAAGGCGTTCAGGACTATTTCAAAGAGACCTACGGTAGAGAAACCGTTTTCATTCCGAACGGCGTCAGCAGGCATCCGACGGTAGGAGCCAAAGAGATAACAGAAAAGTTTGGTTTGGAGAAAGATAGTTACATCCTCTTCCTTGGACGAATTGTCCCGGAAAAAGGTCTCAGATATTTGGTAGAAGCGTATAAGGGGTTGAACACTGACAAGAAGCTGGTCATTGCTGGTGGCTCATCCGATACAGATGAGTTCACGCAAGAAATCAAAGAACTCGCCGGAGACAAAGTAATCTTTACGGGCTTCGTCGCTGGAAGAATGAGAGAAGAGCTCTACAGCAACGCCTACATATACACTCTCCCGTCCGATCTTGAAGGTATGCCACTCAGCCTACTGGAAGCAATGAGCTACGGCAACTGTTGCGTAGTAAGCGACATCGCTGAGTGTGCAGAAGTTGTTGAGGACAAAGCAGTAGTGTTCAAGAAAAGCGACGTGAGCGACCTAAGAGAGAAATTGCAGATGCTTTGTGATGATTCAGACACGGTTCAGGAATACAAGCGAAACGCTACGGATTTCATCTGTAAGAAGTATTCATGGGATAACGTGGCAGGAGAAACGGAAGATTTATATAGAAAAAGCTTAAGGGATAGTGAAAGATGGCAACTTCAAAAAGAATTGAATGGGTAGACACTGGCAAGTTCATCTGCATAATGTTCGTTATGCTTTCACATCTGGAAAGTGGTTCAGAAATATTGGATACATTCTATCATCCATTCTTTCTGACAGTATTCTTCTTTCTTTCCGGCTATGTGTACAGACAGCCTGCCACATTTAGAGAGCATTTCATAAAGAAAGTAAAGGGTCTGCTGGTACCGTGGTTTATATTCAGCAATTTCAATATTTTGCTGTCAGCGGTTGTCTCATTCCGCGAGGATAGAAACACGCTTTCAGAATTATTCTGGAACGTCCTGCAAATCAGAGGTTCAGGAGATGGAGTCTGGTTTGTAGCAGCGTTGTTTGTGGCATTTATTCCATTTTATTTCGTTATTAAGTGGAATAAGCCAGTGCATGCGTGTGTTTTATCAGCGGTTCTTTCATTAATCAGCGTTCTGTACAGCAATCTGATGAATCCAGAAATTTTCCTGTGGGGAAGCACAGCACTTCCTTGGCATCTGGAATATATATTCCAAGCCATGCTCTGGATGGTGCTCGGATATTATTTCAGAGCATATGCAGAAGAAAGCTTCGACAGACTTAATACTGTTCTTAACAGAGTAGTCTTGTGGATTGTATATCTGATTGTGGTGTACATGCCTAGCGTGGGGGGTACTGGTCGATTCCGATCTCGTACCTCAGAAGTATACTCGGCATACTCGCAATCGTGTCAATATGCAAGGTTATAAAGACCAACAGATATATCAGTTTTGTTGGAGCTAATACACTGACGTACTTCGGATTGCATGGAAAAGTGTATGCGGTGATTGAAGCGGTGCTCGGAAAGTTCTCTCTTTACAGCGAGCTTCTTGAAAATGTAATCGCATCATCTATTATTGCGGTTGTTATCACGTTTGTGCTGTCATTGATACTGATTATTCCTGCAATGATCATAAACAGATGGTTCCCGTGGGTTTTGGGAAGAAAAAGAAAAGCATAAAGATTGGGGCATTTGGAATGAATGTAGACTTAAAAAACAAAACCATCCTAGTAACCGGTTCCTCCGGCTTCATCGGTGCAAGCCTTGCACAACGGCTGCTCGACGAAGTAGCAGGCGTAAAAGTCATCGGCATCGACAACATGAACGACTATTACGACGTCTCAATCAAAGAGTACCGTCTCGCAAAGCTAAACCAATATGCCAATTTTACATTCATCAAGGGCAACATCGCCGACAAGGCTTTGACTACTTCGTTTTTTGAGCAGTACAAGCCTCAGATTGTCGTGAATCTTGCGGCGCAAGCTGGCGTCCGCTACTCGATTACGAATCCAGACGCGTATGTGGAATCCAATCTGGTCGGCTTCTTCAATATCTTGGAGGCTTGCCGACACAATCCTGTTGAGCATCTGGTCTATGCGTCAAGTTCGAGTGTCTATGGCAGTAACAAAAAAGTCCCATACAGCACCGATGACAAGGTGGACAACCCGGTGAGCCTTTATGCGGCGACAAAGAAGAGCAATGAACTGATGGCTCATGCCTACAGCAAGCTCTACGACATACCGTCCACAGGTCTCCGATTCTTCACGGTTTATGGACCGGCAGGTCGCCCGGATATGGCGTATTTCGGCTTCACGGACAAGCTTCGTGCAGGCAAGAAGATTCAAATCTTCAACTATGGCAACTGCAAGCGCGACTTCACCTACATAGACGACATTGTTGAGGGCGTGGTTCGTGTGATGCAGAAAGCTCCCGACAGAGCGACTGGCGAGGACGGCTTGCCGATTCCGCCGTATGCACTCTATAACATTGGAAACAATAGCCCGGAAAATCTCCTGGACTTTGTGGACATCCTTCAGCAGGAGTTGATCCGTGCTGGTGTGCTTGACGCGGATTACGACTTCGAGAGCCATAAGGAACTTGTCCCGATGCAACCGGGAGATGTACCTGTAACTTATGCGGATACCAGCGCACTTGAAAGAGACTTCGGATATAAGCCGAGTGCGAGCCTGAGAGACGGTCTCAGAAAGTTTGCTGAGTGGTATAAAGAATTTTATATGTCAGGAGATAACAAATCATGAGTGGATTAAATATAGCGGTCGCCGGAACGGGCTATGTTGGACTTTCAATTGCAACACTTCTTTCCCAGCATAATAAGGTCACAGCCGTTGACACCATCCCTGAAAAAGTCGACCTCATAAACAAAAGAAAGTCCCCGATTCAGGACGAATACATAGAAAAGTATTTAGCAGAAAAAGACCTCGACCTGACGGCAACACTGGACGGTGCATCAGCCTACAAGAACGCCGATTTCGTCATAATCGCTGCCCCGACCAACTATGACAGCAAAAAGAATTTCTTTGACACAAGCGCAGTCGAGGACGTAATCAAACTTGTCATCGAAAATAATCCTAACGCCATCATGGTAATCAAGTCTACGATTCCAGTCGGCTACACAGTAAGCATCAGAGAAAAATTCCACTGCGACAATATCATTTTCAGCCCGGAGTTCTTACGGGAGAGCAAGGCTCTGTACGACAACCTTTATCCGAGCAGAATAATTGTCGGTACTGACGTAGAGAACGCTCGTCTGGTTAAAGCAGCGAACACATTCGCAGGTTTGCTTCAGGAAGGCGCAATCAAAGAGAATATCGACACGCTCATTATGGGCTTCACTGAGGCAGAGGCAGTAAAGTTGTTTGCTAATACATACTTGGCACTAAGGGTCAGCTATTTCAACGAGCTCGACACCTATGCCGAAATGAAAGGCTTGAACACCCAGCAAATCATTGAGGGAGTTTGCCTCGACCCGAGAATCGGCTCGCACTATAACAACCCAAGTTTCGGTTACGGTGGCTACTGTCTTCCGAAAGATACGAAACAGCTTCTCGCCAACTACGAGGACGTCCCTGAAAACCTGATTCAGGCAATCGTTGAATCCAACCGCACGAGAAAAGACTTCATTGCTAATCGTGTATTAGAACTCGCCGGTGCGTATGAGGCAAACGACGGCCGGAACGAAGCTAAGGAGAAAGAAGTTGTTGTCGGCGTTTATCGCCTGACCATGAAGAGCAATTCAGATAACTTCCGTCAGTCCTCAATTCAGGGCGTCATGAAGCGCATCAAGGCTAAGGGCGCAACTGTGATTATCTATGAACCGACTCTTGAAGACGGCAGCACGTTCTTCGGAAGTGTGGTAGTGAATGACCTTGCAAAGTTCAAGGAGCAGTCGCAGGCAATTATTGCGAATCGCTATAATTCAGAGCTTGATGATGCGAAAGAGAAAGTGTACACAAGGGATTTGTTCCGAAGGGATTAATGTAAGCAGAGTATAAGCAGTAGTCTATGTTGGTGTTTAGAGCAAAATAAAGTAAGCCAAAATAACAATGGCATCTGAAAAGAAGGTTGTTTGCTCTATAAAGACAGATGTCCATGCATTAGTTCAGGAGGCAAGGTGGTACCGATTGAGCAGAGTGTTTATATTTAGAACAAGCAAATTTCCTCATGGTTCAGCAAGTGCTAACTATGTTATGTATTTGGCGAAGGCAATACAAATGCAGGGAAATGAAGTAATAGTTATTGGCACTGGAAAAAATAGAGATATAGATAATAACCAGGGCCGTTTTTTCTATGACGGTATTGAATATTACAATAACGAAAAAGAAAATACGATAGAAGAAAAATTGTCTTATAGTAAAAAATTTTTACTTAATGAAAGTGAAAAATAAAGATTTATCTCATAGGATTATGCAGTCT
>JAJBTZ010000071.1 GCA_020860605.1 Ruminococcus sp. | reverse complement strand
GATGTTGCAGTGAGGTAGCCAAAGCCTCCCCCCGAAGGGGGGAGGGGGACCGCCGCCGAAGGCGGTGGTGGAGGGGTGGAATTTCGGCGAAGCCGAAATTCCACAGTTGCCCGAAGGGCAACTGCTATGGTTGGGGCGGGCCTCGCTACTCCATCAGCTCTCCCGTATCCAGATACGAATCAATCATCGCATTCAGCTCGTCGATGTAGTATTCAAGCTGGTCGCTGTAGGTCTCCTTGAGCTGAGCCCAGGTGTAGCTGCCACCGTTGCGGTTGATGCCCCAGTCGAACGAGTTGTAGGCTGAATCAAGACTTGTGCCGAGGTCGCCGGTGTAGTACATGATAGTATTTTCTTGTACAAGGCGGTTGCACTCGTCGAGCATTTCGAGCATCTCGTCAGTCCAGAGGTAGGTCTCCTGAAGCTGCTTTCGGTCGATGTCAATAACTGTCGGGTCAATTATCTTGAATCTCTCGCAAGCAGCCAGGAGTGCAGCACCTTCAGGATTCGAAGCGCCTGTGCAGATCATGTATCCCGAAGGAACAGCATTGAGGTAGTAGTTTCCGTCGCCGTCATCATAACGAGGAAGCGGAACAAACATGATTTCCCCAGCTTCGATGTCGCCCCAGATCTGGTTCATCTCCTCAACGGTCATAGTAAATCCAGATTTGTCGCAGATCCAGAAGAGGCAGAGCCCTTCCTTGACGCCGGCACCATAGGTGAAGTCGTCTCTTCCTGCCCAGTAGTCGGAGCCCTCGTGGTAGACGCAGTCGTTCTTGACGAGGTCATAGATCAGGTTCTCAGCAGCCTCAATAAGCGGGTCGTCAAGATCTGCATAGAAGTGGCCGTCTTCATCCTTTTTGATAATAGTACTGCCTGTCGATTCCTCGACGATACTGTTTACATAATACCAGCCATCAAGGGCATATCTGTCTTCATCAGGGTCAGAGAAGTCGACACACATTTCATAGAAGACGTCCCATGTCCATTCGCCGTTCCAATAGAGCTCTGCCGGGTCGTCATAGCCATATTCTTCGATAACTCTGCGGTTATAGGGAACTACCGATTTGAAGGTAACGTCGGTTACGATTGCATAGTGGTTGTCTCCCAAGGCGAAATACTCCGCAGCATCAGCCATTCCCGACCAGAGAGGGTCGGTATAGTCGACATAGTCGTCAACCGTCTGATACATGCCTTTCATACAGCTGTAGGGGAAGGTAGCGGTGTTTGAAGTTCCTGCCGGAGCGAAATCGGGTGAATTCGACGACAGAATCAGGTTTGCGAGGTCGTCTGAGTAGTCCTCATAAGTAGTCTCAATCCATTCGATTTCACAGCCATACTTTTCTGTGAAGGTGTAATAGCCTGTGTTGATGATTTCGTCCTCTGAGTAGTTGTGGAAGCCATCATACCATGAGAACCACTTGACGGTAGTTCCCGCAGCTTCGGTGTCCTCAGCGTCAGGAAGAGTGATTCCGGCAGCAGCGAGGATAGCCGTTGCATCTTCTGTCGAAAGAGTCAGATAGACGATCTCTCTTGTAGAGCTTCCGCAACCCACCAATGCCATAATCATCACGACAGCCATACTGAGTGCCAATAATTTTTTCAGCATAAATGAATGTTCCTTTCTCGGCGAAAACGGACCCGCCGACAATCCGTCGCAGCTCCCTGCGACAAGGGGCAATATAATCACTATAGCTGAAATTGTTGCAGTTCTTTGGATAGCCACGTGAAATTATCGTGGACGATATCACAATGCGATTAACACAAAAAAGCCTCCCCCTAAGGGGAGGCAGCGCCGATTATGTAGGGGCGGATATTATCCGCCCGCTACCGATTGTCGGGAGTTTTCGGGCGGATGATATCCGCCCCTACAGATTTGAAAATTATTTCCGTCTCTTCAAAGCCACCGCAGCAGCTGCTGCCACAGCCATCGGCACGAGTGCCAGTGCCACGCCAGTGGCTGGATTCGAAGCTTCTTCAGCCTCGTCATCATAGAGATCATCATCAATCAGCATGATTCCAGCGTTTGCATCTGTATCAGGAGTCTCAGTCTCGACTGCATCCTGAGCCTCAGTGGTATCCTCAGTAAGAGCCATGATTCCGCCATAGGTGGCGTCGATGTAGACGCCTTCGAAATCGGTGAGCTTTTCCTTGACGGTAGCCTTGAGTAGCTCCGCATCCTCAGCGATAGCTGCAACCTCGGGGTCTTCGATGTTCAGGTCAACGTGAACAACATTTTCTTTCTGATAGATTCCAACGCCGTAGATAGCTGCAATGAAGGGATCATCGGAATCGGGGTCCATCTTGGAAACTATTTCATCGTTAGCGGCCAGAAGCTCGTTAAAGCTGTATGTGGCTTCCTTGATGGTTATTCCCTCAAGGTCGATAATCGAGGAAAGCCCTGCCTTTACTTCATCCGTGAGCTCGGTTACGAGAACGACAAGCTCTGAGCCGTCGAAGTAGGCTCCGGCGTAGTAGTCAGGATAAACGGTGTTTCCGTCAGCATCCGACCATGATTCGATAAGGTCTACAAAAGTGTCGTTGGCAATGCCTTCAACATCTGTTGAATAGACTCTGTCTCCGTTTTCGTCCACAACAGTGATAGCAAAGCCGGAAGTGGTCATCACAGCGCAGAGGGCGACTGCGAAGAGGGTTTTAGATAAATTGTGATTTCTTTTCATTTTGTGATCCTCCAAGATCTTATTTTTATTCTTTTTCAGAGAGACTTGAATGTCTCTTCATAAAGCAATACACTTTCGGTGTGGGAATTATTGCATCCAGCTGAAAAATTTTTTTGTGGAAAGGCACCAACATATCATTCACAAATCTGAGCCCCGAAAAGTTCTTTATTTTCGTGCGATATGATGTTGAAATCTTTGCAACAATGTGCTATAATAGTGCTAACTGAAAATAGGACAGTAATTCATCCGCGACACGGCTTATTGCAATAGACCGTGTCGAACTTTTGAAAGGAGTTAACTAAGAAACAGTATGTTAAAAACATTTGCCAAGTGTATACGCGAGTTCAAGAAGCAAACGATTCTTACTCCGATACTCGTAAGCTGCGAAGTACTTCTCGAATGCTACATACCGTTCAGAATTGCCAACCTCGTCAACGCGATAAGCGATGGCGCCGAGATGCCAGAGCTGATTTCAAACGGAATCATCCTGATAATAATGGCGCTGTTGTCGCTGATGTTCGGAGCGCTGGCAGGCTATACCTGTGCTGAGGCGTCCTGTGGATTCGCAAAGAATCTCAGACACGACCTCTTCGCCAAAATTCAGAGCTATTCATTCGAGAATATCGACCACTTCTCAACCTCTTCACTCGTAACGAGGCTCACAACCGACGTTACAAACATTCAGCAGGCATTCATGATGATCATCCGTACTGCCATAAGATGTCCTCTCATGCTCATATTCGCCTTCATAATGGCGTTTATCATGGGCGGAAATATGGCTTGGATATTCGTTGTAGTAGTGCCTATCCTTGGAGTCGGCCTCTACATCATTTCATCAAGAGCTAACCCCAGATTCAGGAGCGTATTCACAAAGTACGATAACTTAAACAGTTCCATTCAGGAGAACATCAAGGGAATCCGTGTTGTAAAATCCTTCGTCCGTGAGGATTTCGAGCAGGATAAGTTCAACACCGCTGCCCGTGACGTCCAGAAGGACTTCACCATCGCTGAGAGAATCGTTGCTCTCAATAGCCCTCTTATGCAGTTCTGCCTTTATGTTGTTCAGGTCTTCGTCCTCTCGTTCGGCTCCTACACTATTATAACATCTGCAGGATTAGATCTCAACATCGGCCAGCTTTCTTCGCTCCTGACTTACAGCTTCATGATGCTCAATTCCCTCATGATGGTTTCGATGGTTCTCGTTATGATAACCATGGCCAACGAGCCTATGAAGCGTGCCTGTGAGGTCCTTAATGAGGAATCAACCCTCACAAGCCCCGAGAACGCTATCATGGAGGTCAAGGACGGCTCGATCGACTTCGACGACGTAAGCTTCAAGTATGCTCAGTCTGCGAAGAAGTATGCCCTCTCGGACATTGATCTTCATATCAAATCAGGTGAGACTATCGGCATCATCGGCGGAACCGGCTCTTCGAAGTCCTCCCTCATACAGCTTATATCAAGATTATACGACGTAAGCGAGGGTTCTGTCAAGGTCGGCGGAGTGGACGTAAGAGATTACGACCTCGATGTCCTCAGAAACAACGTCGCAGTAGTTCTTCAGAAGAACCTTCTCTTCTCAGGTACCATTAAAGAGAACCTGAGATGGGGCAACAAAGAGGCTACCGATGAAGAGATCATCGAGGCCTGCAAGCTTGCCTGTGCCGACGAATTCGTCGAGACCTTCCCAGATAAGTACGATACCCATATCGAGCAGGGAGGCACCAACGTCTCAGGTGGCCAGAAGCAGAGGCTCTGTATCGCAAGAGCACTCCTCAAGAAGCCTAAGATTCTTATACTCGACGACTCCACGAGTGCCGTCGACACCAAGACCGATGCGAAGATCCGCTATGCCATGAAGCAGTACATCCCAGAGACCACAAAGATTATCATCGCTCAGAGAACCGCTTCCGTTGAAGACGCTGACAGAATAATCGTTATGGATTCCGGCAAGATTATCGCAATTGGCACACATGACGAGCTCCTTGAGACGAGCGATATCTATCGCGAAATCTATGTCTCCCAGAACAAGGCAAGCTCAGACGAAAGGATGGCGAAGGTAGATGGCTAAGGATTATTCTAATGTTCAAGTCAAGAGAAAGAACGTCCTGGTACGTCTTTTCAAGCTCCTAATGAGCTTCTATCCCGTGATGCTTCCTGTCATGCTCGTGCTTCTTGTATTCAACGCAATCGTCAGAAGCCTTCCTTCGGTATTCATGCAGCAGGTCATCGCTCTCATTGAAAACTGCACCGCCGACACAACCTGGAGCGATGTAAGCGGGGAAGTCTTTTCGCTTGTCGCGGTTTTGGCAACATTCTACATCCTCTCGATCATAGCTGACGTCACCTACACCCAGATGATGGCTATCATCACTCAGGGAACACTGGCAAAGCTTCGTGAGAAGATGTTTGCAAACATGCAGAAGCTCCCGATCAAGTATTTCGACACCCACGACCACGGCGACATCATGAGCCATTACACTAATGATATCGATACTCTTCGTCAGATGATCTCCCAGAGTATCCCCCAGATGCTCATGTCAGGCGTCAGTGTAATCACTCTCGCGTTCATCATGCTTTACTACAGTGTCCCGATGACCTTGGTCATTATCTGCGGAGTAATCGTCATGATGCTCATCACAAAGAAGATCGGCGGAGGCTCTTCGAAATACTTCGTCCGTCAGCAGAAGGCTCTCGGTAAGGTCGAAGGCTATGCTGAAGAGCTCATGAATGGCCAGAAGGTCGTCAAGGTCTTCTGCCACGAGGAGGAATCTCAGGCTGACTTCGACAAGCTCAACGATGCCCTCTATGAGGACTCTGCAAGAGCAAACAAGTACGCCAATACTCTGGGACCGATACTCAATAACATCGGCAACATCCTCTATGCTCTGGTAGCATTCGCAGGAGGCGTGTTCCTTCTCTATAAGATCCCGAACCCGAGCATCAGTGGTGCTGCGATCTCAATCAGTATCGTAGTTCCGTTCCTCAACATGACCAAGCAGTTCACCGGCAACATCAGCCAGGTTTCAAACCAGCTGAACTCCGTTATCATGGGTATGGCCGGCACTCAGAGAATACTCGACCTCATGGACGAGACTCCTGAGGTTGACGACGGCTATGTAACTTTGGTCAACGCCAAGGAGAACGCTGACGGGACCGTCACCGAATGTAAAGAGAGAACAGGTCTCTGGGCCTGGAAGCACCCCCACACCGCCGATGGTTCGGTCACCTATACTCCTCTTAAGGGAGACGTCAGACTTTACGACGTCGACTTCGAGTATGAAGAGGGCAAGCCCGTCCTCCATAACATCTCGCTCTACGCGAAGCCTGGCCAGAAGGTCGCCTTCGTTGGAGCAACAGGAGCAGGCAAGACGACAATCACGAATCTTCTCAACCGCTTCTACGACATCGCCGATGGCAAGATCCGCTATGACGACATCAATATAAACAAGATTTCAAAGGCAGACCTGAGGCACTCCCTCGGCATGGTTTTGCAGGACACAAACCTCTTCACCGGCACAGTTATGGATAATATCCGCTACGGAAGGCTTGATGCCAGCGATGAAGAGTGCATTGCAGCAGCCGAGCTTGCTGGTGCCAGCGACTTTATCGAGCGCCTTCCTGATGGCTACAACACGATGCTGACAGAGAACGGCTCGAACCTCTCACAAGGCCAGAGACAGCTTCTCTCTATCGCAAGAGTCGCCGTTGCCGACCCGCCTGTAATGATCCTTGACGAAGCGACCAGCTCGATCGATACCCGTACCGAGCAGATAGTCCAGAAGGGCATGGACGCCCTGATGATCGGCAGAACCGTCTTCGTCATCGCTCACAGGCTCTCGACCGTCAAGAATTCAGACGTCATCATAGTCCTCGACCACGGCCGAATAATCGAACGTGGCTCCCACGACGAACTGATCGCCGCCAAGGGCCAGTACTACCAGCTCTATACCGGTGCGTTTGAGCTTGAATAAGTTTTCCGAAATAATAATAGTCCCACACATTTTGTGTGGGACTATTTAAAAAACAGTTGACAAAACGACTCAGTTGAGTTATAATAGTGACAGAAGAGCGGAACCGCCGTAAACAGTTCCGAGTCAATCTTAAAAGTGTGGATAAGAATCCTACACAATATTCGGAAATTGACCGTTCCTTTTAGTTTAGTTCAGGGCGGTTATTTTCTTTTATGGTTGTCAGACCAGAGGCCAAACAGCTCGAAAACAACTGTAAACACTAGATTGAGAAGTAACAAGACTTCAGAGATTGTCATGTTTATCGACCTCCCTTCTTTTATGTAGTCTCTGCGGAGCAGAAACTGCCGGAGCAGTTGCCTGCTCCACAGGAGAAGATCGACCTTTTTGGATCACAAGTATGTGCACCTGCTCGTAACCCTCACTCTTCTGTCGACATAATTGTACACTAAAATTGAATTCTTGTCAACATAATTTCCCTGCGAAAGCAGGGAAATTATTTTTTTAGAAAACCGAAAATTTCCTCTTGACATCTACTACAAGATGTAGTATACTGTAATTACTACAAGCTGTAGTAATATTTCTTTGAGGTGCACACTCTATGAAAAATGAGAAAACTCACGACAGAATCACACATGGGCTTTCCGAAGCGGAAAGAGAAATAATGCAGGTTTTGTGGGAGATGGGGGAGCCGGTGACGGTTTCTGGGCTTCTGTCCGAATTTGAGGACTCGAAGGGCTGGAAGCCTCAGACGCTCAACACCTTCCTCACAAGGCTGGTCGCCAAGGGCTATCTCGAGTCCCAGAAGCGTGGCAACGCGAATGTCTATTCTCCCTTAATTTCGAAGACCGAATTCGAGAGTCAGGAGGCGAGCGAGTTTATCGAGAAGAACTATGGCGGTTCCGCCAAGCGCCTCATCGCTGCCCTTGTCGACGGCGGAGCCGTCAGCGACGAGGAGCTTAAGGAGCTCCAGCAGTGGCTTAGTGAGAGGTGATGGGGATGAGGGATATCTTCGCGCTGATCCTGATTTCCTCCCTCTTCACGGGAGCCGTGATGCTTCTCCTCAGCACTTATGACAAGCGCCTCGGCAAGCGTCTTTCTCCCAGAAAGAGAGCCACCGTCGGCACTCTGACGCTCATGCTTCAGCCAGCAATCCTGACTCTTGCAGCCATCTTTTCGAGAATCCCGACCGCCGAAGTCACATCTGAAGTCACCGCCAGCACGGCAACTCTGAGCTTCGCCCAGACAGCGATTCCCGAAACCGCATCGTCGGTTCAGGCGGAAGTCGCAAGCGCTTCGCCTGCCTTCTCGCTACCGAATTTCGGAATAGTTTTCGGCGTTCTCACTCTGCTCTGGCTCGCAGGCGTCGCAGTCACGGCTCTATATAAGATGGTGTCGTATCTCAGATTCACCCACACTCTCAAAAAGAGCCTGTCTCCGTTCGACTATGAAGCCAGAATCCCGGTCTTCACAAGCCCAAATGCGAGTTCCCCGTTTCTGATCGGCTTCTTCCGCTCGAGAATTATTCTCCCAGAGAGACCGATGGATAAGGGAGAGCTCGACCTTGCGATCCGCCATGAGCTGATTCACCATGAAAGGCACGACATCCAGAAGAAGTTCTTTGCGGAGGCGCTCAAGTGCCTCAACTGGTTCAACACTGCGTTTTACGTCTTCGCAAACAAGCTCTCCGAGCTCAGTGAGCTCACGGTTGACGAGATTCTGTCGTCAAGTTTAGACTATAATGGAAGAAAGGCCTATGGCGGGCTGCTGCTGAGATTCGCCTCAGTTGGAACGGGAAGCGCTTTCTGCTCGGAGCTGAGCCGTGCTGCCAGCAACCTCGCCACAAGATTGGAGGTTATCATGACTGAAAACAGGAGTAAAATTACAAGAAAGGAAAAGATTATTCTGGCAACTCTGGCAGTCTGCGCGGTCGCAGTGGTTACACTCAGCATCTGCATCTGCGCTGCTGCCATGCCAGAGTCGGGAGGCGGCCAGAACGGGATAATCGAAATCGACGAGAGCAAGGTTATTGAGAGTTACGGCATCGAGCAAGACCCCGTGAAAGGCTTCTCGAAGCTTTCCGAAATCGGTGAAAAGCTTGACGAGGACGAGATTGATGGCATCACTCCGACATGGTCGATGTACTCTCTTAGCCTCACCAGCAGTGACGACGGCACCCTCTCGCTCAGTAGCATTGCCTACACCAACGGCCAGGTGATGGTTCTTGGTGCTGACGACACGGCTCTGAGCCTTCCTGCTGGCACCGAAGTCACCATCCGCATAATCCCGGACTTCTCAGCTGACTACTCAAACACCGACGGCAACGGCGAACACGCCGAAGTCGGCTATATCCTTGACGGCAAGGCGGTTGAGCTCTTCAATGGCTTCATTCAGGAGGATGGTTTTGAACTCACTTTCACTGCCGCCGAAGCTGGCGAGTACCAGATTTATCTCATCAATTGCTCTGCCGGTATGCAGAACTATGCGAGTGTTGAGGTCGAACTAAGCTGACCTGAACCGAAATCTTAAAGGCAAGGTGATAAAATATGGCGAATGTTTTTACATTGATACTACTGTCATCCCTCTTCACGGGGCTGGTGATGATGCTGATTTGCGCTTCAGACCACAAGCTCGGAACGAAGCTTTCCTCCAAGAGAAGAAGCCTCGTGGCGACGCTCATGCTCCCGCTCCAACCGCTGATTTTAGCCGTTGCGACGGCTCTGTCGTTTGCTTCCGACATCTTCGGCAAAGCCACAGAAACCGTTTCCGAAACGGTCACGTCCCCTTCAGTTAGCACCGTCACGGACAACTTCGTCGCCACGGTGACACCCGTCACCGAAGCGACCGCTTCAGTGGCTCAGGAGACCACCGTGGGCACCACCACTAGCATCGCCTTGCCTGATTTCGGAACGGTTTTAACCGTCCTCGCCTGGCTCTGGCTCGCAGGCGTCGCAGTCACGGCTCTATATAAAATAGTGTCCTATCTGAGATTCACCCACGCTCTCAAAAAGAGCCTGACCCCGTTTGCTTATGAAGCCGAAATCCCGGTTTACACAAGCCCTCAGGCGACTTCGCCGTTCCTGATCGGCTTCTTCCGCTCTAAAATTATCCTTCCCGAAAGACCGATGGAGATGGGAGAGCTTGATCTCGCCATCAAGCACGAGCTCATCCATCATAACCGCCACGACATCCAGAAGAAGTTCTTCGTCGAGATGCTCAAGTGCCTCAACTGGTTCAACCCGGCGTTTTACGTTTTCGCAAACAAGCTTTCCGAGCTGAGTGAGCTCACGGTTGACGAGATTCTCTCCTCAGATTTATGCCACACCGAGAGGAAGGCCTATGGTGGCCTCCTCCTGAAGTTCGCTTCCCAGAAGCAGGAAAGCGTCCTCTGCACAGACCTGAGTAAGGGTGCCAAGAGCCTTTCCGAAAGGCTCGAGCTCATTATGTCTGACGAAAAGCCCAGGCCCACCAAAGGCGAAAAGATTGCCCTCGGCATCCTCTCAGCCTTCACACTCGCCGTAATCGGCGTGAGTGTCGCCTTCTGCATGAATGCTGTGCCGGAGATTGAGATTGATTCGGGCGATTCGGATGAGATTATCAAAATTGATCTTAGCAACGAACACATCGAGACCTACAAGCTCGATTCGCCAGTGAATCCGCTTCTTGACGCCGATTTCAGCGGAAGCATAGTCTTCATCCACCGCTATGGCTGGGGTGGCGTTACTGACCAGATTATCATGGACGACGAGGCCACAGCTGAGTTTGTCTCAATTCTTGAGAACGCAGATATGGATTCAACACCGACAGTTGACGAGAATATACTGCTTGGCGGATGGAATCAGGAATACACTGTCGAGCTGAACACTGGCGAGCTCGTTCTGGTGTCGCTCACCAGGCGGGATTCCTACTACATCGTGATCAACGACTTTATGTATGTCATAGACTACGATAGCTATACAAACTTAGCCACCTTCTACGACGAAGTCTATCTTGACGACGCGCAGAAGTTCTATGTCAGCAAGGTCGAGTATGACTATCTTTCCGGCAACCTGACCGAGGATGAGTATGCTTCTGAAAAGCAGAACCTGATTGACGTCGGCGTCATAGAGTCGGAGGAGGAGTACTACGAGATTCTCTCAAAGCTTGACGGCGAGCTTTTCGGATTTGATTTGGAGACTGAAGAAGAGGTCTCCGACCTCTCAAGTGGCTATCTGGTTGAGCCTGCATACACCATGGAAGATGGACCTGAAAACCCGATCATGGTTGTAGATTTTACAGGCTGTTCAATGTACATCAATCGTCATGTTTACGGCTTTGAGGACGAACCTATACTTCTGGACAAGGAGACAACAGAGTACCTTATTGGACTGCTCAAGGAGCCGGATTTGGACAGACTTCCGTCTGTGACCTGTTTCGGCGAAGATACTGACTTTTCGGACTCTGCTATATACACGATTGTCCTTGCAAATGGCACCGAATACAAGGTTGGAGGTGCACATGGCTATTCAATGACTGTGGACAACGTCTATGAAGGCTATAATTGCTTTGTTATAAACAATTATTGCTATGTTGTCAGAGATGATGAGGAGACTTATCAGGATTGGTGGTATACTTTCATTGACATTTATCAGGAGCAATGGGATCGTGACTACGCCGTCCACGAGGTTTGTTATAACGAGTACTACTACCGTGTCACGAAGGAGTTTGACGAGGAGAGGTACAAGAGCAACATAACTGAGCTCATCGAGATGTACGGCGTATTCGAGTCGGAGGAGGAATACTACGAAATCCTCGCCGGAATCGACGATATTATGAAGTATATAAAGCAGTGAGCAGGCAGAATAAAACCCCACTCGAATCTCTCCGAGTGGGGTTGATTTTTTAGTATTACTTGACTCCGTCGATGAGGCCTTGGTAGTAGAGAAGGCTGTCTTCGTAGATTTCAAGCTTACGGCGGTTGAAGAGGCCGAAGCCCTCTTCACCGACATGGTCGTAGTTGTTGTCCCAGACGACACACACCATGCCGTAGCTCTTGGCGGTCGAGACGAAGTACTTCGCCCATTCGTAGCGCTCCTCGTCGTTGTCCTTGTTGATGCAGCCGAACTCGCCGATGACGATGTAGGTGCCGTTCTTGACGAACTTGTTGTAGAGCTTACGGAGCAGGCTCGAGACCTCGCTCTGAACCGAGCTGTCAAATTCGGTGTAGGACATGTCCTCGTTCTGGCAGAAGTTGTAAGGAGTGTAGGCGTGAACGGTCAGGAGGAGATTTCCCGAGTCGTCGTCAGGCATACTGAAATCTGAGGAGAGAGCAGAAGTCGCAGCTCCGCAGTAGGTCGAGACCATCAGATATCTTGTGGAATTGTTCCCGCCAGAGGCTCTGACCACGTCGACAAACGCCTGATTGCAGTCCATAATCGTCTGCATGGCAGCCTTGCACTCGGAGCTCGAGCTGTCGTACCACCATTCATAGTTGGTGCCTGAAAGTCTCGGCTCGTTCATCGGTTCGAAGATGAGGTGCTCGTCGTAGTCCTTAAAGTACTCGGCGACCTGAGTCCAAATCTTCGTTATGTACTCAACTGCGTTGTCGTGGTTCGCCTTCGAGGGATAGTAGACGTCGTTGTCGTGGTGGGAGTTGATGATGACATACATGTCGTTCTCGAGTGCCCAGTCGACGACCTCCTGAACTCTTTCGAGGAAGTCTTCGTCGATGTTGTAGTCGTCGTCGCAATGATAGCTCCATGAAACAGGGATTCTGATGGTGGTGAAGCCGAGGTCACTGATTGTGTCGATCATCGCTTCAGTGGTCTTCGGGTTGCCCCAGGATGTCTCACTTGAGCCCTGAGAGTCAAACGAGTTGCCCAGGTTCCATCCAACACCCATGGCATCAATCAGGTCAGCAGCGTCAACCTGAACGATGGCGTCAACGTGAGCCTTGCCGGAGGATTCCTCCTCAGCAGCCGTGGTGGTCGTGGTTGCAACGGTAGTTGCAGCAGTTGTGGCAGCGGTAGTCGCTGTGGTGGTTGCAGTTGTGGTGACGGTTGGCTTCTCGGTTTGCAGGTAGTTGTTCGAAACATACCCGACAGTGCCACTGTAGTCGATCTGGTACCAGCCGGTAGAAGCGATACCCGTGACAGTGACCTCTTCGCTTTGATCAAGGTGTCCGATTCTGTCATAGTCGGTTGACGGCCCCGAACGGACGTTGACCGCAGCCTTAGCGTATAGTGTCAGATTCGCCGATTCAACGGTGAAAGCAGCCGATGTGACCTCCTCAGTCGTGACGACAGCAGTTGTAGCCTCAGTCGCGACAGTGGTCGCCTCGGTAGTTGCCTCAGCGGTCGCTTCAGTGGTAGCTTCAGTGGTGGTAGTGGTTTCTTCAGTTGTGGTCTCCACGGTAGTCGTGACTTCCACAGTCGTAGTAACCTCAGGCGCCGAAGTCACCGCTGCATCCGAGGAAAAAACCTCTTCAGTAGCCCCACTTGCACAACCGCAGAAACTCAGTGCCATGGTCAGAACCAATAATGCCGAAATAAATCTCTTCAAATTCATCATAAGTGTAGTACCTCCGAAGAAAAGTATATCATAAACAGGGGAGAATAGCAAGAAAAATCCCCAAGCTTTTGCTTGGGGATCTTTGATTATTGGTGCGGCTCTCCAATCCAAATCCGAACCATTCCCATACTTGTTCCGGGAATCCTTCACATCATCAAACGTAATCGTCTTAGTGCCTCCCTTAAAATTGAATGTCAGGAGCATTTTGTTATCGTAGAGATAAATAGAGTTGATGAACGGTGTCTATCAGCATCTTGCGGTGGGACTTCTGGCTTACATCAAGCTTGTGGAAACGATGGAGCCAGAAAGTCATAAATTCATTGCTTATCCTTTGGCTTCGCTAACTTTTCGCAGGCTATCTTGACTTCGTTGACTTTGTCAGGATGTCTTGTTGGATTGCGTTCAAGATGTTCTGAATTGCGGTTTCTGGTTACGGACACTCTTGATGGGAATTTCGATTTTCCATGCCCTCGATATTTGGTCCCCATTGAAAATGGTCACAGCGGCGGTGCCGGTTGCCGGTGGCAAAAGAAAAAGCAGAGGGGCTTCCTCTGCTTAATTTATATTCCCAATCTGATTTTTCCTCTCATAGCAATTGCATCGCTTTCTTTCTTCAAATAATCTGTTTGTAGTATATCCCGTTGCATACGCAATTCATTTAAAAGGGCTTCGTTAGATGCGTTAGGAAGCGGAACAATGCTGTAACCTAAAGTCGTAACTGTGATCGCCTGAACCGCCTGATTTTTACGGCGTACATCAACAATCTTGTCGATGGCTTTATCCCTGTTCAGCGTTCCTTTCTCATCATATTCTGAAATAATTTTGTCAATCTCCTCGATGTCTTTTAGGATTTCTGCCAACTCTGCTTCGAGTTTTTCTAAGTCTTCTTTTGTGGTCATATGTACCTCCTATAATTTTAGACAGCAATCAAGGCTATTGTAGCACATATGTGAAAGAAAGTCCGGCGAAAATTGTCGGGAGCAAATTATGTTTAGAATTCATAAAAAGCATTGCCTTTTGAGAAAAAATGATGTATAATATTTTCGACAAAATAACTCAGTATCATGCGGGTTTTGCTTTATTTTGCTTTTTTGCATAATAATTAAGGAGGAATTCATACGGCTTCGTTGACCCACGTTAGTATGTTTGATAGAGACGGTTGGAGACATATCACCGCAGAAGAAGCTTCTGAACTTCACCCTGGTGGAACTGTGTCTGCACACAGTGGCTTATTCGTATGCGAGTTATGCCATCAATACGTTACTCTTACTGACGGTGATATCAGGATCAGATATTTTAAACACAGCAGGGGTGAAGCAGACAAAAATTGTCCTGAGCGAACCTTTGGCGCAGGATATACTTCAGCATTTAATCCCGGCTATCATGAATTACCTATCCGAATAATCGTCTCTCCTTCTTCGTTTACTTTTGAACTAGGCTTGATTCAGGTACCATCAGAATTGCTCGATAAAAAGCTTTGTATAGAAATAAAACCATGCGAAAAATCCGGCAGGGCATTCACATATGACTATGGACGTATAAAGTCCAATGGAACCACTTACCTTTCTATAGGTGACTATCCGGTTAAAAAATATACGCTCACTCAGAACTGTAATGCGGATCTGTACAAATTCTGGTCCAAAGAAATAACTGGCATGGAACCCGATGGCACTTTATTTGATAAAGTTTCTGGTAGAAAGCTAGCAAACGATTCTGATGTAGAAATAAAGAAAGAATACTACCTGCTCAAAAGAGGTCCTCTTTACTACTATGGTTCTGACATAAAGAGTCAGTTCATACTAGAGAAAAGAGTCAATGGTGAAATTTGGCGTTTATATACGGTTTCTGCTTCAGATTTCAGCGAAGAAGCGGCTAAGTTCTTTTTGACGTATCACTGCTGGCTCACAGAACGTCCAATCTCCATTCAGACCGTTTACCCCTTGTTTGTCGAGGGCAACTACGTCGTCAAGCATAGTAATGATAATATGTACATAGTTGTTGGTGGAAACGAACCGCATTTAAAATCATTCCCATCCGCTTTGCCCCTGCGGTTATCTCCGAAAGAATTAAGACCAGCACTTTACAGATTGAACTGTTCTGGCAGACAACAACTTATTTCTGCCGGAAGAAAATATTCAAATCCCGCACTACAATATACATACTTTTGGAAAGAATCGTTAAACTGTGAAGGCACTTCTCCACAGGTCTCAGTTACCGACCTATCCGGAATACAAATAGTTCCTGGAGAGGTGGATTTACTGCCAAAGAATAAAACTCTGCGTTTCAAGTCGAAGTATGACGGCGAGCTGATTGTTGCCAAAGATGATTACATAATTGACAAAAGGCGAGTATTTGCAGGCAAGTATATTGAACTGGATGGATTATCTTATGGCATGGAAGTAAGGCTTGTTGTCGGACTTGATTGTGTCTGGCGGATTCGTTTCAGAAAGCCTCTGAAATCTTATAACGACGCCGAGGTTCTGAGATATATCACAAGCGTTTCAGGGAGGATGATCCCTGCTCCGCACTCTTTGCGAAATATCATGCTTGGCATGAAACAGTATCCTGAGATATGCAGATGGATTCGCAAATGTATCGATAGTGGCACTATCAACGAACAATCATATCGCAGATTACAGCAAGTTTACTTGAACAGAAAGGGAGAGGCGTAATGAACTATATCGAAGGACTGACCAAGGAAGAAAAGATTGCTCTTTGTGAGATTGTTTCAGGCGAAAGGTTCAAAGAACTCTTCAAAAGCAACGAAAAAGAGTTTTCTAAGATTGTAAACGGCTTTCGTGCAAAGGGTTTAACAGATACATTGGCACTAAACTTTGCCATAACTAACGTAGATAAGCCGTTTGTCTCTGGATTTATCAACTTCATGGTGGAACAATGGCTGAACAAGATAGAAGCAGATACCGACAACTTTGAATGTGAAAACATGGAGCATAAAGAAGCCTTAGCATCTGCCTTGTTAGATTCCGAATTTGCTGAAGATGTCGACCTCTATCTCAAGATTAGTGGATTGTCTCTAAGCGAACGTGAACGTATTCAGCTTTCCGAAAGCATGAAGCGAATACGCCATGAGCGTGAAAAAGATGCCGAAACGGCTGAACGCATAAAGGCGATAGAGGATGAGAAAAACCGCCTTGCCGAGCAATTGGAATCTGCCCAAAAAGGTATTGACGCTTTGAAATCGGATTATGAGCAGAAGCTTGGACAAGCTCAGGAAGAAAAGAGTTCTTTGGAAGTTGCACTAACAGAAGCGCGTAAGCAGATCTCAGAAATGCAAGCTGTTCCAGAGCAGGAAGCAAGTTCTGAAAGAGAGCAACTTGCCAGATATGACGATACAATTCCCTCTGCCATCCCGTCAATTCACAGCGAAGAAACGGTGTCTCTTTGCAGCGTCACGACAGACTATAACGACCAAAAACGACTCATACGTTGCGCAGATCTAACTCATGATGGTTGCTATCATATTTTCAGAAGCAATACTGAAGTTTCTCCGTACTTCGATAACAGAGACTGGTTATATTACAAAGACGGTCCGACTGACGACGGCTTTTATGGCATATGGACATGGATTGCAGAGAAAAATTGGAATGATCCATCGAAGGATTATGTTATATCTCAGTATAATGTAAACATTGTTCCTATTGAAATTGTTGTCATCAACGGTGCAGATTTGGACGAGCTTATAAATCTACTTAAAGACGGTATAGACTATAAGCCTTTCAGTAAGCGCGTAATGTTTTCAGTGTACATTTCCAACAGGCAGTATATAGGCATTTTGTGCAATGTAAGAGACTTAGTCTTGTCTGACGGCAAGGCATGTTTCTCAGACAAGCTCACCGAGGTACCCGTTTATGAGTTCTCCAACTCTGATATACTTAGGCTGGATACTGGTCTTTCATTTTATGCGAAGGCTTTTGCAGGCGTTCCATCAAGACTATATGCCCTAAAAAATCCACTTGAAGTTGTAAATGATATCGTTCAGTCCTCTATTTCATGGAATGCGTATAAACTCAGAGGCTTTCGTAATGTGGAATACAAATCGTTTAAGGACTTTATCGACACTATTCCTGTTGATGATGTTGTAGAAAAAATCAAGGAAGCCTGCCATTGCTCTAAGTTAGTTGCTGAAGAACATCTGAAGGAATTTGTTGACCGTGCATGGAAATATGTCGACGGCAACAGTTTGGAAGACGAGATACTACTTTCTGCAATTTCCGCAAGCAGTGAATTACAGGACAGGACGAAAGATTTGATTAAGTCTGACTGGGAATCGGAAAATAACGCCTTATTAAGCAAAGCACAGGAAGAATTGAATCTGCTTGATTCACAAATAAAAAACAAAAACGCAGAGTTAGCAGAGGTTCAAGAATCATATAAAAAACTAAAAGTCGAAGAAAAGAGCATAAGCGAATCTATTGCCGAGAAGAAAAAGCTTGCCGATGATGTCGAAGCCGCTGTTTCAGAGCGTATCGAAAAAGCCAAAAACAATACCGCAGATTTCATTGCCGAAATAGCGTTTGTCGGCGGTCAGAAAACATCTGTCAGAGAAAGCTATAGTAATCTTAAAGAAACTCAGTATCATGTTGTCGATGCCTTCAGCGATTTGAGCAATCTTGAACCGCACAGCAATTGGAAAGATGTCTTGGACACTATTGAATTTGAGCTTACAGAAGCAGGTGTTGCCGATAAGTATAGGGAAGGTCTTGCTACATTTCTTTGCTCTGCATATATTCATAAACAGCCTATTCTTCTTGTCGGTCCGAACGCATCAGATATAGCCGAGGCTTTCAGCACATCGGTAACTGCTAGTAAGCACGGTGTGCTGAGTTGTGACGGCGCATATAGCACTCAAACTATAAGAGAAATCGGAAAAGCCGGCGAAAGCATCGTTGTTATAAATAACCTGCTTACAGGCGACTGGATGAACAGGCTTCCTGAGATTCTTTCCAATAAAGACGTTTTCTACATAGCCACTCACCCGTATTCTGAAGATGTCCGGGTTGAGCCTAAGAGTCTGTATGGATATATGCTTCCATTGTTCACCGAATTCTTTGTTGATAGAAAAGCAACTGGCAAATACAATGGAGGATATTTTGCGGACGACTTTGAGAATTTTGAAGATGACTCATCAAAGAAGCCAAGGAATATTCTCAAGCTTCCTGCAGAATGTGCAGTCAGTGCTCTTATCAAGAACAGCCTGAACACTATCCTCAGCACTATGCACGAAATGGACTCGCAAATAAACTCTGATGACGACTTCATGTTTTCCGTTTTGCAGATTGCCTATGCTACTCTTGAGCCGAGTGAGGTAGCAGAAATTATTTCCGCATCTTCTATCTCTTTCAGCCTGACACATGATCTTCAATATTTACTGGAGGATAACTCATGAGCAAATACGAGACCTTGCTTTCAGATATAGCTGATAAATATGGTATTTGCAAGGGTGACTCGGAAACTGTGCTTTCGTGGGAAGCTCGTTTTGTCTACAGCATCTGCGGAACGATGGCATATGCTTCGCTGTGGGATAACCCAGAGGACGAGTCCGTTTCTATTGTTCACATGAAGAAAAGAATCCGCAGTATATTCAACAGTTATATATCACTCTACCAGGAGCTGTCGAGAATCCTTCCTGATAAATCAGGTGTTTTTGAAAATGAAATTGCAGACCTGTTCCGGTCTGTTGGGGTTGTCTATCATATGCCAAATCGTATAGTGGCTTCCCAAAAACATGAAGAGGCATTTAAAAATATCCTCTTTCAAAGAGGCATAGCAATAGACAATATTGACTGCGTTTCCAGCATTGGATTCTACTCTGAGAGCAAAGAATCTGGCAGTGTTGAAGCTATCAAGGATATGTTTGGACTTGAGCGCAAAAGCCTGCAGGAATTATGGCAATCGACAATATCACACGCTTTCTGGAAAGAGAGTTCTTTGCAAAATCAGCCCTGCGAATACTTGCGATTAAAGCCTCCATTTTCACAGGGTTACTGGGTCAACAGAGCAGACTACGACAAGATCTCAATTCTTAGGACAGGCATGAAGGGTGCGGAGATATATTATCTGTATCGCATCATCGACGACAAGCTCGAAGTGAGTCAACTGCCTGAATGGCAAGTGGAATCACACAATTACATGGCATTATCAAATGCTTGTCTTGCTTCAAATGGTACCCTGCCTCCCATTAAGTATACTGTCGACGGCGAGTTGGTGCATATTCAGCTCGGTTATCTTCTTCCTCCACGAGAGCTTGGATTTCTGAAGCTGTACAGCTACCCGGAAGATTTTCTATCGCAATCATATAATTTCAATCGTAAGCTATCAACCGAAGTATTTGAAGCAATAGAAGCGGTTTTGTCAGATGAAGGGTACGAGTTTAAGAAAGGATAAGTCAATGAGTAGCGGAGCAAATTATTTTCATAAACAGCTGAGAACATCTCTTGAGGATTACATAAAATCGCAGTATTTCGGGAAGTCTCCGATACTGCTTTCAACTCTGAGCGACCGTTTGGATGATGAAGGCTTGCTGTATCGTAAACCATTTATTGAGTCGTCGCCTGCATATGTCACTATTCAGAACGGTATACAAAACGCATCGCTTGATTCATGGATGAAAGAATACTTTTTGAAGCTGTCGGAAGCAAACCTCGGAGTGTTTTCGTCGTCGTTTGCCCATCAGATTACCGCTCTTGAAGCGGCAGTAAGTGGCAAGGATGTTTTCGTCTCAACCGGTACAGGTTCTGGTAAAACCGAATGCTTCATGTGGACTTTACTCGCGAAGCTTGCTGAGGAAGCAAGAAGTTCAAAAGCATCATGGGCTAAACGAGGAGTTCGAGCGATTATAATGTATCCTATGAATGCACTCGTTTCTGACCAGGTAAGCCGCTTGAGAAAAATGCTCGGCGACCCTGAAAATCATTTCTTAAGAATATTCAGAGAGACCTGCGGAAACGAAGTTCGTCGCCCTCAGTTCGGCATGTATACTGGGCGAACTCCCTACCCAGGAGAACAGCCTTCAGCTAATGAAGACAAGAAGCTCGCAAAAACCTTGTCGCAAAACGCTTTTCCGAAGACCGATTCCGACCGGGAATTTTATAGTCGCCTTTTAGAAGCGGGAAGGATTCCGGCTAAAACAGATATGGCTGAATTTCTTGACAATCTTCACGACAGCAAGCATATTCCTAACCCCGAAGATGCGGAGCTGATTACACGCTTTGAAATGCAACAATTCTGCCCGGATATTCTCATCACAAACTATTCTATGCTGGAATATATGCTTATGCGTCCAAGAGAGCAAAAAATCTGGGATGATACTCGCAAATGGTTAAACGAAAGCTCTGAAAACAAAATTCTGTTTGTCATCGATGAAGCTCATATGTACCGTGGCTCATCAGGAGGAGAAGTTGCGCTTCTCATAAGAAGGTTGTTTCACAAGCTCGGCATTAACAGAGATCGCGTTCAATTTATACTCACCACGGCAAGCATGCCAAATGAGGATAAGAGCGATCATGATGCCGTAATGAAGTTTGCAAACGAGCTTACTGCATCTGACAAGGACGCTGAGTTCTGCTACATAACCGGTGAAAGAGAAATAATCGGCGATGAATCAAAGTATGATATTCCATCAGATATTCTCTTGAATTCGAATCCCGAAGAATTTGAAAATAACGATGATGAAAAGCTTAGTGCTCTTCTTTCCTTTTTCAAGCCATTGGATGGCTTCGATAAGACTATTAACAGTCTTGAGCCGCTTCTTAACTGGATGTATGACAATTTGCTTCTATATCGCCCATTTCATGAACTTATAAGATATTGTCGGGGAAATGCAGTATCTCTTGATGAATTATCCTTCGGTATCTTTCCGAATTTAAGTCACGATGACGCACTTAAGGCGGTAAGTGTGTTACTGGCAATCGCTCCTCTCGCCAAAAATTCAAAGGGCTCCGTGCTGTTTCCGGCAAGAATGCACATGCTATTCAGAGGAATTACCGGCGTGTATGCCTGTGCAAATGCAAATTGCAGTCACTCACATTCGGGTGGCGGAATAACTCTTGGTGAGATATATCTGTCAGATGGCAATCTAATTTGCCCTGAATGTGGCAGTGTCGTCTATGAGTTGTATAATGACAGACGTTGTGGTGCGTTATTCTTCAAAGGCTATATTGTTTGTGAAGGTTCTGAACCACATGGAAGTCTTTACCTATGGCGTTATCCCGGCAAGATAATCGAAAAGGATATAAGAGAAATACACCTATTCATCCCGGATGATGATTTTGAATTGCCGAAAAGTCAGAGCAAGAACCCTATCAAGCACTGCTATCTTGACGTGAAAAGTGGCTTTGTAAATTTCGAGGATGATTCTGATGCAGGAAAGCCTTGGATCAGAAAGCTATACTATTGCAATTTTAGTGATACGGCTCGTCCGAAACTTTTCACTTTCTACACTTGCCCTCATTGTAATCATCAGCTTTCTTTAACTCAGCTCACTTCATTTAGCACACGCGGAAACGAGCCGTTCTTCAACTTGATAAAAACGCAGTTTCAGCTTCAACCGCCAGTCCTGGAAAAGACAGGCGACCCTGAGCATCTTCCGAACGAAGGCAGAAAGGTCCTTCTCTTCTCAGACAGCCGTCAAAGAGCTGCAAAGTTAGCAAGGGATATGCAAAAAGCTTCTGATCTTTCAGTGGCAAGACAACTGTTTGCTATTGCGGTCAATATGATGGGAGCCGAAGCTACGGATATTTCGATGGATTATATGTATGACTTCATTTGTCTTGCCGCCAGTCAGCGTAACGTACAACTTTTTAGCGGTCCTGACCGTGAAAAATTTGCTGGCGATTGTGTTTCTGCTCTGAAAAATTATACTCGAAGCATAAGGCGAGGAAGGAAGTATTCGCCGACATTTACATTTGGAAGCCATGCTCCAGTCAAAATGCAGGAACTCTTTATTAGGATGTTTGCCGGTGGATATAACACTCTCTACGATTCGGCTACCTGTTGGATTGAACCGGTTGACATATATGACGCCATCGATTCGTTAGCAGAGAATAACGTCACCGTTACAGAGGAGGAGCTTCTGGAGCTCTTCAATGCTTGGATGATGTCCATTTGTGACACTTCGACAGCTCTTGGGCATACTATCCCTGACGAAGCTCGACTTGAGGTCAGACGTTTATACGGTAGATACGGTCTTGATAAGGATTGGAATTTCTCTGGTACCATCCGCAAAATAATGGGATGGAAAAGCGAAAATGAAGAAGAAGTCAACTGGAAGCGTACGCTAAACGAATTATTCTTGCATCAGTCCAATTCCGGCAGACTTTATGTTGATCTATCCAGCGTGAAAGCCCGATTCGATGATTCTCACGTCTGGTATAAATGTGACAAATGCTCCGAACTTACTCCTTTCACTCTGAGAGGAAAATGTCCGAGCTGTGGATCTTCTGACATCCATCAGATGACAGCGGAGGATTATGATGCCATCAGCTTCTGGAGGAAGCCTATTTCTGATGCCCTTAGCGGAGAAACAATACATGTAATCGACACCGAGGAGCATACGGCACAGCTTTCATATAAAGACCAGCGCAATGATACATGGAGTAAGACCGAAAAGTATGAGCTGAGATTTCAAGACTTGGTTGAAGATAATGAAACCCCTATTGATATTCTCAGCTGTACGACAACTATGGAGGTTGGTATAGATTTAGGCTCCTTGGTTGCGGTTGGGCTTAGAAACATTCCACCTATGCGTGAGAATTATCAACAAAGAGCCGGACGTGCAGGTCGCCGCAGTTCAAGTTTGTCGACGATTGTCACCTTCTGCGAGGATGGTCCGCACGATTTGTTGTACTTTAACAATCCTGTTCCGATGCTTCGTGGCGACCCCAGAAGACCATGGGTTGACATCAGCAGCGAAAAGCTTATCCAGCGTCACATCTGCATGATCACTATTCAACAGTTTCTGACTGAAAAACATACAAGCCTTGATACGATTCCTGCGGCTACTTTCCTTGATGAGTATCTTGAAAGCTTTAAGAGCTATCTAAATAGCCATGATATTGATAGCAATAGTTGTCTGATTCCTGAAGGTGTTGCTTTTGATAATTCAGCTTTCAGACACGAAGTAAAGTCATCATTTGACGCTCTCAAAGACAAGTGCCAGGCTCATCCTGAACTTTTTGGAGTAAGTGATGACGGAATGTCCAAAAACGCAAAATCTCTTTTGGATGCCCTTTATGAAGAAGGTATCATTCCTACTTACTCATTCCCAAAAAATGTAGTCAGCACTTATATTCAGGATCCGGACAAGGATGAACGTATTCTCCATGAAGTGCAACGGGGGCTTGATGTTGCAATAGGCGAATACGCTCCCGGCAGAGCTATTGTTGTCGACAAGCAAAACTATCAGATTGGCGGATTTTACTATCCGGGAAGTGAACGCAGGCATGGCATGTCCAAAACACCTGCACGTTCATATGCGGAAGACCCGAACTACGTCAAGCAAATGGTCTCATGCGATAAATGCGGTTGGTTCGGGCTTATGGATGATGATGTCAAACATTGTCCTTTCTGCGGAAATAGCGATCTAAAGATTATGCGTGAAATGTTGCGCCCATGGGGATTTGCTCCAAGAGATGCAAGATCAAAGCCAGAAGCTCAGATATCAGAGGAGTACACCTATGTTCAGCAACCGCTATACTCTACGCTACCCTCTGCCGATGAAATGAAGCTTGTTCAGGATTGTAAAAATATCAGAATGGCGTCGCGGGCAAATCAGCGAGTTATCATGCTTAACAGGGGCAAGAACGATAAAGGCTTCATGGTATGCAAGGACTGTGGTGCCGCAATGCCCGGAGATGATGATTCCGCACTAAAAAATGTTGGCAGACCGTACAGTTCCAAATATGCAGCAGGAAAATGTCGTCATGCAAACGCCTTTAACGTCAACCTCGGTTATGATTTTGTAACGGATATGCTAGTCCTCGAATTTGCATTGGATAACGCAGTTATCGACACCCGTCGCGAAGAATATAACCCCTGGCTAATCCGAGCGGCACAGTCCTTGGCGGAGGCTCTTCGCTTAGTGGCAAGCAAAAAGCTTGATATTGAATTTTCAGAGCTTGTAACAGGCTACCGTCTGAGAACAGGAGCAAAGGCTTCATTTATTGACATCTATCTTTATGACAGTCTGTCAAGCGGTGCCGGTTATTCAGTGAGTATAGCAGAATACATTACAGAACTGCTTGACGACGTTGAAGAACTACTTGAGAGCTGTGATTGTAGCTCCGCCTGTTCAAAATGCCTGAAGCACTATAGAAACCAGTACGTTCATGGTTTGCATGACCGCTTCGCCGCACTACAGCTTCTGAAATGGGGAACTGATGGCGAAAAAGCAAAACCAATCAGCATCGGCGAGCAGATAAACATGATCACGCCTTTAGTGGATATTCTTAGACGATATGGCTGTGAAATCACCACTGGCGACAAAATAACGGTCGTTTACCACAACTCTGCCGAGAAAATTATCGCAATTTACCCTGCTATGTGGGCTGAACCTCATGCCGAAAATGCTATTTATGTAAGTGATGTTTACATAAAGTATGCAAAGCTTTCTGCTGTGCAAAAGATTTTGAATAGTTTTGAAAGGCTTAAACCACTTTAGGTAAGAGCAAAACCCTTAACGAAACGAAAGCGGTCAACTTTTAACGGTTGGTCGCTTTTAAGTTTTATCTATTCTTGCAGCACGCCAATCAGAGGAAATACTTCTGCATTTTTTGATTTTGCTTCTTGCAAGATTTGCCTGTCGGAAATAACACATTTCGAGTTATTGTCTTACATAGGCGTATCTGGCTCTCACACCTTCACAAGTACACAAGTTAAAAAACAGGCAAGGTAGCATCCTGAACTACCTTGCCTGTTCTTTACTTGAAATACAAGAAAAATCCGAACCCATCACCAATCGGAAACGGGTTCGAATTATACTAATCTGATTATATAGAAATGAAGAAGCACCCTCCTGGGTGCTTCTTCAGCAGAAAGCAAGTCTTGTAGACTTGCTTTCTGTGGTGCCGCTGACCGGACTTGAACCGGTACGCTTTAGGGGCGAGGGATTTTAAGTCCCTTGTGTCTGCCGATTCCACCACAGCGGCGTTACCACTTGTTATATTATCACAATTCGCTCGATTTGTCAATCGTTTTCCTTAAGAAAAAAGGGACTCTTCCGAAGAAAAGTCCCTTATAGTTCACAAAATATGCTTACCTGAGATTATCTCTTTACGTGGAAAGCATTGAGTCCCGGATAAACGGCGGAGTTGCCGAGCTCTTCCTCAATTCTGAGGAGCTGGTTGTACTTCGCAACACGGTCGGTTCTGCTGGGAGCACCAGTCTTGATCTGGCCGGAGCCGAATGCTACTGCCAAATCAGCGATGGTAGTGTCCTCGGTCTCGCCTGAACGGTGAGAGAGAATGTAGGTGTAGCCTGCGTTCTTAGCCATTCTGATAGCCTGAGCGGTCTCGGTGAGGGAGCCGATCTGGTTGACCTTGACGAGGATGGAGTTTGCAACGCCCTTCTCGATACCAGTAGCGAGTCTCTCAGAGTTGGTGACGAAGAGGTCATCGCCGACGAGCTGAACTCTGTCGCCGATCTTGTCGGTGAGGAGCTTCCAGCCCTCCCAGTCGTCCTCTGCCATACCATCTTCGAGGGAGATGATCGGGTACTTGGTGCAGAGCTCTGCCATGTAGTTAGCCATCTCTTCGCTGGAGTAGATTCTTCCAGACTTAGGCTGATGGTAGCACTTGTTCTCGTCGTCCCACCACTCGGAGCTTGCAGCATCGATAGCGATGAAGAAGTCCTTGCCGGGCTCGTATCCGCAAGCCTTGATAGCTTCGCAGATAGCTTCGATAGCGTCCTCCTCAGAAGCGAGGTTAGGAGCATAACCGCCCTCGTCGCCTACGCCAGCAGCAGGAGTGCCGTTGTTCTTAAGAGTGGTCTTGAGCATATGGAAGACTTCGGAGCATCTTCTCAAGCACTCTCTGAAGCTCGGAGCGCTTACAGGCATGATCATGAATTCCTGGAAGTCAACGTTGTTGGAAGCATGAGCGCCGCCATTCAAGATGTTCATCATAGGAACAGGAAGAATGTTTGCATCAACGCCACCGACATAGCGGTAAAGCGGGATTCCGCAGGAAGCAGCAGCAGCCTTAGCGGTTGCGAGAGAAACTGCGAGGATTGCGTTAGCACCGAGGTTGCCCTTGTTGGGGGTTCCGTCAGCCTTGATCATAGCCATATCAACAGCTTCCTGATCGAGAGCGTCGAGACCTACAACAGCCTTAGCGATTTCGTTGTCGACATGTTCAACAGCCTTGGTAACGCCCTTGCCCTCATAACGGCTCTTGTCGCCGTCACGAAGCTCAACAGCCTCATGAACGCCGGTAGAAGCTCCCGAAGGAACAGCTGCACGAGCTGTGATACCATTTTCAAGTGTTACTTCAGCCTCAACAGTAGGATTTCCACGAGAGTCGATAATTTCACGACCGTGAACCTTAACGATTGACGTTTTCATAGTAAATCTATCCTTTCTTTTCGGGTACGAAGCCGTATCCGTACTTTTTGACAGTACCCATTATACCACGCTTTTTCTCAGTTGTAAACCTCAAATTGCTGAAATGTTTGTGAAATGAGAGAAAAGGCAGCCGATGAGGGCTGCCTCTTTTGCTTAGTATCCAACAGCAGTTACGCCGTACTCTGCTTCATCTGCTGTAAATCCTTCAAACTCAAGTTGATCGATCAATCCACTACGAGAAAATGCCATTAGATCAATATATTCCTGAGCTTTTTTTGCGGCCTGCTCATTCCAATCCGCACCGCAATTATCAACAGCATCGGTGGCTTCATCTGTTGTAAATCCTTCAAATTCCAACTGGTCAATTAACCCACTACGAGAAAATGCCATAAGATTAAGGTATTCCTTTGCCTTCTTAGCAGCTTGTTCGTACCAATCAGCACCGCAGTTATCAGCGGCATATGTAGCCTCTTCAGTAGTATATCCTTCAAATTCCAACTGGTCTATCAGTCCCGAATAAGAGAATGACATTATTGACAAATAGGTTTTTGCTGATTTTAAAGCATTCTTTTCACCTATTGTTCCTTGTGATGAGCTCTCAGTTGTACTCGTGGCTGCTTCTGTAGTAGCTTCTGTAGTTGCTTCCGTAATCGCTTCTGTAGTTGCCTCCACAGTTGCTTCCGTTGTTGCTTCTGTAGTAGCCTCCGCGGTTACTTCTGCAGTCGTTGCAGAAGTGACTTCTGGAGTTGTGCTTGAAGCTTCACTCGAAGTTGTGCTTGAAGATGAAGAACCGATATCATCAGCTTCATTATTATCCGAAGAGTTTCCTAAAACGGCCAACAATAGGATAACAAGTATCACTATAACAACGATAAGGCCCTTGTTCTTTTTCTTTTTTGGCGCATCTGCAACTTCCTGTTTTTTACTCACGCGAATCATCCTCCATATTTTTGCGTTTTGAATTTGTAATCTTACCATTCATATTATCTTCTATAAAAAGTCTTGATATAATCAGTAAAATCACTCCAACATTTTACTCCCTGCAAATCTCCTTGTCAATACTTTTTCAAACTTTTTTAAACGTATAGTTGAAAAGCAACACTTTCAGTGACAATCGGGCAACAAAATCCGCCCCGAAGGGCGGATTTTAGGAAAACAAATCTGAATGTGTGCCAGTTCTGGAGTAAACCGATATTGACATCCCCCAAAAATTCGGTTATAATATACTTAGAATTCTGATACTAAGCGCCATGGGAGGCGAAATTAATGATCACTCGTTCATCTGCGGAAATCCGCCAGAACTACAATGAAATCGCAGATATCTGCCGAAAGACCTCAGAACCGGTTTTCCTCACCAATAATGGGGAGGAGGAATTGGTCGTCATGGATATCGAGAGCTATCGTCGTATAAAGATGCAGGAGCTCCGTCGTCAACTCGATGAAGTCGAGGAAGCGAGAAAACAGGGGAGCAGGTATTATACAGTCGAAGAGGTGGGAGCATTTCTTGACGAAGTGATCGAAAGAGCATCGCAAAGTGTGCCGGAGGAAAGTTTGTAGTCTACATAGTCGACTGCCGTCAGGACTACAATTGGTTGTTGCAATAATATTAATCTCCCCACCAAGGTTGGTGGGGAGATTTTTTATTTTCTGGGGAAGGTTACTTCGGAAGGTTACTTCGGAAGTTTACTTCTCGTATATACCACCCTTCACACTCATCATATACACCCTCGCGCCGTCCTCTTCTTTGGAGTTATATTCGAGTCCGAGGTCTTGAGCGACGATTCTTGCGAGGTCGGAGAAGAGTTTGCAGGTGTTGACCAGGCTTGTCCACATCTTTGATATGTCGGGAGGAGAGTAGGTCCTTAGATATTTCCCGTAGATGCTGTCGGGGAGGTACTTTTTAAAATACTTGCCCTTCTTGCCGGCGGAGACGGAGAAGTCGGAGATGGTGCCGATGTACCACTCGATTATCTTGTTGAGCTGGGGACGGAGGGTCTCCTCAAACATCGCTTTGGCATAGGGGATTTCTTCGCGACGGAGGCCCTTGGCGACGTTATTCAGACACCACCAGAACTCGTTGCAGCAGGCGGAGAACTCCGCCTGAGTGGGCCTGTGAACCATGTAGCACTCATTGTCGAGGTTGTCCTCGAGGTGACCTTCGCGGTCGAAGAGGACCTTCATCGGCTCATTGCCCCAGTCGGGCATGGCGGTCGTGACAGTCAAGTCGAGGCGGGTGCCGTCCTCGAAAATCGTGAGATACGTGAACCGCTCGGCGGTTTCAAGGGTGAGCCCAGGGTTGTCGTTAAGGTCGGGCATCTGCATGATGAGAACCTTGCCGAAGGTTTTCTCGATGAAGCAGGGGTTGTTGAAATAGGGCTCAAGATCCCTCACGAGAAACACGACATCGTAGTCCTGATAGACATCCTCAGGCCTCCCAGGGTCAGCCCTGGACCCGCTCAGCACCGCAGCCCGGACGTTCTCATCCCCCTCCGCCACAGCAGCAATTAGCCTCAACATTTCTTCACTAGAACGCATAGCCAGACCTCCTTTTTTTATTTGTGATAAGATAAGTATAGCACAACGAAGAGAAGATTTCAATGTATAATTCGTAATTCGCAATGTGGAATTTGTCGGCTCCGCCGACGCGCCTCCCTTTGGTCGGCGCACCCCTCAGTCAGCTGCTTCGCAGCTGCCAGCTCCCCTTGACAGGGGAGCCATAACTGCGAGAGGATACGTTGTGCTTCATCCAGAAGCTTCGAGAGAAGAATACTGGCTCCCCTGTCAAGGGGAGCTGTCGCGAAGCGACTGAGGGGTGCTTTTTTCAGCGAAGCTGAAAAAAGCGTGGCTCGCCGAAGGCGAGCCACTACACTAAATTAAGTACGAATTGCCTCAGACTCTTCCACCTGAACCCGAGCCCGAGCCCGATCCGCTATCGCTTCCACTGCTGCTTCCTCCGCCGAAGCCGAAGTTGCCGAACATGTCGCCAAACATGTCACTCCAGGAGGAACTGCCATCTGACTGGCCGCCAGACTGACTGCCGGACTGGCTGTCGGAATCGGTGTCTGTGTCGGTTTCGCTTTCGGTGGTGGATGAATCAGGGAGGGCTGACTGAGTGGTGGAGCCGACGGTGACGACGATTACTCTCGTTTCGCCGTCTCTGTAGACCTCGAGAACAAGCTCGTCGCCTACATTCAAGGAGCCAACATAGCTCGAAAGGGAGCTGGCGCCGGTGATTTCGGTGTCATCAGCCTTGGTGATGATGTCGCCGACTTCGAGGCCTGCCTCGTCAGCAGGAGCGCCTTCGGTGACGCTGTAGACAACCGCGCCAGAGGTGATGCCGGTGCTGTAGTAGGTGCTGGTGGTGACGTCGGTGACGGTGACGCCGATGTAGCTCTTCTCATAGGTGCCGGTTTCGATGATGCTGTAAACTATGTCCTTGACAGTATTGATCGGGATTGCGAAGCCGATGTTGTCGATAGACGCTTCGGATGAGGAACTGCTCGAATACTTAGCGTTGGTAATTCCGACGACCTCGCCATACATATTAAACAGTGCACCGCCAGAGTTGCCGGAGTTTATTGCACAGTCGGTCTGGATGAGCTCCATGGTGGTTCCTGTAGAAAGTGTTACTGAACGATTGAGAGCGCTGACAACACCCGCTGTGAGGGAGAATGTAAGCTCACCAAGAGGATTGCCGATTGCGACGACTGAATCGCCGACATTGAGTGCATCCGAATCACCAAGAGTTACGGTGCTGAGGCCTTCAGCCTCAATCTTGAGAACTGCGATGTCGTTAGACTCGTCGTAGCCAACGAGTGTTGCCGAGTAGGACTCGTCGTTGTAGAGGCTGACGGTTATCGAGCTTGAATCTTCAACAACGTGGTAGTTGGTGAGGATGTAGCCGTCCGAGCTGATTATAAAGCCGGAGCCGGAAGCTGCCGAAGTGGTCGTGTAACCGAAGTAGTTGGTGGTGATTGAAGTGGTGATACCGACGGTTGCGTTTACATTGTTGGCGTAAACCTCAGCTGCGGTCATCTCTTCGCCCTCCTCAACCTCGTTGAGAACGACTTCGTTTGAGTGGCTGCTCGTGTTTATAATGGTGCCGGAGGTGGTGGAGCCGTTTGAGCTCGAAGAAGTCGAGACTATCGAGTTATCGGAGCTGACAAGAGCGGTAGTGACCGCAGAGCCTACTCCTCCGCCGAGGATAGCGCAGCAAAGAGCAAGTGCAACCATCGCTCCCCAGGGAGTCCTCGAAGACTTCTCCTTCTTGACTTTTTGCTTCTTCTGCTTCTTCTGAGTCGGCTGCTCGCAGACGACATAGGACTGGTTCGGCTGCTGAGACTGCCACTGAGAGGACTGCCACTGATAGGTGTAGTCGCCCTGATAAGCGGACTGCTGAGTGGTTTGCTGCTCTACGGGCTGCTCAGCGGTTGCCTGCTGAGTATGTTCAGGTTGAACAGGTTCAGGCTGAACGTGCTCTGTGTAATCCTGATTGACAGTGTTCTCAGTCTGAGAAGCTGTTACGTTAACGGATTCCTCCGTAACTTCATTGATATTTTCATTGTAATTATCCATAATGAGTCTCCTTTCGCTCATAAAAACTCAAAATTTGGGTTCAACGCCCCTCAAAAGCCCTTTCCGCTTTTGTGAGCCCATTGTAACCCACGAATTTTAAAACTAAAGGTGCATTTCATTAATGATTGGTAAACAGTTTTTGAAGGGATGGTGAAAAAATGTGGAACAGTTGGCCTACGGCCAACTGCGGAATTTCGGCGAAGCCGAAATTCCACCCCTCCACCGCGCTTCGCGCGGTCCCCCTCCCCCTTCGGGGGAGGCTAT
>JAJBTZ010000057.1 GCA_020860605.1 Ruminococcus sp. | reverse complement strand
TGTCACGCGAAGCGTGACTGAGAGGGCGCGAGCCCCGAAGGGGCGAGCGCTGCGACCGCCGAAGGCGGTCGCTTCGGCGAAGGCGACGCCAGTCGCCGTAGCCGAACATGTAGGGGCGGATATCATCCGCCCGTGGTTTCTGCAGGCGTTTGGGTACGGGCGGATAATATCCGCCCCTACATAATTGAATCAGTGATGGAACAACCTCATCCCCGTAAACGCCATAACCATTCCGTACTTATTGCACCTCTCGATGCAGACATCATCTCTGATGGACCCGCCGGGCTCGGCTACGTACATGACGCCGCTGCGGTGGGCGCGTTCGATGTTGTCGTCGAAGGGAAAGAAGGCGTCGGAGCCACAGCTGACGCCGGTGATGCTGTCGAGGTAGGCTCTCGCCTCTTCATCAGTGAGGGGCTCAGGCTTACGGGTGAAGTATCTCTCCCAGACACCGTCGGCGGTGACGTCTTCCTCATTCTTATTTATATAACCGTCGATGACGTTGTCGCGGTCGGGTCTGCCCAAGGTGTCCTTGAACGGAAGGTTCAGGACCTTGTCGTGCTGGCGAAGGAACCATGTGTCAGCCTTGCCACCGGCAAGGCGGGTGCAGTGGATTCTCGACTGCTGGCCTGCTCCGACACCGATCGCCTGACCGTCATAGGCGTAGCAAACGGAGTTCGATTGTGTATACTTAAGCGTGATAAGCGAGATAATCAGATCTCTTACAGCCTCATCGGGAAGGTTCTTATTCTCGGTGACGATGTTTGAAAGGAGCTCACGGTTGATCTCGAAATTGTTTCTCCCCTGCTCGAATGTGATGCCGAACACCTGCTTGTGCTCGATCGGGTCGGGGACGTAGTCGGGGTCGATCTGAACGATATTATAATTCCCCTTCTTCTTGGATTTCAAGATCTCGAGAGCCTCTGGCTCGTAGCCAGGAGCGATGATTCCGTCGGAGACTTCGCGCTTGACTAAAAGCGCAGTCTTCACATCGCAGGTATCAGAGAGTGCGATCCAGTCGCCGAAAGAGCACATTCTGTCGGTTCCTCTCGCTCTCGCATAGGCACAGGCGAGCGGTGAGTCGTCCAAGCCCTCGATGTCGTCGACGAAGCAGGCCTTCTTGAGCTTCTCAGGCAAAGGAAGTCCGACCGCAGCGCTGGTGGGGCTTACATGCTTGAAGGAGGCTGCTGCGGGAAGTCCGAGAGCAGCTTTCAGCTCCTTCACGAGCTGCCAGGAGTTGAAGGCGTCTAAGAAATTGATATAGCCCGGTCTGCCGTTAAGGATTTCGATCGGAAGATCACTGCCGTCATGCATGAATATCTTAGAGGGCTTCTGGTTCGGGTTGCAGCCGTATTTCAGTTCAAATTCTTTCATTTTGGGTCTCCTCTCACTTTTCGTTCTTGTTTATGAGCCTGAATTCGCTCATCTGGGTTTTAAGGTTGATGTATTCGACATAGAGGGAAATCTTGTTCGACTCGTCGAGGCCGTCCCAGATCTGGTCTGCAAACTCCTCGATGCTGTTCGGAACCAAGATTCTCTCCGGCTCGCCCTGGAATGTGGGGATCGGACTTCCGTCGGTCACATAGGTGTGGATGAAGTGCCCAAGGCCTGCTCTTGCGGGATAGGAATAGGTGTATCTGGCACAGCCTGAGCCTTCGGCGTCAATACTCTTAAGGATGCTCATCTGGTACGAATAGGGCTTCTTGAAGTCGAGCATGGCGCTGATTCTCGGCGTCCAGTTCGGTCCATCAGGCTCGAATTGCCTCGATTCCAAAGCTTCCGAGAACTTCTTTCCAGCCTTCAGGCCTTCTATAATGGTGTCGGTCTGGTCGCCATTGGTGACGACGACTTTGTTCTGGAAGCTCCGAACAGCTGCGTAGATGATGAGGCTTGGGTCCTCAACCAGCGAAGCGTCAAACGGCTCGGTGAAGAGCTCGCCGTCGCGGATGGTGAAAACGCGGTTTCTCGAATTCGCGCTTCTTCCCATGATGAAGTAGGCGAAAACGGCGTTTTGACCATCTTCCGAAAGCCCAACGCAAATGCCTCTTCCTACATAGGGGTTCCCGACAATGCGATCATAGATCGTCTTCTTCTCGTAAATATCCATTTTTAGCACTCCTTACTATCCATAATCTCTTTTGAAACTAACTCAGCAGCCTCCGGCAACAGCTTCCATTCCGCCTCCTGCATAACTCTTAGCTGCAGGCTCTCTGGCGTGTCGTCCGGGTTTATGTAAACCGCCTTCTGGAGGATTATCTCCCCTCCGTCAGGGATTTCGTTGACAAAGTGAACCGTAGCACCCGTTACTTTCACTCCCCTTGCAAGCGCAGCTTCGTGGACTTTGAGGCCATAATACCCCTGCCCGCAGAAGGACGGGATCAGCGACGGGTGAATGTTTATAATCCGTCTCGGGTATCTCTTCGTGAAATCTTCAGACAGAATACTTAAAAATCCCGCCAATATGATAACTTCGGCGCCGGTTTCGTCTAATAATTCGACAATTTTCGACTCGAACTCAGCCTGCGTCATCTCTTTTTTCGGAACGGCTTCGCCACGAATTCCGGCCTTTTTGGCTCTCTCAAGAGCATAAGCTTCCCGATTGCTGGCGATTACGATGACAATCTCGCCACTCTTGATAACCGAACCTTGAGCGTCTATCAGCGCCTGAAGATTGGTTCCTCCGCCGGAGACGAGAACGGCTATTTTCGTCTTATCAGCCATCAGACTACCTCGATCTTTCTGTCGGACTTGACTATCTTTCCGATAACGTAAGCGTCCTCGCCCTCTTCGTGGAGGATCCGAAGCGCCTCGCCCTCGTCTTCTTTGGAAACCACGATGCTCATTCCGACACCCATGTTAAATGTGTTGAACATGTCTCTCTCGGAAATGTGGCCGACCTTCGCGATGAGGTCGAATATCGGCAAAACCTTGACGGCTGCCTTCTCGATCATGGCACAGAGGCCATCCGGGATGCTTCTCGGGATATTCTCATAGAAGCCACCGCCGGTGATGTGGGAGATTCCCTTGACCTCGACGCTCTCAAGAAGCTTCAGAACCGGCTTGACGTAAATCTTTGTGGGAGTCAGGAGAGTTTCGCCGATAGACTTTCCGCCTAATTCATCAATTGGTGTCTTGATGTCGGAATTCTCAACATCCAGAACCTTTCTGACAAGCGAGAACCCGTTCGAATGAACACCGCTTGACGGCAGAGCGATAATGACGTCACCCTCAGCCATCTTCGAGTGGTCGATAATCTTCTCTTTATCGACAATTCCTACTGCGAAGCCCGCCAGGTCGTACTCATAAGCCTTATAGAACCCAGGCATTTCGGCAGTCTCACCGCCGATAAGTGCAGCGTTCGACTGGACACAGCCGTCGCAGACGCCACCGACGATGTCGGCGATCTTCTCGGGATAATTCTTTCCGCAGGCGATGTAGTCGAGGAAGAAGAGCGGCTTCGCGCCACAGCAGATGATGTCGTTGACACACATGGCAACGCAATCGATGCCGACGGTGTCGTGCTTGTCCATTAAGAACGCGATTTTGAGCTTTGTTCCGACTCCGTCGGTGCCACTGACGAGTACTGGATGCTTCATCCCCTCAGTGTCAAGCTCAAACAGCCCTCCGAAGTCGCCTATACCAGAGCAGACTCCCTCAGTAACCGTCCTCGCAATATGCTTCTTCATAAGCTCAACCGCCTTGTAGCCAGCAGTGATGTCGACGCCAGCAGCGGCGTAGCTTTCGGAACGTGATAGGTTGTTCATGTGTGTTTGTCTCCTTTTTTAGTGATTAGTGGGTAGTGGTTAGTTGTCGGCGCCTTTGGCGCCGACGCAACTTTTGGCTTCGCCAAAAGTTGCACCCCTCAGTCAGCCACTTCGTGGCTGCCAGCTCCCCTTGACAGGGGAGCCATAATTGCTCCTCTCGCAGGTTCTTGCCTGAGGATGCTATAGCCTCCCCTGTCAAGGGGAGGGGGACCGCCACGCGAAGCGTGGTGGTGGAGGGGTGCCATTTCAGGCGGAGCCTGAAATGGCGTCGGCGAAGGAGGCTTCAGCCTCCGTAGCCGACTAATCCCGAATTCCTAATTACTCCCTCCCATCCCAACAATACGTACAAATCTCATCCCTAGGAAGCCCTATAGCCTCGCAGAGGCCATCGAGGGTCTGGAACTCGAGGGTCGAGAAATGCAGCTTGTCGCAGACAGCTTGGCGGAAGGACTGGCCTCGTTCTGTTGTCGGATCGCTGTATTCTTCTAAGTGGTTGAAGCCCTCTTCGCCCTCTAAATCCATGATGGTCGAGCGGGTGATGAGCTCCATGTCGCTCGTGGAGCGGGAGAAGGCAAGGTATTTGCAGCCGTACATTATCGGCGGGCAGGCGGAGCGCATGTGGACGCTCTTGGCGCCGTTGGCGTAGAGGAACTCGACCGTCTCTCGAAGCTGGGTGCCTCTTACAATCGAGTCATCCACGAAGAGGAGGTCCTTGCCACGAATCAGCTCGTGGACTGGGATCTGCTTCATCTTCGCAACGGTGTTTCTCTCCGACTGCTCGGAAGGCATGAAGCTTCTTGGCCAGGTGGGGGTGTATTTTATGAAAGGCCTTGCGAACGGGACGCCGCTTTCTCGGGCATATCCGATCGCATGAGGCGTTCCCGAATCAGGGACTCCGCCGACATAGTCGATTTTGGGGAGCTTTCCGCTTTCGCGGTCATGTTCAGCCATGATCTCGCCGTTATGATACCTCATCACCTCGACGTTGACGCCCTCGTAGGATGAGGTCGGATAACCGTAGTAGGACCATAAGAAGGCACAGATGCGCTTTTTCTTTTCGGGAGCTTTGAGGACGGTGACGCTTTCACGGGTGATCTCGACAATCTCTCCGGGTCCAAGCTCTCTCACGGCCGTGTAGCCGAGCTTCATATAGGCGAAGTCTTCGAAGGAAACACAGTACCCATGCGGGTTCTGGCCGATTGAAACCGGGAGTCTCCCATATTTGTCCCTTGCAGCGATGATGCTTCCGCCATCTTTTAAGATAAGAATCGAGGCGGTTCCCTCAATTTCACTTTGAGCGAAGGCGATGCCCTCTTCGAAAGAAGATTTCTGATTTATGAGAGCTGCTATAAGCTCTGTGGAGTTGATCTTCCCGCCAGTCATGGCGTTGAACTGCCCGCCGGTATGGTCGAAGTATTTCTCCATAATCTTGTCTATATTATTTATAATCCCGACGATGCAGATGGCATATGTACCTAATTTTGAACGAATCAGCAGTGGCTGAGGGTCGCTGTCATTGATGCAGCCGATTGCCGAGGTGCCCTTCATCTCGCTGAAAACATGCTCAAACTTAGTCCGAAACGGCGAATTCCCGATGTGGTGAATGCTCCTCTGAAGGCCCTTAACATGGTCATAGGCTGCGATTCCACCGCTTTTTGTGCCAAGGTGTGAATGGTAGTCAGTCCCGTAAAAAACGTCCTCGAGTGCATACTCGTTCCCGATAGCTCCGAAAAATCCTCCCATAGGCGCTCCTTTCTTATGTCAGGCAAGCTTCTCCTGCACTGCCTTGTCCTTCTCTAAAACCTTTTCTCTGTCCGATTCTCTTTTTGCCTTTAATTTTTTGGAAAGCTCCGCGTCCGAAACCGCCAATATCTCCGCAGCTAAGATTGCTGCATTCGCTCCACCGCCAATCGCAACGGTCGCAACCGGGATGCCAGACGGCATCATAACGGTCGACAGAAGCGCATCCATGCCGTCGAGGACGCTCGACTTGCAAGGAATCCCGATGACGGGAAGCGTCGTGTTAGCAGCGATAACTCCTCCCAAATGAGCAGCCATCCCCGCCACCGAAATAATAACTCCGAAGCCGTTCGCTTCAGCGTTCAAGGCAAACTCCCTCGCCTCATCCGGCGTCCTGTGAGCCGAATAAACATGAGCTTCGTATGGGATTTCAAGTTCCTTCAAAACAGCAACAGCTTTTTCAACGACTGGCAAGTCGCTGTCGCTGCCCATTATTAGGGCTATTTTTTTCATGTTGGTTCCTCCTTAGTGGGTAGTGGCTAGTGGCTAGTGGCTAGTAGCTAGTTGTCGACGACGAAGTCGGCGACGCGCTCGCTTCGCTCGCGCCCTCTCAGTCGGCTTCGCCGACAGCTCCCCCAGAG
>JAJBTZ010000039.1:1584-32735 GCA_020860605.1 Ruminococcus sp. | reverse complement strand
CCTCCACCACCACGCTTCGCGTGGCGGTCCCCCTCCCCCTTCGGGGGAGGCTTTTATTGCCTCTATCAAAGGCTTTCGAGAGAAGAAAAAGAGGCTCCCCTGTCAAGGGGAGCTGGCGCCCGAAGGGCGACTGAGGGGTGCGATTTTCGCGCCAGCGAAAATCGCGTGGCTCGCCGAAGGCGAGCCACAAATTCCGCATTATTTCTTAAGCTTAATCTCCTCCGCCACCATACTAACGAACTCATCCAAGCTCATGGTCGTGGTGTCGGTGTGGTCTCTTCTGCGAACTGCTACAGTTCCTTCCTCCTGCTCGCGGTCGCCGATGACCAGCATATAAGGTATCCTCGAGGCCTGGGCCTCTCTTACCTTATAGCCGGTCTTCTCAGCGCGCTTATCCGCTGTGCAGCGGATGCCCTTCTCTTTCAGTGCGACGATTATCTTATCGGTATATTCGTTATTTCTGTCAGTAATGGGAAGAACTCTCACCTGTTCGGGAGCGAGCCATGTCGGGAACTTGCCGGCATAGTGCTCAATGAGAACGCCCATGAATCTCTCGATAGAGCCGAAAACGACGCGGTGGATCATTATCGGGCGGTGCTTCTGGCCGTCTGCTCCGATATACTCCGCCTCAAACTTCATCGGAAGCTGGAAGTCGAGCTGAATCGTGCCACACTGCCAGGTTCTGCCGAGGGAGTCCTCAATGTGGAAGTCGATCTTCGGGCCATAGAAGGCGCCATCGCCCTCATTTATAGTGTAGGGGAGGTTCATCTCCTCGAGAGCAAGCTTCAGAGCGTCGGTCGCGTGCTCCCAGTCCTTGAGCTCGCCCATGTGGTCCTCAGGCATCGTCGAGAGCTCGACTGCATACTTGAAGCCGAAGAGGCTGTAAACCTCGTCGATAAGCCGAACAACGCCCTTGATTTCGTCGGTGATCTGGTCCTCAGTCATGAAGATGTGTGCATCGTCCTGAGTGAAGCAGCGGACTCTCATGAGGCCGTGGAGCTCACCGCTCTTTTCGTGACGGTGGACGAGTCCCAACTCGCCGATTCTGAGGGGCAAATCTCTATAAGATCTCGGCTCCGACTTATAAACGAGCATTCCGCCCGGGCAGTTCATCGGCTTGATTGCGAAATCGGTGTCGTCGATGACGGTGGTGTACATATTCTCCTTATAGTGATCCCAGTGGCCAGAGGTCTCCCAGAGGTGACGGTTGAGGATCATCGGGGTCTGAACCTCGACATAGCCTTCACGGGTGTGGAGCTCGCGCCAGTAGTTGATGAGCTCGTTCTTGATGATCATGCCGTTCGGGAGCATGAAGGGGAATCCGGGACCCTCTTCGCTCAGCATAAAGAGCTTCATTTCCTTGCCGATCTTGCGGTGGTCGCGCTTCTTAGCCTCTTCGAGCCTCTGGAGGTACTCCTCGAGGTCTGCCTTTGAGGTGAAAGCGGTGCCGTAGATACGGGTGAGCATCTTGTTCTTCTCGCTTCCACGCCAGTAAGCACCAGCAACGGAGGTCAGCTTGAAGGCTTTGACCTGAGAGGTGTAGGTCACGTGAGGGCCGGCACAGAGGTCGACATATTCGCCCTGCCTGAAGAAGCTGAGCTCCTCATCTTCAGGCAAATCGTTGATGAGCTCGACCTTGTAGGGCTCGTTAAGGCTCTCCATGAGCTTAATCGCCTCATCACGAGGAAGAGTGTATCTCTCGAGCTTGAGGTTCTCCTTTGTGATCTTCTTCATCTCGACTTCGAGAGCGTCGAGGTCCTCCTGAGAGAATCCGCCCTCCTTGTCGAAGTCGTAGTAGAATCCGTCCTTGATTGAAGGACCGATTGCAAGCTTGGTGTCCGGGAACAGCCTCTTGACCGCCTGAGCCAGAATGTGAGCAGCCGTGTGCCGAAGCGCCCCTCTGCCAACTTCATCGTCAAAAGTATGCTCTTCGATGTGTCCGTCGTGGAAAATTACTTTCATATTGTAGTTCCTCCTGCAAAAAATTTACGAATCAAAAAGCCCTTGTTCTGACAAAATTCTGTCAAAACAAGGGCGCAATAGCGCGGTTCCACCTTGATTTATCGCTTGGGGTCGTCTTTATCGCAGACCTACGGTGAGCTCGTCGCCCACTGCTCCGAGGCGGTGACCCATAAGCCCAGTCGCACCCTGCTTCCACCACCGCAAGGCTCTCTACGCCGACCAAAGCCAGGCTTCCTCTTCAACGCATTCTATTAGATAGTGTAGCACTGCGGGAGGGATTTGTCAAGAGAAAATTTTCGTAGGTTTCGGCCCAACAAGCGACTTCTCAATACTAACATCGCTTGTAGCGACGACAATCTTCTGCAACACCAAATTCTGATCCATGCCATAAATTCTGATGGTATGCTCGCCTTTGGTGAGACTTTGGATATACTCCGCTGTTCTGCCGGCGCGTTGGATGGTGTCGTCCCAGAGCTTGCCGGCACCGGCGATGTAGCCTTTGCCGAGGGTTTCGACGGTCGCGATGTCGCCGTCGTCGACCTTGACGCCCATGTTCAGGTGGTCGCCGTGATCAAACGAGAGGTTGCAGTTCTGGCCGACATAGAAGGTGAATTTATACTCGCCGTCATCCGCAACGAGGAAGTTATAGTCGAGCCAGGCGCCTTCGCCGGGTTCGAAGTTCTCCGAAAGAACCGGGAGCATCTTGACGGATGCGCCAGTCTTGCCGTAGCCATTAAGGACGGTGAAGCTGACTTCGCCATTCTTCGAAGCGCCAGAGGCAGCAAATTCATCTGAATTCATGACGGTGAAACCGCCTTCGGGGAGATGGAGCTTCGGAAAAGTGCAGCTACTCGTGTCGATAACCTTCGCGGTTACATCGATTTCAATGAGATTATTCTGAGACCTGATGGTGACCGTGCCAGTAGCGGTTCCAGAAACCTTCGACCAGTCGATCGAGACATTGAATTCGCAATAATCGGTGTACTTGCCCTTGCGGTCGCAGTCTATGAGAATAAAGTCGTCCGAAGTGAGAATTTCGTAGCTGAGCTCACCGGCACCAGCGTTGGTGAGGTGGACGGTGTAGGTCTGGTCCTCAGTCGACTCAAAAACAGGGAGCTTCGGCGGATTCTTGCCGAGATTATTGCGATAACCCCTTCCCTCATCGGGGAGGTCGACAATCATGAGAGGCCTCTTGAGAGGCTTGACGGTGTGGGGGATTATTTTCGCAGCCGACTCGGTGTTCCAGCTCGAGTAATTCATGTGTGAGCGAGCGGTAACGCGACCTAAGACATCATCGTGGAAGGTCTTCATATAGTCGGGAGCTGCGAGCATGATTCCGTGCCACTTCGAGGTGCCACTGAATTCCTCTCCCAGAGAGCAGTACTTCTCGGAGAGCTCTTCGTCATATTTAAGATATCTTCCGATTATATCAACAAAATTGTTCGCGATTGTCGAGCCACGGCTGCAATAGAGCTGGTTGAAGCCGTAGAGAATCTGAATTCTCACGACATTCGCACTCGCGACAGCTGGATAGTAGACCAACTGGTAGAACGGGATGTAGCAGTCGGAGCTCTCGGGAATCTTCGCCATCAGAGCATCCGCTCTTGCGATGATGTCCTCCGCAAACTTGAGCTTATCCTGAGCCTCCCCATAGCAGTACGGGCTGCAGCTGAACTCTCCGACTGCATGAAGCGTCTCAGGCTTGCAGACGCCGTTCAGCCACGTATAATCGTAGAGAAGCTGAGCGATCCCCTCGATTTCGTGCTCGCCGATAGTCTCATCGGCAGCGAAATGCTTTCTTGCCCATGTTCTGAGATATTCGTCGCAGTTGTTGGGGTTCGAGGAGCCATAGGTCTCATAGTCGTAGGCAAGGTCCATGAAGTAGCTAAGAGGCAGCTCCATCGGCCTTATGTCTCCGACATTGACGATCCAGGCGTCATCGATTCCGTAGTCGTAGGCAGCGGTGAGGTTCTCCCACGAGCGCTGAAGGGGCATAGTGTTGATCCACATGGAGGTTTTGGGCGCTCCGACATAGTCGAAGTGGTAGTAAAGGCCCCAGTTGAACTTGTCGCCCTCGCCGATTTCAGGAAGGGTGCGGAGGTAGCCGTTGTTGTCCTCGCAGAGCATGACTATTCTGTTGGTGTCGGCACCGAGAAGGCCGGTGACATCGGGGTCATCCCGAAGCCCCTTGCCGAGAGCAGCCTTGGGGTTGTCGCGGGAACCGCCATACCAGCAGTTCTCGACTTCTTTATAAACAGCCAAGAGTCTCGGAGAGTTTTCGACTCCGTGATTTGTAAGAATTTTATCCTGAGTCCGAAGGACTGCCTTCAGGAGCTCAATATTTTGCTCTGTTGTGAGGGTACGATTCTTGTCGTCAATGAGGGCGGAGTCGTTCTCGCCTCTCATTCCGACGGTGAACATTGTGTTGAGACCGCCGTTGCGATATATCGCGTCGCTCCAGAACTTCTCGATATTGTTCGGGTTCAGGAGGTAATTCCAGATCCTCTGGCCTCTGGCGGTTGCGATTCTTGGGTCACGATACGTAATATCGGCCTTTTCGCCTTTGCGATAGCCCTGAAGTCTGCCCCACTCCTCGCCACTTCTCGCCATCGGCTCGTGGTGGGAGGCACCGACGGTCACGCCGTATCTGTCCGCTAAAACAGCGTTAGCAAGTGTCATCGGGTACTCTCCGGGCTTGAGATATCCCGGCTTTTCGGTAGCGGTGTCGGTTTTCGGCTCGTTGAATGGTGCATCTTCATGTCCCGGCTGATCGCAGTACATGAGACCGCCGAGCTTGTGGTGGTACTTCTTCTCAAGCTCTAAGAACTTCTCATAGTCTCTCGAATCGGGTGTGAGGCCCTCCATGCCGTCGATGGAGAAGTTGTTCGACCACATTGCAGGCCACATGTAGTTGCCCTTGAGCCTCAAAATCAGCTTGAAAACCTCGTCATAGAACATGTAGTTGAGGCCGCCGAAATGGCTGTCGGCGAAGCCGTTGAAGCAGGGGTTCTCGTCGTTCATGAAGAAGCCTCTGAAGTTGACGGAAGGCCTCTTCGAGACGGTTTCGAGGTCATTTACAGAGATACTCAGCTCCTTGAGCTTCTTCGGCTTGACATCAGCCCACCAAATCCATGGGCTTACACCGAAGATGTCCTGGGTGATGTGGAAAATGCCATAGATGGCTCCCCTCTTGTCAGAGCCAGCGATGATGATTTTGGTGCGGTCGCCGTCAACTTTGACGCGAATCTCATATCTCTCCCAGTCTGGCGACTTGAAATCGCCGTTTGAGGGAGAAATCTGCCACTCAATGCCCTGAGCCTTAATCAGTTCATCCGAAACGAGCCCCACCATCAGGTAGACTCCCGATTCAGGCTCCTCGAAAACGATTTCAGGCCGGGCACTGCCGAGCGCCACAACGTCATCCGAATAAGCCTCCGCAATCAGCGAAAGCCCATCAAAAGCAGCGCCGTTCTTGTCTAAAAACATCGGAGCAGAAAAGCTCTGGTTCCCAAGCAGGATATTTATATTTTTACTATCAGAAAGCATAATTTGTCCTCCATAGCTTTAAATGTAGGTACAGTAAGCGATATTAAACGAGTACATTATACAATAGGTTGGGAAGAGTTGCAAGGTCAGGATTATAGAAATTTAGGACGGTTTTTTGGAATTGATGTAGGGGCGGATATTATCCGCCCGTGCCTCTCCCCCAGCAGTATTTTTCGGGCGGATGATATCCGCCCCTACACAATGTCGCCACTTCGTGGCGACGCGACCCCTGCGGAGTCGCACGCTCGCCTTCGGCTCGCGCCCTCTCAGTCGGCTTCGCCGACAGCTCCCCCAGAGGGGGAGCCAAGTTGCTGCCTCAAGGAAGGCTTTGTGCAAGTGGAATTCTTGGCTCTCCCTCTGGGAGAGCTGGCAGCCCCGAAGGGGCTGACTGAGAGGGCGCGAGCCCCGAAGGGGCGAGCGTAGACTTTCGCCTTCGGCGAAAGTCGCAAGTTCGGCTTCGCCGAACTTGCACCCCTCCACCACTGGCTTCGCCAGCGGTCCCCCTCCCCTTCGGGGGAGGCTATCTCTGCCTCAAGGAGAGGTTATATTGGAGACCAAAAAAGAAGAACCGCCCAAGCGGTTCTTCTCTTTCTGTGGACTGTAAGGCAACCCACAGCACAAAATTTATCTGAGGGCAAAGATGTTAGCGGGTTCAGGCGACGCTGTGCTTGACTCTGTCTTCAACTTCAGCGCGCTTGGCGTTGTTGAAGCGGTCTAAGGTTCCGACAAGGTAGCCGGTGATGCGTCTGATTCTTTCGAAATTGGCTGGTGCGAAGTGATACTCAATGTCGACATAATCACCATCAGGACGAAGAGTCATTTCGTCGATTACCTTTTCCTTATGAATACTCTCGGCACGTGCAACATACTGGGCAACCTCTTCCTCAGTCATCTCGCCGATAACATTAACTTTCATGTGTCTTCCTCCCTTATAGAATTCAGCCATAAATATTGGGCTTGTATTCTATGATAGCACAAGATGTTGTGATTGTCAAGGGGGAATTGAGAAATAATACAGATGTTGTGGCGAGCACAGCGGTTGCCCTTCGGGGCAACCGCGCCATTTCAGGCTCCGCCTGAAATGGCACCCCTCCACCACCGGCTTCGCCGGCGGTCCCCCTCCCCCTTCGGGGGAGGCTATCTCTGCCTCAAGGATGCGTCCTGCTGGAGGAGAGTTTTGCCAACCAAACTTCTGCTTCTCTCAGAAGCTGCGAGAGAATAAAAAAAGCCTCCCCCGAAGGGGGAGGGGGACCGTCGCCTTCGGCGACGGTGGAGGGGTGCGCCCCGTAAGGGGCGCTCGGCAAGGAGGCTTCAGCCTCCGCAGCCGACATTACCCCATAACAACGCTAACGCTATGCTCCGTCCCAGCCTCAAACACCGGAAGAATATTTCCCGAAAGCCTTACCCCATCGCAGACGATGGACTTGACGCCCTTGGAGATGTTGTCGGGGTTCTTGACCTCGATGTTGTAGACACAACCGCGGTATTCGCGGCGGACGGTGAAGCCGTCCCAGGCGGTCGGGATGCTCGGGTCTACCCTAAGGCCGTCCCAGTCGGGGGCGATTCCTAAGATATACTGCGAAATCGCTACGAAGTTCCAGGCTGCGGTGCCGGTGAGCCAGCTATTCTTCGCTTCGCCGACGACGGGAGCGTCTCTTCCAGAGACCATCTGAGCGTAAACATAGGGCTCGGTCTTGTGGATTTCTGAGATGTCCTCGTTATAGGCGGGAGAAATCTTGGAATAATATTCGAAAGCTCTGTCGCCGTGGCCGACATATGCCTCGGCACAGATTATCCAGCCGTTGTTGTGGCAGAAGACGGAGCCGTTCTCCTTGTAGCCCTCCGGGAAGGAGCCGATCTCGCCGTATTCGACATAGTATCTCGAGTATGGCGGATAGAGGAGGACGAGGCCCTGGTCGCATGAGAGGTACTTGTTGACGCTCTCGAGCGCTCTTAAGTCCTTTCCAGATTCAGCGCCGATTCCAGCCATTACCGCAAAGCCCTGAGGCTCGATGAAGATCTTGCCTTCGTCACATTCTTTACTACCAATCTTCCTTCCGAAGTCGTCATAGGCTCTTACGAACCACTCGCCGTCCCAGCCGTAAGCCAGGACTGCATCAGCCATCTTCTCCATAGCCTCTTCGGCTTCCTTAGCGTCGTCTTCGAGACCGCGTCTGCGGCAGATTTCTACGTAGCCGGGGATAGTGAAGTTGAAGAGCGCTGCAACAAATACTGATTCAGCGACTTTTCCGTCCTTGGAAGTCGTTGTCTGGAAGCTCTCGCCGGACTCGGTCGAGAAGCAGTTTAAGTTCAGGCAGTCGTTCCAGTCGGCTCTCTGGATGAGCGGGAGACCGTGAGGGCCAAGGTTCTCGGCAACACGCTTGAAGCTCATCTTCAGGTGGTGGAACATGGGCTGAGCCTGCTCAGGGTCGTTGTCATAGGGAACGCTCTCGTCAAGGATCGTCCAGTCGCCGGTTTCCTTTATATATTGTACAGTTGAGAGAATCATCCAGAGCGGGTCGTCAGAGAAGTTTCCGCCAACCTCGCCATTGCCCTTCTTGGTGAGGGGCTGATACTGATGGTAACAGGTGCCGTCGGACATCTGGGTCGATGCCAGATCTATAATTCTCTCACGAGCTCTGTCGGGGATCTGGTGCATGAAGCCGAGGAGGTCCTGATTTGAATCTCTGAAGCCCATGCCTCTGCCGATTCCGCTCTCGAAGTAGGAGGCGGAGCGGGACATATTAAATGTAACCATGCACTGGTACTGGTTCCAGATGTTGACCATTCTGTCGACTTTGGTCTCAGGAGTGGTGACGGTGAACTTCGAAAGAAGCTTGTCCCAGTAAGCCTTGAGCTCCTCGAGCGCCTTGTCCGCCTTCTCGGCGGTGTCGAACTTAGCGAGCATCTCGTGAGCGACGGTCTTGTTGAGGCTGCCGTCGGGCATGAATTTCTGGTCAACGGGGTTCTCAGCATAGCCGAGAACGAATACGAGGTCCTTCTCTTCGCCTGCTTCGAGGCTTACTGATACGCAGTGAGAAGCGACTGGTGCCCAGCCGTGAGCGACTGAATTTCTAGGCTTATCCTCGAAGACTGCATCCGGCTTGTCGAAGCCATTATAGAGTCCCAAAAACTTCTCTCTGTCGGTGTCAAAGCCGCTGATGGGAGCGTTTACGGAGAAGAATGCATAGTGATTTCTTCTCTCGCGGTATTCGGTCTTGTGATAGATGGTGCTGCCCTCGAGCTCGACTTCGCCGACGCTGAAGTTACGCTGGAAGTTGTTGGCGTCGTCATTGGCATCCCAGAGGCACCACTCGACAAACGAGTAGAGGTTGAAGTCTTTCTTCGTTCCTGAAGTGTTCTTGAGAGTAATCTTGTGAACCTCGCCGTTGAAGCCGACGGGGACGAAGAAGGTCTCAGAGACTGAGATTCCATTCTTGGCACCATTTATAATAGTATACCCCATTCCGTGACGGCAGGAATAGCTGTCGAGGTCGACCTTGACAGGAGACCATGACGGGCTCCATACGTCTCCGCCATCATTGATGTAGTAGTAGCGACCGCCCATGTCGGCAGGGGCATTGTTGTAGCGGTAACGGGTGATTCTGCGGAGTCTAGCGTCGCGATAGAAGCAATAGCCTCCGGCGGTGTTCGAAATCAACGAGAAGAAGTTCTCGGTGCCGAGGTAGTTAATCCAAGGCCACGGAGTCTTCGGCTCAGTGATCACATACTCCTTGTTCTGATCGTCAAAATAACCGAATTTCATATACGTTCTCTCCCACTTTAATTAATTCGTAATGCGTATCAAACGACTTGGCTGACGCCAAGTCGGCAAGTTCGGCAAAGCCGAACTTGCACCCCTCAGTCAGCTGCTTCGCAGCTGCCAGCTCCCCTTGACAGGGGAGCCATAATTGCTCCTCTCGCAGGTTCTTACCTGGAGGCAGTCAAAGCCTCCCCTGTCAAGGGGAGGGGGACCGCCACGCGAAGCGTGGTGGTGGAGGGGTGCCATTTTTGGCGAAGCCGAAAATGGCTCGGCGGAGGAGGCTTCAGCCTCCGCAGCCGACTAATTCCGCATTACGCGTTTTCCTCAATTATACTCCATTTCCTCCCAATTGTCCATAGTCGCCAGGCCATTTTTATCAAAAAATGAATAAAAAATCGCCTCTGGTGCAAGACTAAATATGCTCCGATATGCATATATCGGTCGATATAGCGTGTATCGGTCAGCTCTTAATATTAAGGAGTGAGTGATATAAAGATACTGGACAGAATCGCCTTGTTTCTCCTTATCGTGGGAGGCATCAACTGGGGACTTGTGGGAATATTCAAGTTTGACCTTGTCGCCTACCTGTTCGGTGGCTCAGCAGCGATTATTTCGAGAATAATCTATATAATCGTCGCCGCCTGTGCCATCTGGTGCGTCTCGCTGTATTTCAGGAATACGAGGTTGATTGAAGAATAATTATTTCGGTCGTTTGCCAGAAAGGCAGGCGACCGAAATGCTTTTTTCGGGAAAAGTGGCAGGCCTGCCTGAAAAGTCGTTTGGAAAAGTGGCGTTTTTATATAAAAAGTCGTTCGAAAAAATGGCATTTTTCTTTCAAAACTCACTTGAAAAAGTGGCAGGTGTCGTGTATAATAGGTGTAGAGCAAAGTTGGGAGGTAATAGACATGCTCAGAAGAAAGATTGAAGATACCCTTTTAAAATGGAAGAACACACCAGAGCATAAGCCTCTTATCATCAAGGGCTGCCGTCAGTGCGGGAAAACAAGCTCTGTGCTCGACTTTGCCCATAAGAACTACAAAAATACAGTATACCTCAACTTCTACGAGAACCCCGACTACGCGAAGATTTTCTCAGGCTCTCTTGAGACCGACAATATCGTCATGCTGACCTCTGCCCTTCTCGGCAACTCAGCTAAGTTTGTGCCAGGTGAAACTGTTCTTGTCTTAGACGAGATTCAAGAATGTCCCGAAGCTAGGACTGCTCTGAAATTTTTCAGAACTGACGGCAGATATGATGTTATCGGGACTGGTTCTCTATTGGGCGTGAGAGGCTATGGCAAAGAGCCAAAGTCGGTGCCTGTGGGCTCCGAAACGGTTATAACGATGTATCCGCTCGATTTCGAGGAGTTTCTCTGGGCTAACGAAATCAGCGAAGATGTAATCTCGCTCTTGGAAAAGTCTCTCGAGGCGGTAACCCCAGCGCCAGAGGCCCTTCACGAGAGGATGAGGCAGCTTCTTCTCCAATACACTGTAGTCGGTGGTATGCCTGATGTCGTGCAGACTTTCGTCAATACAAAACAGATGGATGAAGTTCTGGCAATTCAACGGGATATCGTTCATTCCTACGAGGACGACATGGTGAAGTATGCCAGCAATCCCGAAAAATCGAAGATAAAAGAGTGCTTCCAGTCGATTCCAAAGCAGCTCAGCAAGGAGAACAAGAAATTCCAGTACTCAGTTGTCAACAAGGGCGCAAAAGCCTCGAAATATTCGGGAAGTCTTCAATGGATTGAGGATGCAGGAATAATCACCCGCTGCTACAATCTCTCGATAACCGAGCTTCCACTTGACGGCAACGCTATCGACGACTGCTTCAAGGTCTATATGAGCGACTGCGGATTGTTTGTAAGTATGCTCGAGGACGGAACCCAATATGATATCCTTCAGGGGAATCTCTACGCCTACAAAGGAGCAATTTTCGAGAATCTCATTGCCGATATCTTCGGAAAAATGGGCAGAAAGCTCTACTATTTCCGCAAGGACAGCGGACTCGAGGTTGATTTCGTGATACGGTATAAGGGCGAATGTGTCCCAGTCGAGGTCAAGTCCACCGGTGGAAACATCAAGAGCACCAAAACGATTCTCAATCACCCGGAAAAGTATCACGTAAACCACGCGATCAAGCTTGGAGACTACAACGTCGGCCTCTCCGACAACGTCCTCACGCTTCCGCTTTATATGGCGTTTCTGCTGAAAACGCCGTGAAATTGTTATTAAGCTTGACACCAATATGCCACAGTTGCTATAATAAAACCATCAACATCAGAAATTCTGATGACAGAAAGGGACATCACCATGGGACTATTCACAAAGGGCGCCTCGGAATATCGCAAAGGTTTGAAGGCTGAGGAGGCGAAGGACTTCAAAACAGCTGTCAGTCTCTACGAGGAGTCTGCAAAGAAGGGGTATGCATTGGGCTGCTACAAGCTTGCCGTCTGCTATTCTGAAGGCTTGGGAGTCGTGCAGGACTACCGCACTGCCCTTTCATGGGCAAAGGATGCCGAGGCTCTCGACATTGACGGCGAGATTGAGGACGGAGTCGGACTGTACTGGCGCCTCGAAAAGAAGGTTCACGATCTCGACCTTGCTGAACAGAGAGCAGCCAAAAAAGCTGCCGAAAAGGCAGCAGCTGAAGCAAAATCTGCCGAAGAAGAGGCTAACGAGAAGGCTCTCATCAGGAGGTCCGAGGAGGAATTCCCCTACGAAAAGTACCCTCCAGAGGAGTTTTCAGACATAGCCTTTGAGCTCTACAAGGCAGGAGAGTACGAAAAGGCTCTTGGAATCTTCTTAAGATATGCCGTCGGCGGTGTTGCACAGGGGCAATATATCTGCGGACTGATGTATCAGGGTGGCGAAGGAGCCAAAGAGAGCAAGGAAAGAGCTCTTTACTGGATGGAGAAGGCAGCCATGCAGGGCATCCCCGAGGCTCAGTATGAGTGTGCAATGATGCAGACAAAGCTTGACCCTCAGATAGAGTGGCTGACGAAGGCCTATAAGCAGACAAGCAATCAGGAAATCAGGGAAAAAGCCGGTGCAAGGCTGAAAAGGCTTGGGGTTTCGGTTGAAAATCTTTGACTAAAGGAAGGGACATCACCATGGGACTATTTTCAAAACTAAAGCGTTCTGGCTCAAATGACAGCGGAGAGGAAAGGCTCAAAAAGCTGATTTCAGAGTCTGAGAAGGAGTATCCTCTCAGCAAATACTCTCCCGGAGAGCTCTATCAGGAGGGCGTCAAGCTGTTAGATGCCAATAAAACCGATAAGGCGCTGGCGCTTTATCTTCGACTCGCAAACACGGGAATGCCCGCTGCTCAATATGCTTGCGGAGCGATCTATGGCGAAAAAATGAATTCTCCCGCTGATGCACTTCACTGGTTCGAACTCGCTGCAGCTAACGGAGTCACAGAGGCCCAGTTCAAATGTGGCGAAATGTATGCAAGAGGTTTGGGCACAGCCGTTGACCGAGCCAAGTCTTTTCATTGGTTTGAGAAAGCTGCCTGGCAGGGAGACAGACTGGCACAGTTCAACTGTGGCGCAATGTACAACACCGGCGACGGTACCACGCGTGACCCGAGCAAGGCGCTATACTGGTTCGAGAAATCAGCCGAAAACGGGCTTAAGGAAGCGCAATTCAACTGCGGAGCGATGTATAATGCTGGAGAGGGCACAGCCGTCGATAACGAAAAGGCACTTTATTGGCTCAAGGCAGCAGCCGAACAAGGTCACGCCAGGGCTCAGTATAACCTCGCGATAATGTACTTTAATGGCGAAGGGATCCAAAAGGACCTGAAAGAATCCGTGGCATGGCTGGCACGCGCTTCCTCCCAGGATGACGACCCAAACGTCAAGAAAGCAGCTGTGGATTTGCTGAAGCAGATTGCTCAGGCAGCAAATTGAAATAGTTCCGCCAGAGTCCCTACTGAACTCTGGCGGGATTTTTATCGCCATAAAAGTGGCGATAAAAAGTGGCGATAAGGCGGAAATAGAACCTAAAAGCGGAAATAGAAAGTGGCGATAAAGCAATCTGTTCGCTCTCAGGCACGTTTTCTTCCCAAAATTCCCCCTCCTCCATCCTTTTTGCACAAAAATCTTGGCTTCGGAACTTACCATTGTATCGGTTTTACTTAATTTTTGGGAGTCGTGAATATTTTGTCTTGACTTTGGGTTCAATAAGGTGTATACTTACACTGTATCGTAAATTGGGGTAGGAATATTAATTCTGTCCCGTGGAAGAGTTAAAAAAGCATTTAGGGGGAGTCAAATGGCTTCACAAACACAAAAAATGGCAGCAAAGATTATGTCGAAATAGACCTGATGCGTCTTCTCAAGGCGGTCTGGCATAACGTATGGGCGGTTATACTGGCAACACTTATCGGTGCAGTCATCGCATTTGCCTATGTCACTCTGGCGGTAACTCCGCTTTATCAGTCGAAGGTCCTGATGTATGTCAACAACAGCTCCTTCAGCGTCTCGACAGCGAGCGTCAGCATTTCTTCAGGCGATATCTCCGCTTCACAGAGCCTTGTCGCCACTTATGCCGTCATCATGAACACAAGAACAGTCCTCGATCAGGTTGCTGACGAAGCAGGACTCAACTATTCCTACAGTGAGCTTTCGAGCATGATTTCGACATCCTCTGTCGACGACACCGAGGTATTCCAGGTGGTCGTCACGAGCTCGAACCCTGAAGAGGCAGCTCTTATAGCAAACACCATTGCCGAGGTCTTCCCTGACGTTGTTTCAGATATCGTCGAAGGCTCGTCTGCGAAGGTCGTTGACTACGCTGTAGTTCCGACAACGAAGTCGTCACCGAGTGTCACGAGATACACAATGATGGGCGCTCTCATCGGGTTTATCCTGAGTGTTGCTGTTATCGTGGTTCTCGAGCTTATGGATACGCTTATCCACGACGAGGATTACCTCCTCACTAATTACAAGAACATCCCTGTTCTTGCCTCAATTCCCGACATGGACTCCACTGGCAGCTCCTCCAAGGGTGGCTACTACAGCGGATACTATGGACATGACTATTCTAAATCGGGAGGTGGCAAGAAATGAACGTAAAACGTCCCGAAGAAGTAACTCCAGTTAACCCCGATCAGCAGAGAATAGGAACAAACTTAAGCTTTGCGGTATCGGAGGCGTACAAGCTGCTCCGAGCCAACATCATGTTCAGCCTTCCCAACGACGGCGACAAGTGCAGGGTTTTGGGCGTCACCAGTTCCCTTCCCTCTGAAGGAAAGTCGACAACGAGCTTGAACCTTGCCTGCTCGATTGCAGAAACCGGCAAGAGGGTCCTCGTTATCGAGGGAGACATGAGACTTCCCACAATGTCGAAGCGTCTTGACGTTCCGAAGGCTCCTGGTCTTTCGAATTTACTCGCAGGGCTTTGCTCTGGAAACGAGATTATTCACCATTCAGGCCTCGTCGACGGGCTCGACGTCATGGCTGGCGGAGACATTCCTCCGAACCCGAGTGAGCTTTTGGGCTCAGAGAGAATGGCAAAGGTTGTCGAGGCTCTCTCGAAGGGCTACGATTACATCATCTTCGACCTTCCGCCGATTTCGTCCGTTTCGGATGCTCTGGTTATCTCGAATCTCTTAGATGGCATGGTTGTCGTCGTGAGAAGAGACTACTGCGACCAGCAGTCCCTGACTGAGACGGTAAGGCAGCTTGAATTCCACAACGTAAAGGTTTTGGGCTTCGTCTTCACCTACTCTGAGGTTCTCAAGAAGAAATACAAGAAGTACAAGAAGGGCAAGGGCTACGGCTACGGCAAGGGTTATAGTTACGACTACGCCTATGGCTACGAGCATAGCTACGAGAAGTCCGCTGATAAGGTATCAAAGAAGTCGAAATGATCGATTTTCACTCGCATATTCTGCCTGAAATGGACGACGGAAGCCACTCGGTTGACGAGAGTCGCAAGATGCTCCACGAATCGTTTCATCAAGGCGTTACGCAAATAGTCGCAACTCCCCACTTCTACGCTGAGGACAACTCCCCGAAGAGGTTTTTGGAGAGACGAAGGCACTCGTTTGAGAAGCTCGAGCCTAGCTTAGATTCCAACATGCCGGAGATTCTCTTAGGTGCCGAGGTCAAGTATTTCGAAGGAATTTCGAGAGCTGACGACGTGGAGCTTCTTAAGATAGAAGGCACAAAGCTCATCTTAATCGAAATGCCGTTCATGACATGGAACCAAAGGATTGTGAACGAGGTTTGTGAGCTCGTTTCGAGTAGAACCAAGGTCATTATCGCCCATGTTGAGAGATATTTTCGGTATGGTGCTGAAAAGTATCTTGAGGATTTCTATCGTAACGGCATCCTGATTCAGGCAAACGCCGAGAGCTTCATTGGAGGTAAATTCGCGACGAGAAAGGTCATGAACATGCTCCGTGACGGAAAAATCGACCTTCTTGGGTCAGATTGCCACAATATGAGCAGTCGTGTTCCTAATCTTTTGGAGGCCAGAAAAGAAATTTCCAAAAGAATTGGCGATAATGTACTTGACAAATTGGACGAAAAGGCGTACAATATTTTATATTCGGGAAATTAGATTCCTGGGTCAAAACGATTTTCTCACTTCAGTATAGTGAAGTGTGATTATAAATTTAGCAATTTTTTGGGGGGCTAAAACCATGAAAAATTTATTAAGAACTGCATTGGCACTCGCACTGGCTGGAGTAATGTGCTTGGCAGTCGTAGCTACAAGCGTTGATTCGAGCGTTGTAGTTCCGAGTATCGAGCAGAAGGCTGCTCCTACCGTTGTAGAGGAATCTGTTACCGCTACCGACGAGAATGGCGAGGAAGTTGAAATTGACGCTGGTGATATCATCGTCACCCCATACAGCGAGAAGGACACTCTTTCCGCTGAGGACGAGGAGAACATCGATGCTGCTTATGAGCAGATCTTAGGCACCGAGTCTTTGGCTGAGCTCCATGAGAACATGGACGATGACGACACTGCTGCATATCTCTTCGATATCAACGTAACCGGCGAAGCTCAGGAAATCCTTGATAGAGGCGGTTCTGTCACCGTCGAGATGGATGTCAACCTCGGCGGCGCTTCCAAGGTAAAGGTACTTCATAACTATGAGAGCACTCACTGGAGAGAAGAGCCGAGCGAAGTAGTTGCTGAGAACAGATTGAAGATCACCTTCACCTCTCACTCCCCGTTCATCATCACCGTCAGCAGCGACAGCACCATCCTGGTAACTGAGCCTGTTGAAGGAACACTTGGTGATTCCACTGTTGATACCTTCACTTCTTCCACGACCACCAGTTCCACCATGCCTCTTATCGTAGGCGGTGTTGCTTGCATCCTGGTTGCTGGCGTACTTCTCGTAGTTGCCAACAGAAAGAAGACTAAGTAATTTTGGCCAACCAGTACGGCACCGAAATTCAGAATTAAGGCGGGAACGATATGAGGTTCAGGGTGAGAAAAAACCTTGTCAAGGTGATTCTCTATCTCTTGTGCATATTCTTTCTGATACTTGGTATAGTGCTGCTGCTACAAGCATGGGAGCAGCAGCACTATTCTTATACCCCCGAGGAGTCGGAGGCTGAGAGTCAGAGCACAAGGGTCGAATACAACGGCACGACGTATAAGCTCAACCGCAAGATTGACACGGTGCTGCTTGTCGGTGTTGACAAATACGAGGAAGACACCAACAGCGATACATACGTCAACACCCAGCAGGCTGACTTTATCATGCTCGTTGTAATCGACACTGAGAACGAGAGCTACAAGGTTTTACACATCAACCGCGACACTATGACCGACGTTCAGGTTCTGGGCGTAACGGGTACTGTCGTTTTTACTTCCTATGAGCAGATTGCGCTTGCTCACACCTACGGTTCAGGTCTCGAGGACAGTGCCGAGAACACGGTCACTGCCGTCTCCGACCTCCTCTATGGGATCGACATCGACCACTACATCACAGTCACGATGGACGCTGTCGCTATCATAAACGACGCTGTCGGCGGAGTCACGCTTACGGCTCTTGACACCATCAACGACGACATAATCGAGGGCGAAGAGGTCACACTCTTAGGCGAGAATGCTCTTTTGTACGTGAGAACACGACTTGGCCTCGACGACGCCACCAACCTCCACAGAATGGAGCGTCAGGAGCAGTATATAAAGGCATTACTCGAGCAGTTCAAGGCTAAGTGTGAGGAGGATTCCGACTTTGCACTCGACACAGCGATGGAGATAACCTCCTACATGGTCTCCGACTGCACCGTCAGCGAGCTTTCCGACGTCTACAGCGCGATGAGCGACTATGAGTTTGCGGATTATTTGACGCTCGAAGGCGAAGCGGTTTTGGGCGACACCTACATGGAGTATTATGTCGACGAAGACGCTTTGTACGAGCTTTACTTGGAACTTTTCTACACGCCTGTTGACTAAGGGGTTAATAAATTTTGAAGACAATTGACAGAATCAAAGGCAAGCTTCCCTTGATAATTTCGGCGACAATAGTTTTAATCACTCTTGTCGCCTTATTTGTGTTCTCCGGGCAGAACGGCGACGAGTCCTCCGCCACCAGTGGCGTGATAGTCGACTTCGTCGTGAGGCTTTTTAATCTCCCGGATGACGCCGAGACCCTCAATACCGTCACCCTGATCATCCGAAAGCTCGCCCACTTCACGATTTTTCTCATCTTAGGCGCGAGCTTATATAGCTTCACCTACTTCCTCAACCTCCCAAGGCCATACATCTCGACCCTAATCGTAGGCCTCGCCTCCGCCACGATAAACGAGCTCCAACAGCTCACCTCCCCCGGCAGAACCGCCAGTGTAAGGGATGTCTGCATTGACTTTGCGGGGGTAGTGGTCGGGAGCCTGATTGTTTGGGGGATTGTGAGGATTGTGAAGTCGAGGAAAAATAAAAAAGCTGTTGACAAATGAACAGCCATGGGGTATAATAGAAGCAAGAGAGCTGAACTGAGTCGCATTCAGTTTCGGTTTGACTTTATGTGTGCACTTTCGCTTCGCGAAAAGCAAAGTAACACTAAATTCGGAAATCGACCGTCCCTTTATGTTAGCAGATCTGGGCGGTTATTTCTTTTTGTCCCCGGATTTTAAGCCGAGAACGCCAAGTACTATGCCCGCAATCAGATCAATGAGTGAAATCACGATGGAAATCACGTCAGAAATCGTCATAGCGATCACCTCCTCGGATTATCCAAGTCAAACCGCTTAACTCTCTTGCTTTTTGCATTATATCATAGGATTGTCGAATTGTCAACAAAATTCACCAACAACAGTTCTAAAATTAATCCTCCCAACCATATGGTTGGGAGGATTCTTTGGCATCAGTTAATAAATATCCTCGGCACTCTTTGCGAGATTCCGCAGACTATTTCGTAGCCGACGGTGCCGGTGAGGGCACCGATTTGGTCGGCGGTGATCTCTTCCGTGCCGTCACGACCGATGAGGGTGACGGTGTCGCCGACACTCGTTTCAGAAATTTCGGTGACGTCGATCATGAGCTGATCCATGCAGACCCGGCCTAAGATTTTAGCCCGCTTGCCGTGAACCAAAAGCTCGCCCTTGTTCGAGAGAAGCCTTGGGCAGCCGTCGGCGTAGCCGATGGTGACGGTGGCGACCCGGGTTTCGTGCTCGGTCTTAAACGTCCTGCCGTAGCCGATTGTCACTCCCGCTGGGAGTGTTTTTATTTGGGAAACTATCGACTTAAGCTCCATCACCGGCTCGAGCTCGACCGGCATCTCACGTGTGAAATCGGGGCTGAGGCCATAGAGCATGATTCCGAACCTGACGAGGTCGCTCCTCTCATCATAGTGATACATCGCCCCCGCTGAATTGAGGAAGTGGAGCTTGTCGATGAGGACGAGTCGCTTCTTGAGCTCATCACGAACCTTACAGACCGTCTCGATCTGGTGATTTGTGAAGGCGATGTCGTCTTCATCAAGGCTGTCTGCGACGGGAAGATGGGTAAATAATCCTTCGACCTCGAGGCCGGGCATACGGACAATCTTCTCGGCATCGTCGGCGATCTTAGAAACGTCGTCGCCATGGTTGAGGCCGATTCGGTTCATCCCGGTGTCGACCGCAATGTGGCAGCGGACTCTCTCCCCCTTCGGGGCATTGAACGAAAGCTTCTCGGCATATTCAAGGTCTGTAATCGTCTGGATGATGTCGTACTCGACGAGTTCACTTGCGTCCTCGGGAGGAGTGTAGCCGAGGATGAGGATTTCGCCTGAAACCCCAAGGTTCCGAAGCTCCTCAGCTTCGACAATATTCGACACTGCGAACCAGTTGATGCCCTTGTCTTCGAGCCTTGGGATGATTCCCTCGCAGCCGTGACCGTAGCAATTGGCCTTGACGGCACACATTATTTCTGCATCGGGACTGATAAGACTCCGACACTTTTCAACGTTACGCTCCAGCCTGTCGAGGTGAATCTCCGCCCAGGCGCGTCTCAAAACTTCGTTTTTCATATATCTATGCTTCCTCCTTGGAAACTCTGTGATCTCGGGACCGACTTTTTAAAAGAATTTCCCCAATTTACTTGCAAAAACTGTCTCAGTATGGTATGATTTTTATAGCTATGCAAGATATACTGCACTACTTGGGGGAAATATGAAACAAAAAGAACCAATTGTTTACAGCATAAACCCGCCGATCATCAACGATCGTGCCTGCACTGCCTGCTTTTCTGGGCACCGCCCGGAGAAGATTCCATTTTACGACAACGAGCTCAAGATGAGGATGCTCATGTCGATGTTCATAGAGCATATCTACACCGCTATAAACGATGGTTATCGGACCTTCATCTGCGGAATGGCTCGTGGAGTCGATATCTGGGGCGGAAGAGCTATTTCAGCTCTTAAACACAGTAACCCGGAATGGAATCTCAAGCTCATCGGGATATCCCCATACAAGAACGAGATGGACGCCCTTCAGGGCGAGGACATCTATCATTACGGGACCGTCCGGGCGAACTGCGACCAGATGTATTACCTCTCGGAGGACTACTTCCAGGCCTGCTACCACATCCGCAACCGCCTCATGGTCGACCATTCGAACCGGGTTATTGGCGTCATAAACGACTATAAAAGCGGGACCGGGAATACCATAAAAGAGGCGAAGCGTCAGGGGCTCGAGCTCGATGTCATAGACTTAAACAACTGCGGGTTCTTCGATTTCTGACTTACAACTTATTATAAGACATAACAGCGCAAATTGCAATAGCGGATTAAGTCACTTTATACTGAGAATTTTGTGACGGATTTACCATAGAAAGACGGTGGTTGGTATTAAAAAGCGCTCTTCACAGGCATCGGTGGTAGTGGTTTACCTCATCACGATGCTGATATGCCTGCTCATTTTCGGCTTTGCAGCCGTGACACTACTTGATATATTCGTGACCCAGCCTGCTCTCGAGGCGGAAGCTGCCGAAAACGGCGACACAACTTCCGATGAAGAAGAAACGGTCGACTATTCCAGCGCCACCGAGACGATTCTATTCGTCGGTGCCGACGGGCAGGATATCAACGCGATAGTGCTCCTTCGGGTTAACCCTCAGGAAGGCAGCATTGCGATCGTTCCCGTCTCGAAGTACACTATTTCGACGGTTGACTCCTCAAGCGGGACGATGGAGACCCTCTTCGACCTTGGCGGAATGAGCTATCTTAAGACCGCAGTCGAGAACGCATTCGACCTCACCTGCGACAAGTACATCAAGATCACCAACGACGGTTGGGCAGAGCTCGTCGAGTACACGGGCGGAATGACCAGCTATGTCTTCCCGGAGGATCTCTATTATAAGGATGAGGAGTCTGGCGACCTCACGAGCTTCTATGCCGGAAACTCGACCCGCACCCTTTGGGGCGACGACATCCGAAGGATAGTCACCTATCCGCTCTACTCAAACGGTGAGCAGACGAGGGTTCAGGTCATCGGCGAGATTGCAGTCGCCCTCATCAACGACGCCTTCGACACGAATTCTGAAAACATGAAGGCAAACATCCAGAACATCTTCAACACGATTTACAATAACTCCGACACCGACATCACCTCGAAGACCTTTTCTAGCGTCCGTGACGCCTACGAATACATGTTAGAAACCGCTTCATCGCCCGCGACATACCGTATGCCCCACGGCGAGTGGAACTCGAGCGGCTACTTCGAGCTCGATGAAGGTGCAGCGGAGGAGATTAAAGAGTATTTCGGACTAAATTCAATCTTGGAGGAATAACGCGTCACTACGTGACGCGCCCTCTCAGTCAGAGTTGCGAAGCAACTCTCTTAGTTCAGCGAAGCTGAACTAATGCGCTCACCCCAGAGGGGGAGCCGAGATTTTCCCTCTTGCAAAGCTTCTGAGAGAGCACCAGCTTGGCTCTCCCTCTGGGAGAGCTGTCGCCGAAGGCGACTGAGAGGGCGCGAGTCCGAAGGGCGAGCGGTCAGCGAAGCTGACAAATTCCGCAAACGATTACAAATTGATATACAGGAGGCTTGTATGGAAAACAGAGTCAAGGTCAGAATTATCGGAAGGGAGTACACCCTTGTGACGGAGAATTCGCCGGAGTATACTATTGCGCTGGCGGAGAAGCTTGATGCACAGATGAACTCCATGCTCGCCGTCAAGAACACGCTTTCGGGCATCGATGTGGCGATCCTCTCGGCGCTTGACGCCATGGATGAGGCTCAGAAGGCCTCTGAGAACGAGGACAGTATGCGCTACCAGCTTGGCGAGTATGTCACAACCGCGAACCGCTCTAAGCAGAGCTATGACGCTGCCAAGCGGGAAATCGCTCAGCTCAAAAAGCGAATCGAAGAGCTTGAGAAAAAGCTTAACGACACAAAATTATTCTGATGAACACTAACACTAAACCAGAGCTGCTGGCTCCCTGCGGGAGCATGGAATCGCTAACTGCTGCCCTCAAGGCCGGCTGCGACGCCGTCTATATCGGAGGACAAGCCTTTTCTGCCCGTCAGAACGCCGAAAACTTCTCCCATGATGACATTATCGAGGCAGTACGCCTCTGCCACCGCCACGGCGTTAAGATTTATCAGGCGATAAACATCGCCGTTTTCGACAGTGAGCTCCCTAAACTTGCGGATGAAATCAGGTTCGCCTGTGAAGCTGGGATCGACGGGCTCATCGTCCAGGACAGGGCAGTCGAGAAAATAGTCCGCGACTCCTGCCCCGAAATGCCGGTTCACGCCTCAACTCAAATGACGCTGCACTTCGAGGACTCTGTCCTCTGGGCAAAAGAGCACGGCTTCAAGAGGGTTGTCCTCTCAAGAGAGCTCGACAGGGAGACTATTGCGAAATTATCGAAATTAGGTGTCGAGACGGAGATTTTCGTCCACGGAGCCTTATGCATGTCCGTCTCCGGGCAGCGCTACTTGAGCGCGATGATCGGCTCTCGCTCGGCGAACAGAGGGCTTTGTGCGGGAGCTTGCAGGCTCCCTTTTTCTTCTATGGGAAAGCCTCGCGACCGCTATGCCCTTTCGCTTAAGGACCTGACGCTGATTAAAAATGCTGACGAGCTTCAGAATCTCGGCGTCTCCTCCCTCAAAATAGAAGGCCGGATGAAACGGCCGGAGTACGTCTCCGCCGCGACTGGCGAGTTCAGGGCAGCGCTTCAGGGCGAGGATTACGACTACGACCTCCTCCGCTCCGCCTTCTCGCGAAGCGGCTTCACAGACGGGTACTACTCAGGAAAGCGCGACTCCACCATGTTCGGTGCCCGCTCTTATGAGGACGTTTCGGACATGACCTCGTCGCTCACGAAGATTCACGAGAAATATAAATCCGAGCTCCCACGTTTCGAGCTCTCGATGAGCCTAAGCGTCAGGCGGGATGAACCCTCAACCCTCACCGCCACCGACGGCACGGAAACGGTCACCCTCAGTGGCGCCACCCCTCAGGAGGCAATAAACCGTCCCCTCACCTCAGAAGCTGCCGTTTCACAGCTCTCAAAACTTGGCGGAACGCTCTACCGACCTGGCAACATCACCGCCGAAATAGAGCCTGGCCTCATGCTCCCACTTTCGGAGCTCAATTCCCTTCGGAGGCAGGCTGTCGAAGCTCTCGACAATCTCAGGCAAGAACGACTGACAGTGGAGAAGCCTTTTGCACCCGCAAATTATCTTTCCGAAGCCTCTGTGAGACCGAAAACCCCGCTTCAGCTCTGGGTTTCGGTCGAGAAGATATCGCAGCTTCAGGAAATTGCCTTCGAGAAGGCGATAATCCCCCTCTCGCTCACGAGCGACTATATAAATTCGGGCTACGACCCGAAAAAGGCGGTTCTGTCACCGCCAAGGTTCACCCTTCATGCTGAGAAGGTCGAGGAGGACCTTCTGAAGGCTAAAGCCCTCGGCTTCGAAACCGCCATGGCAACGAATTCTGGCTACGTTCGGATGCTCCGTCGCCTCGGATTCACCGTGATCGGAGGCTTCGGCCTCAACATCACGAATTCCCTCTCAGCTCACGAGTACGAGTCCGACGGCCTCAGCGCCCTCACCCTCTCGTTCGAGCTGAAGACAGCGCAACTTTCCGCAATCAAAACCACCGTCCCCAAAGGCGCCATCCTCTACGGAAGGCTCCCCCTGATGGTTCTTGCGAACTGCCCCATCAAGGCAGAAACCGGCTGCAAATCCTGCCCCCACACCCTCACCGACAGGACGGGAACTACATTCCCAGTCGCCTGCCATATGAAAACTGGCTCCGACTACAACGAGTTCCTCAACTCGAAGACGCTTTACCTGCCCGACAAGCTCGGGTACTTCGATGTGGATTTTGGGGTGATGATGTTTACGGAGGAGGGACCTGAGGAGGTCAGGGCGATTCTTGAGGATTACCAGACCCAAACCGCCCGGAAGTCAGGGAAAGAATTGACGAATGGGCTTTATTTCAGAGGGGTGCAATAAAAGTCGGCTTCGCCGACCGCGCTCGCCTTCGGCTCGCGCGCCCTCTCAGTCTGCGCCTACGGCGCAGCCAGCTCCCCCAAAGGGGGAGCCGAGATTTTCACTTGCACAAAGCTTTCCTTGAGGCAGCAACTTGGCTCTCCCTCTGGGAGAGCTGCCAGCCGAAGGCTGACTGAGAGGGCGCGAGCCCCGAAGGGGCGAGCGTTGTCGGTGCCTTCGGCACCGACAATCCCACCTAAGAAAGGAATTCCCATGCCCAACCTATCTCTCCAAATAAAAAAACTCCGCCTGAATGCTACCCTGCCTGCTGCTGCGACGCAGCTGAGCGCTGGGCTCGATTTGCACGCTTGCATTGAGGAACCGCTCAGGGTTCCTGTGGGCGAAATCGTCACGGTGCCTTGCGGGATTGCGGTCTGCCCGGATCTGTCGCAGGGCAACGTCGTGATGCTCGTCATCATCCGCTCGTCCTTGGGGCGAAAGCACGGGTTGACGCTGGCAAACTCGGTCGGGGTTATCGACTCGGATTATCGGGGCGAGATTCTCGTCCCTATCATAAACCATGGGAGCGAGGACTACGTCTTCGAGCCGGGCGAGCGGTTCGCCCAGCTGGTTCCGCTTTTTGTCCCGACCTGCACCGTCACGGAGGCGGAGGAGCTCCCCGAAAGCGAGCGCTCAGGCGGGTTCGGGTCGACTGGAAAAATTTAAGGAGGTCAAACCATGTTCAGATTTGCAATCATGGGCGCTGGGCATATCGCCAACAAGTTCTGCGATGCCGTCAGGCGGATTGACGGCGCTGAAGTCGTCGCTGTCGCGAGCAAGACTGGCAGGGCGAAGGAATTCGCCGAAAAGAACGGGATTCCCGAGTATTTTGGCGACTATTCGGAGATGCTGGAAAAGGTCAAGCCCGACTGTGTCTACGTCGCTGCGACCTCGAACGCTCATTATGAGCTGAGCAAGCTCTGCATTGAGGCGGGCGTGCCCGTCCTCTGCGAGAAGGCGATGTTCCTTAACAGCGCCGACGCGAGAGAGGTCTTCGCGCTGGCTGAGGAGAAGGGCGTTTTCGCGATGGAGGCGATGTGGTCGAGGTTCTTGCCCGCTGTAGTGAAGGCCCGTGAGTGGATTCATTCTGGCCGAATCGGCGAGCCGATCTACGCCACCTCCGCCATCGGCTTCAAAGCCGAGGAGAACCCGAATAACCGCTACTACTCGAAGGCTCTCGGAGGCGGAGCTGCCTTCGACCTGACCGTTTATGACTACGAAATTCTGACATTTCTGATAGATCGCCCCGCCTCGGTCGTCTCCGCTCATGCCGTGAAGACTTCGGACGGAGTGGATTTGACCGACCACATTCTCCTAAATTTCAAGAAAGACGGCTGCAGAGACTGCCTCGCCGTCTGCGAGAGCACGCTTCTTGCGAAGCTTGACGAAAAGATTGTAATTTTCGGCTCTGAGGGCAAATTGGAGCTCCCGAGGCCCCATTTCGCAACCGATTGCTATTTGTATAACGCTAATTTTGAACTGATAGATAGCTTTAAAGATGCCGTGACCGAAAACGGCTTCGTCTACGAGACGGAGGAAGTTATCAGGTGCGTCAAGGCTGGAAAGACCCAGAGCGAGACCATCCCGCATCGGCTCACGATTGACTGTGCGGGGATGTTTGACGAACTGCTTGCATGAGGCACAAATGGCTCCCCTGTCAAGGGGAGCTGGCAGCCCGAAGGGCTGACTGAGGGGTGCGATTTCGGCGAAGCCGAAATCGCGTCGGCGGAGACGGCGAAGCCGTCGCAGCCGACCATGTAGGGGCGGATATTATCCGCCCATGGTTCTGCAAACGCTTGGGTTCGGGCGGATGATATCCGCCCCTACACCTGCCTCACCACAACCTTCCTAAGCCCCCAAAGCGCCCCCACACACGGAAACACCATCAGCCCATTAAAGATATCGCTCACCTTCCAGGCTGCCGAGAGGCTGACTACGGCACCTGTAAAAACGGCCGTGGTAAGGGCGAGTTTGTAGAGGAGCACCGACCTCTCGGAGAGATATTCCGCTGCGGAAAGGCCGATTTTCGACCAGCCGATGATGGTGGCGGTGGCGAAGCCGGCGGTGCAGAGGGCGATTACTGTTCCCGAGAAGTCCCCGAAGACGCTTTCGCAGGCTGCCGAGACGAGAAGGGCGCCGTCAAGGCCGGTTTCCGTCGCTCCTGAGGCCAGAATTGCGAGAGCGGTGAGGGTGCAGATGACGAAGGTGTCAACAACGACCTCGAACATGTTCATGAGGCCCTGCTCACGTGGCGTGAGCCCACTTCCGGCGTGGATCGCTGCGGTGGTGCCGAGGCCGGCCTCGTTCGAGAAAACTCCTCGCTTGAAGCCGACGCTGACGGCCTCCCTCACAGAAATCCCAATGGCTGCCCCTGCGATTGGTCTCAGACCGAACGCTGAGCGAAAAATAGTCCCGAACACAGCGGGAAGTTTATAAAAATTTACGACAATAACCGCCGTGACGGCAAATATGTATATAACCGTGAGAATGGGCATCATAATCGAAGAGACCCGGCCTGTGAAATCCCGCCCCGAAAAGAGGCAAGCAGCGGTGAGGAGAGCAAGAGCGAGCCCCACTGCTGCGGGACTTATCCCGGATTCTAATCTAATCGCCTCCGCTGCCGAATTCGACTGGACCATTCCGCCCATTCCGAAAGACGCAAGAACGGTGAAGAAGGCGTAAAGCTTCGCAAGGAAGCCTTCTCCCATCCCGTCGCGGATAGCATACATTATTCCGCCTTTTTTGCCGTCGCGGTATTCTATACTTAAGACACCCTCCGCAAACGACACCGCCATCCCAAGGAACGCCGACACCCAGAGCCAGAAAACGGCTCCGGCACCACCAAGGGTGATCGCCGTCGCGACTCCCGCAACGCTGCCGGTTCCAACAGTCGCTGCCAGTGCAGTCGAGAGCACCCGAAATCGGTTCTCACCGTCCCCAAAAAGACTTTTGCGGACAGTACGGAGCATCTGTCCCAACCACCGAACTTGCGGAAATCTCAGGCGAATAGTATAATAGATTCCGACAGAAATTATAAGTAGAACTGTTGGAAGGCTCCATATAAGATCCGAAAGATTATCAAGAAAGGGCATAATTCCTCCCATGCGAAAATACCAACCAAAACATGCAGCACTTATTGTCATAGATGTTGCAATAGTCCTGCTGACGATAATACTCACCTGCTTCACGGTGGGGTATTTGTCCAACCATAAAATTATTATGACGCTGCTGCTCTGTTTATTCTGGCTTGCGGCGATACTCTTTGCAGCAATCCTGCTGCCGGGCTACTTCTCGAGGACGGTTATCTATATCTCCCCGTCAGAAATCTCGATGAAAACCGGCATCATCTATGTCAAGCGCCACCAGATGAAAACCTCCGCCATCCAATACGTCTCCACCATCACGACCTTCATGTCAAAATACACCGGCCTCAATTTCGTGATTCTCCGTGCCATGGGAGGCACCATGGTCCTGCCGTTTTTGGGGGTGGAGGATTTGAGGGAGATTGAGGAGTTAATGCGTAATTCGTAATTCGCAATTATGTCGGCTCCGACGGCTTCGCCGTCTACGCCGACCGCGCTCGCTTCGCTCGCGCACCCTCTCAGTCAGCTGCTTCGCAGCTGCCAGCTCCCCCAAAGGGGGAGCCAAGATTTTCACTTGTACAAAGCCTTTCTCGAGGCAGTAACTCGGCTCTCCCTCTGGGAGAGCTGGCACGCGAAGCGTGACTGAGAGGGCGCGAGCCCCGAAGGGGCGAGCGTTGCGACCACCGCAGGTGGTCGCGTCGCCGGAGGCGACAAATCCCAAAGAAAGGAGCCACCCATCACGACTGAAAGAACCGTCAAGCAGCATCCACTAAGGCTGTTTTCCTACACCACAAACTACTTCTGGCTCCTTATCATCCCGCTTATAAGAAGCCTTTATTCCATTTCCCTCGATGTCGACTCGCTTCGGGTCTGGCTGAAGGGCACCTGGATGGATTTGCTCGTTATCGGGGCGATCCTCATATTCGCCTGGAGGCGGTGGGACCATGTCTATGTTCGGTTCGACGACAAGCGGATTTCGGTCACAAAGGGGAAAATCTACTCCACCTGCGACGTCATCTACTACGACACCATCAGCTCCCTGAGCGTCAACCAGACGCTTTTCCTGAAGCTTTTCGGTGCCTGCACCGTCACCGTCGGCACAAATGCCGGAAACCTCAGCCGGGCTCAGGATAATATTTCGTTGACTTTGAGAAAATCCGATGCCGACAGGCTCTATGCAAGAGTCAAGAAGTCGCGTGCCAAGAGCCTCCGCTACTCGGTGACTCCGAACAAGCCGAGACTCGTGCTCTATTCGTTCATCTCGTCGTCGACACTTTCGGGAACGGTCGTAATCCTCGCTTTCTTGTATGAGACGTCGAGAATGTTCGATCGAGAGGTCGAGGCTCAGCTCATCATGGACACGCTTAGCGACGTCGTCAACAGGGCTTCCGCCTATGTCTCGCCAGTCGTGGCGGGAGTTTCGGTAGTCTTAATTATAGGCTGGCTGGTCTCGTTTGTTACAAATATCTTCTATTTCTGGGACTATTCCCTCACCCGCTGCTCCGACAGCCTCTACATCAAGAGCGGTCTCATCGAGCGAAACCGCCACATCCTCTCGCTCGACAAAATCAACTCAGTCGACCTTCGGCAGAATCTCATTTCGAAGGTTTTGAGAATCTCGTCTCTCCACTGCGACTGTGCCGGCTACGGCGAGACTGGCAGAGCCGAGACTTCGGTTGTCATGCCGATCGCGACCGAACGGGAGATCAACTCGACCGTCGAGGAGATTTTCCCTGACATCCCCTCCGAGTCGGTCTACCACAAGCCGAAGCTCGACCTGAAGCCGGTTTTCAGCAGCTACTGGATGTTCTACTACGCCCCAATTGCGCTTGCAGTTCTCCCGCTGGTCGCCTACTTTGTTCTGTTTGCACTCTTCCCCTCCTGGCGGTCGGTCGTCCGGGTCGGAGTTCTCGTTGCGGAAATCCCGGCAGTCTGGCTCACAATCGTCAAGACGCTCGCCATCTTCAAGACTGGCATCGCCGTCAACGGCGACTATATCACGATGCGATATTCAAGTTTTTACACCTTCCACACCGTCGTCGTCCCGAAGGACAGGATCGTGAAGGTGATGATAAAGCAGACCTACCTCCAGAACCTGACCGGCAACTGCTCCGCCGTCATCTACACCGCCTCGAGTGGCACCTCCAAGCACGTCATCACCGGCCTGAGGCTCAGCAGAACCTTAGGGTTCTTTGAGAGGAATGGGGTGGATTTGTATTTTGAGTAATTCGGAATTATTTCATCTGTAGGTGCGGATATTATCCGCCCGTATTTATGACAAGAAAATCCCCGCAAATTGCGGGGATTTTCTTTAAATAGCGGTTGACAAATACACACTTTATATGTATAATATCAATAGGAGGGATGCAGGTGAAAAAGAAGGATTTAATCAAACTGTTGGAGAACAACGGTTGGTATCTGAAGAGGACAGGCGGGAACCACGATATTTACACCAATGGTGTCGACTGCGAAACGATACCACGGCACAATGAAATCAAAGAGAATCTTGCAAAGGCAATCATCAAGCGCAGAGGGCTTAAATAGCCATTTAAGGAGTGATTTTATGAAGAATACTTACCCAATAGTACTTACCCCAGACGAGGGTGGGTACTTGGTTTACATCCCGGATTTTGAAATTAATACCGAGGGAGATTCCCTCACCGAGGCAATTGAGATGGCTCGTGACGCCATTGGGCTCATGGGAATCGATATGGAGGATGACAGGAAGCCTCTTCCGACGCCTTCGGAAATATGGGCGGTTGAGTGTGAAGAGGATGACATCGTCACCCTTGTCGACGTCGACTTCTCCGAATATCGTCGCAAAAACGACATGAGGAGCGTCCGTCGGAACGTGACACTTCCGTCCTGGCTTGACTACGAAGCCGAAAAAAGTGGCCTCAACGTCTCCGCCATCCTGCAAAAGGCGCTGAAGACGGAGCTGCATATCAGTCAGTGAAGGACTTAATCCCCGCAAATTGCGGGGATTTTGTTAATCATATTCTGGGTGAATCACGCTATCAACATCTCTTCCGCCGAATACAATTCTCGAAATTCTCAGAACCTGTTCGGTTTCGTTTGAAAGATGGCGAAGTATTACCTGTCATGCAAAATTTTGTGAACCTCTTCGGGGGTGTAGCCTTTTCCTTCCTTGAAGGAGTCGAAGCCCTTCTTGAGCTCCGCGCTGATTTCCTCCTCGGTCATCCCGCCGATGGCGGTTGGCTTCTTTTCAGGGAGCCTGAGCTCGAAGGGGATTCCATTGTTGAGGACAATCTGGCTGTAGAGCATCTGAATGGCACCCGAAGGAGTGATCCCAAGCTTCGCCAAGATACTCTCTGCATTCTCCTTGAGCTCCGTGTCAATCCTCGCATAAACCGCAGTAGTATTAGCCACTAAAATCATCTCCTTTTATCATTTTCTGTATTATATCACATTTTGCAAGCAATTGCAAGCGGATGCTTGCGGAATATTTACAGCTTCTGCTGAAGCACAAAAGCGCTCGCCCTTCGGGCTCGCGACCACTCCACCACCACCTTCGGTGGCGGTCCCCCTCTCCTAAGCGTAGGAGAGGCTGAAAGTGCGGTAATTAGGCTCTCTTAAGCTTAGGAGGGCTGTCGCCGAAGGCGACTGAGTGGTGCGCGACCGAAGGGAGCGCCTTTTGTGCTCTGCTCAAACCTATCCCCGAGCGAATTAAAGCCTCCCCCCGAAGGGGGGACCGTCGCCTTCGGCGACGGTGGAGGGGTCGCCGACCGAAGGGAGGCGCGGGGGGGGGGGGGGGGGGGGGGAATGTTTGGGTGGTTTTGATAAGCCCGTGAGCCGTAGACGGCGCCCCGTATAT
>JAJBTZ010000039.1:0-1574 GCA_020860605.1 Ruminococcus sp. | reverse complement strand
TGCGTCACCCCCAACCCTCCCCGCGCTCCCCCTATCCCCCCCCCGCCTGGGGGGCCGGCCCGCGCGGTCCGCGGTGGCTGGGGGGGCGTCCCCGCAGGGGACGCGTCGGTGCCTTCGGCACCGACAAATGTAGGGGTGGATATCATCCGCCCGTGACCCTTCCCCTCCTCCCCTATAATTTGTTCATTTTCACGAAAAAAACGCCTCTATTCACAATTTAGTAACACACTGAGGCTGAAAATATGCTACAATCTTTGCAATAGTCAATAATTGTGCTTGTTTATATTGAGCAGTGCAGTTTTTGCTCAGTTCAAAATCTAATGAATCAGGAGAGAAAACCATGTCCAACAGACTTTTCCAGGGTATAATTCAGCGGATGCAGGAGGTTGTCAAGTGTGAAATCGGAGTTATTGATTGCGACTCCCACATTGTCGCTTGCAGTGATTCCTCTAAGGTCGGTTACACTAACGACCTGATCTCCTCGGAGCTGAGCGAATCATATGATTACTTCATGCGTGACGGTTATACCTATATGCCAATCGGTGGCAAGGGCGCTGCCGAATTCTATGTCTTCGTCGAAGGCACAGACGAACAGGCCTATAAATACGCAGGACTTCTCTGCATCAGCCTCGAGAACGTCCAGCAGCTCTATGACGAGAAGTATGACAGAGGAAACTTCGTCAAAAACGTCGTTCTCGACAACATTCTTCCGGGAGACATCCCCCTGAAGGCGAGGGAGCTTCACTTTAACTCGAACGTCCCGAGAGCTGTGTTCCTCATCAGAATCATCTCTTCAAACGACATCTCCGCCTTCGACGTTATCCAGAACCTCTTTCCCGACAAGACGAAGGACTTCACCTTCACCATCAACGAGCATGACATCGTCCTCGTCAAGGAAGTAAGGTCCTTAAACGACCCGAGCGACCTCGAGAAGCTCGCCTATTCGATTTCCGACACGCTCCTGAGTGAGTTCTACACCAGAGTCAACATCGGTCTTGGAACCATCGTTGACGACGTCAAGAACCTTGCAGTTTCCTTCAAGGAAGCCCAGATGGCTCTCGAAGTCGGCAAGGTCTTCGACACCGAGAAGAGCATCGTGAGCTACGAAAACCTCGGCATCGCAAGACTCATCTATCACCTCCCGACAACCCTATGCGAGACGTTCTTAAAGGAAGTCTTCAAGAAGGGCTCGATCGAGTCGCTTGACCAGGAGACCCTCTTCACCATTCAGAAGTTCTTCGAGAATAACCTTAACGTCTCCGAGACCTCCCGTAAACTCTTCGTCCACAGAAACACCCTCGTTTACCGTCTCGAAAAGATCAAGAAGCTCACTGGCCTCGACTTAAGAGAATTTGACCATGCAATTGTGTTTAAGATTGCGCTGATGGTCAAGAAATATTTAACCGCAAATCCAGTTAAGTTCTGATTAAATTCAAAAGCCGCGATTTTTCGCGGCTTAACTGACGCCAGAGGCAGTGCAGTTCGGCTTCGCCGAACTGCGGAACTTCGCTTTCAGCGAAGTTCCACCCCTCCACCGCGCTTCGCGCGGTCCCCCTCCCCCTTCGGGGGAGGCT
>JAJBTZ010000025.1 GCA_020860605.1 Ruminococcus sp. | reverse complement strand
AGGCTCGAACTCGCTACCTCCACCTTGGCAAGGTGGCGCTCTACCAGATGAGCTAAATCCGCAATATTTGGTGCCTCCGATCGGAATTGAACCAATGACACGGGGATTTTCAGTCCCCTGCTCTACCAACTGAGCTACAGAGGCATCGCTTCCCCCGTAAAAGGGAATGGCGACCCGAACCGGGCTCGAACCGGTGACCTCTAGCGTGACAGGCTAGCGTTCTAACCAACTGAACTACCGGGCCATATATGGTGGGAACAATAGGGCTCGAACCTATGACCCCCTGCTTGTAAGGCAGATGCTCTCCCAGCTGAGCTATGCTCCCATATCTCACTTCTTTTGAAGTGTTGCCTCTCTCGAAGCGACTTGTATATTATATATCGCCACGGCCGATTTGTCAAGCCCTTTTTTCAAATTTTTTTGAAATCTTTTTTTGGGACGATTTTCCGCGCCGAGAAGGCGCGCCAGTGCCGTTTGTCACTCACTGGCGCAGACCGCCTCGTAAATCCGATTGAACATCGGAAGTATTTCGTCGAAATTCGCCTGCATTGCCTCGAGCTTTGTGCCACTGAGCTCTGCCGGCTCTCTCATTGAAATGTAGTACTCATGATCCTCATACTCAAGACCGCTCCAAGCGAGCTCATCGCGGATGAGCTGGCAGTTCATGTTGATGCCGTACTCGGTCATGCAGTCGTCATCGTAGCCCTCGTCCTGGGTGAAGTCGTGAAGGGCGAAATCTGTAGTTCCGTCCGAAATAATCAGAATATTGTCGCCCGTCATCAGCTGGGTCATCAGCTGAGCCTGAGCGGAGGTCGAGCTTGTCACGTCCTCAAGGTCGCTAAGAACTATGTTGTAGACCAGGACATGGACATAGCCGTTCCCGTCGAGGTCGTCGCAATACTGCTCCAAGAACTCCTCGACCTCTTCGGTTCTCGCGTAGAGGGCGTTGTTGTCCATGACGACAAGGACGGTCATGTCCGCCTTCTCGCTCGTCACCTGTGAGTAGATGATGTACGCGCCAGCGACCACGCAGAAGACGACGAAGAGGATTATCCACTTCGAGCGGTACCAGATGTTGTCGAGCTTCTCGCCGAGAGTGAGCTCTGGCGCCTCCTCGTGGACCTCCTTGATGGTCTCCGACTCGTCGATAACGCCCATTTTGAGCTTTGTGAGCTCAATTTTCTTCTCCTGAAGCTCTTTTTCATACTGTGCTCTCGCAGCCCTGTCGTCCTTAAGAGCCTCATCGCGAGCCTTGACCTCCTCGTCGAGGTACTTCATGACGTCAGTCTTCGGCTTGTCGGGCATGTCCGAAGGATGAATCTCAGCTTCACCCTCGCCACTATTCAGAATTTCACCTTCGGTTGGCTTCTGTTCTTTCTGATCTTTTTCTTTTTGTTCTTTTTGAGACATTGGGGACCTCCGATCTCATGGTGCTTGCTGACAGTTCTACTTATGAAATACAAATAAATATTCGTGAGCTATCAGCAGAAAATTGTATTTGACGCTGTTTGTTTTCCAATAGCCTGTTGCACGGCAATTGTGCTGCTCTTTTATAATAATCTCTTTGAGGACAAATCCCGCGTCAGTGAAGACCTTCATCACGTTAAAGCCAAGCGGAATGACATGCCCCTTCTGGCGTGTATCTCCCATGAGAATAGCGCAGAATTTACCCTTTTTCAAAACCCGATAGCTCTCCCTCGCAACTGCCTTCATCTCGCCAAGAAACTCCTTGACATTGCAATTTGATAAATCTTCAGGAATACTGCCCGGTTCGCTGTAATGAATGATATCAGCATACGGCGGGTGGGTGCAAATCAGATCTATGCTCTCATCGAGAACAAAATCAAGATTTCTTGCGTCGCCTTTTTCGATATAAACTTTTCCGTTTGCTCCCTCGTGCTCAAAATCGGTTTTCTCTTTGCAGCGGTTAAGAGCAACATCATTGACATCAACGCCGATAATATTTCTGTTCAGAAGCTTCGCTTCTACTAAAGTGGTTCCACCGCCAGCAAACTGGTCAAGGACCATGTCGCCCTCTTCTGAGTATCTCAGTATGATATTTCTCGGAATATACGGCGACCAATTACCCCGCCACTTGGCATCGTGAGTAGCCCAGCTCCCTCTGTCCGGGAAAGACCAGTGAGTGGTCATCTCGAGTTCGAAATTATCAGGCTCCCATTTTTTTATCTTCTTTTCAGGCATTACTTACAATCCTCAGCAGTCAGATTAAATCTCTCAAGCAAAGCATTCATGGACAGCCATCGTCCTTCCTTTTTCGGATAATTGCAATCCTCTTGTCCCCAAATCCACTTATACGCTTTAAGAATGGTCTCTGCGGGAATTCCTACTGTGTCAGTCACATTCAGTTCCGCAATAACATCATCTGGCTCAGCACCACAGCAAACCTTATACAGAGCCTTAATCAAAAGTATTGCCTGCTCCTGGTTGTATTCGTACTTCTCAGCTATATCATCGCTTATCTCACCATGGCTAATCATCCACAAACTTTGCTCAGAGGGATTATATATAAACACCATGAAATCATCTCTCGATAATCTGCCAAAGTTTCTTTTTCCTCCTGGCTTGTTGATGGCAATCTTCTCTCCAGTAGCCAGACTCTCAACCTCATAGAGCAAATAAGGAATATTGTTCAGCTCACCTCTGAATGCGTTCTGCTCCTGATTCTTTATGTCCAGCGGTACAAGATTTACATTATACTTAAATATTTTGTTTGCCATCTGAAAGCCTCATTTCATTATTTTTTCGATAATGCCGTTTTCTAAATCCCTGATATTATAAACCTCATCCATGACGTCAAAGGTTTCTTCAAGATTATGTTTTGCGCTTGCCCATCCTTTTCCATCTGTAAACCATACAAAAGTAAAGCCATCAATGTCTTTTGATTCAAGAGCCAGAGTTTTATAGCTTCTTGCAGTCTCATTAAGCTTGCTTCCGCCGCTGCCATAAAAGTTGGTTTCAATTCCATAAACCATAGAAGAAGTTCTGACAACGAAATCAAATCTCTTTTCCATTTTGCCCTGATTGGAAATAGCAGAAAGATCAAGTCCCCATCTTTCAGAAATCTGACGAATACACATTTCCTTGAAGTAGCTTTCATCTCTTATGAAACCTGCTTTTTGTATGAAGCTCTCAACCAGATTTTCCATGAGATGACCACCTCTGTTTTTGCGACCATTCGAATCAAGTCCAGTTTCGACACCTGTTACATAATCAACCAGATTGCTGACCAGATGCCTTGAAATGAGTTCAAACAATCCCGTCTTTCTCATGAACACAATATACTGCTCTACAGAAAGTGTTTCGTGTTCAAAGTCATACACAAACGCTCCGTCTTCATCCATTGCTTCTATTTCATCAGAACGAACAGCCAAAAGTATCGGTATGCATTTGAGTACTTCAGGATACTTTTTAAGAATATTTCTGAAATCATTTTCAATATCGTTTGAGCCGATAAGAGAGTTCAGAATATTAAGTTCAATCCTGATATCATCGACATTCCGATATACTTTTTCGAAATCAACATAGTAGCCGTAGTCTGCTATACTGTCCCGGAATTCAGACAGCCATTCTTTAAAATTTCTTCTGTCCATTCTTTTCTCCATCAGCAATTAGATATGAGCAATTCTTTGATTCTGCCTCTTGATGCACTGTTGCAGTTAATCATTCTTGTTGCCTCAACTCTGCGAATGGTATACGAGGAATAAATCCTGTCAAAGAATTCATCCTCAGAATTTGTATTCTTAGGGTCAGAGTTGCTCAGAACTATTTGTGCTCCTTTTTTTCGCATCCTGCTGGCAAACTCGGACAACTCAACCTGTTCCTTATCACTGAAATCGTTTTCTGTGTAGGAGGTGAAGTTTGAAGTCGCATTCAGTGGCCGATATGGAGGGTCAAAATATACAAAAGTATTCTCATCTATAAAGCTTTCTGATTCCTTATAGTCTCCACAAACTATTTCGACTTTTTTCAGCGCTTCAGATACCGCTCTGATGTTTTCTTCATCACAAATCTGCGGGTTCTTATATGCACCCATGGGAACATTGTATAAGCCCTTGCTGTTCACGCGGTATAATCCGTTGAAGCAGGTGCGATTCAGGAAGATGAACAGCGCAGCAGCTTCATGGCTGTCCTCGCTCTCCCCACACGAAATAAGCCTGTTATACCTTTCCCTCTTCTCATAGTAGCAAATCTTCCTTTCGCTATCACCAAGCGGGAGAAAGCTCTTTTCAAACTCTGAAAGAAGTGCTACCAATCCGTCTGCATCATTCTTGACCTTGCGGTACATATTTATGAGTTCAGCGTTGATGTCGCTTATGTAGACCTCGTCCAAATCATATTTCGAAAGGATATCAAACAAAACCGCACCACCGCCGACAAAAGGCTCGGCATATTTTCTGATGGTAAAACCCAATCCCTGCGGGTACAATGCCGAAATTTCTCCGATAAGCTGGCCTTTTCCGCCTGCCCACTTTATAATCGGTTTCAATGTCTTTCTGCTCATTGTCTCAATTCCTTTCTTATCATTCACAAATAATCCACCCAGTAACATGGTTCACTTTTTGAACCAAGTTACCCCGTTAACTAATTCCCCACTTCCCAATTAATCGGTGCCACCCCATGTTCGGCCAGGAACTGGTTCGTTCTCGAGAAGGGGCGCGAGCCGAAGAAGCCGTTATAGGCGGAGAGGGGGCTTGGGTGGGCGGACTCGATTATCAGGTGCTGGGGGCTCGTGATCAGGGCTTTCTTGCTTCGGGCGTTGGCGCCCCAGAGGATGAAAACTATCGGGTCCTCCCGCTCGTTCAGCTTGCGGATTATCTCGTCAGTGAGAATCTCCCAGCCCTTGCCTTTGTGGGAATTTGCCTGGCCTCGGCGAACTGTCAGGACGGTGTTGAGGAGCAGCACTCCCTGCTCCGCCCACGACGTTAAATCCCCCGTTTTTGCAGGAGGGATTCCGAGGTCGGTCTCAAGCTCTTTATAGATGTTTACAAGCGACGGAGGCAGCGCTGTCCCGTCCTGAACTGAGAAGCAGAGGCCATGAGCCTGCCCCGGCTCGTGATAGGGGTCCTGCCCGAAGATTACCACCTTGACAGAGTGGTAGGGCGTCAACTTCAGAGCCGTGTATATGTGATACATGTCGGGGTAGACGGTGTTCTCGGAATACTCAGTCCGCAGAAATTCACGGAGCTGCAAATAATAGTCCTTCTCAAACTCCCCGCCGATGACCTCATCCCAGTCGTTACCGATAACGACCATATCAGATAAAGAGGCTGTAGAGCGACGAATAAACAATCGCTGCCAGCATAAACACGACAATCAGGATGACGAAAATTCTTGCTATGATTGGCTTTTTCTTCATTTTAGTCTCCTTTTCGGAAACCCCTCAGTCAGCCACTTCGTGGCTGCCAGCTTCGGAAGTTCGCTTAAGAACTTCATTCCAGAGGGAGCCTTTTTGAGCCATGAACAAGCTTTTAAGCAAGGCAGTTAAAGCCTCCCCTGAAAGGGGAGGGGGACCGCCGGCAAAGCCGGTGGTGGAGGGGTTTCCACTAAACAAACTGCCGCCCGACGCAGAAATACGGTCGAGCGGCGCTGTCAAATCAAATTTCTCGGCGATTCGAGCCGGGGTCGACTTAGCCTGCGAAGCGCGCTACAATGTTAACAATAATGCAGACTGCGTAGAGAAGACCTACGACGATCTTGGTGACGAGGTTAAGTCTTGCCTCACGAGTGTTCTTCATGTTTCTGCCATAGAAGGAATCGCTTCCTCCGCCGATAGCAGAGCTCATTCTCGCACTGTCAGTGTCGGTGAACATAATGATCAGAATTATAGCAATACTGCAAAGAAGCAATATGATTCCACTGATTATATTGACAACAGTCATCTTTTGCCCTCCAATCCGATAGAAATAGCATTCTAAGAGATTATAACACGTCCTGCGGAAAAATGCAATAGGTTGGGGGAGAAAATTTTGAGATTCGCATTGCAGTTCAGCTGCGGAGGATGAAGACGACTTGCCTTCGGCAAGTCGGCGATTTTCGCTGGCGCGAAAATCGCACCCCTCAGTCAGCTGCTTCGCAGCTGCCAGCTCCCCTTGACAGGGGAGCCAGTATTCGTCTCTCGAAGGTTCGAATTGAGGGATGGGTTGCAAAAACAGCGTTGCGCCAAAGTCAGAAGTTGTGCTTCAGGCAGTTATGGCTCCCCCTGTCAAGGGGAGCTGGCAGCCCGAAGGGCTGACTGAGGGGTGCGATTTAAG
>JAJBTZ010000068.1 GCA_020860605.1 Ruminococcus sp. | reverse complement strand
GCGAAGCCGAACTTGCCGACTTCGCGAAGCGAAGTCGTCGCCACGAAGTGGCGACAACTTCTCTGATTTAAAGCAAAAAATTCAAAAAACCTCTTGACAAACTCTCTTGAGTCGTATATAATCAATAAAGACGGACGGCGAAAGCCGTTTTAAGAAAAAAATTACGGAGAGTTGCACGATGTCAAAACAAACTGTTGGCTCCGCCAACGTATTCTGCTTTGCATATTATTATTACTTTACCATGCGCTAATCCCTCAAGGTAAAGTGATTTGTGTTGCAACAAAAAGTTTTGTTTATCAGCTGCACAGGTTACTTGTGCAGCTTTTTTGTGAAACTGCTAAAGTTCCCGGCAGACCTCTTTCCGAAAAAAGAAAGGACAATTATTATGGTAGTAGCATTAAAGAAAAACGTCTCAGAAGAAAAGCGCGATCAGCTTATCGAATGGCTTGGCGGAATGGGCATCAAGGTCCATATCTCCGAAGGCGAATTCACAACAGTTTTGGGCCTCATCGGCGACACCACAAAGGTCGATAAGGACCTCATCGAGAGCCTCGATATCGTAGATTCTGTCACCAGAGTCACCGAGCCCTTCAAGTGCTGCAACAGAAAGTTCCATCCTGATGATACTATTATAGATGTAAAGGGAGTAAAAATCGGCGGAGGAAACTTCTGCATGATCGCTGGCCCCTGCTCAGTAGAGTCTGAGGAGCAGATCGTCGCAGTTGCCAAGGCTGTCAAGGCGGCAGGAGCAAACATGCTCCGTGGCGGTGCCTTCAAGCCGAGAACCTCTCCCTATGACTTCCAGGGTCTCCATGCAAGAGGACTTGAGCTTCTTAAGATTGCCCGTGAGGAAACAGGTCTCCCGATAGTCACCGAAATCATGAGCACCAATGACCTTGATTTGTTCGAGGACGTAGATGTCCTCCAGGTCGGTGCAAGAAATATGCAGAACTTCGAAATGCTCAAGGAACTCGGCAAGACCGACAAGCCGATTCTCTTAAAGAGAGGCCTTGCGAATACCCTCAAGGAGCTCCTTATGAGCGCTGAATACATCATGGCCAGTGGTAATGAGAAGGTCATGCTTTGCGAGAGAGGAATCAGAACCTATAGCGACTACACGAGAAACACAATGGATATTTCCGCAATCCCGATGCTCCATGAGCTCTCTCACCTCCCCGTTATCGCCGACCCAAGCCACGCAACAGGTATGGCAAGACTCGTTCCTCCGATGGCGATGGCTGCAACCGCTGCCGGTGCCGATGGCCTCATCATCGAGGTTCATAACGACCCGATGCACGCTCTTTGCGATGGCGCTCAGTCGCTTCGTCCTGAAGAGTTCGAAAAATTATCCAAGAAAATCACTTCTGTCAGGGAGGCAGCACTCGGATGATTGCCGGAATAGTTGGCCTGGGGCTCATCGGAGCCTCCTTCGCCAAAGCCTATAAAACCGCCGGGCACACTGTCCTCGGCTGGAACAGATCCAGATCTGCTCTTGACTACCTCAAGCTTGCCGGTGACGTCGATGACGAGCTCACCATGGATCGCCTTCGCGAGTGCGACATAGTCATCATCTCGGTTTATCCAGACGCCTGCATCGAGTATCTCGAGAAGGCAGCGCCTTATTTCGGCAAAAAGCCGGTTGTGATAGACTGCTGCGGAACCAAGCGGAAGGTGACCGAGGTCGGCTTCAAGCTTGCCGATGAATACGGCTTCACCTTCATCGGCGGTCACCCGATGGCTGGAACCCATAATTCCGGCTATAAATACGCGAAAGCCGACATGTATAAAGGTGCTCCGATGGTCTTGGTTCCGAACGGCGAGCCGAGCATAAAGCTCTTAAGCCACACGAAGGAGCTTTTAGCTCCAGCAGGCTTCGGCAGCATCTCCGTAACGACTGCCGAAAAGCATGACGAGATGATCGCCTTCACCTCCCAGCTCGCCCACGTGGTCTCGAACGCCTATATCAAGAGCCCGACAGCCAGAGAGCACAAGGGCTTCTCAGCTGGCAGCTACAAGGACATGACCCGTGTCGCCTGGCTCAACCCCGAAATGTGGGCGGAGCTGTTCCTTGAAAACGGCGACAATCTCATAAAAGAGCTCGATATTTTAGTCGAAAACCTCGACCAGTATCGTACAGCAATTCGCGAAAACAACAAAGAAGAGCTTGTCAAGCTCTTAGACGATGGAAGAAAGATAAAAGCGGAGGTTGATGGAAGATGAGCGTTGTCAGTGTCAGCGCATCCCGTAGCTACGATGTAACCGTTTCGGACGGAATTTTAGACCAGTGCGGAGAATTCTGCAAGCCCCTCGTGAAGGGCAAAACCGCCGTCATCGTCTCCGACGACAACGTCTGGCCCCTTTATGGCAAGCGCGTCACGAAGAGCCTCGAGAGCGAAGGCTTCAAGGTTTCGGAATTCGTCGTTCCCCATGGCGAGCGCTCGAAGAGCATGAGCTGCTACATCAATCTCCTTGAATTCCTCTTCGAAAGCGGAGTCACGAGGAGCGACTTGCTTGTCGCTCTCGGAGGAGGAGTTGTCGGCGACCTCACCGGCTTCGCAGCTGCAACCTATCAGCGCGGAATCCAGTTCGTCCAGATTCCGACAACACTTTTAGCGATGGTCGACTCCTCAGTAGGCGGAAAAACCGCCGTAAACCTTGAGAACGGCAAGAATCAGGTCGGCTCCTTCTACCAGCCGTCCGCCGTCATCTGCGACCCGAAAACCCTCTCGACTCTCCCGGAGGAGGAATACCTCTGCGGTTGCGCCGAAGTTATAAAATATGCAGTCCTCTTCAGCGAGGAGTTCTTCACTCAGCTTGAGGAGATTCCCGCCAAGGATCAGCTTGAAAACGTCATCACGACCTGCGTCACCATGAAGCGCGACATCGTCAAGGCTGACGAGTTCGACACCGGCGAGCGTATGCTCCTGAATCTTGGCCACACTGTCGGCCACGCTGTCGAAGGCTTGAGCGGTTTCCAGGCCCTCCATGGTCAGGCGGTCGCCATCGGTCTCGCGACAATTTCCCGCTCTGCTGCTAAGTATGGCTACCTGAGCGACGCTGATTGTCAGAGAATCATCTCACTTTTAGAGAAATACGGCCTTCCCACTGAGACGGAGTACGCTGTCGACGACATGTACACCCTTGCTCTTTCCGACAAGAAGGGTTCAGGTGACTCCATCACTATAGTAGTCCCCCGCAAAATCGGCCATTGCGAGCTTATGAAGCTCCCGAAATCCCAACTGAAAGATTGGCTTTGATATGACAAAAGAACTTCTCCCTGGCGAGCGGGCTGGCGAAATAGTGGTCCCTGCCTCGAAATCTCAGGCTCACAGAGCGGTTATCTTAGCAGCTCTTGGCTCTCATGATGTCGAAATTACCTGTAAAGGCATTTCGGGTGACATCGTCGCCACCGCCGATTGCATGAACTCAGCAGGCGCGAATATCGAGATTCAGAGTAGCAAAATCCACGTTTCACCCGTCGGAAGCCAGCACTCGAGCGTTTTCGAATGTGGTGAAAGTGGCTCGACCCTTCGGTTCCTGCTCCCCGTTTTCGGAGCGTTGGGAATAGAAGGGGAGTTTAACCCCAAGGGGCGCCTCATCGACAGGCCACTAAGCCCTCTCGACGAAGTCCTCGGGAACCAAGGCATGAGCATCCGCAAAACCGCATCAGCGATCGAGTTTTCCGGCAAGCTCACCCCAGGCGAATTCGTGATCCCAGGCGACGTCTCGTCGCAGTACATAACGGGCTTGCTTCTGGCGCTTCCGCTTTTAGAAGGCGACTCGACCCTCAAAGTCACAGGTGTCCTCCAGTCGAAGGGCTATGTCGCCATGACCGAGGAGCTTCTCGTGAAATCAGGCATCAAGTTCACCCACACAGGCGACACCTACTATATAAAAGGCTCCCAGAAGCCTGACATGGGAGAAGCCTTTACAGTCGAAGGCGACTATTCAAACGCTGCCTTCTACCTCTGCATGGGAACCCTCTCCCAAAAAGGCGTGACCGTCTATGGCCTTAACCCAGACTCAACTCAGGGCGACAAGGCAGCTATATCGGTTCTTAAGGAAATGGGAGCAGATATAGCTATAGACGGCACCTCCGTGACCGTCCGAAAGGGCAGCCTCCATGGCGTCACCATCGACGCCTCCCAGATTCCCGACCTGATCCCAACCCTCAGTGTTGTGGCCTCCGTCTGCGAAGGCGAGACCAATATAATCAACGCCGGGCGCCTCAGAATCAAGGAATCCGATCGAATCGCCTCAACCTGTGCCCTCATAAATAATCTCGGAGGGAATGCCAGGGAGCTTCCCGACAGCATAATCATCACTGGCGTGAAATCTTTCACTGGCGGAACTGTCGACAGCTGCAACGACCATAGGATCGCCATGAGCGCAGCGGTTGCAGCGACAACTTCAGCCTGTAAAGTAACAGTACTTGACGCAGGATGCGTCAGAAAGTCCTACCCGAATTTCTGGGAGGACTTCGCAACGCTTGAAATAATATAAGAAAAAGGACGGTGCAAGATGGCAAGCAGTATCGGCCAAAACATTAAGCTCACTATTTTCGGACAGTCCCACTCGGCAGCCATCGGGATGACCCTCGAAGGGTTGCCTGCTGGAATAAAAATCGACTTTGACAAGTTAGAGGCCTTCACATCACGCCGTGCTCCCGGCAAGAATGCCTATTCAACTGCCCGCAAGGAAGCCGACAAGCCCGAGTTTGTCTCAGGCCTCAGAGAAGGCGTAACTTGTGGGGCACCCCTCACGGTTATTATAAGAAACACCGACACCCGCTCAAACGACTATTCGGAGCTGAAAATCCTTCCCAGACCCGGTCACGCCGACTTCACCGCTTCTGTAAAATACGGAGGCTATCAGGACTACGCTGGCGGAGGTCACTTCTCAGGTCGCCTCACAGCACCCCTCTGCGTTGCAGGCGGAATAGTCCTCCAGATACTCGATAGTCTCGGCATTACAGTCATCTCCCGAATCGCCTCGATAGGCGACGTTTCCGATGAAGGCGAGCTTTTGGAATCGACGGCTGAAAAGCCCTTCCCGACAGTGAGCGACGATAGTGCCACCAAAATGCAGGAGTGTATCGCTTCCGCCAAGAGCGAAGGCGACTCAGTTGGTGGGGTGGTCGAGTGTAAAGTGATAGGCCTTCCCACAGGCTTAGGCGACCCGATGTTTGACGGAATGGAGAACAGAATCGCAAACATCGTCTTCGGAATCCCGGCAGTAAAGGGAATCGAGTTCGGAATTGGCTTCGAGGCCTCAAGGCTCAGAGGCAGCCAGAATAACGACCCCTTTGAAGTAAAGGACGGCAATGTCGTCACCACGACAAACAACTGCGGAGGCATTTTGGGAGGCATAACAACAGGAATGCCCCTTTGGTTCAAGGTCGCGTTCAAGCCGACCCCCTCCATCTCCCAGAAGCAGCACAGTGTAAGGCTCGACACCTTGACAGAGGGTGAGCTGGTCGTAAAGGGCAGGCATGACCCCTGCATAGTTCCTCGTGCAGTTCCCTGCGTCGAAGCAGCAGCTGCGTTGGCGGTCTACGACGCTTATTTGGAATATAAGAAGTACATATAAATTTGAAAGGACATGACATATGGCTACAGATACTGAGAAGATTACAAATAACTCCGACGGCAGAAAGGTCTACAGAGATAAGATCGACGAAATCGACAACGAAATAGTCCGCCTTTTCGGCGAGAGAATGAGGACAGCAGCAGGCCTCGCCTCATTTAAGAAGGAGCACAGCCTTCCCGTTCTCGACATCCGCCGTGAGCGCGAAAAGATTCAGGACGTCGTCGAAAAGACTCCTGACGATTTAAAAGAGTACACCGAGCTCCTCTATTCCTTCATCCTTGAGCTCAGTCGTGGTTACCAGAACCGCCTCATCGGCAGCGGAAGCGAACTCAGCTCAAAGATTTCCTCAGCAATAGAGAACACCCCTCAGCTCTTCCCTGAGCGTGCAGTCGTCGCTTGCCAGGGTGTCGAGGGCGCCTACTCTCAGAAGGCTGCCGAAAAGCTCTTCAAGTCGCCAACCATCATGTATTTCTCCTCCTTCGACGCCGTTTTCACAGCGATCGAGAAGGGCTTCTGCAAGTATGGCGTAATCCCGCTCGAGAACAGCACCGCAGGCTCCGTCAACTCCGTCTATGACCTCATGACGAAGCACAGCTTCAGTATTGTCAGAAGCATCCGCGTCAAGGTTTCTCACAATCTTTTAGCCAAGAAGGGCACCAAGCTCGAGGACATCACCGAAATCTACTCCCACCAGCAGGCGATAACCCAGTGTGCAGAGTTCCTCTCGACACTCAAGGGCGTCAAAGTCATCCCTTGCGAGAACACCGCCGTCGCTGCCAAGATGGTCGCCGAATCTTCGAGAACCGACATCGCAACCCTCTCCTCAAGCGAGTGCCAGAAGCTCTATGGCCTCGACTGCCTCAAGCCTTCTGTTCAGGATAACGACAATAATTACACCAGATTTATCTGCATCTCAAAGGACCTCGAAATCTATCCCGGTGCCGACAGAACCAGCCTTATGGCCGTTCTCGAGAACAAGCCTGGCTCCCTCTATAAGTTCCTCTCCCGCCTCTATGCCTTCGGAATCGACCTTAGTAAGCTCGAGAGCCGTCCTATCCCCGAAAAGGATTTCGAGTTCATGTTCTACTTCGACCTGAACACCTCCGTCTATTCTCCTCAGTTCCTCCAGCTCATGAGTGAGCTCGGCGACATCACGAGCGAGTATAACTATTTAGGCTCCTATCGCGAGGTAATGTGAAAATGAAACTCAAGTGCGGTCTCTTAGGCGAGACCCTTGGCCATAGCTATTCCCCTCGTATTCACGCCTTTTTGGGAGATTACGACTACCGCCTCTATGAGGTCCCGAGAGATAAGGTGGAGGATTTTATCCTCCACGGCGACTGGGACGGCCTGAACGTCACTATTCCTTATAAAAAGGTTGCTGCCTCCCTCTGCGATGAGCTTTCGGATATCGCGAGGGATCTCGGCTCGGTCAATACAATAGTAAAGCGCGACGGCAAGCTCTATGGCTATAACACCGACTATTATGGCTTCCGAAGCATGGTCCTGGAAACAGGCGTCAACATCTCCGGCAAGAAAGCCTTGGTTTTAGGCACAGGCGGAACCGGCGTCACCGTTCAGAAGGTTCTCTCAGAGATGGGCGCCGAAGTCGTTCCGATAAGCAGAACAGGTGAGAACAACTACGACAACATCGAGCGCCACTCTGATGCCGTCCTCGTAGTCAACGCGACCCCAGTCGGCATGTATCCGAAAAACGGCGTTTCGCCCTTGGATTTAACGAGAATTCCATCTTGCGAGTGTGTTCTGGACGTCATCTACAATCCGATGAGAACTGCTCTTATTCTGCAGGCCGAAAGCCTTGGCCTTAAGTACAAGAGCGGTCTCCACATGCTCGTCGCTCAGGCAAAATACAGCTCCGAACGGTTTCAAAACGTTAACATTAGTGACGATTTGGTTACATTTATCGAAAATTCGTTGACAAAAGAACTCGAAAACATTATACTAATCGGTATGCCCGGCAGTGGAAAATCGGTAGTAGCTCAGGCTCTCGGACAGAGACTCCATAGACCTGTTATCGAAACCGATGCCGAAATCGTGAAGTCGGCAGGGAAGACAATCCCTGAGATTTTTGAGCGCTCTGGCGAAGCTGAGTTCAGACGCCTTGAAACCCTTGAAATGCAAGCCTCCGGCAAGCTCTCCGAGAGAATAATCTCCACCGGCGGTGGAGTCGTAACGGTAGAGGAGAACTACCAGTATCTCCACCAGAACGGCGTCATCGTCTGGCTCGAGCGCGACACTTCGAAGCTCCCGACTGACGGGAGGCCTATCTCCCAGAAGTCGAATTTAAACGAGCTTTACGAGAAGCGGAAGCCCATGTATGAGCGCTTCGCCGACATAAAAATCGACAACAACGGCACGGTTTACGAAACTGTCGAAAAAATCATCCAGGAAATCGAGGGTTCAATATGAAGCTACTTGTTATAAACGGCCCGAATTTAAACATGCTCGGCATCCGTGAGCCCGGAATCTATGGCTCCGAGACCTATGCCTCACTTGTTCAGATGATTTCTGAATACTGCGAGCAGAAGGGGATCGAGGTCGAATTCTTCCAGTCGAACCACGAAGGCTCGATCGTCGACAGGATTCAGGAAGCCTATGGCGTTTTCGACGGAATTGTCATCAACCCTGCAGCCTACACCCACACGAGTGTAGCGATCTTAGACGCCCTCAAGGCCGTTTCGATTCCAGCGGTTGAAGTACATATTTCGGCAGTAAACGAGCGTGAAGACTTCCGCCAGATTTCCTATGCTGGTAAGGCATGTGTGAAGACCTATATGGGACTCGGCTTCAATGGCTACATCGAGGCTATAAAGTTCTTAGAGGATTATCTTCAGAAGAAGCAGTAACGGAATTTTTGTAACCCAAAAAGGAGCAACCAAATGGCACTAAGACTCATAATCGACTCAGCATCAGACATAACCGTCAACGAAGCGAATGAACACGGCTGGACTCTTATCCCACTGACCGTCACAATCGGCGGCACGGAGTACAGAGACGGCGTTGACATCACCCCCGACAGATTCTACGACATGCTCGTCGAGTCAGACGACCTCCCACACACCTCTCAGCTCACACCCGCTGACTACGAGAAGGCCATCGAGGAGGTAATCGCAGCTGGCGACACCCCCTTCATAATCACACTCTCTTCAAAGCTTTCCGGCACCTATCAGTCCGCCTGCATCGCAGCGGAGTCCTTTGACCCGAAGCCGATAGTGGTCGACAGCCTGAGCGCTGCCCTCGGTGAAGCCGTTTTCATAAGATATGCTGACTCCCTCATCCATGACGGCATCGAAGCCGAAGAGCTTGAGAAAACCCTCAACGAAGTCAGACACAAGATAAGAATCTTAGCGCTTTTGGACACCCTTGAGTACTTAAGAAAAGGCGGAAGAATCTCGGCAGCAGTCGAGTTTGCCGGAAGCCTCCTTCAGATAAAGCCTGTAATCGGAGTTGATGAAGGCGAAGTCGTGATGGTCGGCAAGGCCAGAGGCTCGAAGAAGGGAAATAATCTCCTGAACGAGCTTATCAACAAGGGCAATGGCATCGACTTCTCAAAGCCCTATTCATTGGCCTACACCGGCAACAGCAGGGGGTACCTCGACAAATATGTCGAGGATTCAAGAAGCCTCTGGGAGTCTGAAACGAGTGAACTTCCCGTAATGAGAATAGGCGCCACAATCGGCACCCATATCGGTCCGGGTGCAATAGGAGTAGTCTTCTTCGAAAAGTAGTTTTTCTCTTAGAAGTGAGGTAACCATGAAAGAGATCGAGACCACTATAGCAAGCAATATAATAGAATTGAGAACCCGTGCTGGCATGACCCAGCTTGAGCTTGCCGAAAAGCTCAACTATTCCGACAAGTCCGTCTCCAAGTGGGAGCGTGCAGAGGCTCTGCCTGACGTGATAGTTCTTCGTAACATCGCCGACATCTTCGGAGTGACGGTCGACTATCTCGTGAGGCCCCACGACCCTGAGGAGAAAATCAGCATTGTAGATTCCGTCAAGTCGACAATTCCCTACCAGATCATAATGGCCATCACCGCAGTCGGAATCTTCACCGTCGCGACGATACTCTTCATCATCTTCTGGCTGAGAGGAATAATCTACTGGCAGGTATTCGTCTATGCTCTGCCAGTCCTGATGATTTCGCTTCTTGTCCTGAATTCAATCTGGCACGACGGCAAGTATAACTTCGTAATTGTATCGCTTCTTGTTCTGAGCATAGTCGCAACGCTCTATGTGGTATTCCTGAAACACAACTGGTGGCAGCTTTTCCTGATAGAAATCCCAGCAGAGGCGCTGATAGTCCTAAGCTTCAGGCTCTTCCATGTGAATCATAAAAAAGACGAATAAAGGTAGAAAAAATGGCAGTAGAATCCCTGAAATCGGGACTCTACTGCTTATTTTTTAAGAGTAGAGTGAAAATTTCCAAGTGGGATATTGAATTTTTTGAGCCAAAGTGGTATTATATTGGGCGGTAAAATCTCATTCACGAAGGAGAACTGAAAATGATCAGACTTTTCACCGATACATCTGCAAACCTCAACCCAGCTATTATCAAGGAACACAACATAACGCTGGTGCATTTTCACTATAGCATAAACGACGAGGTCGTCGAGTATGACACTCTCGAAGGCTTCGACGGCAAGTCCTTCTACAAGGCGATGCGCGAAGGTGCCGACGTCAAGACCTCGATGGTCAACATCGTCGACTACATGAAGGCCTTCGAGCCAGCCCTCCAGAACGGCGACGATGTCCTCTATGTCGGAATGGCAGGAGGAATAAGCGGAGCCATAAATTCCGCCAAAATAGCAGCAAGTGAGCTTCAGGAGACCTATCCTGAGCGCTCAATAGTAGTTTTCGACTCCTATGCTGCCTCCTTAGGCGAGGGAATGCATGTTCTGGATGCTGCTGAGCTCATCGAAAAAGGTGAGCGGATCGACGTAGTCGTCAACGAGCTCTATCATCGTAGAGAACACCTCTGCCAGTACTTCACCGTCGACGACATGAAGTACCTTAAAAAGGGTGGAAGAGTTTCGGGAGCGGTTTCATTTGCAGGCTCACTCCTCAATGTCAAGCCAATTCTCATGGGTGAGAACACCGGCCACATCGTCTTCAACGGTGTCGCCAGAGGTGAAAAGCGCGCCATCGCTGCTCTCGCCGATAAATATCAGAAGCTCTGCTCGGATATGTCCTTAGACATCAGCATCGCCCATGCCGACAATGAAGCAGGAGCTCAGTCGCTACTCGAGCAGCTAAGAGCCATCGGCTTCACAGGCAACTGCATGATGGAGCAGTACGAGCCCGTCACAGGTGGCCATGCTGGACCAGGAACGATAGCGTTGTTCTTCCGAGGGATTCACAAGTAAGTGGTTAGTGGTTAGTGGCTAGTGACTAGAATATTTGAGGCTAATGTTGTACTCGATACAGCATTAGCCTATTTTTTAGCCTGAATCCACAAAAACTAACCACTAGCCACTAGCAACTAGCCACTTTTAACATAGATTTAACATAACAGCGCTTTCAGACTTAACATTACTTGCGTTATATTGAAGCTACAGACCAAACAAAGTCTGGCTTCTAAAATCTGAAAGGATGTTATTTGAAATGAAAAAAAGCAAAGATTTTTGCGCTTATTATGTGCCTCGTTATGGCACTCGGATGCTTCACCGCTTGTGGCGAAACTGAAGCTCAGTCGGTTTCCACCGATGGTTCCACCTCAATGGAAAAGGTCATGGGCTACTTCATGGAAGCATTCATGGAGGAAAATCCCGACATCACCGTCACCTACAACCCGACAGGTTCTGGCTCTGGTATCCAGGCAGTAATTGACGGCACCTGCGACATCGGTCTTGCAAGCCGTAACTTAAAGGATTCAGAACTTGAGACCTGCGAGCAGACAGTAGTCGCAATCGACGGTATCGCAGTAATAGTGAACACCTCCAACACAGTATCTGACCTCACAATCGCTCAGATCGCTTCCATCTTCACGGGTGAAATCACCAACTGGAGCGAGGTTGGCGGAGAGGATCTCCCCATCGTCTGCATCGGTCGTGAGGCTTCCTCTGGTACCCGTGACGGCTTCGAGTCCATCACCGGCACAGCTGACGCTTGCGTCTACTCTCAGGAACTCACCTCCACTGGTGACGTTGTAAGTGCTGTTTCCTCTAACCCGAATGCTATCGGATATGTTTCCCTCGCATCCGTAAACGACACAGTATCTGCAATCTCCGTTGAGGGAGTATACCCCACCAGCGACACCGTTCTTGACGGTACATATCAGATCCAGAGAAACTTCGTCTTCGTAACCAAGAAGGATACCGCTCTCTCTGACGCTGCTCAGGCATTCTATGACTACTGCACCAGTTCTGCTGTAAATGAGTACATAGAGGCTGCAGGTTGCGTTCCCGTAAACTGATAGCAAGGCAGAAAGGAAGTCACAGGTATGGATAAAGTTAAGAAAACAGCACACGCCCTCGATAAAATCATGAACGCTATATTCACTATCTGTGGCTTTCTCGCTGTCGCACTGGTAGTAGTAATAACAGTATACCTTGTAGTATCAGGCATACCAGCAATAAAAGAAATTGGAGTTGTAAACTTCCTCTTCGGAACCGTCTGGAAGTCAACAGGCGACAATCCTTCCTACGGAATCCTCCCGTTCATCTTAACGAGCGTCTTCGGAACCTTCGGAGCAATGCTCATAGGCTTCCCTCTGGGACTTCTCTGTGCCGTCTGCATAGCGAAGATGTCCGGCAAGAGATTCTCTGGAATAATGCGCTCGATAGTCGACCTGATGAGCGGAATCCCGTCGGTAGTGTTCGGACTTGTCGGAATGATCTATGTTGTCCCGGCAGTCAGAGAGATGTTCAACCTCCCCGATGGCGCAAATCTCTTCTCTGCAATAGTAGTCCTGATTATAATGATTCTTCCGTCAGTAATCTCAATGTCCGAAACAGCGATAAGAGCCGTTCCGAAAGAGTATGAAGAAGCATCTTTAGCACTCGGTGCCAATAAAACCGAAACCATCTTCAATGTCACAATCCCAGCTGCAAAGAGCGGAATACTCGCATCCCTGGTAATGGGAACAGGCAGAGCTATAGGCGAAGCAACAGCAGTAATGATGGTAGCAGGAAACGTTGCAAATATGCCGGGCCTCTTCAAGAGTGTAAGATTCTTAACAACGGCTATAGTAAGCGAGATGGCCTACTCCTCAGGACTTCAGCGCCAGGCACTCTTCAGCATCGCATTAGTACTCTTCGTATTCATCATGATAGTAAACTTGATCCTCAATCTTGTGGTCAAGCGCAAGAAGGATAAATAACTTATGAAAGATTTGAAAAAGAGCTCAGGGATTTCAACTTCCCGAAAAGTCAAGACAGCAATTCTCAAGGTGCTGGTCTATTTCTCAGCAGCAGTAATCATAGCTGCAGTGCTGTTTGTAGTAGTCGTGATCATAATAAGAGGACTCCCGAATATAAGCTGGGAATTCCTCTCAAACGGCGTCAGCTACTTAAAGGGCATCACGGGAATCCTCCCGAATATCTTAAACACCATCTACGTGGTCGTGATGACCCTCGTAATCGTTCTCCCCGTAGGAACAGGAGCAGCGATATACTTGAATGAATATGCAAAAAACAAGAAAGCAGTTGCGGTGATAGAGTTCGCAACCGAAACCCTTGCCGGAATCCCTTCGATCATCTATGGCCTCGTCGGTATGCTCATCTTCGTCCAGACCTTCAAGCTGAAAACGAGCCTGTTAGCAGGATCTCTTACGCTCGTAATAATGACTCTTCCGACAATAGTCAGAACTGTTCAGGAGAGTTTGAAAACCGTCCCGGACAGCTACCGTGAAGGTTCACTTGCGCTCGGTTCAGGAAAATGGCACATGGTCCGTACAGTAGTCCTGCCATCAGCTATAGACGGCATTGTCACCGGCTGTATCCTTTCAGTCGGAAGAATCGTCGGCGAGAGTGCAGCGCTTCTCTTCACAGCAGGTATGGCAGACGTAATCTACACTCCGCTTGAAGCGATAACCCCGAACCATTCTGGCTCAACTCTTGCGGTTGCCCTTTATGTCTACGCCAAGGAGCGTGCCGACTCGGTAACAGCATTTGCAATCGCATTCATACTGCTTATTCTGACACTTATAATAAATACAGCTGCGAAGATAGCAGGCAGCAAGTTAAAGAGGAGGACGGAGAATGAAGGCTGAGATTGAAATCGCAAACGTCGAAAACGACGATACGAAAATAAGAGAAATAAAGAATAAAGAAGAATCCACCGAAGCCGAGACTCTCATCGATGTCAAAAACATGAATCTCTGGTATGGTGATAATCAGGCAATAAAGAACGTCAGTATCGCAATCCCAAAGAACCGTATAACCGCTCTTATAGGCCCCTCAGGCTGCGGAAAGTCGACCTTCTTAAAATCCCTCAACCGAATGAATGACCTGGTTGAAGGTGTAAAGATCGAAGGCAGCCTCACCCTCGCAGGAGTGGATATCTATAAAGACATCGACGTCTCGGTTCTCCGTAGACGTGTCGGCATGGTCTTCCAGAAGCCGAACCCCTTCCCGATGAGCATCTACGATAACGTCGCCTATGGCTTAAGAGTCCAGGGTGTCCGATCACGTGCCCAGCTCGACGAAGCGGTTGAGCGTTCTTTAAGGCAGGCAGCAATCTGGGACGAGTGCAAGGACAGACTGAAGAAGAGTGCTTTAGGCCTTTCAGGTGGTCAGCAGCAGCGACTCTGCATCGCAAGAACGATAGCAGTCGAGCCTGAGGTCGTCCTCATGGACGAGCCGACATCGGCACTCGACCCGATTTCAACTTCAAAAATTGAGGAGCTCGCATTGGAGCTCCGTAAGAATTACACAATAGTAATAGTAACTCACAATATGCAGCAGGCAGCGAGAATCGCCGATAAGACAGCGTTCTTCCTCTTGGGAGAGCTGGTCGAGTACGGAGACACTAACAAGATGTTCACTTCTCCTTCTGACGACCGCACCGAAGCATATATCACGGGGAGGTTCGGATGATGAGAGAAAATCTTTCAAGGCAGCTTGAGCTTTTGAATAATGAACTTATAGAGATGGGTGCCCTCTGCGAGGACGCAATCGCTTCCGCAGTAAAATATCTTTCGACTGCTGACCAGAAGCTTTTAGGAAACGCAGCTGAAGCAGAGCGCCAGATCGACCGCCAGGAGCGTGAAATCGAGGACCTCTGCATGAAGCTCATAATCCGTGAGCAGCCGGTTGCAACCGACCTTAGAGTCATCTCCTCAGCCCTTCGCATGACCTCCGACATGGAGAGAATCGGCGATCAGGCCTATGACATCTCCGATGTTGCAAAGAATATCGCTCCCTTAAAAGTAGGCGGAGAAATCCAGATCTACGACATGGCAGAAGCAACAGTCAGAATGGTCACCGAGAGCGTCAATTCCTTCGTCACAAAGGACGTAGCAGCTGCCAAGGCGGTCATCGCCATGGACGACGTTGTCGACAGACTCTTCGATGCCGTCAAGAATGAGCTAATCGCAGCGATCGAGAGCAAAAGTGGCAAGGGCGAGCTCTATATCGACCTCCTCATGATTGCAAAGTATTTCGAAAGAATCGGCGATCATGCCGTCAACATAGCCGAATGGGTTATCTACTCTGTTTCAGGAGAACATAAACAAAGACCTCAGTCATGAAATTGCGAAGCAATTTCAGCAGATGCGAAGCATCTGTGTTGCATAGCGTTTCAAAATATGCTATAATCAGGTTATAGCTATGAAGGAGTGATGGACTTGGCAAGGATTTATTTGGTCGAGGATGACGACAATATAAGAAAGCTCATCTGCTACGCGCTGTCAAAAGAGGGCCACGATATAATCGGTTTCCCGACACCAGGAGAGTTCTGGGAGGAGTATAGACTTCAGAAGCCAGAATTACTTCTCCTTGACATCATGCTCCCCGAAGAGGATGGCCTCTCCATCTTAAAAAAGGTCCGTGCCGAGTCGGACACCCCGATAATCATGCTGACCGCCAAAGGTTCAGAATTTGATAAAGTAACTGGCCTCGACCTCGGTGCCGACGACTACATCACAAAGCCCTTCGGAATGACCGAGCTCTCGTCACGTGTCAGAGCAGTCCTTCGCAGAAGCGGAAAAGCTATTGAAAAATCCACCGAATATCATGTCGGTGACATATATCTCGATTCGGAAAAACACAGCGTCCGTGTCGGCGAGGAGCCGGTTCAGCTCTCATTCAAGGAGTACAGCATCCTCCTGATGCTCTTGGAAGCTAACGGCAAGGCCGTCGGCAGGGAAGAACTCCTAAGCCACATCTGGGGCGAATACTACGGCGAATCGAGAACTCTTGACGTCCACATAAGAACCCTTCGCCAGAAGCTTGGCGAATCGGGCCACCTTATCCAGACGGTCAAAAAAGTAGGTTATAGAATAGGAGAGTAGAAATGAGCACTCTCAGTAAAAAAATATTTCATTCAGCAATAATTGTAGCACTTTTGGTTCTTGTAGCGTCAGACGTCCTCATAATGGGTGTTCTGTACGACTATTTCGAGTCGAGCCTTCTCTCTCAGCTTCAGGAAAAGGCGGAATATATCGCCTATGTCGTCAATCAGGAGGGCAATGAGCTTATTGAAGGCTACTCAGGCGAGGAGTCGAGAATCAGCATCATCGCCTCCGACGGAACAGTCATCTACGACACAGCAGCCGATGCCGAAACCCTCGAGAATCACTCGGACAGAGAAGAGATAATCGAAGCCTTCGAGACCGGCACTGGCTCGAGCACCCGCTACTCGGAAACCCTCACCGAAAAGACCATCTACTATGCGATTCTTTTGGATGACGGCAGCGTCTTAAGAGTAGCTGCGACTGAATATTCAGTCGTGACGATTCTTTTGGGGCTAATCCGCCCCATCCTCGTGGTTGTCGCAATAGCGTTGATTCTGTCGCTTCTTCTGTCGCTCCGTTCCTCGAAGTCGATTGTGGAGCCGATAAACAACTTAAACCTCGATGCTCCCGAAAAGAACGAGACCTATGAGGAACTGACTCCGCTTCTTAACAAGCTCTCAGCTCAGCGTCGGACGATTTCGGAGCAGATAAAGCAAGCCGAAAAGCAGCAGTCCGAGTTCCGCCTCATCACCGAAAACATGAGCGAAGGCTTCTTAGTCATCGACAAGGACCTCTGCATCCTCACATACAACAGCGCAGCCTTGAGCCTCTTAGGCCTCAGCAAGCCAGTCAGCGGAAGCGTTTTGAGATACAACCGTACAAAGGGGTTAAGAACCGCTCTCGAGTCGGCGCTTTCTGGCGAGAAAGCGGAGAGCTCGATGGAGATAGGTGGCCGTTGCTACAGCCTCATCGCGAGCCCTGTATATGAAGAATACGCCGTCATCGGCGCAGTAATCATCATCCTTGACGTCACCGAGAGCCAGGAACGCGAGCAGCTTCGGCGCGAGTTCACCTCAAACGTCTCCCACGAGCTGAAGACGCCCCTCACGTCCATCTCCGGCTTCGCCGAAATGCTGATGGCAGGGGACGTCCCCAAAGAGCTCTCAAAGGACTTCTCGAAGTCCATCTATGACGAAGCCCAGCGCCTCATCGCCCTGATCGGCGATATAATCAAGCTCAGTGAGCTCGACGAAGGAAACGTCGGTGGTCTCGAGCGTGAGAACGTTGACCTCAAGGCCCTCTCCGAAAGCGTCCGTGAGCGACTTCTTCCCGAAGCCGAGAAGAAGGGAGTCACCCTCAACGTCGAAGGCAATAACGCCAGCATCAACGGAATCTTAAGAATCTTAGACGAGATGATCTATAACCTTGCCGACAACGCCGTGAAGTATAACCACGACGGTGGCAAGGCGACAATCAGCGTCGCCGACACCCCCGACAGCGTCGTCCTGAAAGTCTCCGATACCGGCTGCGGAATCCCCCAGTCCGAGACCGACCGCGTCTTCGAGCGCTTCTATAGAGTCGACAAGAGCCGTTCAAGCGAAGTTCCGGGCACCGGCTTAGGCCTCTCGATCGTCAAACACGGCGCCATCTACCACGACGCCAAGATAACCCTCGACAGTAAAGAATCCGTCGGCACGACGGTCACAGTCGAGTTTCCCAAACAAGCCAGTTAGAGCCAAAGCGCCTTTTCAAGTAGTGTGATGCTGCCCTTGATAGATATTTCTATCAAGGGCAGTCTCTTTGTGATAATTCAATTTTCAGGGATCGGCACGCTGTCCATGTAGCAGCTGTCAGGGCAGAGGTCAATCTTGTTTTCCCAGACGACGCTGCTGTCGACGTTCGGGTCGATGTCCCAAGAAATGCACCGACTTTCGTCGAGGTAAACCCTCTTGAATGCTTCTTTGTCGGAAAGAATTCCGCCGGTGTTCCCACCGCTGAGGATGGCCTTTACATCCAAAAGCCTCCTCTCGCCGTTGTCGAAAAGTATGGTCAAAGTGTAGTCATCATTCGCAGAAACGTCCGAAATCTTCCGCCTTCCAGCCGAGAAATATTCTGCAGCCTTCCTGTCAAACCCTTTAGAAAGGTAGTATTCAACGCTCTTGGACATAGTTTCACCTCAATTATTTGTTCTAATGTGATTATATCACGCCAGAGGCATATTCGCAAGCACAGATTGACTCTTTTTCTAATCTCCCGTTGACCTTCCCCCACAAATATGCTATAATTAAACCATCAAACTCAAAGGAGCCGGGATATGAACCGTTATACTACTTTATTCGAGCAGCAGTCTTATCGGGACGCGCTGGGGTATTATCTTGAAACGCTTGAGAATCCGAAGCCTTCTACGTGGGATTATGTCATTCTCACCGCCAGCAATGAGGCACAGGCGAAGGCTTATCGGGTGCAGATTGAGCATCGGCTGAAGAGAAACCAGCTTCCCTCGAAAACTCACTATGCCGTCATCCCTGATTTGGGAGGAAAGCGCGTCGGCAGCGGTGGAGCGACTCTCTCCTGCATAAAATACGTCGCCGAAAATGAAGGCTCTGGCTCCGAAAACCCGTTTGAGGGGAAGAAAATCTTAGTCATCCATTCAGGAGGGGACTCGAAGCGCGTCCCCCAGTATTCCGCTTGCGGAAAGCTCTTCTCCCCGGTTCCGAGACTCCTCCCTGACGGTCGCCGTTCGACATTATTCGACGAGTTCATGATCGGAATGAGCACCGTCACCAACAGGATTTCCGATGGAATGTTGGTCTGCTCAGGCGACGTCCTGCTTCTCTTCAATGCCCTGCAGATCGACTTCTATGGCGCCGGAGCAGCAGCTCTCTCTATCAAAGAAAACGTCCAGACCGGCAAGAACCATGGCGTCTATCTGAAGGACTCTGACGGCAACGTCGGCAGGTTCCTCCATAAGCAGACAGTCGAGACACTGACAGAAGTCGGTGCCGTCGACTCAAACGGCAAGGTCGACATCGACACTGGCGCGGTAATTCTTACATCCGAAGTCTTAAACGACCTCTATAGCCTCATCGACACCGACGAGACCTACCATAAATTCGTGAACGAGGATGCAAGGCTCTCGTTCTACGCCGATTTCCTCTACCCGCTTGCAACCGGCTCGACTTTAGAGCAGTTCTATAAAGAAAAGCCCGAAGGTGACTTCACGCCACAGCTCCACGAGTGCAGAACCGCCCTCTGGCAGACGCTTTCAGACTACAACATGAAGCTCATCCGCCTCTCGCCAGCGTCATTCATTCACTTCGGAACAACGAGGGAGCTTCGCCATCTGATGACGGATGGTATGGATGAGTACAGATTCCTGGACTGGTCCTCGACCATCAACAGCAATCTTTCTCCGAGAGATTTCGCCGTTTCAAACAGCTACGTCAGCCGTCGTTCAACCGTCGGCAAGGGCAGCTATATCGAGGACTCGAGAATCCACCGCTACTCAAAAGTAGGGGAGAACTGCGTCATTTCCGGCGTCACTCTGACTGGTGAGACCGTCCCCGACGGCTCAGTCCTCCATGGCCTCAAGCTCGACAACGGCAAATTCGTTTGCCGTATGTATGGCGTCGACGACAACCCGAAGGAGAACACCCTCTTCGGAAACAATATAGGCGAGCCCCTCTGGACCGCTCCCATCTATCCCGTCTGCGACACTATCGAGGAGGCCGTCAAGGCCACACTTTCCCTGAATCTCCAAAACGGCGGGAAGCCTTCCGAGGGCACCGAAACCATCAGCCTTCGCGACAGCTTCAACCGCGCCGATGTCACGGCGATTCTCCCGTGGCAGGAAAACCTCTACGAGCAGGTTGTCGCCGAGGCAGTGCTTGAGTATATCGACAACGGAGTCTCAGCCGAGGAGGTCAGAAAGCTCTACCCGAATATCGACAAACACACGATTAATTATCTTTTGGACAAGGCAAACCGTCAGGACAAGGACGATCCTGCCCAGTTCTCAAAGCTCATCCGCATCTATGCCTATCTCTGGAAGCTCACTGGCGAAAATAAGTACGCCGACATGTGCTTCGCGACAATTTCCGACACTGTTCTCGGAAACGCCGTCAAGGACGCAACATATCGGAGCAATGCCCGGATAGTCAAGCCTGAGGTAAAAACTCAGCTCCCCGTCAGAGTGAACTTCGGTGGCGGTTGGAGCGACACTCCGCCATACTGCATGGAGCACGGTGGAACCGTCCTGAACGCTGCCGTGAGCCTGAATGGTGAGCTCCCAATCGAGGTGACGCTCAGGCGTCTCGACGAGCCCAAAATCGTCCTCTGCTCGACAGATATCGGAGCTTACAAGGAGTTCACAGGCGACCTCACGGAGCTACAGAACTGCCGTAACCCTCAGGACGCCTTCGCCCTCCACAAGGCAGCCCTCATCGCAAGCGGCCTGATCCCCTATCAGGAGGAGGGCACCGTCGAGGCCATCTGCCAGAACCTTGGTGGCGGGCTCTACTTCAACACACGAGTCATCAACATCCCGAAGGGCTCCGGTCTTGGGACAAGCTCAATCCTTGCTGGTGCCTGCATAAAGGGCCTCTACGAGCTGACTGGCACCGGGATTTCGTCTGACGAGATGTACCAGCGTGTCCTCTGCATGGAGCAGCTGATGTCGACCGGCGGAGGCTGGCAGGACCAGGTCGGAGGCCTCGCTCCCGGCATCAAGATGGTCACATCTCGCCCCAGCCTCAAGCAGGAAATAATCTGCACTCCTCTTAATATAAGCTCTGAAACCCTTTCCGAGCTCAACTCCCGCTTTGCCCTGATTTACACCGGCCAGCGCCGTCTTGCGAGAAATCTTCTTCGGGACGTCGTCGGTCGCTACGTGACGAATGACCCCACCTCTCTCGAGGCTCACTACAACATCCAGCGCCTTGCAGTCCTGATGCGTTTCGAGTTCGAAAAGGGCAATGTCGACGGCTTCGCGAAGCTGATGAGCGAGCACTGGGACGAGAGCATCCGCCTGGATTCTGGCAGCACCAACACCTGCATCGACCAGATTTTCGCCTCAATCGACGACCTCATCGACGGCAGAATGATCTGTGGCGCCGGCGGCGGAGGCTTCCTCCAGGTCGTCCTCAAGAAAAACGTCACGAAAGCCGACCTCTCCACCCGCCTCAACGCCGTCTTCCAGGACAGCGGAGTTATGGTGTATGAGTGTGAGATTCTGGGGGATTAGCTCCTCCACCTCCTCCGAAACTCGCTCGGCGTCATCCCTTCCGCTTTTTTGAACATCCTTATAAAATAATTCACATCCTGATACCCGCAATCGGCACCTATGCTCTCGAGACTTCGGTCGGAAAAGCGCAGGTGCTTTTTTGCATTGGTGATCCTCACCTGCGTCAGATAGCCGTTAATCGTGATGCCGAACTCCTCCTTGAAGATGTGTGAGAGATAATATTTGCTTATATAGAACTTCGCTGCCAGGTCGTCGAGCCTGACATTCTCCCTGAAATTCTCGTCAAGATAGTCCCTCACGGCTCTCAGGCCGTTTCTTCTAAGGGCATCCGAGCCCCTCTTCTCCGGGTTCCAGCTGTTTCTCATGATTTCCGTCAGCATCAGGCTCAAAAGCCCGTTTATCTCCATGTCTCTTATATACGATTCGGAACCAGCAGTCCTATAGATTTCCGAAATAATTCCTGAAAGAGCGCTGGCGTCGCTTGGCCTGAACTTCGATTCTCCGCCACGCTCGCGATATTTTTCGAAGATTCCGTCCATACTGTACCCATAGAAGTGGACCCACTGCAGCTGCCAGAGGTCGCTGGAGGAGCGGTGGCTATATTCAGCCCTGCAGTCGACAAACCCGCAGTCTCCCTCGCTCATCTCGAATTTCTGGTCGCCAACGGTGAGCGTTCCGCTGCCCTTTTTGACGATAAAGAAGAGATACGAGCTCAGCCCGCTTCTCTTCGACTCGTGAGGTCTCAGCGCCGTCAGCTCGCCAACTTCCTGCAAATAGATAAGATTCGCCCTTGCAAAGGCAGTCGGAGTGTAGATAATTCGCTCAGATTTAACAACGTCGCTGTCGGAAATAAAATAATTGTCAGGCATAAGTAAACCCCATTTCAAAGTACTGAGTCCATTATATCACACCCAAAATAAAAAAGCAAGATAGTGCTATTAACTCTCAACATAGTGTATCGAAACTATCCGAAAAATGGTGTATTATTGCCCTCTGGTTGCATTTATCGCGACCAAGTCAGTAACTGAAAAATGTGCTAAAAATAAACGCAAGAACAGGAGATTTTTTGATGAAAACAGCATTAATCACTGGTATAACAGGTCAGGACGGCTCCTACTTAGCCGAATTCCTCCTTGAAAAAGGCTACGACGTTCACGGCATAATCCGCCGTTCATCTGTCGACTATCGTGAGAGAATTGCTCACCTTGAGGGCAACGAGCACTTCCACCTCCACTTTGGAGACCTTGGCGATTCGATGAGCCTTGTCTCAGTAATCGGCACCGTCAGACCCGATGAAATCTACAACTTAGCAGCCCAGAGCCACGTTCAGGTTTCTTTCGATGTCCCCGAATTCACCGCTGATGTTGACGCTACAGGTGTACTCAGAGTCTTAGAAGCAGTACGCCTCACAGGCTTGAAGGACACTTGCCGAGTTTATCAGGCTTCAACTTCCGAGCTCTACGGCAAGGTTGAGGAAGTCCCCCAGCGCGAGACCACTCCCTTCCATCCCTACAGCCCCTATGCTGTCGCCAAGCAGTACGGCTTCTGGATCACGAAGGAGTACAGAGAGGCCTACAACATGTTCTGCTGCTCAGGAATCCTCTTCAATCACGAGTCCGAGCGCCGTGGCGAGACCTTCGTCACAAGAAAGATCACCCTTGCAGCTTCAAGAATCGCTCAGGGCAAGCAGGACAAGCTTTACCTCGGCAATCTCTCCTCCCTCCGCGACTGGGGCTACGCCAAGGACTATGTCGAGTGCATGTGGCTCATCCTCCAGCATGAGACCCCTGAGGACTTCGTAATCGCGACAGGTGTCCAGCACTCTGTAAGAGAGTTCGCAACTCTCGCATTCCACTACGCCGGAATCGAGCTCGAGTGGCAGGGTGAGGGAATGGACGAAAAGGGCATCGACAAGACAACCGGCAGAGTTCTGGTCGAGGTCAGCCCTGATTTCTATCGTCCGACAGACGTCGTCAACCTCTGGGGCGACCCGACAAAGGCCAAGACGGAGCTCGGCTGGAACCCCGTCAAGACCAGCTTTGAGGATCTCGTCAGAATCATGGTCGAGCACGACATGGAAAAGGTCGCCATCGAGTGTGCCGAAGACAGCATAAAAGCAAATCTCAAAAAAGGGGAGTAATCAAAAATGATGGAGAAAAACGCTAAAATCTATGTAGCAGGTCACCGTGGAATGGTCGGCTCCGCAATTGTAAGGGAGCTCAACCGCCAGGGCTACAATAATATAATCACAAGAACCCACAAGGAGCTTGATTTAACCCGTCAGGACGCTGTCGAAGCCTTCTTCGCTGAGGAAAAGCCGGAATATGTCTTCCTGGCAGCTGCCAAGGTCGGTGGAATCGTTGCAAACGAAAGCGCACTCGCTGACTTCATGTATGATAACATGATCCTCGAGATGAACGTCGTCCACTCTGCCTGGAAAAACGGCTGCAAGAAGCTCGAATTCCTCGGCTCTTCCTGCATCTATCCAAGAATGGCCCCTCAGCCTATGCCCGAAAGCTGCCTCCTCACAGGCGAGCTTGAGAAGACCAACGAGGCCTATGCTCTCGCCAAAATCTCGGGTCTCAAGTACTGCGAATTCTTAAATCGCCAGTACGGCACCGACTATATCTCGGTAATGCCGACAAACCTCTACGGCCCGAACGACAACTATCATCCGACCCACAGCCACGTTCTTCCTGCACTCATTCGCCGTTTTCACGAAGCCAAGGTTGAGGGCAAGGAGTACGTCACCTGCTGGGGCGACGGAAGCCCCCTCAGAGAGTTCCTCTATGTTGACGACCTCGCAAATCTCTGCGTTTTCCTCATGAATAACTACAGTGGCAATGAAACCGTCAACGCCGGAACCGGCAAGGAGCTCACCATCAAGGAGCTCACCGAGCTTGTCGCCAAAGTCATCGGCTATGAGGGCGAAATCCGCTGGGATCCTTCGAAGCCGAATGGAACTCCGAGAAAGCTTCTTGATGTAAGCAAGGCCACCGCTCTCGGCTGGACTTACAAGACCGAGCTCGAGGACGGCATCCGCCTTTCTTATGAGGACTTCTTAAACAATCCAATGAGAGCAGAAAGATAAGATGTAGGGGCTGGATATACAGTTAGCTTCGCTAACTGCCCGCCCGCAATCCCTTCGGCTGCAACCCAAGGGATATTTAATTAAAAATGTGGGAGAAAAAATGAACATAATTCTACTTTCGGGCGGTTCGGGAAAGCGCCTCTGGCCACTTTCAAACGACATCCGCTCCAAGCAATTCATTAAGATTTTCAAGACCGAATCGGGCGACTACGAGTCGATGGTTCAGCGCGTCTATCGCCAGATAAAGACTGTCGATAAGGATGCCACCGTCACGATAGCGACCTCGAAAGCTCAGGTCTCCGCCATCCATAACCAATTAGGTGAGGATGTCGGAGTCTCGGTTGAGCCCTGCAGGCGAGATACTTTCCCTGCAATCGCCCTTGCGACCTCCTATCTTCATGATGTTATGGGAGTCCCTTCGGACGAATCGGTCGTGGTCTGTCCCGTTGACCCTTATGTCGAGGACGACTATTTCGAGGCGATAAAGCGTCTCGGTGAGCAGGCCTCGAAGAGCGAAGCAAACTTAGTCCTCATGGGAATCGAGCCTACTTATCCAAGCGAGAAGTACGGCTATATCATCCCCTCTACTCAGGACGACTTAAGCGAGGTCGACTCCTTCAAGGAAAAGCCTGACGCCAAGACTGCCGAAGAGTACATCCGAAAGGGTGCTCTCTGGAACGGCGGAGTCTTCGCCTATAAGCTCGAGTATGTCCTCAGTAAAGCTCACGAGCTCATCGACTTCACCGACTATCAGGACCTGTTCGACAAATATGACACCCTCGAGAAGATCAGCTTCGACTACGCCGTCGTCGAGAAGGAGCCGAAAATTCAGGTAATGCGCTTCTCGGGCGAGTGGAAGGACCTTGGTACCTGGAACACCCTCACTGAAGCAATGGACCAGCCGACAATCGGCGATGTAACCCTGAACGACACCTGTGAGGGCGTCAACGTCGTAAACGAGCTGAATGTCCCCGTCATCTGCATGGGTCTTAAGGATGTTGTCGTCTCCGCCAGCCCTGAAGGAATCCTCGTTTCCGACAAGGAGCAGTCGAGCTACATCAAGCCCTATGTCGACAAAATCGACCAGCAGGTCATGTTTGCCGAGAAGTCCTGGGGAAGCTTCCGGGTCTTGGACGTCGAGGAGGAGAGCCTCACGATAAAGGTCACCCTCAACCCAGGTCACGGAATGTACTACCACAGCCACATGAGGCGCGACGAAATCTGGAATGTCATTTCCGGCACAGGAATCGTCATGCTCGACGACAAGAAGCGCGAGGTCGGGGTCGGAGACATCATCGAGATGAAGGCCGGCACCCGCCACACCGTCACCGCCGTCACTGAACTCAAGATGATCGAGGTCCAGATCGGCGACGAAATCAACGTCCACGACAAAACGAAGTACGAAAAACCATAATTTTTTCGCAAAAGCCTTGAAAAAAGCTTCGGAATATGGCACAATATAGTCAGCGAAATCTGACTTGGGTCCTCTGGTCAGAGCGTAACCAGAGGGCCTTTTTGTGGAAGGAAACTGAAAATGGACATCTTTAACGTGAGCCTTGGTGGCCTCACAATCGAAATGAAAAGCCGTTTCGACTACCTCAGGCTCTTCTGCCGCGGCTATCTCTGCGACGGCTCAGAGCCCGACTTCTCAGTCTTTGCGACTGACGAGAAGATTGCCGAGCTTCGTGAGACGAACACCGAAATGACTGATTGCTTCCTCGAGCGCGACGCAATATTCGCTGAAATCGCCTCGAAGCTCCCATATTACAACCGAATGATGCTTCATGGCGCCTGCATTACATACAATGGCAAGGGCTACCTCTTCACCGCTCATAGCGGAACAGGGAAGTCGACCCATATAGCGTTATGGAAGAGATTTTTGGGCGACTCGGTCGGAATCGTCAACGGTGACAAGCCGATTTTCGAGATGAGACCTGACGGCACCATTCACGCTTACGACACCCCATGGTGCGGAAAAGAAGGCTGGAATGAAGGGAAAAGTGCCGATGTCGCAGGAATCTGCTTCCTTGAGCAGGGGACTGAGAATAAAATCCGCAAGGTCGACCCTGAAGAAGCGATCTCCCTCATGCTCCAGCAGATGTTCCATCCCTACGAAACCGAGTCAACGCTCCTGATGCTCGAAATGTTGAGCGAAATGCTCTCGAGGCTTCCGATGTATTTACTCGAGTGCGACATGTCGGAGGAAGCAGTGAAAACGAGCTTCGAAGCACTGACAGGCGAGAGGTATCGCAGATCTGAACACGAAACAACGTTAGAAGAAATCAACAGACTATGGAGGATGCCGAAATGAAGATAAAAGATGGATTCGTTTTAAGAAAAGTAGCAGGGAAGTATGTCGTAGTGGCGACGGGCGAGGCGAGCAAGTCGTTCCACGGAATGGTCAAGCTCAACGAAAACGCCAAGAATATCTGGACTGGCATTTCCCAGGGCAAGTCTGTCGACGAGATAATCGAAGAGTTGGTCAAAGAAAATTCCGAAGACGACCGCGCTGCCATAACCGCTGATGTTCAGTCGATGGTCGAAGAGATGAAGACTGCCGGGTTCATAGTAGACTAGTATGGAAACCGAGAACACAACAAGGCTTCAGGAGCTCGAGACCTCCGGCTTCATCGTCATCCCGATAAAAGGCGTCAGCATGAGGCCACTGCTTTACACATATAAATCCCATGTGATGATAGAGAAGCTCTCGGGGAGGCCAGAAATCAACGACGTTGTTTTATATGTCCGTGACGACGGCACGCAGGTGCTCCACAGAATCATCTCGTTTGACGGAGACGTTGCCCTCATAAGGGGCGACAACACCTACTCTCTCGAGCGAGTGCCACTGGAGAAGATAAAAGGCGTTGCGAAGTCCTTCTGGCGAAGCGGAAAAGAGAATTCTCGTGAGATCTCCGTCTCAGACCGCTCCTATAAGCTCTACGTCCGCTTCTGGAACTTCAGCTATCCCTTAAGGAAACTGATTTTCCGGGCGAAGTGCAAGCTAAGAAGCATCGCGAAACGAATCATAAAAAAAGAGAATTAAGGGAGAATGTGAAATATGGAAAGCCATGTAATTAGAAATATAATCTGTGCCGTCTTGTCGGTAGTTGTCCTGGTAGTTTTCGGCCTTCTTGCCTATAACTATAAGGCGAACTCCTCCGACGAGAAATCCCGCCTCGAAGCTGCAATCGCCGAGGCAAAGCCTTATGAAGACGAGGTGACCTCGCTCAAAAGAGCCATTTCCAGCGCCACCGACGATTTCTACGACACAAGCGAGACTGCCCGCTTCGTGATCGGCTACATAATCTCAAGCGATGATGACATCACCTTCGCCGAGGAGCAGGCTGCTGAATACGGCTTCGAGCCGGTTTTGGTGCTCGACTGCTCAGGAACCCTCACAAGCCTTCAGTGCCTTGCATTGACCGCCTCTGGCTCAGGCCATGAAATCATGCTTGCAGCGTCTGCGTTCACGGCTGAATCAAACGAGACAATCAAGTCGCTCATGACCTATATGGACCAAAGAGGAATTGCATATTCGGAAATCTTCCTCCTGAGAACCGATTACTATTCGGATGAAAACGTGGAGCTCATCATCTCCGACGGTTTCTCAGGCTACACCGTCTATAATTCAACTCCTACAGCAGGCGTCAACGAAGACGGCTACATCACCTTCGACTACTCCTATCTGACTGCAGACGCCACCTCCTATACGAGGTTCAGCTCATCATATTCGAACTACGCTTCGATGGTCATCGCCTTCGACATGGACTCCTACCGTGGAGGAACGCTGACAAAAGGCTTCATGGAGACGCTTCTTGGGACCATCTCATCCTATTCCGAGAATGATGACTGCGAGTTCTCGACCCTTTCTCAGGTTGTGGAGAACCTTCTCAAGGAGAACGAATCGATGGAGGAGAAGCAGGCCGAGTTTGACGCTTACATAGCCGAATGTGAGGCACGAATCGACGAGCTCGAGGATATAATTGCCGAAATCTATGCTGGAATCTACTGAGCTAAAGAAAATTTAACACAAGTTGGGCCCCATTTCTCACTTTTTAGGAATGGGGCTTTGTTTTTTAAGCATAATAAGTTGATTTGTGTCGGAAAAGGTGGTATAATGAATAGAATCAAAGGGGTGATATCATGGAAGATAACGTCAGAATAGGCACGGCTGCCTCAAATCCCACAAAAAAATCTGCCGAAAAGCGAGCGGTCACAATGGGAAACATCGTGGGCTCCATTATACTTACAGTTCTCCTCCTCTACCTTGCAGGAGTAAGAGCATTCGTCCTGCCGATGATCACGTTTCTCAAGGACGATGTGGCGATAATGTCGCTCGTCCGGCTTGCACTCTTCATTCCGATTCTGTTCTTCGGAAAAGAGATTTTTCTTCGGGGCTTCGGACGGCTCGCAAAGTTCAGCCCGAATATAGACAGCCTCGTAGCAGTCGCGATAACACTTGCAACGGCGACCTCCTTCTACTCGCTCGTAATGGTAATAATCAGCCGTGAGGAGTATGCCGACAGAATCCACTTCGAGGCCTGTGCAGTCATCATCTCGTTCATGCTCGTGACGGACTACCTCGAGGAGAGGATGAACAAATCCCGCGGCTCCACCGCCGAAAAGCTCTCAGAGCTTTTCCCAAAGAACGCGACAGTCTCGAGAAACAATCTTGAATACTCTGTCCCCATCTCCGAGCTTACAATCGGCGACTTGATCTTAGTAAAGCCGGGCGAGAGCTTCCCATGCGACGGCACCGTCGTTTCAGGAAGAGCCGGAGTCGACGAAAGCCTCTTAACAGGCGATACAATTCCCGCTGAGAAAAACGCTGGCGATAAAATATCTGCCGGAACCGTCTGCCGGAGCGGGTTTATAACCATTCAGGCTGAAGTTCTCGGAGAGGAAACCAGCCTTGGAAAGATGATTATCGCTGCCAGAAACGCCGAAGCGGTCAGGAAGAAGGATTCCGCAATTTATGCTCACCTTCAGAGAAGCGAGAGGCTCTATTCGCTCTGTGCCACAGGTGTGGCAGTGCTCGTCTTCTTCATCTGGCTGATGGCTTCAAAGGATCTTGGAACCTCACTCGAGGTTTTAGAAAGGATGCTCCTCACCGCCTGTCCGTGTGCTGTCGGCTTCGCGATTCCGTTTGCAGTTAACGCTGCCGTTTCAAGAGGCGAGCGCGAGGGAGTAATCTACAAGAGCCCTTCGGCGCTCGAAAAGATCGAAAGCATCAACACCGTCGTCATGGACAAAACCGGCGTTCTGACTGTCGGAAAGCCGTTCGTCACAGACGTCATCCCATTCGGAACCGACGCTGTGGAGGTCGTTCTGATAGCCTCCTCCCTCGAGTCCCACTCGACTCATCCGATAGCTTCAGCAGTTTTAGATTATGCCAAGAAAAACGACATTGAACCGATGGATTGCGACGTCTTCGAGTCGGTCGAAGGCTTTGGAGTCAAGGGCGTCATCGAGGAGGACAGCGTTTCCGTTGGAAGGGCCGACGCCATATTTATAAACGAGTTCGAGGGCTACGCCACCGTCTGCCAGCCCCTCTCTGACGAAGGCAAGACGATAGCAGCCGTCACAAAAAACGGTTCCCCAATCGGCGTCATCGCCTTCCAGGACAAGCTCAAGCCTACGAGCAAGGCCGGAGTTGAGCGCCTCGCCAAGCTCGGACTCAGAACGATTATGGTCACCGGCGACAGCCAGGGAACAGGTGAGTCCATAGCCCAGGAAATCGGCGTTTTCGACCATGCCGAGAACGTCTCGCCTTCTAAGAAGGCCGACATGATAAGAAAGCTCCGCTACGGCGGAAGAACCGTCGCGATGATAGGGGACAGCTCCAACGACGCTCTCGCCCTTGCAGCAGCCGATGTCGCCATCTCGATGAAGGACGCTTCCGACGTCGCTTTCGAAGCAAGCGAGATAATTCTTCTCAAGAACGACCTTCGGGACGCCTCCAGCGCCGTCAGAATCTCGTCTGAGACGAAGAAAACCATTTCCTCAAACTTCCTCTTCGGAATGGTCTTCAACGCCGTGATGGTCCCGATAATGGCCTTCTCGCCGTTCTTCATCCAGAACCCCACCATCGACGCCTTCATCTGCCTCATAACCCTTGCCGTCTCCACTGCAGCAGTCCTGATAAGCAGCGTCCGCATCAAAAAGATGGACCTCACCGTGACGAAGGAATAAGCCAAATTAAAAGACCCTCTCAGGTTGCTGAGAGGGTTTATTTCATATTCTCTTGTACCTTACCTGCCTGAACCTCACTCCGTCATCTTCGCCTTCCATGGCGACTTCGGCACTGAACTTCCCCTTATCAAACTCCGGGAACCAGGCATCGGCATCGGTGCACTCGGCATCAATCTCCGTGAGCACCAGCTCGTCCGCCAGGTCAATCGCCTGAGAGTAAATCTGAGCCCCGCCGATAACGCAGCAGTCATTCCCACAAATCTTTAGCGCCTCCTCGAGGGAGCTGACGACTTCGACGCCTTCAATCTTAAGGAACTTGTCCCTCGAAATCACGATATTTCTCCTCTTCGGAAGAGGCCTGCCGATGGAAAGGTACGTCAGCCTGCCCATGACAACCGTCTGCCCAAGGGTTTCGGCACGGAAAAGCTTCATGTCGGTAGGAAGGTGCCAGATGAGCTGGTTTTCTCGCCCGAGTTCGCGATTTCTGCCAACCGCTGCAACAATCTTGATCATGCCGTCACCTCACTGTGCAATCGGAAACGAAATCTTTCCCATGTGCTGGTAGCCAATCAGCTTGACGTCTCTGCACTCCGCCGAGTTGTCGAACTTGTAGAAGTCGTCGAGCTCCGGGTTCAGCCAGAGCTTCGGGGAGGGGAGCCCTCCGCCGTTCTCGTCATACCGCCTTATCTGCTCGACCACACCAGAAATCTGGTTCACGTAAATGTGAGCGTCCTTGATTGACCAGTCGAGCCTTCCGGGCTTAAGTCCGGTCACTTGAGCCAGCATCGATAGAAGAACCGAGTACTGAGTGACATTAAACGGCAGCCCCAAAGGAACATCGCAGCTTCTCTGGTGAACCCAAGCGTTCAGCCTCCCGTCGGTCACGTCCCATTCGCTGCTCCAGACGCAGGACGGCAGCACCGCCGTCTCAAGGTAGTCGTTCTGCCAGAGGGACATTACCATTCTACGATCGGTTCTATTGTATTTAAGCTTATATATGAGCTCATCAATCAGTCCGAACTTTCGGACAATCCAGCCATAAGCCGTGCCAATAGTGTGGGACCATTCTTTCCCGAACTCTTTTCGAATTTCTTTCTTGACAAGCCCGCCTGAGCCATCAGGAACCATCTGTGTAGCGGTCCAGAATCCGTCCTCGTCAATCTCCCATTCGTTCCAGATGTTGACATTCCGCTCCTGTAGCCACCTGACGTCGTTCGACTGTGCCTGATAAATCCAGAGCATCTCAAGGACCGCCTGACGGATGAAGAGCTGCTTTGTGGTGAGGATAGGGAACTCCTCGCCGATATCCAGAGAAAAATGCCACGAAGGAATCTTCACTGAGTTAATCCCAGTGCGGTTCACAACCTCGACCCCATCGGCTCTTATTTTCTTAAGAAGCTTAACATATTCATCGTCCCACATTGACATGACCACACACCTCTCATTCTATAGCTATTATAACAGGTTTGAATTCCAAAAGCAATAGTTGTGTAAGAATAAGCGCGCAGATGTCTATAAACCCGCATAAAATCTAATAATTTTTTACGATTTGTGCAAATTGCCTCTGGAATTTTGGTCAGAAATGTGCTATAATTAACACATAGTAATTGAATTTGTGGCAGTAAAGAGGTAGTATTGATGTTTAGCGTGAATGATTACGTTGTCTACGGCAACGAAGGCGTTTGCATGGTTGAAGACATCGGCAAGCCCTCGATATCAGGGCTGGACAAGCAGAAGGAGTATTATACTCTCGTCCCATTTTACAGGAAGGGCAAAATCTACACACCGACCGATTCAACTATACTGATGCGTAAGGTCATAACAAAGGAAAGAGCGGAAGAGCTTATCGGGAAGATCACCGAAATAAGCCCAAATTTGGACGTGCCAAAGGATTCAAAGCTTGCGATGGAGTACTATAAGACGCTGGTCAAGACTCACGAATGTGAGAATCTCATCAGCATCATCAAGCACGTTTTCGAGAAGCAGCGTGTCCTCGTCGCCGAAAAGCGAAACGTCCCAGCGGTGGATCTGAGGTACATGAAGATAGCCGAAGACATGCTCTACGGCGAACTCGGCTTCGCCCTGAACATCAAGCCCTCAGATGTCAGAGGCTATATCATCCGCAGTTGCGAGATGGAGGGCTGACGCCCAATTCGTAATTCGCAATTCGTAATTAAACAGAAACCGCCTCCCTGTTCGGGAGGCTTTTTGTGTTGGAGAAAACGCTCGCTTCGCTCGCGCCCTCTCAGTCACGCTTCGCGTGACAGCTCTCCCAGAGGGAGAGCCGAGTTGCT
>JAJBTZ010000056.1 GCA_020860605.1 Ruminococcus sp. | reverse complement strand
GAATATAGCTTATGGATCTATGTTCACGCAGGCGAAATAATTACGGAGGAAGTCATCATGACAAAAGTTGAATTAGTAAGCAAGGTTGCGGATAAGTCCGGCCTCTCCAAGAAGGATTCTGAGAAGGCTGTATCTGCAGTAGTTGCCGCCATCACTGAGGCTCTTTCCGAGGGTGAGAAGGTTTCTCTCATCGGTTTCGGAACTTTCGAAGTCAGAGAGCGTCAGGCTAAAGAGGGTATCAACCCGAGGACTGGCGAGAAGATTGCAATTCCTGCAAGAAAGGTTCCCGCTTTCAAGCCCGGCAAGGCTCTTAAGGAGTCTGTCTGATAATTTACGAAAAGGCAAGCCGACCTCGGTCGGCTTTGTTTTTTAAGACTAAAAAGGGAGAGATAGTATGAGACTTGACAAATACTTAAAGGTCAGCCGTCTTATCAAGCGGAGAACCGTTGCCAACGAGGCCTGCGATGCAGGAAGAATTTTGGCAAACGGCAAGCCTGCGAGAGCTTCTTATGAAGTGAAGGTCGGCGACATCATCGAGATTAAGCTCGGAAAGAATCCGCTCAAGGTGAAAGTCCTTTCGGTTTCTGAATATGCAACGAAAGAAACCGCTGCTGGACAATACGAGATTATTCCTTGATCACATCTTAAATTCGGGACCGAAGTGAAGAGATTCGCTTCGGTCCTTGAATATTCTACTGTTTTTCTAAACATTCACCGAAATTTAAGGTAGATTTTAGGTTGGAATTGTATTATAATAGAAAGATGAATCTTAGGGAGGACTAAGCATGAGGCTTCTTTTAGCTGAAGATGAAAAGGCTTTATCAAAAGCGCTGGTCGCGATACTCGAAAGAAATAACTATTCTGTTGATGCTGTCTATGATGGACAGGAGGCTCTTAATTACCTGAATGCCGACAACTATGACGGTGTTATCTTAGATGTCATGATGCCGAAGATGGACGGGTTCACCGTTCTTAAAGAGATGAGAAAGCAAGGAAACAACGTCCCTGTTCTCATGCTCACGGCTCGGTCTGAGGTCAGCGACAAGGTCACAGGGCTCGATTTGGGTGCTAACGACTACCTTACGAAGCCGTTTAACTCTCAGGAGCTCTTAGCGAGAATCAGGGCGATGACGAGGACCTCAACTCAGCATCAGAGCTCACAGATAAAGTTTGGGAATGTGACGCTTGACAGAGCCACATTCGAGCTCTCGACCCCTTCGGGGAGCTTAAGGCTTGCAAATAAAGAGTTTCAGATGCTCGAATTCCTCATGAGTAATCCCCACACTATTATTCCCTCTGAGAGGTTCCTTGAGAAGATTTGGGGATATGACAGCGACTCGGAAATCAATGTCGTCTGGGTTTATATCTCCTACTTACGAAAGAAGCTTGACGCCCTGAAGGCGAATATCCAGATCAAGGCTGTCAGAAATGCAGGCTATGCACTGGAGGAGATTCCCGATGATTAATAATCTACGTCTCAAGCTTATCGGCGCCACGATGCTTTCGCTCATAATCGTTCTTTCGGTTGTAGTTGGGGCAATCACCTATTCTACTTATCGTGGAATTGTCGACGATGCGGATCTGATTCTCACGCTTCTTGCGGACAATGGCGGAGCTTTTCCCGACAAGGTTGACGAGCTTCCAGTAGATAACGAAGGCCCTGGCGCCGGAGATATGAACATAGAAAGCGGCTCAAGACGCCAGAATGACATTCTTTCATCTCCTGAGCTCGAATATGAGTCGAGATACTTCACCGTCACCTTCAACAACCGCTCTGGAAATCTCGTTTCCGTGAACACTGGAAAGATTGCTGCTGTTGGCACCTCGGCTGCGGTTGAGTATGCTGAGAATGTTATCGCGAGTGGCAAGACGAAGGGCTTCATGGACGACTACAGGTATCTTGTGTATGAGGGCGAAACCGAGACGACGGTTGTGTTCCTTGACTGTGCAAGAAATCTCTCGACTTTCAGGACTGTCATCACGGCTTCCCTCGGGATTTCGGCTGCAGGACTTGTGATGGTTCTGGTGCTGCTTATTTTCCTTTCGGGAAGGATTGTCAAGCCGTTCTGGGAAAACTATGAAAAGCAGCGGAGGTTCATCACCGACGCTGGGCACGACCTCAAGACTCCACTCACCGTTATCGGAGCGGATGCTGAGGTACTCGAGATGGACATCGGCGAGAACGAGTGGATTACAGACATCCGAACTCAGGTCTCGAGGCTCACAGACATGACGAACAGCCTTATCATGCTTTCAAGAATGGATGAGGCAGAGCCAGAGTATCAGATGCTCGACTTCCCTCTTTCGGATATCGTCGAGGAGACGCTTGATGAGTATCGCTCTCTGGCGAAGACTCAGGGAAAGAACCTTTCAGGCTCAATTCAGCCGATGATAAGCCTTAACGGCGACGAAAAGGCGATAAGAAGGCTGCTTTCGGTTCTTCTTGACAACGCTATGAAGTATTCCGATGAGAATGGGACGATTAGTCTCACTCTCGAGCAGCAGAGAGGGTCTATTAGACTTATGGTCTTTAACACCTGCCCTTATATGCCGAAGGAAAGCCTGCCTCACTTATTTGATCGGTTCTATAGAACCGACGAAAGCAGGAATTCGCAGACTGGAGGCTATGGCCTGGGGCTTTCGATCGCTGCTGCAATAGTTACAGCTCACAAGGGGAAGATTTCAGCCTCTACTACCGACGAGAAATCGCTCTTGATTACCGTCACACTTCCTTCATGATACTTTCACCTGACTTTCACAGCCGGTTTAAGGTAGATTTAAGGAATGTAAAGTATACTTTAATCATTCCCTGAGGTACACCTCCTCAAATTCGTGCTCCTTCTGAACTCCTTTCGGAATACAATTTGGGTGTGCCTCAGGGACCCCCCATTTATGATTTGAAATTTCGCAAAGGCCCTTAAAATCTAAGGAGGATAATAATGGACTATCAAGCAACGTTCAAACGCTATGAGGTCAAATACATGCTAACACGTGCTCAGAAGTATGCGATTCTCGAAGCCATGCGACCATACATGGAGCTTGACAAGTACGGAAGAACAACAATTAGAAATATCTATTTTGATACAGAAAACTACCGTCTGATAAGACATTCCCTCGAGAGCCCCACTTACAAGGAAAAGCTGAGGCTACGAAGCTACCGCAAGGTTGGGCCTGAGGACCCGGCATTTGTGGAGCTCAAGAAGAAATACAAGTCGGTAGTGTATAAGAGAAGGCTCGAGCTTCCGGCAGGAGATGCAACTCTTTGCCTGCTCAACGGTCTGCCGCTCCCTCTTCACACTCAGATCGCAAACGAGATTGAGTATTTCAGGAACTACTATGGCAATCTGATGCCGGCGATGTTCATCTCCTATGAACGCGAGGCTTTCTATTCGGATGACGGCTCAGATTTCAGAGTCACGTTTGACGAGAATATTCTTTGCAGGCAGGACGACTTCTCTTTGGGAAGCGACGCCTATGGGCTTTCGATTCTTCCTGAAGGAATGACCCTTATGGAGATAAAAACTTCTGGCGGATATCCGCTATGGATGAGCCACGAGCTGAATCGCCTCGGGATATTCAAAACATCCTTCTCGAAGTACGGCACAGCCTATCAGAGAATGTTTGAGGAGCATACCCTCGACAACCACACCCCTAAAATTCAAGTAACAACTGGAGGACGTCTCTATGCTTAACAATCTTTTCAAAGGAATTTTTGACTCAGACACCGTTTCAACCATCACTGTTTCCGACTTTTTAGCCTGTGTGGTGTCTGCACTCGTCATAGGACTGATTCTGGCGTTATGTTACATGTATAAGACCAGATACACTAAGAGTTTTGTCGCGACAATCGCGCTTTTACCGGCGGTTGTCTGCGTTGTTATAATGATGGTCAACGGCAATATCGGAACTGCGGTTGCAGTTGCGGGAGCTTTCAGTCTCGTAAGATTCCGCTCTGCTGCAGGAACTGCGAAGGAGATTCTTGCAATCTTCCTTGCAATGGGAACAGGACTTGTCGTTGGAATGGGATACATAGGCTTCGGATTCTTGTGTGCTATTCTCTTCGGAGCTGTAAGTATGCTCTACTCGACTCTTGATTTCGGCGTAAAGAAGAGAGGACAGAAGTATAAGACACTTCACATAACTATCCCTGAAGACCTTGACTACACTGGAGTTTTTGACGACCTCCTCAAGGAGTACACCTCCGAATATGAGCTGACTCACGTCAAGACCACCAACATGGGAAGCCTCTACAGGCTCACCTATGACCTTGTTTTGAGAGATCCTTCGAAGGAGAAGGAGTTTATCGACCAGCTTCGCTGCCGTAACGGCAACCTTGAGATTTCCATTTCCAAGCAGGAAAATCAGGTTGCGGAGCTTTGATTATAAAAAGCTTGGAACTATAGGAGCATAAAAATATGAATTACAAGATAAGCAGAATTATGTCACTTATGGTTTCAGTGGCTTTGTTCCTTACATGCTTTTCTGGATGCTCAATGGAAGAAAGCGACGAAATCGAGCTTGTTACAATCGATGAGTCGGAGATGTTTGCGGAGCTCTCGGTCGATTCCGAGATAGTCGAAGCCGACCCGGAAACGATGTTTGAAGACGCCACCGGCACTGACGAGAGCGAAGTGTTCAGCGATGATGATTATGAGGTCGGGTACGACGAGGATACGAGCGTGACTATCACGCTTTCAGATACTTCGTCTTCGAGCTCTTCTTCCTCCGTCTCGATTTCTGGAAGCACGGTCACTATCACCGATGCTGGGACCTATGTGGTCAGCGGAACGCTTTCTGACGGCATGATTATTGTTGATGCTGACAGCAAAGATGAAGTTCAGATTATCCTGAACGGTGTTTCGATCACCAGCAAGACTTCGGCTGCTATTTACGTTCTCAACGCCGACAAGGTCTACATCACGACCAATTCCGGGACCTCGAACACCCTTGCAAACGGCGGAAGCTATGTTGCAATCGACGATAACAACATCGATGCGGTTATCTATTCGAAAGACGACCTGACTCTTAACGGCTCTGGAACTCTTACCATCAATGCAGCTGCTGGACACGGAATTGTCTCTAAAGACGATTTAGTTATTACGAGTGGAACTTATAAGATCACAGCTGCAAGTCATGGCCTGAGCGGGAAAGACTGTGTCAAGATTGCAGGCGGAACCTTCACGATTTCTTCTGGCAAGGATGGAATTCATTCGGAGAATTCGGATGATACCAGTCTTGGATATATCTATATCACTGGCGGAACTTTTGATATCACCTCCTCTGACGACGGAGTAAGTGCTTCGAGTAACGTCACTATTAAAGATGGCGACTTCACTATTTCAGCTGCTGACGAAGGAATTCAGGCTGACCTGGCTATTATAATCACCGATTCGACCATCGATATCGATGCGGACGGACACGGACTTTCGGCTTATGAAAGCGTGAGAATCGCTGACGGAACCATCACGATAGTTTCCGCGAAGGACGGAATTCACTCAGAAAGCTCTGATGACTCGACCATCGGGTTTGTTTACATCTCAGGTGGCACCATAAAGATTTCTGCAGATGATGACGGAATCAGTGCTGCGACCTATGTCACAATCGAAGGCGGAACCTTCACTATAAATGCTGGGCTTTCGAGCTCGAACACGAGCCTCAAGGGCATCAAGGCGGTGAGCTCCGTCAAGATTACAAGCGGAACTCTTAATATAAATTCAGCTGACGACGCTATCCATTCGGATGCAAGCGTCACCATCTCAGGAGGCACGTTTACTATCGACGCTGAAGACGATGGAATTCACGCTGATACTACCCTTCAGATCACTTCCCTCTCCTCTGCCGATATTACGGCAGGAGGTCACGGGCTTTCGGCTGGCGAGAGCGTCAGAATTGCGAAGGGCAGCTTCACTATTGACTCTACGAAAGACGGAATTCACGCTGAGGATTCTTCGGACACTTCCATAGGATTTGTCTACATCTCAGGAGGAACCTTCAATATCACTGCCGATGGCGACGGAATCAGCGCTGCGACTTACTTGCAGATTGAGGACGGCGACTTCGACATCACAACTGCTGACGGTGCAGGTGAGGTTTCGACCTCCTACACCTCTGGCGGAGCCTTCAGCTGGGACGGCTGGGGCGGTTCGAGCTCATCTTCGGACGACTCCTCGAGCACCAAGGGCCTCAAAGGCGGAACGTCGGTCACCATTTCTGGTGGCTCATTCGAAATCGATTCTGAGGACGATGGCGTCCACTCGAACGGAGACGTCACGATCTCTGGTGGCACCTTCAACATCGCTACCGGCGATGACGGTATTCATGCTGACGACACTCTTACCATTAAGGGCGGAACCATCAACATCTCGCAGAGCTATGAAGGCCTTGAGGGCGAGACGGTTGACATCTCAGGCGGAAATATCGACCTCGTTTCGAGCGACGACGGCATCAACGCTGCTGGCGGAGCCGACTCGAGCGGTTTCGGCGGATTCGGAGGTTTCGGCGGAGATTCCTTCGGCTCGAGCAGCTCATCCTCGTCGATAAACATCTCTGGCGGTGTCATCTACGTCAAGGCAAGCGGAGACGGAATCGACTCGAACGGCTCATTCACAATGTCAGGCGGAGAGCTTTATGTCTCTGGTCCTACGACTTCTGCTGATGCACCTGTCGACTGGGAATCTTCAGCGACTATCACCGGCGGAACCCTCATAGCGGTCGGCGCTTCTGGAATGCAGGAGAACTTTGGCTCAAGCTCGACTCAGGGAGCAATGCTCCTCTCGGCGAGCGGTTCTTCAGGCGACACTATCACTCTTAAAGACTCGAGCGGAAACGTTCTTGCTTCGTATACATGCAGCTCTTCATATTCATGCATCCTTATAAGCTGCCCATCCCTCACCACAGGCTCGACCTACACGGTCACCTATGGCGGGAGCAGCACCTCGGTCACACTTTCAAGCCTTATCTACAGCGAAACCACTGGCATGGGAGGAATGACTGGCGGTAACATGGGTGGCGGAAACATGGACATGGGCGGTGGCAGAGGAGATAACTCTGACAGCGGAACGAATACACCCGACTCCGGCTCTGCTCCTGGTGGAGACATAGGAGGCGGAGATATGGGAGGCAATCAAGGCGGCTTCGGCGGCGGAGGTGGCAGAGGTGGCGACATGAACGTCGGCGCCCAAACTTAACAACGGGTAAAACCTGCCCGAACGAGCTCATCCTTTTACATTTTCACTAAGCGTTTCACCCTCACTTCTGTTTAGTGTTCGTTCGGGCAGGATTACCACATATAATGCCGAAAGCATTATATGCTGAAGTTGCTTCGCAACTTCAAACTTTTTAACAAAAGCATTTTATCGCTGGAGATGCCTGGCATCTCCAGTTTTTCGAAAGGGAACCACTATGGCAAAAACACGTATAGCGCTGATTCCTGCATATCAGCCATCAGACGGTCTTATAACTCTTCTTGAAGAGGTCACCTCCTCTGGCTTTGATGCTGTTCTCATAGACGATGGAAGCTCAGAAGAATACGAGAGCATATTTCTTGAGGCTTCCAACTATGCGATGCTGCTCTCCCACAAGGAAAACAAGGGCAAGGGAGCTGCTATAAAAACAGGGCTCAAGTATATTCAGCTCCACTATGGCGCTGACTGCACCGTCGTCACTATGGACGCTGACGGGCAGCACTCTCACCTTGATGCCCTCAAGGTAATAAAAGTCGCCGAGGAAAACCCTCAGGCGATGGTAATCGGCGTGAGAGCTTTTGACGGGAAAGTGCCACTAAGGAGCAGGTTTGGGAACACGGTCACGAAGATTGTCTACTTTCTTGCGACAGGCAAATCAGTCAGCGACACGCAGACAGGGCTCAGAGCTTTTTCTGGGGAACTCGTAAGTAAGCTCCTTGAAATCCCTGGCGAGAGATATGAATATGAGATGAACGCTCTGCTCATGCTCCCCGAATCGGGAACTGAGATTGTCGAGCGAGAGATAAAAACCATTTATATTGACGGGAATTTCTCCTCACACTTCGACCCTATAAGGGATTCGGTGAGAGTGTATCGGGAGATTCTCAGATTTAAGGAGGCTTCGATAATCGGAGCGCTACTCGACATAACCATCTTTTCAGTGATATTCATGCTGGCGATGGGGATCGAAGGGCCACTGAGAATCGTGGCTGCAAACGTCATTGCAGGGATTTTAAGCCGGGCGATAAGGCGGGACCTCAGCACTTCCCTGCCCTTGCAAAGCGGGGCTTCGAAGCAGATTGAACGGTTTGTGGCGGAAGGAGCACTGTCGGTCATCTTAGGCACAATTCTTATATGGCTTCTGGCGGTCTGCGGAGGATGGAGTGTTTATCCTTCGAAGATTTTGGGACAAGTGGTTGTGTTTATGATTATAAGGATTTTTGACGGCTTTGTGGGATGGCGTAAACCGAGCAAAGGAGACTTGTGAGCATGTTCAGGCGTCACCTTTGGGCGATTCTTTACACGATTGCTCTTGTCGGGTTTACTGTTTATATTGCACTCGATACTTTTGTCTTGGAGACCGTCTACGGCGAAATTGCTGAAAATACAGCTGAAGCTACAAGCTCAGTTACAACTGCTGTTACCGAGGTGACAGAAGAGACCACAGTGCCTGAGACTACAACAACTCCTGCCACAACTGAGGCTGCTGTTGTCACCGAGGTGGAGACTGTCATCACAGACAATTACTACAGCGATGGGAACATTACGATTACTTTAACCGAGTATCGGGAGAATGACACGACTATTTATGTTGCAGACGTTGTGCTCTCCTCGGCTGAATACCTGAAAACAGCGTTTGCGAAGAGCGCTTATGGGAAGAATGTCACCGAAAAGACTTCATCCATCGCCGACAGTGTTGGCGCTATCTTGGCCATCAACGGCGACTACTATGGAACCCAGGAGACGGGGTATGTCATCCGAAATGGGGTTCTCTACAGAAGTACTGGTTCTTCTGACAACGAGGACCTGGTCATCTACTCGGATGGGAGCTTTGAGATTATTTCTGAAGGCGATATGACAGCGGAAGAGCTGCTGGCGAATGGTGCTGTTCAGGTTCTGTCGTTTGGCCCAGCACTCGTTCAGAGTGGCGAAATCAGTGTCACCGTGGACGAAGAGGTCGGAAAGGCGAAGACGAGCAATCCACGTACTGCTATCGGAATTATCAGTGACCTTCACTATGTTTTCGTAGTTGCTGACGGAAGAACCGACGAGAGCGAAGGGCTGTCGCTCTATGAGCTTGCGGAGTTTATGCAGGGCTTGGGAGTTGAGACAGCTTACAACCTCGATGGCGGAGGGTCCTCGACGATGGTCTTTAACGGCGAGGTTATAAATAATCCCACCTCCAGTGGCAACTCCATCAAGGAAAGGAAGGTGAGCGACATTGTCTACATCGGATACTAAGGGCATGATGAAGACTGGGCTTACGTACCTCGGTTGCTCACTGTTCTTAGCGCTATTCGGAGCGGTTTATGAGGTCTATAGCCACGAGGTTTACTCTTACTTCATGCTCTATGCCTTCGCGATTCCACTTGCAGGCGGAGCGCTGCCGGCGTTTCTATACGCCTACTTCGGAAAAGGGATTCCAAAAAGAGCAGCTCAGAATCTATATAATTCCGGGATCGCAGCGCTGTCTGTGGGATCAGTCTTCACAGGCGTTTTAGAGATTTACGGGACTACGAACCGACTGACCGCCGTTTACTGGGTTGTCGGGTTCGGGCTTATAGCAATTTCAATCTGTATACATCTATCCTCCATATTCAAAACCCTAAAAAAGCCCGGACAAGGTTAGTCGCCTTGTCCGAGCTTTTTCTATAGGATGCCCTTCACATTTTTGACGATGATTAAGCGCTTAGCGCTGAACTCTGCCAGAGGCGTTTCCGCCAGCCAGGGACTCTACTTCTGCAACTGAGCAGAGGTTGAAGTCGTGCTCGATAGAGTGCTTCAGGCAGGAGGCTGCGACTGCGAAGTCTATAGCCTTCTGGGGCTCATAATCATTCATAAGCGAATAGATGAGTCCGCCACCGAAGCTGTCGCCACCGCCGACACGGTCGACAATATGCATGTGGTACTGCTTAGAGAAATAGGCGTTGTCGCCTGTGTAGAGCATACCTGCCCAGTCGTTGTCGTTGGCGGAGATGGAGGAGCGAAGTGTGATTGCAACATGGCTGCAGCCGAATCTCTCGTGGAGCTGGCGGGCAACGCTGATGTAGCCCTCGTGATTGAGCTTGCCGGAGTCGATGTCGGTGTTCTCAGCTTCGATTCCGAAGACGTCCTTGGCATCCTCCTCGTTAGAGATGCAGACATCGACATAAGGAACAATCTTACTCATGCATTCACGAGCCTGGTCTCTTGTCCAGAGCTTCTTACGATAGTTAAGGTCGCAGCTGACTGTTACGCCCTTAGCGTGTGCTGCCTTGACGGCGTCGAGGCAGATTTCAGGAAGCTCACCACCGAGTGCCGGAGTGATGCCGGTGAAGTGGAACCACTTGGCGCCTTCGAAAATCTTGTCCCAGTCGAATTCGTCACGCTTGGCGAGCGAGATAGCGCTGTAGGCTCTGTCGTAGATGACCTTTGAAGGTCTCTGAGAAGCGCCCTTCTCGGCGAAGTAGATTCCGACTCTGTCGCCACCTCTGATGATATCGCTGGTGTCGACGCCATAGCGTCTCAGTTCGTTAACGGCTGCCTGACCTATTTCGTGCTTGGGAAGCTTTGTGACAAACGAAACGTCTACGCCATAGTTGGCGAGAGACACTGCAACGTTGGCCTCTCCTCCTCCGAAGGTTGCCTCATAGGTGTTGGCCTGCAAAAATCTTAAATAGCCCTCCGGGTTGAGTCTCAGCATTATTTCACCGAAGGTTACTGCCTTATTTCCCATCTTAGAATCCTCCTATATTACTTTTTCTGAACGAGATGAATTGCGAAGCCCATGAATTCGTCCTTGAAATAGACCGCTCCAGTAGGAATTGTGGACTCGTCTGCGAATTCGTAGCCCTGAGATTTGAAGTATGCAACAGCACGGGCTGTTGAATTGGTTGCGATTGCGATGTGGCCATACTTTCCGGGCTTCGGAGTCTTGCAGATTTCGATCTTCTTGTCTGCTGTGAAGATAGAAGAGTTACCCTCGTTATAACCAAAGCCAAACATTGTCTCAAGGAGCTTGGCTGCCTTTAAAGCCTCTTCAGGAGCATCGCAGTTGATTCCCATGTGGGCGAACTCTAAGCCCAGCATCGAGTGAACTGCTTCCTTGGTAAGTCTTGTGATTTCAGCCCAGTTTCCGGCATCGATAAGATCCTTCTTGACCATCCATGTGCCGCCGCAGGCGACAATCTTGTTGAACTTGATGTAATCAACGAGGTTTGTGGCGTTTACTCCGCCTGTCGGGATGAAACGAAGCTTCTGATAGGGCGCTGCGACTGCTTTAAGCTTGGCGACACCGCCGTTCTGCTCTGCTGGGAAGAACTTGACTATGTCAAGACCCATGCTCATCGCCTGCTCCATCTCACCAGGTGTTGCGGTTCCGGGCATTATTACTGCGCCTTTCGAGAGTGCATACTTGACGATCTCAGGGTTGAAACCGGGAGTGACTATGAATTCTACTCCGGCATCGAGCGCATCGTCAACCTGCTCTTTTGTAAGAACAGTTCCTGCTCCTACGAGCATTTCAGGAAGCTCTTTTCTTATTCTCATGATGGCTTCCTTGGCACATGATGTTCTGAAGGTGATTTCAGCTGCGGGAAGACCACCGTCGCAAAGAGCCTTTGCAAGAGGCACTGCCTTGTCGGGATCCTCAATTGCGATTACAGGGAGGATTCCGAGATTATAAATTTTATCTGCAATAGCTTGATAAGACATCGCTTTATCCGCTCCTTTTGAATTTTTGTACACCTTAATTATAAAGGCTTCGGGCATAATTGTCAATAAGGCTAATTTCAAATTCAGAAAAAAGTCTATGCAATACTTAAAAAAGTCTTGAAAAGAGGCCGATAAAATGTTATTATTATCTTGTGAAATACTGAGCTCTGCCAGGAACAGTGTTCCCCAGGTGGCAGACTCTCTATATAATTGAAAGGCTGTGATTTAATTGAAAATGACATTCAGATGGTTCGGAACAGGAAGGGACAGTGTCACTCTCTCGCAGATTCGCCAGATTCCGAACGTAAGCGGACTCATGGGAGTACTCGACTACAAGGCAGCAGGCGAGGTATGGACCGAGGAGGAAATCAAGGCTTATATGGATGAGGTTCACGCTGCTGGTCTTGAGTGTGAGGTCATCGAGAGCGTCAATGTCCACGAGGATATCAAGCTCGGTCTTCCCACGAGGGATCAGTATATCGAAAACTACCGCATCACAATTCGCAACCTTGCAAAATATGGCGTCAAGTGCATCGTTTATAACTTTATGCCGGTTCTTGACTGGCTGAGAACAGATTTAGCTAAGCCTAATCCCGATGGGTCTACGAGCATGTACTACGATGAAGAAGAATTAGGAAGCATGACTCCTCTTGAAATCGTCCAGAAGACCGCTGAGGGCTCGAACGGCTTCACCCTTCCCGGTTGGGAGCCTGAGAGACTTGCTGATTTGGAAAAAGTCTTGAAGCTTTATGAGGATGTAGATGAAGAGCAGCTTCTTAAGAATTACAAGTATTTCCTCGAAGGAATTATCCCGACATGTGAAGAGTGTGGAGTCGTGATGGCTTGCCACCCGGACGATCCGGGATGGAAGATTTTCGGACTTCCGAGACTTGCTCATTCTCAGGAGGGCTACGACAAGATTGTCAAGCTCGTCGACAGCCCCTGCAACACACTTTGCCTCTGCACTGGGTCCTTAGGCTCGAACACCAATAACGATGTCGTCTCAATCATCCGCCACTTCGGCGAGATGGGAAGAATCGGGTGTATGCATGTAAGAAACATAAAGCACTTGGGATCCGATCGCAGATTCTGCGAGACAAGCCACCTTTCCTCGGATGGCGAGCTCGACATGTATGAGATTATGAAGGCTATCTATGAGGTCTGCCCCGACACCTACATCCGTCCTGACCACGGAAGAATGATCTGGGGCGAAACTGGCAGACCCGGCTATGGTCTTTATGACAGAGCGCTTGGCGTTTGCTACCTGAACGGCCTCTGGGAAGCTATTGATAAGTCTAAGAAGGAGTGCAAATAATCATGAAGCTTTCTTTGGAATCACTTAAGAACACCTCTGCTTGGGGAGAGATAAAGCTCCCGAAGTATGACGTTGAAAAAGTCACTGAGAATACCCACAAGAACCCCACATGGCTCCACTTTGGCGCTGGAAATATCTTCAGAGGGTTCATTGCGAGCCTGCAGCAGAGCCTGCTCGATCAGGGGCTTTCGGACATCGGAATCATCGCTGCCGACACCTTTGACTACGAGATTATCGACAGGATTTTCAAGGCTCACGACAATCTGACGGTCAGCGCAAGTCTTCTTCCTGACGGTTCCGTCGAGAGCGAGGTTATCGCTTCCGTTTGCGAAGCGTTGAAGGCTGATATCACTGATGAGGCTGAGATGGCGAGGTTCTACGAAATCGCCAGAAGCCCGTCTTTACAGATGATAAGCTTTACCATCACCGAGAAGGGCTATGCCGTCACCAACACTCAGGGCGAGCTCACCCCCCTTGTTCAAGCCGATATTGCTGAGGGTCCGAAGCACGCTCGGCACGCTATGAGCTTTGTTACTGGGCTTATGCTCGAGAGATACAAGGCTGGGAAGCTTCCTGTCGCGCTTGTAAGTATGGATAACTGCTCGCATAATGGCGAGAAGCTGAAGAGCTCTGTTATGACTATTGCTAACGGTTGGGTTGAGAATGGCTATGCTGACAAGGGCTTTGTTGATTATCTTAACAACGAGAGCGTTGTCGGGTTCCCATGGAGCATGATTGATAAGATCACTCCCCGTCCGTCTGAGAAGGTTGAGGCTATCCTCACCGCTGCTGGACTCGAGGAGATGTCGCCGATTATCACATCGAAGAAGACCTTTATCGCTCCGTTTGTCAACGCTGAAAAGCCTCAGTACCTCGTTATCGAGGACAGCTTCCCGAATTCAAGGCCTGCACTCGAAAAGGCTGGCGTTTACATGACCGACAGGGACACCGTCAATAACGTTGAGCGTATGAAGGTCACAACCTGCCTGAATCCGCTTCACACGGCACTTGCGGTTTATGGATGCCTGCTCGGATATACTCTTATCTGCGAAGAGATGAAGGATGAGGATTTGGTCAAGCTCGTAAGAAAGCTCGGATATGATGAGGGCTTGCCGGTTGTTACTGACCCTGGAATCCTCTCGCCGAAGGCATTTATTGACGAGGTTATCAACGAGAGACTTCCGAACCCGTTCATGCCGGATGCTCCTCAGAGAATCGCTACGGATACTTCTCAGAAGGTTGGAATCAGATTCGGCGAGACTATCAAGAGCTACGAGGCGAATGGAAACGTCGACAAGCTCGTTGCTGTTCCCCTTGCGATTGCTGGATGGCTCAGATATCTCCTGGGTGTTGACGATGAGGGCAAGCCGATGGAGATTTCGAACGATCCTCTTAAGGACGAGCTTAAGGGCCATCTCGAAGGAATCGAGCTTGGGAAGCCTGAGAGCGTTGGAGAGAAGCTTGACGTTATCCTCTCGAATTCTCAGATCTTTGGCACAGACCTTGTTGCTAACGGGCTTTCTAAGAAGATTACTGAGATATTCCTGAAGGAAGTTTCAGGCGCTGGCGCCGTAAGAGCTACTCTGAAAGAGTATTTAGGTTAAAATGCTTAAAAGAATTTTTGCAACAATATTGGCAGCAGTGTTCCTCATGAGCACTGTTGCCTGCACAAGCCTCGTCGAGGAGAACCCCGACGAGGTGACTTCTCAGGAAGTAACAGAAGCGACAACTGTCGCTACCGAGGCCACTACTGCTCCGACTACCGTCACAACCGAGGCGACCACCGCCACAACTGCCGAGCCGGAGCCGGACATAAGGACTGTCACGCTTCTTTGTGCCGGAGACAACCTCATCCATTCATCCATCTACAATCAGGCTCACAGAAGAGCCAAGGCGAATGGCGACGAGGACGGGTATGACTTCGACTATGTCTACGAGAAGATCGAAAGCTATTTCGAGGATGTCGACATTGCCATCCTGAATCAGGAGACTATCGTCACCGACGAGCTCGAGCCGAGCGATTATCCGAATTTCTGCTCTCCGGGAGACCTGGGGAGAAAGATGGTTGATCTTGGGTTCAACGTTATCTCTATCGGCAATAATCACGTTCTTGACAGAGGCGAAACCGGGCTTATCTCCACTCTTAACTACTGGAAGGAGCAGGAGGGAGTCATCTGCTATGGAGCTTACGAGAGCGAAGAGGACATGAACAACATCCGAACCATGGAGGTTAATGGGATAACCTTTGCGTTCTTAGGCTACACCGAGCACACAAACGGGCTCTATTTGCCGTCTGACACAGATTGCTGGGTTATCAGGATTACCGATGCGAATATGGACTTGATCGAAGAGCAGGTTCGGTATGCTGACAGCATTGCGGATGTCGTCGTTGTTTCGGTTCACTATGGGACGGAGGTCTCGAACGAGCTCTCGACGCTTCAGAAGACCTTCACTCCGAAGCTTGTTGAATGGGGCGCTGACCTCATCATAGGGACTCAGGCTCACACTGTCGAGACGATGGAGTACATAGACAAGCCTGACGGCGGACAGGCGTTTGTATACTATGGGCTGGGAAATCTCGTTTCTGCGATGGCTGACCCGTTGGCGATGGTCGGAATCATCGGGAAGCTTGAAGTCACCAAGAACATGGACACGGGAGAAATCACCATTGAGAACGTCAAGGCGATCCCGATTATCACTCAATACGGCTATAACTACTCAAATATTCACATTGAGCCCTATGCCACTTATACCGACGATCTCCTGTCGTCACACGGCTGCTCAGGGTTCACACAGGATACCATTGACAAAGTGCTCAGTTATATTCCTGAGGAATACTTAAGTATAGAATAAACACCAAAATATGAAAGGATGAACGCAACATGAAATTTGCAGACGGATATTGGCTTAATCAGGTCGGGTATTCGGTCAACTACGCCAATCAGGCTTATGAGGTTGACGAAATCCCGAACGGTGTCAAGATTCTTGCAACGAACGCTAAAATCTGGAACCGTGGACAGACTCTTGGAGGACCTACCCTCGAGCTTGAAATCACCTCCACCATGGAGAACGTTATCAAGGTCTCGGTTGTCCACTTCAAGGGAACCATCGATGATTCTCCGAAGTTCGAGCTCAACGAGGACACTGGCTTCAAGCCAGTTGTTGAGAACGGCGAGAAGTGTGCCACCATCGTAAGTGGCAAGACGAAGGTCGTCATCAACAAGGAAAACTGGGGAATCGAATATTACTATGGGGACAGGCACCTGACTGGCGGAAGTTACAGGGCTCTCAGCTACATCACGGAGCAGAACAGCCATGCCGAGAAGCGCCTTGCTACCCACATCGACGATACCTTCTGGGCTTATCCTGCCGATGCTCACACCTCCTACATCCGTGAGCAGCTGACCTTGGACGTTGGGGAGTATGTCTACGGCTTCGGCGAGAAGTTCACTCCGTTTGTCAAGAACGGCCAGAATGTTCAGGTTTGGAACGCTGACGGCGGAACCTGCTGCGACCAGTCCTACAAGTCGATTCCGTTCTATGTTTCTTCGAACAGCTACGGCGTGTTCGTCAATTCTTCGGACAACGTTTCGTTTGAGGTCGCTTCGGATACTGTTTCCAAAGTTTCGATCACCCTTCCTGGTGAGAGCCTTGAATACTTTGTTATCGGCGGTGAGAACCTGGAAGAGGTTCTTTCTAACTACACCACCCTCACTGGCAAGCCTTCGCTTCCTCCGGCTTACACCTTCGGACTCTGGCTCACCACTTCGTTCACTACTCAGTATGACGAGGAGACGATCACGTCCTTCATCGATGGCATGGCTGAGAGGGATATTCCCCTTTCCGTCTTCCACTTCGACTGCTTCTGGATGAAGGAGTATGAGTGGTGCAACTTTGAATGGGATCTTAAGCAGTTCCCTGACCCTCCGGCAATGCTCAAGAGACTTCATGACGACAAGGGGCTCAAGACCTGCGTCTGGATCAACCCTTATATCTCCCAGCGCTCAAAGCTCTTTGACGAGGGTGTTGAGAACGACTACTTCATCCTGAACCCTGACGGCTCCGTCTTCCAGTGCGACATGTGGCAGCCAGGAATGGCTATTGTCGACTTCACTAATCCTGAGGCCTGCGAGTGGTATGCTTCTAAACTCAGAACCCTCTGCGAGATGGGTGTTGACTGCTTCAAGACCGACTTCGGCGAGAGAATTCCGACCGAGTGTGTCTACTACAACGGCGCTGACCCGATCAAGATGCATAACTACTACACTTATCTCTACAACAAGACCGTTTTCAACGTTCTGAAGGACTACTACGGCGAGAACAAGGCTTGCCTCTTTGCAAGAAGTGCCACCGTCGGCTCACAGCAGTTCCCTGTCCATTGGGGAGGCGACTGCTCGGCAGAGTACAGCTCGATGGCTGAGACCCTCCGTGGCGGACTTTCGCTGTCACTCTCTGGCTTTGGATTCTTCTCTCATGATATCTCAGGCTTCGAGCAGACTGCTACACCTGATATCTACAAGCGCTGGTGCGCTTTCGGCCTCCTCTCGACCCACTCGAGACTTCACGGAAACAGCTCCTACAGAGTTCCGTGGCTCTTTGACGACGAGGCTTGCGACGTCTTAGGGTTCTTCACCAAGCTCAAGGGCAAGCTGATGCCCTACATCTTCTCTCAGGCTGTCAAGACTCACCAGAAGGGCGTTCCGATGATGAGAGCGATGGTTATGGGATTCCCTGAAGATCCGACCTGCAAGACCATCGACACTCAGTACATGCTCGGCGACAATCTTCTTTGCGCTCCTATCATGAACGACAGAAGTGAGGCGCTCTGGTATCTGCCAGCTGGCAAGTGGACAGACGTCATCACTGGCGAGGTTTACGAGGGCGAGAAGTGGCACCGCGAAACCATGAACTACTTCCGTATGCCGGTTCTTGCGAAGCCCAACTCGATCATCGTCTGGGGCGACTTCAAGAGAGATTTCGAATATGACTACATGAACGGTGCCGAGGTCGTTATCTACGAGCTCGACGACGGCAAGACCGCTTCGGCTGTTGTTTACGACAAGGAAGCTGTCAAGGTTACCGAAATCACCGCTTCGAGAAGTGGAAACGTCGTTACTGTAAGCTATGACAAGTGCGATTGTGAGTTCACGGTCAAGCTGAGTGGCTCCGACAAGGCGGTCGCCTGCCCTGCTGGATCGACTGAGGTTACTATCGAGATTTAAACCATGTCGAGCTTCGATATAATCTACGAGACTGTTAAACTTATTCCCAAAGGAAAAGTCGCCACCTATGGTCAGGTGGCGACTATTTCTGGTAATCCAAGGTGGTCCCGCGTTGTCGGCTACGCCCTACACCGCAACCCTGAACCTGGGGTTATCCCCTGCCACAGGGTCGTCATGAAGGATGGCTCGCTCACGCCAGCGTTTGCGTTTGGTGGGGAGAGTCGGCAGAGGGAGATGCTGGAGAGTGAAGGGGTGGAGTTTTTGACAGATGGCAGGGTTGATATGGGGAAATGTCGGTGGGAAACCTCTCAGTCAGCCTTCGGCTGACAGCTCCCCTAAGCGTAGGGAAGCCAATTTTCTTCTCTCAAAAAGCCGACGTGATGAGCGTCGGTTTTTGTATTTACTACTTGCTAATCATCAAATTTGTTGCACATACACAAGGATTAGAAGTAGTAGTCAGTACAGCAAATCCATCAGCCACGGAGACTCCCAATGTGCCAGACATGCAAATTTTCAATTCTCTAACGCCAGTTATGTCAACTTCGAAATTTAAAGTTTCATAAGTATTACTTGTTACTGCCTTAGTTTCATAAAGAAGAACACCATCACCATATATCTCGACACTACTCGTCCATTCATCGCTGAATTGTAATGTACAGTAAGGTCGATACAAAGTTCCAGTCAGCTTTGAATACTCAGCATTCAGATAGTATACAATGTAATTATCACCAGATGACGTATTGGTCCACGGATAAATAACTCCTGCCGCATCATATACGTTCCCTTCGACATCAGTATAGTCCGATGAAGAACTAGGTTTAATTCTAATGTGTTTTCCCCTTTGAGTATACTCAAGAGAAGTAAGTGCAATAGGCACATATTCCTGATACTCCGCTATTTTAGCATCGATATTGTCGCCAGTAAGACCAGAACGCTGAAGAACGAGGATAGCGGCTTCATAATCCTTGTCAGAACCGAAGGCTTCTTCGGCTTCGTCGATGACTGCGGCTTCCCATAGGGAAGCGACCTTGGTTACTTCGGCATCGTAGAGGTCTACGCCCTCAAAGTCAAATGAGCTGTACTCATTCAGAAGAACATCATATGCTTCACTGTAGTTTCTTTCTGCAACGAGAGCCTCGGCATCAGCAATCAGTGCTTCCATGCATGAGTTGTCAATGAAATCGAGCTCAGCCCAGTACTCATCACTGCCAATATAGATGGTCAAATAACTGAGGAGAATAGTCTGAGCGGTTTCATACTCGCCATTTGCGACCAGCTCATCAGCCTCAGTAATGAGGCTATCAAGAAGAGTTTCAAGAACTTCATCTCTTTTAGACTGAGCTGACTCATAGTTGGTGTCATCAGATGATACTTGCTCATAAGCCTCATAGGCATCTAAGTACTCGCCACTTTCCTCAAGTGCAACTGCTTCTTCATAATAATTTTTTGAGGTCTGCAAGTTCTCTAACTCAGCATAAGAGTTGGATAGTGCTGAATAGCTATAAATATCAGCACGATCTATAACGTTGAGGATGAGTTCCGCTTCGTTGTAGGTCATTACTCCACTATTGTAACTTTCAATAGCATTGGAAATAATCTCGGAAAGCTGATTTTCCACCTCATTCTCAAGTTGGAGATTTCCAGAAATGCTCTCGTAGTAAATCTCATTGGCCGTCAAATATTCCGAGCTGTTGATAGCATCGATTACTTGTTCAACAGGGTCGGCAGCCACGCCAGAGCAGCCAGTAGACATAACAAAAATAATGACACACAAAATACCCGCAATAGTCTTTCTAAATTTCATATCACTTTTGCACGATTTATAACCATTAAACCGTGCCCTCCTTCCAGTATGTACTAAATAAGATGAAATTTAAATACAAATTTCACCTACATTATAACACACCGTTACCCCCCGCAAGCACAAAACAGAACGTCTAACAAAGCAAAAATTGTTGAAAATGCACAAAATAAAAGCCGATGCGGTGAGGCATCGACTTTTAAATCATCCTTTCAATCTTCAAATACGCTTTCCGTTCAGAACCACTTCTTTGAGTTCATCTCCCTCATACACAAGCTTCAGGGAGAAGAATGGCTCTTCTCTATCGAGGAGGTCCAGGAATATCTTATCGCCTTCCCAGATGGGGAGGTTTTTTATTTCCGACTTCTTAACCCATTCGAGGTCGCCTTCGTTGCAATCGAGGGTTAGCTCGCCCTCGTAGGCGGTGCAGGTGAAGAGGTGCATTTGCTCGTCGTAGGTGTCGTCGGAGACGAAGGTTACGATGCCGCGGTAGCGGGGGTTCAGGAGGGTGACGCCTGTCTCCTCGAAGGCTTCGCGTCTGACGCAGTCATAGGGCGACTCGCCGAATTCGAAATGGCCTCCGATGCCGATCCACTTGTCGTGGTTCATGTCGTTATGCTTCTTGACGCGGTGCATCATGAGATAGCAGTCGTCTTTTTCTATGTAACATAGGGTTGAGTTGTCCATTATGAGGCTCCTTTCAATTTGTCGCCTGACGGCGACCGCGCTCCTTTCGGTCGCGCGCCCTCTCAGTCAGCCTTCGGCTGACAGCTCCCCCAGAGGGGGAGCCAAGTTGCTGCCTCAAAGAAGGCTTTGACAAGCGGAAATCTCGGCTCTCCCTCTGGGAGAGCTGGCTGCCCGAAGGGCAGACTGAGAGGGCGCCCCGAAGGGGCGGTCGGCGAAGCCGACACCACTTGCATGAATATTTCCAGAATTTCTGCTAATACTTAGCTTTAAAGAACGCCCTTTGGGCAGAAAGCGAAGTGCAGTATGGATAATAAAATCAAAAATAGTCTTAAGAAAAGTGGCGTGTACATTGCCCTTTGTGTGGGGATACTGGCGGTTGGCGTGGTCACGGCTGTGGGGTATCGAGCTGCGGTGGGGTCGCTCACCGAGACGCTGCTTCCAGGCACGAGCGACACTATGGGGCTGCCGGAGCTCGATTCGGCGACCGTCGACAGCGTTGTCACCGACGCCGCCAAATCTGAGGAAGAGGCTGTGATTGAGGAGGAGACCGTCGAAGAGGTCACCGCTTCGGACATCACAGAGGAGCTTGAGACGCTCTTCTATGAAGAGGCGAAGATGCTGCCGGTGTCGGGTGAAATTCTCACAGAATACTCGTGGGGCGAGCTCGTCAAGATGACTGGAAGCGTCTGGAAGACTCATGACGGAATCGACATCGCAGCTGCCGAGGGGACGCCGGTCAAATCGATGACTTCTGGAACAGTCTCTGAAATCTACAGCGACACGCTCTGGGGCAACTGTGTGGTGATCGACCACGGAGACACCGTTTTCGGGTATTACTACGGCCTTGCTGACGATATTTCCGTGAGCGTTGGCGATAAGGTCGCATCGGGAACGGTTATAGGGTCTGTCGGTAACACGGCGGATATCGAGTCGGACCTCGAGTCGCATCTACACTTTGCCCTCAAGTATGAGGGAACCTGGATCGACCCGATTTCCTATATCGAGCCGGTGAAATGACAGGATTTGCAAAAGCGCAGTACTCCTTGACGGGTGCTGCGCTTTGGTTTTATCAGCCTTTTAAGCCCTTTGCCTGACGGACCATGTCCTCGACGACTATGTCGTAGATTTCGCCTAAGGTTGAGCAGTACTCAAGAACCTTCCAGGGCTCGTTTGTGTGGTAGTGGATCTTGATGGTCTCCTCGTCGCCATATGCCAAGAGGCAGTCGCCCTTGAAATTCTCGACGAAGTAATCGTCGATTTCGTCCTCGTCAAGGTTCTCGCCGTCGATGAGAAGCTGGGTGTCATACCTGGATTCTATCTCTTCACTGTTAAGCTGTTCGTCCATTTTTGAACCTCCTATATTACATTACAAGATTTATTATCAATCCGCTGAGTGACCCGATGAGGTACAGAAGCAGAAGGATTGCGATGTTTTCCTTAAGGCGCTTGTTGGTCCTGAAGAGAACCACGATTCCGAGGCCAGCGCCGGTCGAGAGTCCCGCCACTACTGAGCCGAAAGAGAGGCTTCCAGCAGCGTAGAGATTCGTCAGCAGCACCGATGCAGCACAGTTCGGGATGAGGCCGATGAGAGCTGCTAAGAACGGCTGGAAAATGCTGTCGGTCATGAGGATGCTGCCGAGCCTGTCCTCGCCCAAGAGCTCCATTGCGAAGCCCAGGACAAGCGACGTTATGAACAGGAATATGAAAATCTGGACAGTGTGCTTCAGGGCGGAGTAGACCACTCCGTGCTCCTCGCAGCCACAGCCCTCGCAGAGGTCGCTGAAGGGCTCTTCCTCCTCGTTGCCTTTGCGGTGGAAGAACCTGAGGATTGTGTCTATCAGAAGGCCTGCGAGAATGGCGATTATGAGCTTCGCTAAAATCAGCTTGCCGACATCGGAGGCGTTTCCTCCTGAAAGGAGAATCGGGATCGCCTCGTCGCTCGTCGCGATGTAGACGGCCATAAGGGTTCCGAGGCTGACGAGTCTTCCTGAGAAGAGATTCGTCACAGCAACCGAGAAACCGCACTGAGGGACGCAGCCGATGACTGCTCCTCCAATTGGCCCGAATGGGCCCATTTTCCGAAGCGAATTCGCCAGCTTGTCGCTCGCCTTGTGCTCCAAAAACTCTATTAGTAAGTACGCTCCGAATAAGAACGGCAGCATTTTCGCCGTGTCTACGAGCGCGTCAAGAAATACGTCTATGATTAAATCCATACAAACCCCCGGAACCTCTCAGTCGCCTTCGGCGACAGCTCCCCTTAATAAGGGGAGCCTTAATTACACCATACTATTGTACATTAGAATAGTTGGTTCTGTCAAGTTGATTTTCACCAATTTTTGTGCTACAATAGTCTTAGATTGAAAATTGGAGGTCTCGGTATGGACATGAAATATATTTTGGCGTCGAGTTCGCCTAGAAGGCACGAGCTTTTTGGGTATATCACCAAGGATTTCGAGGTGATTTCGCCCGATTGTGACGAGGTTTTGCCTGAAGGGATTGAACCCTATTCGGTGCCGGAGATGCTGGCGGTGAGGAAGGCGCTGAGTGTCGCGAAGAGTCATCCTGACGAGATGGTCGTCGGGTGCGACACGGTTGTGATCCTCGACGGCGTCATCTTTGGGAAGCCTAAGGATGAAAAGAACGCCTACGACTTGCTGGGGACGCTTTCGGGAAGAACCCACGCGGTGGTCAGTGGCGTCTGCATCTGCTACAAAGGCAAGACGCTCTCGTTCTCACAGGAGACGGATGTCGAATTCTATCCCCTTTCAGATTCGGAAATCAGGAATTACATAACCGAGTTCAAGCCTTTTGACAAGGCTGGCTCCTATGGCGTTCAGGATGGCGGAGCGCTCTTTATCAAGGGGATCAAGGGCGACTATTACAACGTGATGGGGCTGCCGATTGCGAAATTGAAGCGGGAGATTGACAAGCTCATCATGCTGGCAGGAGGCTGAGAGATGGGACTTTTCAAGAAGAAGGACAAGTACGCGCTCTCCCAGAAGGACCTGGCCAAGTTCAACGGCAAGTCGATCCAGTACGCTGTCGAGAGGATTGACGGGCAGGAGAAAGTCCTCGGAAAAGATGGCGGAATCATCATCCTGCCGGACGTTATCGTCGTCATGTGTGAGGCTCACGAGGTCTTCAGGTGCAGGATCAAGGATGCGACCATGGGTGAACTGCTCAGCGGGAATGGCGTGGAAATCGTTGGAATTGACGACAACACTGGCGAGAAGCGGTTTGTCACGGCGCATTATTCCTACTACAGAAAATAAATCTTTGGAAATGAGAATTCTCAGTCTGTGAGAAATGGAGGCGATTTCATGAATTCTAAAAAGCTGCTGCTCATCTATAACCCCAATTCCGGGACGAAAACCATCGCGAAGAAGCTGTCCGATATTGTGGACACTTTCACTAAAGGCGGTTACACCGTCACCGTTCACCCGACCCAGAGGAGGCTCGACTGCATCGAGACAGTCCAAGGGTGCTGCCATGAGGACTACGACAGGATTGTTATCGCCGGTGGCGACGGGACCTTGAACGAGGCCGTCAACGGGTTCATTTCTGCCGATTATCAGGGCAGCTTCGGCTACATCCCCTGCGGTTCGACGAACGATTTCTCGAAGTCTGTCGGGATTCCGACGAGGACGATTGAGGCTGCGAAAACAGCCATCGATGGGGTGCCGTTTGTCTGCGATGTCGGAAACCTGAACGGCAGGTATTTCACCTATGTTGCAGCCTTCGGGACGCTTGCGGAGGTCTCCTACAGCACTCCTCAGAACGCCAAGAATCAGCTTGGGTTCAGCGCTTACATCCTCGAAGGGCTGGCTTCCCTCCCCGCAATGACCTCATATGAACTGAGCTTCGAGTCGGAGGAAAGAAGCGGCAAGGGCGACTATATCCTTGGGCTTATCCTGAACACTGTTCATGTCGGTGGGATGAAGATTCGAGGCGTCGACGACATCCGTCTCGATGACGGAAAGTTCGAGGTCCTCCTCATCAAAAACCCGAAAAACACCGCCGAGCTCAACAAAATCATCTCTTCCGTCATGAAGCTCGACTTCGACAACGAGTACATGGACGGGTTCAAGACATCGAAAATCACGTTCAAGTGTCGGACTCCTATCGCATGGACAGTTGATGGGGAGAAAGGTGGGGAGTTTAAGGAGACGACGGTGGAGGTTAGGAGTAGGGGGATGAAGGTGTTGGTGGAGAAGAAATGATTGCAAAAAAATGCCGCCTCGAATTATTCGAGGCGGTTTTATTTTGGCAAGCCTTGACAAATGCACTCATTGGGTGTATTATTGTTATAGAGGTGATGAAGATGACGATCCGTGAAATGAGAACTAACTTAGGCGACACTCAAAGTGAGTTTGCAGCGAGATATAACATTCCCTTCAGGACCATTCAGAATTGGGAAACTGGTTCAAGGAAGCCACCTGAGTATATAGTGGAGCTTCTGGAGAGCAGATATAGGTCGGATATTGTCAACAGAAGGACAGTGAGGCTTCCTGATTATGATCCTCAAAAACAAGACCTTCCCAAGAGGAGTGGCTATGTCGGGGCGATTTCGTGGCTCAAGGCTGTTCAGGACTGCATTGGAGAGCCGTTTGTATTCGCTCTGGATGAAGCTCTGATGTGCCAGGGCAGCTTTGGTGGAAGAAGTGATGAGTTTCTCGTTTGTGGTTATGGAAGCGACGAAGCTTCACGATTTAACGGAGTTGTTTTGCTCGGAAACAGCGTCAGCTCTTACAATATCAAGGAAAAGGATGGCCTTAAGTACACAGATTTTAACAGAACTATCGCCGATGCAATTGCAAATGAGCCTATTTTAGACATGCAAGGAACTATAGAGGCCCTGAGCCGTTATTACTACGAAAACGGCGACAGCTTCGAAGGATTGTCGGTAGCGCCAGAGTATCAGGAAAGCTTTGAAAGGCTGACTGAGGTGGCGGTGGAATATTACGGAAGTTAGGTGATGTTATGATTACTACTGAGGAAAAGCTGATGTATCAGGTTATGAAGGCGATTTATGACAGTGGGATTCCGATTGATTTTAAGGGATCAATGGTGCTGAAAGCATGTCTTCTTGAAGCTGGTTACAACGAAGAAATCAGACATACGGTTGATATCGATGCCAACTGGTACTCGGATAATTATCCAACTGCAGAGCAGATGACGGGTTCGTTGCAGAAGGCTCTTGACAGGAGCAATATCGATTTACAAGTCAGCTTGTACAGAATGTATGGTGAAAGATGTTCTGCTGGCTTCGAATTATCGGATAGCTCTGGCAAGGTGCTGTTTTCAATGGACATAGACGTCAATCGCCCCGTTTCATCGACAAAGATATATGAAATTGAAGGCTTCCACTTTCGTGGCGTTTCACCGTCACAGATGATAGCAGACAAGGTTTCTGCAATATCTACAGACAGGATTTTTTACAGAATCAAGGACGTAATTGATCTCTACTATCTCTCAAAAGCCTTTGATTTTGACAAGTCAGAAATTATGAGAATTCTAGACAACAATAACAGGGAACTTGGTTCGTTTGACGGATTTCTTAACAGGCAAAACGATCTGAAACATGCCTACGATAAATTCAGACTTACTGGTGATGTCAATAAACCACAATTTAGCGAAGTTTATTCGGATGTGAAAAACTACATCAAGGATATTCTCCCTAAAAATTAAATTAACCGCCTCGATTTACTTCGAGGCGGTTTTGATTTCCATATGTCCAGATGATTCTGTTCACATGTCGTAACTTTTCATTATGCCACCAAATACTGATACAACTCCCCTATGCTCATACTACTCATCATGTTTTTGAGGTATTCGAGTTCACTTGAGATCATTTCGTCGAGGACGCGCATTCCTAAGAGTTCGACGGGGGCTTTGTCGTCGGTGAGGATTAGGTCGCTCTCCTCTACCTCAGTCATTCGATTATAGACTCGGGTCATGAAAGTTTCGACGGTGCCGTCGAGGGAGTCGAGGTTTGCGCCAAGTTGGTCGTAACAGTCGTAGCTATTGGAGGCGTAGAGGACGAGGTTTGAGCCACTTGTTGCGACGGTATAGACGCTATCGAAGACTGACTTTATCGTTCCGCAGAGGTAGTCATTGATGCTGTCTTCGTCGCTTGTTGAATACATATTCATGTTGACGACCATGACTCCGCCGTCGTTGAGGTGGTCGGAGACTTCTTCAAAAAACTCGACGCTCGACATCTGGAACGGGATTGTGATGTCCTGATAGGCGTCGACCATTATTACGTCATAGGTCTTATCGGTGAGATTGATGTAGGCTCTGCCGTCCTGGGTGTAGGTTGTGACGCAGTCGGAGAGGTCGAAATATTCGTAGGCCAGGTCGATAATCTTCTGGTCGATTTCGACTCCGTCGATGTCGGTGATTCCGAAGTAGTCCTCACACTGTGTCGCGAATGTGCCAGTTCCGAGTCCTAAAATAAGGACAGAAACGCTGTCATCCTCGGCAGCTCCTGCCATTATGGGAGCAGCGAGAGCGTAGTCATAGTACATGCCAGTCAGGCCGGGCTCCTTCATCTTGACCGACTGAACGCCGAAGAGGACGTTTGTCGACAGATAAATCGAGTCCTCGTCCTCCTCAACTCTTAAATAGTTATAAATTGATTCGCCCTCGTAGAGGATGTCTGTCTCCCAGAAGGCGACGCCGATGTTGTTCGAAAGGATTCCTAAAGCGAACACAACGACCATCGCAACGCCTTTTCCGACGAAGCGCTTCTTTTTCATGATCCAGTAGACGATGCAGACGATGTAAAGAATGCTCGCGAAGAGGACAAAGGTCATTGAAGTGCCGATGTTCGGGATTGTGACGAAGGTCGGCAGGAATGTGCCGATTATCGAGCCGATTGTGTTGCAGGCTTCAATACGTCCAACAGTTCTTCCGCTTTCTTCGAGGCTCGAGGTTGCGTACTTGACGAGGTTAGGAGTTACCATTCCGAGAACCAGAAGCGGGAAAACGAAGACGATTATGCAGGAGACGAAGGCTGCCACGATTAGGTAGTTCGTCGTCACAAACATTGCGAGTACCAGCGCTACTCCAGCGATGATAAACTTGCCGACAAGCGGAATGAGCATCGTCCAGGTGGCCGCTCCGAAAAGCCAGCCGAAAAGATAGTCGGGGTTGTTGTGCTTGTCCGCCATCTTTCCGCCTAAGACGTTTCCTATCGCCATCGCGATCATTATCGTTCCGATGACTATCGTCCAGACTATCTGGCTCGATGAGAAATAGGGTGCCAGGAGCCTCTGCGCTCCAAGTTCTATCGCCATTACCGACAGTCCTGAGAAGAACGCCGTGGCGTAAAACAGCCATTTGTTTTTCATTGTAACTCCTTTCGTGAGCCCTCTCAGTCGAAGTTCGCATGCGAACTTCTGCGCTCATTCCCAAAGGGAGAGCCAGGCAAGAGCTTCTATTATTCACTTATAACTTTCTACTGCTGCCCTTTCAGCGGGGAGCATATTTTCATAACGCTTCATATAAGCGTTGAAGCCTTCGATGTCGCTTTCAGCAGGAGCTTCGGTTGTCGAAGTCATGTTGTCGCCACAGAAGATGTTACCCTCGAGATAATCGGCAAGGGTTTGGCCTTCGGACTTTAGGGCCATGTACTGGGCCAGGAGAGCCATTCCCCATGCTCCGCCTTCACCAGCGGTTTCCATGACGGAAACTGGGGTGTTCATGGCAGCTGCAAGAAGCTTCTGGCCAACGCCTTTTGTCTTGAAGTAGCCACCGTGGCCGGTGATTCGGTCGATTTCGACTTTTTCAGCTGCCAAGATATCAAGACCCATTTTCAGAGTTGCCAAAGCTGAAAACAGATTGTTTCTAATGAGATTAGCGAGGGTGAAGTTGCCGTCGGGAACTCTTACGAGGAGAGGTCTGCCCTCGTCAAGCTTTGTGATGCTCTCGCCAGAGAAGTAGTTGCAGGAGCAGACGCCTCCGCAATCGGGGTCGCCTGTCATCGCGTGAGTGAGCAAGAGGTCATAGAGGTCGGGCTTTCTCATCGGATGGCCAGAAAGTGTCGCGAATTCCATGAAAATCTTCATCCAGGCGTCGAGGTCGGACGAGCAGTTGTTGCAGTGAACCATCGCGACTGGCTTGCCGTCGGGAGTGGTGACCATGTCGATCTCGGGATAGTACTTCGAGAGGGGCTTGTCAAGGACGACCATCGCGAATACTGAGGTTCCGGCTGAGACGTTGCCAGTCTTTACTCTGACGCTGTTTGTCGCTGCCATGCCGGTTCCGGCGTCGCCTTCGGGAGGGCAGAGCGGGATTCCAGGCTGGAGCTTGCCGGTGGGGTCTAAGAACTTCGCTCCCTCAGGGGTGAGGTAGCCTGCATCTTCTCCCGCATTGAGAATGTCAGGGAAAATCTCGGAAAGAGTCCAGGGGTAGCCCTTCGGCTTGACGAGCTCGTCGAACTTCGCGACCATTCCAGCATCGAACTTGCCGGTTTCACTGTCGATCGGGAACATTCCAGAGGCCTCGCCTACTCCTAAGACGCGGTTTCCTGTCAGCATATAATGGATGTAGCCAGCGAGGGTGAGGACGTAGGAGATGTCCTTGACATGCTCTTCGCCGTTTAAGATCGCCTGATAGAGGTGGGCTATCGACCAGCGCTGGGGGATGTTGAACTGGAAGAGCTCTGAGAGCTCACTTGCTGCTTGCTCGGTAATGGTGTTTCGCCAGGTTCTGAAGGGAACGAGGAGGTTTCCAGCCTTATCGAAGGCCATATAGCCATGCATCATCGCGCTGAAGCCCATTGCTCCCATCGTTGTGAGGGGCTCGCCGTACTTCGACTCAAAATCGCTCTCGAGTGAGGCGTAGCAGTCCTGAAGGCCTGTGTGGATGTCGTCAAGCGAATAGGTCCAGATGCCGTTCTCGAGGCGGTTTTCCCAGTCGTGAGCACCGCTGGCAAGGACTTCGCCGTTACAGCCTGTAAGGATGGCCTTGATTCGGGTTGAGCCGAATTCTATTCCTAAAAAAGTTTTCTTCTGATCTATTGCAGTTGTCATTGTATAGTCCTCCAAAGTAAAATGTTACCTTTAATTATACCCGTAAATGCGACAATTGTCAATCGTGAAGAGAAAACTTTCGAAGATTTCAGTTTGTGCAACATGCACAAATTCGGGACAAAATTGTAACAAAATTGTAATTGTAATTTCTCGCCAAGTGTGATACAATAATATGGATTGAAAGAGGCATGTTTTTCAACAGTGAGGGCATGTCTGTACATTAAAATTAAAATTTTGCTATTTACTCTTAGGAGATAACATATATGGATCAGGAAAAATTAGTCATCAACGGCGGAAAGCCCCTCAAGGGCGACGTCTATATCAGCGGCGCTAAGAATGCAGCCGTAGCCATTGTTGCTGCCACAATTTTGTGTGACGAGCCAGTAACACTCGAGAATGTCCCAGAAATCGGAGACATCGGAATCTGCGTCAAAATCCTCTATGAGATGGGCGCAAGTATCAAAATTATAGACAAAAGTACAATTCGTATAGACACAAGAGGGATTTCCGACCCGGTTGTCCCCTATGAGCTTGCCCGCTCGATAAGGGCTTCGAGCTACTTTATGGGGACCCTTCTCGGACGCTTCAAGAAGGCGGATGTTCCGCTTCCTGGCGGATGCGACCTGGGTGACAGGCCGATCGACCAGCATATCAAGGCCTTCAACGCCTTGGGAGCTGAATATTCCCTCGAAGGCGGAATCGTTCACTTAAGAGCGAAAGAGCTCATCGGAAGCCAGATTTTCTTCGACAAGCACACCGTCGGAGGCACCATCAACGCCATCTGTGCTGCTGTAAAGGCTAAAGGCTTGACGGTTATCGAAAATGCCAACAAGGAGCCTCATATTGTCGACCTTGCCAACTTCCTCAACTCGATGGGAGCTGACATCATGGGTGCCGGCACCGACGTTATCAAGATTCGTGGTGTTGACTACCTGAAGGGCATCACCTATTCTGTCATTCCCGACCAGATTGAGGCTGGAACCTATATGGTTGCAGCTGCTGCTACGAAGGGCGACGTCTGGGTAAAGAACGTAATCCCGAAGCATCTTGAGTCTATCACGGCAAAGCTTCGCAAGGTTGGCGCGACGGTTGAAGAATATGACGAATGTGTTCATGTTTATGTCGACGGTCCGCTGCTCAAGACGACCTTAAAGACTCTCCCCCACCCTGGTTTCCCGACCGATATGCAGCCACAGTTCTCAACACTTCTTACGATTGCCGAAGGGACAAGCGTTGTTACAGACGACATCTTCGACAACCGCTTCAGATACGCCAATGAGCTGAGAAGAATGGGTGCCGATATCACCGTCGAGGGCACAACTGCCGTCATTCAGGGCGTTCCTGAGCTCACGGGAGCTGCTGTCAGGGCGACTGACTTAAGAGCCGGCATTGCTCTCGTCATCGCTGGACTGATGGCGAGCGGGACGACTGTTGTCGAGAATATCTACCACATCGAACGTGGATATGAGAACATCGAGGACAAGCTTATGGGCTTGGGCGCTGACATTGTCAGAGTCAGGGAGTATGAAGCCGTCAAGAAAACCGGCTGATCATACGCGATCATTCACCAAGAAAATAGCTCCTGCGTATCTCCTCTTGTGGGATTTACGCAGGGTTTTCTATGCCCGAAATTTTTATAAAGGACGTGTCAAGTTGTCAAGAATTTATCCGCTGTTTTCGTCGAGCTCTGGGAATTCCTGTTTTATTGGAAATCCAAGCGAAGGAATTCTCATCGATGCTGGGCTCAATTGCCGCAGGCTCGGCCAGGCTTTACTTCAGAACGACATCCCGATCGAGGCGATAAAGGCAGTTTTCATAACACACGACCACACCGACCACATTGGGGCCTTGAAGGTCTTCAACAAGCGCTACGACATCCCCGTCTATGCCTCGGCGAAGACGATGAGGTGGCTTATCGACGGCGGATATCTCTGCCGGAACTGCTGCCAGCAGGAGGTCGGCGAGGAGATTGTCATCGGGGATTTCGCCATCACCTCCTTCAAAACGCCTCACGACGCCATCGAGAGCGTTGGGTATCGCATTGAGATGCCCGACGGCAAGACCTGTGTCTATTGCACCGACCTTGGGCATGTCACGAAAGAGGTTGACGAGAACTTAAGGCTTGCGGATCTCGTTTTCTTAGAATCGAACTACGATGAGAATATGCTTCGAAATGGGCCCTACCCCTACCATCTGAAGCAGAGAATTGCCTCGCCTGACGGGCATCTTTCGAACAGCGCTTCGGCGAAGGAGCTCCATCGGCTCATCGAAAATGGGCTCACGAAGATAATTTTGGGGCACTTAAGCCGTGAGAACAACACTCCGCAGATTGCCGAAAACACGCTCTCAAGAGAGCTCGGGGACGAGTTCCAAAGGAACCGGGATTATCTTTTGTACATAGCGCCCATCGAGACCAGCGGAATGGCGGTGACCTTCTGATGAACATTGCGGTTATTGCCGTTGGGAAGCTCAAGGAGAGCTACTGGCGGGAGGCGGTCACCGAGTACTCCAAAAGAATTTCTCGCTTCGCGAGATTTGAGATAGTGGAGCTGGCGGAATCAAGGCTCAGCGAGAATCCATCTGATGCCGAGATTTTCTCGGGACTCGAGAATGAGGCGAAGCTGATGCAGCCATATCTCGAGAAGAAGGGAGCCTTTAACATCGCTATGTGTGTCGAGGGCAAGCTCGTCTCGAGCGAGGAGCTTGCAGGCGAGATTGACGCTGCCGGCGTCAACGGCTATTCGACCATCAACTTCTTCATCGGCAGCTCCTACGGCCTTTCTGACGCCGTCAAAAAATCCTGCAAACTGAGAATTTCGATGTCAAGGATGACGCTTCCACATCAGCTGGCGAGGGTTGTGCTTAGTGAGCAGGTTTATAGGGCGATGACGATTAATGGTGGGGTGAAGTACCATAAGTAGAGAGCAGTTGCTTCGCAACTGCGGAATTTCGGCTTCGCCGAAATTCCATCCCTCCACCACCACGCTTCGCGTGGCGGTCCCCCTCCCCCTTCGGGGGAGGCTTTTTTTGACTCGAGGATAGGCTCAGCGAAATTCATGTCGCCCTGCGGGCGACCGCTCGCCCCTTCGGGGCTCGCGCCCTCTCAGTCAGCTGCTTCGCAGCTGCCAGCTCCCCCA
>JAJBTZ010000004.1:7490-34845 GCA_020860605.1 Ruminococcus sp. | reverse complement strand
TCGCCTACGATACTTGGATGGCGACGTCCTGGGAAAATTGGTGTTGCCGACACTTAACGAATGAGAGCAATACTTTTAAGTATTTGCTCTCGTTCGCATAAAACCCTAAAAATGGAATATTGCCTCTTAGCTCAGTCGGTAGAGCATCTGACTGTTAATCAGGGGGTCGTCGGTTCGAGCCCGACAGAGGCAGCCACAAAGCACTTGCAGTTTGCAGGTGCTTTTTTGTTGACATATGCTTGTTCACATGATATACTTTCCGAAAGAAAGGGTGATTAGCATGAAAAAAGCGATTATTCTCGGCTGTCCCGGGTCGGGAAAGAGCACATTTGCGAGAAAGCTTCGTGATGCAACCGGGATTCCGCTATACTATTTGGATATGCTTTGGCACAAGCCTGACCAGACGAATGTTACGAGAGAGGAATTTGACCAACGTCTGCACGAAATCCTCATTCGTGATGAATGGATTATTGATGGTAACTACAATCGTACCATCGAGGAACGGGTGAGGAATTGTGATACGGTGTTTCTGTTTGATTTGCCCGTTGATGTTTGTGTTGAGGGCGCTCGCTCCAGAGTTGGAACTCAGCGGGAGGATTTGCCGTGGGTAGAGGAGGAACTTGACCCGGAGTTCCATCAATTTATACTTGACTTTAGGAGAGATTATCTCCCGGAAATTTATGAGACTTTAGAGAAGTACTGCAACAGAGAAATTATAATATTCAAGTCTCGGAATGATACGGAGAAATTTTTGACAGGGCTTGATTATAGGGCGTAATTGTGGTATTATATAAGTACAGAAATGGGAGTGATTGAAATGGGCTCGGATTTAAAGAATACAGTGGAAGCCGCCGATGTTCGGTCGCAGTACGATACTGCTGCTAAAGTTCTTCTGGCACATAAAACCATCCTTTCCCGTATTTTGGTTGCTACCGTTGATGAATTTAAAGGTATGTCGCCGGAAGAGGTTGAGGGATATATTGAGGGCGATGTCCATGTTGGTAATGTCCCTGTTGATCCTGGAATGACGAATTCTGAAACTGGTGAGAGAATCGTAGGACTGAATACGGTTCAACCTGAGATAAGAGAAGGCTATGTCACTTTTGATGTCATCTTCTATGTCAGGATGCGTGATGGACTGTCGCAGATAATCATCAATGTCGAGGCACAGAAGGATGACCCGTCTGGATATGATATTCTGAATCGAGCTATATTCTACGTGAGTAGACTCGTATCGTCCCAGAAAGAACGTGATTTTACTGGCAGAAATTATAACGACTTGAAGAGAGTTTACTCCATCTGGATTTGTATGAATATGGACGAGTGCATCTGGAATCATGTTCATCTCACAAACGATGCAATCATGTCAAATCACGAATGGAAAGGTAAGCTCGACCTGTTGAATATTGTCTTGCTCGGAATCCCGAACGAGCTTCCGCAGCAGGGTGAGGAGTATGAGCTTCATCGCTTGTTAAGCACGATGTTCTCAGTAGAACTCACGGCAAATGAGCGACTGAATATTTTAGAGAATGAGTACGGTATAAATGTTGAACCCGACTTTAGAAAGGAGTTGGACGTAATGTGCAATTTGAGCCAAGGTGTTTATGAGAGAGGAATTGAACGTGGCGAAATGGAAAAGGCAAAGAAAATGGCGATAAGTATGCATGAGGATGGCGTAACGGTAGATTTAATTGCGAAGTATGCAAATGTCAGCGTCGAACTTGTCAGAAAGTGGCTTGGTCTTTCCGTTGCCTGATTTTAAGGCCTACAGCCTAATATGCAAAGCCCGGCAAACATCTCCGGGCTTTTTCTTTTCATAATAATTGTCTGTGATGCAATAATTCAGCTCCTAAATGTGTATTGTTTATAGAAACTCATTCCAAGGAGGGCACTATTATGAAAAGAATTTTAGCATTAGTTTTAGTATTTGTAACTGCGCTGACCATGGTCGGTTGCGCCAGAAAGATTGTCACTTTCGATATTGACGGCGCGAGCAAGATCTTGCTCATGTCTGGCTCTTCGGGCGAGGTGGTTGAAATTACTGACGCTGAGACTATCGCGTATATTACCGACAACATTAATTCGATGACTTTCTCGAGGCACGAGTCAAGCCGCCAACACAACGGCTGGAGCTACTCTTTAAGATGGTACGATTCGGAGGACAATCTGATTGAATATATCGTCGTCATGAGTGCGACCCAGATTGACTATGGCAACTATTTCTATAACGAAATGGATGCTGATGTTGAGATTGATATCGAGTATCTTAAGGAGCTTCTGGGCGAAAATCAGTGAAAATCGCTCCATCATACCATAAAATATCCACACTTGGGCTTGATTATAGCTGGGATTTGTGCTAAAATATAAATGGAGAAAGTGGGGGATTGTGATGGGTAAGACGGATACCGCAACGAGAGAGTATATCAACGATTCACAGATTTTTGCGGATGTTTTCAACTATTATGCCTTTGGTGGCAGGAAGGTTGTTGAGCCGAGCAAGCTTGAAGAGCTCGACACCTCGGCGCTCCTCACCGTTTTCGGCAAAGATGGTGACGAGGAGACGATTCAGAGATATCGTGATGCGCTGAAAATCGCGACTCTCATGGCGGATGAGAACGCTGCATATGTTATCTTTGGGATCGAGGCTCAGACCCATATCGACTATGGAATGCCGATTCGGACTTTCCTTTATGACGGGCTTCAGTACGACAGCCAGGCAAGGAAAATCAAGTCAGCTCATATTGAGTCTGGCGACGAGCATTCAAGAGACGAATTTGTCTCGGGGCTTTACAAGAGCGACAAGATTCTGCCGGTGGTCACTGTTGTGATCTACTTTGGTGCGAAGCCTTGGGACGGTGCAACGAGGCTGAGCGATCTGTACGAGTGCAAGTACAAGGAGCTTGTTGACCTTGCTCCCGACTACAATATGCACCTGATAGAGCCCGCCAGGATGACCGATGAGGACTTTGAGAAGTTCTCAACAAGCATGGGCAAGGTTCTGAAGTTTATGAAGAATTCCGCTGATAAAAGCGGGATGCAGGAATTGATGGAGAACGACGATGCTTACAAGAGCATTGACAGAAAAGCAGCCAGAGTGCTGAAAGAATGCGCGAATATTTCGCTTGATATTGATTCGAATGAGGAGGTAGTAGATATGTGCAAGGCATGGAGTGATGCCCGCGAAGATGCTGCGAGAACAGCGTCAATTTTATCCGCTGTGGACACTGCCAGAAGATACAGTATATCTGAAGATAAGATTTTGGCAGATATCATAGAGCAATTCGACCTCACCGAAGATGAGGCGAGGGGCTATATGCTCAAAAAGAGTGCTTGAAATGCTGGCCCGGTGGAGGCTTAGCTGTGAGGGTCACAGCTGAGTGTCTGCCGGGCTTTTTTATGCCTTGGTGGCTGCTCGGTTCGACAACTTTTCCTAAACAAATTCTCAACTCTATCACAATTTTTGACTAGTCGAACATCTCATTTGTCAATTCAGCTAAAATGGTTTCGTTTTACGTAACTTTATTTTGGCATAAGTTATTGACAAGCGGGATGTTCTTTGATATAATAGAAAACGTTATAAGGTGATTGTGTGAAAATCACGAAACGAATGCAGTAGATTTTGTGCATTCGTCTATATTCTTCTCTCTGAAAACGGATGTCGGGTTTTGTCCGCCACGGGGAGACTTAACCAAGCAAATGTTCTTTTTCGAAGGCTGTGGAGTTTCGAACTCCATGCTTTAACACGCTGAAGTATATCGAAGCTCCTGCTGAGATATATTGAAATGCGGTTGCACTCTCAAAATTGTGCAAAATTTCGGAAAAGGGATTTGCTTATAAGTGTTTGTAGAGGATGAAGCAGCGAATTTGTGCAAGATGCACAAATTGCCCCAGACCCTATTTCGGAGGAGACCGAATGGAAACAATTATAGCAACACACGGTCTGAGCAGAGACTTTCAGATCGGCGACGGAAGCGTTGTTCACGCGCTTCATGACATCAACATAACGGTTAACGAGGGCGGACTCACAATCTTAAAGGGTCGCTCCGGCTCAGGAAAAACGACGCTTATAAACCTCTTGGGAGCTCTTGACAGGCCGACAGAGGGCGAAGTCTTCTTCGATGGAGTTGACATAACAAAGCTCTCCGACTCGAAAAGAGACGAGCTCAGGCGCTACAAAATGGCGTTTGTCTTCCAGTCGGTCGCTCTTATGTCCTCGATGACAGCCTACGAAAACGTCGACTTTGGACTGAGGCTCTCAAAATTCCCGTTTGCACAGCGGGACGAAAGAGTAAAGAAGTGCCTCGAGGAGGTTGGGCTTTCGAAAAGAATGAACCACCGTCCTGGCGAGCTTTCAGGAGGCGAGCAGCAGAGAGTCGCTATAGCGAGAGCTCTCGCTCACCAGCCGAGAATAATTTTTGCCGATGAGCCGACAGCCGAGCTCGACACCGTAACGAGTCACCACGTTGTAGAGCTGTTCAAAAGACTCGTAATCTCAGAAAAAATGACCATAGTCATGACCACTCATGACCCGAGCCTGTTAGAGATTGCCGACAGGGTTTACACTTTGGAGGACGGTGAGATTATTGACTGACGAGAAAGACACCGTTTTGGAAGAGGCAGTTCCCGAGACCGCAGTTGAAGAGGAGAAGGCTGAACCTTCAGCTGAAGCCACTGTTGAGGAAGCTTCCACAAGTGAAGTGACTCCTGAGGCCACGGAGAAGCCAAAGAAGAAATCCAAAGAGCCAAAAGAAAAACAGCCTAAAGAAAAGAAGCTGTCAAAAAAGAAGCAGCGTGAGCTTGAGCATCTTCAGGAGATAACCGCTCCAACTACGGAGTATGCTATTGAATGCGAGAACCTCGTAAAGATTTACAAGACCGAGCAGATTGAAGTCGTTGCACTTCAGGGACTCGACTTGAAGGTCAAAAGAGGTGAGCTCGTCGCGATAGTCGGAACCTCTGGCTCCGGCAAATCAACACTCTTAAACATGCTCGGAGGGCTCGACAAGCCTTCGGCAGGAACACTCCTTGTAAACGGCAGAAATCTTCTCAAGTTTTCGGAAGAGGACTACATCGATTATAAGCGCAACATGGTCGGGTTTGTCTGGCAGAATAACGCGAGAAACCTTGTCCCATACCTCACCGCCGAGCAGAACGTTGAGCTTCCGATGCTCCTTCAGGGGCAGAAGAACAGGCGGGACAGAGCGCTTGAGCTTCTTGACGCGGTGGGGTTATCCCACAGAATAAATTCAAGGCTTGATCAGATGTCTGGAGGCGAGCAGCAAAGAGTTGCGATTGCAATTTCCCTTGCGAATAATCCGCAGATTCTCTTAGCTGACGAACCGACAGGTTCTGTTGACACAAAGACATCCGACCAGCTACTGCAGGTCTTCAAGGACCTCAACCGCACGAGAGGGATAACGATCGTAATCGTAACCCACGACATGAGACTCGCAAAACAGATTGACAGAGTTATATCCATAAGGGACGGCAGAACGTCCAGTGAAATCATAAAGAAGACGCACGCGGAAATTCTTCAGGAGGCGCAAGCCCGTGAAGATGCCGAAGAGGCAGTGGCCAAATCGGTAGTGGAGGGCGAGCCGGACTTCATTTCAGAGGAGCTTGTGGTTTTAGACCGCACTGGAAGACTCCAGCTTCCAAAGGAGTACATGGAAGAGCTTGGAATGAAGGGTGGCGACCGAGTCAAGGCTGACCTTGACAAAGAAGCTGAGCGGATTTACATCCGTAAGGCGGAATAAACTTTTTATAACCTGTAAGGAAGAATAGAAGCATTCGGCCGAAACCTGTACGCAAAACGGTCGAAGCAATTTAGAAGAAAGGTGGATACCACAGTGAAAAACAAACTGTTCGGGGACAATAGGTTCGGGAATAGACTGCTCATGCGTATAGTATCGCTTATGCTTGCACTTTGTATGATGGTGCCGTTTGTGGGTACTGTTTATGCGGATAGCGACACATCCGAAGAAGAATCAACGTCGACCTCTTCAACCAGTGTTTCCGAAACATCCGCACAGGCCATTGATGATGCATCGAGAGCCAACAGCTACTCGACCTTCTACGGCAATCATGCAGATGACCCAAGACCGGACACTGAAATCGTCATTAACGGCGTTGACTACACCTCCGTTACCGACGACTCAGAGGCTTATGTTGACACCATCGACGGAGTAGAGGCACTTGTTCTCTCCGCTGAGGAAGCAGAAGTCTCCTACACATTCAGCGTTTCGGAAGCAGGAATCTACAACGTAGAGAGCATGTACTACGCTCTTGCGAGCACCGCAAACGATATTGAAATCGCCTTCTACATCGACGGCGAGCTTCAGTATTCAACCGCAGAGAGAATCCTTTTAAGCAAGCTTTGGGCTATCTCTGAGGACTCCTATGAGTATGACGAAGACGGCAACCGCAGCTTCAGAACTGATGCTACCGGCAACCAGGTAAGACCTACCCTTGAGGAGTCGCTTTCCTGGCAGACGACCACATTTGAGGACACCGACGGTCTTTACAACGACCCGCTCGAGTTCTACCTCACTGAAGGCGAGCATACCATCACAATCGTGTCCGACAAGGCAAGATTCGCTATTTCTTACCTCAAGTTCTTCAACGAGGAAGAACCTGCTTCTCTCACCGAAGTCGACACAGTTACCACAGATGAGTCTGTAGCCTCCGCTACAACCGGCGTCTACATCCTCCTTGAGGGTGAAGATTGCACCTACACATCTGATGTAACCCTCTATCCTACACAGGACCGTTCCACTTATCTCACCTCTCCTGCAGCTTCTTCGAAGCAGGTTTATAACACAATAGGTTCCGAGACCTGGAAGGACTCTGGAATGAGCGTCACATGGACGTTCACGATGGAGGAAGCCGGCTGGGTCAAGATCGGAATCCGTGCTATTCAGGATGAAATGAGAGGACTCTTCTCCAACCGTACCATTTATATAGACGGCGAAATTCCTTGCGAAGAGGCAGAGGCTGTCAAGTTCTATTACTCGAACAACTGGTCGGTCACCACTCCTACCGATGAAGATGGCGACACCCTTTACTTCTACCTTGAAGCAGGCGAGCACACCCTGACACTCGAAGCTGTTCCTGGCGACATCGGCGACATCATGAGAGAACTTGATGACCTCGTCTACTACCTCAACAGCTACTACAGACAGATCCTCATGATCACAGGTTCTGACCCTGACGAGTACACCGACTACATGGTTCACAAGCAGATTCCTGACCTCCGTGATGACTTCCAGACCTATGCTGATGAGCTCAGAGCTCTTAAGGAAAAGATCGAGGAAATCGCAGGAACCTCTGGTACTGAAGCAGTTTCCCTTGAAACAATGGCAAAGCTTCTTGACAAGATGATCGATCGTCCTGACGATATCCCTGCAAAGCTTGATCAGTTCAAGGACGATATCACCGCACTTTCTCAGTGGATGACCGACTACCGCAGCCAGTATCTCGAGGTTGACTTCATCGAAATCACTTCTGCTGATGTTGAGTTCACATCAACCGATGAAAAGTTCTTCAAGTCGCTCCAGTTCAGCTGGGATCAGTTCATCGCTTCCTTCTTCGAGGATTATAACAACCTCTCCACTGGTGGCGAGGATGCCCTTGAAGTCTGGGTTTCCCTCGGCCGTGACCAGGCTCAGATCGTCAAGGAACTTATCGACTCCTACTTCGTTGAGGAGACGGGAATTGCAGTCAATGTAAGCCTTGTTCAGGGCGGTATCATTGAGGCAACACTTGCCGGAAAGGGACCTGACGTTGCGCTCTTCGTAGGTGGCGACCTACCACTACAGCTGGCAATCCGTGACTGCCTGGTAGATGTATCGCAGTTTGACGACTACGAAGAGGTAATCGAAAGATTCTCCGACAACGTTATGACGCTGTATACATACAACGGAGAGGTCTTCGGACTACCGATTTCTCAGACCTTCTCGATGATGTTCTATAGAACCGACGTACTCGAATCGTTCGGATTTGACGAACCGCCAGAGACATGGGATGAGCTCATCGAAATGCTCCCGACCATTCAGCGTAGCTACATGGGCGTTGGCTTCAACTTCGATGCTTATGCTACATTCATGGTCCAGAACGGAATGGACTACTATAATGAGAACAAGACCGCAACGACGTTTGACGACATCACGTCTGTTGAGTGCTTCGAAATGTGGACAGAGTTCTACACACTCTACTCCTTCGAGCAGACCTTCGACCAGTTCTCAAGATTCCGTACTGGTGAGTACCCGATAATCATCACCGGCTACACCTTCTACAACCAGGTTTACACCGCAGCACCTGAAATCAGAGGTCTCTGGGACTTCACTCTGGTACCCGGAACCGTTCAGGAAGACGGAACTGTCAACCACGCAACAACTTCAACCTCCAACGGCGCTATCATCTTCTCGAAGCTCTCTCAGGAGCAGCGTGAGGATGCATGGGAGCTCATCAAGTGGTTCACTTCAGCAGATATTCAGGCTCAGTACGGCCGTTCAATCGAAGCTCTCTTAGGCCCGATGGGACGTTTCGACACCGCAAACCAGGAAGCTCTTACACAGCTCTCATGGTCCAAGTCCGAGTACACACTCATCTTAGAGCAGATGAATGCAACTGTCGAGATGAGACTCATACCGGCAACCTACATTGTTACACGTAACATAACCAACGCATTCAGAGAAGTCGTCAACAACTACGCTAACCCGAGAGACACGTTGCTCTGGTACAACAGAGACATCAACGATGAAATCACGAGAAAGTACGAAGAGTTGGGAATTGACATCTCATCACTTGAATAAAGGAGGGAGTAAGTTTCATGGCAAAGGCTAAAAAAGAGCAAACAGCCGTCAAGCCGATAAATACGGAGAGCAAAGCCGCCTATACCTGGCACCTCATCAAGCAGAATAAAACTGTGTACCTGATGATGCTTCCGTTCTTCGCACTGTTTATTGTCTTCACACTTGTTCCTGTTATCATGACGCTTCCTTTGGGTCTTACGAACTTCAACCTCGTACAGGCACCAAGGTACATCGGACTTCAGAACTTCTACTCGCTGTTTGTAAATGATGATGTATTCATGACAGCTATCAGGAATACACTTATCTTCGCAGTATTCACAGGTCCGTTCTCCTACGTTCTGAGCTTCCTTCTTGCATGGCTCATCAACGAGATGAACCCGTTCTTCAAGGTATTCTTCACATTCGTATTCTACGCTCCGTCAATGACACCGTCAGCATACGTAATCTGGCAGCTCATCTTCTCAGGTGACTCCTATGGATACCTCAACTCAGTTCTTATGGACTTAGGAATTATCAACAACGCCATACAGTGGCTGACGGATACAAGCTACATGATGGGTGTTGTAATCGTCGTCCAGCTCTGGTCGTCGATGGGTGCAGGCTTCCTTGCACTCCGTGCAGGCTTCCAGAATATCGATAACTCCCTCTATGAAGCGGGAGCTATCGAAGGAATCCAGAACAGATTCCAGGAGCTCTTCACCATCACAATCCCTGCGATGGGCCCCTCACTTCTGTTCGCAGCGGTCCTGGCAATCTCAGGAGCTTTCACCTGCGGTACCGTAGGTTCAACGCTCTGCGGACTTCCTTCGACCGACTACGCAGTTCACACAGTCATGAACCACGCTCAGGACTACGGCACGATCCGATACGAGATGGGCTACTCGAGTGCAATATGCTTGGTGCTCTTCGCGGTAATGCTGATAACGAATTACTTCATACGTAAGATTCTGAGCAGATACACAGATGATTAAGGGGGTGGAAAAGTAATATGGCATCAGATGTAAGAGTTGACCAGGATAAGCTTGCGAAGAAGCAAGCAAAAGAAGTAGAGAAGCTGAGAAAAAGACAGGCTAAGATCAACATTGAAAAGGTCCACGTCAAGAAGTCAAAGGGCAAGCATATCAATGGCTCCTTGGGCGGAGACATAATGATCTTCATCCTTCTGGCTCTCCTTGGAATATTCATGATATTCCCGCTCTACTACTCAATCATTCAGTCTTTGAAGCCGATCAGTGAGCTGTTCGTCTTCCCGCCGAGACTTTATGTAATCAATCCGACTACCGAAAACTTCTCCAACCTCTTCAAGGTTGCAGGTAACCTCTGGGTTCCTTTCTCGAGATACGTATTCAATTCGGTATTCATCACAGTAGTAATTTCAATTATCCACGTTTTCGTAGTTTGCTGTGCAGCATATGCACTGTCAAAGTGCCGCTTCCCCGGATATGGTGCTCTCAACTCAATTGTTGTAAATGCACTCCTCTTCTCCTCGACAGCGACATGGATCATGCAGTACATAGTCATCGCAGCATTGGGACTCATCAATACCTACTGGGCATTGATTCTCCCGAATATCGCAACGTCAATGGGCCTTTACCTCATGCGACAGAGTATGTCAACCATCAATGACTCCATCATAGATGCAGCCAAGGTTGACGGTGCGGGACACTTCCGTATCTGCTGGCAGGTAATCGTTCCTAACCAGAAGCCTGCAATTGCAACCCTTATCATTTACGTATTCCAGGGTGCATGGAACATCCAGGGCGGTTCACTCGTTTACGAGGAGCAGTTAAAGACTCTTCCGACAATCATGAACCAGCTGGCAGCTTCAGGTATTGCACGTCAGGGTATCATCTACGCTTCCGCGGTAGTGCTTATGCTTCCTCCGCTTATCATCTTCCTTGTAGCACAGTCCAACGTCATGGAGACAATGGCAAGCTCAGGTATGAAGGATTAAGCCTATGGGCACGACTACTATAGAAAAGGAGACAGGTGATAAGCAGTGACGAAATTTAACCTAAAAAGGGCACTGTGTATGCTCCTCGCAGTAATGCTTATGGTCACGATGGCTGTAACCGCATTCGCCGACGACCCGTACACATCCTACAACTATAACGCGTGGAAAGAGGCTGTCCCCTCTCAGAACGGTTATCAGGTCACAGACACTATAACCGGCGCTGACATAGGACTTGACCAGCTTTCTGACCCCGACAGCGAGTTCTTCATCTCAGAGGATGAACCGGCTACACTGTCGGATGCCAAGGACTTCTTCCTTTCCGAGAACGAGGAATGGTACATAGTTGACACCGGCAACAACCGTATAATCAAGACCGACCTTGAATTTAACCTCTTAGCTTGCTTCAAGACCTTCACAGGAAGCTCAATAACAACTGAGACCACCCTTGAAGATGGCACCGTTGAGGTTACAGAGGCCAACACCCTCAAGAGCCCCTATGGTATCTACGTTGACGAGGACGACATCATGTACATCGCCGACAGAGATAACCAGAGAGTTATAAAGTGCAATCAGGACTGCGAGATTATCATGGAATACACCAGACCTGATTCCGAGCTTTACGATTCAGTATCCTTCTACTGCACGAAGGTCCTCGTAGACGCTGCAAAGAACGTTTACGTTATCTGCCCGGCAGTTAACAAGGGCGCTATCATGTACTCCGCTTCAGGTTCCTTCTTAGGCTACTTCGGAGCCAACAAGGTTGAGGTTACGGCGACTGTCGTAATCAACAAGATGTGGAGAAAAATAGCAACCGAATCCCAGTCCGCAACACTTACAAAGGCTACTCCTGTTGAGTATGCTAACTTCGATATCGACGATCAGGGCTTCATCTACACAGTTACCGAGGCTGCCAACACGACAACCGACGCTGTAAAGAAGCTGAACCCTGCAGGTGAGAACATCATCTCCCGTACCGAGAATGGTGCCGAGATAGTATTCGGCGACCAGACGTCGGTAACCTACTCCGGCACAACCTACTCGACAAGACTTACCGATATCTCGATAGGCGATAACGGAATCGTCAATATCCTCGACTACACTTCGGGACGTATCTTCCAGTATGACCGTGAGTTCAACCTCCTCTTCATCTTCGGATGCGACCAGGAAGACCAGAACGGCGGATTTGATAACCCGAACGCTATCGAGAGCTATGGCGACAAGATCTACATCCTCGATGGACGTAACAACGACATAACCGTCTTCTCAGAAACACTCTTCGGTTCCTATGTTCACGAAGCAACTGAGATGTACAACGAAGGATTTTATGAAGACTCACTCGAGCTCTGGCAGGAAATCCTCAAGCGCGATGGTAACTACAACATGGCTTACATCGCAATCGGTAGAGCACTCCTCAACCAGGATCAGTACCAGGAAGCTATGAAGTACTTCAAGGCAGGTTATGACGATGAGGACTACGACAAGGCATTCGAGTACTATCGTAAGGACCTCATGAGAGATAACTTCACCGCAGCGGTTATAGTAATAGCGATTCTGATCATAGCTTACTTAGTTGTAAGAATGCTTCAGAAGAGAGGGAAGATCCCCGATCACCTCTGGCGGAGACTCTTCAGACTTATCGGAAATGGTATCAAAAAGCTTGTGAATATAATCACAGGACTCTTTACAAAAAACAAGAAGGGAGGAGCAGTAAATGGTCTATGATATGACGCCGATTCAGTGGCTGAAGCACGTCATTTTCCATCCGATCGAAGGCTATGAGGATATGAGATGGAAGAAGCAGGGCTCGATGGTCATCAGCATTGTTATCGTATTCTTCTTCCTCGTTGCTCAGATAGTCAACCAGCGTATGGGCGGTTTCGCCTTCAACATGGCAGCGTATTCGGACGTATTCAATATTGTTCCGATTATCACCCAGAGTGTTGTTTACTACGTCGCTTGGGTCGTATCCAACTGGTCGTTCTGTACGCTCCTTGACGGTGAAGGAAACATGCGTAGAGTAGCAATCTACTCTGCATACGCTCTCGTTCCCTACATCGTATGTTCGATCATTTCTACATTCATGACCTACTTCCTTACTCTTGATGAGTCCATCTGGTCCAGCGCTATATTCTACGTTGGTCTTGCATGGTCGGTAGTGCTCATGGTAACTGGCATGAAGGCGTGCCATCAGTATTCCTACACAAAAACGTTCCTCTGTATAGTTCTGACATTAGTCGGTATGCTCCTCATGCTTTGCTTGCTCGTACTGCTTCTGTCGCTCTTCCAGCAGGTATATGTCTTCTTCTACACTATCTATACTGAAATACTGTATAGAGTGAGAAGTTAGTGGGCGGAAAGGTGAGTGCAACTGATATGAAAAATACATTTCTCAGACTGATCGCCATGCTGCTCGTTACGACAATACTTCTGTCAATGACCGTCTTCACAGCGGTCGCTGAAGAGGAAACGGAAGAGACAGTCACGGCAGCCGAAGAGGTTGTCGAGGAAACCGAGGCTGAAGAGGAAGCTTCCGAAGAGGAAGAATCCGAGGAAGCTGAAGCCGAAGAAGAAACGGAAGAAGAAGCCGAGGAAGCTGAAGAGGCTTCCGAGGACGAGGATTCTGACTCTGACTCTGAAGAAGAGGAAGAGGAAGAAGAAACCGTGGCTTACGTAAGTGACGAGGAAGAGATTGCCCGTTCAGAAGTCGTCGCCGAGAATGACGAAGCTATCATGTACCTCGACAGAGAGTACGAGAGAATCGGTCTCTACATCAAGTCCTCCGGCAAGGTATGGTGGTCAAACATTGTCAACGCTTTGCTTGACGACGCTACTACCAAGTCCTCACTTCAGGAAAACCGTTTATCCAACATCGCCGTAAGATACGGCAACGCAACCGACCTCATCATTTCGGCATACGTCTACTCCTACAGACAGTCGACCGACAAGGAAGACACCGAATTTGAGCTTATAGACAACGGAGTCAAGATCACCTACACCTTCTCCTCAGCCAAGGCAACCGTTCCTGTTTACTATGTTCTTGAAGATACATATCTTTACTGCTACGTAAACACGAATGAAATTGTTGAAAAGGCAGGATATGTTGATGGTGAGGATGCTCAGGAATCCGATTCTGACGTACTTATCCTCACAGAGCTTGCCATGAACCCCTATTTCGGTGCTGCTGACAGCGAAGCTTCCGGCTACATGCTCGTAGCCGACGGCTCAGGCGCTATCATCAGACTGAACAACGGCAAGTCGAACTACTCCAACTATTCATCCACCATTTACGGAAGAGATACAACCGACGTCACGGACCTCCAGCCTGATGAAACCGAGCAGGTTTACATGCCGGTTATGGCGATGGTTCAGGGAAGCGACGGTCTCGTAATGGTAGCAACCGAAGGCGATACATTCGCATCGGAGAACGCAGCTGTTGCTTACAACACTGACAACAACTGCGGATATAACTACTGCTACTTCTCATTCACACTCCGTTCAACCGATACCTACAGCATGTCTGGCGGCTCAAGCTCGATCATCATGTTTGAAAAGGGCGACGGAACGATAGCTGTTGAGAAGCTCGGCGTGAGATACTACTGGGTAACCTCTGAAGAGGAAGAAGTATCAATCACCGAGGTAGCAGATGTCTACAGAGACTACCTCATCGAAGAGGAAGGCCTCACACAGAAGACTGAATCGGACTACGCTCCACTCTTTGTTGAGTTTTATGGCGGAACCCTGAAGTCGAAGTCGATTTTGGGTATCCCCGTAAACCTCAAGACTGCCTTCACAACATTTGATCAGGCAGCTGAGATCCTCGAAGAGCTCGTTGAGCTCGGAGTTGACCAGTTCGTAGTCAACTACAACGACTGGACCACCGATTCGATGACAGACAAACTCGACACCGCGAAGAGCGTCGCGTCAGTCCTCGGAGGCAAGAGCGATCTTGAAGACCTCATCGAGTACTGCGAGAGCATCAACGCTGAGTTCTACGGTTCGATCAGTGATTACACCTTCTCCTCAAATGGCAACGGCTTCTGGACACTCTTCAACACGGCTTACCGTGTATCGAAGTCCTACGCAAGACCCTATGAGTACAACATAGCTTACGGCACACCGAACTCAGGAGTTGCTTCGGCACTTCTCTCGCCGAGATCCATCTCGAAGCTGTCAAGCAAGGTTGCAAAGAACTTTGAGAAGTATGACCTCCCAGGCGCCGGACTCGGAGATTTCGCAAACACCCTCTGGGGCGACTACTCGACAAAGAACCGCACCAACCGCGAGGTTACTGCTCAGTACATCATCGAATACTACAAGGAAATCGCAGGAGTTGTTGACAAGATCATCGCCGACAGCCCGAACGCTTACCTCTATAGCTACGTTGACGTTATCCAGAACCTGACGCTCCAGTCGAGCCAGTTCAAGATCTTCGACGAGGACGTTCCGTTCGTACAGATCGTGCTCCACGGCTACATTCCTTATTCGACCGAGGCTATCAACAGCTCAGCCGATTCAATGGAGCTCTTCCTGAAGGCTATTGCTTCCGGCTCTTATGTCAAGTATACCTTCATCTATGAGGAAACAACCGAGATTGAGGACACCGATTACATCGACCTCTACTACGCAAACTATGACGGCTGGCTTGAACAGGCTGCTGCTGAATATGAGCTTGCTGCAGAAATTTTGGCACCTGTTTCCGATTCCGTAATCACCGGATATGAGACCGACGGCAATGTAATCACAACAACCTATGAAAACGGTTATGTGACGACAGTTGACCTTTCAACGGGCGAAATCACGGCGAACGGAAAGACCTATTACTATTCAGACTATGTTGACGAAGGAGGGATATTGAATGGCTGATACATTAGCAAATGAAGCTGAGATCGTTGAGTCAGAGGTTATCGAGGATACCGATAAGGTTCTCGAAGAGGCAGCAGTAGAAGAAACCGCTGTGGAGGCCACTGACAAGGCTTCAAAGAAATCCGCCAAGCCTCCGAAGGAAAAGAAAGTAAAGGGTATGAAAATCCCTTATGAGAGGCGTAAAGCGCTGTATGGCTATGGGTTCCTGGCCATCTGGATTTTGGGAACCATCTGGCTCTTCTTAAAGCCGCTCATCACATCACTTTGGTACTCATTCAATACGACCGAGGTTACAGTCGGCGTCATGAAGACCACGTTTGTCGGACTCCAGAACTACATTGACGCGTTCACGGTCGACACTGACTACACGACCGCGCTCATAAATGTCCTTGGTGAGACACTCTGGTCAACGCCGGTTATCCTGATATTCTCGCTGTTCGTAGCGGTTATTCTTAACCAGAAGTTCCACGGAAGAACCTTCGCTCGTGCGGTATTCTTCCTCCCGGTTATCATCGCAACCGGCCCGGTTATGAGTATCATCAACGGCGATATGGACACCTCAGGTTATTCAGGTGGTTCAGAAGCCTTCTCGACAATGTTCGAGACGGATATGGCAGGTGGACTCCTGACGTTCCTGGGAGTTTACAACATAAGCGACACGGTCACTGAGATGATAACGTTGATTACATCAGATGTATTCAACCTCGTCTGGAACTCAGGTATTCAGATCATCATCTTCCTCTCAGCCTTGCAGAACATTCCAGTCTCCGCAAGAGAGGCAGCATCCATCGAGGGTGCTACCGCATGGGAGTTCTTCTGGAAGATCACTCTTCCTTACATCAGCCCGATGATCGTTACAAACCTTGTTTATACGATTGTTGATTCGTTCATTGCTACTGATAACGAGGTAATGACGTTGGTTCTCTCGGAGGCCTCCAGCTGGAACCACGGCTATTCCGCAGCACTCGCCTGGATCTACTTCCTGATTGTAATTGTAGTCCTCGGAATTGTCCTTGCTGTCATTAACAAGCATATCTACTACGAAGTATAAAGGGGGGAATCACAGTGGCTAAAGAAAAGAAAGAAAAGGTCGTAAAGGAAAAGGCCGTCAAAGAGAAGCCTGTAAAGGAAAAGAAGCCTCGCCGTAAAAAGGAAATGAGCACCGAAAAGGCAGAAAAGCTCTTTGAGAAGGAGCGCAGACAGCATCTTAAGGAAAAGGAAAAGGCTTATAAGGAAGCCAAGAAAAACGGAACGCTTGATGAGCGCCAGCTTGATCCTAAGTACCTGTGGTATCTCCGTCGCAGAAGAATAATGGGATGGGTTTGGCCGATTGCCAGATTCCTCATCCTCTTCGGACTCTGCTTCGTAATCCTCTATCCGCTCATCTACATGCTCTCGACCGCTTTCAGACCGAGCGCTCAGATGAACGACCCGTCAGTCGTATGGATTCCTAAGTCGTTCACACTTTCGAACCTTCAGGATGTCTGGGACGTTATGGACTTCGGAAATACGCTTCTCAACACCATCAGACTCAACCTCGTCTGCTCGCTTCTCTCTGTTGTAAGCTGTGCTCTTGTAGGCTATGGCTTCGCAAGATTCAACTTCAAGGGAAAGAGCCTGATGTTCGGAATCGTAATCATGCAGATCATCGTTCCTGCACAGATCACCGTTATTCCTCTCTACCTCCAGTGGGCATACTTCAAGAGCTTCGGACTTGTAGAGGTGATGGCTGGAGCCGGCGCGACGACGTTCCTAGGAAACACGATAATGACAGCGTCGAACGGAACGCATTACATATCGTTGATTGATAATCAGATTGTAATGTATGTCCCTGCGATATTCGCGAACGGTATCCGTTCAGGACTCTTCATCTACATCTTCCGCCAGTTCTTCAGAGGACTCCCGATGGAGCTCGAGGATGCCGCATACCTCGACGGTTGCGGACCGTTCAAGACCTTCATCAGAGTTATGGTCCCGAATGCTTCTTCAGCATTCCTGACAGTATTCCTCTTCTCGATAGTCTGGTACTGGAACGACTACTACGTTTCATCCACATTCTTCATCAACAACCATACGGTCGCGCTACAGCTGCAAAAGCTGTCAGCAACGCTCGATGCCCAGCTGTTCAACAATGCACAGGTAGGTACACGACGAAAGATTGTTTGGCTGGAAGCCGGGTGCTTGCTGTCAATCACGCCTATTCTGGTCATGTACATCTTCTTGCAGAAGTACTTCACCGAAGGTTTGGCACGTTCTGGCTTGGTTGGATAATTTCAACTGCATTAAAATTCCCTCACGGTTTAGTGGGGGAATTTTTTGGGGAGCCACACCCTTGGCAGTTGTCGCCAGCTTAGCTGGCGACGCGATTTCGCCGAAGGCGAAAATCGCAGCGCTCGCCCCGAAGGGGCGAGCGCCCTCTCAGTCAGTCGCTTCGCGACTGCCAGCTCTCCCAGAGGGAGAGCCAAGTTCCTGCCTCAGGAAAAGCTTTGTACAAGAGGAAATCTCGGCTCCCCCTCTGGGGGAGCTGTCGGCGAAGCCGACTGAGAGGGCGCGAGCGAAGCGAGCGGTCGCCGAAGGCGACAAATAGCCACTTCCACGCATAAATTCCCAATCCCCGCAAATACTATCCCCAAAAAGGAGTCTTGACCATGAATTTATCTAACAAGCAATATAGCGAGCTTGCCAAGGATGCCGAAGCGCCTTCGAAGGCTTGGTTTAACGTGCCGAAGGCGTTTGCGATTGGCGGGATTATCTGCATGATAGGGCAGGGAATCGGGGATTTTTACACATGGCTCGGCATGTCTGAGGACGAAAGGGCTGCGTTTACGTCGATAACGCTGGTGCTCTGCTCGGTAATCCTCACCGGCTTCGGAATCTACCCGAAGGTCGCGAAGCACGGTGGAGCCGGGACCCTGGTCCCGATGACAGGCTTCGCCAACGCAGTGGCCTCCCCAGCTATTGAATTCAGAACAGAAGGCTGGATCTTGGGCGTCGGAACGAAGATATTTACGATTGCCGGACCAGTAATACTCTACGGAACAGCAGCCGGAGTTGTGTATGGACTGATTTACTTCGTCTGCACGAGGGTGTTCTGACATGAAAAAAGCCGAGGCCAGATGGTCTCGGCTTTTGTGCTGGTTTAGTTGCTTTCGCTGCGGATTTCCTCCCTTATCTTCATCCACAGCTTTCCCATGCGATTCTCCCCATCTCTGGTCGGGCCCCAACCCCAGAAGCTGTCCTTCGGGGAGTCCTCGACGATGAGGTTGTCGCCGGTCTTGAGGAGCATTTCCTTGACATACGGGTGCTGCCGGACCTTTTCGCGTAGCAGCTCCTCCATCACGACGACCTTCTCAGTCTCCCAGTCGGGGCGCTTGCGGTCTTTATGTGCAAGAGAAATCTGCTTCGCCTCGTAGGGCGATTTTGCCTGGCGGATTAGCTCGACAACGTCTTCGGCGACGCCCTTGAAAGCGCTGGCCTGGTAGGCCTCCTCGACCGTCCCGTAGATCCAGCCGTCGTACTCAATCTTGTTTGCACTGTAGTTGTCGAGGCAGTAGAACTCCCTCGGAAAGAAGCCGATGGCGACGCCAGTTTCAATCCCCTCCGCCAACCAAGGGCCGCGATAGTCGGATGGTTTCAAATTAATCATTACGGTAACCCCCTTTTTAGTTATAGTAACATGAAATGGGCGCTCGTGTCAAGAAAAACCTGCCCGTTTTCAAATCTCTCTGCCTCATTCAGACGAATTCGTCTTATTTACCCAGACGGATTTTGCGTTTTCATTCAGATGGATTTGTTGTGCAAAAAAAGAGCTTGCAATTTTACATATACTGTGCTATAATAGTATCACAACATCATCAGGAGGTGTTACGTTATGGGCATGACGAATATTAACGTTCGTACCGATGAGGAAGTTAAAACGAGATGCGAAAATCTTTTCGAGAGCCTTGGGCTCAACATGTCGACTGCGGTCAATATTTTTCTGAGGCAATCGCTCAGAGCAAACGGCCTGCCGTTCGAAGTCAAGGCAGATGTTCCGAATGAAACGACTCTTGCAGCCTTCCGCGAAGGCGAGGAAATTCTCAAAGACCCGTCTGCGAAGGGATACAGAAGTATTGAGGAACTGAGGAAAGCACTCGACATATGAAATATGAAGTAAGATTCACAACGCAGTTCAAAAAAGATCTGAAGCTTGCTAAGAAGCAAAACAGGGACATCGATTTGTTATTCGAGGTTATCGATAAGCTTGCAAACGATGAGGTGCTTGACGCAAAATTTCGGGATCACAACCTGACGGGCAACTATGTCAACTTCCGGGAGTGCCATGTTGAGTCCGATTGGCTGCTGATTTATAAGAAAGAAGAGGATATTCTCGTCTTGCTTCTTCAACGTATAGGAAGCCATTCAGAATTGTTCTAAAAAAGAGCCCCACGTGGAGCTCTTTTTTATTATCCAAAATTCCAAATCCTAATCTCAGATTCTGGTCGGGCCTTCGCCTTCAGAAGGGTTCTGGTTGACCTGTGGCTCATCGCCGGGATTATAGACCGGCGCTGGCTGAGTCTTGGGGAAGTTGTCGTCGGGCTGGGGTGCGGGCTGGGTTGGAGGAATGTTGTCGGGCTGGCCGTACTGGAACTGGGGCTGAACCGGCTGGCCGGTGTAGGGGTCGAAGTTGTAGGGAGCCTGAGGCTGTGGCTGAGGCATCGGTGCCGGATGGAGGGCTGCGTATAACGCGTCTTCATAGAACTTCGCGCTTACAAGTCCGAAGAAAATCGGGCAGAAGAGAACCACTGCGACGATGAGCAGGAAGAGGATAACTCCGAACAAACCGCCGATGAAGGGGATTGCGGAGAAGACGCCAAGGATGATGGCGCAAACCCAGATTGCGACGATTACCAGAGCCTGAGCGCCGAACATCTTGCCCTTGAAGCCCTTGGTCATCTTCTTCGACTCCTTGAGAGCCTCCATCGCCTCGACTTCGGGACGAGTGATTAAGATATACGGAGTGAAGGCGTATTCATAGGTCTTGATTACTGCGAAGACGATTCCGACAACAGGAATAAGCCCCCAGAGGAGGATCCAGAGCCCCATCCAGAGCATTCCGCCTGCAACGTGAACCGCCTGCTTGAGGCTTGTGAAGCCGCAGAAGATGTTCTTCGTTTCAACTCCTTCGCCTCTTATGCCCTTGAGGTAGAGAACCGACAGGCTCGCCTGAAGGACGAGAGCGACAGGAACGGTGATGATCGGGATTCCTCCCAAAAGTAAAACGACGATGATAATGAAGTTACTTAGGAGCGACAGCCCCCAGAGGAGCACAGGCTTCTTCTTCAGAATATCGAAAGCTGCTTTGTAGTTTTGTGTGATAGAACTCATGATAAGTCCCCCTTACATTTAATAGTGTATTGATTATAGCATTTTAAGGGGGATGTTGTCAACACACTAACCCATCCCGATGCGAAAAATTAAGGAAATCTTAATCTTTTGCTGAGAAGATGCTGTGGCGGAATTTTGTAAGGGAAGATTGAAATATGCATTGGGATTTGGTATAATACTAATTAAAGCAGGTAGAAAAACGTTAAATCGGCATTTGTAGAGAAGGGAGAAGGATTTATGGTACGAGAATCAGAGGATTACTACAAAAGATTGATAGAAAGGTTAAGAAAGCTTTCTGCAGAGGCGGAATGGGTTGAATTCAAGCGTGATAACGATAATCCGCAAATGATTGGTGAGTATATATCAGCGTTGAGTAACTCTGCTACATTGAATGGAAAATCCAAGGCATACCTTCTGTGGGGTATTGACGATGCTACCCATGAAATAGTTGGTACCAGCTTTTCTCCGGCAAAGGCTAAGAAAGGCAATCAGGAACTTGAGAATTGGCTGGCTGGGCTGACTGAGCCTAAAGTGGATTTCATTTTTACGGAAGTCATGATTGATGGCAAAAAGGTGGTTGTGCTTGAGATATCAAGGGCGACTGTAAGCCCAGTTAGCTTTGGCGGTACGGAGTTTATTCGGATAGGGTCTTATAAGAAAAAGCTGAAAGAATTCCCAGAGAAGGAACGGGAACTCTGGAAATCATTCGAGAATACACCGTATGAACTTCGTACAGCAACATCCAACATTACGGAGGAGGAAGTGACTGAACTTCTTGATTGCGCTGCCTACTATACGTTGTTGAAGCTGCCCTTGCCGACAAATCGATCTGCTATGATTCACAAGATGCTTGACGAGGGATTTATAACAGAGATGGACAACGGGAACTATGAAATTACAAATATGGGTGCATTGCTTCTGGCAAAGAACCTGAATGATTTCAGAAGTTTGAAGAGAAAAGCAATCCGGGTTATTCAGTACAAAGGAAATGGCAGGACGACTGCACTCCGTGAAAAAGTGTTTACCAAAGGATATGCAGTGGAATTTGATGATATCTGTGATTACATCAATACTCTTGTTCCGCAAAGAGAGGAAATTGAATCTGGCTCCAGGATTGAACACAGGATGTTCCCAGAGAAAGCTATCCGTGAAATGGTCAGCAATCTGATTATTCACCAACAGCTGGATATACATGGAGCTGGCCCGATGATGGAAATCTTTGAAACAAGAATCGAGGCGTCGAATCCTGGCGGAATGTTGGTTGACGTGAATCGGATCATTGATACAGCTCCCCACGCGAGAAATGAATCAATGGCTTCGTTTCTTCGGATAGCAAGAATTTGTGAGGAACGTGGAAGTGGATTTGACCGCATTGAGGAAAGCATGGGCGACTTGAAAATTCCTGCGCCAAAGGTTGAGACAAGCGTAGGCTTTACCCGGGTGAAGCTATATTGGTATCCGAGACTCAGGGACTGGAAGAAGGAAGACCGGGTTCGGACTTGCTATCTTGCCACATGCTACTATTATGTAAATGAAATAGAAGTTACGAATTCGGTATTGAGAGAGCGCTTTGGAATTGAAGAGAAAAACAAGGCGATTATGTCGAGGATCATAAAAGAAACGATGGAGGCTGGCCTGATTAAACTTACAGATCCGACAGCTGCTGCAAAGTCACGAAAATATATACCATATTGGGCGTGACATTTTGTTGACGGATAGTTGACGGAAAAGGCTGATTTCCGAGTGAAAGGCCCTTAAAACCGCTGTTTTTCGGGCGAATTTCGTTGATGAGTAGTTGAATGGGGGATACCACGTCATCGGAACAATAGCAAGCCTTACGGAATAATATTTCCAGAATTATCGGAACAATGCTGCCCCAAAGTGAAAAATTCCCCACTACCTATTGACTTTTGTCCATCTTTTGGCTATACTATTAGGGTATGGACTCGAGAAGCGCCTGCGCTTGTCGAGGGGAAGCACTTAGTGCTTTTTGACAGAGTTTTCGCTCTGTCACCGATTATGCCGTCTGAGCTGTCCGCCTTGGAATCAGGATATTCAGTACAGCATTGACTAACAAATTATTCTAAGGAGGCAACAGAAGTGCGGCGCATTAAAAAGCCTGTTTTCTTTATTGTTGTTGCGCTGTTAGTGGTTTTCACGCTGCTTAACATCTTTGGTGTCAGCACCTACTACGGCGACATCACTACGACTATTGTGAAGTCTGTAAGTGATATTCGCTGGGGAATTGACATCAGCGGTGGCGTTGAGGTAACCTTCTCGCCAGCTGAGGATGTTGAGGCTACCCAGACTGAGCTCGATGCTGCAAAGACGGCTCTTGAGCTGAGACTTGTAAACCTCGGTATCACCGACTATGAGGTTTACGTTGACTACTCAAACAGTGACATTATTGTAAGATTCCCGTGGCAGTCGGACGAGGAAGATTTTGACCCTGAGGAAGCTGTTCAGGAGCTCGGCGAAACCGCTCAGCTCACCTTCCGTGAGGGCTATGAAACCGATGACTACGGCAACCCCTCCGGCACAACTGCCGACAACATCATCCTCACCGGTGACATGGTCACATCAGCGACAGCTGTTTTCTGGGAAGACAGCGACGGAACCTATGAGTATGGAGTCGCTCTCGAGCTGAACGAAGAGGGAACCGAGGCATTCGCCGAGGCTACCACAAGACTTGCTGAGGAAGAGGGCATCATCTCCATCTGGATGGACAACACCTGCATCTCCTACCCGACAGTAAGCTCCGCCATCACCGACGGACAGTGCCAGATCACTGGCGACTTCACCTATGAAGAGGCGAGCGAACTTGCCGAAAAGATCAGTGCGGGCTCTCTGCCGTTTGCTCTTGAGGCATCAAACTTCCGCTCGATTTCAGCATCCATGGGCGAAGGCGCAAAGAACACCATGCTCATTGCGGGCCTGGTTGCATTCATCATCATCTGCATCTACATGATAGCTTCCTATAAGCTTCCTGGCGTTGTCGCTTGCATCGCTCTGTTCGGACAGGTTGTCGGAACAGTCGCCTGCATCACCGGCTTCTTCGGAAACATCTCTGGTGTCACACTCACGATTCCCGGTATTGCAGGTATTATCCTTGCGGTCGGTATCGGCGTTGACGCTAACGTTGTCACGTTTGAACGTGTCAAGGAAGAGCTTCGCGCTGGAAAGACTCTTGACACAGCGCTTGAACACGGCTACCAGAAGGCCTGGAGAGCAATCTTTGATGGCAACATCACAATCGTATTCGTGGCATTAATCCTGATGGGTGCTTTCGGACCGTCCGACAGCATCATCGCAACAATCATGAAGCCCATCTACTTCATGTTCCCGACAACAATCGAGGGCACAATCTATTCGTTCGGTTACACCCTCCTCGTCGGCGTTATCATGAACTTCATATTCGGAGTACTTTGCTCGAGACTGATGCTCGGCTCGCTCTCAAGATTTAAGAAACTCAGAAATCCTGAACTGTACGGAGGTGTTAAGAATGACGAAAACCTTTGATGTAGTCGGGAAGAAGAAGTACTTCTATATCTTCTCCGTAGCAGTTATTGTTATAACCCTTCTCCTTGCAGTTATTCTTGGAGTAAACGTCGCAATCGAGTTCAAGGGCGGTACCATCATTACTTATTCCTATTCTGGTGAGGTTGATGGCAATGCCATCGCATCCACCGCTCAGGAGATAACCGGCCTTTCCTGCGAGATTTCCTATGGCGAAAGCGTTTCCGACGGTAGCGAGACTATCTCCCTTTCATTTGCCGATTCAACTGGCATGGACACCGAGATTCAGGCGGAATTAACCGACACTCTCGAGGCTGAATACGCTTCGAGCTCACTGACCCTCTACAGCTCTCAGGACGTTAATCCTTCGACTGGTAGCGGATTCTTCGGAAAGTGCATGGTCGCAGTACTTGTTTCTGCAATCGTAATGATCATCTATATCGGCTTCCGCTTCAGAAAGATCGGTGGCTGGGTAGCAGGCGTCTGTGCGGTTGTTGCACTTGTTCACGACATGTTCTTCGTATTCGCCTGCATAACCATCTGCAGATTCGACATCGACTCGAACTTCATAGCCGTTCTCCTCACGATCCTCGGCTACTCTGTCAACGCGACAATCATCATCTATGACAGAATCCGTGAGAACAGAAACCTCTACGGTACTGAGAAGTCCTTGGACGAACTCGTAAACATGAGTGTAACCCAGTCGTTCGGCCGTTCAGTCCACACGACAGTAACAACCGTCATCGCAGTTGCTTCTATCTGCGTTGTAGCTCTCTTCGCCAACGTTGATTCTATCATCAGCTTCGCGTTCCCGCTCCTCATCGGACTTCTTTCGGGTGTTTATTCATCCAACTGCATAGCTCCGACTCTCTGGACGACATGGCAGGGCCACATCGACAGAAAGAACGCCGAGAAGGCTTTGGCTGAAGGCGCTAATACAGCAGTTCCCAGCAAGAAGAAGTCTTCTTCCAAGAAAAAGAAATAAGCCGGTTTTCCGGCACAAAAAGCGGTGCAGGAAACTCTTGCACCGCTTAATTTATCGGGAGGGATATCAGTGTCCACAGCATCAGATACAAACAAGAAAATAGAAGTAGGAGTTTCGGTGGCCTGTGGCTATCCCGAATATCCCGAAATCACTCTCAAAAGGCTACTCGACTTGGGAGTAAAACACGTCGAAATCTTCCTGAACACTCATTCCGAAACGAAGCCGGAGTATGTCAGGGAGCTTAAAAAGATGATGGACGACTACGGCTGCACCTGCAAGTCGGTTCACCCGTTCACGGCAGCAATTGATACATACATGCTCTACACTCCCTACGAGCGTCGGATTCAGGACTATCTGGAATATCACCGCAGATACTTCGAAGCGATGGATATCTTAGGTGCCGAATATCTGATTCTCCACGGCAATCAGGACAAAGGCCCCGACGAAGTCGTCATTGAAGGCTACCGTCGCCTGAACGGCGTCGCCAAAGAATACCAGAAGACTGTCTTGCAGGAAAACGTCTACCGCTGCACCACCGGCGCTCTCGAGCAGCTTGTCGCAATGAAGAACGCCCTCGGCGACGATGTGAGCTTCGTTCTCGACACGAAGCAAGCCATCCGTCGCGGCTACGACCCGTACGATTTCATAAACCAGCTCTCTCCCAACATAAAACACATCCACTTCTCCGACCATAACCAAGAGTCCACCTGCACCCTCCCCGGCACCGGCGACATCAACACCCCACGCTTCATCCAAGCCCTCAAAGACACCGGCTTCTCCGGCTCCATAATGCTCGAGCTCTATAGAAGCTCGTTTGGGACGTTTGAGGAATTGGTGGGGGCGATGAGGTATGTGCAACAGTTCACCTGACGGTGAACTGAAATTGTGGACAAAATAGAAAGTGAGGGATAAATCATGATAAATAAATCCAAAATCCAATACATCCTCTACGACCTCGACGGCACGCTGACCGATTCTGCCCGGGGTATCGTCAACTCGTTTAAATACTGCCTGGGGGAGCTCGGCATTGAGGGCTGGGACGACAAGGCGCTCCTCAAGTTTGTCGGGCCACCGCTGAGGGAGTCGTTTGGGGTTTACCTCGGGATGGACGAGAGCGAAATCGACAACGCTATAAAGATTTATCGCACCTACTACGCCGACAAGGGCATCTTCGAGAACAGCGTCTATGACGGCGTTCCCGAAGCTCTCGAGAGGCTCCGCAAAGCTGGCTACGTCCAGGCCGTCGCGACCTCGAAGCCGGAGGTTTACGCCAAAAAAATCCTCGAAAAGTTTGGCCTTTCCGAGTACTTTAGTGATATCTGTGGCATCCCCTTGGGCGACGAGTCGATGACCAAGGCTCAGGTAATCGCCCAGTCGATGGAGCGCCTCGGCGTCACCAACAAGTCGACAGTCGTCATGGTCGGCGACCGCGACTACGACATCAAAGGCGCCCACCTCAACGGAATCCCGTGCATCGGCGTCACCTATGGCTACGGCTCCAGAGCAGAGCTCGAGAGCGCTGGGGCGGAGGAGATTGTGGAATCTCCTGCGGAGATTCTGAGGTAACCTCTCAGTCGCCCTGCGGGCGACGCAACTTTTGGCTTCGCCAAAAGTTGCACCCCTCCACCACTGGCTTCGCCAGCGGTCCCCCTCTCCCTTCGGGGAGGCTTTTTTAGCTCGGGGATGGGGTCTGCTGAAGGAGAGTGTTGCTAGCCAAACCTGTGCTTCTCTCGGAAGTTTTGGGGGAGGCAGAGATAGCCTCCCCCGAAGGGGGAGGGGGGACCGCCGGCGAAGCCGGCCGGGGGGGGGGTGGGCCCCCCCCGGGGGCCGGGCGGGGGCAGGGAGACCCCACAAAAA
>JAJBTZ010000004.1:0-7480 GCA_020860605.1 Ruminococcus sp. | reverse complement strand
CACCCAACCCGTTGCTCCGCTGGGATTTTTGGGGGCTGGCTTCTTTCGCCCCCCCGGATGGGGGTGGGGGGACCGTCGCCTTCGGCGATGGTGGAGGGGTGCGACCCCGCAGGGGTCGCGTCGGTGCCGAAGGCACCGACAAATGTAGGGGCGGATATCATCCGCCCGGGTCTTGATTTGGGCGGATATTATCTGCCCAAAAAACTGCTGGTAAGGGGAACGGGCGGATAATATCCGCTCCTACTCTTTGGTCTCAAACCAACTCTTCCCCTCATGAACATCCGCCGTGAGCGGGACGGCTAGCTTCACCGCCGACTCCATCTCCTCGCGGAGAATCTCGGCAGCTCTATCTTTGCAGCTTTCTGAGGCCTCGACGATCAGCTCGTCGTGGACCTGCAAAATCAGCCTTGCGTCCAGATTTTCGGACTTCAGGCGACGGTAGACCCTTACCATCGCTATTTTTATTATGTCGGCAGCGGTGCCCTGAATTGGGGCGTTCATGGCAGCGCGCTTGCCGAAGGCCTGGACGTTCTTGTTCGCGTTCTTGAGCTCGGGAATGTAGCGCCTGCGGTTGAACATCGTCACGGCGTAGCCCTTTTCTTTCGCAAATTCGACCGTCTCGTTCATAAATCTGTCTACCTCTGAGAAATTCGCAAGGTAGGACTCGATGTACTTCTTCGCCTCAGCGACCGAAACGCCGATGTCCTGCGAGAGGGAATAGGCGCCGATGCCGTAAATGATGCCGAAGTTGACCGTCTTGGCAGCCCGCCTCATGTCGCTGTCGACCATCTCCTCGGGAATCCCGAAGACCTGCGAAGCTGTCCTCGTGTGGATGTCGACGCCCGACAAAAACGTCTCGATCATGTTCTTGTCGCCACACATCGCAGCCAGGACCCTCAGCTCGATCTGGGAGTAGTCGGCGTCCAAGAGGGTGTAGCCGTCGCTCGCAATGAAGAATTTCCGCATGTTCCTGCCGATTTCCTTTCTGACAGGAATATTCTGTATATTAGGATTGGCAGAGGAAATCCTGCCCGTCTTGGTTTCAGTCTGCTTGAACTCGCTTCTGACCCTGCCGTCGGGGTAGATGACCGCGAGCAGCCCGTCGACATAGGTCGACTTGAGCTTCGTGAGGGTGCGATACTCTAAAATCAGGTTCACAATCGGGTGATAATTGACAAGTCCTTCCAGCACATCCGCACTCGTCGAGTAGCTCTTCGAGGCGGATTTTTTCTTGCCCGTCGGGAGCCCAAGCTCCTCGAAGAGGACGCCCCCCAGCTGTTTCGGCGACGAGATGTTGAATTCGTGCCCTGCAAGCATGTAGATTGTCGCCTCGAGCTCGGAAATCTGGCCCGAAAGCTCCTCCCCGAAGGACTTTATGCCGTTTTCGTCGACCCTGACCCCAAGAACCTCCATCGACGCTAAAACCTCGCAAAGCGGGAGCTCGATGTCCTTATAAAGGCTCATCATGTCGGTCTTTTCGAGCTCGACTTCGAGCACTTTCTCGAGCCTCTCAAGCGAGAGGATGTCGCCATATTTTTCGTCGCCACTGTAGGGGACGGAGTAGGAGGCGCAGAGGTTCTGAACGCTGTAGTCGCTCGACTGCGAGTTGAGGAGGTACCCCGCCAGGTCTGCGGAAAAGCTGAGCGAATGGAGCTCTTTGCCCCTCTCGAAGCAGTATTTATAGGCCGTCTTCGCCTCAAATGTGACCTTCTCGCCTTCGGATTCGAAGTATTTGAGAATCAGATTTTCGTCGTCGGTGACGAAAATATCGCTGCCATGCTTTATAGTCAGGCTCCCGCCAGAGAGAATAAACGCCGATTTCTCGAAATTCTCGATGCCGGTGAGCTCCTTTTCGGAGTAGTCGTCCGAGACGATCTCCGCCTCTTTCTTCGCCTCGATATTCCCGAGCCCAAGCTTCTCGACCATCTTGAACATCTCGAGCTCATTGAGAAGTTCCGCAGCAGCAGGAAGATTGGTCTCTTTTCTATTATAATCCGCCATATTTTGAGGAACAGGAGCGTCCCTGACGATAGTGGCGAGCCACTTGCTTGTTTCGGCAGACTCCTTGCCCTCACTGAGCTTTCGCTTGACGGATGGAGTCGCCGTGATGGTGTCCAAATTCGCGTAAATTTCCTCGATCGAAGGATACTGCGCCATCAGGCTCATCGCCGTTTTCTCACCGATTCCCGGAACGCCCGGGATGTTGTCCGAGCTGTCACCCATCAGCGCCTTCAGGTCGATGAGGTGAATCGGCTCGAACCCGTAGGTTTCAATAAACTTTTCGGGAGTATATGGCGTTGTCTCCCTCGTGGTGACAAGCCGAACAGTGACATGGTCGCCGACGAGCTGCAGCGTATCTCTGTCGCCTGAAAGGATGACGCAGTCGCCCGAATTGTCCGAGACAATCTTCGAAACCGAGCCTAAGATATCGTCCGCCTCGAAGCCAGAAATCTCGATTATCGGCACGCCAAGGTCGCTAAGAAGCTCCTTTACCTTCGGCAGCTGCATCGCCAGCTCCTCCGGCATCCCATGCCGGTTCGCCTTGTAGAAGGCACACTTCTGGTGCCTGAATGTCGGCGCCTTGAGGTCAAACGCGACCACCACCGCATCCGGCTTCAGCTCGTTATATTCCCGCAAAAGCGTGTTCATGAACCCAGTGACTGCATTCGTGTAGAATCCATCCTTGGTAGTAAGCACCTTTATCCCATAAAAAGCCCGATTAAGTATCGAGTTCCCATCAACAGCAAGCAGTAGCATAGTTATCCTCCGAAAGATTTGTTATTTATAGTATACCACGTTGTGGGGGAAAGTTCAAGGCAGTTGCCTTCGGCAACTGTGGAATTTCGCCAAAGGCGAAATTCCACGCTCGCTTCGCTCGCGCCCTCTCAGTCGCCCTTCGGGCGCCAGCTCTCCCAGAGGGAGAGCCAAGTTGGTGCCTCAAGGAAGGCTTTGTGCAAGCGGAAATCTCGGCTCCCCCTCTGGGGGAGCTGGCAGTCGCGAAGCGACTGACTGAGAGGGCGCGAGCCCCGAAGGGGCGAGCGTGCAACTTTTGGCGAAGCCAAAAGTTGCGTCGCCGACGAAGTCGGCGACAAATTCCCTGGAAGGAGCTAATCTCAAAAAATTCCCTCTTCTCAAACGCCCAGATTTGTGCTATACTATCTACATACGACTATTTTTGCGTGGGGAGTAGGAATGGATACAGTTAGGATTGGAAATGTGGAGATTGAGCGGGCTTGTGCGCTGTCGCCGATGGCGTCTGTCGCGGACAGGGCTTATCGGACTATCTGCAAGGAGTACGGCGCGAGTTTACTCACGAGCGAGATGGTCTCGGCGAAGGGGCTTTGCTACTCGTCAACGAAAACCGAGGAGCTCTGCTCCATCTCAGATATCGAGCGTCCCTACGCCATTCAGCTTTTCGGCGAAGAGCCCTATTTCATGGCGAAGGCGGTCGGGATTATAAAAAAGTACAAGCCAGATCTTATAGACATCAACATGGGCTGCCCGGTGCCAAAGGTCGTCAACCCCGGTGGCGGAAGCGCCCTGATGAAGACGCCTGAGCTCGCCTCAGACATCGTGAAGGCGATGTGTGACGTCTCCGACTGCCCCGTGACCGTTAAAATCCGTGCCGGTTGGGACGATGAGCATATCAATGCGGTCGAGTTCGCCGTGAAGATGGAGGAAGCGGGTGCAGCAGCCATCGCGGTTCACCCGAGAACAAGGCGCCAGATGTACACTGGCCTTTCCGACTGGTCGATCATCCGCGACGTCAAGCAGGCCGTTAGCGTCCCGGTTATCGGAAACGGCGACATCTGCGACTGCTTCGATGCCGAGAGAATGTATGAGGAAACCGGCTGCGATCTGGTCTCACTGGCCAGAGCCAGCAACGGCAGGCCTTGGATTTTCAAGGAGATCCGTGATTATTTAGAGGACGGCACCCTCAGCTATGAGCCCTCAGTCGAGGAGAGAATGAATATCATGCTCCGCCACGTAGGCCTCCTCATCCAGTTCAAAGGCGAAGACACTGGCATCCGTGAAGCAAGAAAGAACGTTGGCTGGTACTTCAAAGGCTTGAGAGGCGCCTCTACCTTCAGGCAGAGAGCGGGAGCACTGAGGTCGTTTGATGAGTTGAAATTAATGGCAGATGAATTTATAGAAATTGATAGAAATTCGTAATCATTGAGAACACCGGCTTCTGAATGTAGGGGCGGATATTATCCGCCCGCTTCGGATTGCCGGAGGGTTCTCGGGCGGATGATATCCGCCCCTACAAATGTCAAAGGCAGGTTCCCCATGTATACCTACGAACCCCTAGGCCACGCCTACAAAGTCTGCATATCCGCCTCCCATCGCTTCGGCACCGATGCGTTTCTTTTGGCCGACTTTGCCGGTGCCCGGCACAAGGACAAAGTCTGCGATTTGTGCTCCGGGAACGGAATCGTTGCGCTGCTCTTGTCGAGGGATTATCAGCCGTCGGTGATTTATGCTGTCGAGCTTCAGGCGGAGGCCTACTCGCAGCTCGAGAAGTCAATCGAGGCTTCGCCTGAGGAGGCGAAGAAAATCGTTCCCATTATGGACGATCTGAAGGAGTGGACTTCTCCCGAAAAACTGGATCTCATCACCTGCAATCCGCCGTATAAAGCGGATGGGGCAGGGATCCAGAACGACTCAGAAGCTTCTGTTATCGCCCGGCACGAGACGGCTTGCACTATCTATGATGTCTGCGAGTGTGCAGCGAGGTCTCTCAAATATGGTGGCAGGCTTTGCGTCTGCAATCGGCCAGAGAGGCTTCCCGACGTCTTCGAGGCGATGAGAAGGAACAAAATCGAGCCGAAAAGGCTCAGAACGGTTCATAAAGACAAGTCGAGCGAGCCCTGGCTGATATTAGTCGAAGGCAGGCTTGGCGGGTCGCCGTTTATGAGAATCGAAAACCCCTCTTCATCAAGGGCGAGAACGGTGAGAGCTACTCGGAAGAGATGAAGAGAATCTATAGACTATACGAATTTCAGCGGCAGGAGGAAGATTAATGTCAGAGCTTTTTGTGGTCGGGACGCCGATTGGAAATCTCGGAGATATAACTTATAGAGCCGTCGAAGTGCTCCGCTCTGTCGACTTTGTCGCTGCTGAGGACACGAGGGTCTCGGCGAAGCTGCTGAGCTATTTGGATATCAGAAAGCCGATGGTGAGCTACCACGAGCATAACCACAAGTACTCAGGCGAGAGCATTATCAGGCGTATTTTGGACGGCGAGAGCTGTGCCGTCATCACCGATGCCGGAATGCCCTGCATCTCCGACCCAGGTGAGGACCTGGTTCGTCTCTGTGTTGAAAACAATGTCCCCGTGACTGTCGTTCCCGGGCCGACAGCGCTTATCTCAGCGCTTGCCGTGAGCGGGCTCGACACTTCACGCTTCGCCTTCGAGGGCTTCCCCTCAGTCGCAAAGCGCTCAAGAAACGAGCTCTTCGCTGCCTGTGCCCACGAGACGAGAACGCTTATCTTCTACGAAGCTCCTCACAAGCTGGTCGAAACGCTTGGAGATCTATACAAATTTTTCGGTGACAGGCGGATCACCCTCTGCCGTGAGCTCACGAAGCTTCACGAAGAGATTATCAGAACGACCCTTGCGGAGGCTCAAACGCTTTATAACGACGATGACCGCAAGCCGAGAGGCGAGTATGTCCTCATAGTCGAAGGCCTGAAGGAAGTCCCAGAGACGGTCACGAAAGAAGACGCGCTCGAGAAGGTCAAGGCTCTCGTCGCGAAGGGGATGAGAGGCGCCGACGCCTGCCGTGAAATCGCGAAGACAACGCCGTTTTCGAAGGCGGAGCTCTATACGCTGCTCCTTAACGAAAGGGATGGCGAAGAGTGACAGTCAGAGCTATGACCGAGCAGGATATCCCAGCTGTTTGTGAAATCGAGCAGGACTGCTTCACCGCTGAGGCCTGGAGTGAGGAGAGCTTCAAGTATCGCCTTGGGCGAGCGGGCTTCATCTCGCTTGTGGCTGAGGAGACAGGCGAAATTGTCGGCTATATCGCAGCCTCTGAGGTCTTGGACGAGCAGTATCTCGACAGCCTTGCGGTCAGGGCGGACAGCCGTGGCAAAGGTATCGCGACTGAGCTTATGAAATCGGCTTTTGACCCGGAAAAGAGCATCTTCTTAGAAGTCAGAAAGTCAAACCTGCTTGCTATCAGCCTCTATAAAAAGCTCGGATTCGTCCAGTACGCCGAGAGGGCTGGTTATTACGAAAATCCAACGGAAAATGCAATACTAATGAGGAATGAAAGATGAAAATATTAGGAATTGAAAGCTCCTGTGACGAGACGGCTGCAGCGGTTGTCGAGGACGGGGTGAACGTCCTCTCAAACGTCGTCGCTTCCCAGATTGACGAGCACAAGCTCTATGGCGGAGTGGTTCCAGAGATCGCTTCGAGGCGCCATGCCGAGAATATCTGCGGAGTGGTGAGTGAGGCGCTCGAGTCGGCAGCGGTCACTATGGACGACATCGATGCTGTCGCCGTGACCTATGCTCCCGGACTTATCGGGGCGCTTCTTGTGGGCGTCAGCTACGCGAAGGGACTGTCTTTTGCAACGGGAAAGCCATTGGTGCCAGTTCACCACCTTGCAGGCCACATCGCTGCGAACTACATCTCTCACCCTGAGCTCGAGCCCCCGTATCTCTGCCTCGTCATCAGTGGCGGCCATTCACACATTATAGAAGTGAAGACCCATACCGAGTTCCACGTTGTTGGGCGTACCAGAGATGATGCAGCAGGGGAGTGCTTTGATAAAGTTGCGAGAACTCTTGGCTTCCCCTATCCGGGAGGCAAGGAGATCGACAAGGCTGCCCAGCTCGGCAACCGAAACGCCTTCAAGCTTCCACACCCGAAGCTCACGGGCTGCGAATATGACTATTCGTTTTCCGGCCTCAAGACCGCCGTCATCAACCTCTGGCACAACGCAGAGCAGCGTGGCGAGGAACTCGATGTCAACGACCTTGCAGCCTCCTTCCAGAAGACTGTCTGCGACATCCTAGCTGAAAAGCTGATGCTTGCAGCGGAAAACCTTGGCTACACGAAGATAGCCGTCGCCGGAGGCGTTTCCGCAAACACAGGCGTCAGAGACAAGACCGCCCGTGAGTGCAAGAAACGAGGCTTTGAACTCTACATGCCGATGTTCACATATTGTGGCGACAACGGCGCCATGATCGCCTCGCAAGGCTACTTTGATTTCAAGGCAGGGAAGACTGCTGGAGCGGATCTGAACGCGTATGCGACGATGGCGATTGATTATGCGAATGTCGGCTACGACGACTGAAGACTCCCACGCCAACGCGAAGTTCGGCGAAGCCGAACTTCAGACTTTCGCCGAAGGCGAAAGTCTGCGCTCGCTTCGCTCGCGCCCTCTCAGTCAGCCCCTTCGGGGCTGCCAGCTCTCCCAGAGGGAGAGCCGAGTTGTTGCCTCAAGGAAGGCTTTGTGCAAGCGGA
>JAJBTZ010000072.1:4051-35635 GCA_020860605.1 Ruminococcus sp. | reverse complement strand
TATGAGTTCTTTTCTTCTTCCTTGGTCATAGCCTTCACGCCCTTCTGCCCTTCTTCAAGTATATTGTAGCATAAATTCAGGCGATAATCAAGCCCTTTCCCCATAAAAACCAGTAGCGCCGGCAACCTTGCGATTGCCGACGCACTGAAAAATGTGGAAGGGCTGAAATGCCACGAAGCTATCTATGTTCAATAAAAAGCTCAATAAAAAATTCCTGCCTGATAGTTCCGGAAGGAATCGAGATTTCTCCTTCGAAGAGCTAACAACAGTGTCCTAAGCGAAGGTGTTCATCTCCCTGAGAAAAGCCCTCTACGAAGGCATTTTTCGAAGAAAAATGCACTACCCCCCCCACGAAGGAAAGTTTATTTCAATAACTGCGTCATATACTGACGCGCCTTTAACTGACATTTATAATACCACATCTTTGGGAAAAATGCAAGCATTTTTTCTCACTTTTTTGACCTTTTTGATATAAAGTTTTTATCCCTGTAGCGATGTATTTTCAGGAATTTATTTCAGAAATTATCCAGGCTTCTGAATTCGCGATTTTCCTTGCTTTTTGGGTGGAAATATGCTAACATGGTCTTATACTTTTGAGAAAGGAGCCCCGCCTGATGCTGCGCGTCAAAAGCCTGAAAAAAGAGCCCGCTGCGGGTCGATATGAACCGCCAGAACGCGCTCGCCCTGCGAAACCGTTCTCGAGGACCAAGCAGATTATGCTGGGGTTCCTGGTCATAATTTTAATTGGCTCGCTCCTTCTCGAACTCCCGATTTCGACAAAAACGGGGCAGTCGACCGACTACTCGGGCGCGCTCTTCACCTCGGTTTCCGCCACCTGCGTCACCGGGCTCGTCGTCTACGACACCTACACACACTGGACAATTTTTGGCCAGCTCGTCATCTTAACTATGATCCAGATCGGCGGTCTCGGGCTCATCACGATAACAAGCTTTGCGATGATTATTTTAAGGCGACGGATCGGCCTCAACTCGCGTGAGCTCATCCGCGAAAGCCTCAACACTCCTCAGCTCCATGGCAGCGTCCGGCTGGTCCGCACCATTATAAGGGGCACACTGCTCGTTGAGGGCATCGGCGCTGCGCTCCTCTCGATAAGATTCGTCCCCCAGCTTGGGCTCGGACGGGGGATTTACTATGGAATTTTCCACTCAATCTCGGCGTTCTGCAACGCTGGCTTCGACCTGATGGGCTATCAGGGCGAGTTCTCTTCGCTGACGGGGTACACAACCGACCCCCTCGTCTCGATCGTCATCATGCTGCTTATCCTCATCGGTGGAATCGGGTTCCTCGTGTGGGACGACATCCTCGTCAACAAATATCACTTCAGGAAATACCGTCTTCAGACGAAAATCGTCCTTGTGATGACGGCAATTCTCGTCTTCGGCGGGGCGCTTCTCTTCTTCATTTTTGAGTATTCGAACCTCTTCTCAGAGATGAATTTCCGGGAGAAAATTCTTGCATCCTTCTTTGCTTCCGTCACTCCGAGAACTGCAGGCTTCAACACCATCAGCCTTTCGGAAATGACCAATGCAAGCAAGCTTCTGACTGTTCTCTTCATGTTCATAGGAGGCTGCCCGGGCTCGACTGCTGGTGGCGTCAAGGTCACGACAATCGCTGTAATATTCTTATATATCAAGTCCTATCTTCTTCACACTGAGGACTGTGTTGTCTTCAAGAGACGGCTCGACAAGGACGCGATGAAGCGCGCGAGCGTCATCATCTTCATAAACCTTTCGCTTGCTCTCGTGATGCTCTTCGTCATCATGGCGACGCAGGACTTCGACCCGCTTGACGTCATGCTCGAGGTCTTCTCGGCGACTGGCACCGTCGGACTTTCGGCAGGGATCACCTCACAGCTCAACACCGTTTCGAGAACGGGAATCATGATTTTAATGTACTTGGGACGAGTCGGAAGCCTCACATTCGCGATGTCCTTCACCGAAAGGCACACCTCCGGGAGCATCCGCTATCCTGAAGAAAGAGTAATTATTGGATAAAGAAGGGAGAACCACCATGAAATCCATCCTTATAATCGGCCTCGGCGATTTCGGACACTACCTCTGCCGGGAGCTCATGCAGTTCAAAAACGAGATTATGATAATCGACCAGGACGAGACGGCGCTCGAGGACCTGACAGGCCTCGTCACGAGCAGTCTTATCGGCGACTGCACACGTGAAAGCGTCCTTCGGAGCATTGGAGTCCAGAATTTCGACCTCTGCTTCGTCTGCATCAGCGGAAATTTCCAGGCGAATCTTGAAATCACGAGCCTTCTTAAGGACCTCGGTGCTAAGTATGTCGTGAGCCAGGTGAGGAGCGAGATTCACTCGAAGTTCCTCCTTCGGAACGGCGCCGACGAAGTGATTCACCCGAACAAGGTCTCCGCCAAGCGGGCAGCCGTCAAGTACTCGAGCGACAGAGTTTTCGACTACATCGACCTCGGCGACGGCTACTCCATCTACGAAATCACACCTCTCAAGGAGTGGGTTAATAAGAGCATTTTGGACTCAAATATCCGTGCACGTTACGATATGTACATAATCGGCATCGTCTCGAAAGACGACGTCTCGAACTACATGCCAACGCCACAGACGGTTATCGAAAAGGATGACCATCTGATGGTTCTGGCACATGAGTCGACGATGGCGAGGTTTATGGATTAGGTGTTTTGGCTTCGCCAAAACACGTGCTCGCCCTTCGGGCTCGCACACCCCTCCACCACCGGCTTCGCCGGCGGTCCCCCTCCCCCTTCGGGGGAGGCTTTTTGTTTCCTAAGGCAAGAGCCTGCGAGAGCACAAAAGCGCTCCCCCTGCGGGGAGCGCCCTCTCAGTCGCCTTCGGCGACAGCTCCCCCAGAGGGGGAGCCAAGATTTTCGCTATTCACAGCGCTTTCCTTAAGGCACCAACTCGGCTCTCCCTCTGGGAGAGCTGGCAGCCCCGAAGGGGCTGACTGAGAGGGCGCGCGAAGCGCGTTATTCCGTTATCGCCAAATGCAGCTCCCTGAGCTGCTCCTCATCAACCTCTGTCGGGCAGTTGCTCATCAGTTCGCTGGCGTTCTGGACCTTCGGGAAGGCGACTACGTCCCTAAGGCTATCTGCATCGCAGAGGAGCATTGCGAGGCGGTCGAGGCCCATGCCGAGACCTCCGTGTGGCGGAGCGCCGTATTTGTAGGCGTCAACAAGGAAGCCGAACTTGGCGGAAATCTCCTCATCGGTCATGCCGAGGGCTCTGAACATGTGCTCCTGAAGCCCTCTGTCGGTGATTCTCATCGAGCCGGAGCAGAGCTCAACGCCGTTGAGGACGAGGTCATAGCACTTCGCCCTGACGTTGGTGGGATCTGAATCGAGGTACGGCAGGCACTCGTCGAGAGGCATCGTGAAGGGGTGATGCATTGCGTCCCAATGGCCGGTTTCGTCGTTATACTCGAAGAAGGGCATCTCGACGATCCAGAGGAGGTTGTACTTGTCCTTCGGGATGATGTCGAGCTTCTTGGCACAGATAAGTCTCAGAGCACCGAGAGTCGGGAGGACGACCTTGTCCTTGTCCGCAACAATCAGCACTACGTCGCCCTTTCCGGCACCTAAAGTCGTGAGAATACTGTCGAGCTCGCCGTCATGCAGGAACTTCGCAAACGAGCAGTTCGGGGCGTCCTCGACCCATCTTATATAGGCAAGCCCCTTGGCGCCGATACCTTTCGCGTGCTCGGTAAGCTTGTCGATTTCTTTTCTTGTGTAAACTGAGGCGCCGTTCTTGACAACTATTGCCCTGACAGAACCGCCCATCTCAAGAGCTGACTTGAAGACGGGGAACTCGCAGTCCTTAACGGTTTCGGAGAGATCCTGAATCTCCATTCCGAAGCGGGTGTCCGGCTTGTCGGAGCCGTAGCGGTTCATCGCGTCCTTATATGAAAGCCTCGGAAGCGGGGTCTCGATGTCGACGCCCTTGATTTCCTTGAAGAGTCTCTTCATGAAGCCTTCGGTGATCTCCAAAATATCGTCGACGTCGACGAAGGACATTTCGAGGTCAATCTGGGTAAACTCAGGCTGCCTGTCGGCACGGAGGTCTTCGTCTCTGAAGCACCTTGCAAGCTGGATGTAGCGGTCGAGCCCAGCGATCATCAGAAGCTGCTTGTAGATCTGGGGCGACTGCGGGAGGGCATAGAAGCTTCCCTTGTGGACTCTTGACGGGACGAGATAGTCTCTTGCGCCCTCGGGGGTCGAGCGAATCATCATCGGAGTTTCAATCTCGACGAAGCCGTTTTCGTAGAAATATTCTCTTGCAATTTTAGCGATTTCGTGGCGGGTGATAAGATTGCGGGTGAGCTTCTCGCTTCTTAAGTCGAGGTAGCGATACTTGAGCTTCAGCTCGTCGTTGACCTTATCCGAGTTCGAGACCTCAAACGGAGGCGTCTGAGCCTTCGAGAGGAGCTTGAGCTCCGTAACTCTAATCTCATAAGCGCCGGTTTTGATCTCTTTGTTAATGCTTTCTCTCGGAGTGACCGTTCCCTTCGCCATCACGACATACTCGTTTCGAAGGGTTTCCGCCTTCTCGAAAATGTCCCTTGGCGTATCGTCCCCAAAAGCGAGCTGAACGAGACCAGTGCGGTCCCGAAGGTCAATAAAGATGAGGTTTCCTAAGTTTCTGACTCTCTGAACGAACCCGCCAACGATGACCTCCACTCCGCCCTCAAGCGGAATCTCAGCGCAATAGTGGGTCCTTCTCATATTTCCCATGGTGTCCATGATTAATTCTCTCCTTTAGGCAGTTATAGCCTCCCCTGTCAAGGGGAGGGGGACCGCCGCCGAAGGCGGTGGTGGAGGGGTGCAACTTTTGGCGAAGCCAAAAGTTGCGTCGCCCGCAGGGCGACAAGTTATCCCTCAATTCCTTCTAATTCAAACATATCATTCAAAAGCGTCGGCACAAACCCGTCCTTGAAATCGTTCAAGTTTACTGCGGTTTCGTCACCTGTCCGCATGTTTTTGAGCTTGGCGGAGCCGGTTTCGATCTCGTTGTCACCTAAGACGCAGACGAATTTGGCGCCGACCTTGTTGGCGTAGCGCATCTGGGGCTTCAGGCCTCGGCCTACTATGTCGAACTCGGCGGAGTAGCCCTCACTTCGAAGCTCCTGGCAGAGTTTTGAAGCGACCTTGTAGGCGTTTTCGCCCATCGGGGCGAAGTAGATGTCTGGCGTATTGGGGTCAAGGAACTCGACTCCCTCACCTTCCATCGTCATGATAAGGCGCTCAAGACCCATTCCGAAGCCGAGAGCCGGGGTCGGCTGTCCTCCCAAGGAGGACACAAGGCCGTCATAACGGCCTCCACCGCAGACAGTTCCCTGTGCTCCTATTCCGTCATAGATGAACTCGAAGACGGTCTTCGTGTAGTAGTCTAGCCCTCTGACAATCTTCGGGTTGACGGTGTACTCTATCTTATAGTCGTCCAAAATGCTCTTGAGCTTCTCAAAGTGCTCGCGACAGTCGTCGCAGAGGTAATCTAAGATTACGGGAGCATCTTTAGCAATCTCCGAACACTTCGGAACCTTGCAGTCAAGAAGTCGCATCGGGTTCTTCTGTAGTCTTTCAAGGCAGGTCTCGCAGAGGTCGTCCTTACGGGCTGAGAAGTACTCGACCAGCGCCTCCTGATACTTTTTCCGGCACTCGGGGCAGCCGATGGAGTTTATATTGAGCCGAACGCTGTCGATCCCGCATGTGGAGAGGACCTCACGCGCCAGCATGATGACGTCTGCATCGGCATAAGGTGACGAGGTTCCGAACATCTCAACGCCGAACTGGTGGAATTCTCTGAGCCTTCCCGCCTGAGGCTTCTCGTGGCGGAAGCAAGGGGTGATGTAGTAGACCTTTTGCGGGAAGCCCTCATTCATGATGCCGTTTTCGAGCATAGCTCTGACGACTCCGGCGGTTCCCTCAGGCTTTAAGGTAAAGGTGTGCTCTCCCTTTGAGGAGACGGTGTACATCTCCTTCGTGACGACATCCGAGGTGTCCCCAACTGAACGGACAAACAGGCCGGTTTCCTCGAACGCTGGGGTTCTTATCTCTCTGAATCCGAAGCGCTCGGCACAGTCACGAGCTGCCTGCTCGACAGTCCTCCATTTATTTGATTCCGAAGGAACCATGTCCTGGGTTCCCTTCGGCCTTTGCACTGAAAGTGCCATAATTTTTCCTCCTGGAACTATAGTAGTATCATAAAAACAGACGGCACTGCCCGATAAAGGACGACTGCCGTCGTTATGCACCCTTTTCACGAGCTTCTATCAAGGGATTCTGTAGTCGAGATCTCCCCTGTCGAGAGCCATGATTAAAGCATCTGCCGTGGCAATATTTGTCGCCACTGGAATGTTATATACATCGCAAAGCCTGAGAATATCTCTTTCGTCCGGCTCGCTTGTTTTACGGTTTATGGGGTCTCTGAAGAACAGAAGCAGGTCGATTTCGTTGCAGGAAATCTTCGCGCTGATCTGTTGGCAACCGCCCTGAGAACCGGCGAGGTACTTTTCAATCTTCAAACCTGTTGCTTCGGCGACCTGTTTTCCGGTAGTGCCCGTAGCACAGAGGTTGTGTTTACCCAAAATTCCGCTGTATGCAGTGCAGAACTGAATCATGAGTTCTTTTTTGGCGTCGTGAGCTATGAGAGCGATATTCATAGGCTACCCCCTTTAAAATATTACGGTAAAAATCCGCTTCTTATAGCATACCACAACATCACCAAAAAGTCAATCGTTTTTGCGGTATTATTTTGGTTAAAATATTCTAACAGGGTTTTCAGGGGAAGTATAAAAATTCCTCAAATTCGAGAATTATTCGTCGACAGTGAGGCCAGAGCCGTCGTCGATGCCGTAAAGCGCCTCAAATTCGTCCTGAGTCATGCCGTTTTCTTCCCAGACGAGCTCGATCTCCTCCTCATCCTCTTCAGGAATAGTGGCCTCCGTCCCGGCAGCTGTCGTGGTGGTTGCAGCCGTTGTGGTCGTTGCAGCAGTAGTGGTTGTGGCTGCCGTTGTAGTGGTCGCTGCTGAAGTTGTGGTGGCAGCAGTGGTCGCCTCAGAGGCCTCAGTCGTTGTGGTAGTCGCCTCAGTCTCCTCCTCAGGAGCCGTAGTCACCGCAGGCTCTTCATCCGATGCGATAGCATCGGTGGCCTCCGTAGCCTCCGTCTCCTCCGCAAACCAGACGTCGCTCTGGTCCTCGGTCGCCACAGTGACAGGCAGCGTCTCCGAAACATCGCCAGAAACGACGGCATCGTCGCTCCCACCGCCACAGGCGGTGAGCATAAGTGCCATCACAAGCGTAAGTAAAATCAAGAGTGTTCTTTTCATATTAATCTCTCCCGCATAATCGGTTTCCCTTTCAGGAATAATAAACAAAACCGCTCCGCCTTGGGTTTTAAGCGGAGCGTGTCGAAGCGTTTTATCAGCCGTTAAGCTTCTTAGCGAGCTGGGACTTTTTCCTTGCCGCCTTGTTCTTGTGGATGATTCCCTTAGCAGCTGCCTGGTCAACCTTCTTGGTTGCAAGCTTTACTGCAGCAGCCTTGTCCTCACCCTCGGCGTTCTCGGCCTTCTTGATAGCGGTCTTGAGCGCGCTCTTTGTAGCCTTGTTCTGAGCAGCCTTCTTCTCGTTGACGAGAACTCTCTTCTTGGCAGACTTGATATTTGCCATTAAGACACCTCCTTAGTTAATATTCTGCGGGAGCTTCCGCAAGCGGGTCTGACCCGCAGAGTAAACTTCATTGGATATCGTTGCACGACTGAGAGAAAGTGCAGCCCTGGGGTTAATGACTCCCCACTATTCAATAAGTTTTTAATCCCTTATGCAGACTCGCAATCTTCCTTGCGAATTTCTACACCGTATAATATACCATTCCTTGCCCGAAATTGCAAGTGTTTTTTTCGATTTTTCTTTAGAATTGAGGAATTTTTATGATTTTTGATCCCAAATCCCGTAGAACCGACCTGGCTCTTGAGCTTTCTGACGACCTGCCCGAAGGCTGCGAGCTGAAAACCGACACTCTCGGAGGCTTTTCTGTGACCGATATCCATCTCAAGAGCGAATCCGCTGCCCGTTCAGTCGGCAAAGCTGTCGGAAGATACCTGACCCTTGAACCGAAGGACAGCTTCGAAATGATCCCGTCAAACGCCGATGAGTACTCGATGGCTCTCGCTGAAAAGCTCCGTGAGCTTTTGGGAGACGCCAGCTCCGTCTTCGTGGCGGGGCTCGGAAACAAGTGCATCACTCCCGACAGCCTTGGCCCCAGAGTCGTCTCCCACATCTTCGCGACCCGGCATATCCCAACTGACGCGCCAAAGCTCGACACTGAGGGCTTAGGCCTCGTCTCCTGTGCTGCACCCGGAGTGATGGGTCAGACGGGAATCGAGACCGCCGAATTCTTAAGCTCCCTTATCGAAAAGCTTTCGCCTGAAGCCGTGATCGTCATCGACGCCCTCGCCTGCCAGGACCCAAGGCACCTGGGCAGGACGATCCAGCTCACCGATGCCGGAATCTCACCCGGAAGCGGAGTGACGAACTCGCGAAGCGAGGTCTCCCGCAGGACTCTCGGCATCCCCTGCATCGCCATCGGCGTCCCGACTGTTGCCGACGCCGGCACCGAAGGCGAACCTCTGATGGTGACGCCAAAAAACATCGACAAACTGATTTCGACCTCCGCGATGATTATTTCTGGCGGGATCAATAAGTGTTTGCACGAAGGGCTCAGTATGGGGGAGATAAGGCTTCTGACGGCGTGACATGTAGGGGCGGATATCATCCGCCCGAAAACCCTCTATCAATCCATAGCGGGCGGATAATATCCGCCCCTACAATTGTCAGTGCCTTTGGCACCGACGCGACCCCTGCGGGGTCGCACCCCTCCACCACCACGCTTCGCGTGGCGGTCCCCCTCCCCCCTTCGGGGGAGGCTTTGACTGCTTCTCTCGCAGCTTCTGAGAGAAGCACAAAAGCGCTCGCTTCGCTCGCGCCCTCTCAGTCAGCTGCTTCGCAGCTGCCAGCTCCCCCCAGAGGGGGAGCCAAGAATTCCTCTGCACAAAGCCTTCCTTGAGGCAGTAACTCGGCTCTCCCTCTGGGAGAGCTGTCACGCGAAGCGTGACTGAGAGGGCGCCCGCCGAAGGCGGGCGCTTTTCGCCTTTGCCAGAACCTCTCCTCAAGCTAAAAAAGGCTCCCCTGAAAGGGGAGCTGTCAGCCCCGAAAGGGGCTGACTGAGGGGTTTCCAAATGTTATCCCGCATCCGGGTCATATGCTGCTATCGACTCGTTGAGGGCGTTGATGTAGTAATCAAGCTGCTCGTTGTAGGTTTCCTTCAGCTGGGCCCAGGTGGTCGGGTCTTCGGCATAGGCTATGCCTTCGTAGTTGTAGATGACGCCATAGAGCTTGTCGCCGTAGCCTTCGTAGTAGGTGATGACAACCTTGTCGATCTGGGTCGTGAGGTTGTAGCACTCATCCCACATCTCGAGCATCTCGTCGGTCCAGAGATATGTTTCCTCAAGCTGGACTCTGTCGATATCGACAACTGTCGGGTCGAGAACCTTGAATCTCATGCAGGCAGCTAAGAGTGCAACGCCTTCAGGATTCGAAGCGCCATTTACGCGTCGGCTGTCGATTCCATGTAGTAGACACCGTCGCCGTCGTCGTCACGAGGAAGCGGAACGAACATGACTTCGCCATCTTCGATGTCGCCCCAGACGGAGTTGACGTTCTCAACCGTGTCGGTGAATTCAGATGTCTCAGCGATGCAGAAGAGCTGAAGTCCTTCCTTGATACCGCCACCGCTTACGCCGTTACGAATCGACCAATCCTTGTTCCAGAGCGGGTATACACACTCATTCTTGCCGAGGTTATAAAGAAGGTTCGCTGCACGCTCAACAGCAGCCGAGTCTATATTACTTTCAAATTGCTGTGTCTCTGTATTATACTGGACTATCGTCTCGCCGCAGGAGTGCATCAGAGCTGCGCTGTAGTACCAGCCATCGAGGGCATATCTGTCCTCATCGGTGTCAGAGAAGTCTTCACACATCTCATAGAAGGCGTCCCAGGTCCACTCATCGTTCCAGTAGAGCTCAGCAGGGTCGTCATAGCCGTATTCCTCGATAACTCTTCTGTTGTAAACGACAACATGTCCGAAAGCGTTGTCATAAACGATAACATAGGGTCTGCCCTTCAGAGAGTAGTAGTCATAAGCGAATTCCTTTTCGCCCGACCAGAGAGCGTCGTCATAGTCTATGTAGGTGTCAACCGGCTGGAACATGCCCTTGATGCAGCTTGTCGGGAAGATTTCGTTGCCTCCAGGGTAGAAGTCTGGTGAATTTGAAGCCAGGATAAGGTTGGCGAGGTCGTCAAAACGAGTATCCCAGGAGCACTCGTACCACTCGATAGAGCAGCCGTACTTTTCCTGGAAGGTCCAATAGCCTGAATTGATTATTTCGTCGTCAGAATAGTTCTGCATATCGTCATACCAGCAGAACCAGACGATGGTTGAATTTGCCGCCGATGTTTCCTCAACTGTAGGAAGGTAAACTCCAGCTGCATTAAGAATAGCCTCTGCATCCTGAGTAGCAAAGGTCAGCTGAACTATCTCTCTACTTGTACTGCCGCAACCGACCAACGCCATGATCATAATTCCGGCAAGAAGGAGTGAAATCACCCTCTTCATTACAGCACCTCCTAATAATTTTGCTAAGAGAATTTTCTCGCAAGAAAGAAATTTGCCTATATATTATACACCTTTTCGTCAGAATTTTCAATTGAGCATTATGAACAATAAACGGAGGGTGGATTTGTGCAGGTTGCACATGAGTCGCGCTTCGCGCGACCGCCGAAGGCGACAAAAAGCCACCCCAAGGGGTGGCTTTTTCAAGCTGCTTCGCAGCTTTATCCTTCGTAATCGTTCATCTCATACGGGTCGTAGGATTCGATCTGAGCGTTCAGCTCGGCTACGTAGTACTCGAGCTGCTCGTTGTAGGCCTCCTTGATCTGTGCCCATGTGGAGGCATCGGAGGAGTCGGCGATCGACTCATACTTCTCGGTTACAGCCTGGAGCTTGTCGCCCAAACCTGAATCATAAACTACGATGAGGTTCTCAGCGGAGGAAGCGAGTCTGTAGCACTCGTCATACATTTCGAGCATCTCTTCGGTCCAGAGGTAGGTCTCCTCGAGCTGGATTCTGTCTATCGAAACAACGGTAGGATCCAGAACCTTGAATCTCATGCAGGAAGCGAGAAGTACAACGCCCTCAGGGTTGGAAGCGCCCTGAACTATGCAGTAACCTGATGCAGCCGATTCAGTGTAGTAGTAGCCATCGCCATCGTCATCTCTAGGAAGCGGAACGAACATGAGCTCGCCTTCGGTGACATCGCCGAATACAGCGCTGATTTCTGCAACAGTGCCGGTGAATACCCAAGAACCGCGGATGTAGAAGAGAAGAAGTCCTTCCTTCATGCCTCCGCCTTCGGTATTGTTACGGATCTGCCATGAATTATTCCATCTCGGATAGATGCAGTCGTTCTTGTTCAGGTCGTAAAGAAGCGAAGCTGCACGTTCGATAGCAGGAGAATCGACATTGATTTCATACTGCTGTGTCTCGGTGTTGTAGACAATTATCGTCTCACCGCTTGAATGCATGATACCGTGGTTATAGCCCCAGCCGTCGAGAGCATATCTGTCCTCGTCAGGGTCGGAGAAGTCGACACACATCTCATAGAAAACATCCCATGTCCACTCGTCGTTCCAATAGAGCTCTGCAGGATCATCATAACCCCATTCCTCGATAACTCTTCTGTTATAAGCAACGACGTTGCCGAAGGTGTTATCAAAGATGATTATGTAAGGTCTGTCCTTGATTGAGAAGTAGTTATAAGCATAGTCCTTCTCGTCTGCCCAGAGCGGATCGTCATAGTCCATGTAATCGTCAACGGGGACGAACATGCCCTTGATGCATCTTGTCGGGAAGATTTCGTTATCTCCGGGATAGAAGTCGGGGGAGTTGGAAGCGAGGATAAGCGTTGCGAGCTCGTCGTATCTTGTGTCCCATGTGCACTCATCCCACTGGATTGAGCAGCCATACTTCTCCTGGAAGGTCCAATAGCCGGAATTAATGATTTCATCTTCAGAATAATTCTGCATACCATCGTACCAAGCGAACCATCTTATGGTGGAGCCTGTCGCTGCTGTTTCCTCTGCATCGGGAAGATAAACACCCGCTGCATTGAGGATAGCCTCAGCGTCCTGAGTAGCAAATGTAAGCTGAACAACTTCACGGGATGAGCTACCGCATCCAACCAAAGCCATGATCATTAGCCCTGCCATAAGCATTGCGATGATTCTTTTCATTACATTACCTCCTGTTTTACCTGTGTTCCAAGTAATTTTTCTTGCTCTAAAATTCAAAAACCGCGCTTTTCGCACGGCTGTTTTCAACCCCGATCGACCAAAAGAGAAAGTCGGAGATACAAAAGTGAAATTTCAGTGCAAAACTATTATACACCTTTTCACAAACTTTTGCAACAGGACATTATGCACAAGATATGGCTGGCGGTTTTGTGCATTGTGCACAGGCGGGCAATTGTCGCCCTGCGGGCGACCGCGCACGCTTCGCTCGCGCGCCCTCTCAGTCAGCTGCTTCGCAGCTGCCAGCTCTCCCGGAGGGAGAGCCAAGTTGCTGCTCAAGGATGGCCTTGTGCAAGTGGAAATCTTGGCTCCCCCTCTGGGGGAGCTGTCGGCGAAGCCGACTGAGAGGGCGCGAGCGAAGCGAGCGCGCGACCCCGCAGGGGTCGCTTCGGCGGAGGCGACGCCAGTCGCCGTAGCCGAACTTGCAGGCGTTACTCCACCGTCACACTCTTCGCCAGATTCCTCGGCTTATCCACATCCAGTCCCTTCGCAAGGGACACATAGTAGCTCATCAGCTGCAGCGGGACCACTGCGAGCGATGCTGCGAAGTGGGAGTCGGTTTCGGGGATGTAGACGGTGAAATCGGCGATATCTTCGGTGTTGTAGTTGCCTTCCGTGGTCACTGCCATCAGATATGCCCCACGGCTCTGGCACTCGACCATGTTGCTGACCGTCTTTTCATAGAGCTCGCTCTGGGTGAGGCAGCCAACCACGAGGGTTCCATCCTCGATGAGGCTGATGGCGCCATGCTTCAACTCACCGGCAGCGTAGGACTCGGAATGAATGTAGGAAATTTCCTTCATCTTGAGGCTGCCCTCGAGGCTGATGGCGTAGTCGATGCCACGGCCGATGAAGAATATATCCGTGGATGAGGACTGCTTCGCAGCGAACCACTGGAGGCGCTCCTTGTCCTCTAAAATCGTCTCAATTTTCTCGGGGAGCTTGAGAAGCTCCTCTATCAGGTCTGTGTACTTCGTCCCGTCAATTCTGCCCAAAACATAGGCGAGCTGGACTGCGAAGGTGTACCCAGCAGCCAGCTGTGCCGAATAGGCCTTGGTCGTGGCAACGGCGATTTCTGGGCCGGCAAGGGTGTAGAAGACGTTGTCAGCCTCCCTTGCAATCGAGCTTCCGACGACGTTGACGATGGCGAGAGTCCGAAGGCCTCGGCTCTTCGCCTCTCTGAGAGCTGCGAGACTGTCCGCAGTCTCGCCAGACTGGCTGATGATGATGCAGAGGCCGTTCTTATCCAAAACCGGCTTGCGGTATCTGAACTCCGAAGCGAGCTCGACCCTGACGGGGATTCCCGCCAAGTCTTCAATTACATATTGCATGACAGCGCCGACATGGTATGCCGAGCCACAGGCGACTATGTAGATCTGGGAGACGTTTTTAAGCTCCTCGTCCGAAATTCCAACCGGGCTCAGGTCGATTTTTCCGTCATGGATGACAGAATTAAGTGTCCGCTTGACCGCCTCCGGCTGCTCGTGGATTTCTTTTATCATGAAATGCTCGTAACCGGCCTTCTCGGCGGTGGCAGCGTCCCACTTGATCTCGCTGAGCTCTTTCTCAATCGGCTCACCATCTATGTTGTAGAAGTCGACCGCTCCGCCATGGAGATGGGCGATCTCGTAGTTGCCGATGTAGTAGACGCTACGCGTGTATTTGAGAATTGCCGGGACATCGGATGCTAAGAACGACTCTTCGCCGTTCACGCCGACGATAATCGGGCTGTCCTTACGTGCTGCAAAAATCTCGTCCGGGTAGTCCTTGAACATGACTGCAAAGGCGTAGGAGCCAGAAATCCTCGTCATCGCTCTGGTGAGGGCATCAATCGGGCTGCTCGAGCCCTTTTTATAATAGTAGTCGATGAGCTTGATGGCGACCTCGGTGTCGGTTGAGGAGTAGAAGCTGTAGCCGTTCTTCTCTAAGAGCTCCTTCAGCTCCTTATAATTTTCGATGATTCCGTTGTGGATGCCGACGACGTTTCCGTCGTCAGAGTGGTGGGGATGAGCGTTTATCTCGGACGGAGCGCCATGGGTCGCCCATCTTGTGTGGCCGACTCCGCATGTGCCGGAAAGACTTTTTCCTGAATCTGTCTTCTCAATGAGGACACTCAGTCTGCCCTTCGCCTTGACGACATTAATGTCGCCACCGCCATCCCTGACAGCGATTCCGGCAGAGTCATACCCGCGATACTCGAGCCTCGAGAGCCCATCCAACAGTATTGGAGCAGCCTGCTTTTTACCAGAATATCCAACAATGCCACACATAATTCTTCCTCCTTCGTTGCGTTGCAAAGAACCAATTATGGCTCCCCTTATCAAGGGGAGCTGTCACGCTTAGCGTGACTGAGAGGTTCCTCCCTCTATCACTGATACAATATCATCCGTATATTTTTTGCAAAGTTCTTCCGTCTCCGCCTCAGCCATAACTCTCACGAGAGGCTCAGTGCCGGAAGCTCTCACTAAAATTCTTCCTGAATCTCCAAGAGCCTGAGAAGCCTTTTCGATAGCCTCTTTCACCTTCGGATCGTTCAAAGTTGCTTCTTTATCGCTTACTTTTACATTAACCAGCACCTGCGGGTAAATCTGCAAGCCATCGCAGAGCTGCGAAAGTGGCTTCTTCTCCGAGAGCATGACCTCCATGAGCTTGAGGCTCGTGAGGATTCCGTCGCCAGTGCCGGCGTATTTCGAGAAGATGATGTGCCCCGACTGCTCGCCACCGAGACGGCAGCCGTTAGCGCTCATATATTCATAGACATACTTGTCGCCGACAGCGGTTTTCGCGTAGTCGATCCCTTCGCGGTCGAACGCCTTGTAGAGGCCGATGTTCGACATAACGGTCGTGACGACGGTGTTGTTTTCGAGTTCACCTCTCGAACGCATATACTTTCCGCAGATATACAGGATGTGGTCGCCTGTGACGACATTGCCCTTCTCGTCGACAGCGATGCACCTGTCAGCGTCGCCGTCATAGGCGAAGCCGACGTCGAGATGGTTCTCCAAAACATGCTTCTGAAGCGCCTCGATATGGGTCGAACCAGCGTTATCATTTATATTGAACCCGTTCGGCTCGATGTTTATAGCGTAGGTTTTGGCGCCCAAGGCGTCGAAAACAGCCTTCGCGATATGCCAGCTCGCGCCGTTGGCGCAGTCGAGCCCGACTTTTACTCCCCTGAACGAGAACATTCCGAGAGAAATCAGATACCCTATGTAGCGGTTCCTGCCCTCGATATAGTCGACGGTCCTGCCGATGTTCTCCTTGTGGGCGAACGGAATCTCGGGATAGTCTTTTCCAAAAACATGGAGCTTGCCGTCGAGATAGTCCTCAACTAAGCTGATGACCTCCTCGTCCATCTTCTCGCCTCTCGAGCCAAGAAGCTTGATGCCGTTGTCGTAATAGGGGTTGTGGCTTGCGGAAATCATGATTCCGCAGTCGAAATCCTCCGTCGCGACGACATGGGCAACCGACGGGGTTGTCGTGACGTGTAAGAGATAAGCGTCAGCCCCGGAAGCCGTGAGCCCTCCGCCAAGCGAGTATTCAAACATGTAGCTCGAGCGCCTGGTGTCTTTTCCTATAACTATTTTAGCGGGAGAATTGTCGCCAGCGCGGTGCCGGAGTTCTGAATAGTACCACCCCAAAAATCTCCCCACTTTAAAAGCATGTTCCGCCGTCAGCCCGACGTTGGCCTCCCCCCGGAACCCATCAGTCCCAAAATATCTTGCCATACCAAGACCCCTTACTAAGAATTACTATTATAATATATTACTCTAACGCGGAGAAATTGTCAAGTTACGAGGGGGTTACAGTTTTAAAATGGCTATTGACATTCTACATTGATTCTGATATAATTTCTTTAGAAAGAGGTGATATTATGCCAAAAATCAGATCGAGCACCGATCTTCGGAACCATTATAATGAAATCTCAACCTTGTGCCATGAAACAATGGAGCCTGTTTTCATCACCAAGAACGGCAGGGGAGATATGGTCACCATGAGCATCGAATCCTATGAGCAGCTCACTAGTCGCTTTGAGCTCTACGGACTTCTTCAGGAAGGCTTGGATGACGTTAAGGCGGGCAAGACTCGTCCTGCTGAAGAAGTAATGGATGAATTAGTGAGGAAATATAAAGTATGAGATACACCGTTCACATTGTAAGATTTCTCCACAGCCGTCGCAACTGGGCATATATTTTGAAACAAGGGATTGAGTTGGAATAGAATTTCGAGCAAACAGATATGAAAAAGAGCGACCACAGCAGTGGTCGCTCTTTCACTTATGCACTCTTCCTGATTTCCGCCTTATATCTCTCATAAACATACGCTGAGCCTTGGAGGTATAAACCAGTCCTGACGTCTGCAAGCTCTGAAAACGTCCTTGACGGATAGAACCCGTCCATCGCCTCGCTCATGCTGAGCTTGTTGTCCTTCATAATGTACTCGACTATGTCCTGAGTGGTGTACTCAATCATTTCCTGCTGGCCGTTGGTCACGCTTGACACCTACCTTTTTTAAGTAAGAAACCGCCTTTTCGGTGTGGAATGTGTACTGATTTGTCAGGGTTCCGAAATCAAATTCACGCCTGAGATACTCTGCATCTATCGTGCCTCTCGAAAACTGCCTTATGAGGAGCCCAACGGTATCGTTTGCAACAGGGCCGACAACCAAATCATACTTATTATCGGTGTTGCACTCAGGGCTTGATATATCAGTGAACTTTCGATCACGGTTGTTATTGACAAACACAGCCCATTCAACCGTTGGCTTGTCCGTAAAGATTCGACAGTTAAGCTCTTTATTCTCAGTAAGATCGTCTGGAATCTCATAAATCGTAACAGTTGGGGCTCCACCTTCGAGTCTTGCTCGCCTTTCTGCCATCCGCCATGCCTGCTCCTCGAGGGTGGTTGTGTAGAAGCCTCTGCCGAAGTCCTTATACGGCATACATTTCGATAGATCGACCGTGTCAATCTCGACATTCGAGCCATGATATAGTCTCATTCCATATCTCCCCCATTCTTTCTGCAAACCGTCGTCAGGTCGTCCATCGTGTCATCGAAGGAAAGAGTGTGCTCGACGTCGTAGAATTCCTGAAGGTAGTCTATACCTTTATACTGTCGGAGGTATTGATAAGCTTCCTGCATGGGGATGCCGTGACGGTCGGCGAATTCGCTTACACAGACGACTATATAATCCAAAACGTTTCTGTCTTCTTTTGTCATAACAGCCGTCCTTTCCTATATTACGTATAATACTGATACAACCAACACCTGATCATCCCGTTATAAAGCTTCCTTCGCTTATCGGCTTTCTTGCCGAAGAGGCGTTCGAATTCTTCGTGGGGGGAGATGATGTAGCAGGGGTGGTCCTTCGACGGGTCGAGGACCTGGCCCATCACTTTATAGAGCTCCTCAGCTTCCTTGAGCTCTAAGAGGCGCTCGCCATACGGAGGGTTGCAGACGGTGATGGTGCCGTTCTGGGGCTTGAAGCTTCGGATATCCGCCTTTGTCGCCCTGATATAGTCGCCAACGCCTGCAAGTTTTGAGTTCTGGTTGGTGAGATTTACTGCCAGCTCGTCGATGTCGGAGCCGGTGGCGGTGAAACCGCCGGTGAGGTTTGCCTGCTCACGGGCAAGGTCTCTTTCTTCCTTCCAGATAGCTTTTGGGACGCTGTCCCAGCTTTCGGCTGAAAAGTGTCGCATAAGGCCTGGGGCGATTCTCATCGACTTGTAGGCGGATTCTATAAGAAGCGTTCCGCTGCCACACATCGGGTCAACCACCTGGCTGCCAGTTTTCACTCTTGCGAAATCTGCGATGGCAGCAGCGAGGGTCTCCTTTATGGGAGCCTCGTTGGCGTCCTTTCTATAGCCACGCTTGTGGAGGCCAGTGCCGGAGGTGTCGAGATAAACGGTGCAGCGGTCCTTGTAGATGTTGAACTGGATCTGGTGGAGAGCCCCAGTCTCCTCGAAGCGCTCGATACCGTACTTTTTCGAGAGGCGGACAACCGCCGCTTTTTTTATAATCGACTGGCAATCGGGGATGCTGTGGAGCTGGGAGTTGAGGGAGCTTCCCTTGACGGGAAAGCGGTCGAACTTCCCGATGAAGTTCTCAAACGGCAGCGCTTTGACGCCCTGGAAGAGCTGCTCGAAGGTCTTTGCCTCGAAGCTTCCGAGCTCGATCATCACTCGCTCAGCCGTCGAAAGCCGTATGTTGGCCCTTGCGAGCATGTTTATATCGCCATCGAAGGAGATTCGACCGTCAGAAACAGTCAGGTTCTCCCCTCCGATTCTCTTAATCTCAAAGGACAACACGCTCTCCACGCCAAACAGGCAGGGGCAGCAGTATCTCAGTCCATCCATCAAAACACCTCAATATTTATGTTAGTAGAATTCACGTAGAATTTCCGTGATATACGTGTAGTTGTTCCCCGTCAGGGCGATGTAGTCATTGACATCAACGCCGTCGGTGACGATGCAAGCGGTTGCGCTCGAAGAGAGAGCCGAGAGGGTCTGATCGAGCTCGGTGACCTCGTGGACGCCGGAGCAGGTTGTGGGGATGTTGGTCTTCTTGTAGTAGCCGGTGGCGGTGCTGGTGCAGTTGCTGCCGGCGATGAGGCCGGTTTCGGTGCAGTATTCACGGGTGACGACAGAAGAACTTGTATCGAACGTAGTTACTTCGCCAGCGTCGGCAATGTCTCCGAAAATGTTCTTCCACATGACGGCAGAGCCATAGCAGTTGTCGGTGTCGATCTCCGTAGGCGTATCGTAACCTATCCAGAGGCCAGTGACATATTCAGGGGTGCAGCCGATGAACCAGAGGTCGCACCAGTCCTGAGTGGTACCAGTCTTCGCAATGAGCTCGACGTTGTCAAGCTTTGCGTTGCGGGCAGTTCCTCTTGAGGAGGAAACAACGCTCTCGAGCATTCTGTTCATGACGTAAGCAGTCGACTCGTCGATGACCTGCTCGCCTACGAGCGAGTGAGTATAAATCGCTTCGCCGGTGCTGTCAAGGATTCGGGTGATGAAGGTCGACTCGTAGTACTTTCCGCCGTTGCCGAAGATCTGATATGCTGTCGTGATGCCCTGCAAAGTGACGCCTTCTGTGAGAGCTCCAACCGCCATAGGCGAACGTGCAACGTCGGTGAGACCGTCATCATAGAGGACAAGCGTGCTGAGATGCAGCCTGTAGTAGAGGAACTCGAAGCAGGTGCTCGGGCTCAGGAGCTCAACGAGCTGCGCTGCTCCCGTGTTGAGCGAGCGCTGGAGATTCGAAGCAACTGTATTATATTCCTTCGACCATGAGGACGTATAGGCGCCACTCGTCGAATAGTTTCTTGGCCAGACGAGATACCCGTTGTCAGCACTCGAGTCTTCTATAAGAAGTGGGACGTCGAGTAGAAGCGTCGACCATGTTACAAGGTCGTTTTCAATCGCAAGAGAATAGGATGCAAGTGGCTTGATCGATGAACCCGGCTGCCTCGTCGACATTGTGGCGCGGTTGAGGCCAAGAGGGCTCTCCTTCTCACCAACTCCGCCGACTACCGCGAGTATTCGCCCGCTATAGTCCATGCAGATGAAGGCGCTCTGGGGGATATCTTCATTTCCGTCCTCAGAGAACGTGTAGAGATCGAGATACTTCTCTTCGAGTTCAATCTGGATATCGAGGTCGACACATGTATAAATCTTGTAGCCTCCCGAGCAGAGCTCCTCATAGGCCTCAGCCCAGGTCTCGTAGCCATAGTAGCTCATGAAGTAGTCGACCGCCTGATAGATGACGGCATCGACATAGTAGGAGGAGACGTCGTCGAAGTTCTCATAAGCCGAAAGCGACGATGTATCTACTTCTTCTGACGAAGACGAGTTATAGTCCATGCTTCCGACGAGGTTCAGCTCTTCGTTTATAGCTTCGTCATACTCTTCGGTCGAGATGGCGCCGTTTTCGAGCATCTGGTCGAGGATATATACACGTCTTTCGTAGTTACTCTCAGGGAAGTTTATCGGGTCGTTATAGTAAGGGTTCTTGGTGATTGCTGCGATACATGCCGCTTCGGCAAGCGTGAGCTGGCTCACGTCCTTATTGAAGTAGTAGTTCGCAGCTGCCTGAACGCCATAGATATTGTTATTAAGAGGCACAAGATTAAGATATGCCTCAAGGATATCGTCTTTAGAATAGTTTTTCTCGAGCTGAACCGCACGGTAGATTTCACGGAGCTTTCTTTGAACGCCCTCGATACCGTCGGCATCGTCATCGCCGGTTATCTGCTTTACAGTCTGCTGGGTGATTGACGAAGCACCTCTGACGTTACCCTTGATGAATATCTCGACAACCGCAGTTGCGATTCCGTAGAAGTCGACGCCATCGTGGCTGTAGAATCTCTCGTCTTCGGAGTAGACGAAAGCGTCTCTTACATACTGGGGAATCTCCTCAAGGTCGGCCCAGATTCGCTTTTCGCCTTCGCTCGTAAGCGTGTCATAGACAATCCATTCATCGCCTGACTGGGCATAGATATAGGTGGTGTAGCTCGAAGAGATATCGTCGAGGCTTATTTCACTGGTGTCCTCCATGAGGTTCACGACAAAGACCGTCGCAGCACATGCGACAATCATTCCAGTTATAATGATAATCATCAGAGCGCAAAGAATAACCGTCCCGATCATCTTGAGTAAGACCGAGAAAGGCTTCGTGGCTGTTCTGACACCCTTTTTGAATTTTCTGAAGCTTGAATTTTTCTTCACCGCACTTCTCCTCTCTTGAAGCTAAACGGACTGCAATGTGAAGCCAATATGTCTATCATTATAGCACAAAAATCTGCGGATGTTAAGAGGGTTCGGGAAATTGTAATGGATTTTTAACCTTTTCGGATAGATATAATAAGAGGGGTAGCGCAGGGCTACCCCCTTAACTAGCTTATTCTGCAATGGGCAAGGTTTTAGGTCTCTTGCCCGACCAACTGGCACGGGTTTAAAGTCTCCGTACCGACTGGAAATATTATTCTTCAGTCTCTTCCTCGTCAGCTTCCTTTGAAGGCTTGCTGTCGCCTTCGGGGAGGAGGGCTCTGATGGAGAGGCTTACTCTCTTGTTAGCGATGTCGCAGTCTGTAATCTTTGCCTTGACTACGTCGCCTACTGCCAAGAAATCAGAAACGTTTGCAACTCTCTGGTTTGCGATCTGGGAAATATGGATAAGGCCATCGATGCCAGGGATGATCTGAGCGAAAGCTCCGAAGCCGGTGATGGAAACGATCTTTACTTCGACAGTCTGTCCGACAGAATAGTTCTTCTCGAAGATTACCCAAGGATTGTCCTCGGTCTTCTTGTAAACGAGAGAAACCTTGCCGGTCTCCTTGTCGATGTCCTTGATGGTGACTTCAATGTGGTCGCCAACAGAAACGACATCCGAAGGATGCTTGATTCTTGCCCAGGTGAGATCCATTCTTCTGACAAGTCCGTCAACTCCGCCGACATCAACGAATACTCCGTAGTCGGTGATGGACTTTACTTCGCCCAAGACGGTCTGGCCGACCTCAGCGTTTGCGAAGAAGGCTTCCTTGCGCTGAGCTCTCTCTTCAGCGGTGACCTTTCTTATAGAACCAACAGCTCTCTTTCTCTGCTCGTTGAGTTCAATAACCTTGAAGCGTACTTCCTTCTTAAGAAGGGACTCCATAGCTTCAGAAGCTCTTACACCAGTCTGGGATGCAGGAACGAAAACTCTCATTCCGTTGGCAGTTACGATAACGCCACCCTTGATGATGTTGGTGACAACGCCTGTGAGAACCTCGCCGTTCTCATAAGCCTTCTTGACATCGTCATAGCCCTTCTGAGCGTCATCCTGCTTCTTAGAAAGCATTACGATGCCCTCAGCGTCGTTGACCTTGGTGACGATAACGTCGATGGTGTCGCCAACCTTGACTACGTCCTCAGGCTTGGCATTCGGGTCGCTCGAAAGCTCTGACAGGGGAATATATCCGGTGTGCTTGGTGCCGATATCAACTATAACTTCAGTGCTGTTAACAGCTGTCACTACGCCGCTTACTCTCTTTCCGGTATATATTTTCTTGAGGCTCTGTTCAACTGCTTCTTCGAAGTTGAACTCCTCCTCGTTTGACAAAATTTCAGTCATGTCTTTTTTTACCTCCTCAATGATATATGCCGGAGTTGATGCGCCGGCCGAAATCCCGACGGATTTCGCTGTAGAAAAATCAATGTCCTTAAGCTCACGCGAATCTTCAATGAGATAGCACCTGCAAGCTTCCGCGCAAATATCGTACAGCTTCTTCGTGTTTGAGCTGTTGCGCCCGCCTATTATCAGCATCGTATCACATTTGCGGGAAAGACCCTCTGCCTCCGACTGCCGTTTCTCGGTTGCCGTGCAGATGGTGTCATAAACAGTGACGTCAGAAAATTCCGAAGATGCCACTATACATTGATTCCACATTCTTATATTATAAGTTGTTTGAGAAAGAATTGCAACACCTTTTTTTGATTTTTCACAATTCTTTCTGAGAAGCTTAACAAGCTCAACGCAATTCGGGAAGACTTCTGCGTCACCTTCGCCAGATTTGTCTGCCCAGCCCAAAATTCCCTGAACCTCAGGATGATTTTCATCACCTGCGATGAGAACCAGGTCTCCCTTCGCTGTCCTCTCAGCCACCAGCTTATGTATCTTCGTGACGAAGGGGCATGTGGCGTCGATGATATTGACTCCCCTGCTCTCAAGCTCGTCGAAGACATCCTTTCCGACACCATGGGAACGGATTATGACGGTGTCGCCCTCTTCGGCTTCCGAAGGCGAATTTATCATCCCGATGCCGTGCTTCTCCAAGTCCTCGACAACCGAAGGGTTATGAATCAGCGGCCCCAGAGTATATATCTTCTTGCCTGTCTTCTTCTCAGCGGTTTCGTAGGCGATCTTCACCGCCCTGTCAACCCCGAAGCAGAAGCCCGCAGTCTTCGCTACTGTGATAGTTTTATTCATCGATAAGCCCCTTGACCTCGTTTAGGATTATGTCCCTCGAATGCTTGAGCTCGGATGAGCTGAGAGAGTTCACTTTCAGCTTATAGTATGGGATCAGCTTGCCGAAGCGGACTGTTAAGAACGTCCTTCCGAGCTTAGTCTTTCTCTTCGTGATTCCAACTGGCAGGACATCGGCGTTTGCTTCGCTTGCGACAAACGAAACTCCGCTCTTGAAGGAGCCGATTTTCCCATCCTTCGAACGTGTCCCTTCAGGGAAGATGGTGAGATTATAGCCTCTGTCGAGATAGCTTAGAGCCGTTCTTATTGCCGATTTGTCGCTCTTGCCACGGCTGACGGGGAATGCGTGGAAAATCTTGAGAGCATGGGCTATCTTGTACCTGAAAATGTCCTCTTTGGCCATATATCCCGAGATATTATTCATCTTGACGCCGATTGCGACAGGATCCAAAGCTGTATGGTGGTTCGCCGCTATGACATACGAGCCCTTCGGGATATTCTCGAGCCCCTCATAGCGAACCTTCATCACTATTTTAAGAAGGAAAAGCGCAAACCATCTCACAAACGTGAAAAAAAACCGATTTACTGCCGGAGCCATTCCCCTCTGTGGCCTCAGGGCGTTGAGCTTAGTGTCGACAATCTCAAGAACCGCATTGATTGAGCCGTCGATATCCAGATTCGAAGTGTCGAGCTCAACGGCGTCGTCAGCCTTCTTTAAGGGTGCAGCAGCCCTGTGGGAGTCGTTATAGTCCCGCTCGTTGATCTCTTTTAAGATCTCTTCGTAAGAGATTTCCTGACCCTTTGCAAGGTGCTCTTTGAGCCTTCGGTTGGCTCTCTCTTCGGCGGAAGCGGTTATGAAAATCTTGACCTGAGCCTTCGGGAGAATCACAGTGCCGATGTCACGGCCATCCATGACGATATTGTGCTTCTCAGCCATGGTTCTCTGAAGCGAGAGGAGAAACTCCCTGACCTCAGGAATTGCCGAAACGCCTGAGGCTGCCATCGCGATTTCAGGAGTCCTAATCGCCTCCGAAACGTCCTCGCCGTTTAAGATAACACGCTGAGTTCCGTCAACATACTTGAGCTCGAGCTTGATGCTCTCAAGAAGCGGAACTACCTCACTGGCTTCGTTTGTCTTAGCGCCGTTTCGGACGGCATAGAGCCCGATTGAGCGATATAGAGCGCCGGTGTCGACATAGACGTAGCCTAGTTCCTTTGCTACCCCCTTGGCTATTGTCGATTTACCGGCACCGCTCGGTCCGTCAAGCGCGATATTTATTCCCATTTAAAGGTCACCTTTCTGTTTTAAAATTGCTCTGACTGCTGTCTCGGCTGTTGCAAACGCTATCTGAAGATTATATCCGCCAGTCATGGCGTCGCAGTCGATTATTTCACCCGAAAAATAAAGCCCAGATATTATCTTCGACTCCATCGTTGCAGGGTTGATTTCCTTGGTTTTCACTCCGCCTCTCGTGACGATGCCCTCTTCGATTGGCCGAAGGCCAGTCACATTGAGGGTCAATCCCTTTGTGAGGCGGGCTAACGCTTCCTTTTCTTCCCTTGTAATCTGGTTGCAGAGCTTGTCGGGATCAATCCCTGAAAGCCTGACCATGTCGGCTCTTAATTCTTTCGGGAAGAGCCTGCCGAGGGATTCTCTGAACTCAAGGTTCGGCGTCTCGTCGAAATCCCTCTGGATCCGCCTGACGAGCTGCTCGAAGTCGAGCCCTGGTTTCAGGTCTATCACTATCCTATAGTCATCTTTATCATCGATAAAGCAGGAAGCGGAGAGGCTCAGTGGTCCTGCAATGCCGTATCTCTGGAAGCTCATCTCGCCGAGCTCAGAGTAAATCGGTTTTTCTTGCTGCCATAGAGCGAAAGGGTGACGTTTTTGACTGTGAAGCCGTAGCTCTCCTCCGAAAAGCGTTCTCTGGTCTCGATTGGGACTAAAGAAGCCTTTGGCTCGGAAATCGTGTGGCCTAAGTCGCCTGCAAGCCGATACCCATCGCCAGTCGAGCCGGTTTTCGGGTAGCTCTTGCCACCTGTGGCTAAAATCACGGCAGAAGCCTTGTACTCCCTTTTTTCTCCTAAAACGCCAGTAACAGCACCGTTTTCGGCGATTATCTTGATTGCTCTATCTTTAACGATCTTAGCGCCACTTTTTTCAAGGGCTGCTGCCACATCTGAGGCCTTGTCGCTCTGGGGGAAGACTCTCCCGCCACGCTCAGTCTTCAAGGGCACACCGTGGCTCTCGAACCACGCCATCGTGTCCTGAGGGGAGAGGTTGTCAAGAGCGCTGTAGAGAAACTTCGGGTTTCGGATGACGTTTTTCATGACCTGCTCAACTGAGCAGTTATTCGTCAGATTGCACCGCCCTTTTCCAGAAATCCTGAGTTTGCGGAGTGTCTGGCCAGTCGGTTCAAGAACCGTGACGTGAAGCCCCATCTCGGAAAGCCTTGTCGCTGCAAACATTCCGGCAGCTCCGCCACCGATTATCACCGCGTCAGAATTCATTCTGTCAGACATTATGGTTTCCGTCCTCGTTCTTCTGGTAGACGTCGTATTCGTCCCAGATCTCTTCGAGTGTTGCGAAGCTCTTCTCGACCTCGTCGTGATTCTTTAAGGCAACCGCAGCGATGAGGGCGTTTATAACGCTCATCGGAGCGACGAGGGAGTCGACAAACGAGACCATGTCGGACCTGGCCAGAAGGACGTTTCCCGAATTCTCCGCAATAGGCGAGTCGAGGCTGTCGGTGATGGCGAGAGTGCCTGCTCCCTTCTTTCTGGCGTAAGCAAGCGCCTGAACCGTCTGGCGGGAGTATCTCGGGAAGGAGATGCCTATCAGGAGATCCCCTTCTCCCAAACGCATCAGCTGCTCGAAGAGCTCACTTCGGCTTCCCTGCCGAAGCGTCACAACGTCAGGCCTCATCAGCTGGAAATAGTAGCCCATGAACGAGGCGAGCGCTGCCGAGCTTCTGACGCCGAGTATGTAAATATGCTTCGCGCCGATTATGCTGTCGACAGCAGCGTTGAAGTTCTGCTCGTCGGTTTCCTCAAGCGTCTGGCGGATGTGGTCGATGTCGTTCTTCAGGACTTTACTGAAAACGTCCTCGGAACTAAGCCTTGACTGCTCGTTTCTCTGGACTGCCGTGAGCTTGTTGCGGGCAGCTTCTCTTAAAGAGCGCTGGAATTCCGGGTACCCTGAAAATCCAAGGTCGGATGCGAATCTGACGACTGTCGATTCGCTCACCCCGACACATTCGCCTAATTTCGCTGCTGTGAGATATTCCGCCTTGTCGTAGTGATCTAAGATATACTCCGCAATCTTTCTGTGCCCCTTCGAGGCGGTTTTCTCCCTCTCGCGGATGAGATCGAAAAGTTCTGCCTGGTTGTTCACGTCTCTTCACTCCTGTGTTTGAAAAGCTTTCGCTGTTTCTGTAATATTTTATCCCTTCGCTCCTGTGTCAGGTCTTCACGGACAACAAATCCGTTCTCCGCCGTTTCCAGAACGTCGCCCTCGTGGGCGTTTCCGGGAACGAGCGACCGAAGAGCATTTATGTGGCTGCCGTTTTCCATTTCCAGAACGACGATTTCGCCTTCAAATCTGTCTATAGTATAGATCTTGTCCATCTCATTCTCCGTTCTCGGTTGTGATGCTCAGGCCTGCCTTGAGGCAAGAGAAGACGATCGTGCCGTCGATGTCGGTCCTGTAGATATTTTCGGTGTAGAGCTCGAGGCGGTCGACAATATCGGCATTCGGGTGATTGTAGCTGTTGTCCTCGCCACACTCTATCACGCAATATTCAGGAGTGACAGCGTCCAAAAACGTATATGAAGACGAGGTCGAGCTCCCATGGTGGGGAACCTTCAGGACGTCGACGTCTAAGTTTACGCCACTCTCGACCAGCTGAGTCTCGATTACCTTCTCGATGTCTCCCGTGAACAAAAACGAGCTGCCGTTGCAGTCGAACCGTATCACGACTGAGTAGTTGTTGAGATTATCCGAAGAATAGTCGGGAACGGTGATTGTGAGCGTCCCGCTGCCAAACGCGATAATCGTGCTCTCGGCAGCATACAAGGGGCAACCCTTCTCTTCGATGGCGTCAAGAAGCTTCTCGTAGGAATTGGTCGTCGGGACATATTCGTCCGGCAGCTCCGGCAGGATGACCTCGCCAATCTCGATGTCGGAAGAGATGACTTTGCGTAATCCTCCGATATGGTCGGAATGGGGGTGAGTCCCCACGACATAGTCAAGCTTCGTGATGCCGAGCTCGTTCAAATAAGCGACCACCGTTTCGCCATACTCCGCCTCACCGGCGTCGATGAGCATGGTCGTCCCGTCGTCAGCTATAATGAGCTCGCAATCCCCCTGCCCCACGTCGATAAAATGCACCGTGGCATAGCTCTCGCCAGCCTCCGGCTCGATCGCTTCTCCCGAAGAAGCCGCGGTAGTAGTGGACGGCTCGTCCACCGAAGCCTCAGGCTCCTCCACAAAGAAGTGCTCAACCCCAGCGTAGATGACAAACAAAGCGCAAATCAGCACCAGCGCTGCCGGGAGGCTCAGTTTGTATTGTTTTTTCTTTTTTCTTGCAGGCGGGCGCCTGCGGTGAGTGTTGGGCATGGGGACCTCTTCCTAAATCTTCAATGGCTCGAAAGAGCGCCAATAATCAGCTCATCCATCAGCGAATAGTCCTTCTCATACGAGAGTATGCTCGCCTCGAGCATGTCCTCACTGCTTATCGTCGCAAAATCGAGATAATATCCCCGACAGTTTGCAAGATGCTCGATAAACATTCTCTGCGTTCTGCCGTTTCCTTCCCTGAAAGGATGAATCACGTTTATCTCACTGATGTAGTAGGACAACCGCCTTCCGATTTCCTCCTGAGAAGTGCAGTCCTTGAGATAGTTTTCCCTCCTGAGGGATTCAAGCAGGCTCTCAAGCTGTCTTTCGATATAATCAGACCTGCAAAAGGCGTTGCCTTTTGAGATGTTGACCGTTCGGAACTGTCCTGCCCAAGGGTAGATGTCCTCAAACAGGAATTTATGCATCCTCTTCAGGTGGCTCACGCCGAATCTTCCACGAATAGGGTTGACGCTTGCCTGAGCTGCCTTGACGGAGGTTATCGCCCTCTCGGCCTTTTCAAGCTTTTGCTGATCGGTAATATTCAGTTTATTTCTCAAGACGTGTGAGTTCGGATAGCAATAAACGCTGTCCCACTCAAACTCGTAGTAATATCTGTCGTTCATACAGGCTGAGTATACATCCTGACCAACTCCTCCACCGTCTCCTCGAAGGTCTTCTCGCCGTTGAGGCAAAGGCGAAGCCTTGCCTTGTCCTCGTCGGTGAGGGGCATACCCTCCATGGCCATGGTGGCGTTGACATTGGCTATTATTCTGTCGGGGTTAAGGTTGCTCATTACACTTTATTCCTCACTATTATCATCCGAAGTCGTCCCCTGTGCCGTCCCACCAATCATCGCCCTTCTCTCCAGCCACTGCGCCTTGGTCATCAGAACCTGCCTCGGCTTGGCGCCATCGGCGGGGCCAACGATGCCCATCGATTCGAGCTCGTCCATGGTGCGGGCTGCACGGGCGTAGCCGAGCTTCAGGCGACGCTGGAGGAAGCTGGTGGAGGCTTGTCCCGCTTCGACAACCGCTTCGATGGCGCGCTCGGTCATGTCGTCCGTGCCACTGCTCTTCGAGTCGTCGCCGTCGGAAGAGGGCTTCTCGCCCTTCGAGACGGGGATATGCTTCTCGATTTCGCTCTCGATCTTTTCGTCGTACTGCTCCGTGGTGCTCGACTTCAGGTATTCGACAACACGCTTGATTTCATTAGTCGCGACGAATCCGCCCTGGATTCTCGTAGGCTTCGACTGGCCTACCGGCTTATAGAGGAGGTCACCGTTGCCGAGGAGGTCTTCGGCACCGCCTTCGTCCAAGATTACTCTCGAATCAATCTGGTTAGAAACCTTAAGAGCCACACGGCTCGGGATATTCGCCTTGATAAGACCGGTGACGATGTCGACTCTCGGGCTCTGGGTCGCGACGATAAGGTGCATACCAGCAGCTCTGGCTAGCTGGGCGAGTCGGCAGATCGACTCCTCAACGTCCTTCGGAGCTGCCATCATGAGGTCGGCAAGCTCGTCCACAACGATGACCATCTGCGGTAACGGCTTCAGGTTCTCGCTCTCTTCGGCAAGCTTGTTATAGTCTTTAATATCCCTCACGCCGTTGTCGGCGAAGATGCTATAGCGCTTGAGCATTTCGGTGACAGCCCAGCCGAGGGCTCCGGCAGCCTTCTTCGCGTCGGTGACGACAGGGATCAGCAGGTGCGGGATGCCGTTATAAACAGGGAACTCGACCTGCTTCGGGTCGACCAAAATAAGCTTGACCTCGTCGGGTGAAGCGTTATAGAGAATACTCATGATAATTGAGTTTGTAAATACAGATTTACCAGAACCTGTCGTTCCGGCGATGAGAAGGTGCGGCATCTTCGAGATGTCGCCGATAATAATCTTGCCATCGATATCTCTGCCGACAGGGAAGCAGAGCTTGCCCTTGGCGTTACGAAATTCGTCACTGTCGATGAGCTCCCTTATGTAGACGGTCTCGCGCTGCTTGTTGGCGAGTTCTATTCCGACCGCTGCCTTTCCTGGGATTGGAGCCTCAATTCTGACGCCACTTGCAGCAAGGTTCAGGGCGATATCGTCCGCAAGGCTCGTTATCTTCGAGACCTTGACTCCCGCTGCAGGCTGAAGCTCGTATCTGGTGACCGAAGGCCCACGGCTGATGCCGACAATACGAGTGGCGACGCCGAAGCTGCGGAGGGTCTCGACCAGAGTCTGCGAATTCTTCTCCGACTCCATCGCGGTGTCCTCAGCGGAGGCCTTTCTCTCGACGGGGTTGAGTAAATCGATAGGAGGCGCGTTATAGGCGGAGACGGTGGCGTTCTCCATCTCGATGAGGGCAGTCTGACCGCCTTCGGTGACATAGAGCTTGTTCTCCGGCTCGGCCTCGGTGACGCTGGTCTCAGCGACTTCCGGGGCTTTCTCTTCCTTCTTCGGCTCCTCCTTCTTAGGCTCCTCCTTGACGGGTTCAGGCTTCGCTTCGGCAGGCTTCTCCTCTGTGGGGAAGACCTCATCGCTCGCCTTGATGGTTATGTCGTCGTCGGAAATGAAGTCAGCCGGCATCTTCTCGCGCTTTTTCGTGGACTTCTTGGCGGGGAGCTTCTTGAGGGCCTCCTGCTCGTCATCCTCCAAAAACTTGGCAACGTCGATTCTGGGCTCTTGAGCCTTACGCTGCTTATCTTTCTCCTTCGCCTCGGCTTCTTCTTTCTTTCTCTTCTCCTCATTAGCTGCCTCACGCTCAAGGCGCTGGGCTTCTCTTTCTTCGGAGGATTCGCTCCAGGCGACCTTCGCCTTGCCGAACTGTCTTGCAAGGAAGTTCCACATGTCGACTATAGTAATATTTGTAAGAAGCATCACGAAAAGAAGCACCAAAAGGATAATCACAATCAGTGCTCCGACATTTCCGCAGAGCTTCGAGAGGGCTCCGCCAATGAATATAGACAGCGCTCCGCCACCCTTGTGGTTCTGGGCGCCGTTCTCGTAAAGTTCTTTTATAATGGTTCCGAAATTGTCGCCAGAGAAGGCAGCGGTTTTCGACATGAAGCCGTTGATAATCTCAAACATCGGGCTCACGAGGAAGATTAAAATCGTCCCCTGAACCGTCTTTATAACCGCAGCGCTGCTCGATTTGTCTATTGCGAGCATGACAGCTACATATATAATTATAGGCGCAACAAAGGCAGCGGAAACCCCGAAGAGTCCCCACATGACATTATGCATGGTGTTCCAGAGGGATTCCCCCTTAATCCACGTCACACAGAGTATAAATATTCCCACAATTGAGAATACAATAGAGTAAACCCGGTTCCTGCGGAGCCTCTGAGCCTCCGAAGCCTTCTTCGAAGCAGCAGAGCTACGCTTACGGGTGGTTGTAGTTTTTTTCTTTGTTTGCGCCATTTTTTGTCACCTTTTATTTGAAGTTGGCGGTTAGCCAAAAGCAGTTGCCCTTCGGGCAACTGCGCTATTTCAGGCGAAGCCTGAAATCGCGTCGCCGACGAAGTCGGCGACAAATTCCCCCATAAAAAATCTCAAAAAAAATAATAGCCGTGAAAATAGCCAACAGGGTAGTGGGGT
>JAJBTZ010000072.1:0-4041 GCA_020860605.1 Ruminococcus sp. | reverse complement strand
TATATTTCCAGTTGGCGGATACCAAACTTCCTTTGCGCCTGGTCCAATTGGTCTATTGCCGGTGAACCCTCAATTCGCGCTGCCGAGTATGTGGGCGACAACCACGGGTTATCCCCCAATCACAAACGGATGCCCGACAATTGCCTCTAATATCGCAATTATAATCACGACAACACCCAAAACGCCTGTGTAGATCCAGAAGATCTTGAACTTATCCGACTTGATTATGTACTGGATGAGCCTTATTGCAAGGAAACCTACCACGGCTGCGACTATGAAGCCTACGAAGCAGGGCCAGAAGCCGACTGAGCTGCTTTCCGAAGTCGCTGCTCCGGCTATTTCGGTGATGCAGCCGGCGATGATGGCGGGGATTCCTAGAATGAACGAATAGCTGACGGCAGCGTCTCTTGAGAGACCGCAGAAGATGCCGGCAGAGATGGTCGAGCCGGAGCGGGAGACGCCGGGAAGCAAAGCCACTCCCTGGAAGAATCCGATCTTCACGGAATCGGAATACTTGAGGTCGGTCATCTTCTTATTTCCCTTCGCCTGCATGTCTGCCATGAAGAGGATGGCTGCGGTATAGAGGAAGCAGATGCCCTCCATCAGGATCGAGTCGTCCTCCGCAAAGCTCTCGAAGAAGCCCTTGAATATTGCGAATGGGATGAGCATGGCGGTCGAAATTATGAACATGAAAAGAAGCCGTCTTTCGGGAGAAGCGTTGTCGATCGAGAACTTCCGTGTGAAGATGTCCTTAATCATCGAGATGAACTCTTTAATGAGCTTCCAGATCTCCTTATAGTAGACGACGCAGACGGCGACGAGGGTGCCGAGATGGAGGACCGCCGTCAGGACGAGCCCTTCCTCCCCGCTGTTCCCGGAAAAATGCTGGAACAGCGACAGGTGTCCCGAAGACGACACCGGCAAAAACTCCGTCAACCCCTGAATAATTCCCTGCCAGATTGCTGATAGTATCGACATATGCTCAAGTCCTTTCTATAGGTGAATGTGTTTTGTTTGCTGGTGCATCGACTTATGTAGGGGCGGATATTATCCGCCCGTTTTACAACGTCGTCTTGGATGCGGGCGGATGATATCCGCCCCTACAATTAAACCCGTCTCCCCGGCTGATACCTCTCGTCTATATACATCCTAGGATCAGTCGAAAACAAGCTCTTTACTACTTTATTTTTGCCGGAAACGGTATATTCTACTTTTCCGTTCCCAATATCCATAAACTGTGCCGGCTTCTCGCCTTGGGTGAAGATGTCGTACTCGGAGATTATCGTGTAGAGCACGGCGGGTCACCTTCTATCATCTTGTACAGGCACTCGATGGCCTCACTGAGGCCTCCGACGGAGTCAATTATGCCTTCCTCTACGGCGTCCTCGCCTGTCAGGACGCTTCCGACGTCCATCACGAGCTCGCCTGTTCGGAGCATCAGCTCCTTGAAGCGTTCTGCCGAAATCTTTGAATTGTCGGCGACAAATCTCACGATCCGCTCCTGCATCTTCTCGAAATACGAGAGCGTCTGGGGAACGCCCAAGACAAGTCCCGTAAGCCTCACCGGGTGAATGGTCATGGTGGCGGATTTTACGATGAACGAGTGCTTCGCACTCACCGCCAACGGCACTCCGATCGAGTGCCCTCCGCCGACAACTATCGAAACGGTCGGGGTCTTCATCGAAGAAATAAGCTCCGCTAGGGCAAGCCCTGCCTCAACGTCTCCACCGACGGTGTTTATAATTATTATGAGCCCCTCGATGGTGCGGTCCTGCTCGATAGCGACCAAGGCGGGCATGATGTGTTCATATTTTGTGGTTTTGTTCTGAGGCGGAAGAATATAGTGCCCCTCAATCTGCCCAATAACGCTGAGGCAATGGATAAGGTGCCGGGAATTCTCAATAGCAATATCGCGATATTGCTCGCTGAGCTCCACCTGTTCTTCGGTAACCTCCGAATTCTCCGCAATCCCTTCGGTCATGGTATCAACTCCTTTTCAGGTAGTTTGGCCAGGGACTGGGGATTTATTCGGGGAAAACGCGCTCCCTTCGGTCGCGCGCCCTCTCAGTCAGCCACTTCGTGGCTGCCAGCTCTCCCAGAGGGAGAGCCAAGTTGCTGCCTCAAGGAAAGCTTTGTGCAAGAGGAAATCTTGGCTCCCCCTCTGGGGGAGCTGTCGCCGAAGGCGACTGAGAGGGCGCGAGCCCCGAAGGGGCGAGCGCTGCGACCAGCGCCAGCTGGTCGCGTCGCCGACGAAGTCGGCGACAATCCTAATTACTCACTATCAATTATACCCTATAATCCCGAAATCGTCAAGGAAATACTCTCATTTTGCTGGAACAAATTTATGAAGGGGCAGATTAATATGTTGCAAGATTCTTTAACAGTTTCGCCCGAATTCGTAAATACTGCACAAGAACTTATTATTGCGTCCAAAGGCTAAAATTGTTATAATAAAAACATGAGATATATCTTAAGCATAACTTGAAAAGGAGTTTCACCAAAATGAAAAGACGAATAATAGCGCTGGTGCTGGCGACTATAATGATTCTGGCGCTTGTGGGCTGCGGAAGCTCAGGAAGGCAAGTGGTCCAGCTGACCCTCTCGACAGAGGACTCTCAGGCCATCTTAGCAGCTGCTGGAATCAAGCTTCCTGACGCTGAGGACACCGCTTGCTCAGGCACAACCGTCAAGTGGTACGCCTGGTATGACGACTTCCACAACTACTCGGAGGATGAGGTTGTCAACACCGGCTACTTCACCTTCACCGAGAAGTATGGCTGCGAGGTCCAGTGGATCGAGTGCACCTGGGATGCAAGATTTGATGACCTTGCGAACTTAGTTCTCTCCTCGAATTCTCCCGACTGCTATCCTGGCGACGTAGAAACCTTCCCGGCAAACTGCATCAAGGGAATGTTCCAGGCTGTCGACCCCTATATCGACTACTCAGACCCTCTCTGGGAGGGAACGGCAGATATGGCCTACTCGAGATTCACCCTCGGCGACCATGTCTACATGATCATCACCGACATCACTACCGAGCATGTTGTCGCCTATAACCGCCGTGTCATCGACGAATACGGCTACGACGACCCGGCAGAGCTCTACTGAAACGGCGAGTGGACATGGGATGTATTCTTGGAGATGTGTATAGACTTCTCCGACGCCGATGACGACAGATACGCCCTCGACGGCTGGGCTTATGACAATGCAATTATGGAGTCGAGCGGAACCGACGTTGTTACATACGACACTGAGCTCGGGCAGTTCGTCTCTAACCTCGACGACCCGAGACTCGAGAGGGCAGCTAATCTCATATATGAGCTCAAGAAGAACGACTGCATCTATCCCGTCTGGAACAACGGCTGGCAGCTTCGTGGCGGTCAGGAAATCGAAGGCGTCGGAATCAAGGAAGGCCTGACTCTCTTCTGGCTTCGTGGCACATGGGCATTCACTGGCACCGTTGAAGAGATGAGCCAGATCTGGGGAGACATCTCGGAAGGCGAGCTCATGTTCTGCCCGCTTCCCAGAGACTCTGAAGGCGACGGCAACCACTATGTGACCGTCAAGACCTCAGGATATGTCATCGTTGAGGGAGCCCAGAACCCCGAAGGAGTAGCGCTTCTCGCCTCCTGCGACAGATTCAAGATCCTCGACCCGACAGTCGTTTCAGTCGACCGCAAGCAGCTTGAGGAAATATACCTCTGGACTGACGAGATGCTCGAGATGTACGACCACGTCCACGACCTTGCCAACGGCGATTACACCGTCGTAGTTTACGACGCTGGCCTCGGCGACAAGGTTGACGCCGTCGTCAACAGCTGCAAGGAGCTCGGCCGTCTCGCCACCGCCTCCACCTGGGCTCAGGTCAAGGAAGCGAATGAGGAGAAGATGGACTATTACGTCGGGCTGCTGAATGAAGATGTGGACGCGTCTAATTCGTGATTCTGAATTAAACCATTCCCCCTCGGCAATTATTCGGGCGGATGATATCCGCCCCTACTATTCTGTCTCTCTTAAAGCTTTACAATTCATTTGCAATGT
>JAJBTZ010000001.1:1759-7661 GCA_020860605.1 Ruminococcus sp. | reverse complement strand
CAGCTGACTGAGGGGTGCAACTTTTTGCGAAGCAAAAAGTTGCATCGGCGAAGCCAGCTTTAGCTGGCGTAGCCGATAAAATGCAACGCTCATGTGCTTCCCAGCGTAGCCGATAAATCGCTGGACCCAGGCGCCAGCCATCGGAGCCGAACAATCTCTCTTAATTCTACCACTTTCCCACCCCAAATTCAAGCTTGTAAGACAAAACATTGAACTATCCGTAAAATTTCATACTTTCGACACAAATATACGTTATTATAATAGCAGCAGACTGGATTTGTGGGTCTGCGAAAACCTGAAAGGACGTTTAAAAATGGCTGATGTATCTAGAATCTTGATTGTTGACGACGAGCAGAAAATAAGGGAAGTCGTCAAGGAATACGCCCTGTTTGAGGGTTATGAGGTGGACGAGGCTGCCGATGGCATGGAGGCTATCGAGAAGGTCAAGAACGCGAAAAAGAGCTATGACTGCATTATTATGGACATTATGATGCCTCGCCTCGACGGTTATTCCGCCTGCAAGGAAATCAAGAAATATTCAAACGCTCCCGTCATCATGCTTTCGGCACGTGGCGAGGAATATGACAAGCTTTTCGGCTTCGAGGTCGGAATCGACGACTATGTCGTCAAGCCCTTCTCCCCGAAGGAGCTTATGGCTCGTGTCAAGGTCGCTATAAAGAGACGCAAGAGCCCTGACACGGTCGATATCCTGAAATATAAGGGCCTGGAAATCAACTTCGCTGCCCGTGAAGTCATCATCGACGGCAAGAAGGCTCAGATGACTCCGAAGGAGTACGACATCCTCTTCTATCTCGCGAAGAACATGAATATCGCGATGTCGCGCGAGAAGCTTCTTGAAGAGGTCTGGGGCTACGACTTCTATGGCGATGACAGAACGGTCGACACCCACATTAAGATGCTCAGAAACAGCTTGGGTCCCTACAGAGACCTGATTGTCACTTTAAGAGGAATGGGATATAAGTTTGACAACATCAACAACAGAGACGAAGAAGAGGACGCCTGAAGATAAGGCCACGATGGCCAATGCGAAAAAATCAGGCGATCCAAATAAAAAGGCGCCGACCCTTCGGTCGACAATATGGCTGTATTTCTCTGTATTTACAGCCGTTATCCTTATACTCATCTGGCTGTTCCAGGTAGTGTCGCTTTCTGACTACTATGAGGTCTCGAAGAAGTGGAAGATTCTTTCCGCTGCGTCCCAGATTTCTGCGAATTTTGACACCACAGACACCGATTCTGTCGACGAGCTCATCGAGGAGCTCGCCTATGACAACGGCATGGCGATCATAATCACCGACTGGGCAGGGAACATCGTCGCCCAGAGCGACTATATGGGCTCGTCAGTGCTGACGGTGAGCACGAACTACCTCCTCTTCGAGTATCGCTCGGAGCTCCTCGCCTCCGATTCGCAGAAGATTATCATCACGAATAACAACGAGCGCTTCGGGACGACTGAGCTCGTCTATGGCGAAGTCTTAGAGAAGCCGGCTGTCGGGTCGAGCGGGTACCTGTTATTCATAAACGCGTCGCTTGAACCTATAAATTCGACCGTCGAAATCATCAAAGAGCAGTTCGTAATCATCGCTCTCGTGACGTTCTTCATCGCGCTGATAATCACGCTGCTTCTGTCATCGAGGCTGTCGAGGCCGTTCACGAATATCACTTCTCTTGCCCATCGGCTTGCAGCTGGGGACTATTCCGTCAGATTCCCGGAGGGCTCCTATGCCGAAGTAAACGAGCTTGCGGAAACGCTGAATTACGCAGCGTCTGAGATGTCGAAGGCTGAGGAGCTCCGTAACGACCTCATCGCGAATGTCTCACACGATCTGAGAACCCCACTTACGATGATCAAGGCCTATGCCGAGATGATTCGTGACCTCTCAGGCGACAATCCCGAGAAGCGTGAGGAGCACCTGAACGTCATTATTGAAGAGACCGACCGACTGTCGCTCTTGGTTTCCAGCCTCATGGAGCTCTCGAAGCTGCAGAGCGGAAGCTCGAATATCCAAAGAGCGGAGTTCTCGTCGAAGGACTTCCTCGACGAAATCCTCTCGAAATATCAGATTTTCTCCGAAAAGCAGGGCTTCGAATTCGTCTTCGAGGAGGACGAGGACGTCACACTTTGGGGCGACAAGGCTAAGCTCGGCCAGGTTATGTATAACTTCATAAACAACGCCGTCAACTATTCCGGCGACTCGAAGAAGATTATCATCCGCCAGATAAACCAGGCGGAGACAGTCAGGATCGAGGTTCAGGACTTCGGCGTCGGCATCGAGAAGGACAAGCTCCCGCAGGTCTTCGACCGCTACTACAGAGGCGACCGAACCAAGCGTGACGTTGTCGGAACAGGGCTCGGGCTCTCTATAGTAAAAGAGATTTTGGAGCTCCACGGCTACCGCTTCGGCGTCATGAGCGAGCTTAACAAGGGCTCGACCTTCTGGTTCGAGATTAAAAAAGCGCCGGCAGCTCCCGTAAAGCCGGAAGAAAAGCCGAAGGAGCAAAAAAAGCTCCCGCCAAAGGACGAGAAAAATGAAAACACAGACACTGGCAAGAGTGATTGAGCTGGTGCTGAGTGAGGGCGAGATGTCCCGGACCGACATCTCCCGCCGTCTCGGCCTCTCGGCTTCGATGGTGACAGACCTGACGGCGGAGCTCATCGAAAGGGGAGTGCTCGTTGAAAGCGGCTACCGCAGCGCCCAGGGAAAGGGCAGGCGGAATCAGCTTTTAGACATCGACACCTCTCTCGGCTTCGCGCTCGGTGCCGGACTATATAAGACGACCCTCAGCGTCGGCCTCTGCACAATCAAGGGCGAGACCCTCTCCCACAGAATAATAACCCTCCCCGAAGAAGCCTCCGGGGAGGAAATAATAAGTCTTCTACTCACCGCCAGCCAGGAAATCCTCTCCGACTGCCGGATTCCTGAGGACAAAATCCTCGGCCTAGGCCTCTGCCTCACTAAGCCCGACAGGGCCCGCCTCGGAATCCCCGACACCGAGCCAATAATTCTCCCCAGCGTTCCAGAGAGCATCCCCATCATGGTGGAGCCAGCAGATAGGATCATAGCCTACTCCGAAAGCGCTCATATGCCCGTCGATGCGGAGGGGATGTATGTGTTTGGGTGTGGGAGAGTGGTGAGGGAGGTTGTGGTAAAGAATGTTTGATATGAGAAGCGGTTGCACCAGGCAACCGCTTTTTTCGGCTGCGGCAACTGGCGTTGCCTCCGCCGAAGCAACTTTTTGCTCCGCAAAAAGTTGCACCCCTCAGTCGCCTTCGGCGCCAGCTCCCCTTGACAGGGGAGCCAGTATTCTTCTCTCGAAAGTTCAAATTGAGGGATAGGTTGCAAAAACAACGTTGTGCCAAAGCCAGAAGTTATCCTTCGGCAGTTATGGCTCCCCTGTCAAGGGGAGCTGGCAGCTGCGAAGCAGCTGACTGAGGGGTGCGATTTCGCCTTCGGCGAAATCGCGTCGGCGTAGATGGCGAAGCCATCGGAGCTGACAACTTCCGACTAATCCGTAACAATCACACTCTCCATCATCCCATTCCCAAGCTCAACCTCCTCCGTCGTCCAGCCGTAATATGCTTCGATAATCTTGCGGACGGTATACTTCGCGTACTCGCCGTTTTCGATTACTACGGCGAAGGCGATTTCGGGGTCGTCGGCGGGGTAAAAGCCGATGACGGTCGAGTTCTGGGTCGCGGTGTTGCTGGCTTGCGGGGTGCCGGTCTTGATGGCGACGCTTTCGGGCAGAGCGTCGGTCGAGAACTGGGCTAAGAACGCGTTTGTCTCGTTTGAGGCGTAATAGGTCGCAGAGGTCGTGCTCTCGCCAGCAAGAATCATTCCTTCGATGACAGGCGCGAAGACCTCGTCATAGTCGGCTTCGATCACGTAGGCGACCTCCGGCTCTGTCACTTCGAGGCACTCGGTCATGTTGTAGTCCCAGATCGAGTCGACGAGGTAGGGGGAGTACCTCACACCGCCATTCGCGATTGTGAGGGCGATTCCAGCCATCTGTAGCGGTGTCACGGCGACCTCCGACTGCCCTATAGCAGCCTGAAGAAGCTGCCCGGAGGTCCAGTCGAGACCCAAATCCGCAAAGGTGTCAGGGGAGGCGAGATAGCCGGAAGACGCGCTGATCTCAAGGCCAGGGTCCTGCCCAAGGCCAAAGGCGGTCTCATACTCGAGGAAGGTGTCGAGGCCGACCTCCTGAATCACCTGGTAGAAGAAGATGTTGCAGCTCTTCTGGATGGCGGTGACGACGTTTATCCAGCCGTGCGAACCGGTGCAGTTGACGGTGATGTCAAGGTAGTTGTAACGCCTTGAGCAATAGTATTTGGTGGTGATGTCGATAATTCCCTCCGCAAGCGCTGCCGTCGCGGTGACAGTCTTCATGACGGAACCCGGGCGATAGAGGCCGTCGAAGGCGCGATTATAAAGAGGCGAGCCGTCGGCGTTGAGGACGGAGTCGTAATCTTCAAGTAAATCATTTATATCATAGGTAGGACTGGTCGCAGCTGCCAGAACAGCGCCGGTTTTGACGTCAAGGACGACGATAGCGCCCGCCTCACAGTCGGAGAAATCGAGCTCCTCACCAGTCGAAGAGTCGGTTTTCGTGAGAATTCCATCTCTGAGATAACTTATATGGTTATCCAGAATCTCCTGGCAGGCCTGCTGGAGCTCCGAGTCGATCGTCAGCATGACGGTGTTGCCCGGCTCGACCTCCTCAGAGACCGACTCGCTGACATCGCCGTCGCTCGAAACGGTGACAATATTCGTGCCGTTGGTGCCCCTGAGAACGCTCTCGAGGGACTTTTCTATGCCACTTTTGCCGATCGTGTCGCTTATGAGGTAGCCCTCAGCCTTGAGCTCCTGATACTCCTCAGCATAGACAGGGCCGACATAGCCGACGATGTGTGGCGCGACGTCACCCTGAACATAGGCCCTCTCGTAGCTCTCGAGGATGTCAATTCCATCCAGTTCACCCGAGAGCTCTTTTATTTTGGAAACAGTTTCAATCGGGATATTCGTCGCTATGGTGTAGTCGATCGAGGTGGAGAAGTCGCCGATGAGCATCATATAGCGGATTCCGGCGATGATTCGCTTCTCCTCTTCAGAATATTCGTCCGAAATCTCATAATTTTCGACCAGCCTGTCGATGCAGTTCTCCGCAGTGGCGTAGCTGTTCAGGCGCAATTCTTCTTTAATTTTGGAGATTTCCGACTCGGTCGCGTCGTCCAAGAACTCATAGGGAGCCTCAGAGGTGATCGGCGTCTCGTCGATCCACTCGATCCCGTCCTCCGCAAGAATTTCCGCGACACGAAGGATAATCTCGTTCTGCGACTCGTAGTCGGAAGGGAAGAACGAATATTCGATGATGACGTTGTAGGAGACCTCGTTCTCGACCAAGGCGACGCCGTTTCGGTCGACAATCTCGCCGCGAGCGGCGTAGACGGTCTTCTCCGCCGAAGTCGAGGATTTCGACATCGCAAGATACATCTCCCCGTCCACAATCTGGATTTTCATAAGTTTAATCCCAGCATACACCACCGCCACCACGACAAGCGCGATGGTGACAACAATGCGGAGAATTTCGAAGGTGCGTTTGAGCATTGGGGGTCCTTTCTGAATAAATATAAGCCCCGCAAACTATCGCAAATGATACTTTGCGGGGCGCGAATGTGATTACTTGCAGAATTCAGCTAATCTTCAGCCAATTGCTTAAGTCCTCCATACTGCAATCAAGAAACTCAGCAATTTCAGACAAAGTCCAACCCTTTTTATAAAGCTTGACCGCCTGCTCCTGATTTCTTTCTTTCCTTCCAGTCTCAATTCCTCTCTCATAAACTCCTTGCCCTAAATTGCACATAAGGTCCAGCTCCTTT
>JAJBTZ010000001.1:0-1659 GCA_020860605.1 Ruminococcus sp. | reverse complement strand
ACTCCTTGCCCTAAATTGCACATAAGGTCCAGCTCCTTTCCGAAATCTTGTGCAGCGGGGATGCTGTACTCGCTTTCCAATATATTGATTCTTTCTTTTGATTTCATTCCTGATGTGAACAGCGCGCTCAACATTCTGTGAAACTTATACTTCTCGTCCTGCGGTGGGAGCTCCTTTGGGAGTCCGAGAAGGACGACATTTATCATGTCGAGCTTGCCCTTCCAGTCGTAATCTCCGAGAATATCATCGTTTGTCAGGTGAACGTGGTTCCAGATGCACCTGTCCATGTTCATGCAGATCCAGATTGAATAAACCCGACTGATGTCGTCAAAATTCTTGCCGGTGAAATCCCGCTCTTTCTGCGAAGAAATCAGCCTGCTGGCGTAGAAAATTGCACGATTCAGGATGCTATAGCTCGGCAGGTCCTTCTGAGCCTCGACGTTGATGATGATTTTCGAGCGCTCGTCGCCGCCCCGGACGTAGAAAACGACGTCATAGACGATCATCCCCTCAAACTGCTCCGCCTGAACGGTGTTGAGGCCAACGATCCTGTCGCCATCGACTGTATTCGTAAAATCAGGGTCCACCGGCACGTCTCCGACATAAATCTCGTCTTCGATCAAGCCTTCGATCTCCTCGGGAGGAGTGTCCCGGAAGCCCTCAACGGTCGCCTTGAGGATGTGTGACAGCACGCTCCGCCGGGCGAGAATGATCTTCGCCATCGTGTCATACTGAGTGCTTATTTCTTCCGTCGTCATGTCTGCCATCATGAGTGTGTTCTTAAGACCCATGTCCATCCCGCTCGCCTCTTTCAAGAGAATTCTTCTCCGCCACTATTATAATAGCATAATTTTGTGGGTTTGGCAACTGGTTTTTGAAATTTATCCCCTCACCATCCTATAAAGCCTCCTGCTCGCCTCCCTCATGACCGCAATTCTGCCGCCGCAGTCGTCGAGGTAGGGGTCTTCGCCCCAGGGAGTTCGCTTGAGGAAGTCCTTGGCGGTGCCTTCGCTCATTTCGTAGCCGCAGGAGGAGAGCTCGCGCTCGAGGGAGTCGACGCCGACGCGGTGGTGGTGGTCGTCGAAGAGGACACCGCCGGAAACGAGGGTGTCGCGGACGAACTCGACACAGGTGAAGGCGTGCTGGCGATGGAATCTTCTTCCAATCATGTAGGTTCCGCAGGAAATATAGTTATAGACATAGTCCCTTTTCGAGGCGAGCATCTCCTCGATGTGTGACTTTATTATCCCATAGGTTTCGATATCAACATCAATCTTATATGCTCGAAGGACAGTTTTCCCGGTCATGAGGTACCTTTTCGGCGACTCGACGACAAGTCCCGCGATCATCGGGTGGTCGATGTAGAGCCGTGAAAATGAGTAAAACGTCCTCATCCCATCGAGCGAGATAGCAGCGTGGTTGAATCGGTGCCGTGTCATAGTCCGAATAAACCTCCCGGTTTTCAGGTCGGTGGCGAAGAAGACGATAAATACAGGTTTTGTCAGTGTTGGGAACATGATTAGCCTTTCTTTAGTGGTTAGTGGCTTGTGGATAGTGGCTAGTTGTCGGCGCCGTGGCGCCGACGCGTCCCCTGCGGGGACGCAACGCTCGCCCCTTCGGGGCTCGCGCCCTCTCAGTCAGCTGCTTCGCAGCTGCCAG
>JAJBTZ010000035.1 GCA_020860605.1 Ruminococcus sp. | reverse complement strand
CTCAGTCAGAGTTGCGAAGCAACTCTCTTAGTTCGGCAAAGCCGAACTAAAGCGTCTCCCCCAAAGGGGGAGCCAAGATTTCCACTTGCACAAAGCTTTCTTTGAGGCAATAACTCGGCTCTCCCTCTGGGAGAGCTGTCACGCGAAGCGTGACTGAGAGGGCGCGAGCCCCGAAGGGGCGAGCGATTTTCCGCAAGTTTAAAATCTTCCGATTGACTTCGCCCGCAGAAATATGCTAAAATCCATAAGTCGAACAGCGAAGGAAGCGTAGAATCACGACAGGTTCTACGCTTCTTTTTGTGCTTTTAACGGTAAAAGCAGCCATATTCGACAAATTATGTATCTTGAAGGAGTCAATCTAATGGAACAAAACAACTACCTGGGAACTGAGAAGGTTGGCACATTGCTTCGCAAATTCGCAATCCCTTGCATCTGCTCGCTCATCATTTCCTGCCTCTATAATATCGTCGACCAGATTTTCGTCGGAAACATGATAGGCTACGTCGCAAACGGCGCGACGGGAATTATCTTCCCGATAACGGTTGTCGGCTGGGGAATGTCGCTCTTCTTCGGTGACGGCGTCGCAGCGATGCTCTCAATGTGCCTCGGCAGCAACAAGACTGAGGACATCCACCGCTATGTCGGAAACGGAATCATGTGGACTGTCATTTCGGGACTCGTCATAATCCTCATCAGCTATTCCGCCGGCGACAGCCTCCTCTGGCTTATCGGAGCAACAGAGGAGAATATTGAAATGGCTCATGCCTACGGCTTCATCATCTACGCCATGATGCCGCTCGCAATGCTCCAGAACTGCCTTGCAGCCATCATCCGTGCTGATGGCAGCCCGAAATATTCGATGCTCGCCATGATTGTCGGTGCTGTCATCAACATCGTCGGCGACCCGATCTGCATTTCCTTCTGGGGAATCAGAGGCGCTGCCATTGCCACAATCGTCGGCCAGTTCGTAAGCTTCTCGATCTGCTTCGCTTACTTGTTCAGAAGCAAGAACTTCAAGCTCTCGCTCGCAAGCTTCAAGCCGAGCTTCCATCTCACAAAGAAAATCATGTCCCTCGGCACTTCGAGCCTTCTTACACAGCTCTTCATCATGATAATCACCGTCGTCAACAACATCCTCCTCGTCAAGTTTGGAGCTATGTCCGAATACGGCTCCGACATCCCGCTTTCTGCGTTTGTCGTCATAATGAAGCTCTTCCAGATCGTTCTCAACATCGCGATCGGAATCGCTGCCGGAGCTCAGCCCATCGTCGGCTACAACTACGGCGCGAAGAAGTATGACAGGGTCATGGAGCTTCTCAAGCTCGTCGTGAAGTGGACAGCCGTCGTCTGCATCGTCTGCACGGTTCTCTTCGAGGCGATCCCTCAGGCGTTTATCCTCATGTTCGGTGCCGACAGCGAGCTCTATCTCGAATTCGCCGTTCAGTGCTTGAGAATCTACCTCTCACTCATCCTCTTCACCTGCCTGCAGAAGGTTTGTGCCATCTTCCTTCAGTCGATCGGCCACGCCAGGGAAGCAGCACCTCTTTCGGCACTCCGTGACGTTCTCCTGATAATCTTCTCCCTCATAGTGACTCAGCTCATCGGAGTCACAGGCGTATTCTGGGCAGCACCATTGGCAGACGTAATCGCCATTGCAATCACAGCCTTCGCAATGGCAAAGCTCTGGAAGTCCCTCAAGCTTGAAAAGTTAGCAGAAGAAAAGGCTCAGAACATGGTTCTGAGGCCGCTTCCGTCGAAGCACTAAAATTAAAAGGCAAGCCACAACGGCTTGCCTTTTTTTCATATCTCAGGATTAATCAATAAAGTCTTTAACCTTATTAGACCTGTTCGGATGTCTGAGCTTCCGAAGAGCCTTCGCCTCGATCTGGCGGATACGCTCACGGGTGACGTTGAACATCTGCCCGACCTCTTCAAGGGTACGGCTTCTGCCGTCCTCGAGACCGAATCTGAGCCTCAGAACCTTCTCCTCACGTTCAGTAAGAGTTCCCAAGACCTGATCGATCTGCTCCTTCAGGAGCACCTGAGAAGCTGCTTCTGTCGGCTCAGGGGCGTTGTCATCGGGGATGAAGTCGCCGAGGTGGCTGTCCTCCTCCTCGCCGATAGGCGTTTCGAGCGAAACGGGGTCCTGAGCGATTCGCATGATCTCCCTGACCTTGTCGACCGGCATGTCGAGCTCTTCGGCGATCTCTTCAGCGGTCGGATCTCTGCCGTTCTGGTGGAGAAGCGAGCTTGAAGCCTTCTTGACCTTCGTAATGGTCTCGACCATGTGAACGGGGATTCTGATAGTCCTTGCCTGATCGGCAATAGCCCTGGTTATCGACTGGCGAATCCACCAGGTCGCGTAGGTCGAGAACTTGAAGCCCTTGGTGTAGTCGAACTTCTCAACCGCCTTGATAAGGCCGAGGTTGCCCTCCTGGATGAGGTCTAGGAAGCTCATACCTCTTCCACCGTATCTCTTCGCAATGGAGACAACGAGTCTTAAGTTAGCCTCTGCAAGGCGCTTCTTCGCCTCTTTGTCGCCCTCCTGAATCTTCTTGGCGAGCTCAATCTCCTCCTCGGAAGTGAGAAGGGGAACCCTGCCGATCTCCTTCAGGTAGATTTTGACCGGGTCGTCGATCGCGATTCCTTCAGCGAGGGAGATGTCATAGTCGTCCTCACTCATCTCCGAGACCTCAGCATCGTCCGGCATGTCCTCAAGCTCCATGTCGAGGTCGATTTCGGAGAAGGTGTCCGGCTCGAGTTCAACGTCGTCAATTATCTCGATGCCGTTTGTGGAGCAGGAATCGTAGAATCTGTCAATCTGATCAGCGTCAAAATCCGCATCCTCAAGGGCATCGGTTATCTGCTGAGTAGAGAGCTTTCCCGTCGCCTTGCCCATCTCTATAAGGTTGTCGATTACAGTTTTCTTGTCGCTCATGGTTTATTCCTCCTAAATTATGTCAATTCTTCTCCCGCCTGAGCTTCGAGGTGTAGGCGAGCAAATCGTCGTCCGACATCTTTGAAGCGTCCTCGGGAAGATTACTATCAGTGTTAAGAAGCTTGATATAGTCCGCAAGGGTGTTTTCGTCAATCGTTATTTCCCTCGATTGATTTAAAATATGGCTTATTTTGTCCATATCCTCGCCGTAAAATTCGTTTTCAAGCGTCGTAATAGTTGCATATCCGCCACTTTCGTAGCAATTTTTTAGTGTTTCATACGCTTTTCTGTAAAAATCATCTGAGAAACGCTCAGCCTCTACCTGTGAGAAGACCCATCCCTGCCTCTCGTGATGCCCGAGAATGTAGGTGATAACGCCTTCCTCGGCCTTTTCACGCTTGGTGAGAGTCCGCTTCGGGTTGGAAGCACTCGTATTGACAGTCCTGACGAGCTCGCCATCCTCGCGACGTTTTGCTTCACGATATCTCTTTCTCAAGTAGGCGTTGACCTCCGCCGTCAAGGAGTCCTTCGTGACGCCGTTCTCAAGCGCGACCTTCGAGATGTAAACCTCTCTCTGGACCCTGCTTTCGATCCCCGCAAGAACCGCAACCGTTCGCTTCAGGTATTCGACCTTGCCCATGTCGGTGTCAACATCGAGCCCTTGCTTGCATTTCGCAAGCTCGAACTCAACCGAGCCTTCGGAGCCGTTCAGTAGCAGCCGGAACCTGTCTGGACCCAGCTTATTTATGTAGTCGTCGACATCCTTGACCCCGTCGCCAGAAATCCTGACGACCTTCGATTTGAGCCCAGCAGCCGACAGCAGGCTTATTGCAGCCGAAGTCGCCTTCTGCCCGGCAGCGTCGGCGTCGTAGCAGATGTAGACCTCGTCGCAATACTGAGCCATCAGCCTCGCGTGCTCCGAGGTGATCGCCGTTCCGCAGGTCGCGACAGCCTCAGTGAACCCAGCCTGATGAAGGGTGATGACGTCAAGGTTTCCCTCACACAGAATCAGCCTCTTCGTCTTCGTGGCCGTGTTCTTCGCAAAATTCATCGCAAAAAGAGTCCTGCTCTTCTCATAAACCGCCGTTCCACGGGAGTTTAAGTACTTCATGCCCTTCGGCTCGGCCTCGAGCGTCCTCCCAGAAAACGCGACAACGTTGCCACGTAAATCGAAGATGGGGAACATAACCCTGTTCACGAAGAAGTCGAAGCATCTGCCGTTTTTCTTGCTGATTAGCGAGGCGTTAAGGAGCTCGTCCTCAGTGTACCCAAGCGAGAGCATGTGGTTCGTAAGGCTTGTCCACCGATTTGGCGCGACACCCAAGCCAAAGCTCTTTATCGTCTCAGGCCTTAAGTGCCTTTTATTCACGAGATACTCGAGCCCGGCCTTCCCGTCAGGAGTCCGAAGATTCTGGTAGAAGAACCGCGCTGCGTCCTTGTTCATCTGCAGTAAACGCTTCTTCGACTCAGCCCTCGGGTCCTCGTAACCGCTTTCGGGAATCGGGATTCCAGCTCTTTCCGCCAGGAATTTTACCGACTCGACGAAGTCGAGGTTCTCAATCTTACTTATAAATGTGATGACTGAGCCACCTGCACCGCAGCCGAAGCAGTAGAAGCTCCCGTTGTCGGGATAGATGACGCAGGACGGAGTCTTTTCCGAATGGAATGGGCAGTTGCACTTGTAGAGCCTGCCTGCCCGCTTGAGCGAGACATACTGCCGGGCAACGTCTTCAATTCGGTTCGCGTCCTTGACTCTTTCCAAAAAATCGTCCGAAAACCTCGGCATTATTCTCCCTCCTTCGCCTGATTATTGGATTAAGATTATATCAGCAAACGCTCCAGCTCTTCGGGACGAACAGATCCATGAAGAGATTGATGCAATACTTGTCGGTCATCCCTGCGATATAGTCGCAGACCGCCGTGTCGGCGTCAAACCTGTCGGCAAGGGCGATATAGTCTTCCGGCAGCCTGTTCGGTTCCTCAAGAAAGTACCGATAAAGCTTCTCGAGCATGACTCTCGCCTTCTTCTCCTCCGACTTGCAGACCGGGTTCGTGTAGACCTGCTCGTACATAAATCGGTGGAGGATGTTTTCGGCGTTCCCGATATCCTCGTCAAAGTGGATATTTTCAGCGCCGTTCTTGACCAGATTCGAGACAAGCGTCGTGATCCTCTTCGATTTCGTATCTCCGAGAACCGCCACCGCATCCTGTGGCAAATCTTCATTCCGAAGCACCCCAGCCCTGATGGCATCCTCGATGTCGTGGTTTATATAGGCGATGACGTCAGCAAGCCTGACGACGTAGCCCTCACGGGTTTCGGCAATCTGGTTCGTATGCTTGACGATACCGTCCCTGACTTCATATGTAAGGTTCAGCCCTTTGCCGTCCTTCTCGAGATAGTCGACAACCCGAAGGCTCTGCTGATAGTGCTTGAAGCCCTTCGGGGAGAGCTCGTTCAAGACCGCCTCGCCAGCATGGCCAAAAGGCGTGTGCCCAAGGTCGTGCCCGAGAGCGATCGCCTCGGTGAGGTCTTCGTTGAGCCTCATGGCTCTTGCGATGGTTCTCGCAATCTGGCTAACTTCGAGAGTATGAGTGAGCCGTGTCCTGTAGTGGTCCCCAGTCGGGTTCAGGAAGACCTGAGTCTTCTGCTTGAGCCTTGAGAACGCGTTGCAGTGGATAATTCTGTCTCTGTCCCTCTGGTAGCAGGTCCGAAGCGGGTCAGGCGCTAAATACACCTGCCTGCCCTTCGAGTCCTTCGACTTCGAAGCAAATTCGCATAGAACCTTCTCTTCAATCATTTCGGTATAAATACGAGCATCGCTCACACATATCCCTCCTTCGATAATTTCTCTATAATGTTATACAAGATAAAAAAGGAATCTCCTTCATTTGTTTCAGAAAATGAAGAAGATTCGTATGAATAAACAATTTTTCAGGAGAAATCAATCGCGGCTTCGTCAGATTTGACAATATTCACGCTGCCGTTAGTAAGATCAACGAGCGCTTCCATCAGCCGATCACAATCCTCAGCCTTGACCGAAGCCGTAATCTTCACATTCTCCGAGAATTCCGTTTTGTCAACTCTAGCGCCCTGCTCTCCTAAGCATCTTATGATCCTCTCGTACCACGAATAATCGCTCTCGATCGTGAGATAGTACCCCGACAGCATCTCGACCACTTCCGAAGCTCCAACCGCCAGAGAAGCTGCGTTCGAGTAAGCCCTCGTGAGCCCGCCTTTGCCGAGGAGAATCCCGCCAAAGTATCTCGTCACCACGATGCAAACGTCTGTGAGGCCGGTTTTACTGATAACGTCGAGTATCGGCAGCCCGGCAGTTCCCTGTGGCTCGCCATCGTCCGAATATCTCGTGATGAAGCCGTCTTTTAAAACATAGGCGTAGCAGTTGTGCCGGGCCTTGCGGTTTTCCGAGCGAATCTTCTCGATAAATGCTACCGCCTCTTCGTCAGTCGTGACAGGGGATATAGCGCCGATAAATTCAGATTTTTCGATGGTAATGCTGTCAGAGGCAGGCTTACGGATCGTTTTATAGCTCATAAAAATCCCCCATCCTAAGAATGAACAAAGCGACAGCCGAAACCGGCTGCCGCTAATGAACATCTTCAAACGAATTACTTGTTGTCCTTGTTAAGGCCATAACGCTTGTTGAATCTGTCAACACGTCCGCCGGTGTCTACAAGCTTCTGCTTGCCGGTGAAGAACGGATGGCACTTTGAGCAAATTTCAACCTTGATGTCCTTCTTGGTGGAACCAGTGTGGATTACATTGCCACAAGCACAAGTGATGGTTGTCTGCTGATAATCGGGATGAATTCCTTCCTTAGCCATGAGATTTCCTCCTTTCTGAACTTATAAACATAGTAGCCCATCTTCCTAAGTTCAGACAGTAGTACTATGGAATTAACTTCACAACTGCAACCGCATCCGCAGCGCAGATTTTCACGGTGACTATTATATCATAACGCGAATGAAAATGCAAGAGTTTTTTCAACTAATCGGGAGCAATATTAATCGCCATCAGGTCAACATTCTCAAGGCTGCTTCTGTCCACAGCGACAGCTAAGAGATACCATTGAACATTATCCTCGCTGAAGTCGTAGGTCAAGTTATCGATGGTGACGAAAATCTGGTAGTTGTAGATGAAAACGTCGGTGACCTCCGGCTTCGAGAGGGTCTTGTCGAAGGGGAGAACCATTACTAAGAGGACGTATTCCTCAAACATCTCCTCGTCGAAAACGGCGCCGAAGTACTTCACAAACATTGTGTCGAGGTCGAATTCGCCCTTGTGGGTCTCATAGAAGCCGAGCATCTCCTCGTAGGTCTCGAGCGAGTCAACAGTTGGCTCAACGTCGTCTACAAGAGCGGGCGTCTTGAAGGTGAACGGCCAGAATTCAGGGTAGTTATAGATGAACCTTTCCGAGCCGAAGGCTCCGACATTGTCGTCGTCAATAAGCTCGGTTATATCAACCGAAACCTTGTCGACATCGACATCGTCAAACCCGCCTTTCGGGGCGGTGAAAACGAGATGATAGATTGTCCCGTCACTCAGTGGTGCGTTTTCGGGAATATGCCTTGTAATGCTGATATTAAACGCTCCATCGGAGAGAAGCTCCATGTCCTCAACCGAGTGGCTGACATAGGTCGAAGGTTCGCTGATGACGACGATCATAACGTCGTTGTCCTCAAAGAAATCGTCTGTAAACGAAGCCATCGTGATGGTGAACCGGGCACCGAAGGAATAAATCCTCTCGGTGGCGTAGTAGTACTCCTCAATCTCCGAGTAGGAATGCATGATGTAGGCCTTCGGATAACTGTCGGCGCTATCGTAGCTCAGAACCATCGTCAGAAAGCTCCCATAAAAGCTCCCGTCATGCTCGACGCCAGAGATGCTGATAACGTCCTCTGGGTCAGCGGTGGCGTCTTCGGTGACCTCCTCTGTGACCTCTGGCTCGTCCTTGACATTCGAGCAGCCGGTGAAGAGGGTGGTAAGTAAGATAAGGCAGGCGACGAAAACTGCCGTTATTCGGTTTAGCTTGGTCTTCGTAGCCTTCGCCTTCTTTCCTGATGGTTTATAGCTTCTGCGTGACAAAAATGTCGTAGATGGACTTGATAGAGGTCTCAAAGTCTTCATTACTGATTCCGACGATGATGTTGAGCTCGCTCGAGCCCTGGTCTATCATCTTGACGTTTATTTTCGCATGGGCAAGCGCTGCAAAGATTCTCGCAGCAGTACCTCTCTGCTTTCTCATGCCTCGTCCAACGACCGCCACAAGCGCGACGTCCCTGTCGACATCGATTCTGTCCGGGCGAACGGCTCTTTCAAGAGCACGGATAATCTGCTCTTCCTTCTCCTCAAACTCGCTCTTGTGGACGACGATGCTCATTGTGTCGATGCCAGAAGGCATGTGCTCGAACGAGATTCCGAAGTTCTCAAATACTTCGAGGACCTTACGCCCAAAGCCGAGCTCAGAGTTCATCATGTCTTTTTCAATAGTGACGGTGACGAAACCGCAGTGCCCTGCAATGCCGGTGATGACATATTCGCTCGAATCTCCGCCATCGTTCTCGACAATCATCGTTCCGGGATCGTCAGGACGGTTGGTGTTCTTGATGTTTATTGGAATACAGGACCTGCGAACAGGGAAGATAGCATCCTCGTGCAGAACTCCTGCTCCCATATATGAGAGCTCTCTCAGTTCTTGATAGGTAATAGTCTTTATCGGAACCGGGTCTGGAACAATTCTTGGGTCGCAGACCAAGAACCCAGAGACATCGGTCCAGTTTTCATATAAATCGACGCCCATGGCAGCAGCGACTATGGAGCCAGTGATGTCAGAGCCTCCACGTGAGAAGGTCTTGATGGTGTCATTCGGCATCGAGCCGTAGAAACCGGGAATAACGGCGTTTCCGACTTCGTCGAGCCGTTCACGGACTGCATGGCAGGTCTCCTCCAACTTAAGCTTCGAATCGTTTGCGAAGAAGATGACCTCAGCAGCGTCGACAAAGGCGAACCCTAAGTATGCTGCCAGGATTTTGCCGTTAAGATATTCTCCTCTTGAAGCAGCATAATCCCGACCAGCTCTCGCCTTGAAGCCACGTTCAATCGTCTCGAACTCTTCATCCAAGCTCATATCGAGCCCCAGGCCCTGGATTATATCCATATACCTGCTCTTAATTGCCGAGAACATCCCTTCAAAGTCTCCGCCTCTTGTTGCCATGTCATAGCAGGCGTAGAGCATGTCGGTGACCTTCGTGTCCTTAGAATTTCTCTTGCCGGGAGCAGAGGGGACGACATATTTTCTTGCAGGGTCTGCTTTAATAATGTTTGCTACCTTTATAAACTGGTTGGCATCTGCTAAAGAGCTTCCGCCAAATTTGACTACTTTTACTGACACACTAATATCTCCTTACTGTTAGCTTGAGCGACGAGGACTAGTACATAAAGAACCAAAGCCTCGTAAACGCGACTCATAACATTATATTATTTTGCGCGCCCATAGTCAACAGATTTCTCCCGGAAAACTCAAAAAATTCTTTCATGAGAGAGCAACTGTCTTCCTGCGAAAGACAAATTCACGTAATCGTTTTTGAGTACCCTTGAAGACTAATATTTTACTGCTGCTGAGCCTCTTCCGCCTCGACCTGTTTTCCGGCAGTCTTGATGGTCTCTCTCATCGACCTGATCTCGTTCAGGGACTTTGAAAGCGACTTCTCGGTGTCGCCCAAAATTCCGTCAAGCTTCTCGACCATAGCTTTCTTTATAGAAAGATCCATAGCGTGGGACTGAGCGGTCAAATCCTGAGCAGCAGCCTTCGCCTGCTTGACAATCTCTTCCTCAGAAACAATCTTCTTCGCCTTCTCCTCAGCGTCCTTGATAATCTGCTCCGCCTTGTCGTTGGCATCCTGAATGATGGTGGAGCGGTCCGCAACCATCTCCTTCGCCTTTCTTATCTCAGTTGGAAGATTGTAGCGGATGTTGTCGATGCAGTCACGAAGCTGATCGGTGTCGACCATGCTCTTCTTGTTCGAGAAGGGGACAGTAACCGCCTTGTCGAGAAGTTCATCCATCATCTCAAGGATTTCATCAATAGTCATTAGTTTTCTACTCCTTCGCATTTATTAGTATCTGCGCTCAGCTTTTCAATTCTGGCAGCAATTCTTTCCTTTATTTCAGCTGGTACGAAGCCAGAAATGTCCCTACCGAAGTAGGCAATCTGCTTCACCATGCTCGAGCTTAAATACATATTCTCAGAGCGGGTCACGAGGAAGATGGTCTCCGCCTCAGGACAGAGCTTCTTGTTCGCAAGAGCCATCTGGAATTCATATTCAAAGTCTGAAACAGCCCGAAGCCCCTTGACAATAGCCGTCGCACCGTGGCTTTTCACAAAGTCAGCAAGGAGCCCGCCAAACGTTTCGACTTCGACGTTGGGGAGATTCTTTGTGACGGTTTTTATCATCTCGACCCTCTCCTCAGGCGAAAACATCGGCTCCTTCGTTGGGTTTATCGAGACTAAAACGATCACCTTGTCAAAAATCGCTGCTGCACGCTGAATGATGTCGACATGCCCAAGCGTCACCGGGTCAAAGCTTCCGGGACAGACTGCAATTCGCTGTTTGGATTCAGCCATCATCCTCACCGTCCCCGTTATCTTTTATGAACACGCTGAGAGCCGTTTTCTTTCCGCAGCTGTATCTCTTTCTGAGCTTCAGCCCCGCCATCTTCTCAGACAAGACAAGTTTCGCCTCATGCTCGCAGACGACGATGCACTTGTCGCTCATGACAGCTTCGCAGAGCTCGAGCGACTTCTCCACGAGGCCCTCCTCATAAGGCGGATCCATCAGGATTATGTCGAACTTTTCGTGCCCGCTTGCAGCCATCTTGAGATAGTTTATCGCGTCAGTCGTGATAATCTTCGACTTGTCCATAAGATTGCAGGCCTTCACGTTCTCTTTTATGATGCCTACGGCGTCCCGTGCTCTCTCAACGAAAACAGCGCTGTTAGCGCCACGCGAGAGCGCCTCGATTCCAAGCTGACCGCTGCCAGCATAGAGGTCCAAGACCCTCGTATAAGGAACGTCAAATTGGATTATCGAGAATATAGTTCCCTTGATTTTGTCGGTTGTAGGCCTCGTCTCTTCGCCTTCGAGGGCTTTAAGACGCCTTCCTCTCAGACTGCCGGTAATAACTCTCATACCGTAGCCCCTTTCTATTATTATTTATTGGTTTCCTGTATCATATCTTTCGCGGTACTTCCTCATCGATTCCGCAAAAACCTCTCCATTCGATGGCGGAGTGTAGGTGATGGCGTTAGCGCCAGCTTCGATGGTCGCCGAGATAGATTCATCCGTCGGTCCTCCTGTCGCGATAATCGGGAAGTCGGGGAATTCCTTACGAATCTTCCTGACAAGCTCTGGCGTTTTGGTCGACGCTGCAACATTAAGAATGTCAGCACCGGCGGAAATCCGCCTTCTTATGTCCTGTTTTTCCGAAACGACCGTCGCAACAACCGGGATATCGATCTTTGTCTTTATCTGCGAGATAATCTGAGGGTCGATAGGGGTGTTCACGACAACTGCGAATGCTCCCTGATTCTCGGCCGTCTCAGCAAGTCTTACTGACCGCTCACCGCCGGTGACTCCTCCTCCGACACCCACAAACACCGGAACGTTCGAGACTTCGATAATCGCCTGAGAGATAACCGGCTGAGGGGTGAACGGATAGACCGCGATTACTGCGTCAGCGTTGATGTTGTTGATTATAGCTACGTCGGTGGAGAAGACAAGCGACTTGATCCGCTTGCCGAAAATCACTATTCCCGAACACTGGTAAATTGCATCTGGCACGCTGAGTGTATGACTTCTTAAAACGCCTGAGTATTCGGGTATTTTCTTTTGCATTGTAGTTCCTTTCCCTGAAATTTTGCCTGGGGTTTCTATTGTAACTGGTCGATGAACTTTTCCTTCACTTCTTGAGCCTTTTCTGGGCTTACCTTCATAACTGCTGCTATTTCTTCAATTGATGCCGATTTGAGCTGCTGCTTCGTCTTGAATTCGTTGAGTAACGCCTGAGCCTTCTTCTCACCGATGCCGTAAATCTTTGTGAGTTCAGTTTCATGAGTGTGAGTCGAGCGCTTCTGCTTCTGGAATGTGATGGTGTAGCGGTGAACCTCGTCCTGAAGCTTCGTTAAGAGCGAGAACACCGAGCGCGACTTCGAAATCTGGATCTCGCTCCCGTCAGCCGTGACGACGGCGCGGGTGTGGTGCTTGTTGTCCTTGACGAGTCCGAATAGGGGAATGTCGAGCCCGTACTCTTCTAATAGTGGCAGTACTGCCGAAACATGCCCCTTTCCGCCATCGAGGAAGATAACGTCAGGAAGCCTCTTGAAGCCTTCGTCTTTGCACTCAGGGTCGAGATAATTCTCAAGCCTCCGGGAGATGACCTCCCTCATGCTTGCATAGTCGTTTTGCTCCACGACTGTTTTGATGTTGAATTTCTTATAGCATTTCTTCGCAAACCGGCACTTGTCCATGACCACCATTCCGGCAACCATGTCAGTGGAGCCAAGGTTCGAGATGTCGTAACATTCGATATAATTCGGCGTTTTCTTAAGCCCTAAAAGCTCGCCAAGCTCCTCGAGTACTGCAACTTCCTTGCCAGTCCTTCCGATCCTCACAGACAGTTGCTCGACAGCATTCTTTTCGGCAAGCTGAAGCAACCCCTTCATCTCGCCCCTCTTCGGGTTCGCTATACTGACAGCGTGGCCAGACTTTTCGGCAAGAAATCGCCTGATATTGTCGGTTTCTCTCAACTCTTCGTCGATATAAATCTCACGTGGAATCTTGACGGCACGGTCGTAGTACTGAATGAGAAACTCTTCACGGGTCGAGATGTCATCAGTAGTCTCACCCAAAATGAAATCCTGCTTGTCGTAGAGCCTGCCCATTCGGTAGTTGAGGACGGAAATGCAGGTGATGCCGCCGTTCTTTGCCATGGCGAAGATGTCGGTGTCGGGCATATTCTCTTCGAAAATCTTCTGAGTGTCGGCAGAGCGGTTGATGGCTGCGATTCGGTCTCTTATGACCGCTGCCTTCTCGAATTCAAGGTTCTCAGAAAGCCTGTTCATCTCCTCAGTCAGCTCTTCTACCGACTGCTTGCTGCCACTTTTTATATAATCGACCGCCTGATTGATAATTTCGGCGTAGTCCTCTTTTGAAAAACACCCACGGCAAAGCCCGATGCAGCGCTTTATCTGGAAGTTGAGGCAAGGCCTTTCCTTCCCAAAGTCTCTCGGGAAGACTTTCTTGCAGGTCGGGAGCATGAAAACCCTGTTGACCTCCTCGACCGCCTGACTCGAGGTAAAACCGCTTGTATACGGGCCGATAAACGTCCCAGGCCCCTTTTTCTGCATCTCACGTGTGATTCTTGGGTACTCTTCATCCGAAATCTTGATATAGGAGTAGCCCTTGTCGTCCTTTAAGAGTATATTATATTTCGGCTTGTGCTGCTTGATAAGTGACGCCTCTAAAACCAAGGCTTCATAGTCGGAAGAGGTGCAGATGAACTCATAATCCCAGACATTCGAGACCATCTTTGCGACCTTCGGCAGATGGTCGTTGTCGTGAAAGTATGTCTGGACGCGATTGCGAAGGTTCTTCGCCTTGCCGATATAGATGATGGTGCCGGCATGGTTTTTCATGATGTAGCACCCGGGCGAGGTTGTAAGCCCACGGGTCTTCTCCCGAAGATATTCAAGCCGAGGATTATCCTCAATAGTCACTCGCATTGGGCGTCACTTTCTCCTTGCAAAAGTCATTGATCGAAATAGTTCTCAATTCTTATAGTTTTGATTCTCTGCGGAACAACCGGCCTGTCGTTTATGTCAGTTTTAACGGAAGCGATCTCGTCGACAACGTCCATTCCCTCAACAACAGTTCCAAATGCAGCATAAGAGCCATCGAGATAGAGGGAATCCTTGTGGACGATAAAGAACTGCGAGGAAGCCGAGTTCGGATCCTGAGCCCTTGCCATCGAGATGGTTCCTCTCTTGTGCTTGAGGGTATTGTTGACGCCGTTCAGCTTGAATTCGCCGTGGATATTCTCGTCTGAACCGCCCATGCCAGTTCCTGTCGGGTCTCCGCCCTGAATCATAAAGTTTTTGATAACCCTGTGGAAGATGAGCCCATCATAGAAGTGCTCGTTAACAAGCTTCTCGAAGTTTTTGACCGTCAGAGGCGCCTCCTTCGGGCAAAGCTCAATCTTAATCTTCCCGCCGTTTTCCATTTCAATAACAACCATGTAAATCGTCTCCTTACTAAGTTTTTGTACAAGGCACTCATGGCTCCCCTTATCAAGGGGAGCTGGCGCGAAGCGCCTGAGAGGTTCCTAGAACTCACTCGCTTCCGTCTCCGTCAACCCTTCAGGAATCGTCATATCCATGCCACTCGTGTCGCTCTCCGCAACATCAAAGTAGTACTTCGTGAACGACCCTGAATCCGGGTTTTCGTCAACCACGTCGAAAGTTCCGTCTGTATAGAACGTCCATGTGGACGTAATAGTGCTTCCATGCGACACGACAGTGTACACCTCAATAACACAGTCGCTCTCCTCACTCGTCGAAACGAGTGTGTAGTATTCCTTACTATAGCCAAACTCAATCTCCGAAGCCGTCGAGGTTCTGGCATAGCTGTAATAGGTGTAGGCATCGAGGTCAATAACCGTGACAGTATCTGCCGTCATAACAATCTTCTGCGAGTTGTTGATATAAACTTTATTTACACCGCTGATGTAGTATTCTCGTTCGTACATAACAACCGTCTCGCCGTCATAGGAGGTGGCCTCGGTGAGCTTGGCGTGAACCGAAGTGGAGTTGAGAAGCGTGAGATAGTCCATCGCGATAGTGTCGGGAATGTAGGTGACTTCCTCCGTATCCCCAAGGTCGATTTCTTCCTCATCATCGACAGTTGTGGTCACGCTCGAAGAGTTATTCTCAGCGGTGGTGACGGCAGGCTCTTCTTCTGAAACTTCAGTTTCCGAAGAGGTCTCGGCATCCGTATAATCTACAGATGTGACAGCCTCGGCTTCGCTTTCAGAAGAGCTCGTGACGACGTTGTCGGGAACACCGTTATAGGACGTGGTGGCCTCACTCTGGGAGCTCTCCTCTTCAGCGCTGCCACAGGAACACATGGTAATCAGCATACAAAAAGCCATCAAAAATGCGAGTGTCCGTTTCATAATAACCGTCCTTTCCGGGTCAAACAACCTCTCTACAGAAAATACCAAGCTTATTATATCACAGTCTTAGAGAGAATTCAAGCTTTCATATTTCAAAACGCATAAAATAAACTTATCTTGGGAAAATAGAAGCAAAATTCTGTGTAGGGAGTTGGATTTATGTCTCAAAGACTTGGGCTTGCTACAGTCATGATGGATAACGCGATTTCAATAAAAAGCTGGGCTTCGGTTGTCGGCAAGAAGGAGGGAGAAGGCCCCTTCGGCGATTGCTTTGATTATGTCGACAAAGACGACCGTTTCGGTCAGGAAAGCTTCGAGAGAGCAGAGAGTGCCATGCAGGGTCTGGCTCTCCAGACAGCGCTCGAAAAGTGCCATCTGACGCCAAAAGACCTCTCACTCATGTTCGGAGGCGATTTGCTCAACCAGTGCATCGGCACCAGCTTCGGAATATCTGACTTCAATGTGCCGTTTTTAGGAATCTATGGCGCCTGCTCCACAATTGCTGAGGGGATTCTCCTCTCAGCGTTGACAGTAGACTCGGGAGCAGGCGATATGGTTGCAGCCGTGACCTCCTCCCATTTCTGCACAGCCGAGCGCCAGTACCGTTTCCCGCTCGAATACGGTGGCCAGAGGACTCCCACCTCCCAGTGGACAGCGACCGCTTCGGGAGCGGTGACTTTGGAGAGAGGCAACGCCTCGCCGTTTGTAAGAGCCGTCACAATCGGCAGGATCGAAGACAAGGGCATCAAGGACTCGAACAACATGGGCGCTGCCATGGCCCCGGCAGCCTGCTCGACGATCAAGCAGTTTCTTTCCGACACGAAAAAGTCTCCCGACGAGTTCGACCATATCGTCACGGGAGACTTGGGGAGTGTTGGCTCGAGAATTCTTGTGGAGCTGCTACACCGGGAGGGGATCGAAATCGCAGACCGCCACCTCGACTGCGGTTGTATGCTCTATGACACTGAGAATCAGGACGTCCATGCCGGAGGCTCCGGCTGTGGCTGCTCTGCAAGTCTCCTTGCGGGACACTTTCTCCCACAATTGCGTTCGGGCAAGCTTGGGAACATCCTCTTCGCAGCGACGGGAGCACTCTTATCAACCACGTCAAGCCAGCAGGGGATGACTATCCCTGGAATCTCCCATCTAATCTGGCTTTCAAGCGAAATCGGGCTCTGAGGGAGGTGAGAAAATGCAGTATCTATGGGCATTCATTGTAGGAGGCCTCATCTGCGCCATCGGCCAGCTCCTCATCGACTTTACGAAGCTCACTCCCGCCAGAATCCTGACACTCTATGTAGTGGTGGGAGTAATCTTAGGTGGCCTCGGCATCTACGAATATCTCGCCGATTTCGCCGGTGCCGGCGCCACGGTCCCCCTTACCGGCTTCGGCAACTCGATCGCCAAAGGAATCCATGAAGCCATCGACGAAAAGGGCTTCCTAGGAATCTTCACCGGTGGCCTCACCGCCTGCTCCGGCGGAATCACCGCAGCCATGGTCTTCTCGCTCCTCGCAGCGCTTGTTTTCAGGCCGAAGGCGAAGAGCTAAAATAACCGGCACAACCGCAAGGCTGTGCCGTATTTATGTCTACATATATCCGTATTTCTTTCTCTTCGCAAAGATGAATATCGCTGTTGTCGTAACCGCCATTATCTCTGCTACCACAAGCGAGAACCAGATTCCGTCTATGCCCCAGATTAGTGGGAAGATAAGCACCGCTGCGACCTGGAAGACGAGAGTTCTTGGCATGTAAACATGTGGTCTGGCTGTATTAAGATTTCTTCCCGATTATATCGAGAATCATGTCGGCGGATTTTTCTATGCCGACAGAGCTGTCGATAGCAAAGTCATAGTTGTGCATATCGCCCCATTCCTTGCCAGTGATACTGCGGTAATAGGAGCTTCAGGAGGAGGTTCTTTGCTGAACATTCTTCCTGGCTTCTTCCTCAGTGTCGCCGTATTCCCGCATAATCTGCCGAACCTTATACTCCTCCGGGGCATACACGAAAATTCGGATTACGTTCGGGTAATCTCTCAGAATATAATCGGCGGCACGCCCGACGATTACGCAACTGCCTTGGTCTGCAATCCTTCTGACAATGCTGTCCTGTGCTTTGACCGCATCACGAACAACCGAGTTGCTTAAGTACAGCTCTTTCATGACAGACGGAGTATTGCGGTTGATGTCGGAGATAAATTCTCTGTGGAGCCCGCTTTCCTCTGCCGCCATAGCCGCAACTTCCTTGTAGTAGAACGGCACGCCAAGCTTTTCTGCGACGATTCCGCCAATTTGCTTTCCGCAGGAACCATGCTCACGGGCGATTGTGATAATTGGTCCGGGAACGGACGGCTTGAGACTGACATTTTCCGGCACGGGTTCTTCTGCGGTTTCAAACTTTCTAAGATCCTTCTTTCTGATGTAGAAGTAGAAGCAAATGCAGATGATGAGTTGTGCATAAGTAGCCATTGCACCGAAGAATCCAATCTGGAACAGCGTTGCGTTCGCCATCCTGGAGATAGCAAGTATTATCGGAATACGGACGCAGAAGGCACCGATAAGTCCCTGAATCATCGAGAATGTCGAGTGTCCCTGACCGTTGAAGTAGCCGGTAATCATCAGCAGCAGGCAGGCGACAACCGCATCCGCTGCATAGCCCTTTAAGTACTGAGCAGCATAGTAGATTGAATCTTTATCGGATGTAAAGATGCTCGCCATCGTACTTCCACCAAAGTAGCAAAGAAGTGACAGTAAAATTCCTGCGCCAAGGGCTGTGAAAATCATGTAGCGAAGCCCCTTTTTTATTCGGTCGGGACGTTTTGCTTCGACATTCTGCGAAGTGAACACCGACATAGTTTGCAGGAATGCTACGGGAATAGCCATCATGAACGCCGTCAGCTTGTTGTCAACCGAATATCCCGAAGCAATAGCCGACCAGACGGTTGAATCGCTTCCCAGATGGTTTGCAACCGAGTTGATAACTACAAACGAGAAGTTTGTAAGGAAGTCTTGAGCCGCAAGAGGGCAACCTGCAAGAAGAATCGACTTTGTTTCGCCGGGATGGAAGCGGATGCTCTTTTTGTTTACATCAAACGGGAGCTTCTTTCTTGCAATGATAATGAGCGAAAGAACAACGCTTACAGCTTGTGCACTGATGGTTGCGATCGCCACACCGGCAACGCCCAATCCGACAACGACAACTAAAATCAGGTCGAGGGCAATATTGACAACGCAGGCGATTCCGACGAATACAAGCGGCAGGTTCGAGTTTCCTATGCCCTTGAACAGTCCGCTTATACCGTTATAGGCAGTGATGAATATAAGACCGCCACCGCATATTCTCAGGTATAAGGTGCACATTTCAACATCAGGCGCATTCATCCATCTTGCAAAGTAGGGTGCACCTATTTCCATAATCACCGTCAGACCGACTCCCATAACTGCGAATATGCAGATTGCTGAGCCGACGGTTCTTGTGGCACCATCTCTGTCCTTGGCACCGATAAATCTGCCCAACGTGACGGTAATGCCTGTTGTAAGTCCCTGAATTACATATGTAATCAGTGTCATAATCATACCGCCGGTTCCGACGGCTGAAGTAGCATTCTGAGTTATTGTGGCGTCTGTGGATACAAACTGTCCGATGACCAGAAGGTCAACAGCTGAGTACATCGCCTGCAGGAATGTCGCAGCCATAACTGGCAACATGAATTTCAACAGCGGGCCGTAAATCGCTCCCGACGTGAGTGTACTTTTCTGCTTTGTTTTTGCTAAAGTGTTACTCATTATAACCTCCTTCGTTTATAACAGCATGAGCGGACTGTTACCCGTTATCTACAACGAAGGTTAGAATCGTCCTCGCTAAAAAGGGATTCTAACCGTGTTCGCTGTTTTTTATGTTGTATGAAAAGAATACTTTTAAGGCTTCAGGACAACCTTGATGGAGCCGTCCTTCTTGTGTGCAAAGATGTCAAGAGCCTTGTCGAACTCTGACAGCGGGAAGACGTGAGTGATAATCGGAGCCACGTTAATCTTGCCTTCTGCAAGAACGTCCATGAGGTACTGCATATCGTTAAGATTCGTAAGCCCGCCCTGAACGGTGATGTTCTTCATGCAAACGGTGTGCATATTGAAAACGTAGTTGTCGGGATTGACCATGGAGACCTGAGAAAGTCTGCCACCGACCTTGAGAAGCCTGAGCCCCAGGTCGCTCGAAGAAGCTACGCCACAGGTGTCAATATAGCTGTCGGCAAAGCCTTCAAATATCATGCTTCCGGCATACAGCGGGTCTCCGCCGGTGATTTCCTTGACTTTTTCATAGATAGCGTCGTTTCCTATATCGGAATCTATAACATAGTCGGCACCGCATTCGATAGCCGCCTTGAGTCTCTCCTCGCGTCTGCCGATACCGATAACCATCTTCGGGTTTCTCATTTTTGCGAGAGCTACAGCGCAAAGTCCGACAGGTCCCAAGCCGGAAACAACAACGATGTCGCCTTCCTTGACCTCCGCCTGAGTGACTCCCTGATAGCCTGTCCCCATCATATCGGCAACTAAAAGCGTCTCCTCGTCCTTGACGTTTTCGGGAACGATGACACACGATGTATCAGCAAACGGAACTCTTACATATTCAGCCATAGCACCGTTCAGATTTCCCCATGCAGGGTCGCTTCCGAAAAGTGCACCGTTCGGGCAGTGACCGGTGTTACCGCTTTTGCATACCGGGCATTCGCCACAGAAAGGATAGGTTGCGACGTTTACATGGTCGCCAACCTTGAACTTCTTGACCTCATCGCCGATTTCGATTATAGTTCCGACAAATTCATGACCTGTCGTAAACGGGGCTGTCAGAGGCTGAAAGCCCTCGGCATAGTGAATCTCACTTGTACAGATTGCGGTCGCAGTGACCTTTACAAGCGCATCTGTGGGTTTTTCGATTTTAGGCATCTCAGCCTCGCCCAAGCGATAGTCGTGCAAACCGTAGATTCTTCCTGCTAACATTATTATTCCTTCTTCCTGTTGATTTTATATTTTCAGATGAAAATACCCAAAATAGTGTCGATGCGGTCTCAATCACCATTCTTTTTTATTCCCGCAATCCTGTAGAGCTGCTCTTTCGCCTTGGGCGAAATCCCAAGTGTAACCTCAAGCGTATAGAAAAACGCTTTCACTTTCTTGTAGCGTTCCTCCTCGCTCCACTTGAAAACGCCCGGATCATAGAGCTGAGATGAACAAAACAGAAGCTGAACGGTCTCTTCGGGATATGGCGTTGAGAACTCGCCACTCGAAATCCCCTCGTTTAGTATCTTTGTCAGAACATCGGTGTAACGAAGAAGGCTCCGCTTAAAAGTCTTCTGGTGAAGCTCCGAATTGTCCGGGTCGTGCAGGCTGTCATCAAGAACGCCGTTCTGCGACAGAAGCCTTATCACCTTGACAAGCTTCTCGGTGGCGGTGATGGAGCTGTCAATAGAAATTTCGGTAAGAGAAATGACGTTCTCATCAATCTGCCGGTCAATGATTGCCGAAAGGATGTCTTCCTTGCTCTTGAAGTAGTAGTAAAGCGTTCCCTTGGCAATTTTGCATTCAGTTATAATGTCCTCAACGGTGGTTTCAGAGTAGCCTTTCTCATGAAAGAGACGTTGGCTTATGTCCAGTATTTCACTTCTTCTTTCGTCGGCATCTTTAGTGATTCTCATCGTCGTTCCTCCTTATCGACCGACCGTCGGTCGATAATATTATTATAACGCCACAGCCACAACAATTCAAGTGTTGATTGCTACAAAAGTTATTAACATAGGAGTAGGCAGAATTGTTATGAAAAAAGTGGGACTGAGCACCAGTCCCGCTTTTCTATTCATCTTTATTCTTCGCAATCATACACATGCTTCTCAACATACCCCATCATCCGATTATTGAGAACGACGTACTCAATCAGCACCACAACCGGTGTGAAGGCAGATATCATCGGCTCCTCGAATATCATCGGCGCCACAATCAGGAAGGCAAGAGCGATCACCGCCGATATAACGAATTCCGCAATATGCTCCTTCCTCCACTTTTTCTTCCAGTAGTCGCTTTTCTCCTTGTTTGAGAACACTTCCGAGCGTGCAAGCTTCATGACGTTTTCATCCGCTTTCCTACGAAAGCTTTTGTCATCAAGAATTTCGCCTGCAATAAGCCCGTTTATGCTGACACTGAAGGTCTCCGCCAACACCTCGAGCATATCAATGCTCGGCATATAGCTCCCAGTCTCCCAACGGGAGATTGTTTTATTGGTAACGCCAATCCGCTCGCCGAGTTGCTCCTGAGTGAGGCCATTCTTTTTGCGAAGCTCTGCAATAAATTTTCCGATTTTGACCTGATCCATATTATCACCTCAAGCCCATCATACCCGATTTCCCGTGAGAATTCAACCCCACAAATGGCGAATCGAGGTTTTTGGACGAGTTTTTCATAACTTTTTTGTGTTCTGAATTGTAACTCTTGAATTTACATCCAACTAGTGATATAATATTCTCATCAAACTTAGGGAGCACTACTAAAATGCAAATTTCCAGCCGATTCACCATCGCCATTCACATCCTCACTTGCATCGAGACGTTCAAGGACCAGTACAAAATCACGAGCGAGTTCCTGGCGAGCAGCATCAACGTCAACCCTGTCATAATACGCCGAATCTTGCAGCAGCTCAAGGCTGCAGGGCTCATCACGGTTGCCAGAGGCAGTGGGGGAGCGTCGATTGCGAAGCCACTTGACGAGATTACTTTTTTAGACGTCTACAACGCCGTCGAGTGTGTCGAGAGTGGCGAGCTCTTCCATTTCCACGAAAACCCCAGTCAGGCCTGCCCTGTCGGGAGGAATATCCATGCAGCCCTCGATGACAAACTGATGACGATTCAGCAGGCGATGGAGGACAAAATGCGGGAGATAACCGTCGCCGATGTCGTCCATGACACCCAGATTTGCATAGAAAAAGAGTCCGAAAGCTGATTTTTCGGACTTTTCTTTTACTAAGATAGTCAGATTTATGCTTCTTGAAAAATTTCGTTGTAACTATTGACATTACGTCCGAGATATGCTATACTATTGTTGTAATCTGAATGGTTACAACAATACTTTTTTCGGAGGTAATTTGACTATGGCACTTTCTAACCTGTTTGGATGGACCAACGAGACCGCTGCTTCTGCCTGTGGCACTGCTTGCGGAGCTTCTGACAAGTCTGAAGAGAAACCCGCTGCTTGCGGTTCTGCCTGCGGTGCAGCCGATAAGCCTGCTGAGGCACCTGCTGCTTGCGGTTCCGCCTGTGGAGCAGCCGACAAGCCTGCCGAGGCACCTGCTGCTTGTGGCTCTGCCTGCGGTGCAGCCGATAAGCCAGAAGAGAAGCCCGCTGCCTGCGGCTCTGCTTGTGGAGCTGGCGACAAGTAATTCTGTCCGCAAACTCATCGCCTGATGAGCCGATCGGTTCATCGGGCACTTGCGAAATAACATCCATTTATCGGATCCTGATATACATAACCCTGAAGGAGAGCACGCGATATGAAACAATACTTTTCTTTCCAATGGCACATCACAGACGAGTGCGACCAGCGGTGCAAGCACTGCTACATCTTTTCAGAAAACGTTTGCAAAGAACTGGACTCTATGAGCTGGGAGCAGATGCAAGACACATTTAAGAACTGCCTCGACTTCTGCGAGACTTATAACCGTCTGCCTTACTTCTACATCACTGGTGGCGACCCCATTCTGCACCCTGATTTCTGGAAGCTTATGGGACTGATGAAGGAGCATAACATTCCCTTCACAATACTCGGCAATCCGTTCCATCTTAACGATGAAGTGTGCCACCGCCTGAAAGAGTACGGCTGCCAGAAGTATCAGCTCTCTCTTGACGGAATGAGGGAAACTCACGACTGGTTCCGCAAGCCCGGTTCTTTTGATATTACATTGGAGAAAATCGGCTGCATCAACCGTGCGGGAATCCGAAGCGTTATCATGACCACCGTTTCCGGCACAAATATCGACGAGGTTCCGGACATTATTGACGCCGTGGTTGCGGCAGGGGCAAACGTGTTCGCCTTTGCTCGCTACTGTCCGACTTCCGAGGAAAAGGACACCGGGATAGAACCGCTCCGCTATCGTAAACTATTAGCAGATTGCGACAAGAAATTCAAAGAATACGAAGCTGTCGGCTGCCAGACATACTTCAACAAGAAAGACCATCTCTGGACGCTTTATGAGTACGAAGTCGGTGAATTTAAAATCCCTGAAAATGCGAAAAAGGGGATGATTTACGGAGGCTGTAACTGCGGCAACTGTCATCTTACCATTCTGCCGATAGGCGATGTTTATGCCTGCCGTAGGGTGCAGAACAGCAAGGTCGGAAACGTCTTTGAAAACCGCCTTGCCGACTTGTGGGTCACGAAGCTGGAGGATTATCGTGATTATACGAAGTTTGAAAAGTGCTCCAAATGTGAGCTTCTGGCCTACTGCCGTGGCTGCCCTGCTGTGGCAAGCGGCAAGGACGGAAACTTCTACGCTACTGACCCGCAGTGCTGGCACGAAATCCCAGAAAAGGAGGCTAAGGAGCAATGAGTGAACTGATGGAAACAATCCTGCACCGCCGTTCAATACGTCGCTTCGACACAAGGCAGATTGAGGAGCAGGCATTGCAGGAAATTCTGCAGGCTGGCTTGTACGCTCCGAGTGCTGGAGGAGGACAGCGGGTGATTCTTGCCGTCTGTCAGGATAAAGAGGTCAACGAGCGTCTCGGACGAATCAAGCGTGCTAACTCCAATCCCCGTATGGCGACAGCCACAAATTATGTGTCAAGAGAACAGCCAAGTATTGCAGACGACCCGAATATAAAAAACGCTTTTTACGATGCCCCGACGGTTATCACCATGTTTGCACCGAAGAACTTCCTTTTTTCAGCGGAGGACTGTGCATGTGTCGCCGAAAACATGATGCTGGTAGCGGATTCCTTGGGAATCGGTTCCTGCTATCTCGGACAAGGTTGGGTGGCGTTCAGTGACCCATACGGTCAGGAAATCCTGAAAAAATGGAATATCCGCACCGATTACTACGCTGTCATGCAGCTTCTTCTCGGCTATCCTCGTGAGGGAGACCCTCATCCAACGGCAAAGCCAAGAAAAACTGAACGTATACTGAGATTTTAGATGGGAGGATTTTTATGGACGCACAGACCTGTCTTAAGAAACTGCAATATGTAGGAGTGCTCGAGTTTGCAACCGTGGATTCCGATGGGAACCCACAAATCAGAAATATCAGCGCCATCCACTACGAGCCCGACGGGATGTACTTTTTCACAGCGAGAGGGAAAAACTTCTGTCGTGAACTGCTGTCCGATGGAAGAGTGCAGATTCTCGGCTACACCCGCTATAAGGAAATGATCCGCCTCTCAGCAAAGGCGGTTCCAGTCTTCGAGGAAGACCAGCAGAAATGGACAGACATCATCTTTCAGGAGCAGCCCTATCTCAGCAACGTCTATCCTGGTGACACAAGAAAAATCGGCGTTGTTTTTGAAATACATGATGCCGAAATCGAATACTTCAATCTCGGCGTAAACCCGATTTTCAGGGAGACCTACACGATTGGAGAGGGCAAGATTCACCCGAAGGGCTATTACATCACTGATGCCTGCATCGGCTGCGGAAAATGTGTGAAGATATGCCCACAAAAGGCGATTGAATATGGCAAGCCGAGCGTGATTCATCAGGAGCACTGCCTGCACTGTGGCAACTGCTTCGAAAACTGCCCGGTAAAGGCCATCGAAAGACAGGGGTAATATGACTCAGGAAGAGCGAAGAATATTTTTGATAAAAGAGCTTTTGTCGGAAGAACCTCAGTATCAGGGCTACGAAATCCCAACTGATGAGTACTCCCAGAAACGGCTTCTCAGGGCTTTGTTCAATGTCAGGCTCCCGAAGCCGATAAGCGACGAATTCTTAAAGATTCAGGACGAATATTTGCAGGAGGAGACCCGGGGGAAGGGGATTACAGATATATCTGAGCTCGCCCCTGTCAGGGAGGACATATACCTCTGGCAGGGCGACATCACGACTCTTCGGTGTGGAGCCATCGTCAACGCTGCGAATTCAGCGCTCCTCGGCTGCTTCGCCCCGAACCATGGCTGCATCGACAACGCCATCCACACCTATTCCGGCATCCAGCTCCGCTTAGCCTGCAACGAGATCATGCTCAGACAAGGCCATGAGGAGGAGACGGGAAAGGCCAAGATAACTCCCGCCTTCAATCTCCCTTGCGACCACGTCCTCCACACAGTCGGCCCGATTGTCGGCTGGAGGCTCACGGAGAGGGACAAGAGGCTTCTCGCCCAGTGCTACCGCTCCTGTCTTGAGCTTGCGGATGAGAATAATGTCCCGAGCATCGCGTTCTGCTGCATCTCCACTGGCGAATTCCACTTTCCGAACGAAAAGGCAGCCGAGATCGCTCTTAAAACAGTTTCAGATTATAAGAAGGATACTAACAGCAAAATCAAGGTGATATTCAATGTCTTTAAAGATACCGACCTCAAAATCTATGATAGGCTCCTCAGAGCAGATTGAACGCTTGAGGGAAGCTCTCGACACCGCCGATGCAGTCGTAATCGGTGCCGGAGCAGGCCTCTCGACCTCCGCAGGCTTCAGCTATTCCGGCAAGCGCTTCGAGGAAAACTTCTCCGACTTTGAGCGCAAATACGGCTTCCACGACATGTACTCGGGCGGCTTTTACCCCTATGAAACCCTCGAGGAATTCTGGGGCTTCTGGAGCAGAAACATCTGGCTGAACCGCTACACCGACGCCCCGAAGCCAGTCTATCAGGACCTTTATGAGCTCATCAAGGACAAGGACTACTTCGTTCTCACAACCAACGTCGACCACTGCTTCCAGAAGGCAGGCTTCGACAAGAAGTGCCTCTTCTACACCCAGGGCGACTACGGCCTCTTCCAGTGCTCCGAGCCCTGCCACCAGAAGACCTACGATAACGAGGAAGCTATCAGAAAGATGATGGAGGCGCAGGAGAACATGTGGATTCCCTCGGACCTTGTCCCAAGATGCCCCATCTGTGGCAAACCGATGAACATGAATCTGAGGTGCGACGACACATTCGTCGAGGACGAAGGATGGCACCAGGCAGCCGAGCGCTATTCTGAATTCATCCGAAGACACGAGGGCCTCAGGACGCTCTATTTAGAGCTCGGCGTCGGCTTCAACACCCCTGCCATCATCAAGTACCCCTTCTGGCAGATGACCCTGAAGAACCCCAGTGAGACCTACGCCTGTATAAACTATGGCGACGCCGCCAGCCCGTCCCAGATTGAGAGGCAGTCGATCTGTATCGATGATGATATCGGGAGGGTGCTGAAAAAGTTGAAATAAAAAAGTCCCGAAGACATAAATCTTCGGGACTTTTTGGTGGAGCATACGGGATTCGAACCCGTGACCTCCACACTGCCAGTGTGGCGCGCTCCCAACTGCGCTAATACCCCAGTACTTTTGATATAATAGCACATCTCCCGGAAAAAATCAAGTGCTTTTTGCAAGATTTTTGAATTACAAAAAAATTCGTGACTTCCCACACTAAATTCTACTCCTCTCTCAACTTTGGAATTCACTTTGGGAAGTCACGATCGAATAATAACTGTGAAATTTTCGATTTTAGATATTGACAAATGCGCTCGTGTTTGATATAATAACATAGTTGTGAACCGAGCCATTAGCTCAGCTGGCAGAGCATTTCACTTTTAATGAAAGGGTCTGGAGTTCGATTCTCCAATGGCTCACCATAACCTCGAAAGCACCCAACCCCGGGTGCTTTTTTTCTTTTCCCAACACCCCTAAGCCCCTTTGTCCCACATTTTCAACAAATTCTGCATTTTTTCTTCGTCGAGAGCTTCAATTTTTCTCCCCAAAAACCTCCACGTTCAGTGCAAAAGGGCGAAAAATGAATCTTTGGGCTCTCAAAAGCTTCATTTTGGTTGACTTTTGAAATTTCATGTGCTAAAATTATGAATAGTTATAATAAAATCAGGCGTAATAGAACCACTTATTAGCATTTCTGGAAAGAGGAGATTATCATGAGATTAAAAATAGATGACGCAACAAGGGAGCAATTCCGCAAAACGTTTTTGGAAAACAACCGCATAGACCCGAAGTATTACAACCACTACGATGTCAAGAGAGGCCTCAGAAACGCCGATGGCACCGGCGTTCTTGCCGGGCTCACCAACATCTGTAACGTTCATGGCTACGTCATGAACGAAGGCGAAAAGCAGAACATCGAGGGCGAGCTCTACTACCGTGGCTACAACGTCAAGGATATTGTTGCCGGAATCCAGGGCGCCGATAGATTTGGCTACGAGGAGGTTGCATACCTTCTTATAATGGGCAAGCTTCCGACCGCCGAGGAGCTCGCAGGCTTCGAGAGGCTTCTTGCACAAAACCGTGAGCTGCCTGCAGGCTTCTTCGAGGACATGATCCTCAAGGCTCCGTCGAAAAATATCATGAACAAGATCTCCCGTTCCATCCTGGCGCTTTATTCCTATGAGGAAGACCCTGAGGCCAAGGCTCCCGAGGACGAGCTCTACTGTGCTCTCTCGATTTTGGCAAAAATGCCCGTCATCATGACTTCGGCCTACCAGGTCAAAAGCAGAGCCTTCGACGGAGGAAGCATGTATATGCATCAGGTAAGGCCTGAAGAGCGTACTGCCGAGACGATTCTGTCTCTGCTTCGCCCTGACAGACAGTATACTTATGACGAGGCAAAGCTTCTTGACTTGATTCTTCTTTTGCACGCTGAGCACGGTGGTGGTAATAACTCTACATTTGCCTGCCGTGTCCTGACGTCTTCTGGAACAGACCCATATTCTGCATATGCAGCAGCTGTCGGTTCTTTGAAGGGTCCTCGCCATGGTGGCGCCAACCTCAAGGTTTTGGAGCAGCTCGACTATATCGAGGCTAATGTCAAGCACTGGAATGACGACGGCGAAGTCGCCGACATGCTGACAAAGATTGTCCGCAAGGAAGCCTCCGACAGAACCGGCCTCATCTACGGCATGGGTCACGCTGTCTACACTCTCTCCGACCCGAGAGCTGTGATCTTGAAGAGAACAGCCCTCCAGATGGCGAAGGGGACCGAGTTCGAGCCTCAGTTCTCGCTTCTCAACTCGATTGAACGCCTCGCTCCTGAGGTCTTCCACCGCGAAACCGGCCTCGAGAAGGCTCTCTGCGCCAACGTCGACATGTATTCCGGCCTCTGCTACCGTATGCTCGGAATCCCTGAGGAGCTGGCGACCGCTCTCTTCGCAACTGCCCGTATGGCAGGCTGGTCTGCCCACAGATTCGAGGAGAAGGTCACCGGCGGTCGTATCATCCGTCCTGCCTACAAGGCAGTCGGCAAGCCCAAGGTTTACCAGGATATTACTGAGAGATAATTTTCTCGTATTTCACGATTTTTCGTGGGACAATTTAAAATCTTTGCGGTAGAATTTGATTTGACAATCTGCTATAATCGTGGTAGAATAAAAACTGTATAGGCTGGTTTCTAAAAGAAATCAACAAAAATCCTGAAAGTGAGGAATGAGCCGTGAAAGACGTAAGCCTTCTTGTTATGATAGGGCAGCTCGGACTTTCGGTTGCTGTTCCGCTTGCCGGGTGTGTGATTCTTGCAGCCTGGCTGATGAACAAGTTCTCGCTTGGCATCTGGGTGATTTTCGTAGGAGCCATTTTAGGCGGAATCCTCGCGATAAGTGGCTTCCGTTCAACTCTCAAGACGATGGAGGACATCACTAAAAGAGAGGACAAAGAGGATAAGAAGCCCCCAGTTACCAGCTTCAACAACCACGATTAAATAGGAGTCAGAATAGATGGATTCCAGAAAAGAAGTTTTGCACGAAACTTTGATAATAACAATAGGACAAGTAATCTGCATCGCTGTGATGTTTGCGATTTTCGCTTTACTTGGCTATTTCGACAGAACTGTAGTCTTCGGAGGAATTTTAGGAGGGATACTCGCAATCCTCAACTTCCTCTTCATGGCGATTTCAGTCTGTGTCGCATCCGACAGAGCAGTCGCTCAGGACGTCAAAGGCGGAAAAAGCCTGATGACAGGCTCAATGGTTCTTCGTTACGTTGTCATATTCATAGTATGGGTAGCGGGAGCCGTGAGCGGACTCTGCAACGCGATAGCAATGGTCCTTCCGATAGTTTTTGTGAGGCCGACAATAACGGTCTGGGAGTTCTTCCGAAAGAAGGAAACGCCTGCAGCCACAGCGGTAGCTGCGGAGCCTGCAGACGAGATTTCTTCCGAGGAAGAATCCGAAGAAGAGGGTGAGAGCTGATGGATAATATAGAAATACATGGCGCCAGAATATATTTCACAATCCCGATATTCGGCGGCATTGACATAACCGAGACCACAATTTCCCTGATTCTCGTGACAATAATTCTCTGTGTTGCGGGAGTTGTCCTGGGAAGAAACCTTAAGACCCGTCCTGGAAAAATGCAGGTTCTGGTCGAGAAGGGTGTTGAGATGCTGAAGGGCCTCGTCGTCTCCTCGATGGGCGAGCACAACGTCGGCTGGACGCCCTACATAGGGACGATTTTCCTCTCGTCAATCTGCGGTTCCCTTATCGGAATGACCGGCTTCTTCCGCTCTACAACGGCGGATTTAAGCGTAGTTCTCGTCTGGGCACTCATGACGACGGCGATAATCTGGTACAATAACATCAAACGAATGGGCTTCCTGGGCTGGCTCAAGGGCTTCACCGAGCCGGTCTTCATCATGACCCCGATGAACATCATCTCCGAAATCGCCCAGCCGATTTCTATGGCCTTCCGTCACTTCGGCAACGTCTTCGGCGGAAGCATCATCACGATGATTGTCTACACCGCTCTGAGCCTTCTTTCGACAGTACTTTTGAACCTCGTTTCCGGCACCGTCATAATCCCGATAGCGATTGTTCTCATAGGCGTCGGAATCATAGTCTATCAGAAGCTAAAAAAGAAGAAGATAGGCGTCTTCAAGGGAATCCTCCTTGGCATCTTCATCGCCTTCGGAGCATGTGGAATCCTGGATGCAACAGGCATCTTAATGGGAATCCCGATTCTCTCGATTGGTATACCGGCAGTGTTATCGGTGTACTTTGATCTGTTTTCAGGCTTTGTTCAGGCGTTTGTATTCAGCCTGCTTAGCATGATATATATTGGACAGGCTTGCCCGCCACCGGTGGAAGCCGAAAAGGCAAAACAGGAAACTACGTCGGATCTTCCGACAGTAAAATAATTAAGGAGTAAACTTACTATGGACGCAACAGCAGCAGAAGCTTTAGCAGTAGGATTAAAAGCAATCGGTGCAGGACTTTGCATGGGCTTGGGAGCCATTGGCCCTGGCGTTGGCGAAGGTAATGCAGTAGGAAAGGCCCTCGAAGGCATGGCCCGCCAGCCTGAGGCAGCAGGAAATTTAAGAACCAACATGATCCTTGGTTGCGGTATCACCGAGACCACAGGTATCTATTCACTCATCATCGCATTCCTCATCCTGTTCGCAATGTGATTTTTGAGGACTACATTTCCGAAGGGAGGAATCGGCATTGGATGCAGCAGTATATGAAGAGATACTGGGCTTTGACATCTGGACAGCATTGTTCACGCTCATAAACACTCTTCTTCTGTTCTATGTCCTGAAGAAATTTCTGTTCAAGCCGATAATGAATATTATCGACAAGAGGCAGAAGGAAATAGATGACCTCTACGAGTCTGCCGACACCGCCAAGGCTGAGGCTGAAGGGATGAGAGATGAGTATCAGAAGAAGCTCGAAGAAGCCCGTGAAACCGGCGACAAGATTATTTCTGATGCAGTAACCCGTGCCCAGAGCCGTGAGGAAGAAATCGTCTCCAAAGCCAATCAGGAGGCAAGCGCAATACTTGAGAAGGCTCAGGAGGACATCGCCCTCGAAAAGAAGAAAGCCATGGGCGAGGTCAAGGACAACATCTCTGTAATCGCTGTAAGCATTGCGGGAAGAGTTGTCGAGAGGGAACTCACATCCGCTGACCAGAGCCGTCTTGTCGACAGCTTTATCGACGATTTGGGTGACTTATCATGAGCAGCCTTGCTAATAACTACGGCTCGGCTCTCTATTCGCTTGCACTGAGCGAGAACCTGACAGAGCGAATCTATAACGAACTCACAGATCTCGAAGGCGTTTTCGCAAAAGAACCTAAGTATCTGAAGCTCCTCTCGGCAGCGAATGTCGTGAAGGATGAAAGGCTTAAGCTCGTGGATGACTGCTTAGGTGGCAAGGTTCACCCTTACGTTTTGAACTTCATGAAGCTTTTAGCGGAGAAGTCTCTGGCCACTCACTATAGTGACTGCGTCAAGGCCTATCGCGAGAGATACTACTTCGACAACGGCATCATGCCCGTCACAGCGGTCACAGCGGTGCCCTTAAGCGATTCTCAGTCGAAGCGACTCAGTGAGAAGATAGCGCCAATAAGCGGGAAGAAGATAATTCTTCAGAACAAAGTCGACCCGTCCTGCTTGGGCGGAGTAAAACTCAGCTACGATTCGAAGCAGATAGACGGAACCGTTTCACACCGCTTGAAAGAGGTCTCGGAGCTCCTGAAGCAAGACGCTTCAGCCACGACATGATTTAAAAGGAAGAAGCCAATGGATATAAAATCTGATGAAATTGTAAAAATAATCAGCGACCGAATCAGGAACTACGAAACGAAGCTTGAGCAGGTCAATGTCGGAACTGTGGTTTCGGTAGGTGACGGCATAGCCAAGGTTTCGGGTCTCGACGGAGTTATGTATGGCGAGCTTGTCGAGTTCGAGAACGGCACTCACGGAATGGCACAGAACCTTGAAGAGGATACCGTCTCGGTCGTAATCATGGATAACGACCAAGGGATAAAAGAGGGCGACTCGGTCAAAATCACCGGCAATGTCGTCTCCGTTCCCGTAGGTGAAGCTCTTATCGGAAGAGTTGTAAATGCCTTAGGCGAGCCTATAGACGGCAAGGGCCCTATTGAGACTACAGAAACCCGTCCTATCGAGTCCCCAGCGCCCGGAATTATCGACCGTGAGCCGGTAACGGTACCGCTTCAGACGGGAATCAAGGCGATAGACTCGATGATCCCGATAGGCCGTGGCCAGCGCGAGCTCATCATCGGCGACCGCCAGACTGGTAAGACCACAATAGCGACCGACACAATACTTAACCAGAAGGGCAAGGGAGTCATCTGCATCTATGTGGCAATCGGCTCAAAGCGCTCGACCGTTGCACAGGTTGTAAAGAACCTCACCGACGGCGGAGCTATGGATTATACAATAGTCGTTTCGGCAACCGCATCTGAACTTCCGACAATGCAGTATATCGCACCCTATAGTGGCTGTGCCATGGGTGAGTACTTCATGTATCAGGGGAAGGACGTCTTAATCGTCTATGATGACCTCAGTAAGCACGCAGTTGCCTACAGAACGATTTCGCTCCTCATCCGTCGTCCGCCAGGACGTGAAGCATACCCTGGTGATGTCTTCTATCTTCACTCGAGGCTTCTTGAGAGAGCAGCTCACCTTTCCAAAGAAAAAGGCGGAGGAAGCATGACAGCTCTTCCGATTATCGAAACACAGGCGGGAGACGTTTCCGCTTATATACCAACAAACGTAATTTCAATCACCGACGGTCAGATTTATCTCGAATCGGAGCTCTTCAACGCAGGAGTAATGCCGGCAATCAACCCAGGTATCTCGGTATCCCGTGTCGGAGGAAACGCCCAGATCAAGGCAATGAAGAAGGTTTCTGGCTCACTGAAGCTCATCTATTCTCAGTATCGTGAGCTGCAGAGCTTCGCTCAGTTCAGCTCCGACCTCGACGCCGACACAAAGGCTCAGCTCGACTTGGGAGAAAGAATCGTCGCTGTCTTAAAGCAGAAGAACAATTCGCCTATCGACGTGGCCCAGCAGGTCTGCATCTTCTATGCGACCACCAATGGCTACTTAAAGAGCGTTCCCGTCGAGAAGATTCCCGACTATGAAACCGACCTTCAGGAGCATATGCTCAATCACCATAACGGCGTCCTTGAGGCGATCCGCTCAACTGGAAAGCTTGAGCCGGAGACGGAAACTGAGCTCAAGACAGCACTCGAAGAGATAGCGGTAAGATTTAACGCTGAATAAGGAGACTCTTAATGTCATCAGCAACGGCAAAAGGGATAAAAACCCGAATCAACAGCCTAAAAAAGACGGAGCAGATAACCAAGGCCATGGAGATGGTTGCAGCCTCAAAGCTCAACCACGCTCAGGCTCAGGTCCTGAATTCCCGTCCATACTTTGAGATTCTCTTCTCGACTATAAGTAATATCGCAGCGTCAGAGAGCGACCTGAGTTCACCCTACTTGGGCAAGCACGAGACAGGGAAGCCCGTCTACGTTGTAATCGCCGGAGACAGAGGCCTTGCAGGAGGATATAACCATAATATCCTGAAGATGTGTTTGGCCGAAATCGAGGCGAAGGACGCGATAGTTCTCCCGATTGGAAACAAGGCGGTTGAGTACTTCAAGCTGAGAGGTGCCAACATCATGGCTGAAAGCTACACTCTCGCCGAAGGCGTCGGAGTTGGCGACTGCTTCTCGATAGCGAAGACCCTTTGCAAGGGCTTCAAGTCGGGCGAATATAGCGAGATCTTCGTCGGATACACGAATTTCGTCTCGGTTCTTTCTCAGACTCCCGCAGTTCTTCCGCTCCTGCCCCTTAAGGGCTATGAGAAGGGGAGCTCCAATTCGACACAGTCGGACATCCTCTACGAGCCGAGTAGCCACGAAGCCTTCGATGCGATTATCCCGGAATACCTTGGAGGCGTCCTCTATGGTTGCCTCTGCGAGAGCAGAGCTGCCGAGCAGGCTGCAAGGCGAACCGCCATGGATTCCGCCACTCAGAACGCCGAAGACATGATAAGCGACCTGAGCCTCAAGTACAACCAGATCAGACAGACCGCAATCACCAACGAGATTATCGAAATAGTTGCGGGTTCACAATAACTAGCCACTAGTCACTAGTAACTAGCCACTAAAATGGAGTAAACAGCATGGACAAACACACTGGAGAAGTAATACAGGTCATGGGGCCGGTTCTCGACATCAGATTTCCTGATGAAGAGCTGCCGGAGCTCCTCAATGCCATTGAGATTGAGCATGAGGGAAGAACCATCGTTGCCGAGGCTTCGCAGCATATCGGCGACAATGTCGTAAGATGCGTCGCAATGAATTCGACCGATGGCCTAAGACGTGGAGAAGTCGCCACCGACACAGGTCATCCGATTCAGGTTCCTGTAGGCGAAGAGTGCCTGGGAAGGGTATTCAACCTCTTAGGCGAGCCTATCGATGAAGGCGGACCAGTCGAGACAGAGGAAAAGTGGTCGATCCACCGTCCTGCACCGTCCTATGATGAGCAGCAGCCGGCGACTGAGATTTTGGAAACTGGAATCAAGGTCGTCGACCTCATCTGCCCGTATGCCAAGGGCGGTAAGATCGGTCTCTTCGGAGGCGCAGGCGTCGGCAAGACGGTCCTCATCATGGAGCTCATAAATAACGTCGCCAAGGCTCACGGCGGTATCTCCGTATTCACAGGAGTAGGCGAGAGAACCCGTGAGGGCAACGATCTTTACCTTGAGATGAACGAGTCTGGCGTCATCAACAAGACCGCCATGGTCTATGGCCAGATGAACGAACCGCCAGGAGCAAGAATGAGAGTCGGACTTTCGGGCCTCACGATGGCGGAATATTTCCGTGACGTCAAGCACCAGGATGTCCTCCTCTTCATCGATAATATATTCAGATTCACCCAGGCAGGCTCCGAGGTTTCGGCACTCTTAGGCCGTATGCCTTCTGCCGTTGGATATCAGCCGACGCTTGCGACCGAGATGGGCGCTTTGCAGGAGAGAATCACATCTACAAAGAACGGCTCCATTACCTCCGTTCAGGCGGTCTACGTCCCTGCCGATGACTACACCGACCCGGCACCAGCCACCACGTTCACTCATCTTGATGCGACTACAGCCCTCGATCGTTCTATCGCTTCAATGGGCATCTATCCAGCAGTCGACCCGCTTTCGTCCACTTCAAGAATCCTGACTCCCGACATCGTAGGTCAGGAGCACTATGATACGGCAAGAGCCGTTCAGAGCATCCTCCAGAGATATAAAGACCTTCAGGACATCATCACCATCATGGGCATGGACGAACTGAGCGAGGAAGACCGCCTCACCGTCAACCGTGCAAGAAAGGTTCAGAGGTTCCTAAGCCAGCCCTTCACCGTTGCCGAGCAGTTCACAGGATATGAGGGCAAGTATGTGCCCCTCAAGGAGACAATCAGAGGCTTCAAGGAGATTATCGAAGGCAAGTACGATGAAATCCCTGAATCCTGCTTCCTCTATGCCGGCACCATCGACGATGTTGTCGAAAAGTATAAGAGCGGTGAGCAGTCATGACGACTTTTCCGCTTAAAATAGTAACCCCTGATGGCCTGCAGTTCGAAGGAGCTGCGGAAGAGCTGATCGTTCGGACGATCGCTGGCGATATCGGAGTTATGGCTGGCCACACCGACTGCGTAACCCCCTTAGGAATGGGCATGGCGACCGTCGTCATCGACGGCGAGAAGAAATACGCTGCCTGCATCGGTGGGATGCTCTCGGTTCTGAAAGGTGATGTAACCCTCATCCCCACGACTTTTGAATGGGCAGACGAAATCAACGCCGAACGAGCCCAGGACTCAGAACGCCGTGCAAAGGAGATAATCGAAAATAAGAGTGCCTCCGACACCGAGCTGAAGCTTGCCGAAGCAAGACTCAAGCGCTCCCTGATCCGTCAGAGCGTTGCACAATATCGAAACGTAAGATAAATAAAAGTCCCGCAAGAAAATTTTTGCGGGATTTTTGCAATAATAATGGCAGGTAAATTGTATTATAGGTAGGAGTAGGGGCGGATATTATCCGCCCGAAAACCCTTGGACGAACCGTAGCGGGCGGATGATATCCGCCCCTACAAAAAGAAAGGAGATCTACCATGAAAAGAATTCTATTGATATTAACCTGCCTCGCAATTCTTTTAACACTTGCCGGTTGTGCGGGAGTTAACGTAAGCGACTTCGTTGAAACCAACTACAGCGATTCACACGAAACTGAAGCCAAGGAGCCCGTTTCCGAAGTCTCAAATCCGCTTATGAACGCCAGCCTCACCGACTGCACCGTCACCGTCACGAGAATGTTTGACGTCCAGGCCTTGAACGACCCGATCACCCTCGAAGGCGATGAGCTCACAGATTTCATCTCCGCCTATAAAAACGCCGAAATAGGCGTGGAGCCGGTTGAGCTCGAGGATTTCGACCCGGATTCCATAGTCACCCACTACACCATCACTCTTTCCGATGGCTCCGAGATTAAACTGAGCAGTTATGACGAGTATATCGTCATAAACGGCGAGCTGTTCACCATCGACGAGGAAAGCCTTGACGCGATTGAAAGCTATTTCCTCGAAATCTATGCCGAAGACTACAAGCTCCATGAACTCTGCTATGCCGAGTATAAGCTTCAGACTGGCGAGTGGACCGAGAACTGCTACAATCAGGTAAGGTACACAATTCCCAGAAAAAGCTTTTATATTGAAAATCCGAACGGCGCTTATTTTTCTACCGGCGACTGGGGGGAACGTACTGCAAGAGAACAAGCTGAGCTTGATGAGATTTTAGCTGGAATCGACGACATCATGCCCTATGTTCTCAAGGACGACGGCACCGTCAACGAGGACAGATATGTCGAAGAATACGAGATGCTCCCATACAAGATTGATGAGTCTGTTAATCCGCTTTTGACTGACGATTTTGAAGGCTGCACAGTCTATATCGAGAGAGATTACGAGTATGATGATGTCGTTGTCACAGACTCGGATGGTGAATCCGTTTACGTCGAGAGCACTAACTTTATCACCGGCCCTGTCCAGATGGACGAGGAGACTGCTGAGGAGTTCCTGAGCATCCTTATGAGCCTTGAGATGGACGAAACCCCGACAGTTGATGATAATATCTACGAGGGTGGCGTGTCCGATGCCTGCTATAGGATAGTTCTCTCTGACGGCTCCGAATATCGGGTATACTTCATGTCGGTCTCTGCTCCTGTCGGAAACAACCTCTACGGCAGCGCTCAGTATATCGTTGTCGGTGGGTACAAATACCGCGTTACAAATGATGATGTGTACGACCTGTTTGACGAGCTCGAGAGCTTCTACTATGCTCAGTATATGGTTGACACCGAGCTTTACGAATTTAGCGGGATTATCGAAGCCTGCGCCAACGTCGCACCTGGCACTGCTGGAAGCTCCCTTCGCTCAGTTTCCGCTGCTGCAAGCTTACTGGATTGGGCAGAGGACCAGCTGAAATACATCATCACCGAGCGCTCCATCATCTCTTTGCTTAAAGGATGGCAATCCACCTGCGAAGACTTCGACTGGCAGCTCGAGTGCCTCAAAGAAAGCTGGGAGTCGGTGGTAGGTTCTATTGAAGAAATCGTCGCCGATCCGACGGAAGAATCGCTCTCAGGCCTCTTAGATGACTCCGGCTACACCCTTAAACACGACGAATACGACGAAGAAATCGCAGAGATAATAATCTCCGCCGTCGAAAACTTCATCGCAGACTAAAAAAATCAACCGTAAGGTTTTCGCCTTACGGTTGTTTTATTATGCCTTGATTTTAACTTCCTGCTCTTTGGCAACTGCCTTCTGCGCCGAAGTGAGCATCAGCTTGATTCTGTTAAACTGGTTGACTTCTGAAGCACCCGGGTCGTAGTCGACAGCGACTATATTCGCCTCAGGATAAAGCTTCTTCAAGGCCTTGATGGCGCCCTTGCCGACGACGTGGTTCGGAAGACATGCAAACGGCTGAATGCAGACGATGTTCGGAACACCCATCTCGATGAGCTCCGCCATTTCGCCGGTTAAAAGCCATCCTTCGCCATACTGGTTTCCTATCGAGATAACCGGCTTCGCAAGCTCTGCCACGTGTCTTATATCGCTCGGAGCCTCAAAGCGCTTGCTCTTCTCAAGGGCATCAGTTGCGGGCTTACGGAGCATCTTAATCGCCTTGATTCCCGCCTCGTTCACAAACTGCGAACGATAGGGAGTGCCCAAGTACTTGTGCTTGTAAACCGCGTTATAAAGGCTGTAGTTCATGAAGTCCATGAGGTCCGGCACAACCGCCTCAGCTCCTTCACTTTCGAGTAAATCTACAAGGTGATTGTTCGCAAGAGGCATGTACTTGACCAAAATCTCACCGACAATGCCGACTCTCGGCTTCACGATAGTCGGATCGAGAGGCAGATTGTCAAACGCGTCGACAATTCCCTGGCAGACCTTCTTATATGACATCCCGTTCTCGTTGTCGATGAGGGAGTCGATGGCGATCTTCTGCCATTTATCGTGGAGCTTGTTCGCCGAGCCCTTCTCGAGCTCATAAGGCCTCGTTTTGTAGAGGCACCGCATGAACAGGTCACCATAGACAATGGCCTTCGCCATGTCGAGGAGGAACGGAACAGTGATCTTGAACCCTTCGTTCGTCTCCATGCCGTTTGCGTTGAGCGAAATAACGGGAATATGCCCAAGATTGACCTTCTCGAGAGCCCTTCTTATAAATCCGACATAGTTGCTCGCTCTGCAGCATCCGCCAGTCTGGGTCATGATGATGGCGAGGTGGTCGGTGTCGTACTTACCAGAGAGCACTGCCTCCATAATCTGTCCGACAACGGTTATAGACGGGAAGCAAGCGTCGTTGTTGACGAACTTGAGGCCCATGTCAATCGCCGAGCGGTTGTCGTTGTCAAGAACAACCAAGTTATAGCCGTGCTTTTTCGCAACCGGCTCGATGATGTCGAAGTGAATCGGGCTCATCTGAGGAGCAATGATGGTGTAACCTTCCTCGCGCATCTTTTTCGTGAATGTAGCGCGGTTGTAGGCAGCGGTTCTCGGAACCGCCTTGATGCCACTTCTGTCGCGCTGATTCATCGCCGAAAGAAGGCTTCTGATTCTGATTCGGGCAGCTCCAAGATTCGAAACCTCGTCTATCTTAAGGACGGTATAAAGCTTGTTCGAGCCGTTCAGGATTTCCTGAACCTGGTCTGTCGTGACCGCATCGAGTCCGCAGCCGAAGGAGTTGAGCTGGATGAGCTCAAGATCATCGCGGTTTCTTATATACTCCGCAGCAGCGTAGAGGCGTGAATGGAACACCCACTGGTCGTTCGAGCGAAGCGGACTGTCGGTCATGAAGTTGTTCGGGAGACTGTCCTCCGTGAGAACCGCAAGCCCATAGGAGGCGATCATCTCAGGGATTCCATGGTTGATCTCCGGGTCGACGTGATAGGGCCTTCCGGCAAGAACAATGCCCTTGCGGTGGTTGTCCTCCATCCACTTGAGGATCTCGGCGCCCTTGGCTCTGATGTCGGCCTTCGCCTTGTGCTGCTCCTCCCATGCCTCGTGGACAGCAGCCCTAACCTCTTTTTCAGGGATATTCCACTCTTCGCGGCATACCGCAACCAGTCTGTCGGCAGCAGTTTTCTCACTCGTGAACGCGATAAACGGCCGGATGAGCCGGACGTCACCGTCGATAACCCCTTCAACGTTGTTCTTCAGGTTCTCAGGGTAGGAGATAACGATCGGGCAGTTGTAGTGGTTCTGAGCCGTCTTCGACTCCATATGCTCGTAGAAGACGCAGGGGTGGAAGATGGTCTTGATTCCGTGATCTATCAGCCACTGGACGTGCCCGTGAGATAGCTTTGCCGGGTAGCACTCCGACTCTGATGGGATGCTCTCCATTCCGAGCTCGTAAATCTTGTGGCTCGACTTCGGAGAAAGCTCGACCCTGAAGCCGAGTTTTGTGAAGAAAGTCACCCAGAACGGGTAGTTTTCGTAGATATTTAAGACTCTCGGGATTCCGATAACGCCACGAGTCGGGTTTTCAAGCGGTTCATAGCCGAAAATCCTCTCGTACTTATACTCCATCATGTTGGGGCCCTTGTCGGTGGAGGCGGTGTTCCCAAGTCCCTTTTCGCAGCGGTTGCCGGTGATATGGCGCCGTCCACCCGAGAAGGTGTTGATAGTGAGCATACAGCTGTTCGAGCAGCCACGGCAATGTGTGGTCGCAGTCTTGTATGTAAGATTCTCGATTTCGGAGATAGGAAGCATCGAGCTCTCCGAGCCGTCATAGCGGTCCTTAGCGATAAGAGCAGCGCCGAAAGCCCCCATGATTCCGGCAATATCCGGGCAGATAGCGTCTGCGCCGGAAATCTTCTCGAAGGCTCGCAAAACCGCCTTGTTCATGAAGGTTCCGCCCTGAACAACGACCGATGAGCCGAGCTCCTGAGCGCTCGAAAGCTTGATAACCTTGAAGAGAGCGTTCTTGATGACGGAATAGGCGAGGCCTGCCGAGATGTCCTCGACTGTCGCACCCTCCTTTTGAGCCTGCTTGACGTTCGAGTTCATGAAGACGGTGCATCTCGTGCCCAAGTCGATCGGGTGCTGAGCATACAAAGCCTTCTCAGCGAATTCCTGAGCGGTGTAGCCCAAGGACTGTGCAAAGTTCTCGATGAACGACCCGCAGCCTGAGGAGCAGGCCTCGTTCAAGAGAATCGTGTCAACCGAGCCGTCCTTGAGCTTTATGCACTTCATGTCCTGCCCGCCGATATCGAGGACGCAGTCAACGTCCGGGTTAAAGAAAGCAGCAGCGGTGGTGTGAGCGATGGTTTCGACCTCGCCGTCATCAAGGTTAAACGCCGATTTCAAAAGCGATTCGCCATAGCCAGTCGAGCAGGCACGGACAATCTTCGCAGTTTTCGGCATATGCTTTCCCATGTCTGAAACCGCTTCAATAGAACTTTTAACAGGTGAACCTTGGTTTGATGTATAGTAAGAATAGAGTAGCTGCCCCTCCTCGCCGATGAGGGCGATTTTAGTGGTTGTCGAGCCGGCATCTATTCCTAAGTAGCAGTTGCCCGAGTAGTCCTCTAATCTCTCTTTTTTGACGACAGCCTTCGCGTGGCGGTCGGTGAATTCTTTAAAATCTTCTTCATCTTTAAATAGCGGATCAAGTCTCTTTAATTCAAAAGCCATCTCGATTCCCGACTTCAAGCGCTCAATAAGAACGTCAGGGTCGGTGAGGACTTCGTCCTTAGCCTCAAGGGCCGCTCCCATGGCTGCGAAGAGATGGGAATTGTCCGGGTCGACGACGTTTTCAGGCGTCAGCTTAAGCGTCCTTATAAACGCCTTCTTGAGCTCCGGGAGGAAGTGAAGAGGACCACCGAGGAACGCAACACAGCCTCTTATCGGCTTTCCACAGGCGAGGCCAGAGATAGTCTGAGTCACAACCGCCTGGAAGATTGAGGCTGCTAAGTCCTCCTTCGCAGCGCCCTCGTTTATGAGAGGCTGGATGTCGGTTTTAGCAAAAACTCCGCATCTTGCCGCGATAGGGTAGAGCCTTTGGTAGTTCGCTGCAAGGTTATTAAGCCCTTCTGCATCCGTCTGCAAAAGCGCTGCCATCTGATCTATAAATGAGCCGGTTCCTCCGGCACAAACGCCGTTCATCCTCTCCTCGAGTCCGCCCTTGAAGTAGATGATCTTAGCGTCCTCGCCACCGAGTTCAATAGCGACGTCTGTCTGCGGTGCAACGAGCTCGAGCGCCGAAGCCACCGCTGCAACCTCCTGGACAAAGCCGATGTTAAGAGCCTTGCCGAGATTGATGGATCCTGAGCCAGTGATCTTGAGCCGAAGTTTGAAATCGCCTAACTTTTCTTTCGCCTCAGTCAAAAGCTCACTCATTGCAGGCTGAATACGCGCCTGATGACGCCTGTATTCGCCGAAAATTATCTTATTGTCATCATCCAAAATGACCAGCTTTATGGTCGTGCTGCCAATGTCTATTCCTGCACGATAGATATTCATTTCCGTGGAATTCCTCCAATTCAAAATTATTCTATATCACTCTAATAGGGCACGACCATTTTCAGGTGATGCCCATTTTTTGCCAATATTCAATTGTGAGCGAGTTTTATTCGACGTTAGTCTTGTCAGGCATTACCAGAGCGCAGATAGCGTAGATGATAATTCCGCCAAACAAAGCCAAAAGAACGGTAACCAAAGCCCAGATAACTCTGACGACAGTCGGGTCAATGCCGAAATACTCCGCAATCCCAGCACAAACGCCACAAATCATCTTGTGCTCTCTGTCCTTACAAAGTTTTTTCATTCCAATGCACTCACTTTCGAATCATATTCTTTGATTATTATAGCACGATGTGTGGGGAAATGCAAGGGGTAATTAGTGGTTAGTGGATAGTGGCTAGTTTTTGGGGAGAGCAAAAAAGGCTCCCCTGTCAAGGGGAGCTGGCGCCGAAGGCGACTGAGGGGTGCGATTTCAGGCGGAGCCTGAAATCGCTTCGGCGGAAGCGACGCCAGTCGCTGTAGCCGAACATGTAGGGGCGGATATCATCCGCCCGCTACGTGGTGCTGACTAGAGGGTTCGGGCGGATAATATCCGCCCGTTACATATCAAGCATCAATCGTCGAAATCGGCGGAATCATATCCTCCAAAACATCGAGCAAAATCCTCACCGTATCGAGCGACGTAAACGTCGTGACGCCGTTCTGGATTGCACACCTTCTTATCTCAATACCATCCTCATAATGGACGCCTGAGAGGACTGCACGTGTGTTGATGATGTAGCTGACGTAGCCAGCGCGGATGGAATCGAGGATTTCGTCGCTTCCTTCGCTGATCTTGCCCTTGACACGGGTTCTGATGCCGTGCTCTTTTAGGAACTTTGCAGTTCCGGCGGTGGCTTCGATGTTGTAGCCAAGGTTATAGAACCGCCTGATAAGAGGCAGCGCCTCTTCCTTGTCCTCGTCAGCAACCGTCACGATAACGGTGCCGTACTCCTTCATCTTGATGCCGGAGGCCTGAAGGGCCTTGTAGACGGCACGGTTGAGCTTGTCGTCGTAACCGATGGCCTCGCCAGTCGACTTCATCTCAGGCGAGAGGTAGGAATCCATGCCAGTTAGCTTCTCGAACGAGAACGCAGGCGCCTTGACATACCAGCGCTTCTTCTCCTTCGGGGTCATATCGGTGATGCCCTGATCCTTGAGACTCTGCCCAAGCATTACCTTCGTGGCAATTCTTACGAGATTGACCCCAGTCGACTTCGAGAGGAACGGAACGCTTCTTGATGCTCTCGGATTAACTTCGATAACCGAAACGTTGTCCTCCTTGTCGACGATGAACTGGATGTTGAAGAGTCCCTTTATGCCGATGCCGAGGCCAAGCCTCGTGGTATAATCGTTGATTGTGTCCTTGACCGCCTGTGAGATACTGAATGGCGGATAGACGCTCATGCTGTCGCCAGAGTGGACGCCGGTTCTCTCAACCAGCTCCATAATTCCGGGGATGAAGACCTGCTCGCCGTCGCAGATGGCGTCGACCTCGACCTCCTTGCCCATGATGTACTTGTCGACGAGCACCGGCTTGTCGACGTCGACCTCAACGGCGTTCTTCAGGTAGTGCCTGAGCATCTCCTCAGTCGCGACAATCTCCATCGCTCTTCCACCGAGTACAAACGAAGGTCTGACGAGAACGGGATAGCCGATTCTCTCGGCGACTTTCACGCCATCCTCGATATTGGTGACCGCCTCTCCCTTCGGGTTCGGGATTCCAAGAGATCTAATAACCTCGTCGAAGGCGTCACGGTTTTCAGCCTTCTCGATAGCGTCACAGTCGGTTCCGACAATCTTGACGCCACGCTTCGTGAGAGGTGCTGCCAGGTTGACAGCCGTCTGTCCTCCCAAGGTCGCGATAACGCCAACCGGGTTCTCGTGGTGGACGACGTTCATGACGTCCTCAACCGTCAGAGGCTCGAAGTAGAGCTTGTCCGCGGTGGTGTAGTCTGTGGAAACGGTTTCCGGGTTGTTATTTATAACGATGGCCTCGTAGCCAGCCTCACGGATAGTCTTGATAGCGTGAACGGTCGAGTAGTCGAACTCAACGCCCTGACCGATTCTGATAGGACCAGAACCAAGGACGATAATCTTCTTTCTGTCGGAAACTATAGACTCCTCTTCGTCCTCGTAGGTCGAATAGAAGTAGGGGACATAGCTGTCGAACTCGCTCGCACAGGTGTCGATCATCTTGTAAACGGGATAAATGCCAGCGTTGCAGCGTTCTTCGTAGACTTCATCTTCGGTAGTCTTCCAAAGCTCCGCAATGTAGGAGTCGGAGAAGCCCATCTTCTTGGCTTCCTTCAGGAGAGTGATCGAGTGGGGAGAAGCCTCAAGCTCCTTCTCGAAGTCGACGATGTTCTTGATTTTGTCGAGGAAGAACATGTCGATGCCAGTGATGTTGCAGATTCTCGAGTGGTCGACTCCCATCCACATGAGCTGCGAAATGGCGTAGATTCTGTCGTCTGTTCCTTCACGGATGTAAGCGAGGAGCTCGTCGGTTGTCATATGCTCCGAGTCGAACTTCGCCATGTGGATGTGGTTCTTGCCATCCTCGAGCGAACGGATCGCCTTGAGAAGGCTTTCCTCCATCGTTCTTCCAACGCTCATGACCTCGCCAGTCGCCTTCATCTGAGTTGAAAGGACATTCGAAGCGCTTGCAAACTTATCAAACGGGAACCGAGGCATCTTCGTGACGACATAGTCGAGCGACGGCTCGAAGCAGGCAGGGGTGTTGACGAGCTGAATCTCATCAAGGTTCATTCCAACTGCAATCTTCGCCGAAACTCTCGCAATCGGGTATCCGCTCGCCTTTGAGGCAAGCGCTGAAGAGCGGGAAACTCTCGGGTTAACTTCTATTACATAGTATTTGAACGACTGTGGGTCGAGTGCAAACTGAACGTTGCAGCCTCCCTTGACTTTCAGTGCTCTTATAATCTTGAGAGCACTGTTACGGAGCATGTGGTACTCTTTGCTAGTTAAGGTCTGGCTCGGCGCCACGACTATAGAGTCGCCTGTGTGGATTCCGACAGGGTCGAGGTTTTCCATGTTACAAACAGTTATAGCGGTGTCGTTAGCGTCCCGCATGACCTCGTACTCAATTTCCTTGTAGCCCTTGATGCTCTTCTCGACCAGAACCTGATGAACAGGGGAGAGTGCAAGAGCATTCTTCATCATAACCTTCATCTCTTCCGGGTTATTGACGAATCCTCCGCCAGTGCCACCGAGGGTGAAAGCAGGACGAAGTATAACGGGGTAACCGATATCCTCAGCAGCCTTCAGGCCTTCTTCTATAGAATAAGTAATCTCAGAGGGAACAACCGGCTCGCCGATGCTCTCGCAGAGCTCCTTGAACCGCTCTCTGTCCTCAGCACATTCAATGCTGTCGGCATCGGTACCGAGAAGCTCAATCTCGCATTCCTGCAAAACGCCCTTCTTGGCAAGTTGCATCGCAAGGTTAAGTCCCGTCTGTCCACCGATTCCAGGAACGATGGCGTCAGGCCTCTCATAACGGCAGATTCTCGCCAGATATTCAAGCGTCAGAGGCTCCATATAGACCTTGTCGGCGATGGAAGTGTCAGTCATGATGGTGGCGGGGTTCGAGTTGGCTAAAATAACCTCGTAGCCCTCTTCCTTAAGCGCCAAGCAAGCCTGAGTTCCTGCATAGTCAAACTCGGCAGCCTGACCGATTACGATAGGTCCAGAACCTATAACCAGAACCTTCTTAATATCAGTTCTCTTCGGCATTGCTCTTCGCCTCCTTCATGTAATCAAGGAACTTGTCAAACAGATACCCCGAATCCTCAGGTCCCGGAGCGCTTTCCGGGTGATACTGAACGCTGAAAACTCTGTCTTCCTTGCACTCAACGCCCTCAATAGTGTTGTCAAGAAGATTTATGTGTGTGACTTCAAGCCCAGTGCCCTCAAGGCTCTCAGGGTCAACAGCATAGCTATGGTTCTGGGAAGTGATTTCGAGCTTTCCAGTCGCAAGGTTCTTGACAGGGTGGTTTCCGCCTCTGTGGCCAAACTTCAGTTTATAAGTCTTCGCGCCATATGCAAGAGAAATAATCTGGTGCCCAAGGCAGATTCCGAATATCGGATACTTGCCCCGAAGTCCTTTTACCAGTTCTACCGCCTGAGTGACGTCCTCCGGGTCGCCGGGACCGTTCGAGAGGAAGACTCCATCGGGCTTCATGAAAATGACCTCTTCGGCAGTGATGTCGTAGGGGACAATGGTGACGTTGCAGCCCTTACGGTTCAGGGAGCGAACAATGTTGAGTTTGATTCCGCAGTCAAGCGCAACGACGTTATACTGCGGGTTCGACGTTCTCGAATACCAGCGCTTCTTTGTGCTGACTCTCGAAACGGCATCGTGGGGAACGGGGGTGTTCTTGATAATCTCAAGACCCTCTTCAAGGGTTGTAGAAATATCGGTAATAAGAGCTCTTCTGGAACCATAATCCCGGATGCTGCGGGTGAGTTTACGGGTATCAACTCCGCTTATTCCTGGGATATTGTTCTCCTCAAGAAGCTCCGAAAGTGTCTTTATATAACGGAAATTCGACGGCATGTCGTTATAATCTCGGACTACCAGAGCACCGATTGAAGGGTACTTCGTCTCGAAATCGTCGTCGTTGATTCCGTAGCTTCCGATAATAGGATAGGTCATAACGACCATCTGATCGGTGTAGGACGGGTCAGAAACTATCTCCTGATAGCCGACCATGGAAGTGTTGAATACAAGCTCCAGAACTCTATCGTCTGAGCTTCCGAAACCATAGCCTAAGTATTCGCTTCCGTCCTCCGTAATTAGCTTGCGGTCATACTCTTTCATCTTTTAGAGTTTGCCTCCTTATGTTTCAGTTAGGCGTTTACCGGCAATAAAGCCGATAAACGCTTGCTGTAGTTTATCAGAACATTGTAATATATTCGTCTCTCTCAGCTCCGACAGATACGTACTTGATCGGACGACCAACTGCGTGCTCGATGAGACGGATGTAGTTGAGGGCATCCTCGGGAAGGTCCTCCTTCTTACGGCACTTCGAAACGTCTCCGAAGCCCTTGACGTACTCTACAACCGGCTTTGCACGCTCAAGCTTGTCGCCTGTCGGGAAGTTGTCTGTGATTTCTCCGTCAACGTCATAGTGAACGCAAACTGGGATCTTGTCCATATAGGAAAGAACGTCGAGCTTCGTAAGAACCAGATAGTCAGCTCCCTGAACTCTCACGCCATACTTCGAAGCAGGAACGTCAAACGGTCCGACTCTACGAGGTCTTCCAGTAGCAGCGCCATATTCTCCTCCGGCAGCTCTCAATGCCTCAGCCTCTTCGCCGAACATCTCGCAAGTAAATGGCCCTTCGCCAACGCAGGTCGAATAAGCCTTCATGATGCCGATAGAGCAGTCGAGCTTTCTTCCGGGAATTCCAGCTCCGATAGGAGCATAGTGGGCGAGAGTCTGCGAAGAAGAAGTGTAGGGATAAATTCCGTAGTCGATGTCACGGAGGGCTCCGAGCTGTGCCTCAAACATGATATTCTTCCCGTCATCGGCAGACTTCTCGAGGTATGAGGAAACGTCGGTGATATACGGCAGAATCTCGTCGCCATACTTCTTGAGCCAGCTGAGGATCTCATCCGCATTGATGAGCTCGTGCCCATATCCCTTGAAGGTTAAGTTCTTCCACTCGACAATGTCCTTGACCTTCTCCTCGAGAGTGTCAGGGTTCTGAAGATCGCTCATTCGGAGGCTCTTCTTCATGTACTTGTCCGCATAAACGGGAGCGATGCCACGGCGAGTGGAGCCGAACTTCTTGTCCTTGAGGCGATCCTCCTCCATGATGTCGAGCTCCTTGTGATAGGGCAGGCATATGGTAGCTTTGTCGCTGATTTTAAGATTGTCTGGAGTAATTTCAATTCCTTTTTCACGCAGGGAAGCCATTTCGTGGCAAAGGTGCTCAAGGTCAACGACCATTCCTCCGCCCATGACGTTGACAGCCGTCTCGTGGAAGATGCCGGATGGCAGAAGATTCAGAACGAAGCTTCCTCTCTCGTTGATAACGGTGTGTCCTGCGTTGTTGCCGCCTTGGTAGCGGCAGATGATGTCGAAGTCCTTCGACAGAAGGTCGACCATTCTGCCCTTGCCTTCGTCGCCCCAGTTGATTCCAACTATTGCTGTAAGCATATGCCTTGTCCTTTCTATTTTAAAGCTTTTGCTGATTAAACGTTGATTGTGACGTCATCGGCCTTCTCGCCCTCGTTCGGAAGAATCTCAGTTCTGACGTACTGGACATATTCCTCCGCCTGATCGGAAGCGAGCCCTGTGAAGCCACCTTCATCTATAATACTCTGGATTTCGTCCTCTGTCAACCCAAAAATCGGATCAGAGGCGATTCTCTTGATAAGATTTCCGTCTCCGCCTTCCTTTATATCGGTTGCAGCTGCGACAGAATGGGTTCTTATAGCCTCGTGAAGAGTCTGCCTGTCTCCACCCTTCTTGACGCAGTACATAAGAATGTTCTCGGTCGCCATGAAGGGGAGTTCAGCCTGAAGATGCCTTGCTATAATCTTCGGATAGACCTTGAGCCCACTTATAATGTTGATATAGAGGCTCAGGATTCCGTCGACAGCTAAGAACGCTTCAGGAATACTGATTCTGCGGTTAGCCGAGTCGTCAAGCGTCCTCTCGAACCACTGCTCGCTTGCAGTGAGTGCAGGGTTCAGGGCGTCAACGGTGACGTATCTCGCGAGGGAAGCAATTCTCTCCGAACGCATCGGGTTTCTCTTATAAGCCATAGCAGAGGAACCGACCTGTCCAGCCTCGAAGGGCTCGTCGACTTCCTTCAGGTGGGAAAGGAGCCTTATGTCGTTAGAGAACTTGTGGGCGCTCTGGGCGATTCCCGAGAGAACCGACAGCGAGTAGTAGTCGACCTTTCTTGTGTAGGTCTGACCGCTGACCGAGTAAGCAGCCTCAAATCCCATCTTTTCAGCGATGAGCTGCTCGAGCTTGCAGACCTTTTCCTTGTCCCCGCCAAAGAGTTCAAGGAAGCTCGCACCCGTTCCCGTGGTTCCACGGCAGCCAAGGAGCTTTAAGTTCGACAGTGTAAAGTCGAGCCTCTCAAGATCCATGACAAGATCCTGAAGCCAGAGAGTGGCGCGCTTGCCGAGGGTTGTCGGCTGAGCAGCCTGGAAATGGGTATAGGCGAGGCAGGGGAGATCCTTATACTTTTCCGCAAAGTCGCAAAGAGCCGAAATCGCAGCCACGAGCAGGCTTCTGATTCTAAGCAGAGCATCTCTCTGCAAAATTATATCGGTGTTGTCACCAACATAGCAGCTTGTAGCGCCGAGATGGATGATTGGCTTCGCCTTCGGGCAGACGAGGCCATAGGCATAGATGTGAGCCATGACGTCATGGCGGACGACTTTCTCGCGCTGGGCAGCAGCCTCATAGTCGATGTCGTAGATATGCTCCTTCATCTCAGCGATCTGCTCGTCCGTGATGTCGAGTCCAAGCTCCTTCTCGCTCTCAGCGAGAGCAACCCAGAGCTTACGCCAGGTCGAGAACTTCGTGTCGTCAGAGAAGATTTTCTGCATCTTCTCGCCAGCATATCTTTTACACAGTGGGTTTTCGTATTTATCTGTCATTGGGGTTTGAACCTCCTGATTTATTCAGATTGCGTTTTCAAGTCTTGCCAGAACGTCTCTGTAACCGTCGAGAACGTTGCCGAGGTCTCTGCGGAAGCGGTCCTTGTCGAGCTTTTCGTCGGTTTCAGCATCCCAGAGTCTGCATGAGTCAGGGGAGATTTCGTCGCAGAGGAGGAGCTCGCCGTCAACTCTGCCGAATTCGAGCTTGAAGTCGATAAGCTTGATGCCACACTTTAAGAACAGCTCAGTCATGAGCTCGTCAACCTTGAGTGAAACAGCCTTGAGCTCGTCAAGCTCAGCCTGAGTTGCAACGCCGAGAGCAGTAATCTGGCAGTCGTTGATCATCGGGTCGCCCAGCTCGTCGCTCTTGAGGCTGAATTCAGTGACGGTGTTGAGGAGCTTGGTTCCCTCAGGAACGCCATACTTCTTCGAGAAGCTTCCGGCAGCGACGTTTCTTACGATAACCTCGACCATAACGATGTCGGCCTTCTTGACGAGAACCTCAGTCTCATTCAAAACCTTGATAAGATGGGTCTTGACGCCGTTCTTTGCGAGATACTCAAAAATAAGGTTTGAAATCTTGGCGTTGAGGATTCCCTTGCCGGGCAAGTCTTCCTTCTTGACGCCGTTTCCAGCGGTGGCGGTGTCCTTGTACTTGATGATGCAAGTACCCGGCTCGGTGCCCTCGTAAACGATTTTCGACTTTCCTTCATAAAGCTTGTCCATGATATTGTCCTCCTAAAAGTGTTTGAAATTTATTTAGATTTTGGATTTGAAGAATGGCGGCGGCGAAGCCGTAAAATAGCCATTAGGGCTATTTTAGACATTCTTTATCAAGTTGCCTTTGGCAACTTGTATAAACGTGATTTTTGAGGTTTTGCTTCGGAAAGCTTGCCCTCGAAGCGCCCCTTGTCAGTGTGGACGGGAATCCCCGTCGGATAATCTCCCGTGAAGCAGGAGGTGCAGATATTTTCGCTCTCGGCGAGAACATTTAAGTCCTCCGTCGGAAGATATCCAAGAGTATCCGCTCCGATAATCTCAGCAATCTCCTCAACCGTATGGCTGCAGGCGATAAGCCCGTTTTCGGAATCGATATCGGTTCCATAGTAGCATGGATTCAGGAACGGCGGAGAGGAAATCCTCACGTGAACCTCTGTAGCGCCAGCGTTTCGAAGTAGCTTTACAATCTGAGCGCTCGTGGTTCCTCTGACGATGGAGTCGTCAATCATTATAACACGTTTTCCCGTAACCGCTTCGCTTATGGGGCTGAGTTTGATTCTCACCTGGTCGAGCCTGTCGCTCTGAGTAGGCGCGATAAACGTCCTGCCGACGTACTTATTTTTAATGAACCCGAGCTCATACGGAATCCCGGAAGCCAACGAGTAGCCAAGCGCTGCATCGAGCCCTGAATCGGGAACGCCGATGACGACATCCGCCTCAACTGGGCAGCTCTTCGCTAAGAGCTCTCCCGCCTTCCTCCTTGCAGCGTGAACCGAAACGCCGTTTATCACAGAATCGGAGCGGGCGAAGTAGATATACTCGAAAACGCAGAGCCTTTCGGGCTTCTTTCCGCAGTGATCCTTGATCGAGTAGACCCCGTTTTCGTCGAAGACGACGATTTCGCCCGGAAGGATGTCCCTTATGAACTCCGCTCCGACAGCTCCAAGAGCGCAGCTCTCAGACGCCACGACATAGCACCCGTCAGGCGTTTTGCCGTAGCAAAGGGGCCGGAAGCCGTGTGCATCCCTCATGGCGATGAGCTTCGTAGCCGACATGAAGACTAAGGAGTAAGCACCCTCCAAACGCCAAGCGGCGCGGTTCACCGCTTCCTCAATCGAGGGTGCAGTCAATCGCTCCTGCGTGACAATATAAGCTATGGTTTCGGTGTCGCTTGTGGTGTGGAAAATAGCTCCCGAGAGCTCAAGGCGAGCTCTGAGCTCATAGGCGTTTGTAAGATTTCCATTGTGAGCAAGAGCGAGCCTGCCCTTGCAGTGGTTCACTTCGATAGGCTGGCAGTTCAGGCGATTGGTGCTTCCTGTAGTGCCATATCTCACATGCCCGACAGCCATTTGTCCTGAGGGGAGCGAGGCGATAGCTTCTTTTGTGAACACTTCGCCCACGAGCCCCAAGTCCTTATGGGAGTAGAAAAGCCCGTCATCGCAAACGACCATTCCGCAGCTTTCCTGCCCACGATGCTGCAAAGCATACAGCCCATAGTAAACCATATCCGAGAGCCGCCTCGTATCAGGAGCATACACCCCAAATATCCCACACTCTTCGTGAATTTCATTCATTCTTATCAACCCTTTGTCAATGCAATCATGGCTCCCCTTACCAAGGGGAGCTGTCAGCGAAGCTGACTGAGAGGTTCATCCTTTATGCTTCATCGCAGCCTCAACAAATCCCTTGAACAGCGGATGAGCCTTGTTCGGTCTCGACTTGAATTCGGGGTGGTACTGAACGCCGACGAAGAACGGTCTGTCTGTAAGCTCGACCGTCTCAACAAGTCTTCCGTCAGGCGAAAGTCCCGAAAGGGTGAGACCGTGGGAGGTGAGAACCTCTCTGTATTCGTTGTTGAATTCGTAACGGTGGCGGTGCCTCTCGTGGATGAGCTCCTCACCGTAGCATCTCTCCATCGTGGTGCCCTTCTGGATGACGCAGGGGTAGCTTCCCAAGCGGAGCGTGCCTCCCTTGTCGATGTCGACGCTCTGTCCCGGCATGAAGTCGATGACCTTGTTCTTGCAGAGCTCGTCAAACTCGCCCGAGTTGGCATCAGTTATGCCTGCAACGTTTCTTGCAAACTCCATAACCGCAATCTGCATTCCAAGGCAGATTCCGAAGTAGGGAACGTTGTTTTCTCTTGCATACTTCGCAGCCAAGACCATGCCTTCGATTCCACGATTTCCGAATCCACCGGGAACGATGATTCCGTCAACATGGCTTAAAGTCTCCTCGTATGTAGCCTCAGTCAAGGTCTCTGAATCAATCCAGGAGATATTGACATAGCTTCCGAGTGCAAATCCAGCATGTCGGAGAGCTTCAGCAACCGAGAGATAAGCGTCGTGGAGCTGGATATACTTTCCGACAAGCCCGATGTTGACCTCTCCCGAGCGGTTCTTGATCATATCGAGCATAGCGAGCCAATCGCTCAGATCCGGCTCAGGAGCGTCGATGTGGAGCTCTCTTAAGACGACTGAAGAGAAGTTCGCCTTCTCAAGCATAGTCGGAGCCTCGTAGATGCTGGGAAGAGTGATATTTTCGATAACGCAGTCCGGCTTGACGTTGCAGAACATCGAAATCTTCTTGAAGATCGATTCCTCAAGAGGCTCATCGCATCTTAAAACGATGATATTCGGGTTAATTCCCATTCCCTGAAGCTCCTTGACGGAGTGCTGAGTAGGCTTCGACTTGTGCTCGTCAGAGCCACGCAAAAACGGCACCAGTGTGACATGAATGAAAAGGCTGTTCTCCCGTCCTACTTCGAGGGAGATCTGTCTTGCAGCTTCGATAAAAGGCTGTGATTCGATGTCGCCGATGGTGCCGCCGATTTCGGTGATAACAATGTCCGCCTGTGTCTTCTTGCCGACACGGTAGACAAAATCTTTTATTTCATTTGTAATGTGGGGGATGACTTGAACGGTCGAACCGAGATACTCGCCACGACGCTCCTTGTTAAGTACATTCCAGTAAACTTTTCCTGTAGTGAGATTTGAATACTTGTTCAAATCCTCGTCTATGAATCTTTCATAGTGACCAAGGTCGAGGTCGGTCTCTGCACCGTCCTCTGTGACGTAAACCTCTCCGTGCTGATAGGGGCTCATCGTTCCGGGGTCAACGTTGATATAAGGGTCGAGCTTCTGAGCTGCAACCTTGAGGCCCCTCGCTTTAAGCAATCGTCCCAGAGAAGCGGCTGTTATACCCTTGCCGAGTCCCGAGACAACACCTCCAGTTACGAAGATGTACTTGGTATTATCTACTGCCATTTACATATCCTCCTTGCCGTTTTGTTCGTATTCTCTGATTATATCCCCTGCTGCGACCTTCTTCGTGACACAAGTGTCCATCGCTCGCTTTTCGATATATCTATGAGCCTGTGCTTCGCTCATTTCGCACTTTGTGATAAGTAAGAGCTTCGCCTGATTGACAAGCCTGATTTCCGCCATCTTTTCTTCAAAGGTAGGACTCTTCTTCTCCATTCGCCTGAGTCTCTCACGAGTGCCACGAAGTATCAGAAGCGACTGCTGGACAAGCGGAACGCTTACGGGCTTCGGAATAGTCAGTACTCCATAGGGCATCAGCATTTCGCTGAGCTCAGGAAAGTGCTCCGACCCAGCAAAGAGAATCACTCCAGCGCCTGAGCTTTGACTCAGATCAATCGCGAATCTCTTCCCGAATTCGTCCGACAGCGGAGAGTTTATCATCACGATGTCATAGTCCCGCTCGAGAACCTGCCTTTTGGCGGAGCTCACGTCTGTGGCAACCGAGACAGGGGAGTAGAGGTTAGAAGGGAGAAGCCTTTTAATAACGCCGGAAAATTTTTCGGAGGACGATACAACTAAAACGCTGTAGACCTTCTCTTTGAGTTCCATTTTCACGACCCCCGGTTTATAATGGCGTTACGATCAGGTTGATGCTTATCTTGAAGAATAGTCGTCGATAATCGACTGCGGAATTGAGGCTTTGACGAAATCTGAGCTCTGAGCTACCAAAACTGCCTCACCGAGGCTTCTTGGAAGCGTCTGGAACTTAGAAAGAACCTCGCTCGATGCCCGATAGAGATTTACATCAGTAGAAGGGCAGAGCTCTAGCTTATTCTTGATTCCGTCAGCTTCAGCTTTCATCAGAAGTAAAAGCGCGAGATAAGGGTTACACATAGGGTCGGGAGACCTAAGCTCAGCTCTCCTGTATTCGCGCTTTGTAGCGGGAATTCTTATGAGCTGGGAGCGGTTCTGCTCCGACCAAGATATATAGAGTGGTGCCTTGTTAGCACCGAATCTTTTATAGGAATTAGGCTGAGAATTTAAAAACAGCGTAATTTCGGAAATATGCTTTAAAATGCCGGCAGTTGCATAAGAAAGAACGTCCTCGCCGTTATAAACGGCGGATATATTTATATGCATTCCGTTTCCGGGCAGGTTTTCAAGCGGCTTCGGAGAGAAGTCGGCAACGAGCCCGTTTCTTACAGCAATTGTCTTTACAACGGATCTGAAAGTTATCGCGTGATCAGCAGCGGTCAGGGCGTCAGAATATCTGAAGTCTATTTTATTCTGGCTCGGCCCCTCTTCGTGGTGGGAGGACTCTGGAACAATTCCCATCTGCTCAAGTGTTAAGCAGATTTCACGCCTTACGTTTTCGCCCTTGTCCTCGGGAGCTATGTCCATATAACCCGCATGGTCATAGGGAATCTTCGTGGGCTCGCCGTTTTCATCACGCTTGAAGAGATAAAACTCCGTTTCGGGACCGAAGTTGAAGTCGAACCCTTCGGACTTCAGTTCCTCGGCAGTCGATTTCAAAAGACTCCTCGTGTCCGCTTCAAATACAGTTCTGTCGGGATTGCAAACGGTGCAAAACATTCTCACAACTCTTCCGTGCTCAGGTCTCCAGGGGAGAATGGAAATCTCCGAAGGATCCGGGATGAGGAGCATGTCTGAATGGCTCTCTTCGCCGAAACCGGCGATAGCCGAGGCATCGATAGAGATGCCCTGCTCGAAGGCTCGCCTCATCTCGTTCGGCATGATGGAAATGTTCTTAGGCGTTCCGAAAACATCGCAGAACGCCAAGCGGATGAACTTAACATCCTCTTCCTCAATATACTGGAGAATTTCGTCGGGAGTATAGCTCATTTTGCACCGTCCTTTATGCCTTGATCAGTTGTTGACGTACATCTGTCTGTACGGATTCTTCGAGTTGGGAGTTACAACCGTGAACTTGGAGTTTAAGATCTCCATCAGGTCTGCACCAAAGTAGGTGCAGTAGTTCTTTAAGTACGGCATAATCTCCGCCATGTCTTCGTCACTGGCTTCGTTTACATTGACCTGTGCCGGGAACTTGAGGCCTTCAGCAGTCCTTAAGAACAGCTTTCCGCCATGCATTCCCGTACCCGGGAAGTTTCCGACAATCGGATAATCGCCCTTGTTAAGCCCTAAGACGATTATGAGGCCACCAGCCTGATATTCGCCCAAGAAGCTTCCTGCCCTGCCACCGATAACCATGATCGGTCGCTTTTCTTTATACTGCTTCATATGGATTCCTGCGCGATAGCCAGCGCTGTCTCTGACGTAAATCTCTCCGCCACGCATTGCATAGCCAACAGCGTCGCCAACGTGACCGTGGATGATGATCTTGCCATCGTTCATGGTGTCGCCAACAGCGTCCTGAGCATTACCGTTGACGGTGATTTCACCGCCGTTGAGATACGCTCCAAGAGCGTTACCGGGAGTTCCGTCAATCGTGATTTCGCGATATGACATACCGGCACCGATGAACCTCTGGCTCAAGCACCCCGTGAGGTGACAGCTCTCGCCCTGAGTTCTTATCAATGAGTTAATCTCGCTGAATCCCAAGCCTGAAACATCTATCAACATATTATACCACACCTCCAAGAGAATTTCTACAGTATTCTTGACCAAAAGAAAAGATATTTGGAGCTGTTTTTATGGTATCAAAGTCAATAGAGCTAAGAGAAATACCGTTTCTTATCAAATTTGTATAAATTCCGGCACGGGTCGTATCGCCCGCTAAAATGAACCCGACAAGACGGTCGTCCTTCGTGAAGAGCTTCTTAATGCTCGAGTTGGTTTTCTCCTCATAGAGCTCTCCGTCGGGAGTTCCTGCACTCATAACATGGAGCCCGAAGAACCCGATTGCATTCATGGGGATTCCGTTGTCGAATGTGACAGCTTCACCCGCCATATTCTCTCCGGCACAGTGCCCCTGCATGTAAGCGTTCGGCATTATCGCCATGACTTTTACGTTGCCAGAGGAATAGTCCACCGACTCGGTGCAGTCGCCGGCAGCGTAGATGTTGGGGAGGCTCGTCGCCATATGATTGTCAACAGTGATGCCTCTTCCACAATCTCCGCCAGCGTCCTTGACGAGCGAAATGTTAGCTCTTACGCCAACTGCCAGCACCAGAACGTCGAACTTGACTTCAGCGCCACTCTTCATATAAGCGACGTTTCCGTCGAATTTAGTGGCGGTGTCCGAAAGCATCAGCTTCAAGCCATTGTCTTCGAGACGCTTTTTCATCATTTCTGCGGTTTCGGCATCCAGGATACTCGGCATAACCCTGTCCGCTAAATCGCAGACGGTGATCGACTTCACTCTTCCGTAAAGCCCCTCAGCACACTTGAGGCCAATAAGACCTGCACCGACGATGAAGACGTCGCTCTCTTCGGTGATTGCATTCTCGAGAGCCTGAGCGTCGTCAAGAGTCATAAACGGGAACTTGACGGGGACTGTGTCCAAGCCTTCAAAAGGCGGAACGAGCGGCCTCGAACCAGCAGCAACACAGACGCTGTCATACGGGACTTTTTCGCCACTTTCAAGAACAACAGCCTTCGCAGCAGTATCTATTTTAGCAGCACTCTCACCGTAGATGACTTTTACGCCGTTCTTGTCATAGAAATCATCAGGCCGATAGCTCATTCTTTCGGGAACAGCCTTGCCCTCAAGGTAGTAGGAGATAAGCGGACGACAATAGGCGGGGTGATTCTCAGCTGAAATAACGGTGATTGAGCCATCCTTATCATGAGCACGGATTCCCTCAATGCAGCCGACAGCAGCGGTGCCGTTGCCGATGATAACATACTTCTTTGCCATTTCGCTCACCTCTCTTCGTAAACTATAGCGCCGTTCGGGCAGCCAGCAACACATGCAGGCGCGCCCGAAGAGTTCTTTAAGCAAAGCTCACACTTCTGAACCGCACCGTCGCCATCCTGAATGACAGCGCCATACGGGCAGACGAGGACACAGGTGAGGCACCCGACACAGCGGTTTTTGTCGATCTCGACCATTCCGTCAGGAGTCTTTGAAAGTGCTCCAGAAATGCAGCTCTTGATGCAGATGGGGTCCTCGCAGTGACGGCAGGAGATTGCGAATGTGATCTTGTCGTCGCCTTCAACCCTTATTCTCGGGTAAATCTTCTGACCCTTCAGCTTCGCCATATTGGTGAGCCCTGAGTTTGCAAAAGCGCAGTTATACTCGCAGAGATGGCACCCAAGGCACCATTTTTCATTAACATAAACTCTTTTCATATCCGTCACTCTCCCGCATGAGAGATACCAAGTATCTCTAACTCTTTTTCGTTAAGACCCATTCCTCTGAGCATCATTCTGTTGCCTCGAAGCGCTTCAATCGAGTTTATACCCATACCGCCCATGAGCTCCATGATCTCGTGGCGCCAAGCGGTCATGAGATTTATGAGCCTCTGTGAGCCGATATCCGGGTTGAGCCTCTTGACGAGCTCCGGCTTCTGGGTTGCAATTCCCCAGTTGCAGTTGCCAGTGTGGCAGGTACGGCACAAGTGGCATCCAAGCGCCAGAAGTGCAGCAGTCGCAACATAGCAGGCATCAGCACCGAGGGCCACAGCCTTTACAACGTCCGAAGCCGAACGGATACTACCGCCGACAACGAGGGAGACGTTGTTTCTGATGCCTTCATCGCGAAGCCTCTGGTCAACCGAAGCCAGCGCCAGCTCAATCGGAATACCAACGTTGTCTCTGATTCTTGTCGGAGCAGCGCCGGTTCCTCCTCTGAAGCCGTCAATCGCGATTATGTCGGCACCACTTCTTGCAATACCGCTCGCGATAGCTGCGATATTATGTACAGCCGCTACTTTTACAATAACTGGCTTAGTATACTGTGTCGCCTCCTTGAGGGAGTAGACCAGCTGCCTCAAATCCTCGATAGAGTAAATATCGTGGTGAGGAGCAGGGGAGATGGCGTCTGAGCCTTCTGGGATCATTCTCGTCCTCGAAACGTCTCCGACAATCTTCTTGCCAGGCAAGTGTCCACCGATACCGGGCTTAGCGCCCTGACCCATCTTAATCTCGATTGCAGCGCCAGCGCTGAGGTAATCCTCGTGAACTCCGAAGCGTCCAGATGCAACCTGAACGATGGTGTTGGCACCGTACTTGTAGAAGTCCTCGTGGAGTCCGCCTTCGCCGGTGTTGTAGTAGATTCCCAAGGCCTCAGCAGCCCTTGCAAGGCTCTCGTGAGCGTTGTAGCTGATCGAGCCATAGCTCATCGCCGAGAACATGACCGGCATTGTGAGCTCAAGCTGCGGAGCTAAGTCTGTCTTCAGGCTTCCATCAGGGTTTCTCTCAGGCTTCGTGGGCTTCTTTCCTAAGAAGACCTTCGTCTCCATCGGCTCTCTTAACGGGTCGATAGGAGGATTTGTGACCTGTGAAGCGTTGATAAGAATCTTATCCCAGTAAACTGGCAGAGGCTTTGGGTTGCCCATTGACGAGAGGAGGACCCCTCCGCTTCCTGCCTGCTTGTAGATTTCATAAATAGTGTCCTGCTGCCAGTTGGCGTTTTCACGGAGCTGGCATTCGTTCTTGACAATCTTGAGCGCTCTTGTAGGACAAAGCGCCACACATCTCTGGCAGTCGACACACTTTGTCTCATCTGCCATCATCGTACCCGTTTCGGGGTCAAAGCTGTGGACGCCGTTTGAGCACTGGCGCTCGCAGACCCTGCACGCTATGCAGCGATTGGGGTTTCTTATTACCTCAAATTCGGGGTTTACATAATTTATAGCCATCAGTATTTCCCCTCCTTAACTTTTACAATAACCGGCTCTCCGCCAGCGGGTGCATACACATTCGTAGCATCCGGGCAAATCGCCCTTATCGCCGATTCCTCGCTCGCAACGAAGACCAGGTCGTCCTTCTCAGCCGTGACCATCGAGCGGAGTTTTAATCTGTCATTAAGCGCCATCAGTCCGCCTTCGAAGCCGAGAACTATCGAGAAGGGACCAGTGACGAGTAAGCTTGAGTAAACGGTTCTAAGATAGCTCAGCTTCTTTCTCTCTTCCTCAGGCTTCGATTCGATAGTCGACCAGAAGGGAGCTGCGATGACGGAAGCGGTCTCCTCAAGTGTTAAGCCCTGCCTTCTTAAGAGATAATCCGCAATATATGTTATAACCTCGGTATCAGTCTGAAGAGTGCACTTGTAGCCGTACATCTCGATATATCGACGGTTTGCATCGTAAGAGGAAATCTCGCCGTTGTGGACGATAGTGTAATCGAGTAGAGCAAACGGGTGAGCGCCTCCCCACCAGCCAGGGGTGTTAGTAGGATATCTTCCGTGAGCTGTCCAGCAGTAGCCCTCGTATTCATCCAATCTATAGAAATAACCGACATCCTCAGGGTATCCAACCGCCTTGAAAACTCCCATATTCTTGCCTGACGAGAAGACGTAGGCACCGTTAATCTGGGAATTGATCTTCATGACCGTTTCGGCAACATATTCTTTCTCGTCAACATGGAGTCTTGATAATACCGACGACATCGGAGCCACGAAGTATCTCCAGATAAGCGGAACATCGGTGATTTTCGGAGTCTTTCTTATGGGGATGCTCTCCGATTTGATAATCTCGAACCCGTCTTTTAAGAGATTCTCGCATTCCATCCTGACGTTATTGTCGTTGTAGAAAATGTGCAAAGCGTAGAATTCCTTATATTCCGGATAAATACCGTATGCTGCGAATCCGCCTCCTAAACCGTTTGAGCGGTCGTGCATCGGTATCATGCTCTTGATAATGGCGTCACCGCTCATCTTTCTGCCGTCTCGCGAGATAACGGCGGATATTGCACAGCCCGAAGGTATGCGTACCTGACCTTCCAACTTCATGACTTCTCTTCCTTTCATAAGAAAAAAACAAAGGCGTTACCTCAAAAAGGGCAGACTATCCCCTCTATGAACGCCTTTGCTCATTACGAAAAATTATATCATGTTAAGTCCAAAGTGTCAAGTTCAGAACCGTTTTAAATTTTACCAAAAAGCGTGCAAAATCCTGTTGCTATTTTGATTATTATATGCTACAATAGTTTACTGGAAGGACATTTAATATATAAGTGTCTTTCACCGAAAGACAATTGTTGGTGGTGGAAAAATAAAAATGCCGTCTGGAAAAAATAATTCTAAGAAGCAGGGAAGACCAACTCCCATTATATACCATATATATCTGTACATTTCCGCCCTCATCTTCAAACTGAAGGGCATCCACATGACCATCGACCGCTCAGGCATCAAGGGCATCGAGGGCCCGGCACTGATATTGGCGCCACATATTTCGCTTAAAGACCACATAATCGTTGGCCTGACGCTTCTTCCTCACCGACCTACTTTCGTACTGAGCGAGCATTTCATGTTCTCCCCAGGGATCGGAGAGATAATCCGCATGTTCGGCCACACCGTCACAAAGAAGATGTTCTGCCCCGACACCGGCACTATTCGAGGAGTACTTCGAGCCAAGAACGAGGGCAACATAATCGTTCTCTTCCCCGAAGGCAGGCTGAACGGTGTGGCACACTCTCAGAAAGTCACGAAGGGCACGCCTGAGCTCGTGAAGAAGCTCGGAATCCCAGTCTACACGATTGCCGGCAACGGCTCGGCACTTGTCTTCCCAAAGTGGGGCAAAAAATACCGCAAGGGCGACATCAAGGTCGAAACCGCCAGACTCTTCACCGCCGAAGAGGTCACAAGTCTCTCAGTGGCTGAGCTCTCCGAAAGAATCGACGCTGCCATCTGGCACGATGACGAGCAGGCGATGGCGGGCCACCGCTATAAAACCAGTAAAACCGCCGAAGGCCTCGACAGTATCTTATATAAGTGCCCCAGCTGTGGCGAAGAGTTCCACTTGAAAGCCTCTGGCAACGAAATCCACTGCGAAGCATGTGGCTTCAGAACCACTCTTTCGGACGACTATAGATTTGATAACGACATCGTCCACACGGTCAACGAGTGGTACTATCTCCAAAGGAGCCAGCTCGAGCCCGGCATCGTCATGGAGGACGACATCAAAATTGGTGCCGTAAACAAGCATGGCCACATGAATCTTGAGGCAGGCGAGTCCCACCTGAGGGTCGATCGCGAGAATCTTGACCTCGTCGGCACCGTCTATGGCGAGCCGGTCGAGCTCCACAAGAAGACACCCGACATCGGCGGTGCACCCTACACCCCGATGGGCTGGTTCAATCTCTATTACAATAAACGTCTATTCTATTTGATCCCTCCTGACAAACGCAGGATCGTCAAATACGTAAATATTATCGACACAGTCGGCAAATAAGAAAGGCAGATTAAAATGTCATTCGTCACAGTTTTGAGAAAAATCTGGAGCTACGTCTTTATAGCCTTGTTGGCAAGCGCCTGTGCATTGGTCTATGTCCTGTTTATCTTCCCGAACAGCTTCGCACCGTCGGGAGTCAACGGTATTGCAACCATGATCCAGTACGTTCTGGGCATCAACGTAGGATATCTTTCACTCCTCATCAACATCCCGCTTATAATAATAGTATTCTTCTATGTCGACAAGCAGTTCGCCGTTCGGACTCTTGTCTACATATCTACTTTCTCGGTAATGCTGATCGTCCTGCAGTCGTCTTATGTCGACCTTTCAAGATTTGTTTACCAGACCGACACAGGCACGAGCACCATCTTAGGCCCAGTCGTTTCGGGAATCTTAAACGGCGGAATCTTAGGGTACGCGATGATGTCGAACTGCTGCTCAGGAGGAACCGACCTCATCGCTGTCATCATCCATAAGAAGCATCCTTCCTATAATCTTGCATGGGTAATGTTTGCCCTGAACACCGTCGTCGCGATCTCCTCCTACTTCGTCTATGATTATAAGATCGAGCCCGTGCTCCTCTGCATCGTCTATAGCTACTTCTCGAGCACCTTGAGCGACCGAATCCTCAAGGGCAACCGTGAGGCGATAAGATTTGAGATCATCACCAACTCCCCGAAGGAAATTTCCGAGGAAATAATCACGAAGCTCGGCCACTCCGCCACAATCGTCGAAGGCAGAGGAGGCTACACCCACGAAGGCCGCAGCGTCCTCATCTGCGTAGTCAACAAGGACCAGATGGTCTCCCTCAAGAATATAATCGAAAAATACCCCGGCTCTTTCGCCACCATGTCAACCGTGTCGGGAACGGTGGGGTATTTCAAGTCAAGACGCAAGGTGCCAGAGGCTGTTGATGAATAACCAGAAACAAAGCCGAGCTTCTGCTCGGCTTTATATTTTGTGTCACAAACATGTTGACAAAATGGACACGATGGTGTATACTGATATTGAAAGAACACCAAGGAGGTGCTGTAGATGAATTTCTATTCTGTAAGAGATCTGAGGACCGAATCGAAGAGCATGTGGGATAATCTTGCCCATGGCAACGAAGTTGTCATCACTAATAACGGCAAGCCAGCTGCATTGATGATGGACGTTTCTGGAGATAATCTCGATTTAATGCTTCAGGCTGTCCGCCAGGCAAAAGCCATGATTGCGTTCAACAGTATGCGATCTCAGGCAGCAGCTGCCGGATATATGTCTGATGAGGAAATAGAGGCTGAAATTCAGGCTGCAAGAAGGGGAGAATAGGGAAGTGTTTGTTGTACTTGATACTAACGTCCTTGTTTCGGCTCTCTGGTCGCAGGGAAGCAAGCCTTCGGCAATAGTTTCCGCAACTCTGGCAGGACGTTTCAAGATGTGCTATGACTATCGGCTTTTAGAGGAGTATCGTTCGGTTCTGTCGAGGCCGAAGTTTGGCTTTGACAAGTGGCAGGTCGACTGGCTGCTCGAGGAGCTGACGCTTTCTGGAATCTCAGTTATAGCGAAGCCATTGCCAAATGTGAAGTTCACTGACGAGTCGGATCGCAAGTTTTATGAAGTGGCGAAGTTCTGCAACGCTACGTTGGTAACAGGCAATATCAAGCACTATCCTGAGGACAAGTGTATATCAACGGTGGCGGATTTTTACAATTCGTTCTTCACAACATGAAGGATTCACATTTCAGAAAATTCATTTTCCCAATCAAAGGCGGCTTTATGTCGCCTTTTTTGCAAATATTTGATGTTCGATTCGGCAAAATATCCAAAGATGGCGGTTTGGTATTGACACCGGCTCGTTACTGTATTAAAATAAACCTAACATTAAAATGAAGGGGCGATAGCATGGGTTATACCGCAGCTGAAAAAATACTAAAGGCTCACCTTGTCGATGGTGAGTTTAAAAAGGGTTCCGAAATCGGAATCAGAATTGACCAGACTCTCACTCAGGACGCCACCGGCACGATGGCCTATATCGAGCTTGAGGCGATGGAGATTCCAACAGTCAAGACAGAGAAGAGCGTCGCTTATGTCGACCACAACACCCTCCAGTCGGGCTTCGAGAACGCCGACGACCACCTGTTTATCGGTTCCGTCGCGAAGAAGAGGGGAATTTCCTTCTCCCGTCCTGGCAACGGCATCTGCCATCAGGTTCACCTCGAGCGCTTCGGAATTCCTGGGAAGACCTTGATCGGCTCCGACTCCCACACTCCCACCTGTGGAGGCCTCGGAATGCTCGCAATTGGAGCAGGTGGCCTCGACGTAGCAGTCGCCATGGGAGGCGGACCGCTCTATATCACTTACCCGAAGATGGTCAAGGTCGAGCTCAAGGGCAAACTGAGCCCATGGGTTTCCGCTAAGGACGTTATTCTGGAAGTACTAAGATGCCTCACCGTCAAGGGTGGTGTCGGCAAGATTATCGAATACACTGGCGAAGGTGTCAAGACTCTCAGCGTTCCCGAGCGCGCTACTATCACCAACATGGGAGCCGAACTCGGCGCCACAACCAGCATCTTCCCCTCAGACGAGAAAACCTATGAATTCATGAAGGCTCAGCACAGGGAAGCCGATTGGGTCGAGCTCAAGGCTGACGATGACGCTGTTTACGACGAGGAGCTCGTTATAGACCTCAGCACTCTTGAGCCTTTGGCAGCCTGCCCTCATTCTCCCGACAACGTCAAGCCGGTAAGTGAGCTTGCAGGGATGAAGATAAATCAGGTCTGCATCGGCTCCTGCACCAACTCCTCGTTTGTCGACATGATGAAGGTCGCCTATATCTTAAAGGGCAAGACTGTCCATCCTGATGTCTCCCTCTCGATCGCTCCCGGCTCGAAGCAGGTTCTCAACATGCTTTCGCAGGGCGAATATCTTTCCGACATGATCGACTGTGGCGCTCGAATCCTCGAGTCCGCCTGTGGTCCCTGCATCGGAATGGGTCAGTCACCGAATTCCGCTGGCGTCTCGCTCAGAACATTTAATAGAAACTTCCTCGGCCGTAGTGGCACCAAGGACGCTCAGGTTTACCTCATTTCCCCTGAAACCGCTGCTGCTTCTGCTCTGACGGGCGTCCTCACCGACCCGAGAACCTTGGGCGACATGCCTGAGTTCAAGATGCCCGAGGAGTTCGTCATCAACGACAACATGGTCGCTCTCCCTGCAACTCCCGAGGAGGCTCCTTCAGTCGAAATCAAGCGTGGCCCGAATATCAAGGGATATCCGAAGACCTCTCCTTTGCCTGAAAGCATCGAAGCCGAGTGCTCCCTCAAGGTCGGCGACAACATCACTACTGACCACATCATGCCTGCTGGCTCGAAGATTCTTCCGCTCAGGTCGAATATCCCTGAGATTTCGAAGCACTGCTTCGAGGTCGTCGATACTGAATTCCCGGCACGCGCCCTCAGTTTAGGCACCAGCATCATCGTCGGTGGCTCGAACTATGGTCAGGGCTCATCAAGAGAGCACGCTGCTCTTGCGCCTCTCTACTTAGGCATCAAGGCCGTCGTCGTTCAGTCGTTTGCGAGAATCCACAAGGCGAATCTCATCAATGCCGGAATCCTGCCTCTTACTTTCGAGACCGAGTCCGACTACTCTAAAATCTCTCAGGGCGACAAGCTGAGTCTTGAGAATCTTCGCGAAGCCGTCGCAACCGGCGACACCGTCGTTCTCAAAAATCTCACTACAGGCGATTCGGTTACTCTTAAAATAGAACTTTCCGCTCGTGACAGGGAAATCATCCTTGCAGGCGGTCTCTTAGATTACACGAAATCGAAGCTTTGATATCAACACAGGGAGGTCAACAAAATGTCTAAAATCCAAATGAAAACACCGCTTGTTGAGATGGATGGCGATGAGATGACCAGAGTTGTCTGGCAGATGATAAAGGACGAGCTCATCGCTCAGTTCGTCGACCTGAAAACCGAGTATTACGACTTAGGACTCGTTCACAGAAACGAAACCGACGATCAGGTCACCATCGACAGCGCTGAGGCCACCAAGAAGTATGGCGTCGCCGTCAAGTGTGCCACCATCACCCCGAACGCAGCACGTGTTGATGAGTACCACTTAAAAGAGATGTGGAAGTCCCCGAACGGTACCATCCGTGCAATACTCGACGGCACCGTTTTCAGAACCCCGATTATCGTCAAGGGCATCACCCCGTTTATTCCCACATGGACGAAGCCGATCACCATCGCTCGTCACGCCTATGGCGACATCTACAAGAACACCGAGCTGGCCGTCCCTCAGGGCTCCAAGGCTGAGCTCGTCGTCACCGATGAAAGCGGCAACGAGACGAGAGCTCTCATCCACGACTTTAAAACCAGCGCCGGAATCATCCAGGGCGTCCACAATCTTGACAAGTCGATCCAGAGCTTCGCCCGTTCCTGCCTCTCCTACGCCCTCGACACCCATCAGGACGTCTGGTTCGCAGCGAAGGACACCATCTCTAAGACCTATGACCACCATTTCAAGGACATCTTCGCGGAGATTTACGAGACCGAGTATAAGGAGAAGTTCGAAGCTGCTGGAATCGAGTATTTCTACACCCTCATCGACGACGTTGTCGCCAGAATCGTCCGCTCAAATGGCGGAGTTATCTGGGCCTGCAAGAACTATGATGGCGACGTCATGAGCGACATGGTCGCGACCGCCTATGGCAGTTTAGGACTTATGACCTCCGTCCTCGTCTCTCCCGATGGCGTCTATGAATACGAAGCTGCCCACGGCACCGTCCAGCGCCACTACTACAAGTATCTCAAGGGCGAGCGTACCTCGACGAACCCAGTAGCGACCATCTTCGCCTGGTCCGGCGCCTTCCGCAAGCGCGGTGAGCTCGACAACATCCCAGAGCTCTGCCAGTACGCCGACAACCTCGAGAAAGCCACCATCTCGACCATCGAGAGTGGCATCATGACCGGCGACATGGCAGCCCTCTCGACCCTCGAGAATAAGCAGTCGGTTTCCACCGAGGAGTTTATTGGGGCGATAGCTGACGCCCTTGGCAAGCTGATGTAAGAAAAAACAACAAGCGGAGAAGTGAAAAGCTTCTCCGCTTTTTTTCAACATTTTCTGCCTCAACCGCCTAAATTATAAAAATTTCAAATAATCATATTGACAAGTATGCCGAACTGTGATACACTTGTCGTAGTAGGGAGAGGTATCTCCCAAAATGTAAAAATCTGTGTGGGGGGGTAACGCCTTCGGCGTGCCCACTAACAACCTCCGACACTAAATCGGTGCTCCGGAGGCTTTTATATTTTTCCTCCGTAGTCGCCGTAAAGACTATTTAGGAGGAATTTTTTATGGCAAAAAAACTACTGTGCGTTCTTCTCAGCGTGCTGATGGTGGTTTCAATACTCCCGATGGGAGTGTTTGCGGATGGCTCTCATAGTGCAACTATCCTATGGGTTGATGCAACATTGAGCTATTCATCTGCCGAAGCGGGAACTGAAGTGACAGTTACCCCAGGCGAAGGGCTTGGCATCTATGAATTGTATTTTTATACATATGAGAATAATGCTTATACATACATGAGTGATGTTGAGTACACCATCAGAGATGACCACACATCTGCTACTTTTGTAATGCCTGACTATGATGTTCTGGTCAGTGGCGAAATTGTCAAAGAATCTGTGCATGAACTTGAATACACTCTATTTGCGGAGTACGACTGGACTATAGCTCAGGAAGACCTTGAAGCCTATGACGGCGAAAACACCGAAGAGAAGGCTGTCACATGGGTTAATTCTGTTATGGACACTTGGGATATAGACGACAGTCTCACATGGGAAGTAAGCATCTATTATCTTTCCGAACCTGTCGCAGAGGACATAGAAAACAATGTTGAAGCCGTCGATGGAGTTGTTGGAATACGCGTTACATTGCCTGATGAGGATTACACCTTTGGAAGAACTGGCACAATAGTAGCAACAACGAGTTCACCTACCACCGCAGAAATCCTTGCGGCTAACCAAGAACTTATTGCAACGCTTTCTGAGCTTTTGGAGACCGATGAGGTTATGTACATTGACCAGTTGGGCTCTAACGATGATTATAGTTGGTATGATTATTTCCTGACTGTTTATTATGGCGAAGCGCATCCGAATTGGGATGAAATAGTGGCGAGTTGGATTAGCAGTCTCGGTGACGAAGCTAATATAGGACTGGCTGCTACATACTATAAAGCACCTGTTGCGGGAACAGAAGACGACCCCGACGGCACAGACGGTCTTTTGACTATGAGCTATATTGCAGATGTCGGCTCTGCGGAAGACGGAACCTATGTGGAGTCTAGTTACTACTACGTCGACGTTGTTATCAAGGCAATACCTTACGGTGCTCATTCTATAGACCCGAACTTTAGCAATTCTTATGGCTATGCAACTTCCAACAAGAATTACGCGGTTGCGGGCGAAGAGGTTACGATAACTGTTACATCTGAATATACTATCAGTCAGGCTCAGGTTCTCTACCTGAACGATGTGGGAGAAATGTGTGAAATAGAGTGCACAGATAACGGCGATGGAACCTTTACCTTTATCATGCCTGATGCTGATGTCTGGATGGACTTCTTCATTGGTGCGATACAGGTTAATGATTGTTCAGTTTCGTACTACATTGAGTATCCACAGGCAAGGATTGACGGAGTTGCTTATGCCACTCCAGGCGATGAAGTCTCGTTTACAATGTATGTTAGCAGTGGTTATGAGCTTGACGGAGAAGTCACTGCTGTTGATGCAGTTGGTAATACCGTAACGCTTACTTTGCAGGAAACCTATGCTACAACATATAACAGCGAGTCAGTCACGGCTTATGTCTACAGTTTCACCGCACCTGAATGTGGAGTGGTAATTTCTGCTGACTTCAAGGAGGTTACCGAGACCAATTCTTCAGCTTCTCGTCCCGATTACTCCGTTCTTTTAACTATTCGTGCTGACTACACAGCAGTCAACAATGCGATTGCAAAGGCAAATGCTCTTAATCCTGATGATTACACCAACTTTTCTGACGTTACAGACGCAATCAATGCCGTAAACTGGAATTGCAACATGCTGCAGCAGTCGAGCGTTTCTGCGATGGCGACTCAGATCGAGAATGCGATTGCAGGCCTGATTCCTGCAAATACAACTTTGGAAGAGATCGAAATCACAGACCCCGTTGAAGAAGCTGACACTGACGAAGAGCCAGACGATATCGACGTCGATGACTCTGATGTGGAAGAATCCAACCCGACAACTGGCATTGCCCTCTCGCTCATCCCGATGGCAATGGCTGCTCTGGCAGCAGTCTCCTCGAAAAGAAGATGACGTGCTGAAATAATGTGGAGGGCTTAAAACCCGAACAAAACATCCCAAAAAGCTCCCTGCCGTTATGGTGGGGAACTTTTTGCCTTCGGCAAAACCTATCCTCAAGGCAGTCAAAGCCTCCTCCGAAGGGGAGGGGGACCACGCGAAGCGTGGTGGAGGGGTGCGATTTCAGGCGAAGCCTGAAATCGCGTCGGCGGAGACGGCTTCAGCCGTCGGAGCCGACAATGGTGGGTTAGTCCCTCAAAAAAATTTTAAAATCCCCCAAAAACCTATTGCAATCCTCTACAAAATATGGTATAATATTTGTACAATTTGTAATCGTGCACTTACAAAAGTGCTGAATCTGCGGGGGGTACTCGCGCTTCGCGCGAGACCCATATAAACCTCCGTACACCCATGTGTAGGAGGTACCCCTAAGACCTCCTAAACAAACAGGAGGTATTTTTTATGAAGAGATTTTTAAGCATCCTGACCGCCATAGCCCTCTGCCTCTGCACCTTCACGATGACAGTGACGGCAACCGAGCCGATTTCGTCATCGGGGTTGAGCATCAAACTAGAAGTAAGTAGTAATGTGAATAGCAAGGCTTATACTTATAGTGGGGATTCAAATTCTATTGGCGTCTATGTATCTAAGAGTGGTATTATCACTTTTGGCGCAACTAAAGGCAAATATTCCTCGATAACTAATTACGCATATGGAGTATACATTGAAGATGGCGGTACTGTGACCATTTCAGGCGGCACTTTTTCCTCCAACAACTGCGGTATATACGTTGGTGGCTCGAATTCTACTTTGGGAATTTCAGGAGCAACTGTAATCAGTGGCAACTCCTACACTTCCAACGGCAAAACTGTCGATTGTAACGTTTATCTTGACGACGGTGCTCTCATCACTCTTAGTACCCTGTCCAGTGGTGCAAGCATTGGTGTTACCACAAACACAAAGCCTACAGCAAACAACCCGGTTCAGATTACAACTGCTGAGACAACTACGACGCGCTACAAGACCGCTGTCGACTATTTCTTCTCGGATGACCCGACCTATGATATTCGTATTAACGAAACAGGCGGATATCTTGAGCTCTATCTTCCTGTTGAAAGCACTGTAACCGCAGATAAGAATATTGAAAACGGTAGTGTCACTTTCAGTTCTGATACTGCCTATTCAGGCACGACCGTCACCGTAACCCCAGAAGCCGATAAGGGCTATGAGGTCGACGAGGTAACATATACGTATAATAACGGAACTAAGGACGTCACCACAACCATCACTCCTTCCAATGGAGTCTACAGCTTCACTATGCCTGATTATGCCGTAACTGTCAGCGCAACGTTCAAGGCGTCGGTTTACAACGTCTCCACGTCCAGATGCTCGAACGGCTCAGTTGCTGTCAGCTCTACGTCCGCCATAGCAGATACAACAATTACTGTCACCCCGACTGCCGATGAGGGCTACGAAGTCGACACGGTTTCCTATACTTATAACGACGGAACTGACGACATCACCACAACCCTCACCGCTTCCGAGGGAGTCTATAGCTTCACCATGCCCTATTACAACGTAACCGTCAGTGCAACGTTCAAGAAGTCAGTTTCAGAAACCGAGCCGATTGATTCGTCGGAGTTGAGTGCATGGGCCAGTATTGCAGGCGATCTTGGAAGCGCTTATGGCTCATCTACGATAACGTCGACCGATTTCGAAATAATCGGTATATATGAGTATGCTTCTGGAAACGTAAGTCTTGGATCAGCGTGTACTATTTCTGGCTGGGTATACGGCATATACGCTACTGGTAATAGCACGCTGACCATCACCGGCGGTAGCTATGCCGACAACTACGTTGGAGTATACGTAGACAGCAATGTGACCTTTAATTTGTCTGGTGCTCCCGTAATCAGTGGAAATGCTTATACTTCTGGTACTGATACGGTTGATTGTAATCTGTATCTCGATGATGGCGCTCTCATCATCCTCGGTGAGCTGACCGATGGTGCAAGCATCGGTATCACTACCTACATCAAGCCTACTGCTGGAAACCCTGTTCAGATCACAACCGCAGAGGAGGGTTATAATACTGAGTATTACAAGGCAGCTTTGCAGTATTTCCACTCGGATGACCCGAACTACGTGATTACCATTAACGAGACCTATGGCTATCTTCAGCTCAGCGTTCCTGAGTATGAGGTAGCTGTCGATGCAGATATTGAGAATGGCACGATTGCGGTCAGCCTAGAGTCTGCCGGTGAAGGAGCAAAGGTTACCGTCACCCCAACCGCTGCCGAAGACTATGAAGTCGAGACAGTGACCTACACCTATAACGACGGAACTGACGACATCATCGCAACCATCCAGCCTGACACCGAAGGCTACTATAGCTTCACCATGCCTGCATATCCTGTAACCGTCAGCGCTACGTTCAAGCAGTCTATCTTCAGCGTCACCACGTCTGAAAGCTCGAACGGCTCGGTCACGATCAGCCCAGAGTCTGCCAGTGCAGGAACAGTCGTCACTGTCACCCCGACTGCCGAGGAAGGCTACGAAGTCGATACGGTGACCTACACCTATTACAACGGAACTGAGTACGTCACCACAACCATCAACCTTGACAACGGAGCTTATAGCTTCACCATGCCTGAGTATGCTGTAACCGTAAATGTAACGTTCAAGAAGTCAACTTACTCGGTAATAACTTCAACCACCACAAACGGAACTGTTACAGTCGATAAGCCGAACGCTACCATGGGCGATTTGGTCACCATAACTGCAACTGCAAACAGTCTGTATAAGGTAAAAGAGGTAGTTATTCTCGACAGCGCTGGAAACACCGTTGCTTATACAGATAATGGCGACGGCACATATTCATTCACCATGCCAGCAGGAACCGTCACCGTTTCGGTCACGTTCTATCAGTACACCTCCGCCGTCAGTGGCGTCATCTACATCAATGAGCAATACCACGGCGTATTCGTTGGCGGCCACCTCGCCAGCATCCCCCACACCGTCGACGAAAACGGCTACTGCACCGTCTGCCACGAATACATCGGTGTTGCCACCGAGGAAACTGCCGATATAACCGAAGAAATCGTCGAAATCGACGAACCCGTTGAGGCAGGGGAGACGGATAGCGAATAACCACTCCACCATGTTTCGTATGGCCCCCCTCTCCTGGGCATACAGTTCGCAAGCGAACTGCGGAGAGGCTAAAAGTTCGGAAATAAGGCTCCCCTACGCTTAGGGGAGCTGGCAGCCCGAAGGGCTGACTGAGGGGTGCGCTGGCGAAGCCGGCGCCCCTTTTTTGTGCATTCACCAGAACCTATCCTTGAGTCAGTCAAAGCCTCCCCCGAGAGGGGGACACTTTGCCTTCGGCAAAGCCGGGGGACCGCTGGCGAAGCCAGTGGTGGAGGGGTGAATTGTGTTAAAATATTAACATCATCCCCCAACATCCCTTCACGAAAACAAAATGCGGTCGGGTGTGCAGTGGCACATCTGACCGCTTAGTTGTGCATCCTGCACAAAATGCATCAGCTTTTCTTGTATAAAATGACGATTGAAATCTAATGTGAAAAGGTGTATAATCTTGATATCTCCGAATATTCATTTTTCAACATCAAAGGTGCAAATTATATCGGGTTGAAAATGGTTGCATGAGGTAGCTCTTGAATCCCATGCGCTTGCGGAGATGATATAAGTTTTTTGCAAAATTTTTCGGAGGTGCTTTAATGAAAAGAGTAATAGCAATGCTTCTCGCAGGACTTATGATCGTGGCTTTGGTCGGCTGCGGCAGCTCTTCAAGAGAAGTAATTCAGCTTACCTTCGCTACCGAGGACGCCGAGGCTATCCTTAAGGCTGCAGGAATTATGCTTCCTGATGTTGAGGATGCAGAGGCAGCAGGAACAAGTATCACTTGGTTCGCTTGGTACGATGATATGCAGAACTATTCAGATGATGAAATTATCAATTCCGGCTACTGGACCTTCCAGGAGAAGTATGGTTGCTCCGTCGAGTGGTATGAGTGCACTTGGGACACCAGATTTGATGAGCTTGCAAACCTCATTTTGGCTTCCAACTCGCCAGACTTCTATCCCGGACATGATGATATCTTCCCCACTAACTGCGTTAAGGGCATGTTCGTCCCCGTTGACGATTACATAGACTACGACGACCCGCTTTGGGAAGGCGAGAAGAACTATGCCTACAGCTACTATTCAATCAAGGACAGACCTTATGTTATTGTTTATGACAACACATTCAACAATGTTGTCGCTTATAACAGAAGAGTTATGGAAGAGTACGGCTACGACGATCCTGCCGAGCTCTACTACAACGACGAGTGGACCTGGGATGTCTTCTATGAGATGTGTATAGACTTCACCGACGAGTCTGAGAACAGATATGCTCTCGACGGTTGGTACTATGGTCTTGCTCTCATGCATTCCTGCGGTGAGACAATCGTCACATATGACACCGAAACCCAGCAGTTTGCATCCAACATCGACTCCGCAGCTATCGAGCGTGCAGCAAACCTCCTCTATGAGCTGTCGAAGAACAACTGCCTCTATCCTGTTTGGGACAACGGCTGGACCATCAGAAACAGCGTTGAAGGTGGCGGTATGAACGAAGGACTCTGCCTGTTCTATCTCGGCGGTACCTGGATGTTCACCGGCACTGTTGACACCATCAGCCCTGTCTGGGGCGACATGGAAGACGGCGAGCTCATGTTCTGCCCGCTTCCTCGTGACGATGATGGCGACGGCAACTACTACACCGAGTCCATTCCTACCGGCTACTGCATCATCCAGGGCGCTACCAACCCTGAGGGAGTTGCTCTTCTTTCCGCCTGCATGAGATTCAAGGTTCTCGACCCGACAGTCGTCGACATCGACAGACTCCAGCTCGAGGAGACCTACCTCTGGACCGAAGAGATGCTCGAGATGTATGATGAGTGCTACGCGCTTTCAACCGCAGATCATGTTATCGTTACCTACGGCGAAGGCTATGGCGACAAGCTCTACTCAGTAGTTGATTCGTTCGAAAGATTCGCAACCTCCTCTGATGCCTCCACATGGGCACAGATGAAGGAATCCTACAACGAGCAGCTTGATTACTACATCAATCAGCTCAACGAACAGATCGCAGCCTACGATCCATACTCATTGAACGATTACGAAGGCTGATATTAGCTATCCAAAAAATAAAGGCCGTCCCGAGTGGGGCGGCTTTTTTATACTCATCAGTCAGCTTCGCCGAACTTCTGACTTTCGCCGAAGGCGAAAGTCTACGCTCGCTTCGCTCGCGCCCTCTCAGTCGGCTTCGCCGACAGCTCTCCCAGAGGGAGAGCCGAGTTGTTGCCTCAAGGAAGGCTTTGTGCAAGTGAAAATCTTGGCTCCCCCTCTGGGGGGAGCTGGCAGCTGCGAAGCAGCTGACTGAGAGGGCGCGAGCCCGAAGGGGCGAGCGTTTTCGCCTTCATCAGAAGCTATCCTTCTGGCATCCCCCTCAACCTCCTCGTCTCCTCCTCCCCAATCTCCATCGCCGACTCGTAGTACCAGCACTTATAGTTCAGCATTTCGAGGGTCGCGTTCAGGCGGGAGATTTCGGCTTCGACGGCTTTTTTCTGGTTCTCGAAGAGCTCCTTTCTTTCGGCAAAGGTGGCGGGGCCTTCGGCACAGAGGTCCATGAAGCGCTTGATGTCCTTGATTTCAAGCCCAGACTTCTTCAGGCACTCGATGACCCGAAGGGCTTCGATCTCGGTTTCACTGAACTTGCGGATGCCGGAAGTCCTCTCGAGGTTCGGGAAGAGGCCTTCCTTGTCGTAGTATCTGAGGGTCGAAATCGGCAGATTGAACATCTCGGAGACCTGTCCGATTGTGTAGGTGGTTTTGTCGCTCATATTTTCATTCTTCTTTCAAAAATTTTTTAAGAAAGGGCTTGACCTAAAGTCAGGTTCAGGTGTTATAATGCAATTATAGCAGACAAGAAGCGGATTGTCAACCGCTTTTCGACAAAATCCGACACGAAAAAAGAAAGAGAGGACTAATAATGCAAGAACTGAAACTTACAACCGAATGGGACAAGACCTTCCCGAAGAGCGATAAGGTCAGCCACCGCAAGGTGACCTTCCACAACCACTATGGCTTCACCCTCGCTGCCGACCTCTACGAGCCGAAAACCTATGAGGGCAAGCTCCCCGCAATCGCCGTTTGCGGGCCCTTTGGCGCCTGCAAGGAACAGGCTGCCGGGCTCTATGCTCAGGAAATGGCCACGAGAGGCTTCCTCACCATCGCCTTCGACCCCTCCTTCATGGGTGAATCCTCTGGCGAGCCGAGGAACATGACCTCCGTTGACATCAACACCGAGGACTTCTCCGCAGCGGTCGACTTCCTCAGCGTTCAGGATAATGTTGACCCCGAAAAGATCGGCATCATCGGCATCTGCGGTTGGGGAGGAATGGCGCTGAACGTCGCCTCGATGGACACCCGTATCAAGGCCACCGTCACCTCCACCATGTACAACATGTCCCGCGTCAACGCGAATGACTATTTCGACACCCTCGATGAGGACGGACGCTACGCCATGCTCCAGCACTTGAACGCTCAGAGAACTGAGGACTATCGCAATGGCACGACCAACTATCCCGGAGGAGTCGCCGACCCGATGCCCGCAGAGGCTCCCTGGTATTTCCACGATTATCACGATTACTATAAGACTTCCCGTGGCTACCACCCAAGAAGTGCCAACTCAAACGAAGGCAGAGCCGAAACCGGCAGCCTCGGCTTCATTAATCTCCCAACCGCTTGGCGCTCGAGCGAAATCCGCAGTGCTGTTCTCATGATTCACGGCGAAAAGGCTCACTCCTGCTACTTCACCCGCGACGAGTTCGCTAAGCTCAAAGGCGACAACAAGGAGCTCCTCATCATTCCTGGCGCCGTCCACACTGACCTGTACGACAACATGGACGTGATCCCGTTTGACAGGATTGAGGAGTTTATGAGGAAATATTTGAAGTAAAGCAGCGCAACTTGTCGGCTACGGCGACTGGCGTCGCCTCCGTCGACGCGATTTCGCCGAAGGCGAAATCGCACCCCTCCACCGTCGCCGAAGCCGGCGGTGGAGGGGTTTCCGCAAGGAGCTGTGCTGACGAAATATTATTAAAAGAAAGGACCAATCCCATGCCCAAAATAACCCAAACCGCAGGCAGAGATTCTCTCGGCAGCTTTGCCCCGGAGTTTGCCCATTTTAACGATGACGTTCTCTTCGGAGAGAACTGGAACAACACTGATATCGACCTCAAAGCCCGCTGCATTATAACGGTTGTCGCGCTGATGAGCTCTGGCGTGACCGACTCGTCGCTCATGTATCACCTTCAGAACGCCAAAAACGCCGGTGTCTCGAAGAGCGAAATTTCTGCCGTCATCACCCATGTCGCTTTCTATGCTGGCTGGCCGAAGGCCTGGGCTGTCTTCAACATGGCGAAGAATATCTGGACTGAGGAGGTCACTTCGGACGACAACGGCAAATCCGCTCATGCAGCTTCGATGATCTTCCCGATAGGCGCCCCGAACGACGGCTTCGCCCAATACTTCAGTGGTCAAAGCTACTTAGCCCCCGTTTCGACCTCACAGGTCGGCATCTTCAACGTCACCTTCGAGCCCGGCTGCCGTAACAACTGGCATATCCACCATGCCGAAAAAGGCGGAGGCCAGATCCTCATTTGTGTCGGAGGTGATGGCTACTATCAGGAATGGGGCAAGGAGCCGATCGAGATGCATCCCGGCGACTGCGTCAACATCCCAGCAGGCGTCAAGCACTGGCACGGTGCCGGCAAAGACAGCTGGTTCTCCCACCTTGCGGTGGAAGTCCCTGGCGAAGGCTGCTCCAATGAATGGCTGGAACCAGCGCCGGAAGCATAACCAAACTTAAACTATCGCGCTCCCCTCAACAGGGGAGCTTTTTTGTGCTTCAGCAGAACCCATCCTTCAGGCAGAGATAGCCTCCCCCCCGAAGGGGAGGGGGACCGCCGACGAAGTCGGTGGTGGAGGGGTGCAAGTTCGGCGAAGCCGAACTTGCGACTTTCGCCGAAGGCGAAAGTCTACGCTCGCCCCTTCGGGGCTCGCGCCCTCTCAGTCAGCCCCTTCGGGGCTGCCAGCTCCCCCAAAGGGGGAGCCAAGATTTCCACTTGCACAAAGCCTTCCTTGAGGCAGCAACTTGGCTCTCCCTCTGGGAGAGCTGTCGCCGAAGGCGACTGAGAGGGCGCGAGCGAAGCGAGCGGGCGACCACCTTCGGTGGTCGCTGCCGGCGAAGCGCGACATCCCCGAAAATCCAAACTACGGCGCCGAAATCGACCGTGCTATAATGATATTATAACATTTCAAGCTTATAGCCACGACCGTGTTTGGAGGGTTACGATGACTGAAGATAAAAAGATTATAAAATCCGATGCTGTGACTGAGAGGGAAGGGGCGATTCATAATGACTTGCCTCCCCAGAATAGCGAGCCGGAAGCGGTTCCGAAGAGCAAGCGGATGCCGAAGCAGGTTCAGAGGTGCCCCTATTGCATGAAGACCGTTTCGGAAGGCTACGGTATCAAAATTTGCGATAAATGCGCCCAGAAAAAGAAGTTCGCCGAGTATAAATCCGCCTTGCATCAGCTCCCGCTTGGAACCGTCCTCAAGGGCAAGTACCTTGTCGGGAGAGTCCTCGGCGAAGGCGGCTTCGGAATTACATATATCGGCTGCGATATGACGCTTGACATGAGGGTCGCGATCAAGGAGTATTACCCCGTTGGCCTCTCCTCAAGGCAGTCGGCCATGTCCCTGAATGTCATGAGCTTCACGAGCGCTCAGGACAGCTTCGAGAAGGGCAAGGAGCGCTTCCTCAACGAGGCTCGAGTCATGGCTCGCCTCGCCAAGCAGAACGAAATCGTCTCTGTCATGGACTATTTCGAGGAGAACAACTCCGCCTATATCGTCATGGAGTATATCGACGGCACGACCCTTAAGAGCTATGCCGAGCAGCGCGGAGGGAGAATCCCTTCAAAGGAGCTTTTCGCCATGCTCGAGCCGATGTTTGGGGCTCTTCAGACTGTCCACGATGCCGGCCTTATTCATAGAGACATCAGCCCCGACAACCTGATGATCGAAAACGGAAAGCTTCGCCTAATCGACTTCGGCTGCGCCAGAGATGTTTCCGAGAATTCGGAGACCCAGACCATCACTCTTAAACATGGCTACGCTCCCCTCGAGCAGTACCAGCGCAAAGGTCAAGGCCCCTGGACGGATGTCTATGCATTCGCAGCTTCCATCTACTACTGCCTCACCGGGCAGCTCCCCGACAGAGCTGTCGACCGAATCTCCGAGGACAACCTGATTCCGCCGAGAAAGCTCCACGCCGACATTTCTGAACAGCAGGAGAAGGCAATCCTGCTCGCCCTTGGAGTAAAGCCGACAGACAGATTTCAGTCGATGACCGAGTTCCACATGAGCCTCTACGAAGGCCTCACCATCAAGCGCTACTGCACCTCCTGCCACAAGCAGATCGGCGACACCGCTGCCTACTGCCGTTGGTGCGGGAAGCCGGTTAACGAATGGGTCGCGAAGACTGCAAACGACAAGAAGCCGAAGCTCAAGCTCTTCGGCAAGAAGAAGCAGACCGAAGAGGCCGAAATCAAGCCTGAGGACATCCCAGCCTTCGAGGAAAAGGTCGAGAAGGCCGATATCCCCGAAGAAACCATCGAGGAGTCGGAGCTCTCTGATACTATCTTAGATGAGGCTAAAGTCGAAGAGACTGAGCCTGCTGAAGAAACTGAAGCAGAGCCCGAATCCACCGAAGAGGTCAATTCGGCCGAACGTTCCGAGCCTGAATCCACCGAAACGGCAGAAAATGCCGAAGAAACCGCCGAAGAATCCACCGAAACTACCGAAGAAAGCGAGGAAGATGTATGTACTGCGAAAAATGCGGATACAGACTCCGTCGAGGAGTAAAAAGCTGTGCTCAATGCGGAGCACCGACGCCCTACAACCATTCCCGTTCGGTAGTCCTGATAATCCTTGCGGTTCTTCTGTCGATTGCCGGAATTGTCGCTGCTGTCGTTCTCGATAGTGAGCAGGCTATCCCAGTCCTCATAGTCGATCTTCTTGCAGTCGCTGCGATTTTAATCGGTCTTTTCGTCGGAGTCAAACGAGGCTTCCTCTATGGAACCGTCTCGACGGTTCTTCTGGCAGCTGTTTTCGCCCTGAGCATCTTTGCCTCGCAGACGCTGACGCCACTCATCTACGATGGTCTCATCAAGAATTCCATCACCGAAACTGTCGACAAGTCGATTGAGAACTCAAGTCCTGCTGAGCATATTGTCGACGCTATCACTGAGACCGTCTCCCGTGACGACGCCCTCGACATTATCATCGACTATATGAGCGACGAGCTCACGAGCTCCCGCAAGGTCTCGAACGCCACCGCCTACATCCAGCTCACCGGCATCGAAAACAACGAGAACAATCGGATTTGCGCCAGCATGTATCTTGACGAGGAGAGCTCCCTTGTCGGCGACAATTACGACTACCGCAAGGATTTCGCCTATGCCCTCGCTGAGAGCTGGCTTAAGAATTGCCTTCCGAAATATGGGAGCTTTGACAACTGCTGCGACACCCTTGTCAGCCTCCTCAACACCTCAGAAAACGCCTACACTACCATGAAGATGGCCTCAGAGATCAGCGAATATGTTGAGACTGACGTCATGGGCTTCATCATCGGAGACGACTTCTTGAAATCCGAAAACATCCTGAACTGCATAGAGCTGATTGTCGGCGAGGAAGCCCTCGACGATTCGATTCAGTCGATAATCTGGGCTTACCTGACTGGCGACAAGGTGGGAGAGATTGTCGAGTCCAGGCTCTTCGAGCCCCTCATCGTCTACTGCCTGAAGATTGTTCTCTTCCTGATCTTCGCTTTGATACTCAGGTTCCTCATGAGCCTCATCATGAAGCTTTTCAAGGTTCTCGAGAACGTCCACATTCCCTATGCCTTGGATCTCATCTTCGGCACCATCGAAGGCATCGCAAGCGGAGCCGTCTGGCTCCTGTACGCTGCCATCGCCGTCGGCATAGTGATAATAGTAATCCTCCTCTTCGGCAGCACCTTCGACAAGACCATCACCGACACCATCCAGAACACCTCCGTGTTCCGATACTTCTACCAGCTAGCAGCCCTTTTCAACATATAACTTCCCCCGCAGGGACGGCCAACGCCGTCCCTTTTTTTATTGCGGAAATCAATTCTACGGGAGCGAAACTTTGGATGATATAATGAAAAATAACGAAAGGAGTGGTCACCATGACCCAGAAGCCAGGCGTGCCAATGCCACCTAATGGCCCAGTACCAGCGATACTCGGGGTAAGCGGATATTTCGAAGGAAAGTGTTTTAAAATATCTAGCGTATTGAGATTCGGAAGAGATAAGAACTTCAACGAAATCGTGTACCCATTAATACCAGGGAAAGTGATAAGTCCCGTGCATTGTTCGGTTACATACCACGAAGGCAAAATTGTCTTGTGCGATTGGGGCTCCACCTACGGAACATTTACAAAGAAAGGCAGACTTGATCAATGCGAAAAGCTTGAGCTCACCTATGGAGACGAGTTCTGGCTCGTTGCGGAAGATGAGAAATGGCGGATAGTCGATTTTCGGGAAATCCATTCTACGACCGCAAAAACGGGCGTGATATAATTGAAAATGTCGAAGGTTCGACGACTATTTCAGATTTCAGAAAGAAAACTTGATTGAAGGGAGCGGCTTTTAATGGCACAGCAGTTTATGGTTACCATAAAGCGGGAAAACGCAGCGTATGGAGCGGTGAACGATATCAGAATCGAGATTGATGGCGTCAGTCAGGCGGTTCGCCTGAAGAATGGCCAGACTGCTCAGGTCATGATGACCGAGGGAGTCCACAATCTCACATTCTCCTTCTGGGGAGTTCCGAAGCAGATTCATGTGGGACTCGAGGTCTATTCCAACAGAACGCTGACCTGCCGTGGCAGGTTCATGCCGGGTGTGGCGACACTCGTCTCTGACCTCATCACCGTCACCGACGAAACCGGCGCGAAGGTCAACGGGACCACGTCCCGTACCCCCTATGCTGCCCCTCAGCAGCAGTTTGTCCAGCAGCCACAATATGTTCAGCAACCGCAGTATGTCCAGCAACCTCAGCCCCAGCCTCAGCCGAGCGCCAACAAGCCCAGAATTCAGGGGATTGCAGGCTTCTTCAACGGAAAGCGGTTCGCCTTCTCGGACAAGATAAGCCTCGGCAGGAACGCGAATAACGACCTCGTCTATCCGATAGACTCAAAAGGCATCAGTGGCTTCCACTGCGAGCTCCTCTACCGCAACGGCAGAATCTACATAACCGACCTCGGTTCCACCTATGGCACCTACGTCAGACGTGGCGAAAAGCTCACCGCCAACCAGCCCGTAGAGCTCTACTACGGCGACGTCTTCTGGCTCGGCTCGGAATATGAGAAGTTCCAGTTGGTTAAGAAGCAGTGAACCCTCTCAGTCGGCTTCGCCGACAGCTCTCCCAAAGGGAGAGCCGAGTTACTGCCTCAGGAAGGCTTTGTGCAAGTGGAAATCTTGGCTCCCCCTCTGGGGGAGCTGGCAGCTGCGAAGCAGCTGACTGAGAGGGCGCGCGAGCGAAGCGAGCGCGGTCGCCCGAAGGGCGACATGGTTCTCATGAAAACCCAAACTACGGCGCCCAAATCGACCGTAGTATAATGAAAACATCGAAAGAATTTATCGGAGGTAATCAGTATGTTAATAATGATAATTGCAGGCGCAGCAGTAGGAGCTCTTCTTGGGCTGATTCCGTTCTTTATCGGAAGAGCAAGGTGCAGGGATAATATGGGCGTGCTCGCCCTCATATGCTGTGCAGTCGCAGGCATTTTCAGTGTCGGAACCCTTGCGGTTCTCGTTGCTGTCGGCTTCACGATCGCCATCGTGGTCAGCACCCGCGACACCGCTCCTATCTCAAGAAACAAGACCGCTCAGGCAGCTGGCGCTGTCTACTACAGCAATAATAACGGCGGAACCGCTCCTGCCCCCTATGGCACGGTTTCGATCATGTGCATTTCAGGAAACCTCAAGGGCAGGGTTTACAGCCTTGGCAACGGCCTTCTTTTCGGAAGAGACGCGAACTGTGGCGTGAGATTCTCCTCTCAGGAGTCAGGCATCAGCCATAACCACTGCAGGGTCTACCGCCAAGGCGGAGCGATTCTCCTTACAGATCTCGGCTCCTCCTACGGCACCTTCCTCGACGACGGTCGCCAACTCACCCCCAACGCCCCAGTATCCCTAGGCATCGGCTCGAGATTCTTCCTCGCCAACCGCAATAATACGTTTGAAGTGGTGCAGAACTGATGGGCGAGGTGAATTAGTATGACTCCCGCCATGTTTCAAGCAATTTGCGGATGTTGTGGTCAACGGAACAATATAATCTTTTATAATCTGGAATCGCAGAGGAAGTGCCAATGGTGTGGAGCTGTCTGCTATGGCTGGTTGCATGAGATCAATGGTCCCCAAGGCTTCTGCATCTACCCACGTGTGAATTTATTCAGAGTTTACTATAATGATTCCTATGTATCTGAGGAAGGCGTAGTTACTCGCGATGAAGGATATAAGCTCATTTCAATCACCTTTTACGAGGATGACAAGAGCTATTTTGTCAGCCCAAATGGTGTTATGCTCAACGGAAAAGTCATCACCGAAGCGACAAGGATGTACGAAGGTGACAAACTTTCCTTCGGTGGCAACACGAAGTTTTCTTTGATTGCTATGTCCGACCCGAAGATTCAGGAGGCTGAGTGTAAACCCGTACATAATCCCAACTTGGTCAGATGCGAAAAGTGTGGCAACTACTATGATGGCAAGGCTTGGGACAAATGCCCCACCTGTGGTGGCATGGATCCCTTTGGGAAAACTGATAAGCCACGTCCATATGAAGATCCTATGGCGCCGTGTGTCTGACAAGACTGAAAAGAGGTGAAAATCCAAACTACGGCGCCCCAAACGACCGTGCTATAATATAAACATACGAGATTTACATCTCGGGAAAAACAGTATTTAAGCTCGCAGGTCAAAGACCTGTAGAGCCAAAATAAAAAATAATTCTTTTTTCAGGAGGAAATTTAAAATGGAAGTTCAGAACAAATTAACTAGGTGCCCGTCTTGTGGAAATTATTATGATGCATCGATTCATGCATCCTGCCCGAATTGTGGTGGAGGAGCTGCCTCCTTTGGCGCTACTACCGCTCCTGGAGCTAACTCCTTCGGAGCAACCACTGCTCCTGGTGCTGGCATTGGCTCCACCGGCAACCCCAACTTCGGCGCTACCACCGCTCCCAGCAACTACGCTTCTAACATGGGCGGAACCGTTGCAGTTGATCCTTATCACGATGGCAGCAACAGAGCCGACAACATGGAGCCTACTCAGATAGGCGGTATCGGCGGAGCAAGCTCTATGGACAGCACTTCTGTCGATCCTGTTTGCGGATGGCTCGTCTGCATCGATGGCCCAGAAAAAGGCGTCGACTTCAGAGTTCACAACGGCTACAACTACATTGGTCGTGAGATTGGCGACATCCACATCTCCAACGACCTTCAGATTTCCCGTGAGAAGCACGCTATGATCGCTTACGATGCTGACGACAACGCCTTCTTCTTCGGCCCTGCCGACGGCAGAAACATCGTCAAGCTCAACGGTCATTCAGTATTCAATGCAGAGCAGATCAAGGCTTACGACGTCATCAAGATTGGTACCACCAAGCTTCTTTTCGTCCCTCTCTGCAGCGACCAGTTCACCTGGAAGCAGGGTGAGGATAAGGTAGACTGATATGGCGAAATTATTTACAGAGAAGTCCCTCCTCAGTCGCCTTCTCCTCCTCACGCTGTCCCTAACCCTCCTGCTCAGCACCCTGACCATCGGGGTCTGGGCGGATGAGGACTACGAAGTAGTGGCGATTGAGCCGACGACTATGAAGGTTACAACCATCACTTACATCAGAAAGACTCCGTCAAATGCTGACAGCCTTAATCTAGTTGGCTTTTCCTACAGTAATAGAGAAGTCATAGCTATTGGCGAGGTTTTAGATGAGAACGGTACAGTTACATGGTATCAGATTGAGAAATCAGACGCGATTACGGTTAAAGATTACGATGGCGATTGCTTCATTATAGCAAGCGATCTGGAAGCTGTGGCTGAAGGCACAGAGGAACCAGACCCACCCACAACCACAACCGAAGAGCAAACACAGACTCCGACGACTACAACTTCCGAGGCAGCGGTGACTTCTGTATCCGAACAAACCAGCACCGTTACATCAACTGAAGAAGTCGAGAAGAGTGGAGATTCTTCCGTCAACTCCGGCACAGTCGTCCTGATAATCGTCTGCGTAATCCTCGCAGCTGCAACTATCGTGCTGTTGGTGCTCTATGCTAAGAGCATGACTTCGCCGAAGGTGGTTGAGGTGGCTAAGAATCCTAAGGAATATCTCTCCGTACCGCAGGTCGGCAAGCTCCATAATCAGGGCGCTCGTTCGGCTCAGCAGGACAGCTTCACCGTTTCTCCCGCAGATGCTGCAAGCTCGATGGGTGTGTTGGCTATAGTTGCCGACGGCATGGGCGGTCTTGAGGACGGCGACAAGGTCTCCCAGAAGGCGGTTGAAACCGCTCTCAACACCTTCGTCGCAAACGCTGGCGAGAAGTATGAAGCCCTCATGTGGAAGATGGTCGTCGAGACCAACAAGGCTGTCAACAAGATGCTTGGCTCGTCCAAGATCGGCAAGTGTGGCTCCACCATGGTGGCTGGCCTCATCAGACAAGGCAAGTTCATGTGGTTCAGCATCGGCGACTCGAGAATCTATCTCTGGCGCGACGGAAGCTTAATCCAGCTCAACCGTGAGCATATCTACCGCCACGACCTTGAGCTCAAGGTTGCAAACGGCTCCGGCACACTCGACGCTGCCTTCGGAGCGAAGGACGGCTCCGGCCTCACAAGCTTCTTCGGCAGAGGAGAGCTCACCCACGTTGATATGCCGGCAGAACCGCTTGACATTCACGGCGGAGACAGGTATATTTTAATGAGTGATGGTGTCTATAACGCCCTCAGCTATGAAGAGCTCGTTTCCTGCATTGCAACCACCAACACCGCTGAGGAAACAGCCGAAGCTCTCGGCAAGGCAGTAGCCGCCAAGGCTTATTCCAATCAGGACAACTACACAGCAGTAGTCCTTGAGGTATAGTTTTTCAAAGGAGAAATAACGATGATAAGAAATGCAAGCTACTCTAATATCGGCGGAAGAAACTGCAATGAGGACTCGGTCAGAATTGCTCTTTCGGACAGAGGCGTCTTAGCCGTTGTTGCCGATGGCTTGGGAGGTCACGGCGGAGGAGACATCGCCTCGAAAAAGACGGTTGAAACCCTCGTGAGTGGCTGGTCGGGAGATGCCAATCTCGATGAGCTCTGCAAGGACATTTCCCTTGCCAACGACGAGATCAAGAAGCTCCAGACTGAAGCTATCAAGATGAAGAGCACCGTAGCGACGATTTCCTACACCCGTGGCAAGTGTGTCTATGCCTATGTCGGCGACACGAGAATCTACCGTTTCGTAAACGGCGAGCTCGTCTTCCAGACGCTCGACCACAGTGCCTCTCAGCTTGCAGTTTATCTCGGCCAGATAAAGCCCTCAGAAATCAGGTTCCACGAAGACCGCAGCCGAATCCTAAGAGCCCTCGGGCAGGATGACGAGCTGAAGATCGACACGGGTTCCTTCGACTTAAAAAAGGGCGACCAGAATGCGTTTTTACTCTGCTCGGATGGGTTCTGGGAGTATGTCGTTGAGGATGAGATGATCCAAGACCTCAAGCGCTCCCAGACACCGGGCGAATGGATAAGAAGGATGCGCTCGAAGCTCCTCGAGCGCGTCCCTTCGGACAACGACAACAACACAGCAGCTGCTGTGTGGATCTACTGATAAAAAATTTTTTGGAGGTACAAAATCATGTTGAAAAGGCTTTCCTGCCTACTCATGGCATTAGTTTTAATGCTAACTCCGTTAGCAACAGTCAATGTTTCGGCAAGCGCTGTTTCAGACGCTGCTAATGGCGTTGTGATGGTTTATTCAGAATTTCACGATGCTAACGGAAATCTTTCCTGGGCTTGCACAGGCACCGCCTTCGGAGTAAGCTATGAAAATGGCTCAACGTCTGTAAACATAGGCGATGAAACCAATTTGTTTGTTACTAACAGACATGTAGTAGCTGACGAGAATTCTGATGGAAGTTATACACTGGCTGATAAAGTTTACCTTGTGTATACTGATGATGCTTTTGCTATAACTTACTATTATGATGGCGACACTTTGAAATTAACAAACATGAAGTGGGATGCAGAGTACACTAGAATGGTACTTTGTACAGTAGTTGATTACTCTGAGGATTATGACTGCGCTATTCTGAAAGCAGACAGCACAATCGATGGCAGAATTGCTCTCGAAATCGCAGACAAGGCAGAAGATGCTAACATTGGTGATACAGTATATGCGATTGGCTACCCTGCCATTAGTACAGAAGTATTCGGAACTGAAGACTTGCAGTATTCTTCTGATGAAGGGAAATGGTTCTTCAAGTATAGCTATGATGGCTCAGTTTCAGCTTCAACTTTAACACAGGGTATTATTTCGAGAATAGGAATGACTACATACTTTGGCGGAAGTGTAAATGTTATCAGCACTGATGCCAGAATTTCGTCAGGAAACTCAGGTGGACCTCTGGTCACTACAGATGGAGTGGTAGTCGGTATTAATACATACGGTGTCAGTGACAGTTCCACTTCTACCTACTACGCTGTAGATATCGCTTATGCTCACGAGCTCGCCGAGGCTAATGGCTACACCCTCAATGCCAAGGCTTCTTCTGTCAACATCGGCCTCATTGTTGGTCTTGTTATCGCAGCTATCGTTATTATAGTTCTGATCGTTGTTATCGTGATGATTCAGAGCAGTTCTAAGAAGCAGGCTGTTCAGCCTCCGCAACCGCCAGTGCAGCCTCCAGTTCAGCCTCCTGTTCAGGGGCCGACTACACCTACTCAGCCTATCGAGTCCGGGTTCCCGGAGGGGCCTAGGGTGCAGGCTGTGACGGGGGCGCTGCTTGGGAAGAGATATCCTATCACTGGAACCCTTCGTATCGGCAGAAATCCTGGCAATAATGAGATCGTTATCCCGGCACCTGCTGACGGAGTCAGCGGCATCCATTGCCAGCTCTCCCTCTCCAACGGCCAGATCCTCCTCACCGACCTCGGCTCGACCTACGGCACATATCTCAACGACAAGCGCCTGACCGCCAACCAGCCGATGGTAGTCACCTATGGCGACGTCTTCTATCTCGGTTCGAAGAATGTTACATTCGAGATAGTCAAAAAGGGAGGAGCCAAGTAAGATGAATGCTTTCAAGCGTTTACTCTTGATACTTACTTCTATGGCGATAATGTTGACGGCGTGTGGGTGCAGCTTCGAAGCTGTCAATAAGTCTTCGGACGACACCCCAGCCACAACCACCACGGCGGAGGCTACCACCTCCGCCACTACCACGACACCAGCAACGACTACAACTGCTCCTGTAACCACCACAACCGTGGCAACTACCGAAGAAGAACCAGTTGCATTGGATATGAATCTGGTAATGGGCAGCGTAGTTAATGGGGTTTATGTCAATGAGTATTTTGATATCAGTTTCTCTCCTGCGTTAACGTGGTCTTTTTATGACGATGATGCAATCTATGAGTGGAACGATATCGATCCTAGTAGCATAACTTCTGATGAAGACAGGCAGGAAGCCTTGTCACAGATAGAGATGCTTACTCTGGGGTATTCAGTTGATTTAGCTACAAATGAGAACGTGACGTTCTATGCTGATAATCTGAATCTACGCTGGAATGGGAATCTGATCACATCTGCTGAGCAATATGCTCAGATAGATATGCAGGCTCATGATGATTACACATTCGGAGATCTTGAAGAGATAACCATAGGTTCACACGAATACGTTTACGTAATGGGAAGTCATTACTATGACGATGATCAGTATTATGTTTATCGGACTCTTATGTACAGGCTAGTAGACGATTTTATATTCTGTATAGGCATATATACGTTCAGCATAGATGAGCCTCCTGTGGAGGAAATTCTCACTTGGTTCTCTGGTGCCACTACACCATCAGAAGCTGCAACGCCAGCGACCACCACAACGGCTGCGACGACAACAACGCCAGCGACTACAACTACCAAGGCGACAACCACTACACCGGCAACAACTACTACAAAGGCTACTACCACTACAGCAGCGCCTGAGAAGGAGTTAAGTGTTGACGATATCTTTGGTCAAGTCAAGAACGGTGCTTATGTCAACGAAAATCTCGATTTCAGCTTTGACCCGAGTTCAAAGTGGACGATTAACGTAGATCATAAGTATTATGATGGGACAATATATAGCACTGATAGTGAGGTTCCAGAAGCTTTGGCTAACTACAAGCATGTATTTGCGTTTGATGCTGATAATGAGTATGGAACCAGCGGCGTGTATATGGTGGTCTATTACGTAGGATATGATTCTTCATATGATGCCCGTTCGCTTATCGAATCGGATATTGAGTATTATTCTGAGCAGGATAACACCACTGTCGGAGAGCTCGAAGCCGTTAAGATTGGCTCTAATACTTATTACAGTTTCTATTATGAGAGTTACAATTCTACTTACGGTAGTACCTCATGCGTAAGAAACATGGCTAGAAGAGTCGGCGATTATATGTATTATATTACTATAATGACTGTAGCTGATTCGTCGTTCTCAACACCAATGGACGACATCCTTTCTTGGATATCCGACGCAAATTGAGGTACCAACCGTGAACAAAACTATTTCACAAAGAAGTGGAGGGGTTTGAGTGTATAATGAGACTTTGCCGTTAGGGTATGAGTTGAAAAACTGGGACGAAAGTTATATCATAGAGGATGTAAAGGGCCAGGGCGGTTTTGGGATTACTTATAGCGCGAGAAGGGTGTCTGATGGGCTCCATGTCGCGGTTAAGGAGTATTATCCGAGACAGCTCAGTATGCAGAGAGCTCAGGATGGCTCGGTGACTTCTACTCATCCGAACCAGAAGCTCTATGAGGGAGGTATGAAGAGCTTCCTCGATGAGGCTACGGCTCTTTCAAAGCTCAAGGACATCCCTTCTGTCGTCAAGGCTCTCAGCTACTTCCAGGCGAATAAGACAGCTTACTTAGTCATGGAGTATATAGAGGGAATTTCTTTAAAGAACTATGTCCTCCATAAGGAGCTCTTCAAGGCATATGACCTCCTGCCGGTCTATAAGACCCTTCTTGAAGACATCGACAGGATGCATAGAACCGGCCTTCTCCATCGCGATATCGCTCCCGACAACATCATGCTCACTAACGAGGGAACCCTTCGGCTTATCGACTTCGGCAGCGCCCGTTCTGTTGAGAACGGCAAGTCGATGACGGTTGTGCTGAAGCCGGGCTTCGCTCCCATCGAGCAGTATATGACCCATGGGCAGGGGACCTATACCGACGTTTATGGCGCCTGCACCACGCTCTATTATTGCCTGACGGGCAAGGTCCCTGTCGAGGCGATGAAGCGCCTTGATGAGGACCCTATGGTCCCCGCCAACCAGTACGGAGCAGGTCTTACCCAGAGGCAGGAGGAGGTTCTCATGAGAGGCCTCGCCTTGCAGCCACCGACTGCGAAGAGTCCCGGCAAGAAGCCGAGATACCGCACCATGGGCGAGTTCATCAAGGCTTTCCCCTGGGACGAAACCCAGAAGCCCTACAATTGGACCTGGCCAGCATGGCTGCCTCAGCCAGAGCCACCAGAGCCTGTTGAAGAAATCGATATTGACGAAGAGCGCAAGAAGAAGGAGCAGGAGCAGAACCAGACGATAGTGCTGGATGATGACGATGGCCCTAAGCCACCCGTTCCTCCGCCACCGCCACCACCGCCAACCGATTCGACCCGCAAAACGGCGATGATCATAATCGCAATAGTTTGTGGTATAATGTTCATCTTCGGCTTCTCAGCGATGTGTAACGGCAGCGGATTCGGAATGATCTTCGCTCTCATCGGCATTGTCGGCCTGATAATAGTGGCCGTCAGCGCCTATAACCATAGCCAGTGGAAGGACTAACATAGCCCCATCCCAACGGGGGAGGAAACTCCCCCAAGGGTTGGGGAGGAAGAAGGGGAAAGAATGGACGACGGATACCTGCCGAAGGGGTATACACTTGGGAATGGTAAGAACCATTATGAAATCATTGATGTTGTCGATCATGATTCAGCTACCATCACATACAAAGCCCTTTGCCTCGAAACAGGCACAAATGTCAAGGTGATAGAAGACTATATTTACTATGGATTGAATCGTAATGAAGATGGCAGCGTAGAAGTGCCACAGAAAATTAAAGGCTTATATCCAAAAGGCATTGAGAACTTTCTCGACAAGGCTAACAAGCTTTTGAAGCTGCCAAAGCTGTCAGGAGTTGAGAATGTTCTGAGTGTCTTTAAGGCGAACAATACCGCCTATATCGTTACTGACTATATAGAAGGCAAGAGCTTGAAGGATTGCATCTTGCATGACAAGCATGTTTTCTCAGCGGAAGAGATTCTTCCGAAGTTCGAAGAGCTTATGGATGATATCCAAAAGGTTCATGAGGCAGGAATTCTTCACGAAGATATAAATCCCGGCGCTATAATCCTCACCGAAAGTGGCAAGCTGGTCCTTAGAGATTTCAGTCTCATGAATGTAACTAAGGAAATAGAAATACCTACTTTTCGTACTCCGGGTTTCGATGCTGTGGAAGCCTATATGGATCATGGGCATGGCCCCTACACGGATGTCTATTCCCTCGCTGCAACGATCTACTATTGCCTGACCGGCAAGGTGCCACCAAATGCTATGAGTCGCCTTGATGCTCCAGACCCACTTGTCCCACCAAACGACCTCGGAGCAGGCCTCAAGGACTACCAGCAGGCAGCGATTTTAAGAGCCCTTTCGGTTCCGCCACCGACGGCTAAGACGCCTGGCAAAAATCCCAGGTATAAAACCATGGCTGAGTTTAAAGATGCGCTTCAGGGCAAGAACAAGCTAAAGAACATGATAAAGAGGAGAGTGTGGAAGAAATGAACAACTCAAACAACACCCCCAAAATCACCCTTGGCTCGGTGATACTGCTTATCATTGCAGCGGTCGTGACTGCTGCTGGGCTTATTGCGGTGGTGACTTGGGACTCTGGTGGGGCGATTAATTTCGGGCTGTTTGTCGCGAATTATGAGCTCGAAGAGGCTGTGGCGGTGCTGGTGGTCGGAATTGTACTATTGGCAATCGCTGTCGCTTCGATATTTATGAGGAATAAAAAACAATGATTAAACTTGGAAAGGAGCGGATTTAAATGGATGAACCGAAATATTGTCCCTATTGCATGTCACAGGTCAAGGAAAACGGCACCTGCCCTAACTGTGGCCTGACTGAGGGCAGCTATGTCCCAGCTCCGCATCACCTGCTCCCTGGGACGCTGCTTCAGGGAAGATATCTCTTGGGAAGAGTCTTGGGCGAAGGTGGCTTCGGCATTACATATGTCGGACGAGACACCCGCCTTGGCGTCAAAATCGCCGTCAAGGAGTATTACCCCGTCGGAAACGCTGTGAGAAACACCTCCGACTCCATCCAGGTGAACTGCGTCTCCCGCACCACTGGCTCGTATGAGCGAGGCAAGGAGAAGTTCCTGAAGGAAGCGAGAACGATGGGCAAGCTTGAGAAGGAGCCTCAGATCGTCGCCGTGAAGGACTTCTTCGAGGAGAACAACACCGCCTACATCGTCATGGAATATATCGAGGGCACAACCCTGAAGGAGCTGACAGCTCAGCGCGGAGGGAAGATTCCCGCTGACGAGCTCTTCCAGATGATAAAGCCCCTCTTCCCGGCACTTCAGAGGATGCATGACCTTGGGCTTATCCACCGCGACATCAGCCCTGACAACCTGATGTTAGAAAACGGCAACATCAAGCTCCTCGACTTCGGCTGTGCCAAGGAAATCTTTGGCGAGATGATGCAGAACCAGCAGACCCAGACCCTCATCTTGAAGCACGGTTACTCTCCCTTCGAGCAGTACCAGATGAGCAACACTCAGGGTCCCTGGACGGATGTCTATGCCCTTGGCGCGTCCATCTACTACTGCCTCACTGGCGGAGCTCCGCCACGTTCTACAGACCGTATCATGAACGACGAAATCGTTCCTCCTCACAAGCTCGGCGTCAAGATTGACCCAAGGCAGGAGACTGTTCTCATGAGGGTTTTGGCCGTCAAGTCTATGGACAGATACCGCTCGATGAAGGAGTTCTCCGCAGCTCTCTATAACGAGCCTCTCGCCGAGGCAGAGCCAGAGGACAGGCCCATCAAGCTCAACAACTGCAAGCCCCGCAAGGTCAAGCAGCAGGCAGTCAAGCCGAACGACCTGACTGTCCGTGAAGGCAGAATCGAGGTTCCCGTTCCCGAAAACCAGGAGGAGCCCGAAAAGCTCTTCGTCACCGACGAGGTCCCCGTCACCGAGTCCGCCATCGACGACACTTCAGGCGAGACCCCAGAGACCTCTGAGGAGACCACTCCCGAAACCTCCCTTAGCAAAAAGCGCATCGCGTTCGTAATAGTCGCAATGGTCGTCGTCATAGTCCTCGCCGTCACGGCAATAGTGCTGGCGGTGACTGGGACGAATAAGAGTGATGATGGCAATAACGACAACGTCGTCGCCTCCACCACTGAAAACTGGCTCCCGATTGCTGGCGTCGACATCGGCAGCTATCAGGAAGGCTCCGTAAGCTATGACGCCTACACGAGGACAGTTTCCTTCGAGAGCTTCTATTCCTCCATCGGTTGGGAGTTCTCGGACGAGGTTTATCTCGAGTACGTCAAAATCTACTTCTCCGAGATGTACACCCTGAAGCTCGAGGTGACCTACACTGACGGCACCACCGCCGGCACCACTGTTGACACCGGCTACTCCTTCGGCACCAGCCTGAGCCTCACCCTCGACCCCACCAAGCCCATCGCCCACATAGCCCTCGTAAACGCCGTAGAAGGCGGAGACTTCTCGCTTATTTCGGTGACGTATAGGGAGAGCGGTGATGAGACGGAGGAGGAAGTCTCTGTTGAGCCTCTGACCTCATTTGATATCGACATCACTGTCGGAACTGCTGGATATGGCAGCATGGCCATCAGCAACGAAGACGAGCGCTGGGAAAGATTTGTGGCAGCTGTCGAGAATGGAAATTATGTCGATATTACAGCCGATTCGCCCTACATCCTGCTTGCCCTTCAGGTTCCCGAAGGTTGGGTTTATGCATCCAGAGTTACATCTGTGAGAAACGATGACGGAACCTACACCATTTCCTTCATGTGCTCCGAGATCCTTGAAGCTGTCGGCAACGTTGATGAATGGTTCAGCCTTTATATCGATAACGACGTGTCAGGCAAAGATATCCACGTGACAAAGGTTGAAGTTGTGGATGAAGCCTTCTTCTTCCCGATGAATATTGAGATCACGGGTGGAGATGGCGAAGTTTGGTATGAGGTCTACGCTTACGGCGACGAGGTCAACGCTCAGCTTATTGTCCCGTCACCCTATCACCAGCTCAAGGATATCAGCATAACAGACATCGACGGCAACGTCGTTGACTATACCATCACCTATTTCGGCTGTGACTCTTATGACTGGGTTGGAGAAGTTATTCACTACGACTTCACGTTCACTATGCCTGTCTACGGAGCATACATATCAGTTGAGCTCTACGACCCGACTGAAGAGTTGTCTCTTACCACGATAAAAAGCTACAAGGGCTATGACTGGAGTGCTATGAACAGCGATGAAGCAGATTTCTCTGATGAGAATCAGTACGCTTGCATTTACTACGACAATCAGGAAACTTACTCTAGCAATTATGTAGGAACTATCTATGTAGGCGACCCGAACGGCGATAATGCTGCGGTATATGTCGTAATGGCTCACGATTGCGGATACGAGTATATCCCTCTCACAATTCTCAAACAAAGAGCCGAAGGACTCGGCTACGATGTCTCCGATGGTTTCTTCTTCTACATAGGAGTGGAGGGTGAGGACATTATCAGCATTGATTTGGCTACAACAGGCACGGTTGCGCGCTCAAGCTCAGCAGCCGTTACCACTACAGCCGTGACCACCACGGCACCCGTTACAACGACTGCACCCGCCACAACCACTACTCCGGCCACAACAACGGCACCTGCCACAACGACAGTTGCAACAACTACAGCCAGCTCAGGTGAAACTGTTCTCTACTCCGAGAAAATGACTGATACTGGTGAGCTCAGCTTCTTGCAGGATTACGACTTTACCGACCCAGAGTTGTACTTGTACATTTACTACGATCTCATAGACGAAGATCATCTTGGCTGGGGACCTATGGGGATTTATACCTCAAACTGGAACATGATTACTGCACTCTTCGGCGAACAGATCGGCGGAGTTGACAGAAGCGGGGTTATAATTGTTTCGCTAGTCGAGATTAAGGAAGCCTTTGAAGATGCCGGATTTGATGTAAGCGATGGTGTTCTTTTGAATTGGTGGGCAGGCAAAGACGGCGGCAATTATGCCAACCTCACTGGAGTAGCAGTGGTCAGAGTAAGCTAAAAAATCCATCAAAGGGAGCGGGTTTTAGTGAAGGAAATTACTTATTGTAAATATTGCATGGCGCCTCTGAAGAATGGGGAGAGCTGTTCTTGCGGGTATAATTCGGCGAATTATGTGCCGGCACCGCATCAGCTCGTGCCGGGAAGTGTGCTGCAGGAGAGGTATCTTGTGGGACGGGTTTTGGGCGAAGGCGGATTCGGCATCACCTATGTCGGCCGCGACCTCAAGCTTGGCCTCAAGATCGCCATCAAGGAATATTACCCTGCCGGCTGTGCCTCGAGAACCTCTGGGCTCTCGCGCGATGTCTATCCGACATACAGCAGCCAGGAAAGCTTCGAGAGAGGAAAGGAAAAGTTCCTCCGAGAGGCCAAAACCATGGGTATGCTCGACCGCCAGCCTCATATCGTTGGCGTCAAGGACTTTTTCGAGGAGAACAACACCGCCTATATCGTCATGGAGTATGTCGAGGGGACAACCCTCAAGGCTCTGACGGCTGAAAGAGGCGGGAGAATTCAAGCAACGGAGCTCCTTGAGATGATGAAGCCGATGTTCAAGGCTTTGTCGACTATGCACGAAACCGGGCTTATCCATCGGGACATCAGCCCCGACAACCTGATGCTCGAGAACGGGAGCTTAAAGCTCCTCGACTTCGGCTGCGCCAAGGACATCTCCGAAGGCTCGGAGACCCAGACGATCACCCTGAAGCATGGCTACGCGCCACTTGAGCAGTACCAGAGAAGTGGCCAGGGCCCCTGGACGGATGTCTACGCCCTCGCAGCCTCGATCTACTACTGCCTGACCGGCGTGACCCCGCCTCGTGCTACTGACCGCATCACCGACGACGAAATCGTCTCGCCAAACAAATACGGCGCCGGCCTCACCTTCTCGCAGGAAAGAGCGATTATGAAGGCGCTCTCCGTCCGCTCAAGAGACCGCTACCAGTCGGTAGACGCCTTCGCGAGCGCCCTCTATAACGAGAAGCCCGCCGATAAGCCCAAGAAGCAGGGCTCCTCAAAGCTCGTCCCGGTTCTCATAGTCCTCATCGGCCTGATCCTCGCCGGCATGGTAATCGCCGTGTGGGTGAATATCTCTGGCGATAGCGACAAGAACGACAGGGGAACCACCCCCGCCACCACTACGGCAGCGACTACGAAGAAGCAGGCGACGACTACTACGTCGACCACGACCACGGAAGTATCCACAGGCTCGCGTGTCCTGGACAAGGACATGCTCTACTATGACGAATACTTCACCAAGGCGAATATAGTCACAGTAAGCTTCTTAACCTCTACCAGTTCGGCACCAAATGACGCCTGGGACTTCTCCCGTGATGAAGATGGCAGCGTGCTGGCATGGGTTGATGACGACAACAATCTCTACGTCGCAGCTAACGGCGGAGTCAAGACCGCCTCGGATGCATCCTATCTGCTATACCAGTACACCTCACTGAAGTCTGTAGACCTCAGTGGCCTCGACACATCAGACACTACCAACATGTACGCCATGTTTGGCTATTGCAGCTCTCTCACGTCGCTTGACGTTTCAAGCCTCGACACGTCGAATGTTACTGATATGAGATTCATGTTTTTGGAATGTAATTCACTCACTTCGCTTAATTTGAATGGAATGGATACCTCGAATGTTGAGGGCATGAATTCTATGTTCAAGTATTGCACTTCACTTAAATCACTTGATTTGAGCAGCTTTGACACGTCAAACGTTACCACCATGCAGTGTATGTTTGATGAGTGCTTTGCACTTACCTCGATTAAGTTCGGCAGTAACTTCGACACATCAAGTGTGACTGATATGTCCTACATGTTTTACAAGTGTGAAAAGCTCACCTCAATCGATATTTCTGGATTTGATACCTCAAATGTCACTACCATGATAGCCATGTTCGATGACTGTCTAGTACTTACTTCAATTAAGTTCGGCAGCGATCTTGACACATCGAATGTTACCGATATGTCCTACATGTTCTATAAATGTGAGGCTTTGGCTTCCCTTGACCTTTCTGGCTTTGACACCTCGAGCGTCACCACAATGTATGCAATGTTCTCTGATTGCTTTAAACTTACTTCGATTAAGTTCAGCAATAGCTTCAATACGGCGAATGTGACCAACATGTCATTTATGTTCAATAAGTGTGAGGTTCTCACCTCCCTCGACCTCTCGAGCTTCAACACTGCAAATGTCACCGATATGTCCTCCATGTTCTACAAGTGCTCAAGCCTCACCTCTCTTGATTTGAGTAGTTTTGCTACATCGAAAGTCACAAATATGTATTGCATGTTTAGTTCATGTTCATCTCTGACTTCGATTGATGTATCAAGCTTCAACACCTCAAAGGTTGAAAACATGGGCTTCATGTTTGGCAATTGTTCCGCAATTACGGCAATTGAACTTAGTAATTTTAACACTGCTAAGGTAACCTCTATGAATGGCATGTTCTGTTACTGCTCGAAGCTTACCAGTCTTGACTTGAGTAACTTTGACACGTCAAAAGTTACTGATATGAGTAATATGTTCATTAGCTGTTATCGCTTGGAAGAATTAATTCTTCCAGATGACTTCGGAAGTAACGCAATATATACTGGTGCCATGTATGCTGGCACAAAATATGAATAACCTAGCCATTCCCTTCGCCCCGGCGACTTACCTACCTCGTCGGGTGCGGTTTCTTTCTGAAATAGAGCTGCCCGCCGGTGTCGATTAGATGCCGGCGGGTTGCTTTCTTGGGAAAATCGAAACTACGGGACTAGGGGAGGTGAGTGGTATAATTAGGGTATCGGACATGGGGCCGAAATACTGAAAAGAGGGTATTATAATGAATAATAATTTTAATGATAACAGTCGGGACAGGATGCCGGTTGAAAAGAGGAACAGGATTATTGTGAGGGTGCTGATAGTTATTATCGGGCTCATCGTGGCGGGAATGGTTGTCGCCATCTGGCTGAACTTTTCCGGCACCAATGAGAAGAGCACCACTTCTCACACCACCACTCCCACAACGACCCATTCTACCACCACTCAGTCGCCAGTGATAACGATTCCGACCATCACTGAGCTATCGGTGCTCGACAACAGCGTCCTTCAGAGCGACGTTTATTTCCAAAAGGCTGATATAACCGAGATCGTTTTCCTCGATTCTCTCGAGACCGCTCCCGCCAGTACGTGGGACTTCTCCATAAACCAGGACGCCAGCGTCCTCGCCTGGCAGAGAGGCACCCGCCTCTACATAGCAGGCGAAGGCGGAGTCGTCGCCCAGCCGGATGCTTCAAAGCTGTTCTCTGACTACACTTCGCTCGAAACGATCGACCTGAGCGGGCTCGACACCTCTTATGTGACGACCATGTATGGCCTGTTCAATAACTGCACTTCGCTCACTTCCGTCGATTTCTCGGGCTTCGATACTTCAAACGTCACCGACATGAGTGGCGTGTTCTACGAGTGCCAGTCGCTCGAGTTAATTATCTTCGGAGAGGGCTTCGACACCTCTGAGGTCACCAGCATGTACAGCATGTTCTTCGACTGTGTTTCTCTCAAGTCGCTCGACCTGAGCGAGTTTGACACCTCGAATGTCGAGGACATGAGCCACACCTTCCGTGCCTGCTCGTCTTTGACGAAGCTTGAATTCGGCGACGACTTCGACACCTCAAGCGTCACCACGATGTATTGCATGTTCTACGACTGCACCGCTCTTGTTGAAATCGACTTCGGCGACAGCTTTGACACCTCAAGCGTCACCAACATGCGGAGCATGTTCGGCAAGTGCTCATCTCTCACGACTCTTGACCTCAGCGACTTCGACACCTCGAATATCACCACGATGGAAAGTATGTTTGTAAAATGCCCCTCCCTCACTTCTCTTGATCTGAGCGAGTTCGATACCTCAAATGTCACCGACATGAGTTACATGTTCTATGAATGTACATCCCTTGCCTCACTTGATTTGGATGACTTTGACACTTCGAATGTTACAACTATTCGGAGCATGTTTTACGAGTGCTCCTCTCTTACCTCCCTCGATTTAAGTGGCTTCGACACCTCAAGCGTCACTGACATGTCCTACATGTTCTACAATTGCTCGAGTCTTAAGAAACTCATAGTTTCCGACAGCTTCACCACCGCAGGTGCCGACACCACCGGCATGTATGAGGGCACCACTCTTGAAAAGCCCGAGGCCACCGCCAATGCCACCGCTGTCCTCGACAACACCCTCCTCCAGAGTGAGGAATATTTCGAAAGGTCTGAAATAACCGAAATCACGTTCTTAGATTCCTTCGACACAACCCCGCCAGTAGCATGGGATTTCTCCCTGAACGGCGATGGCTCAGTGCTTGCTTGGCTTGACGGGACTCATCTCTATATAGCAGGGGATGGAGGAGTTCTGGCGGACACAAGCGCAGAGAGCATGTTCATGAATTATCAGTCGCTTGAATCGATCGATTTGGCTTGCTTAGATACTTCTAATGTAACTGATATGTCAAAGATGTTCCAGTGGTGCAATAGCCTTACAGAACTGGATTTGAGTACTTTTGATACATCTAATGTAACAACCATGAGGCAGATGTTCCTCTCCTGTAATTCACTTGAAACGCTGATTGTTTCTGAAGATTTCTTCATCAACAACCCACAGACTGCTTATATGTTCGAAGATGCTGGCATATCTGAGCCGACGGAATATAAATAATTTAGAAAGAGGAATTAAAAATGGCAGGAATTAAAATACCGTATACCTACACCTATCAGCAGTATCCGTTCTCAGAGGAGGCGACGAGGCTTTCGAAAAATCTGGCGAATCGTCGGGAGAGGAGGAAGGTCGGGCATGATAAGGTTTATGTAATAATTCTGGGTACATGCTTTATTGGTGGCGCAATAATGATGCTCGGCAGCAGCCTTCTGAGGCTCGACTCTGTTGCACTACAGGTGACTGGCATGGTGATTGACGTTGTAGGATTGATTGTTGCAGCGCTTTTGACCAACTTCGCCTACAACAAACTCACAGAATTAAGCGACAAAAAGACAGAGGACAAAATTGACGCTGCCCTTGAAAGAGACCTCCAGCTCCTCTCCCCATATTCCGATGAGTACCGCTACGCCTATCAGGCCGTAATGCAAAGGCGAGTCCTGAAGGAGCAAAGGAAAGCGAAGAAGTAAGCCGACAAAAAGGAAAGAAGTGATTTTGATGGCAAGAAGGCTATACACTTTTGACTATGACAGGTACTGGTTTTCCGAAGAGGCGACCAGGCTTGGCAAGGAACTGGTGCGGAAGCAAAAGAAGAGAAAGTATTGGCTCCGTCGCTTGAGGTTCATTTTAGCCTTAGGAACGGTATGTATTTCTTTTATACTCCTGTTGACGACGGTGGTGGAGATTCCAAAAGCTGTCGCGCTCATAATGATTCCTGTGTCTTATATTTTCGCTGCAATCGTGTACAACCTTGTGGGCAAGGCCCAGGATAACTCCATGGAGGATCTGATAGACATCGCCCTTAAGCGCGACTTCAAGAAAATTCCTGAGAATTCAGAAGATTACCAGTTAGCTCTGACCACCATGCAGTTCAGGCAAGACCGAAAGGAACAAAAGGAAGCCAAGTCCTTCAAATCCCGCCTGAATAAGATTTTTAAGAAGTGAGGTATAAGCAATGGAAAACAAGAAAAGCAAACTTCCTGGTACGATACTGATCCTTGCCATCGGCGCGATAGCGATAGCGGCCCTGCTCTGGTTCTGGTTCACCAACTTCGGAGGCACCGCCAAGCAGGCGAATACTCAGGACGACTACCAGACCACTACTGCTGCGACGACTACGGTGGCGACTACAAAGGTGACAGCTCCGGCGACAACTACTACGCCAACGACCACTACTACGCCAGCAACGACTACGACCCCAGTGACTACAACCACGCCTGTAACTACCACCACTGCACCTGCGAGTCAGACATCTGTCCTAAACAACAGTCTCCTTCAAAGTGAAGATTACTATGACAAGTCAAAGATAACAGCAATCACTTTCTTAGACTCCTTGGACTCGGCACCGTCTGATGCATGGGATTTTTCTCTTGAGGAAGATGAAAGTGTTCTGGCTTGGCTTGATGGGACTCATCTCTATATAGCGGGTGACGGAGGAGTTTTGGCGGGTGACAGTACTTTCCAGATGTTTTATGAATACACCTCGCTTGAGTCGGTTGACTTAACCTGCTTCAGCACCGCAGGTGTAACTGGCATGGCGCAGATGTTCAGAAATTGTCGTTCCCTTGAGTCGATCACCTTCGGCGACAACTTCGACACCTCGAGCGTCATTTACATGGGCTACATGTTCGATGGCTGCCAAAGCCTCGAGTCGCTCGACATTAGCTTCTTCGACACTTCAAAGGTCAAGACTATGACGATGATGTCCATGAATTGCAGATCCCTCGAAGAGCTCATTGTCTCGGAAGACTTCTTCGCAAACGGCCCCGTCACCGACAGCATGTTTGTAGGCTGTCGCATTTCCGCACCAACCTCCTACAAATAACCCCCAAAATCCCCCAAAAAAGCCCCAAACACGCGTTTGGGGCCTTTTCATATTCAAAAATTCCTATTTAATCTCATACTCCTGCTCCTTGCCATCATGGTACGAGAGCTCGAGGACGTCGGCGTAGGTGCCTAGGGGGTCGTCGGCTAGCATACACATGAGGACGAAAGACTCGTAGGGGTTCGTCACGTAGAGGTCGCCCATGGAGCACTCGGCGAGGATCCAGTTTGTGGACTCGATGAAGCCGTTGAAGCGGTTCAGGTTCCTTGAGTAGCTGTCGCCTGACTGGGAGTAGATGAAGAAATTGAGGGTTATGAGGTCGAAGCGGTCGACGTCGATCTTGTTGTAGAGGATGTCGTGGATGTGCTGGCGGGTGAAGCGCTTGCCGTAGAAGGCCTTGTTCAGGGACGACGCCTTCGCTGGGATGAGGTTTCCGTGCTTGTCGGTGGGGACAGCAGAGCAGATGACCTTCTCGAGGTCGCCCTCGGTGACGTCCTTCGGGGTGTAGTAGTGCATCGTGAGGCGTCTGGACTCCATCCTTGCAAACTTCTCCTCGTCTGTGAGCCTTGGGTCACGGGAGAGAGTCTCGCGATATTCCTTCATTTCCCGGGAAAACCGCTCCTCCTCCATCTGGTTCTTGAGATTAGCGACCAGGAGCCTCGACTTGTTATAGAGGTCGTTGAAGTTGATCCTCGCCGAAACACTCATCTTCGACTCCTGATTATGGGACTTGAGAACCGAGAGGAAGTACATGAGGTCCTCCTCCGTCTGGACCTGGAAGAGGCGGGACCGAACAGCTGAGGTTCTGCTCTCAAGGATTTGGTCGAGCTCTGTGAAGGTTCTCGACGGGAGCTCGAGATATTTTCCCCAAAGATACTGGAAGCCCTGATAGTCCATGTCATGCTCGAAGCAATACCAGCTGATGGTTTCAAGGGGCTCCTTCGGGTTGATGTAGCGCTCGTGGAGGGCCTTCTCGAGGAAGTCGTTGACGTCGTCAGTGCCCATTCCGAGCCCGAAAGCAAGGAGGAATACAACGCTTCGCTTGACCGTCTGCTGGTTGAGCCAGTTACGGGCAGTCGAGCTCATCCTCGCAGTTTTCGAGTCGAACGAGGCTGGAACGCCTCTTTTCTCAAACTCATCGCAGAGATATTTCTGATAGACCTCTACAGGCGTCTCCATATAGTCACCATCGAGCCCCATTCTCTCGTGCAGAAATCTTTTCAGATAGACGCAGAACGGCATCGCATCGAGGTTTTCCGATAAAGATTCATATATGACACTCGTGTCGTTTTCAGGAAAAGTCGACGAATCGACCGAGTCGTAGAACTTCTCCCATGCATACTCGGTGAACTTGAGGTAATCGTTTGTATATAGCAATAACTTCGCCTCCCGCTTTAAGCCTTCATATCCCTTTGTTAAGCTCAAAAAAATGCCCCTGAGTAAAATTCCCCTTTATTGACGAAAAGTATTATTTCATTATAGCACAACTAACTCAATTTGTCACCTATTATTTTTAGACAAACGTCGATTTTTGATGAAATTTGTCGCCACTCCGTGGCGACCGCGCTCCCTTCGTGTCGCGACGACTTGCCTTCGGCAAGTCGGCAAGTTCGGCTTCGCCGAACTTGCAGCGCTCGCCCCTTCGGGGCTCGCGCCCTCTCAGTCAGCTGCTTCGCAGCTGCCAGCTCCCCCGGAGGGGGGAGCCAAGTTGCTGCCTCAAGGAAAGCTTTGTGCAAGTGGAAATCTTGGCTCTCCCTCTGGGAGAGCTGGCGCCGAAGGCGACTGAGAGGGCGCGAGCCCCGAAGGGGCGAGCGTGCAGTTGCCCTTCGGGCAACTGCCTTGGTTTCGGATGGGCTTACGACAACCCATCCATCCACCTTTTATTAAAATCCTCCATACTTTCGTCCGCATTAACTTCGAGCGCAAAGACGGAAGTCTTGAGGTCATCCAAATCAAGCTCCGGCTCGATCCCATAGACATGGTAATCGAAGTAATCCGCCATATACTCGACATCCTCGGCGATAACAGCGTGGCCTTGCTGGTGGATGTTGATGGCTATGTGGTCCGAGAGGCCGAGATAGTCGTAGACATATTCCGCAGCGACATAGGCATACCACATTGACGGGGCATTGACCCAGTCCTCGTAGATGCAGGAGCCGATGATGAAGAGGTATCTGTCCTCGCTCGCGATTGTACTGAGCAAGAGATGTTGATCAAAAGGCAGATACTCAACCGACTTGAACTCCTTGAATCTGTCGCAGAACCATCCAACTTCGCCTGAAGCCTGAAGGCTCGAAAGTGGCTCGTTCTGGGTGTATGTGTAGGAGCTCGAAGCTCCGACTGAGCTGAAGTCGTAGGTCTTCCCCTCGGAAGTGTATCTGAACAGCGCCACTCCTCCTGCGCCAGAGCAGGACGGCATGACGAGCTTGAACCTCGTCTCATAAACTCCGCAGACAATGGCTGCCTTTCCCCAACGGGAAACGCCGGTGACGGCAGTGTTCTCACAGCTGATGTCGAGCTCATCTCCAAGCCCGGCTTCGAGAGCGTCTAAAATCTTCGAGCAACCCCAGCTCCACGCCATCAGAACTCCCGTCTGCTCCTGCCAGTCGTCGCCATAGGGGTAGAGGTCATAGAAGGCGCCAGTGTGGTTCGTGTCATCCGAAGCCACCGCATAGGCATAGTAGTCAAGAGTGATGACGGCATAGCCGTTCGCAGTCATCGTGTCCTCACTGATGCCAGAATGCATCCCGACAACAACGGGATAACCGCCATCAGGAGCCTTGCTGTCGGGAAGGGTTACCGTCGCCGTGAAGCTCGTGGTCGCCCCAGTGCTGATTCTCGTGATGTAAAGAGTCAGTGTCGACCCGTCGAGCGAGTAGGTGAGCTCCTCATCCGAGCCGTCCCGCCAGATTCCGTACATGTAGTACTGATACATCGCCTTGATCTCCGCCACTCTTCTTGCCCAGTCGTCCTCGTTGTCGACATAGCTGCCGTCTAAGAACGTGAACGGGTCGGTCAAAGCATCCGAAGCTTCAAGCTCCGAAACCTCCGGCAGTGTGCTCATATCATAAGTATAAACAACCGGCTCCACTTCAGTCTCCTCCTTTGTAGTAGCCTCAGTGGCCTCAGTCACCTCGGCGTCATCGTTCACAGCGCCATCCCCGCACCCGCAAAGGCTGAGAGTAAGCGCAAAAGCCAGAAAAATACTCAAAATTCGTTTCATAATAATGCTCCTTTCGAAATAATTCTAAGAATATTCTAAATGATAGCTGACCCGTTTGTCAATATGAAAATACCGACCACCCATAGGAATGGCCGGTATTCCCCGATGTAAAATAGTCTGAACTATGTTAATGCGTTAAACTCTGCAATCTGTGAATTCAGATCTTCAATCAGATAGTCAATCCTGTCGCTATACGACTCCTTAATCTGTGCCCATGTCGTTGGCTCATCAGTTCTTGTGATGCTGTTGAGCATGGTGTCCAGAGAGTTGTCGAGTACATCCGGGAGGTCGCCCGTGAGAACCATTCTTGGATTTGCAGCAGCAATCTCGTAGCAGATGGAATCCATCTCGAGCATCTCGTCAGTCCAGTAGTATATCTCCTTCAGCTGCTTCTGATCGATGTCGACAACCGTCGGGTCGATTATCTTGAATCTCTCACAAGCAGCCAGAAGTGCAGTGCCTGCATGGTTGCTTCCGCCTGCAACAAGCATATATCCTTCAGGAGCTGAGTTGAGATAATAGGTTCCGTCGCCATCATCGTCCTTGGGAAGCGGGCAGAACATGACTTCGCCCTCGGTGACGTCGCCCCAGAGGGGAGTTATCTCCTCAACAGTCATCGTGAAGTAGCTGGTTTCGATTATGTAGAACAAGCAGAGCCCGTCTGCAATACCAGCGCCAAACTGAGCACCGCCTTTGGTTCTCAGAGCCCAGTAGTTAGTGCCCTCATGATAAGTGCAGTCGTTTTTCACCAGGTTGTATATGAGGCCCTGTGCTCGCTCTATTTCAGGCGAATCGATGTTTGAATAGAAGATACCATTTTCGTCAATCTGAAGCAATTCCTGACCAGTTGACTCTATGATTCCTCTTTGATAGGCATAGCCGTCAAGGGCATATCTGTCCTCATCAGGATCGGAAAATTCTACACACATGTCGTAGAATACATCCCAGGTCCATTCGTCATTGTAGTAAAGCTCTGCCGGGTCATCAAAGCCCCATTCCTCAACAACTCTTCGGTTGTAGGAAACGACATTGCGGTATGTGAGGTCCGTGACTATTGCATAGTGCTCTCCGCCGAGAACGAAGTAGTCGGCAGTTTCAGCCATGCCCGACCAAAGAGGGTCGGTATAGTCGACATAGTCATCAACGCTGACGAATGTGCCCTTTATGCACTTCATGGGATACACCGCTGTCGCGTATGAGCCAGCAGGGTAGCAATCAGGCGAATTGGATGACAGAATAAGGTTCGCAAGGTCGTCATACCTTATCGAATAGGTGGTTTCAATCCATTCGATAGAGCAGCCATATTTCTCGGTGAATGTGTAGTAGCCAGTGTTGACGATCTCGTCTTCCGAGTAGTTGTTGAACGGGTCGTACCAGCAGAACCATTTGACAACAGTTCCGGCACCCGCTGCTTCCTCTACATCAGGAAGCGTAATTCCTGCAGCAGCTAATATTGCTGCTGAGTCTTCAGTTGAAAGCGTAAGATAAACGATTTCTCTTGACGAGCTCCCGCATCCTACAAGGGCTATTACCATAATGAGTGTACACAATACGGCGACAATTCTCTTAAACATGTTGTCCTCCTTTTTACATAGTGTTCACAAGCTATTGTTGAAATTGGTTGTTAAAAATGCCTAAAAATTATTATATCCTATTTTAAGAAGAATAGCAATGAGTTATTGTAATGTTTTCATTGATGGATTCTGAGATATGAAATATTTTCTATTCAGATCTGCCGGATTTTGTTGAATAAGAACACATAAAAAGAAAATACCGACTGCACTTATGCAATCGGTATTTCCCCGTTGTGAAAAGCTTTTAAAAGCTGGGAACTGGTTGTAATTTACGACACAAGCTCTCCTGTGTCAAGATACGCATCAATCTGAGCGTTCAGTTCATCGATGTAGTATTCGAGCCTGTCACCATAGGTTTCCTTGAGCTGTGCCCAGGAGTATGAGGCTCCACTGCGGTTGATGCCCCAGTCGAGCGAGCTGAAGGTTGAATCAAGACCGCTTCCAAGGTCACCAGTGTAGTACATTATGGTGTTTTCCTGGACAAGTCTGTTGCACTCGTCGAGCATTTCGAGCATCTCGTCAGTCCAGAGGTAGGCCTCCTGAAGCTGCTTTCGGTCGATGTCAATAACTGTCGGGTCAATTATCTTGAAT